>NZ_BAABHW010000001.1:0-1289285 GCF_039542305.1 [Roseibacterium] beibuensis | reverse complement strand
TAACCGTTGGAAGCGTTGGAGCGATAAGGGCGTCTTCGCCCGGATGATGGCAGGTCTGGCTGCCGAACACGGCGAAGAAAAGACTGTGATGATCGAAGCCACCTACCTGAAGGCCCACCGCACCGCGACCGGTCTGGGCCTCAAAAAAGGGGGGTGTGGACGCCTGATCGGTCGGGCGAAGGGCGGCATGAACACCAAACTGCACGCCATCTGCGACAGCCAAGGCCGGCCGCTCGATCTCTTCGTCACTGCGGGACAAGTCAGCGATTACATCGGCGCGCGGCCGCTGCTCGGAGGCCTGCCAAATGTCGATTGGCGCCTCGGGGATCGCGGCTATGACGCGGATTGGTTCAGAGGCGCGTTGAAAGACAAGGGGATACGCTCCTGCATCCCTGGTCGGAAGCAACGGAAGAAAACCGTCAAATACGACAAGCGCCGCTACAAACGGCGCAACCGGATCGAGGTCATGTTTGGCAGGCTGAAGGATTGGCGGCGTGTGGCAACCCGCTACGACCGCTGCCCAAAGGTCTTCCTCTCGGCCATCGCTCTCGCGGCAACCGTCATATATTGGCTATGAGTCCAGATCCTAGCAGGCGGCGTATCACCGTAATTGATACTAACAGCCACCAATCCAGCACGCCAAAGTACCCAAGAGTGGTATCCCCCTTATGAGACCTGCCTCAGCAGAAATTACCTCGCTGTCAAGATCACCGTCACGCGAACGAATGAATTCACCAACTGAACAGTTAGGATTCTGCGTTCCCGTCGCCACTCGAAGCCATTCGCGACCAGGATCAATGTCCCCTGTGCGCCAAATGACAACGTGACTGCGATGCTGGCAAGAGACTGTGAACGCATATTCTGTTGCTTGTGCTGGCGAGGAGTTTATCGCACACGAGAAACCTAAGACGGACAAGAAAAACAACGAAAAGCGACGCATTAGAAGTCTCTTGGCGGTCTTGGACGGAAAAGCACAGTCTCAGTTGAGTGTTCAACAACCACCGGAGAAAACGGAAGCCCCCCGTCATCCTGCACGATATACGAACGCCCATCGAACAGCGTTACGTGTATCCGATAACTCGCCGTATTTTCAGGCATATTTTCTTCTACATCACGGTTCATTGGCACGCTGCCTTCAATCGGCTCGCCGGCGGCCTCCCGCGGAACCTGACGGATCATCGGCAGGCGAACATCGCAATTAACCCATCCATCTGAATCTGGCGCGAATGCACCGCCGTTGATGTGCCCTATCTGATGCCGAAAGACGACAGCCTCGCCAGAAAGAGAGTCGAAGTGAATGCCAGTGCAAGAGCTACCGCCGCGATCATCGGTTCGCTCATGAACCCAATCGACCCCCCGCGTTCCATTTCGAATTGTCTCTGTATCAAAAAGCCATCCAGCTTCAGCCAAGTCTGGCGGCACTTCTATCGTGCGCGTTACTTCGCTGTCCTTTCCACGGGCATTCGTGGTGCCGGTATAGATTCTTCTCTGGGTTTCTTCCCAAGCCACAACGGGCTCAATTCGATAACTGGCCACGTGTTCCGGCATTAGCATAAAGGTAAGCTCACGTGTAACGGTTTCTTCCGCAAACCATGTCCTTGGCCGCCAAGTTACAGGTGGAGTTACATCGATTTCAACAATTAGCGTATGAAAGGACAAATCGTTAGAAGGCTCACCAAATCTGCTGCGAGGAAGCAAGATGACAAGTTCATTGTCAGAAGCTAAGTTAATCTGAATATCCTCAGAACCATTAAATTCAGCGCGCAAAACGGCTTCCGCCAAACCCGGACCCACCATAGTAACGGGTACTTCATCGCTTCCAATCGGCAGCACGACGCGTGGCCGGTACGCCATGACTTCTGCAGTGGCGTCTACAAAGGGTAGTCGGGACACTAGAGACGCCCAGTTGGCTGTCAGCTGGTTCAAATCGTTGGTTGCAATGTCTTGCGTCTCTTCAAGGCGACCCAGTGTATCGTTGATGTCTCGAAACAATTCGCCTTCGATGACAAGTGCAGCGTCCTCGCCGGCTTCAATTAATTGCAGAGCGGATTGCTCCATGGCATCGATCGAAGACAAGATCTGCCGTCCGAGTTGCAGGAGCAATGCGTTTCCCGCTTGTTCGGCTCGAGCGATGATATCGTTTGCCGCATCGCGCGCCTCGTCGAATGGAGGGATTGCATTGGCAGCAGTTGTCGAGAAGAGGATTGCCAGAACGGAGGCAAAATGTCGAAGACGAAACAACACCGGTATTTCCTCCGAAGAAGCCACGAAAGTGTACAGTACGATTGATCAAAAATCGATAAAAAAGGTGATTCATATAAAGCTCTGATAACGTGATGAAAAACACCGCCTGCTTGGCTGTTTAGTCCCGGCATCTGGTGGATCGGGTCGACGATGAATCGATCTGGCAGCCGTCATTTTTACAGAGGATGGCATTGCATCCATCCGTCTCCAATCAGAATCCCAATAGCCGCTACTCCACCATAACGCCAAATAGCGCTCCCACCGCCGCTGTCGCAGCCATTGCGAGAGCGCCCCAGAAGGTGGCCCTCGCAGCGCTTCGAACGACACCAGCGCCGCCGGCGGAGGTGCCCAGACCGCCGAGGACCGGGAGGCCGGCGATCGTCGATGCCGCCACGAACAGCTCGATCGAGTTTCGGTCGCCACTAGTTCGGTCGCCACTAGAACGACGATCAGCGGAACGACCGCACCCACGGCGAATGTGAGAGCCGAGGCCAGCGCCGTATGGATCGGGCGGGCCGTCACCGTCTCGGAGATGCCGAGTTTGTCGCGCGCATGCGATCCGAGCGCGTCGCGTTCGGCCAACTGGACTGCCGCTTTCTCGGCGGGGTCGCGGTCGAGCCCCCGCTCCACATAGATCATCGTCAGTTCCTCGGGTTCCGCAACCGGCGTTTCGGCGGGCTCACGGGTTTCGCGTGCAAGGTCGGCTTGTTCGGCGTCGGTCTGAGAGCTGGCCGAGACGTTTTCGCCTGCCGCCATGGACATCGCCCCGGCCACAAGCCCGGCTATCTCCCCTCGGCTGAGGCGATTGCCGCTGGCTCTTCGGAAAATAGTCGTCCGACTCCCACGCCCCGTGCGCTGGCATCATCAGCGCGCAAGAGGAACAGGGCGTCGAGCCCGCTTCGTCTTGCGAGCGTCGCGCCTTTGTCCGGCCCAAGCACCATAAGGGCCGTCGCCCAGGCATCGGCCTCGGCACAGGTGCGGGCCACGACCGTGACGGAGGCCGGCGACGCGATCAGCGGCGCGCCCCGCCTCGGGTCCATCGTGTGCGACAGGCGGCGCCCCTGCACCTCGATCCAGTGACGGTAGTCGCCCGAGGTCGCGACAGCGGCATCCTGAAGCGCGAGAATCGAATGCGGTGTCCGGCGCTCTGCCTCCGGCGCCTCGACCGCAATGGCCCAGGCCTCGCCGTCCGGCCTGAGGCCCATCGCACGCATCTCGCCATCGATCCCGACGAGCCCATTCCGAAGCCCATGATCGCGCAGGGTCTCGGCGAGCCGGTCGACGCCATAGCCTTTGGCGATGCCGTTGAGGTCGAGCGCGATGGGCGCGGCCTTGCGCACGCGGGCGTCGTCCATCTCCAGCGCCTCATGTGCCGGGCGGCGCGTGGTTTCCATCGCGGCACGGATGCTATCGGGCGCGGCGACCCCTGGCCCGAAGCCCCAGGCCGTCACCGCGTCGCCCATGCCGATATCGAAGGCTCCGCCCGAGGCGCGCCCGATCTCGAGGCCGAGGTGCAGCACCTCGGCGAGCCGTGCTGGAACCGCCACCCATTCTCCAACCGGCGCCGCGTTGAGCCGCATCAGGTCGCTGTCGCGCTTCCAGGTGGACATCTGTCCGTCCACTTCGTCCACGGCCGCCTGCAGCGCGGCGCGGATCGGGGCCGGGTCGAAGCCGGGCTTCGTGAAGAAAAGCGCCGACCAGCGCGTGCCCATGGTCGGCCCGTTCAGGGCGATGCGCGCGCGCTCAGTAGACATCTTCGACATATCGTCCCTCCGCCTTCAGAACTGCCGGCGTCAGCCCGGCCGGTGCGAGGATCTCGGTCAGCGCCTCGGCCACGCCGGCGGCCATGTCCCGTCCGCCGCAAACCATCACGCGCGCGCCGTTTCGGATGAGCTCCGCGACCTGAGTGGCCTCGCCCCGCAGCGCGTCCTGGACGTAATGGGGACGCGCCCCGCGCGAGACGGCAGTGACCAGCCGGGTTACACGCCCTTCGTCCAGCCATCCGCGGAATTCCTCGCCATAGAAGAAATCGCTGTCGGGATGGCGCATGCCGAAGAACAGGTGAACCGGCCTGCCGTTCGTGTTGCCGCGCACAAAGCCCGCAAGCGGCCCGACGCCGGTCCCCGCGCCGATCAGGATCAGCGGCGCCCGGCTCCGGCCCGGCCGGAAACCGGGATTGGGGCGCAGGAAGGCGGCCACCGTCTCGCCCGGCTCGAGCGCCGTGAGCTGACCCGAGCAGAGGCCGCCGGGGTGCTTCTTCACCACGATCTCGATGAAGCCGTCGCTGCGTCCGGAGGCGAGCGAATAGAGCCGCGGGACGGCGCCTCCTTCGGGAAGAATGCCGATCAGGTCGCCCGCCTGGAACCGGGCGAACCCGCCCCTGAGCAACCGTTGCCAAAGCGAGGCGCGCGGCAGCGCGAAGCGGAGGATGGCGGTCGGCGCCTGCACCTCGGCGCCGTAGTCGCGCCGCGAGACGAGGGTCAGGGTGGTCGTTTGCGGCCGGACCGGCTGATGCGCCAGATCGAGGTCCATGCCGAGCGCGTCTCCAAGCACACGCCCCCAGCGCGCGAAATCCTGCGGCGACTGGCGGTCGATGGTGTCGAGAGGCAGCAGTTCGGGCCAGCCCTTCGCCTGTGCCGCTGTCGCGACGGACGTCGCGAAGGCGCAGTAGGCCGGAAAGCTTCGATCGCCGAAGCCGAGCACCGCGAGAGGGACGTTCGGCGCGCGGTCGGTCGCGTTCAACCGGTCGAGGAAGCCCTTCGCCGAGGCCGGCGCCGCCCCGTCGCCATAGGTCGCCGCGAGAAGAATGATCCGCTGGGCGTTGGTGTAGCGTTCGGGGGCGAAGCCCGACATCGGGCCGACATGGACGCTCTGCCCGGCTTGCGTCAGGGCGGCGTGCAGCGTCGCGGCAAAGCCCCAGGTGCTACCACCCTCGCTGCCGACGAGCAGGATCGTCTCGGCGCGCGCCGCGGGCTGGTTGCCCCGGATGCGAGGCCGATCACGTCGCCCAGCCAGCCAGAGCAGGGCGCCGGTCGCGCCCATCGCGGGCACGCCGAGCGCCATGAGACCCAGGACAAGCCCCAGCGTAGCCGCGCCCTGTCCGGTGTGCAGCATGTAGATCGTCTCCGAGACGCGCTCCCATCCCGTGAGGTGCGCCCAGGCCAGGAGAGCGCCGTCGCCCTGATCGAGATATCCGGTGCCCCGGTCGGTCTTGAGCGTGAAGACGTCCGTCGCGTCGCCGGGATAGGGAAAGCTCAGCTCGCGCATCTCGGCGACGGGCGTCTGCTGAAGCGTGGGCATCTGGTCCGGTGCGAACCCCGTCGCTCCGCTGACCTCGGCTGGCATCGCCGGGATGGCGCCCCCGTCCGGCAGGAGATCGAACGTGGAGGCCGTCATCCAGAGTGCGGTCGTGCAGGACAGGCCGAGGCCGACGACAGCGATCCGTGCGATCTCGACGTGCAGCCGCCCGGCAAGTGGTCCGCGCAGGCGCGCGAACCAGTGTCGCCAACCGCCCGCCCGCCGTGCGACCAGCACCGCACCGGAGAGCGAGAGTATCAGCATCGCGGCAGCCCCTGCTGCCATTGCGATGCGCCCGCCATCCCCGAGGAACAGCGAGCGGTGCAGGTTGGTGAGCCAGCGCTCGACCTGGTTCGGGTCGGCCGAGGCCACGCCCTGACCCGTCGCCGGGTCGATCACGGCGGCACCCGGCACGCCCTGATCGAACCAGTAGGCGGTGATCCGGCCCGAGGGCGATCGGCGGATCTGCTCGACGCCCGGATAGACCGCCTGGATGCGGTCCGCGAGGGCGGCGACCGTGAGCCGGGTCTCCGCCTGCGGGGCGGCAAGCCTTTCGGCCGCAGGGAAGACCGACAGCGCCGCGCCACTCAGCGCGAGGATCGTGACGAGCGCGAGGGCCAGAAGACCCGGCCAGCGATGGAGTGCACGGATCATGGCCACGATCCTCACATGTCGTAGGCGAAGCTGGCGATGTAGCGGCGGCCGCTCACCGGCGTGCCCGCGCCATCGGTCGTGAGCGGGACGGCTACCTCGTTCGGGCTGTCGCGCATGTCCTCGACCGCCGCATCGATGTGCAGTGTGTAGCCCGCATCGAACAGCGCGTCGGCCAGATCGAGCGTGATTTCCAGCGTGCGGCCCGCGCCGACGCTGGCCCCGGTGATGCCGTTGACCTGTGCGGTGTCGCCACCGGTGGCGCGGTACCAGTCGCTCAGATGCTCATAGTACTTGGACTTGTCGCCGGCCATCCACAGGCTGCCGACATAGGCGCCCGAGGCGTCGGTGACGTAGAGCGCGAGATAGGCGCCGTCGCCGCCGTAATTGTTGAGGGTCGTAGTGAGCGTCACCGGCCTTGCCATGGCGAGGCCGGGAACCGACAGCGCCGTGGTCAGCGCGAGTGTTGCGAGAAGCGATTTCATCGTGTTGATCCTTGTTCGGAAGGGGCTTCGGAGCGGTTCAGTTCACCTGGGCCTGCGGAGGGGCGCCGGTCCCGAAGAGGCCGTTCTGCGGCGGGGCAACCGTTCCGGCAGGTGCAGGGTTGCCGGCGCCGCGGCTGTCATCGTCGTCATCCTCGTACTCCATCTCGACAATTTGCAGAGTCGCCGGATCGAACTTCACCTCGATCTCCCGGCCATCCTGGTCCCGGCCCTCGATCTCGTAGCAGCCGTCGTCGATCTCGAAGCTGCGCACGGTCCAGCCGTTCTGCTCGGCCAGCTGCATCGCGGCCTCGCGCGGTTGCCACTGGTCACGGGGCGCATGGCACTCATCGTCGTCGGCCAGCGCGGCGCCCACGGGCAACAGGGCGATCAGGGCGAAGGCGGTCAGGGTCTTCTTCATGGCAGGGTCTCCTTTTGTCTGCTGAAGACAACCTGGGGACCCGACCTGAGGGTATCCTGACGTGCCCGCCATTCCCGCTTCAGCTTGCTGTCAGGAAGATGAACGTCACCGGCATGAAAAAAGGCCCCGCCCGTAGGGGCGAGGCCAGGTGCGACCGAAGGGACAGTCGGCCTTGGCTGTGGCTGCGGTCAGGTGATGTCGCCCGGACCGGGTTCGCGTTTATCGCCCGTCACCATGGCCCGCGCGAGGTTCTCATGGTGGCGGAACGAGGCCAGCACGACACCGCCCACATGCAGCGCGGCCAGCAGCAGCATCAGGTTGGCGAGTGTTTCGTGGACCTCCTTCAGCGATCCCTCGGCCTCGCCCCGCGCGCCATGTTCCCACTCGTCGCCGTCGTCATCGGCCCATGCGGGCGACACGATGGCCGGCATCGACGGAAGCATCGCCAGACGGGCGTCGTCCTCCATCAGCCAGCCGGTAAAGGCCGTGCCCGAGAGCGTGACCAGCAGCGCCACGATCATCGCGGCCCCCGCGGGATTATGGCCGAGGTGGCGTCGCTCGCGTCCGCGGGCAATGTCCCCGAGATAGCCAAGCGTCTCGCCCGGGCCCTTCAGAAACTGGGCGAAGCGTGCGTAACGGCTGCCGACGAGGCCCCAGGCCAGCCGAAAGGCCACCAGCCCGGCGACCGTGTAGCCTGCGATCTCGTGGACGGGTTGCAGCTCGTCCGCCGTCAGCCATGCGATCGCGAAGGCCGCGACAAGGCCCCAGTGGAACACGCGGACAAGCGGGTCCCAGACCCGGACCTTGCCAGTCGGACCAACGTTCGTTTTCGGCGCATCATGCGTGGGTGCGTCAGTCATCGTCGTCTCCTTCATGATCGTCGTCGTCCTCGTATTCGAACTCGATCACCTGCAGCGTCGCCGGATGCACGGTCACCTCGATCCGGTGCCCCTCGGCGTCCCGACCGTCGATCTCGTAGCAGCCGTCGTCGATCTTGATCCGGCGTACCGTCCAGCCGTTCTCCTCGGCCAGCCGGGCGACGGCGTCGCGCGGCTGCCAGTCGGCCATCGGCACGAAGCAGTCGTCATCGGCCAGCGCGGCACCGGCCGGAAAGACCGCGAGAAAGCCGAGAATTGTCAATGTCTTCTTCATGGGCCAAACTCCTCGCTGCGGCCATCTTGACGCCATTCTTGCACGGCGAAGCTGACGGCAGCCTGAAGGGACGCAACCACCCGCTTCAGCTTCGTGTCAGCCGCACGGATCATGGAGGGTCATCGGAAGAGGACAGGGACGAACATGCGCATCCTGCTGATCGAGGACGACACGGTTCTTGGGGCCGCTGTACGCGACCAGATCGCGGCCGACGGGCAGTCCGTGGATTGGGTCATGCGCCTCGATGCGGCCGGCGACGCTGCGAAATCCACCTCCTACGACCTTATCCTGCTCGACCTGATGCTGCCGGACGGTCGCGGGATCGCCTTCCTCAAGGGACTGCGCGCGCGCGGAGACGTGAGCCCGGTCATCATCCTGACCGCGCTCGACCAGGTGTCCGACCGCATCGAGGGGCTGAACGCGGGTGCCGACGATTATCTCGTCAAACCCTTCGATCTTGCCGAGTTATCGGCGCGGATCGGATCTGTCGCTCGGCGCTACAGCGGCAACCCGAACCCCATCGTCACCCACGGACCGCTGGAAATCGATCTCACCGCCCGCAGCGTTTATCGCGACGGCAAGCCGGTGCACCTGACCGCAAGGGAATGGGCGTTGTTCGAAGCCTTCTTGGCACGCCCTGGTCAGTTGCTGTCCAAGGCACAGCTGGAGGAGAAGCTCTACGCTTTCGACGCCGAGGTGGAGAGCAACACCATCGAGGTCCATGTGAGCCGCCTGCGCAAGAAGCTCGGGCCCTCGGTGATCGAGACAGAGCGCGGGATGGGCTACCGCTTGGGCAAGCCATGAGGTGGCCAGCCAGCCTGCAGGGCCGGCTCGGCCTGTCGCTTGGCCTTGCACTGACGGTGCTGTGGCTGCTGGCGGCGACGCTGACGGCGGTGATCGTCCAGGGCGAATTGGACGAAGTCTTCGACAGCGCGCTTCGGGAGACGGCCGAGAGGATCCTGCCGCTGGCCGTCACAGACATCGTCGGGCGGGAAGATCAGGGGATAACGCAGCGGCTTGCTCCAATACGCGAGCACGACGAGT
Source organism: [Roseibacterium] beibuensis (assembly GCF_039542305.1). Taxonomy (NCBI): domain Bacteria; kingdom Pseudomonadati; phylum Pseudomonadota; class Alphaproteobacteria; order Rhodobacterales; family Roseobacteraceae; genus Roseicyclus; species [Roseibacterium] beibuensis. The sequence continues at coordinate 1,279,994 of NZ_BAABHW010000001.1, read as the reverse complement.
TTTTCACCTACCTCGTCCGCGATGGCGAGGGGCGCATCCTGCTGCAGTCGCATGCGGCCGACCCCGCGCTGTTCCCGCCCTGGGACGGGCGCGGCTTTCGGCAGACCGCCACCCACCGGCTATACAGCGACGCTGCCCTTCAGGACACGATCCGGATAACCGTGGCCGAGCCGCTGGCGCACCGTGCGGCCGTCGCGCGCGAAATCCAGATGGGTTTGGGCCTGCCCCTGCTGATCGTGCTGCCGGTTGCGCTGACAGCGATTATCCTGGCCGTACGCTTCAGCCTCGATCCGCTGCGCCGGTTCCGGACGCGGCTTGAAGCACGCGGCGCCCGCGACCTGTCGGAGGTTTCGGCCGAAGGACTGCCAGCCGAGATCGGCCCGCTGGCCGAGACCCTCAACGGCCTTCTGGACAGGCTGCGCGAGGCATTCGAGGCCGAGCGCAGCTTCGCGGCCAACGCCGCGCACGAGCTCAGAACGCCGCTCGCCGGCGCCATCGCGCAGGCGCAGCGGCTTCGGTCGGAGACGCACGACCCCGCCACCGGGGCGCGCGCCGCGGAAATCGAGGCGACGCTCAAGCGCCTGACCCGGCTGTCGGAACGCCTCATGCAGCTTGCGCGGGCCGAAGGCGGGCGGCTGCGGACGGACCGGAGCGCCGACCTAAGGGCGGTCGCCCGTGTGGTGGTGGACGATCTCGGACGCGCCTTTGCGAATGACCGCATCGCGCTTGCGCTGCCAGGGACAGCCGTCATGTCCGATATCGACCCCGACGCTTTCGGTATCCTGTGCCGCAACCTCATGGAAAACGCGCTCCGTCACGGAGCCGAGAACACGACGGTCGACGTCACGTTGACCGCGGACGGGCTGCTTTCCGTCGCGAATGACGGCCCGGTCCTGCCACGCGACACTCTCGACCGCCTCACGGCGCGCTTCGAAAGGGCGAACGCGAATGCAGACGGTAGCGGGCTTGGACTCGCCATCGTCGCCGCCATTGCTGACCGGATCGGGAGCTCGCTCGTTCTGGAGTCTCCGCGTCCGGGAACATCGTCCGGTTTCCAGGCGTCGCTCAGCTTGCCAACGGAAGTCCCGGGCCCCACTGCGAGGCGCGACGCGTCGTAGGAGGCAAGTGCCGGAACATCAGCACACCCGCGCTTGCTCCCGCATCACGGCATAGCCGCTCGGCATCGCGCCTATTGCCGAAACATGCGGCGGCAGTGCCCGTTCCTCGGCCGGCTGAGCCCGGACCTCACGGCTGCTCGCTACATTAAACGGGTATCGGAGGCAGGTATTGAAGCCTCGGCGGACAGCGCCGGAGCCTCGCATGACAAAGCCCTGGCTGAAACGATCTGCAAGGCCGAGACCGTCCACCGGCGCGGCCCGTGACGCAACGTCGACACCGCGCAATACGCCGCTTTGAGTGGATCGACTGGTTCACCAATCGCCACCCGCTGGACCCCAACGGTAACATCCTGCCAGAAGGTGCCGCTGCAAACGATCACGCGGCTCTGGAAACCCGGTCGATGGCCGCATAACGTACATCAACAGGCCTCCGGTAAACACTGCGCGGCTCAGCTCGAAAAGACGGGACCTCTTCAGATGGCGACCTTGCTGAGATACGAGCGCAAGTTTGAGACCGAATTATTGAAGTTGCTCAGGCAGGATCGGGAGTGGGACTTGTTCACATCCGACGAAGCAATAAACGGCTTCAAGGAGGCACTCATCGTTTCCCAGACTCACGTCGCGTTCGAAGATAATCGTCTCAGCGGATATGTGCGGGCGCTGATCGATGAATTTGGCGTCTACATCAGCGAGCTTTATGTTGCGCCAGAACATCGAAATCGCGGCATTGGCCGCTCGTTGCTCTCGAAGACCGGCGAGGTGAACCCCCAGAAACCCGTTTATGTCTTATCCGACGAAGATCGGTACTATACGAAACTGGGATACAAACGCATCGGTTCGGTATTTCAACTGACGTGATCGGAGCGAGGCTTGCACCTCCTCCTCTGTCCTCAGTCGAGGAAGCGCCACGTCCAAACATTCTCGGATATTCCCCACCGCATGCTCTTTCAGGTATCCTGTTCATGGTGTTTTCAAAAGTGTCGATCACAGAGACGAAAAAGCACCTCTCACGTGCAAGTGCGAACGAGGACAACCACATGACAGACAACTGCCTGTTTTGCCGGATCGCTTCGGGCGCGTTGCCTGCCCACCGCCTGTACGAGGACACGCACATCCTGGCGTTTCTCGACCTGCACCCGATCCGGGCTGGTCACGCGCTCGTCATTCCCAAGGTGCACCACGTCTGGTTCGAGGATCTGCCTCAGGACCTCGCCACCAGAATCACGACCTGCGCGCAGCGTCTGGCCCGTCGGATGAAGGCGCTTTACGGTGTCGAGCGCGTGGCGATGTTCTATACTGGCATCCATGTGCCACACGCCCATGCCCATGTCGTGCCCATGCACCATGTACATGACGTGACCTCGCAGGTGTACCTGTCGGAAGGGGGCGACGCTTATGCCACCCCGCCGCAACTGCCCGCCGCCGAAATGGAAGAGATTGCCCGTCAGTTGTGCGAAGAATAGGTTTTGTTCGATCCGTCTTGCTTGCTCTGTGGGCGCACGCAATTGCAAACGTTCTTCTGCTTTTCACCGCCAACCGGACAGCCAGATGACGGATCAACCCGATGCGCCGTTCGCTGCCCCTGTTGATCGCCGATATTCTAATTGCCCGTCCCATGGTCCGTATTGACGCTGACTTGATGCTCAGGAATCGAATTAAGCGGGATTTTTGGTCTATTCACTCGAAAAGCTCGTGGCTTACATCGAATGGGAAGTTGGCATTAATTGGATCAGTGCCTTGCTTGCCATTGCGTCGAAGCGGTAGGGGTTCGTTTTGCGCTGCTGACCTGCCCCAATGAAGTGGTCCGGTTTCAGTCCTAGTGCATGACGGGTCCTGGCGCTGCGGCTGGTGTGGCCGGCGAAGCGGCTCCCGATGTCGATCTTACCCATATTGCGAACGAAGGCTATTCAAGGTCGGTCATCGACGGAGATGCGCCTGTCCGATGACCCCGAACTACGTGACCGGGCCTTGGCCGCTATTGAGCGGTCGGTGGACCGGACAGATCGCATTGTGCCGCAACTTCTGGAACTGGCTGCGGTCGAAAGGCCTGAAGAGGACAGCGAGCAGACGGATCTGACACTTATGATGCACGAAACCGTCGCTGACCTGCGGGTTTTGGCCAAGGGGCGTGAGGTCAAGTTAGAGACCGCTGCGCCCGATAGAGCCGTATGGATGCGAACCAGCCCGTTCCTGTTGCAAGCGGCTTGGCGCAACGTGATCGAAAAAGCGATCCACGCGTCGCCGCGCCGGGCGCGGGGCGCCGTGGTTTTGGATAGCACCACGTTCGTCATTCGTGATGAAGGCGGGGGCATCCCGCCCGAACTGCTGGACCGGGTGCGAACGCGATTTACCCGCGGCCTCGACAGTGGCGCCAATGGCAGCGGTCTCGGGCTGTCCATCGTGGCCAGCGCGATGCAGCCCCTGAACGGAGAAGTGAAATTCGGTCAAGGTCGGAACGGGGAGGGGGGCAGACGGTGGAACTGAAACCTACGCCATGACTGTTTTGGCCTTTTCCGATCGGGAGCAATTTTAAGTCAGGCAGTCGCTGAGGAAAACGCGACGGAACCGAATCTGGTAAAATCGCTGCCTTTAGGTGTCCTGAAACGGTGGCCCGGTTTAGGTGATTTCGGTCGATGTCATGGTTGCCCGACTATCTACTGAAACAGGTCCGAACGCCTGTAGTCCCTGACGGCCGGTTCCCAGCCCAAGAGGCTTTGCAGCCTGGTCGAAGCCATCTGGAGGTCGAGCGCGGGGCCCTCGGCCCAGTCTCCATGGGTGGCGACGGCCTCGGACACCGGCAAGACGGAGATGTCCGACCTGTTCCCGAAATGCCGGTTTATCGCCCCGGCAATATCGCCCACCCGAACGCCGGTTTCCGCGGAGACGTTGAAGTGTCCGCTCGGTTCGGGCGTTTCCGCCAGTATTCTGTAAACGGACGCCAGGTCGTCACGGTGCACCAGCGGCCAGCGTGTTTCCGGAGATCCCCAGATTTCGATCGGGGCGCCCGTCCGGGCTGCTGCGATAAAATCTTCGAACACGCCGCCTGCGTGGTGGTAAACCATGGCCGGATGTATAATGGCCGCGTTGAACCGGCTGCTCCGCAGCAGTTTATGGGCGTTCTTTACCATCCAGGCAAAGGCGGGGATCGGATTGAATGGTCGGTCTTCGGTTGCGACCGCATCGCCGGTGGCACCATAGAGCCAGCATCCCCCGGTATAAACCAACCTGACAGGCGCGGGCGCGGTTTTCAGCTCGTCCTCCATGGCGCTCAAAACCCGGTCTTCGACCTCGGCCATGTCTTCAGAGAAAGTTGCGGCCGCATGGATGATCGCATCGTGGTCGGTAAGAGACCTGGACCAACGGGCCGGGTTGCGCAGGTCGCCCCGCAGCGGAACTGCGCCTGCAGTTTCAAGCTTTGCATCAGAGGCATCGGAACGGCTCAACGCAGTCACCCGGTGCCCGTGCGCGATCAGGTCGCGGGTCACGGCGGTACCGATAGAGCCGGTTGCGCCAAGAACAAAAATTCGCGCCATGGGATGTCCTTCTGTCTGGGATGCCGGTCTGGCCCGGCGGATCAGCATGGAAAAGGTTTGCCGGGCCGTGCGGCCCGGCGAATTCACTCTGCCGCGGACAGTGTCGCGCGTTCCTCGACGGAAGCAATGTACATCCCGAGCCGTTTCAGAAGCTCTTTGTCCTGCTCCGCATCCGGGTTTCCTGTGGTCAACAGGCGGGCGCCTACGAAAATCGAATTGGCCCCTGCCAGGAAGCACAGCGCTTGCAACTCGTCGCTCATGCGGCTTCGGCCCGCTGAAAGGCGCACGACCGATGCGGGCATCAGGATGCGCGCCAATGCCACAAGCCGTACAAGTGCGAAGGGGTCGACCGGTTTGGCGCGGTCCTGCACCGGAACCCCTTCGACCGTGTTCCAAAGGTTGATCGGCACGCTGTCCGGGTGGGTGGGCAGCGTGGCCAGCGTCACCAGCATCGCGATGCGGTCTTCTTCAGCCTCGCCCATGCCAAGGATGCCGCCGCAACACACCCGGATGCCGCCCTCGCGCACATGCCCGACTGTTTCCAGCCGGTCCTGCATCGTGCGCGTCGTGGCAACCTTGCTGTAATATGCCGGCGAGGTGTCGATGTTGTGGTTGTAGAAATCCAGCCCGGCGGCCTTGAGGCGGGCAACCTGTTGTGGCGACAACATGCCGAGGGTCATACAGGTTTCGAGCCCCAGTTCGGACACACCGCGCACCATATCGCAGAGGCTGTCCATGTCGCGGTCCCTGGGGCTGCGCCACGCAGCGCCCATGCAGAACCGCTGCGCGCCTGACTGTTTCGCGCGTTTCGCCGCGGCGATCACCGCTTCGGTGGTCATCAGTTTCGTCGCCTTGACGCCGCTGTCGTAATGGGCCGATTGCGAGCAATAGCCGCAATCCTCCGGGCAGCCGCCTGTTTTGATGCTCAGCAGGCTGGCGGTTTCAATCGCGGTGGGGTCGAAATGGGCGCGATGCACGGATTGCGCGCGGGCGATCAGGTCGGGAAAGGGAAGCGCGTGGATCGCGCGCGCCTCCTCCATTGTCCAGTCGGTGCGAGCGGTGTCGTGTTTCATCGTCTTGCCGCCTTGATCTGCCGCAGGCCGGCAAGCAGCAAGCCGGCGATCACGATCTTGACCAGATCACCCATAATCAAAGGCGTGAAGCCGACGGCGAGCAGCTCCGTGGCGGGCACGAAGGTCGACAGCCAGACAAGCCCGACCGCATAGACGGTTGCCAGCCCCGCCAGCATGGCGCCTGTCTGGCCGAACCAGCCACGACCCCGTGCCAGCCATCCGATAACGCCGGCAGATATAAGATAGCCCAGAAGATAGCCGCCGGTTGGCCCGACCATATAAGCCAGACCGATGCCACGTTCCGGCGTGCCGGAAAAGACAGGCAGGCCCATTGCCCCGGCCATCAGATAGCTGCCCATTGCGGCCATGCCCAGGCGCGGACCCAGGGCCGCCGCAACTAGGAAAACCGCGAGGGTGTGCAGGGTCATCGGGACTGGCCAGAAGGGTATCTGGACCTTGGCGCCGAGGGTGATCAGCGCGGCGCCGCCGAAGACGAGGCCAAGGGTGCGCCACAGCCGAACGGACTGTGGGTTTGAAAGAACCTGCGTTGCCATGAGCGGTATCTCCAACCGTAAGATAAGACATATCTATAATCAGGACAGGATCGCTTTGGTAGCAACTTAAACTATAGATAATTATCCAAAAATTCTGTAAGTCTCTATCGGAGCGGCATTTTTTGTTGCCGACTTCCGTTTGCCTATCCAGCCGACGTGACGCGCGAGCGTGCTACAGGCAAGCTCGACATGCCCGTCGCGCAGGGCGGACAGGATGGCGCGGTGTTCGTGGTCGGTGCGGGCTTCCCAATCTCGCTGCCAAGCCGCAAAGAGAAAGCGGGCGCTGGCGGTTTGTAGCCCGTCAATGGTGCGCAGAAGGCGAGGCATCTGGCATGGGGCCAGGATCAGCTGATGAAAGTGACGGTTTGCCGCCTCCCATTCGCGTACTGTCGCGGCGGCATCCCCATGGCGCGTAACCTCTTCTGCTTCATCGAGAATTTTCCGGGTCAGGTTCGCGGCTGCATGGCGTAGCGCCAAAGCTTCGAGGCTGGAGCGCATTTCGGCGACCTCACGCAGCTCGGCCACGTCGAAATCGGTGACACGAAACCCGCGCCGCATCTGATTTTCCGCCAATCCCTGTGCCTCCAACTCCCGAAAAGCCTCTCGGACAGGAACATGGCTTGCGCCGAACTGAGTTGAGATATGGTCCTGTCGAAGGCGGGTTCCTGGCGGGATTTCCCCGGATACGATCTGGTCGGCTAAGGCTCGCGCTATCCGCGCCGCATGTGTCTCTGTTGATTTTGGGCTCATAGATTATAGATAATTATGAGGTGATGCCTTGTCGAGGAGTAAGTGTCTTCCCAGTCTTGTGGAGCTAGAGGCGTGGGAAGGGTCTTGGAAGGTCGGACTTCCGTGTTTCTTCGATGACACATATTCGCTGGCTAGCTGAACTTCGCCTGCATGTGGCTCACGGGAGCCTCGGCCATCACCCGATTTGTGCAACAGAGCCGGCCGAGTGTAAAAAAAAATCCATTGGGGCGAGGACGTGGTTCAGGAGGATATTTGCATTTACTTTTGGATTCGCCGGTTTGTGAATAATTCTATCAAAGATGAAATAGGTGGCTAAGCAGCAGCAGCGCGAGCACTTCTCGACATGCTCGCGTGTTTTGCTATTTTCAATGCGATTGCATAGACTCCTGTTTCTGCCATCCATCCAGAGATCAATAACGTGATTGTCACTCCTACACTCGCGGCATTGGCTGTTGTCATGCGCGATAAACACGTTCTGCTTGTGAAGCGAAGGAACGAGCCTGATGCCGGCCTCTGGGGGTTTCCCGGGGGGCATGTTGACCTTGGCGAAACGGCGCTTGCAGCTGCGGCTCGCGAACTACGAGAGGAGACAGGTGTCGTAGGGCTTCCCGCGCAGTATTTGACCAATGTAGATGTGATCGTTCACGATGGCGGTGGGGACGTGCGGTTCCATTTCCTTCTGACAGCAGTGCTGTGCACATATGTGAGCGGTGAACCTGTCGCGGCAGATGACGTCAGTGAAGCCGGTTGGGTTTCGGTCAGCGATGTTTTGAAGCGGCAGATCCCATGTAGTGAGCATGTGGATGACGTCTTGCGAGTAGCACAATTGTCTAATCGGTAATCAGGGAGCCAAGCCCATGCTTTGCCGCCCTCCAAGCGAAGCGCGGCAACGCGGGATGGTGCTGCCGTCTCTAAATTCGATCCGTGGCTTCGGCTGAGCGATGAACTTGGCTGTAGAGCACCAATCCGAACGTCATCAACGCCAAAACAGCAGCGGCGGCGAGGGTCATGGAGAAGGTATCGGCAACACCTGCTGCGGATTGACCGTCCCCCGCGATTGGGGCCTGGTTGGTCCAGACTCTTCCGGTTGGGTTTGGGTGTTGAGCGGGCAGCGTGGAGACCGCAAGAGTCTCAAGCGCTGGCGTCGTGGTTTTTATCAGGAACTCCGTTGGGGACAGGTATCCGAGCGCCGAATGCGGGCGCTTGGTGTTGTAGTGGCTGCGCCATCGTCCGATTTCCGCGTGCGCGTGGGTACGCGGCCCCACAGGGGCCACGGTCCCCTTCCAACTCTGTGAAACGCATCCGCTTCATGGGCCTTCCTCCGTCATCCATCCAAAGGTGGAAAATTCCAGTTCGCAATCGCCCGCATGCCGGGGGGGGGGGAGGTCACTGCCATCCTTTCGTTTGCGTGTACTGATTGATCCCGAGACGACCTCCTGATTTGGTACATGGGAATCCTATTTGGTACATTGTGCCAAATCCAGCGTCGGAATGGGCGTATTTGGTGCAGAACGAGCTGGAGCGAGACGAAGGTGAGATTATTGTAAGTGACTGATAAGAATAAAAAACAAGAATTATCAGCGGCCGCCCGCCTGTCTGTTGCGCCCATGATGGACTGGACCGACCGCCACTGCCGGTATCTCCACCGCCTGATGAGCCGCGAGGCGCTGCTTTATACCGAGATGGTGACCGCGCCTGCGGTCCTTCACGGGGATCGCGAGCGGCTTTTGGGGTTCAATCCGGCCGAGCATCCGGTGGCGCTGCAACTCGGGGGGTCGGTGCCGGTGGAGCTGGCCGAAGCGACCCGCATCGCCAGCGACTACGGCTATGACGAGATCAACCTCAATGTCGGGTGCCCCTCGGACCGGGTCCAATCGGGCGCATTCGGCGCCGTGTTGATGGAAAGCCCCGACCTTGTCGCCGAATGCGTGGCGGCGATGATCGCGGCCAGCCCTGTCGAGGTCACCGTGAAATGCCGCATCGGCGTGGACGAGCAGACGCCGGAACAGGTCTTGCCGGATTTCTTGCACAAGATCTCGGCCGCGGGGGTGACGCGTGTCACGATCCATGCGCGTAAGGCGTGGCTCAAGGGGCTCAGCCCCAAGGAAAACCGCGATATCCCGCCCCTCGATTACCCGCTGGTTCACCGGATGAAGGCCGAGTTTCCCGGTCTTCACCTGTCGATCAATGGCGGGATCGGTTCACTGGACGAAGCGCTGGAGCATCTGGCGGCGGGCATGGATGGCGTGATGATCGGGCGCGCGGCCTATCACAACCCGGCGGATATTCTCTTGCAGGCCGACGCCCGCATTTTCGGAGCGCCGCACGGTGATCGGACAGCCCTTGATGTGGCGCGGTTGATGCTGCCCTATATCGAGGATCATCTGGCCGCTGGCGGGCGCTTGCACCAGGTGACGCGCCACATGCTCGGGCTTTTCGCGGGCTGCCCCGGTGCGCGGCACTGGAAGCGGGTGTTGTCGGAGGGCGCGCATCGCGACGGTGCCGGGCCGGACCTGGTGGAGCGCGCGATGGCAGAGGTGTCTCAGCGCGCCGCATGATCTCTCTATAGCCAAAACTTATGGTCAGGGCTGCCAATAAAGTTGGACGGCCCCGGCGCGCGATGCCAGGCTGCGTGATAAGCGGGACAGGAGACAGTTCATGAAGATCGCCTTTATCGGCTTCGGCGAAGCGACCTCTGCGGTTCTCGAAGGCTGGGGCGGGTCGCTGCCCGGCGAGGTGAGTGTTTTCGACATCAAGTCGACCGACGCCCGCACGGCGGGGCAGATCGACGACCGGGGCGCACGCTTTGGCGTGCGCGTGTGCGACAGCAGCGGCGCCGCGACCCGAGACGCCGAGGTGATCTTCAGCTTCGTGACCGCCGACCAGGCGCTTGTCGCGGCCCAGACCGCCGCAAAGGAAGGCATCGCTGCCGGAACCTATTGGTTCGATTGCAATTCCTGCTCGCCCGGCACCAAGCGCAAGGCGGCGGAGGTCATCACGCAGGCCGGCGGCCGCTATGTCGACGTGGCGGTGATGGCGCCGGTTCATCCCAAGCTCAACCTCGTGCCCTTGCTGGTTTCCGGTCCGCACGCGTCTGACGCCGCACCGCTCTTGCAGGGCCTGCCCATGGCGCCGAGCGTTGTCCATGGCGAGGTCGGCGCGGCCAGTTCGATCAAGATGGTCCGTTCGGTCTTTGTCAAAGGGCTGGAGGCGATCACGGTCGAAATGATGATTGCCGCACAAACCGCGGGCTGTTTCGACGAGGTCGTCCAGAGCCTCGCAAAAAGCTATCCGCAGTTGGACCTGGAACACCTCGCGGAATACAATTTTGAAAGAACCCTGACCCATGGCGCCCGCCGCGCCGCCGAAATGATCGAAAGCGGCGCGACCTTGGATGAGCTTGGGCTGGTCGGGGATTTGCCCCGCGCGATTGCATCGGTACAGGCGGGTCAGGGCCGGGTTGGCCCCGGTGCCATTGTCGAGGGGGATCTGCCCGCCACGGTCGCGGCGGTCGCCAAGGCGCGGCGCGGCTAGAGCGCGGCAATCATGGCCTGCGTCATCTCCGCCGTCGTGGCCGAGCCGCCGAGGTCCGGAGTGCGGGTTGCCGTGTCCGACAGGCCCGCGTCCAACGCCTTGCCGATGGCGGTAGCGGCCGTTGCCAAGGCACCATCCGCGCGTCGCTGCCCCAGCCAATCGAGCAGCATCGCGGCCGATCCGATCAGCGAGGCCGGGTTCGCCACCCCCTTGCCGGCGATATCGGGGGCCGACCCATGCTGCGCCTGTGCCATGGCGTGATCCGTGCCCGCATTCAAAGAGGCGGCGAGGCCAAGGCTGCCGGACAGCTCGGCGGCCAGGTCCGACAGGATATCGCCATACATGTTCGTCGTGACGATCACGTCATAGCGTGAGGCATCGCGCACCAGATGCGCGGCCATCGCGTCCACCAGAACCTCGTCATAGCGGATCGCGGGATTGGCCTCGGCCAGCTTGCGGCATTCTTCTAGAAAAACTCCGTCGGACAGGCGCAGGACATTCGCCTTGTGCACGGCGGTCACGTGCCGGGCCGGGCGCGTGGCGGCGAGGTCGAACGCGGCCTCGGCGATGCGGCGGCAGGCCGTGCGGGTGATCTTGCGGATCGCGAGCGCCATGTCCGGGTCGGGCATGATCTCGCCCGGGCCGGCATGCATCGACCGGTCGGCGTAGAACCCTTCGGTATTCTCCCGAACGGTGATCAGATCGAAGCCAGTGCTGCTGGGATGCGGCAGGAACGGGCGGGTGGCGGCGGGCCGGATATTGGCGAACAGGTCCAGCCGCTTGCGCAGCACACCCGAGGGGTTCAACCCGCCCTCGGCGGCGGGCGGATAGTCGTTATGCGAGACCGGGCCAAGCACGATCCCGTCCGCGTTCCGCGCGGTCTCGATCGTGGCCTCGCTGATCGTCGCGCCCTGGGTCCTGAGCGCGTCGAACCCGATTACGGCGGTCTCGAATGCCAGGCCCAAGCCGAATTTATCGCTCGTGGCAGCAAGAACTTCGCGGGTGGCCGCGACGATCTCGGGCCCGATCCCGTCGCCGTCGAGCAGCAGAAGGCGCGGGCCGCTCATGCCTCTTTCCTCTGGGCATCGCGCACCAGCGACGCCATGCGGTAGAACCCGTGCACCATCTTGGAATAGGGCGTCGTCAGGAAGAAGGTCAGCACCGTGCCCAGGTGCAAGGCCAGAAGCGGTGCAACCAGCGCAGTCCCCGTCGCGGCGTAGAGGACAAGCCCGCTCAGCCCGGTTAGCCCCAGAAGCGCGACAAAGGCCATCTCACCGCCCCAGACGCGCGGGGCGCCCAGCTTTGCATCGGCCTTCAGCTTCAGACGGATCAACAGGCCCGCCCCCAGCACCAGCAGGATACCCCCCGGCACCCCCAGCAGTTTCGGCAGGCTGAAGAGCCCGTAGGGCGCTTGCATGTCGAAGACGTAATGCAGGACGGTGCCCGACGAGGTGGAGGCAAAGCACAGCATGAACCCCCAGAACACGGCCTGATGGGCGTGGCGGCGACCCTGCGAGTAGCGGTCGCCCTTCTCGAAGTTGCAGCCCTCGGCGGCCCCACCGGACAGGTTCTTCAGTTTTGCGCCGTCGATCAGGGCCTCTTTCAGATGCGGCCAGCGGATGCGCGCGCCGCCGACCTCGGCCCAGTAGCGCCGCAAGCCGATCCCGATGGCCGCCAGCGGCAGCAGAAAGGCCGGCAGGAAGATCGCCACCATCGCGCTGTGCGAGAGATAGGCATAGAACCCTTCGCCGCTTTCCGGGGTCAGGGCCGTCAACGCCCAGAACAAAGCCGCGATACCGATCACCAGCGCGGCCGACAGCGCCGCGCCGGATTGCTGGAAAACGCGTGCGAAGGCGCCGGGCCATGCGAAACGTTCCCAGCTTTCGACGCGCACCTCGGCCAGGGCCTGCGGCAGGTTCAGCGCGAATTCATGCGGCTCGGTATATTGGCAGGCGTAGTAACAGCCCCGGCAATTGTGGCAGAGGCTGGCGAGTTGCGTGATGTCGCCATCGGAAAAGGCGCGCTGCGAAAAGGCCGAAGGGAAGACGGCGCAATAGCCCTCGCAATAGCGGCAGGCATTGCAGATCTCGATCTGGCGGCGTGCTTCCTCGGTCGCGCTCAGCGTGGGGGCTTGGTCAAACATGGCACGCGGCCTCCTGTCCTGCGATGCGTCCGAAGACCGTGCCGATGGTCATGCCGAACCCGGCGAGATAGCCCTGGCCAAGGATCGAGCCCGCCATGATCTCGCCCGCGGCCCAGATATTGGCGAAGCGGCCATGCGGGCCCGACACGCGGGCCGTGTCGTCGACCTTGAGGCCGAGATAGGTGAAGGTCACGCCGGGGCGCAGCGAATAGCCGTAAAAGGGCGGCTCGGTGATGGGCCTGGCCCAGTTGGTCTTTGGCGGCTCCAACCCTTTGGTCGCCAGGCCGTCCAGCTCGGTCGGGTGGAACGCGCCCGGCTGGCAGGCGGCGTTGAAGGCATCGACCGTCTCGCGCAGCTTGTTGCCCGGCAGGCCCAGTTTTTTCGCCAGGCCCTCCAGCGTGTCGGCTTTCTCGGGCGGATAGACCGAGGGCATGAACAGCTCCAGCGACTTGGCGTCGATGATCGCGTAGGCCACCTGGTCGGGTTGCGCCGCCACAAGCCGCCCCCAGATCGCGTAACGCTTGGGCCAGACATCTTCGCCCTCGTCGTAAAAGCGGTCCCCGTCGCGGTTCACCACGACCGAGAAGGGCACGCAGTCGAGCCGCGTGACGATGCCGCCGTCAAACTTGGCCGCGCGCCCGTCGATGGCGACGGCATGGCATTGCGTCGGGTCGCCCACGCTGTCCGCGCCCTTGTCCAGCATCTGTTTCAACGGCACGCCGCGATTATAGGGGGTGCCCCGGATCAGGAAGTTCTTGGCCGACGGCCCCCAGGCCCGGGCCAGCCAATCGAGATCGGCCTGGAACCCGCCCGAGGCGAGGATCAGCCCCTTGCCTTCGATCCGCATGTCTTCACCACCGATCCTGGCGGTCACGCCCTCGAACCGGTCATCCTGCACATGGATCTGGATCACCTCGGCCTCGTAGGCGACGGTGACGCCCAGATCCTCGGCGGTGTTGTAATAGGCGTTCACCAGGGCCTTGCCGCCGCCGAGGAAGAACGCGTTGGTCCGCGACAGCGACAGGGTGCCGGACAGGGACGGCTGGAAGGCGACGCCATGCGCCTCCATCCAGGGCAGGCAGTCCTCGCTGGTGCGGATGGCAAGCCGGGCGAGGTGTTCGTCGGTCTCGCCCTTGGTCACGCGCAGAAGGTCGTCGAAATACTCCTCCTCGTCATAGGTCCCGGTCAGGACCGACAGGGGGCCGTGATGCATGCAGCGGAAGTTCCGCGTGTGGCGGGAGTTGCCGCCGCGATAGGGTTTCGGCGCGGCTTCGAGGATCAGCGGGCGCATCCCGGCCTCGGCGGCCTCGATCGCGGCGCAGAGGGCCGCGTTGCCGCCGCCCACGATCACAAGGTCCCAATGGGTCTGGTCGAGCTGGCTCACGCAGGGCCTCCCTTCCTCAGTTGGATCTGGCGCGCCTTGTGGGCGGCCTCGATATGGGCGCGCATCGCCGCTTCGGCGGCGTCCCCGTCCCGCGCACGCAGGGCCGCGATCAGGGCGGCGTGTTCGGCCACGGCGGCCTCGGCGCGGCTGCCTTCCTCCATGGTCGAGGGGCCGAGGATCAGCAGCGTCTTCTGAACCGCCTCGACCGCCCGCAGCAGGAACCGGTTGCGCGCGGCATTGCGCAGGATGTCGTGGAACTGCCGGTTCGCCTCGTAAAGCTGATCGACATCCGACAGGCTGGCGGCCATCTCGGCGTTGATCGCCTCCATCTCGTCGATCTCGGACGGGTAGGCGGCGCGGGCGGCGAAGCGGGCGGCCGTCCCCTCCAGCACGCCGCGCATCTCGTAAAGCTCGGTGATCTCGGCGTAGTCGAGCTGACGGATCACGGCGCCGACACGCGGGGTGTGCACGACCAGCCCATCGGCTTCCAGCAGGCGGATCGCCTCGCGCACGGGGGTGCGCGACGTGCCCAGCCGCGCGGCAAGCTCGGTTTCGGTCAGCCGGTCGCCGGGCGACAGCCGTCCATGCCGGATCTCCGAGAGGAGCCGGGCATAGGTGTCGTGACCCTGAGAGCTGTCCTGCGGTTGGGCGTCCTGTGCCATGTCCCTTCCTTTCATGTTCTCGATTGCATACGGCTGGATACATGCATATGCAAGAGGCAAGCAAAGAAGGTCCGACATGCCCCAACCCGACACGAAGATCCTGAAACGGCGTCTTTTGACACTGGGCATGGCGGGCGTCGGGGCTTTTGCTTTCTGGTTTTTCGGGCTGCCCCTGCCATTCCTGTTCGGGCCGATGGCGGCCTGTCTTGTCGGCGCGCTGATCGGCGCGCCGCTGAAAGGGCTGGGCCAGGTCTCGGTCGGGGCGCGCACGATCCTCGGCGTGGCGGTGGGTGCCTCGATCACGCCCGAGGTCGTCGGGCGCTTGCCGCAAATGGCGGCCTCGGTTGCGCTTATCCCGCTCTACATCACGGCCATCGGGTTGGTCGGTGTTCCGTTCTTTCGCAAGGTCTATGGTTTCGACTGGGCAACAAGCTGGTATGCCTCCATGCCGGGCGGGTTACAGGACATGGTGATTTTCGGCGCCGAGGCCGGGGGGGATGTGCGCGCGCTCTCGCTGATCCACGCGACGCGGGTGCTGATCATCGTGACGCTCGCGCCCATCATCCTGACGCAGGGGTTCGGGGTGACGCTGGACAATCCCATCGGTGCGCCTGCGGCCGAGCTTCCCCTCCACGAGATGCTCATCATGGTCGGAGCGGCTCTGCTGGGGTGGAAGGGGGGCGAGAGGATCGGCCTGTTCGGCGCGTCCATCCTCGGGCCGATGATCGTGACCGGCATCCTGTCCATGCTCGACGTCATCCATTTCCGCCCGCCCGCCGAGGCGATCCTGACGGCGCAGTTCATGATCGGCCTGGGGATCGGCGTGGGCTATGTCGGCGTCACGCTGCACGAGTTGCGGCGCGACGTGACCGCCGGGGTTGTCTTCGTGATCCTCCTGGCGGGCCTCGCGGCGGTTTTCACCGAGATCGTCGTCTTCTTCGGCCTCGCGCCGGGCGTCGAGGGCTTCCTTGCCTTCGCGCCGGGCGGGCAGGCGGAAATGACGGTTCTCGCTATTATCGTCGGCGCGGATCTGGGCTATGTCATCGTGCATCACCTGACGCGCGTGATGCTGGTGATCTCGGGCGCGCCCATCGCGGCGCGGCTGATCGGGCTGCGCGAACGACAATCAGGGACAGGGGAGGGGAAGGATCAATGACATTCACCACGCGTCCGGAATTGCAGGGCACCTTCGGCATGGTTGCGACGACGCATTGGCTGGCATCCAGCGCGGGCATGAAGATGCTGGAGGCGGGCGGCACCGCCGCCGATGCCGCGGTCGCCGCGGGCTTTGTCCTGAACGTGGTCGAGCCGCATCTGAACGGCCCCCTTGGCGATGTGCCGATCCTGGTCCGGCCTGCCGGGGCCGACACGCCGATCGTCATTTGCGGGCAGGGCGTGGCGCCCGCCGGGGCCACGATCGACCACTACCGCGCCGAGGGGTTGGAGATCATTCCCGGCTCGGGGTTGCTGTCCACCGTGACGCCGGGCGCGTTCGACGCGTGGATGGTGATGCTGCGCGACCATGGCCGCCTGCCTCTGTCCGAGGTGCTGGCCCCCGCGATCCACTATGCCGAACACGGCCACCCCATGCTGGCCGCCGTCGCGGACTCCATTGCCGGGCTGGCCGATGTCTTCCGCGAGGAATGGCCGACCTCCGCCCCGGTCTGGCTGCCCGGCGGCAAGGCGCCCAAGGCAGGCGAATTGTTCCGCAACCCCGACTGCGCCGCGATGTGGACGCGCCTCGTTGCAGAGGCCGAGGCCGCCGAGGGCGGGCGCGAGGCACAGATCGAGGCGGCGCGCCGCGCCCATGCGCAGGGCTTCGTGGCCGAGGCCATCGACACCTATCTGCAAGACGCCTGCGTGATCGACGCAACCGGCGAACGCCGCAAGGGCGTGCTGACCGGGCAGGACATGGCCGACTGGGCGGCCACCTACGAAGCGCCCCTGGCCGTCGATCACGCGGGTTGGACCGTCTGGAAATGCGGGGCCTGGACGCAAGGGCCGGTGCTGCTGCAGGTGCTCCAGATGCTGGCCGGGGATGACCTTGCCGCGATGGATCCGACCGGCCCCGAGGCGGTGCACCTGATCGCCGAGGCGCTGAAACGCGCCTTCGCCGACCGGGAGGCCTATTACGGCGATCCTGCCCTGAGCGATGTTCCCATCGACACGCTCTTGTCGGCGGACCATAACGCCGCGCACCGCGCCGACATCACCGATCAGGCCTCGCTCGACCAACGGCCCGGCGTGATCGAGGGGTACGAGGCGCTTGCCAAGGCGTTCCTCGCCCGCGCCGTCCGCGCCACGCCCGAGGCGGGCATCGGGGCAGGCGAGCCCACGATGGAGCATCTGACGAACCAGAAGGGCGACACCGTGCATATCGACGTGGTCGACCGCTGGGGCAACATGGTCTCGGCCACGCCCTCGGGCGGGTGGCTCAAGTCGAACCCGGTCATTCCCGGCCTCGGCGTGCCGCTCAACACCCGCGCGCAGATGTTCTGGCTGGACGAGGGCCTGCCCAGTTCACTGATGCCCGGCGCGCGACCGCGCACGACCCTGACGCCCTCGATGGCGCAGGGCGCGGACGGCACGGATTACGCCTTCGGCACCCCCGGCGGCGACCAGCAGGACCAGTGGCAGACGATCTTCCTTCTGCGGCTGATCCACAACGGCATGAACCTGCAAGAGGCCATCGACGGCCCGCTGTTCCACACCGCGCATCTGCAGGCGAGCTTCTACCCGCGCGGCACCAAGGCGGGGCATTTGCTGGTCGAGCCGGCCTTCCCCGAGGCGACGATCGAAGGCCTGCGCGCCCTGGGTCACAGGCTGGAGGTTTCGGCCCCTTGGGCGGCCGGGCGCTTGTGCGCCGTGGCCCGCCGCCCCGATGGCGTGGTCAAGGGCGCGGCGACCCCGCGGCTGATGCAGGCCTATGCCGTGGGGCGCTGAGGCGTCAGCGGCAGGGTGATGTCCACCGTCAGCCCGCGCTCGGTCGGGGGCAGGGCCAGCCTGCCACCATGCCGTTCGGCCACGGCCTCGGCGATGGACAGCCCAAGCCCCGTGCCATCCCCGGCCTCGGCCTGACCGAACCGGGCCAAAACCGCCGCATGCTGGGATCGCGGCACGCCGCGCCCATCGTCGCGCACCGAGAGCGTCACGCGCCCGCGCGTCGTGGTGGCGGACACGTCGACACGGCTGAGGCCCGCGCCGCCGTGCTTGAGCGCGTTGTCGATCAGGTTGGTCAGGGCCTCGCCCAACAAGACGCGGTCGGCGGGGATGGGCGGCAGATCCTCGGGCAGATCGCACCCAAGCGACACACCAAGGCGCGCGGCCTCGGCCTCGTGCGGGCGGAATACCGTCTGCACAAGATTGGGCAGGGAGACGTCGTCGAGATCCAGCGGGGCGGCATCCGATTGCACGCGTTCCAGCGTCAGAAGGCGGTTGGCCAGATCGCTGGCGTGTTGCGCCGACAGGACGAGGTCCTCGGCGCGTTCACGGGCGCGTTCACCATCGGGGGCCGACCGCACGGCCTCGGCCATCGCCAGCATCCCGGCAATCGGGTTTCGCAACTGGTGCGCGGCGTTGGAAATCAGGGTGCGTTGGGCCTCCATGGCGTGCGTCACCTGCCCGAACAGGGCATTCAGGCGTCGGACAAGGCCCTGCACCTCTTCCGGCACGGCGCGTTGGATGGGGCTGAGGTCATCCAGCCCGCGCCGCGAAATCGCGTCTTCCAGATCGACCAGCGGCCGCAAGCCGATCACCACGCCGAACCAGACCACCAGCGCCAGCGCCCCGAGGATCAGGCCAAGGATCACGATGGTGCCCCAGATCAACTGGGCCTGGAACGCGTCGCGCACCGCTACCTCCTGCCAGACCGTGTAGGTATAGGTCCCCGAGATCCCGTCCAGCGTGGCAAGGTCCGCGAGGCGCAGCCCCCGCACGGGGCTTCCGTTATCAACGGAGTCGAAATACTGGATCCCGTCGGCCGGCCTGATCTCGCTATGCGGGACCGGCGGGCTGGCATATCCGGTCACATAGACCCCGTCGGGCGCATAGACGTGGTAAAACACCGGCCCGCCCGAGGTGTCGGACAGCAGGTCGCGCGTTTCGATGGAAATCGCGTCGCCGCCCGAGCGCGCCACATCGCCCACGATGGCCAGCGCCGTTGTCAGAAGCGAGCGGTCGAACACATCCTTGGCCGTCTGGCGCGACTGCTCGATCTGCCAGATGCCAATCGCGGCGCCGAGCGCCATGAGGGGCAACAGGATGATGAGCGTCAGGCGCAGACGCAGCGACCGGCTTTTCATGGGGTCGCCGTATCCTCGACCAGCCCGATGGCATAGCCCAGCCCGCGACGCACCCGGATCGTCACGCCATGGGGTTTCAGCCGCTTCCGCAGCCGCGAGATATGGACCTCGATCGCGCTTTCCTCAACATCCGCGCCGGTCCCGTAGACGTGGTCGAGCAGGTCATTTTTCGGCACGATCCGCCCTTCGGCCAGCAACAGCGATTCTAGCACACTGATCTCGCGGCGGGGCAGGGCATGGATCTCGCCCGCGATCGCCACCTCCCGCCCGTCGAGATCCAGGCTGAGGGGGCCAAGGCGCAGGGCGGGGCGGTGGTTGCGATCCAACCGCCGCGAGAGCGCCCGCACCCGGGCCTCCAGCTCGGCCATGGCGAAGGGTTTGACGAGGTAATCGTCCGCGCCCGCGTCCAGCCCCTCGACCCGGTCATGGGTTTCCGACCGCGCGGTCAGCAGCAGAACCGGTCGCCCATCGCCGCGCGCGCGCATCGCGCGCAGGATCGAAAGCCCGTCCATGCGGGGCAGGTTGATATCCAGAATCACCAACTCTCCGC
The DNA here is from genome assembly GCF_039542305.1 of [Roseibacterium] beibuensis. NCBI lineage: Bacteria > Pseudomonadati > Pseudomonadota > Alphaproteobacteria > Rhodobacterales > Roseobacteraceae > Roseicyclus > [Roseibacterium] beibuensis. The sequence goes on along the minus strand of NZ_BAABHW010000001.1, from coordinate 1,260,392 downwards.
CACCGCCGCGCAGGAACTCATCCGCCGCCAAACCGTCGGAAATCACGTCGATTGCATGACCTAAATCCTGCAACCTGTAGGTGATCCCCTTCGCAAGGCTTTGATTGTCTTCAATAAGTACGATCCGCATGGGTGGCAGTTTCCTTAACGCGGCGAAAGCTTCGCGCAAGGTTGGCAGGTCAGGGTTCCCGCATCAAGCCGGGTTTGACGGTAGCGGGCGTTCGTCCCGATGCCGCTGGAGGGAGCCCCCGGCTGTAACTGGGAGGACTACTGAATGACTATTTCCACCACGCGCCGGATCGCCGGCGCGGTGGCCATGCTGGCCGCCAGCACCGCGATGACGGGCACCGCCTTTGCCGAGGCCCATGGCGGTGTCAGCTTCGAAGGCGAGACCGTTGAATTCGTGATCCCGTTCTCGGAGTCGGGCGGGTCGGCCCGTTGGGCGAATTTCTTTGCGCCGCTTCTGAGCGAAGCCCTGCCGGGCAACCCGACGGTGGTCGTGCGCTACCGTCCGGGTGCGGGCTCGACCAGCGGCGCCAACTGGTTCCAGGAACAGACCACCGATGACGGCACGCTGATCTTCGGCACCTCGGGCTCGACGCAGTTCCCCTACCTGCTGGGCGATCCGCGCGTGCGCTACGAGTACAACGACTGGCAGGTCGTACTCGTCTCGGGCACCGGCGGCGTGGCCTACCTGCCCGACGAACTGGCCGGCCTGATGGACGGGCTGGATGCCACCGGTCTGCAGGACACCGACTTTATCTGGGGCAGCCAGGGGGCGACCCGCCTCGACCTCGTGGCCAACCTGGCCTGGGAAATGCTGGGCATGAATGTCGAGCCCGTCTTCGGGATCGAGGGCCGCGGCGACGGGCGCCTGATGTTCGAGCGCGGCGAGGCCAATATCGACTACCAGACCTCGTCGGCCTACCTGCGGTCCGTGATGCCGATGGTCGAGGCCGGCATGGCCGTGCCGATGATGACCTGGGGCGCGCTGGATGACGATGGCAACATCGTCCGCGATCCGACCTTCCCCGACATCCCGACCTTCGCCGAGGTCTGCGAGGCGACGCCGGCTTGCGAAACCGAAGGCCCCGCATGGGATGCCTGGGTGGCGTTCTTCACCGCCGGTTTCCCGGCTCAGAAGATGATCTTCCTGCCCGGCAGCACGGATCAGGCCATCGTCGATGCCTATACCGATGCGCTGAACGAGATCATCGCGCGTCCGGATTTCGCGGAAATGGCGGAAACCACGCTCGGCGATTATCCGCAGATGACGGGTGCGGCGGCGCAGGCGGCCTTCCGCCTTGGCACGCAGGTTGATGACAGCGCCCGCGAGTTCGTCATCAACTGGCTCGAGGAAAGCTACGGCGTCACCCTCGACTGACGTGTTTTTCCCTTCCGGCCCGCGCGACCATCGCGCGGGCCGACCTTCTTTCGGTGGGACGGGCCTGCGTGCCCTGCCAACCTGCTGACCCCCGGGTCGACCCTGATCAAGGATGTTCGTGATGGAGCTGCTCGCCACGGCGGGACCGGCGCTGAGTGATGCGCTTGTTCTGATCTTCCAACCGCAACAATTGGCGTTCCTCGTGCTGGGCGTTCTGCTGGGCCTGTCCGTGGGCGTGTTTCCCGGCCTTGGCGGCATCGCGGGCCTCAGCCTTGTGCTGCCCTTCATCTTCGGGATGGACCCGGTCTCTGGCCTTGCGCTGATGGTCGGCTTGATCGCGGTGGTGCCGACATCAGACACCTTTGCGAGTGTGCTGCTCGGCATCCCCGGATCGACGGCGAGCCAGGCGACGGTGCTGGACGGCTTTCCCTTGTCGAAAAAGGGCGAGGCGGCCCGTGCGCTGTCGGCGGCGTTCATATCCTCGCTCTTCGGCGGCATCCTCGGGGCGATCGTCCTGACCGCCTTCATCCTGATCGCGCGGCCCCTGATCCTCGCCTTCGAAATCCCGGCGATGCTTGCCGTGACGCTTCTGGGGCTGTCGATGGTGGCCATCCTCGCCGGGCGCATCCCGCTGAAAGGGATCGTCGCCGCGGGCCTTGGCCTGATGCTCGGCACGGTGGGCGAGGCCGGGGCGGGCGGGTCGCTGCGCATGGCCTCCTACGATATTCCCTACCTCCTCGACGGGTTCAGCCTGGTGATCGTGGGCCTTGGCATCTTTGCCATCCCCGAGATCGTGGCCCTGTTGCGCCAGGACCGCGCCATCTCGGAGTCGGGGGACCTCGGCAAGGGCTGGCTGCATGGCATCCGCGATTGGTGGGCCAACAAGTGGCTGTCGGTCCGGTGCTCGGCCATCGGCGTGCTGGTGGGCGTGATCCCGGGCCTCGGCGGTTCGGTCGTCGACTGGATCGCCTATGGCTTCACCGTGCAATCCTCCAAGGACAAGTCGCAATTCGGCAAGGGCGACATCCGCGGCGTCGTCGGCCCCGAAAGCTCGAACAACGCCAAGGAGGGCGGGGGCCTCGTGCCGACGCTGATCTTCGGCATTCCCGGTTCGGGATCCATGGCGGTGTTTCTCGGCGGCATCGCGCTTCTGGGGTACGATCCCGGCCCGCACATGGTGCGCCACAATCTCGATATCACCTATACGATCGTCTGGTCGCTGGCCCTCGCGAACGTCGTGGGCGCGGGCCTGTGCATCCTGCTGTCCAACCAGATCGCCAAGCTGACGACGATCCGCTTCACGCTGGTCGCGCCGTTCCTGTTCATGATCATCGCCTTCGCGGCCTTCCAGTCGCGCCAGTCCCTCGGGGACCTGGTGGCGCTGATGGGCATCGGCATGCTGGGCATCCTGCTGCGCCGGTTCGAGTTCTCGCGCCCGGCCTTCCTGATCGGCTTCGTGCTGTCGCACCAGGCCGAGGCCTTCGCCAACCAGGTCTACCAGATCGCCGGCGCGCGCCTGCGCTCTTCGGGGATGGAGGGGATGCTGGACTACATTGCCTCGCCCCTGGTCCTGTCGATCCTCGCCCTGACCGCGGTTTCGATCTTCATCGGCATCAAGCAGGGCAAGCACGTGTTGGGCAATGACCAGCCTCCCACCGGTGCAAAACGCGCCCCGGTGATCTTCCTGGCGGCGCTGACGGTCTATGTCGCGGTCGCGCTCTGGGACGCGTTCACGATCCGCTACACCGGCGACAAGGTGTTCCCGCTGACGGTCGGCACCATAACGTTGATCGGTGCGCTTCTGCTGCTCTTGCAGATGCGCCGGGCGCCCGAAACCCATGCGCTCTTTGCCGATAACGAGCAGGGCGGCGAGGATGGCTCGGCCCCGCATGGCCTATGGGCCACGCTTGGCTGGTTCGCGATGCTGCTCGGGCTCTCGGCGCTTTTCGGCTTCATCATCGCGCTGGCGATCTTCCTTCTGACCTTCCTGCGCATTCGGGCGCGCATCGGCTGGGGCCAGACCCTGATCCTGACCGGGGCCGGGATCGCCCTGATGCTGATCCTTGCAGGCACGCTTGGCCGCGATTTCCCGGCTGGCCTGTTGCAGGAATTCTTCGATCTCCCCTGGCCCTTCACCTGAGGTTTCCATGACGACGCAAACCCCCGTTCCCTTCTGGTTTCTGCGTGGCGGCACATCGCGCGGACCCTATTTCCGGCGCGCGGATCTGCCCGAGGATCTGGACCAGCTGGCCAAGGTGCTGTGCCAGGTGGTCGGTGCGGGCAACCCGCGCAATATCGACGGTCTCGGCGGCGGCGTGGCGGTGACCACCAAGACCGCCATGCTGTCGAAATCGGAAGAGCCGGGCATCGACGTGGACTATTTCTTCGCCCAGGTCGCGGTCGAGGAAGAGCTTGTCGATTATGGGCCGACCTGCGGCAACATCCTCGTGGGCGTCGGACCGGCGGCCATCGAGATGGGGCTGGTCGAGGCGCGGGACGGCGAAACCCCGGTACGCATCCGTGCGGTCAACACCGGCGCGACGGTCGAGGCATTGGTGCAGACACCGGGCGGACAGGTCGAGTATCGCGGCGATGTCGCGCTCGATGGTGTGCCGGGCACGGCGGCGCCCGTGGGGCTGAACTTCCTCGGCGTGGTCGGCTCCAAGACCGGGGCGATGTTTCCGACCGGCAACCGCATCGACGTGATCGACGGGATGGAGGTGACCTGCATCGACGTCGCCATGCCGATGATGATCGCCAGGGCGGCGGATTTCGGGGTGACCGGTTACGAGACGGTCGAGGCGCTGAACGAGAACAAGGACCTCTTCGCGCGGATGGAGGCGATCCGCCTCAAGGCCGGCGAGATGATGGGGATGGGCGATGTGACCAAATCCGTCACGCCCAAGATCGGCCTGATCGCGCCGCCCAAGGGCAACGGGCATTTCGCGGCGCGCTATTTCATGCCGTGGGACACGCACCCGACCCTTGCGGTCACCGGCTCGCAATGCCTTGCCTCCTGCGCGCTGATGCCGGGGACGGTGGCCGGGGGCGTCGTGAAACCCATTCCACCGTCGCCCGCGCGCGTTCTGATCGAACACCCGATGGGCGAGATGGAAGTCACCCTGACCTATGGCGATGGCCCCAGCTTCCAATCGGCGGGCCTGATCCGCACCGCGCGCCTGATCGCGCGGGGCGAGGTGATGGTCGATCCGGACCTGATGGGGCCTGCGTCGTGAAAACCTTTGACGTGATCGCAAAATCCGTCGCGCAAGAGGGCGTGCGCGACTGCTTCGCGCTTCTGGGCGATGCCAACATGAATTTCGCGACCCGACTGGCCGGGGCCGGCACGCGGATGATCTACGTGCGCCACGAACACTGCGCCGTCGCCGCCGCCATGGCCTATGCGCGCAAGACCGGGGAAACGGGCTTTGCCACGGTGACCTGCGGGCCGGGCCTGACGCAGGTGATGACCGCGCTGCCCGCCGCCGTGCGGGCGCGCTTGCCGCTCGTCGTGCTGGCGGGCGAAGCGCCCCTGAAATCCGGTTGGTACAACCAGGCGATCGATCAAGCGCCCTTCGTCACTGCCACGGGGGCCGCCTATCACAGCCTCCACTGGCCTGACCGGATGCCCGTCGCGATCCGCGACGCCTTCGCCCAGGCGGCACGGGAACGTCGCCCGGTCGTGCTGGGCATTCCCTTCGACCTCCAGAACCGCGACTGGACCGGGGCAGGGGACCTGCCGCCCCCCTCGTCCGAGATCGCACCCATCGTGTCGCCGATGCCGCCGCATCCCGACGATATCGCGCGCGCGGCGGCGCTTGTGTCGGGCGCAAAGCGCATCGTCGTGATGGCCGGCATGGGCGCGGTCGAGGCCGAGGCTGGCGCAGCCTGCCGGATGCTGGCCGAGAAAACCGATGCGCTGCTGGCCACGACCCTGCCTGCGCGGGGCCTCTTCCATGACGATCCGTTCAACCTGAACGTCGCGGGCGGGTTCAGCCACGAGGTCGCCCGCGACTGCTTCGCCGAGGCCGATCTGGTGATTGCGGTGGGCTGTTCGCTGGCGCGGCACAATGCCGATGGCGGCACCCTCTGGCCCAAGGCCCGCGTGCTTCAGATCGACACCGACCCGATCAGCCTGTCGCAGGGCCGCGTGGCTGCCGACGCGCATCTGCGCGCCGATGCAAAGTTGGGGGTCGAGGCGCTGTGCGTAGCACTGGCCGCCAGACCGGCGGAGTGGCGCAGCGACGAGATGGCCGAGCGCATCGCCACCGCGTCGCCTGACAGCACCGCCTTCGAGATCGAGCCGGGCCTGCATGACCCGCGCGCCGTGGTCGCCGCCCTCGACGCCGCGCTGCCCAGGGACTGGCAAATGGTGAACTCCTCCGGCCATTGTTCCTTCTTCTTTGCGCATATGCCCGCCCGCCCGCAGGAGAAGTTCCTCACGATCCGGGAGTTCGGCGCCATCGGCAACGGCATCTCCTTCGCCATGGGCACCGCCGTCGCTTGCCGCGGCGACACGGTGGTGCTGTTCGATGGCGATGGCAGCCTGCTCATGCACATCCAGGAGTTGGAGACCATCGCCCGCCATGGCCTGAACATCCTGACCATCGTGATGAATGACGGCGCCTATGGCTCGGAAATCCACAAGCTGCGCGCCGAGGGCCTGTCCGACGAGGGCGCCGTGTTCGGCCGTCCCGACCTTGCCGCCGTCGCGCGCGGCTTCGGGATGGGGGGCGAGACGATCACCGACCTTGCCGCGATCCCCGATCTGGTCGAAAAATTCGCGCAGACAGGCGGGGCTGCCGTCTGGGATGTGCCGGTCTCGGACAAGGTCTATTCGCCGCTCATCGCCCGCGCGCATCCTCCCAAAGGTCACTGAAGAGAGACGAAGATGAAGGTCCATATCCTCGACGATTGGTTCGACACCCTGCGAACCCTGCCCAGTTTCGCCAAGCTCGATGGTCACGACGTGACGGTCTGGACCGATCACACCGAGGATATCGACACGCTCGCCGAGCGTCTGGCCGAGGCCGAGGCCCTGGTCCTGTTCCGCGAACGTACCGCGATCACCGGTGCGCTGCTCGACCGTCTGCCGAAGCTGCAACTGATCTCGCAGCGCTCGGTCTATCCGCATGTCGATGTGGAGGGCTGCACCCGCAACGGTGTGCTGCTCTGTTCCAAGATGGGCGGCGGCGGGTTTTCCGTGGCCGCGGCGGAACTGACCTTTGCCCTGATCCTCGCCTCCGCGCGTCAGATCCCGCAACAGATGGCCTCGCTCAAGGCTGGCAACTGGCAGTTGGGCGTCGGCCAGTCGCTGAGCGGGCGACGGCTGGGGCTATACGGCTACGGCAAGATCGCGGGGCAGGTCGCGAAATACGCCCGCGCCTTCGGGATGGAGGTCGTCTGGTGGGCCTCGGAGGGCGGGCGCGCGCGGGCCAGGGCCGATGGCGAGACCGTGGCGGACAGCCGCGAAGCCTTCTTCGCCGATAGCGATTTCGTCTCGGTCCATGTCCGGCTGAAGCCCGAAACCCGGGGCTTGATCACCGCCGCCGATCTGGCCGCGATGAAACCCACGGCCAGCTTCATCAACACTTCGCGCGCAGGGCTGGTTGAGCCGGGGGCGCTTCTGGCGGCGCTTCAGGCTGGCCGCCCCGGACGCGTGGCCGTGGATGTCTTCGAGACCGAACCGCTGACCGACCCGGATGATCCGCTGATCAACCATCCCAATTTCATCGGCACCCCGCATATCGGCTTCGTCACCGAGGACGAGTTGGACACCCAGTTTGCCGATATCTACGACCAGATCGTGGCGTTCGCGGCAGGGGAGCCGATCCACATGATCAACCCCGAAGCCCAGGGGCGATGAGGCGCTCTGGCCATGCTTGAGGCGCTCACCACCTTGCCCGAGGGCCTCTCGGCGCTCGGCTTCTGGGTGTTGATGGCGACCAGTTTCATCGCCTCGCTCATCACCGCCGCGCTGGGGATCGGGGGCGGCGCGCTGATGATCGCGGTCATGGCGATCCTCGTGCCGCCCGCCGCGCTTATCCCTGTACATGGGGCGGTGCAGCTGGCCTCGAATGCCGGGCGGATGAGCCTGCTATTGGGTCACGTGCAATGGGCGGCGCTCAAGGCCTTCACGGTCGGGTCCATCGCGGGGGCCATTCTTGGCGGGCTTGTCGTGGTGGAACTGCCGCCTTGGGTCATCCAGCTTTGCATCGGCTGTTTCGTGATCTGGACCGTGCTGGCCCGCCCGCCGCGCTGGTTGTCGGCCTGGCCGTTGGTGACGGGGGCGATCTCGTCCTTCCTGACGATGTTCTTCGGCGCGACGGGCCTTTTCGTGGCTGGCTATACCAAGTCGCTGATCCTGCCGCGCCACGGCCATGTTGCGACTCACGCCGCGCTGATGACGGTGCAGCATGGCCTGAAACTGGTGGTGTTCGGCGCGCTTGGCTTCGCCTTCGGGGCCTGGGCCTGGGTCATCGTCGCCCTGTCGCTCGCGGGGCTGGCCGGAACCGCGATCGGCAAGGTTTTCCTGGGGCGCATGACCGATCACGGGTTCCGCCGCGTGCTCGATATCCTGCTGATCCTGATCTCGCTGCGCCTCATCTGGCAGGCGGTCACGCAAATTCCCGTGTAGGCCTTTTACCCACCCGCGCCATGCTTTACCTGCTGCCATCGAACAGGGACAGGAGGGGACATGCCCGAACTCGCGGACGTCTTGCCGATGCTTGCACTGGTTCTGGCCATCGGCGCATTTGCCGGTGTGATTGCAGGGCTGCTCGGCGTAGGCGGCGGCATCGTTCTGGTGCCGGCATTTTACTTTGCGTTCGAGGGGTTGGGATATGTCAGGCCGGACCTGATGCAGATCTGCCTTGCCACGTCGCTGGCGACCATCGCCGTCACCTCGTTCCGCTCGGTCCTGTCGCATAACAAGAAGGGTGCGGTGGACTGGGACATCCTGAAAGGCTGGGGTCCGGGCATCGCCATCGGTGCGGCGCTCGGGGTGGTCGCGGCATCGGGCCTGCGCAACGAAGTCCTCATGGTGATCTTCGGCGTTCTTGGCGTGATCGTGGGCCTCTACCTTGCCTTTGGACGCGAGCATTGGCGCCTGGGACAGGAGATGCCCAAGGGCGTCGGGCGCGCCGTCGCCTCGCCCATCGTCGGTTTCCTGTCGGTCCTGATGGGCATCGGGGGCGGCAGCTTCGGGGTTCCCCTGATGACGCTTTACAACACGCCCATCCATCGCGCCGTGGCGACGGCGGCGGGCTTTGGCGTCATCATCGCGGTGCCAAGCGTTCTGGGGTTCCTGATGATCCAGGGCGAGGGGCCGAACCGCCCGCCGTTCACCATCGGGCAGGTCAACCTCGTGGCCTTCGTCGCCGTCATCGCCATGACACTGGTCACAACGCCCCTCGGCGTGAAACTCGCCCATGCAATGGACCCCAAGCCGCTGAAACGCGTTTTCGCGATCTTCATCATGATCATGGCGCTGAACATGCTGCGCAAGGCGTTCGGCCTCTGACCGCGCGGCGCCTCAGTCGGCGCGTGCCGCCCGGTTCAGCCGGGCGGCCCGCCCGCCGCGCCGCTTGGTGAGCGCCGCGCGGCGCGACGGCAGATCCGCCATCACCTCGGCGCGCCGCTCGGGGCCCATCTTCGTCCACTGGGTGATTTCGTCGATGCTGCGCAGACAGCCCGTGCAGAGCCGTGCCTCGGGGTGAATGACGCAGATCTTCACACAGGGGCTTTCGACCTCCTGTCGCGTCCAGATCGTGTCCGTGTCGGGCCGTTTGGGGAAACCGTCGCTCATGGCCTTATCCTTCGCGCAAATGGCGCAGCCGGTCCAGCGCCCCTTGCAGGATATACCCCGCCGCCACGGCGTCGATCACCTCGGCGCGGCGTTTGCGGGTGGTGTCGGCCTCCAAAAGCGCGCGTTCGGCGGCGACCGTGCTCAGCCGTTCGTCCCAATAGGCGATTGGCAGATCCGCGAAGGCGGGCAAATGGCTGAGATTGCGGGCAAAGGCGCGGGTCGATTGCGCCCGCGGCCCCTCGGAGCCGTCCATGTTGCGCGGCAGGCCAAGGATCAGGCCCCCGATCTCCCGCGCCTGCGCAAGTTCGGCGAGGCGCGCGGCGTCGAGCGTGAATTTCTTGCGCTTCACGGTTTCCAGCGGCGTGGCGGCGGACAGGATCCTGTCCGAGACGGCCACGCCGATGGTCTTGGTGCCAAGATCCAGCCCCATGATCCCGCGATGCGCGGGCAGGGCGGCGGCAAAAGCCTCGATCTCGTCGAAGATCACTCGCTGGCCTCATCGGCCCCGTCAGGCGCGTCCGCGGCTTCGGCGGGCGCGGGCAGGCGCGCGCCGAGCGGTTCCAGCACCGCCATCGCCTCGGGCACGTCGGCGAAAACCGTTGTCGCCTCGGAGTAAATGGCCCGTGCCTGCTCCACGCGGCCGAGAACGAGATAGGCGTTAATGAGCCGCGCCCATTCCTCGGGCGGGCCGCCTTCGGTGGCGAGCCGTTCCGAGAGGTTGGCGACCATGCCCTCGACCATCTGCGTGCGCTGTTCGGGCGTCATCTCGCCGGCGGCCTCGACATCTTCGTCGGTCGGACCGCGCATCGGCGGCATGATGCCCTGATCCGTGGTAGCCGGCCCCGGCTGGGGCAGTTCGGCCAGCGAGACCGGATCGCCCGCCAGGGCCGCGACCTCCTCGATCTGCAGGCGGATCGGGTCCAGCCACGGCGCATCGGCGCGGCTTTCGGCCATCAGGTTGCGCCAGATCGGATAGGCGAGGTCGGGGCGGCCCTGCTGCGCATACATAAGACCCGCATAGTAGCGCGCCGTGCCGTTGCGCGAATTCATCTCCAGCGCGCGCAGCAGCGCATCCTCCGCCTCGGGCGAGACATAGCCGCCCGCCGCGAGGATCATCATCTCGGCCAGGTCGACATATTCCTGCGCGCTCACGTCCTCGCCCAGCAAACCGATCAGGTGGGCCTGGGCGCGATGGGCCGCCACGAAATTCCCGAGTGCCGCCTCGTTCTGCGCCAGCAGGGTCCAGCCTTCGACATCATCGGGGCGCTGTTCCATGATCGAACGCAGTTGCACGACCAGCGCCTCGCGCTCGGGCTGTTCCGGCATGCCTTGGCGAATATCGACCTGCGCCTCGGCTTCCGCCTGAAGCGGGCGGCCTTCGCGGGCTTCCTCGACCATCTGGATGCGCGTTTGCAGCGGCAGGTCCGGATAGCCGGGCGCACCGATCCAGTAATAGAGCGCGACCGCCCCCGCGATCACGGCCACCAAGCCGGTCGCGATCAGCCACTGGCCCCCGCGCCCCGCCGCGTCTTTCGCCTGCGCGCGTTGTAGGGCCTTGTCGGCCTCCAGGATGCGGCGCGACACCTCGGTCCGGGCGCGCGCGGCCTCTTCCTCGGTCAGCACGCCACGGTCGAGGTCGCGATCGACCTCTTTCAACTGATCGCGATAGACGCGGAGGTCATAGGTGGCTGCGGGCGTCGCGGCTTCGCGCGGGCGCAGATACGCCATCAGGATGATCAGGGCTACCAGCAGCGAGACAACGCCGGCCGCGATCCAGAATATCATTTGGGTCTCTCTCCCTTGTCCGGTCGTGCCCTCCATGTAAGCTGCCATTGCCCGTACGAAAACCCGTCAAAGGCGCACGGGTGGCCCCTTGCACCGGGACAACTTGAAGCGGGGTCGCATTTTGCAGAAGAGGTGTCGGGAAGAGTATCCTAAATCGCGCCAGCCTGCCGCAAACGGGGGCGAGAGTCTGAGGAGGTCGCCGATGCGCCGTTATTCCGCTTTTGCCATCGCCCGCGAAGCCGCCCGCCACCACCAGGGCTGGGAACGCGCGTGGAAAAGCCCTGCGCCGAAAAAGTCTTACGATGCCATCATCGTGGGGGCCGGCGGGCATGGCCTGGCGACCGCGTACTACCTCGGGCGCAATCACGGCATCCGCAATGTCGCGGTGATCGAGAAGGGCTGGCTTGGCGGCGGCAACACGGGCCGCAACACCACGATCATCCGCTCGAACTACCTTCAGGATCCCTCGGCCGCGATCTTCGAAAAGGCGCGGAGCCTTTACGAAACCCTGAGCCAGGACCTGAACTACAACATCATGTTCAGCCCGCGCGGCGTGATGATGCTGGCCCAGACCGAGCACGAGCTGCGCGGCTGGCAGCGCACGGCCCATGCCAACAAGCTGCAAGGGATCGAGACGGAATTCATCGGCCCGAAAAAGGTCAAGGAGCTCTGCCCGATCATCAATCTCGACGGGCCGCGCTACCCGGTGCTTGGCGCGCTCTGGCAGGCGCGGGGCGGCACCGCGCGCCACGATGCCGTCGCCTGGGGCTATGCGCGGGCTTGTTCCGACATGGGCATGGACATCATCCAGCAGACCGAGGTGACGGGCGTGCGCCGCGACGGCGGCAAGGTCACCGGTGTCGAGACGACCAAGGGGTTCATCGGCTGCACCAAGCTGGGCATCGTCGTCGCCGGTCATTCGGGCGTGCTGGCCGAGATGGCGGGCTTCCGCCTGCCGATCGAGTCGGTCGCCCTGCAGGCGCTGGTCAGCGAACCGATCAAGCCCTGCATGGACGTGGTCGTCATGGCCAACACCGTGCATGGCTACATGAGCCAGTCCGACAAGGGCGAGATGGTTATCGGCGGCGGCGCGGATGGCTATAACAACTACACGCAGCGCGGCAGCTTCCACCATGTCGAGGAAACCGTGCGCGCGCTGGTCGAGACCTTCCCGATCATCAGCCGCCTCAAGATGTTGCGCTGGTGGGGCGGGATCGTGGACATGACGGGTGACCGCTCGCCCATCATCTCGACCACGCCGGTCGAAAACTGCTTCATCAACTGCGGCTGGGGCACGGGCGGGTTCAAGGCGATCCCCGGCTCGGGCTGGGCCATGGCCGAGTTGATGGCCAAGGGACACTCGCCGCTGGCCGAGGAATTTTCGCTGACCCGCTTCCGCGAAGGCCGGTTCATCGACGAATCCGTCGCCGCGGGGGTCGCGCATTGATGCAGGGCGTCGCGCATATCGTGGGGATGCAGCGGGGCACGCAGGTGGCCGCGCGGCATGGTGCCTTACCAGCGCCCGCCCTTGCCCATGAAGTCGGAGCCGCCGCCAGCGGCGCTGTTGTCGCTGGAATCCGGGCGCCGGTTCAGGCCGCGAAAAACGACGATCACTGCGAAAATCGCCATTGCGCCGATCACGTAGAACGGCCAGAAATCCCAGAAGGTGAGCTCGGCAGCGTCTCTCATAACGTGACGATAGCAGGTTTGGTTGCGCCGGTCAGCGGTATCGGCGCGCAGTGCGGGGGCACGGCATGAGCAGCGTCGCCATTCCCAAGCGCCTTGGGCATATCTGGATCGGCGACCGTCCCGCGCCCGAGCACTGGATGCAGACCTGGCGCGACAAGCACCCGGACTGGGATTACGTGCGTTATGACAATGCCTATCTGACCGGGCGGCGCTGGCGCAATCAGGCGCTGATCACGGAATACTTCAAACGTGGGCGGCTCGAGGGCGTGGCCGACCTGATGCGCTACGAGATCCTGTTTGAGCAGGGCGGGTTCATTCCCGGCGCCGATTTCGAGTGCCTGCATCCATGCGACGAGCTGTTCACCCGACCCATCACCTATACCTGTTTCGAGACCTATCCCAAGAAAGGTTGCCGGATGACGCCCTACCTCGCCTCGGCGCCCGGAACCGACACGCTGACCCTGACGTTGGATGTCCTGTACGACCTGTACGCGCGGGCCCCCGAGACGGCGCAACAGCCGTGGATCTCGGTCGGTAACCTGTTTCTGCGCAATCTGCTCGATACCCGTCGGGACTGGATGACCCAGCTCAAGATCTTCGAGGCCTACACGTTCATTCCGAAACACAAGGACAAGCCGCGCTATGACGGCCCCGGCAAGGTCTATGCCGAACATCACTGGGGCACGACGCTGGGTCGCTATGGCGCGGCGCCACGGCATTCGACGCATGAGGAAACGCTGGCGGCGCTGGTGGCCGCGCTGCCTCAGAGTAACGAGGTGATGCAATGATGAAATCCTATCTTGGAGAGGCTTTCGAGATGGCCTTTCACGCCCATGAGGGGCAGGTGGACAAGGCTGGAAGCCCCTATATCACGCATCTCGTGCGGGTTTCGGCCAGTCTCACGGATCGCGACGCGCGCGTCGTGGCGTTGCTTCATGATGTCCTCGAAGATACCGGCACGACGGCCGAGGACCTCGCGGCCAAGTTCCCGCCGGATATCTGCGCAGCGGTTGAGGCGATCACCAAGCGTCCGGGCGAGGGCTACGACACCTACCTTGCGCGCGTCGCCGCCAACCCGATCAGCCGCGAGGTCAAGCTGGCCGACCTGGCCGATAATGCCGACCCCGCGCGCCTTGCCGCGTTGGACCCGGCCGAGCGCGCGCGCCTGACCGAGAAATACGCGGCCGCCCGAACCCTTCTGACCAAGCTTGCGGAGGCATCCGATGCTGCTTCTTGAATGCCCGTATTGCGGCGTGAAAGCCGATGAAACCGAGCTGACACCCGGCGGCGAGGCGCATCTGAAACGCTTCGGCCCCGGCAGCACGGACGAGGCGTTCGAGGAGTATCTCTTCCTGCGCCCCAACCCCAAGGGCGTGCATTTCGAGCGCTGGCGCCACGCCCATGGCTGTGGCAAGTGGTTCCTCGCCGCGCGCGACACCGCCACGCTCGAGGTGTTCGGCACCTATTCGGCCCAGACCACCGAACCGCCCGAGCACATCATCGACGCCATCCGCGCCAAACGACCCGACTGGAGCCAGGCATGAGCACCCGTCTTTCCACCGGCGGCCGTCTGATCGACCGCAGCCGCCAGGTCAAGTTCACCTTCAACGGCAAGTCCTTCAAGGGGGTCGAGGGCGACACGCTCGCCTCCGCACTTCTGGCCAATGGCCAGACGATCATGGGCCGGTCCTTCAAGTATCACCGCCCGCGCGGGGTCATGACCTCGGGCGCGGAAGAGCCGAACGCGCTGATGGGCCTGGGCAAGGGCGCGAAGTTCGAGCCGAACCAGCGCGCCACCACGACCGAGCTGTTCGACGGTCTGACCGCCGAAAGCCAGAACCACTGGCCCAGCCTCGACTGGGATATCGGCGAGGTGAACGCGGCGCTGTCGCGCTTCCTGCCGGCGGGCTTCTACTACAAGACCTTCATCCATCCGCGCCCCTTCTGGAAGCACGTGTTCGAGCCGGTCATTCGCCAGTCCGCGGGCCTCGGCAAGGTGCCCAAGGAGCGCGACGCCGACCGCTACGAGCATTTCTACGCCCATGTCGACGTGGTGGTCGCGGGCGGCGGGATTGCCGGGCTGCAAGCCGCGCTCGAAGCCGGGCGCGCCGGGGCCAAGGTGCTGCTGTGCGAGCAGACCGCGCATTTCGGTGGTCGCGCGCCCGTCGATGGCGTGCGCATCGACGGCAAACCGGCCGAGGATTGGGTCGCAGCGGCGCTGTCCGTGCTTGAGGGCATGGACAACGTGCATATCCGGCCCCGCACCATGGTCGCGGGCGTCTATGACCACGGCTATGTCATCGCCTACGAGCGCGTGGCCGACCACACCCCCGAGGCCGCCGCGCCGCGCCACCGCCTGTGGCGTGTCCGAACGAAACAGGTGATCTCGGCCACCGGCGCGCTGGAGCGCCCGCTGAGCTTTCCCGGCAATGACAAGCCGGGCGTCATGCTGGCCAGCGCCATGCGTGACTACATCGTCAACTGGGGTGTCAGCGCGGGCGACCGCACCGTTGTCGTGACCAACAATGACGACGCCTACCGCACCGCCATCGCGATCAGGCAGGCGGGGCTCGACGTGCCCTGTATCGTCGATGCCCGCCCCGAAGCGAACGGCGCCTTGCCGGATCAGGCGCGCGCGCTGGGGATCGAGGTCAAGACCGGCATGGGGATCGCGGGCGTGAAGGGCCTGCGCGGTGTCGTGGCGGTAAAGCTTTGCCGACAGGCGGGCGAGGGGGCCGTGATCGAAGAGGTCGTGTGCGATGCCGTCGCCATGTCGGGCGGCTGGTCGCCTGTCGTCCACCTCTGGTCCCATTGCGGCGGCAAGCTGAATTGGGACGAGGCCGGGGCCTTCTTCCGCCCCGATCATGCCCGCCCGCCCACCAGCCATGACGGCGCGGGGTTCGTCACCTGTGTTGGGTCGTCGGACGGCGCGCTGCACGCCGCCGATGTGCTGCCGAATGCCAGCGCCGCCACGCGCAGGATGCTCGGGCAGATCGGCAAGACGGCGGCTGACGCGCCCGTCGCAAGGACCGATGCCCCAGACGAGGCGCCGCTCGCCCCGGTCTGGATGATGCCGCAGGGCGCAGGCCCCAAGAAGCGCGCCAAGATGTGGCTCGACTTCCAGAACGACGTCAAGGTGTCGGACGTGCAACTGGCCGCGCGCGAGGGGTATGAAAGCGTCGAACATACCAAGCGCTACACCACGCTCGGCATGGCCACGGATCAGGGCAAGCTGAGCAATATCAACGGGCTGGCCATCCTGGCAGGCGAGTTGAACGCGGCCATCCCGCAGGTCGGAACCACCACGTTCCGCCCGCCCTACACGCCCATTTCCATGGGCGCGATCGCGGGCGAGGCGCGCGGCGACGTGTTCCAGCCGCTGCGCCGCACACCGATGCAGGACTGGCACGAGGCCAACGGCGCGCATTGGGAACCGGTCGGCCAGTGGCGCCGTCCCTACTGCTTCCCGCGCGACGGCGAAAGCCACCGCCAGGCCGTCAATCGCGAGATCACGGCGACGCGCAATTCGCTTGGCCTGCTCGATGCCTCGACCCTTGGCAAGATCATCGTCAAGGGGCCGGATGCGGGCCGGTTCATGGACATGCTCTACACCAACATGATGAGCACGCTGAAACCGGGCAAATGCCGCTATGGCCTGATGTGCTCGGAAAACGGGTTTCTGATGGATGACGGTGTCGTGGCGCGGCTGGATGAGGACACCTTCCTTTGCCACACCACCACCGGCGGGGCCGAGTCGATCCACGCCCATATGGAAGATTGGCTGCAATGCGAATGGTGGGACTGGAAGGTCTATACCGCCAACGTGACCGAGCAATGGGCGCAGGTTGCCGTGGTCGGCCCGAACGCCCGGAAGCTGCTGCAAAAGCTGGGCGGTGACATCGACCTGTCGAAAGACGCGCTGCCCTTCATGTCTTGGGCCGATGGGAAACTGGGCGCGTTCGACGCCCGCGTCTTCCGCATCTCCTTCTCGGGGGAATTGTCCTTCGAGGTCGCGGTGCCTGCCAGCCAGGGCCGCGCGCTTTGGGATGCGCTGCTGGAGGCCGGGGCTGAGTTCGACGCGACCCCCTACGGCACCGAGGCGCTGCACGTGATGCGGGCCGAGAAGGGCTTCATCATGATCGGCGATGAAACCGACGGCACCGTCATTCCGCAGGACCTTGGCCTCGACTGGGCGATCTCCAAGAAAAAGGACGATTTCCTTGGCAAGCGCGGCCAGCAACGCAGCCACATGACCGACCCCGCCCGCTGGAAACTGGTGGGGCTGGAGACGCTCGACGGCTCGGTCCTGCCCGATGGCAGCTACGCCATGGCCGAGGGTGAGAACGCGAACGGGCAGGGCAACACGCAAGGGCGTGTGACCTCGACCTATTACTCGCCGACATTGGACAAGGGCATCGCCATGGGCTTGGTCCTGAACGGCCCTGACCGCATGGGCGAGGTGCTGGAGTTCAACACGACCGGGGATCGCACCGTGAAGGCGCGGATCGTCAGCCCCGTGTTCTATGATCCCGAGGGGGAGAAGCAGAATGTCTGATCTGGCAAGCGCACTTCCGGGGGCCGCGGCGCAGGGCCTCGTCACGGTTCGCGAAGCGGGACTGGTGGGCATGGTCACCTTCCGGGGCGATCTGTCGGCCCAAGACACGGCAGCGGCGATCAAGGCGGCCACCAGCTGCGACCTGCCGGGGCAGCGCGCCGTGGTGACCGAGGGCGAGGTCAGCGTGGCGTGGATGTCGCCCGACGAATTGCTGGTCATCTGCCCGCATGACGCCGCGACCGGGATGGCCGCGCAGATCTCCGCGCAGATGGGCACGGCGCATCACCTCGCGCTCAACGTCTCGGACGCCCGCGCGGTGTTCGAGGTCGCGGGCGCGGGATGGCGCGACGTGCTGGCCAAGGTCAGCCCCGCCGACCTGTCGCGCGAGGTCTTCGGACCGGGCGAGATGCGCCGCACGCGGCTGGCACAGGTCGCGGGCGCCTTCTGGATGACGGGCGAGGACACGGTCCGCGTGATCTGCTTCCGCTCGGTCGCGCGGTATGTCTTCGATCTGTTGGTCCTGTCGGCGCGCTCAGACGCCGCGGTGGGTTATCATTGACAGCCAGAGCTTGTCCGATAGGCTCTGCCTTCGGGGAGGTAGCCTGTATGCGTAACAAGTACCTGACAAGCTTGGGATTCGGTCTGGTTCTGGCGGCAACGATCGGGGCCTCTGCGTCGGCGCAGCAGTTCCTCTGCCAACCCGTTCGCGACAGCGAGCCGGAGCAAACATTCATCCCGCCGCAATTCCTGCTCCAGTACGCGGGCGACACGGTCACCGTCACACACCCGTGGTTCGGTGGGGAGCGTATATCCCGGCAGGTGCCGGTGCGTGGCTCGGGCGGGGTCAACAGGATCAATTATACGCCGGGTGACCTTGATCTGCGCAACGGCGACACCATCAGCTTGTACTACCAGATCATTCACCGCACGGGGACCAACACGTTCGAGGTCGCAATTCGCTCCTGGGACGCGTATGGGCGTGTGCGGTCCGTCGGCAGCTGTGCACCGCTCGGAGGGTGATCTCTTCATCTGCGCACGAGTTTTCCTAGTCCTGCGCGTGCCTTGGGGTTGACGAAACCCCATCCCGACTACCATCTCAAGGCCAACTGAAAACCGCAGAACAGGGGGCCACGATGGCTTTTGAACTTCCCGATCTTCCTTACGCCCATGACGCGCTGGCCGATCTCGGCATGTCCGCCGAGACGCTGGAATACCACCACGACCTGCACCACAAGGCCTATGTCGACAACGGCAACAAGCTGATCGCGGGCACCGAGTGGGAAGGCAAGCCGGTCGAAGAGATCATCACCGGCACCTACCAGGCCGGCGCCGTGGCCCAGAACGGGATCTTCAACAACGCCTCGCAGCATTGGAACCACGTCCAGTTCTGGGAAATGATGGGCCCCGGCCAGACCGGCATGCCCGGCGAGCTGGAAGCGGCCATCACCGAAAGCTTCGGCTCGGTCGACAAGTTCAAGGAAGACTTCGCCGCCGCGGGCGCGGGCCAGTTCGGCTCGGGCTGGTGCTGGCTGGTCAAGGACACCGATGGAAGCCTCAAGGTCACCAAGACCGAGAACGGCGTGAACCCGCTCTGCTTTGGGCAGACGGCGCTTCTGGGCTGCGACGTGTGGGAGCACTCCTACTACATCGACTTCCGCAACAAGCGTCCCGCCTACCTGTCGAACTTCCTCGACAAGCTGGTGAACTGGGAAAACGTGGCCGCGCGCCTCGCCGCGGCCTGATCCGCGACCGACATGTTTCGAAAGGCCCGCTCCGGCGGGCCTTTTTTCGTTTCGGGATCGGTCTTTCCACGTGGTAAACTGGAACAAACCCGGGCGGGCCTGCGTTTTTTCCTTGAACACACAAGGAGGACCCCATGGCAGAGCGCGTGAAATCCAGGGACGGTCGCAGCGAGACCCGCGAGATCATCGGCACCGTCGAAAAGGCCCCGGCCTTTCAGGGGCGCGATGGCGGGGATCTTGCCCGCAAGACCGCCACGAAGGACGAGATGAAGCGCGATCATGACGGGCGTTTTGGCGCCACGCGTGTCACCAAGTCCGACGAAGACCGCCCCGGCACCGACAATCTCGGCGAAAGGAACAAATGATGGCAGACCCGTCCATGACGCCCACCCCGGTCGATCAGGTGCGCAAGAACCCCTCACCGCTGACCAACGGCACGTGGGTTCTGGTCGCCGATGGCGAGAAGGCCCTGTTTCTCGAAAACATTGGTGACGCGGATTATCCGCAACTGGAGGTCCGGCGCGAGAAGGAGCAGGACAACCCCAAGACCGCACAGCAGGGCACCGACAGGCCGGGCCGGTTCAACGATGGTCCCAACGTGCACCGCTCGGCGGTGGAGCAGACCGACTGGCACCATCTGGAACAGATGCGTTTTGCCGACGATCTGGCCGAGATGCTCTACAAGCGCGCCCATGCCAACGGGTTCAAGCGCCTTATCATCGCGGCCAGCCCCAAGGTATTGGGCGAGTTGCGGGACAAGATGCACAAGGAGGTCGCCGACAAACTCGTGGGCGAGGTCGCCCTCACGCTGACCAATCATCCCATCGACGAGATGGCCAAGCGGATCGCCGACCATCTGACCGACGACTGACAGCCTCGGGGCAGGGCGGGGATTGACCCCGGCCTGCCCGCGTGAAAAGCCGATCCCATGACCGAGGTTCGGCCCCCCCTGGCACAATCAAGCCCGTTGCTGCGCGACGCCATGAAAGGCGTCTTGGCGCTTGTCATGGCCTGCACGATCTGGGGCCTGTCGCCGCTGTTCTACGCGCTTTTATCCGATGTGCCGCCTGCCGAGGTCCTGGCCCATCGCACGGCGTGGTCGCTGATCGTTTTCGCAGGCATGCTGGCGCTCCAAGGCCGCTTGCGGGAGGTGCCGAGGGCCCTGGGCTCCGCACGGGGCTTTCTGGCCGTTCTGGCCGCCTCGGCGATGATCTCGGTCAACTGGTTCCTGTTCATCTTCGCCATTCAGGCCGGGCGCACGGTCGAGGCCTCGCTCGGCTACTATATCTTCCCGCTCGTGGCCGTCCTGCTGGGGGCCACCGTGTTGCGCGAGGGGTTGGGCCGCGCGCAACTCCTCGCCGTTGCGATTGCCGCCGCGGCGGTCATCACGCTGACCATCGGCCTTGGGGCCGCGCCGTGGATTTCCCTGACGCTGGCGGTGACCTTCGGGATCTACGGGCTTCTGAAACGCTGGGTGCAGGCCGGGCCGGTCGTGTCGGTCACAGCCGAGGTGCTGATCCTTGTCCCCATCGCGACCGTCTACCTGATCTGGCTGGGGGCGGAGGCCGGCCATTTCGGCCATGACATCGGCACCAGCCTCCTGCTGATCGCGTCCGGCCCGATGACGGCGACGCCGCTGATCCTGTTTTCCTACGCCACCAAGCGTGTCGCCATGGCGACGGTGGGGCTGGTGCAATACCTCAACCCGACCCTGCAATTCGGTGTCGCCGCCCTGATCCTGGGCGAGGTCGTGACGCCCTGGCACATGATCGCCTTCCCCATGATCTGGGTCGCCCTGGCGATCTATTCCTGGGCGACGTTCAGCTCAAAGCACCCGAAAGCTCCGACATGAGCGACGGGATGTCCGGCACGGTCTTGTAGAACTCCAGCAGCGAGGCGTCGGCGAACCCTTCGCGGACCACATGCGCCACCAGGTCGAGCAGCGGCTGCCAATAGCCTTCCGTGCCCAGCAGGATCAACGACTTGTCATGCAGGCCAAGCTGCCGCCACGTCAGAACCTCGAAGAACTCGTCGAGGCTTCCGGCCCCGCCGGGCAGCATGACGATCGCGTCCGAGTTCATGAACATGACCTTTTTGCGCTCGTGCATCGTCTCGGTCACGATGAAGCTGGTCAGATCCCGCTTGCCAACCTCCAGGTCCAGCAAATGCGTGGGGATCACGCCGAAGGTTTCGCCGCCCGCCTGTTGCGCGGCGCGGGCCACCGCGCCCATCAGGCCGACATCGCCCGCGCCATAGACCAACCGGTAGCCGGACTCGGCCAGGGCTGCGCCCAGCTCGGTCGCGGCCTCCAGGTAGGCGGGGTTTCGACCGACCCGCGAGCCACAATAGACACAGACGGAAAAGCTCGACATGGCGGCACCTTGAAATCGAGGGGATTTTAAGACCTGATATCCCCGAAGCGAGGGGCGCTCAACCCAAGGGGACAGGGACGGGGGCGCCACAGGACGACAGGGGGATCAGCCGATGAAACTCGGCGCCGTATTTGGCACCAGCAGACCCGCCGTGGGTGCGGCCGCGGGCGCGGTCGTGCTTCTCGTGGCCGGGGTCGTGGGCTACGGCCTGATCCGCGGGGACGACGACACGCCCCCCGCGCAGGACCCGCCCCCCGTGGCCGAGGTCACGCCCGAGCCGGACGTGACGGCGGAGGCCCCCGAAGCCGAAGCCCCCGCACCCGAGGCGCCCGCACCGGCGGACCCGCCCGAGGCGCAGGCGAGTGTCGCACCGCCCAGCTTCGACCAGGTGCGGGTCGCCCCGGACGGCGCGACGGTGATCGCCGGTCGCGCACCCGCCGGGGCCGATGTGCAGCTGCTCCTCGACGGGGTTTCCGTGGCCGAGACGCCGGCCGATGCCAGCGGCAGCTTCGCGATGCTGCTGACCCTGCCGCCCGCCGACGCCCCGCGCATCCTGAGCCTGATGGCCCGGCTCGACGGGGCCGAGATCGCCGGGGCCGAGCAGGTGATCGTCGCGCCGTTCGGTGCGCCGGAGGCGATGGCCGCCGCCACGCCCGGGACTGTGCCCGCACCGCCGGGCGGTGACGAGGCCGCCCCGGAAGCGGAAGGCGACCCGGTGGATGCGGCGCCGGAAACGGATATCGCGCTGGCCGGCACCCCCGACGCGGCCGCCACAGTGCCAGACGAACCTGCCAGCGCCGCGACATCGCCCGGCCCCGACGCGCCCGCCGCATTGGCCGGGGCCCCGGCGACCGCCACCCCAACCGAACCCGCCGCGCCCTCGGTCATCATCGCGGGGCCCGGTGGCGTGCGCGTGGCCCAAGGCGGAACGCCCCCGCCCGCCGCCCAGACCGAGGTGCGCCTCGACGCGATTTCCTATGACACCGAGGGCGATGTCATCCTTTCGGGGCGCGGCGCAGCCGAGGCGCAGCTGCAGGTCTTCCTCGACAACCAACCCATCCGCCTGGGCGAGGTCGGCCCGTCCGGCAACTGGTCGCTGGACCTGCCCGAGATCGATCCGGGCACCTATACGCTGCGCGTGACCGAACTGTCGCCCCACGGGGACGTGACCTCGGAAGTCGAGACGCCGTTCCTGCGCGAAGACCCCGCGCGTGTGGCGGCCGCGCCGCTGATGATCGGCGGCGGCGTCTCGGTGATGACGGTGCAGCCGGGCTTCACGCTCTGGGGGATCGCCGAGGAAAACTTCGGCGATGGCCTGGCCTACGTGCAGATCTTCGAGGAAAACCGCGACCAGATCCAGGACCCGAACTGGATCTTCCCGGGCCAGATCTTTCGTCTGCCCGACCTGCCGGTCTCGCAAGGGGCGCCTGACGAGGGCTAGGGATCGTCCCGCACTGGTGTTTCCGCGCGCAGGGACCTAGGTAGGGGGCGAACAGCCAGCGGAATCCATCCATGCCAGCCGATGCAACCACCCCGACCGGTGCCCAACCGGGGCGCCAGACCGATCAGGTGACCGGCGGCGATCCGGGTGACGCCGGGCTGGAGCAGGTCGAGCGCCGCTCGGCGCTGCGCACGATCCGCAAGGTCGCCCCCTATCTCTGGCCCGAGGACAAGCCCTGGGTAAAGCGGCGCGTCGTGATCGCGCTGGCGATGCTGGCGCTGGCCAAGATCGTGACCGTGGCCACCCCCTTCGTCTACAAGGCCGCCGTCGACGTGCTGGCCGGTGACGCCGATGGATCGCCGGCCTGGATGCTGGCCCTTGGCGCCGTCGGGCTGACCGTGGCCTACGGAATTGCGCGCCTTGGCACCGTGGGGTTCCAGCAGTTGCGCGATGCGGTCTTTGCCCGCGTGGCGCAGCGCGCGCTCCGGCAACTGGCGCTGGAGACGTTCCGGCATATCCATGCGCTGTCGCTGCGCTACCACATCACGCGCAAGACGGGCGGGCTGTCGCGGATCATCGAGCGGGGGGTGAAAGGCGTCGAGTTCCTGTTGCGCTTCCTGCTCTTCTCGGTCGGCCCGCTGATCCTCGAACTGCTGCTGACCGGGATCATCCTCGCGGTGGTCTTCGATATCAGCTACCTGCTGGTCCTTGCCGTCACCATCGCGCTTTACATCGTCTTCACCTTCAAGGTGACGGAATGGCGGGTGAAGATCCGGCGCGAGATGAACAAGCAGGACACCGACGCCAACCAGAAGGCGATCGACAGCCTGCTGAATTTCGAGACCGTCAAGTATTTCGGCGCCGAGAGGCGCGAGGCCGAGCGCTATGACGGGGCGATGGCGGGCTATGAGGATGCCGCGATCCGCACCTCTCTGTCGCTGGCGTTTCTGAATTTCGGCCAGTCGCTGATCATCACCACCGGGCTTGTGATCGTGATGGTCATGGCCGCGCTTGGCGTGGCGGACGGGTCCCTTACCGTGGGCGATTTCGTCATGGTCAACGCCTACATGATCCAGATCACCATGCCGTTGAACTTCCTCGGCACCGTCTATCGCGAGATCCGCCAGAGCCTTGTCGACATGGGCGAGATGTTCGACCTGCTGGAGCAACCCGCCGAGGTGGCGGACAAACCCGGCGCGCGCGAGTTGGCCGTGTCGGGCGGCGAGGTCGTGTTCGAGGATGTGCGCTTTGCCTATGATAGCGAGCGCGCGATCCTCAAGGGCATCTCCTTCCGGGTTGAGCCGGGGGAAACCGTGGCGCTGGTCGGATCCTCCGGGGCGGGGAAATCCACCATCGGTCGGCTTCTGTTTCGCTTTTACGACGTCACGGGCGGGGCGATCCGGATCGATGGCCAGGACCTGCGCGATGTCACGCAGGACAGCCTGCATGACGCCATCGGCGTGGTGCCGCAGGACACGGTGCTGTTCAACGACACGATCCGCTACAACATCGCCTATGGCCGCCCCGATGCCAGCGAGGCGGAGGTCACCGCCGCCGCCCGCGCCGCCAAGATCCACGATTTCATCCTCGGCCTGCCGCAGGGCTATGACACGGTGGTGGGCGAGCGGGGCCTGAAGCTGTCGGGCGGAGAGAAGCAGCGTGTGGGCATCGCCCGGACCTTGCTGAAGGACCCGCCGATCCTGTTGCTGGACGAGGCGACCTCGGCGCTCGACACCGAGACCGAGCGGGGCATCCAGTCGGAACTGCGCATGATGGGGCAGGGGCGGTCGGTCATCACCATCGCGCATCGGCTTTCGACCATCGTGGACTCGGACCGGATCCTGGTGCTGGAGGCGGGCGAGGTCGTGGAATCCGGCACCCATGTCGCGTTGCTGGCCAAAGGCGGGCGCTACGCGAGCCTCTGGGCCCGGCAGATGGCCGGGGACGATCTCGACTGAGGGATTGCGCCGTCTTCGACGTCGCCCGGGAAAGCGCCTCGGGGGGCCTTGAGCCCCCCTCGGCGCTGATGCCTCCGGCGGGAGTTTTTTGGCCAAGATGAAGGGGCGCGCGGGCCGCTGGTTATTCGGCGGCGCGCAAGGGCGGTTGCGGCGGGGCGTCGGGGTCCTGGGTGTCTTGCTCGCCCTCCGGGTCTGCCCGTGTGTCCGTGTCGGGCGTATCCGGCGTTTCGGCGTTTTCGGGTAGCTCGTCGGTGATGTCCGCGGGCGAGGGGGTGTCCTCGACCGGCGGTTCCGGGCGTTCGTCCCAATAGATCACCGGGTCGTAGACGCGGCGTGCGGCGCGCGTGGTGGCCCAGTCCTGTGCCGCGCGGCTCATGCGATGGGCGCCGGCGCGGGCGAGGCCCTTGCCGATCCATCCGACCGTGGTGCCGGACCAGATGCGCAGGGCCAGCAGCGAGGGCGTGAAGACGAGGGTCAGCACGGTCGCAATGCCGAGGCCGAACACGACCGCCGTGGCCAGTTGTTTCCACCATAGCGCGGTGGGGCTGTCGATCGTGTAGCCGCCATTGCCGAAATCGAGCGAGATGCCGAACATCATCGGCGCGAGCCCCGCCATGGTGGTGATCGTGGTCAGCAGGACCGGGCGGATGCGCGCCTCGGCCGTGCGGGTGATCGCCTCGATCCGGGGCATGTAGCGGGAATATTCCTGGTAGGTGTCGATCAAGACGATGTTGTTGTTCACCACGATCCCGGCCAAGGCCACGATCCCCGTGCCGGTCATGATGATGGAGAAGGTCTGGTCCATCACCAGCATGCCGATCAGCACGCCCGTGGTCGACAGGACCACCGCCAGAAGCACCAGCACCGCGTTGTAGACCGAGTTGAACTGCGCCAGCAGGATGATGAACATCAGCCCCAGCGCCGCGCCGAAGGCCTGCCCGAGGAAGGCCTGGCTTTCGGCCTGGTCCTCCTGGTCGCCGGCCCATTCCCAGCCGACCGAGGCGGGTAGGGGGTTTTCCGTCTCCAGCCAATCGGTGATGAGGGCGATGCGTTCGTTCGCCGTCACCGGAACGGTGGTCAGATCGCCGTCGGCCAGGCCGGCCTCGATCGCGTCGGCGCCCAGCTCGCCGGGCAGCAGGTAGATCTGCCACGATGTCTCGCCGATCGTGAAATCGGCCTCGCCCTCGACCGTGGGATTGGCGGTGTCCCGCAGGTAGGCGACCGTCTCCCCCTCGGCATCGTCGACCCGGAAAAGCGCGGCCAGCACGTCGGCCTTTACCTGGAACACGCGGGACTGGTCGACGCGGCTGATCTCGGCCAGTTGCGGGGCCGGGGTGTAGGTGACGAAATTCGACAGGGGCACCAGCCCGTCCATCGTGCGCACGCGCATCGTGTCCAGCGTCGAGAGCACGCGCGACTCCTCGGGGAACCGCACGCGAATGTCGATCTCTTCGTCGGAGGAGGGCACGCGCATCGTGTCGAGCAGGATGCCGCGCGTGACAAGCTGGACCATCGCCCCCACGGTGGCGACGTCGGCGCCGAACCGGCCCGCGGCCTCGACATCCACGTCGATCTGCCAGTCGATGCCGGGCAGCGGCAGCGTGTCCTCGATCAGGGTCAGTCCGGCCAGGCCCTCGAACCGGGTGCGGACGATCTGGGTGGCCTCCTGCAATTCCTCCCAGTTGTCGCCGGACAGGCGTAGGTCGATGGGCTTGCCGCTGGCCGGCCCGCGCGCTTGCGAGAAGATCTCGACCATGATGCCGGGGATCTGGTCGAGCCGCGCCTGAAGCCGGTCGAGGATCAAGTCGCCATCGGCCCGTTCCCCCCAGGGCTCCAGGTCGATCTGGACCTGCCCGATCGTGTCGGCGGGCGCCGCCGCGCCGCCGGTGTTGTTGTTCAGCCCGCCATCACCGGCAAAGGCAAAGACGTCCTGCACGCCGGGCGTGCCGAGCACCTCCCTCTCGACAAGGCCGACCAGCCGGTCCTGTTCGGCGACCGACAGGTTGCCGCGCGCCCGGACATAGACGATGGCATTCTCGGGTTCGTTCTCGACGAAGAACTCCACGCCATTGTTGTTCTCGACGAAGTAGAGAAAGACCGAGACGACGAAGGCCCCGACCACGCCGATCATCACCAGCGGCATGATCGGGTTGGCGACGATGGCGTGGATGACCCATCCGAAGGGCGAGCGGCGATACCCCGCCTGCACCCGCTTTTCGCGATGCGGCAGCTGGATGGAGCCGAGCACCACCGACATGATCGCCGACAGCGCCACGAAAGCCACCATGCCCGGCGCCATCGTCATCAGCGCGGGCGAGCCCGGCGGGAAAAAGGCCTGCCCGTTGATCGTCAGCATCGCCGCGTGAAAGAGGCCGAAGGCGACCGCCGCCGCGATGGCTGCGCGCAGCAGGTAGATCGGCACGAGGCGCTTGAAGGCCGCCGATGCATGGTCAACGACGCGACTGAACCGCGCCGCGACCCCGCCCAGAACCGGGAGGTAGATCAGCGCGACGATCAGCGAGGCGGACAGGACGAAGATCAGCGTCACGGGCAGCATGCCCATGAACTCGCCCGGCACGCCGGGCCAGAACAGCATGGGCAGGAAGGCGCAGAGCGTCGTCGCGGTGGAGGACACGACCGGCCAGAACATGCGCTTGGCGGCGTCGGTATAGGCCTGCATCGGCCGCGCCCCGTCTTGCAGGCGTTTGTCGGCATATTCGACGACCACGATGGCCCCGTCCACCAGCATGCCAACGGCAAGGATCAGGCCGAACATCACGATGTTCGACACGGCGACATCCATGACGCCCAGCAGGATGAAGCACAAAAGGAACGAGGTCGGGATGGCGAACCCCACCAGCAGCGCCGAGCGCGTCCCGAGCGAGGCCAGCACCACGATCATCACCAGCGCGATGGCGGTCAGGACCGACCCCTCAAGCTGGCGCACCATGCCCTGGACCTGCACTGACTGGTCCAGCGTCGCGTCCACCCGAA
Organism: [Roseibacterium] beibuensis; assembly: GCF_039542305.1. NCBI lineage: Bacteria > Pseudomonadati > Pseudomonadota > Alphaproteobacteria > Rhodobacterales > Roseobacteraceae > Roseicyclus > [Roseibacterium] beibuensis. Next base: position 1,232,665 of record NZ_BAABHW010000001.1, on the reverse strand, counting down.
CCGCGTCCTGCAATTCCTGTGGCCAGGTCGCGCGTACCTCTTCGACGGTCTGGCGGACCAGCTCGGCGGTGTCGATGATGTTGAAGCCGAGGCGCTTGACCACCTGCAACGCGATGGTCGGCTCGCCGTTGTAGCGCGCGGTGCCGGTCCGGTCCTGGTAGGTCAGGCGGATCTCGGCCAACTGGCCCAGGGTCACCACCCGGTCGCCATTCACGCTGATCGGCAGGTTGTAGACATCTTCCGCGCTGTCGAAACTGGACGGGATCTTGACCGAGATCGCGCCGCCCTCGGTTTCGATCTCCCCCGCGGCGATCAACTGGTTGTTGTTGACGACCGCGTTGATCAGGTCCGCAGCGGTGACGTCATAGGCCTCGAGCGCGATCGGGTCGATCAGCACCTCCAGCATTTCCTCGCGGCTGCCCGCAAGCCCCGCTTCCAGCACCGGGGTGAGGGTCTCCAACGCGTCCTGCATTTCCTGGGCGAGGCGGATCAACGTGCGTTCCGGCGCATCGCCCGACAAGGCCACGACGATGATCGGGAATTCCGAGAAGTTGATCTCGTTGATGGAATAGCTTTCGGCCCCATCGGGAAACTGCGATTCCGCGCGGCCCATCGCGTCGCGCACATCGGCGATGGTTGCGCCCTTGTCCCAGCCGAATTCGAATTCGAGGAACACCCCCGCGAAGCCTTCCGAAGCGGTCGCGTTGATCGAGGTCAGCCCGTCGAGATCCTGGAACTCGGATTCCATCGGGCGCACCAGAAGGCGCTCGCTGTCCTCGGCCGAGATGCCGGGAAAGGGCACCGAGACGAACAGCCCCGGGATATCGATATCCGGCTCGCCCTCTTTCGGCAGGCCGACATAGGCCGCCGTGCCGATGACCAGCGACAGCACGATGAAGGCGATGACCATCCGCGCACGGCTGGCCGCCCAGTCGATGACGCCGATCATTGCGTCAGCTCCTCGTAACTGGTGCGCACCTCGACGCCTTCGGTCACGAATTCCTGTCCCACGGTGATGACGTCGGCCACTTCGGGCAGGCCCTCCAGCCAGACGCCGTTCGCCGTGTCGCGGATCATGCGCACCGGCACGAAACGCACGATGCCGTCCTCGACGATGCGCACGCCAAGCTGGCCGCCATCGTTCAGCGTCATGGCCGAGGCCGGCAGCAGGTGCGCGGGCGTGCCCGCCGTCTGGATCAGGATATCGGCGGTCTGGCCGTCGCGGATCGTCGTGTCGGGATTGGCCACCGTGATTTCCACGCGAAAGGTGCGGGTCTGCTCATCGGCCGAGCGGCTGAGGAACGTCACTTCGCCCACCACCTCGCGCCCCGAGGCCAGCCGCGCCCCGGCCATGGCGCCAAGCGCGATCCGGTCGACCTCGGCCTCGGGGACGAAGCCCACCAGTTTCATCGGGTCAAGCTGGATCACCGTGGCGCACAGGCTGCCGGGCTGCATCAGGCTGCCCAGTTCCGCCGTGTCGGACTCGAGGAAGCCGGGGAAGGGCGCGCTGATGGTCAGGTTGGCGATCTCCTCCTCGGCGCTGGCCACGGCGGCTTCGGCCGAGCGGATGGTCGACCGCGCCTGCGCCACACCGGCCTCGGCGGCGGCGATGGCAGCCAATGCGCTTTCGCGTCCCGCCTCGGCGCTGGCGGCCGCGGTTTCCGACCCGAAGCCCCGTTCGCTCAGCCGCGTGGCCGCGTTGGCGTCGATCGCGGCGGCGGTCAGTTGTGCCCGCGCCCCGGCCAGTTGCGCCTCGGCCTCGGGCAGGCGGGCCTGCGCGGTCTCAAGCGCGGCTTGCGCTTCTTCCAGCGCGGTCAGGCGGGTGCCCGGGTCGATCTCGCACAGAAGCTGACCTTCCTCGACGAAGGCGCCTGCCCGGATCGGCTCCGAGATCACGCGCCCCGAGGTTTCGGCGGCGACGTCGACCTGCCTTATCGCCTCGGTCCGGCCGCGCAAAAGAACGGCGTTCTCGGTCACCTGCGCCTCGGACCGGCGCACGGTGACGTGGACGCGATCATCGTCGGCGGCCTCTGCCGCGGCCACTTCGGCCAGCGCGGTTTCATCGACAGGCACGTTCATCGTCGGCCCGGGCGCGTAGCGCGCCGCGAAATCGACCAGGCTTTCACGGTCGAGAATGACGAAATACAGGGCGACGCAGACCAACGCCGCGATGATCAAGGGAAAAGGTTTCATGCCAATTACTACGTCTTTCCCGGCCACGCCCGTCGCCAAGCCGCGCGGTCCATGCCGATTGTCTGTCTGGTGCGTTCTTCAAATACGCTGAACCATTCCGTTCAGGTTAGTTTTTTCTGCAACGCGGCGCAACGCTGATCCCGTAAGGCACTGACCCCATGTCGCGCACAGATTGCAGGGGATCCGTGCACAATCCAGACCCAAGGCGCGGGCCGGCCCTTGCGGCGGCCCCGTCGCCCGCGCTATTGGGGCCACGAGGAATGCTTGGGGGTGAGCGGCAAACATGGCCAATACCGACAGTTTTATCGACGAGGTCAGTGAAGAGGTCCGTCGCGACCGCTTGTTCGCCCTGTTCCGCCGTTGGGCGTGGCTGGCGATCCTGATCGTGGTTCTTCTGGTTGGCGGGGCGGCCTATCTCGAATGGCAGCGCGCGCAGAACCAAGCCAGCGCCGAGGCGTTCGGCAATGCCGTTTTGGGCGCGCTCGACAATGACAGCCCCGAGGCCCGCATCGCCGCGCTGGAGGCCGTGGAGGCACCCGGCGACGCGGCCGCGCTCGTGGTGGCCCTGCTGGCCGCAGGCGAGGCCAGCGCCAATGACGGCACCGCCGCCGACGCCGCCGCAGGCCTGCGCGCCGCGGCCATGGCGCCCGAACTGCCGCAGATCTACCGCGACCTCGCGATCTACAAGGCGCATCTGCTGTCGCCGCTGCCCGCCGACGAGGCCCGGCTCGAACTGGGCATCCTGGCCGAACCGGGCCGCCCCTTCGCGGCGCTCGCAGAGGAGCAACTGGCCCTGATCGACGTCATCGAGGGCGACATCGAGGCGGCGATCAACCGCCTACGTTCGCTGGAAAATGCCGCCGCGGCCACGCCGGGCTTGCAACAGCGCGCCGCACAGTTGATTGTGGCGCTCGAAGCGGGGGCCACGCTGGTCGATACCGCCCCGGTGGAGGAGGAACCGCCGGTGGTTGAGCCAGCACCCGAAGCCCCCGCCGAGGATGCTGAAACGGGGACTGGCGAGGCGGCCGATGCGGGTGCCGAGGATGCGGCCCCCGAGGGTGAGGATGACGGCGGCGATACCGCCGGCGACGCGGTGGCGGACGAGGAGACCGAGGCCGTCGTCGAACAGTAAAGCGGGCCGACCCGGCGCGCAGGACGAGACAACAGGAATACCGGACCGCATGATGATCGAAGCCGATGCACCCCGCCCGAGCGTGACGCGCCGAAATCAGTCCCTGCGCCGTGCCATCGGCCTCGCGGTCCTTCTGGGCAGCGCCATGACGCTTGCCGCCTGTGACCGCGAAGTGATCCTGCCCGGCGAACGCCTCGACACCCGCGCGGTTCTGACCGGTGCCGAAAGCGCGGGCGAGACCGTCGATGCGGCCCGTCCGATCAGCCTGCCTGCCGCGCGCAGCCTTGGCAGCTGGGAGATGCGCGGCTTCGATGCGCAGAACCGCACGCCCCACGGTGCGCTTAGCGGCGCGCTGCAACAGGTCTGGAGCGCGGATATCGGCGCGGGCAATTCCCGCCGCCAGCGCCTGACGGCGGACCCGGTGGCCGCTGGTGGCCGTGTCTTCACCCTCGATGCCGAAGCCGGCCTTCAGGCCACATCGCTGTCGAACGGCGCGCCGGTCTGGCGTGTGAGCCTCGAACCCGGCTTCGACCGGGGTGGCGCCGTCTCCGGCGGTGGTCTGGCCGTGTCGGGGGGGCGTCTTTACGCGACCACGGGCTTCGGTGAACTGATCGCGCTCGACCCGGCCAGCGGCAATATCCAGTGGCGCCAGCGCCTCGGCGCGGGCATCGGCGCCCCCACGGTCGCGGGCGGCACGGTCTACGTGGTCAGCCGGGACAACAGCGCCTGGGCCATCGACGCCGAAACCGGCCGGATCGAGTGGGAGGTGCCCTCGGCCCCCGCAAATGCCGTCCTCTCCGGCGGCGCGGCCCCGGCGGTCAGCGACAACCTCGTGATCTTACCCTACGGTTCGGGCGAGTTGGTCGCCGCGTCGCGCAGCACCGGCCTGCGCATGTGGTCCACCGCCGTCGCGGGCGGACGCCTTGGCGTGGCCTATTCCAACATCAACGACATCACCGGCGATCCGGTGGTCGTCGGTGGCACCGTCTATACCGGCAACCAGTCGGGCCGGGTGATCGCGCTGAACGCGCGCACCGGCACCCGCATCTGGACGGCCACCGAAGGCAGCTATTCCCCGGTTCTGGCCGCGGGCGACAGCCTGTTCTTCGTTTCGGATCGCAACGAGTTGATCCGGATCGACGCCGACACGGGCGAACGGGTCTGGGGCACGGAACTGCCGCTTTACGTGCGCGAGCGGGAACGCCGCCGCCGCGCGGTCTTCACCCATTATGGCCCGATCCTCGCCGGGGGGCGGTTGCTTGTCGCCTCTGGGGACGAGCGCGTGCGCCTCTTCTCGCCTGAAAGCGGGGAGTTGGTCGGGTCGGTCGAGCTGCGCAACGGCGCGGCCGCCGCGCCGATTGTCGTCAATGACATGCTGCTGGTCTTGACCGAGGATGGCCGGTTAACGGCCTACCGCTAAGCGCGCGCGCCTCGGGCCGCACCCGATCCGATCACGTCAACCAGGCGATCCGTGTCTCGTCTGGCATCCCCAGCCAGCCGCCTAATCCGTAGGCTGCGAACCGCGCCAGGTTGAACCAGATCGCAAGGCTTTCGCGGGTGAGTGACCACAGCCTCGGCTCATTCTGCAGCCGGGCGGCGGGAACCAGGGTGACGTTGTCCATCCCCATGACCCGCGCCGAGGCCCAGGACCGCGGCAGATGGTACGCCTCGGTGACCAACAGGACATGGCTGCCCTCCGCGATAAGGTCGGACGCGTAGTAGATGTTTTGAAGGGTCGAGGCCGCTTGCGGCTCGATCCGGACCACGTCGGCGGGCAGGGCGGCCACCTCGGCCATGGCGTCTGCGGCGGTTACGGGAAAGCCGCCCCCGCTGAACACGACAAGCGGCGCGGCGCCGGCACGGTAAAGCTCGGCACAGGTTTCGGCGCGTATGCGGGACCCGCTATCGGCGGTTCCGTCCTCCTGCACGCCGCTGCTCAGGCACAGGATCGCATCGCCTTCGGCGGACAGGCCTTGATCCGGCCAGAACACTGTCCAGAGGCACACCGCCGCGAAGGTCGCCGCCCAGACCAGGAGCACGGCCCGGAGGGTCCGCCCGGCCCGCCGAATGCCGCGTCCGCGCATCAGGTCCTTATTCCCACTCGATGGTGCCCGGCGGTTTCGAGGTGATGTCATAGGTCACCCGGTTGATGCCCTTCACCTCGTTGATGATCCGCGTCGCGGTTTCGCCAAGGAATTCATGGCTGAACGGGTAGTAATCGGCGGTCATGCCATCGACCGACGTGACCGCGCGCAGCGCGCAGGCATAGTCATAGGTCCGCCCGTCGCCCATCACGCCGACGGTGCGCACCGGCAGGATCGCGACGAAGGCCTGCCAGATTTCGTCATAAAGGCCGTGCTTGCGGATCTGGTCGATATAGACCGCGTCGGCCTTGCGCAGGATCTCCAGCTTCTCTCGGGTGATCTCGCCGGGGCAGCGGATGGCAAGGCCGGGGCCGGGGAAGGGGTGCCGCCCGATGAAGCTGGCGGGCAGGCCCAGCTCGTGACCCAAGGCGCGGACCTCGTCCTTGAACAATTCGCGCAGCGGCTCGACCAGTTTCAGGCCCATCTTCTCGGGCAGGCCGCCGACATTGTGATGGCTCTTGATCGTGACGCTGGGGCCTCCGGAAAACGACACCGATTCAATGACATCCGGGTAGAGCGTGCCTTGGGCGAGGAACTCCGCCCCCTCGATCTGGTCGGCGTATTTCTGGAACACGTCGATGAAGAGCTTGCCGATGGTCTTGCGCTTCGTTTCCGGATCGGAAACGCCCTCGAGCGCGCCGAGGAACAGCTCGCTCTCATCGGCATGGATCAGCGGGATGTTGTAGTGGTCGCGGAACATGCCGACCACTTCCTCGGCCTCGTTCTGGCGCAACAGCCCGTGATCGACGAAGACGCAGGTCAACTGGTCGCCGATCGCCTCGTGGATCAGCACGGCCGCCACGGAGGAGTCGACGCCGCCCGACAGGCCGCAGATCACCTGCGCATCGCCCACCTGTTCACGGATCAGGCGGATCGCCTCGTCGCGATAGGCGGCCATGGTCCAGTCGCCCTTGAACCCGGCCAGACGTACGAAGTTTTCATACAGCGTCTTGCCGTTCGGGGTGTGGTGTACCTCGGGGTGGAATTGCACGGCGAAGTAATTGCGTTCCAGGTCGGCGGTGATGGCGAAGGGCGCGCCGGGCGAGGTTGCGATCACCTCGAAACCGGGGGCGATGCGGCTGACATGGTCGCCATGGCTCATCCACACCTGCTCGCGCCCGTCCAGGAACCAGCCGTTCAGCAGGTCGATGCGCTTTTCCGCGGGCTCGACATAGGCGCGCCCGAACTCGGCCGTGCCCTCGCCGCGCAGCACCTCGCCGCCCAGCATGTGCATCATCACCTGCTGGCCATAGCAGATGCCCAGGATCGGCACGCCGAGGTCAAAGACCTTCTGCGGCGGGCGGGGGGAGCCGTCGTCGATCACGCTGGCCGGCCCGCCGGAAAAGATCACAGCCTTCGGCGCAAAGTCGTCGAGGAAGGCGTCGGTGACATTCTGGAACGGGTGGATCTCGCAATAGACATTCAGCTCGCGCAGGCGACGGGCGATCAGTTGCGTGACCTGGCTGCCGAAATCGATGATCAGCAGGCGTTCGTGATGGCGGGCGGGATCAACGGCGGTGCTCATGGGGTTCGCTTAGGCCGCAGCGGAAGGCACTGCAAGCCTGCTTGGCGACGCGGCACGAAAAAACCGCGCCGAAAGCCTCGGCGCGGTCGCTGTCTTGGGTGGAAGGCGCATCCGATCAGAAGCGGAAGGTCATCCCGATTTCGACCGTCGTGAAGTCGATATCCACGTTGTTGTAGAGGACGTCCGTCTGGTAGTCGTCTTCTTCGAACATGTAATGCTGGACCGAGCCGAAGAACGTCATGTTGTCGCTGATGGCATGCTCCAGACCGACACCGATGGTGAAGCCGCCAAGGGTTTCCTCGGTCCCGTTCCGGCCGATCGGGCCATCGGTGTAGACATCCACATTCGCGGCGGCGAGGCCGAGATTGCCATAGACTTGGGTGTTGTCACTCAGCAGATAACCGACGCGGCCGCGCAACGAGGCGAGCATGTCGATCTCGGCGGCGCACTCGAAGGCCGGGTTGACACATTCTTCGCTGCCGCTGATGTCGGCGAACCCGATATGCACCTCACCGCCATAGACGAAGCTGCCCGATTGCATGGTATAACCGGCCAGCAGGTTGATGGCATGGCCGTCCAGATCGCCTTCGCCGTCACCGGGGAAGTCCGCATCGTTGCCGTAATCACCGAAGGCCAAGCCGAGCGATCCGCCGACATACGCACCCGTCCAGTCGAAAGCGGGCGGCGGCGTCACGATGGTGACCGGCGGGGGCGTTTCGACAACGCCACCGGCAAAAGCCGTGCACGTGCCGGCCAACAGAGCCGTCGCAGAGAATTTCGCGAGTTTGGTGCTATTCATGACGATCCCCCAATCGAGAGCAATTGAATTGACGTAAGGTTAACACCACCTGCGCAAATGTGCGATGAGTCGCGGTTTCCCTAGGGTAATTCATTCGCCCCGTGACCGCTCCGCAACATAACATATGCAACGGTCTGATCGAAAACGCAAAAATTGACGCTGTCCCATGGTGGCCCTTGGCGGACATGTCGTTTTCCCGCTGAACTTGCCGCAATTCGGCTGCGTCCGGTCGCGCTATATCGTTAGAACCGCGTGAAACAGGGCTCCGCAAGCGGGAGGATTCGAGATGGCCGAAGCACAGGCACAGGGCGCGCGGCGGCGCGGACGCGGGGCAGGCGGCGGCGCGGCGCGGCGCGCGGCGCGCTCGGCGGTGAGTTTCGAGACCGCCCGCTTCATCGAACGCAACATTCCCAATCTCGAAATGCTGAACGAAGAGGCGCTTCAGATCATCGAGGAGAATGCCGAAACGATCCTCGAAGAGATCGGCGTCGCCTTCGTCGAGAACCCCGCCGCGCTGGAGCGCTGGAAAGAGGCCGGGGCCGATGTGCAGGGCGAACGCGTCCGCATCCCGCGCGGCCTGGCGCGGAAACTCTGCGCCACCGCCCCGTCGCGCTTCACCCAGATCGCCCGCAACCGCGCCCGCGATGTCGAGATCGGCGGCGGCAGCCTGGTGCTCGCGCCCGTCTACGGCCCGCCCTTCGTGCGCGATTACGAGGGCGGACGCCGCTACGCCACGATGGCCGATTTCGAGAAGCTGGTGAAACTGGGCTACATGTCCGAATGGCTGCACCATTCCGGCGGCACCGTGTGCGAGCCGACCGACGTGCCGGTCAACAAGCGCCATTTCGACATGCTCTACGCGCATATGAGCCTTAGCGACAAACCCTTCATGGGCTCGGTCACCGACCCGTCGCGCGCGCTCGATTCCATCGAGATGGCCAGGATCCTCTTCGGGGACGAGGTCGTGGACCAGAACTGCGTGATGACCTCGCTCATCAACATCAATTCGCCGCTGACCTTCGACGCGACGATGATGGGCGCGCTGGAGCATTACGCCGCCGCCGGTCAGGCCTGCATCGTCTCGCCCTTCATCGTGGGCGGCGCGATGGCGCCCGTCTCGGTCATGGGGACGCTGACGCAGGTGCTGGCCGAAGTGCTGGCCGGCGTCGCCTACAGCCAGCTGATCCGCCCCGGCGCGCCGGTGATTTTCGGCGCGTTCGTCACCTCGATCGACATGAATTCGGGGGCGCCCACCTTCGGCACGCCCGAGGCCGCGCAGATCACCAACGGCGCCGGGCAGCTGGCCCGCCGCCTCGGGCTTCCCTATCGCTCGGGCGGGGGCTTCACCGGCTCGAAGCTGCCCGATGCGCAGGCCGCCTACGAGAGTGCGAACACCCTCAACAACGCGCTTCTGTCGGGTGTGAATTTCATGCTCCACGCCTGCGGCTGGCTGGAAGGCGGGCTTGTCTCCAGCCCCGAGAAATTCGTCATGGATGCCGACCAGCTTGGCACGCTGCACAAGCTGGCCGCGGGCATTCCGACGGACGCGAACGCGCAGGCGATGGACGCCATCCGCGAGGTCGGGCCGGGCGGCCACTACCTTGGCTGCGCGCATACCCAGGCCAATTACCAGACGGCCTTCTGGCGCACCAAGCTGCTCGACTACAAACCCTTCGAGACCTGGGCCGAGGAGGGCGAGCGCAGCACCTACGAGCTCGCCACCCAACGCGTCGGCAAGATGCTGGGCGATTACCAGCAGCCCGCGCTGGACCCCGCCGTGGACGAGGCGCTGAAGGATTACATCGCGCGGCGCAAGTCCGAGATGCCCGACGCCTTCATCTGAGGCGCCGGGGCGAGTCCGTTTCATCAGGCCGACCGCGCCGCGGACAGAAGCGCGCTCATCACCTGCACATGGCGGCGGGGCGAATAGCCTAGGCCGCCACCCAGCCGCGCGGCGTTCAGCATCTCTTCTTCCGCCAGCAGGGCGGAGACCGGGCGGCGCGCGGCGCGGCGATGGGCGCATCCCGCCTCAGCCGCGATGCGGGCGGCCTGAACCAGCAGGCCGGGGCGGTGCAGATGGGCGAGTCGGGTGGCAAGATCGGTCATGGAAACCTCCGGGTCCGTGGCATGTCAGAGGGCCACAGCCTGCACCGGCCGACACCGGTGTTGCGCCGATCCCGAAACCTGCGTTCGCAACGCATCGCTTTGTTAATATTTCGGAAACAAATTCTCTGTTATCCACAGATTTTAACCAATCAGTAATCAATCCAAACAAAACCTGACCCCCGGCGTCCTGACGTGTGACGAGGAGGGGACCAATGACTTTGACCGTACTGCCCGAAGACACCTGCCCCGGCCTGACCCTGCCGGGCTGGCTTCCGGTTTCGACGCGTCAATACCTCGTCCATGTCGCCGGGGGGCAATCGCTCCGCCGGATTGCCGAAGCCTTCGGCCAATCCCCCTCGACCGTGTGTCGGCGGGTCCATCGGATCGAGGCACGGCGCGAGGACCCGTTGCTGGACGAGGCGCTGGATGCGCTCGCCCAACAGGCCACTGCCCGCAGGCAGCCAGACAAGGAAGCACAGGAGCACGAGCATATGTCAGCCCATTTCCCGACCCCCGCCACCATGGACGAGGCCACCATCACCCGCGAGGCCCGCCGCATCCTGCGCCGCCTGTGCGAGACGGGCGCGGTGCTCGCCGTGGCGCAGGACATGGACAAGGCGGTGGTCCTGCGCCCCGGCGCAGCCCCCGGCGAGCAGACCCGCACCGCCGTGGTGGACCGCCGCGTGGCGCAGGCCTTTGCCGTGAAGGACTGGATCTCGTGCCTGCGCAAGGGGCGGGTGGCGCGCTACGGGATCACGCGGGCGGGCCGCGCGGCGCTCAAGCGGCTGATCGACGAGGATCGCCGCCGCCGTCACGCCGCGCAGGGCTTTGCCGAAGCGCCGTCGAGCTTTGCCGCGCAGCACGCCACCTTCGGCCCGGTGCCGATCACGGGCGAGGATGGCCAGCGCACCGAGATCCGCGTGAACATCGCCGAGTCGCCCCTGGCGGGGCTGGCGCGGCGCAAGGGGCAGGACGGGCAGCCCTTCCTCACGCCCGATCTGGTGCAGGCGGGCGAACGCCTGCGCGAGGATTTCGAGCGCGCCCAGATGGGCCCGCGCGTCGGCCAGAACTGGGACAGGTTCCTGACGGCGGGGGCCGATCGCGGTGGATTTCTCAACGACAGCGGCATCGGCGAGGGCCCGCGCGCCGCGCGCCAACGCGTGTCCGACGCGCTCGACGATCTCGGGCCGGGGCTGGCCGACGTGGTGACGCGGGTCTGCTGTTTCTGCGAGGGGCTGGAGCAGGCCGAGAAGCGCCTCGGCTGGTCGGCGCGCTCGGGCAAGATCGTGCTGAAGATCGGGCTGCAACGCCTGCTTCGCCATTACGAGATGCGCTACGGCTTCGTGCCCGCGCTGCGCATGTGATCGCAGCCGCATGGTCGGGTTTCGCGGCATGCAACCCGGCTGTGCGCCCATGCCCCGTTACAAATGCTGCGAAACGGGTTAGATAGCCCGTCAAAGGCGGGCCAACCGGCCCGCGCGGAGGAGACCCATGCGCGATCTGAAGATCCCTGACCAGCGCCACCCCGAAAAGGCGCACCGCCCCGACAACGCCCAGCCGAAGAAACCCGACTGGATCCGGGTCAAGGCGCCCACGGGCGAAGGCTATCGCGAGACGCATCGCATCATGCGCGAGCACAAGCTGGTGACGGTCTGCGAAGAGGCGGGCTGCCCCAATGCCGGGGAATGCTGGAGCCAGGGCCACGCCACCATGATGATCATGGGCGAGATCTGCACCCGCGGCTGTTCCTTCTGTAATATCGCGACGGGGCGTCCCGATGACCTCGACGTGTTCGAACCGGGCCGGGTGGCCGATGCGGTCAAGAAGCTGGGCCTGAACCATGTCGTCGTGACCTCGGTGGACCGTGACGACCTCGAAGACGGCGGGGCCGAGCATTTCGCCATGACGATCCGCGCCATCCGCAAGCAATCGCCCGGCACGACGATCGAGATCCTCACGCCCGATTTCCTGAAATGCGCCCCCGAGGCGCTGGAAACGGTCGTTGCGGCGAAACCGGACGTGTTCAACCACAACCTCGAAACCGTTCCCGGCCTTTACCCCGAGGTGCGGCCCGGTGCGCGCTATTTCCATTCGCTGCGCCTGCTGCAGCGGGTTAAGGACCTGGACCCGTCGATGTTTACCAAGTCGGGCATCATGGTGGGTCTGGGCGAGGATCGGCAATCGGTTCTGCAGGTCATGGACGACATGCGCAGCGCCGATATCGATTTCCTGACCATCGGCCAGTACCTGCAACCCACGCCCAAGCACCACGCGGTCGACCGCTTCGTGCATCCCGACGAATTCGCGTCCTACGAGAAAGCCGCCTATGGCAAGGGCTTCCTCATGGTCTCGGCCACGCCGCTGACGCGGTCGAGCTATCACGCGGGCGACGATTTCGCCCGGCTGCGCGAGAACCGGATGAAGCGCCTCGGCCTCGCGTAAGCGCCGGTTTTCCCCGCTTTCCCGGCATGGATCGGCCCGCTAGGGTTGGTCCATGTTCCGGCGTGTTTTCCCATACATGGCGCTCTGCCTTGCGCTGAGCGGCCCGGTCCACGGCCAAAGCCTGGAGGATGCGCGCGAGGCGCTGGCCACGGGCGATGCCGAGGCCGCGCGCGCGCTATTGGCCGAGCTGATGGCGACGGGTGCGCCCGACGCGCTGGCGCTGGCGGGCCTGATGCTGCGCGACGGGTTGGGCCGCGAGGCCGATCTGCAAGGCGCGATGGCGCTGTTCGAGTCTTCCGCCGCAGCCGGGTCGGTGACGGCGCAGGTCGCGCTTGGCCGGATCTACCACCACGGCGCGCCGGGCGTGCCCGCCGATCCGCTTGCCGCGCAACGCCATTACGAGGCGGCGATCGAAGCGGGCAGTGTCGCCGCGCGCAGCAACCTTGCCGCCCTGATCGCCTCGGGCGTGTTCGGCCCGCCCAACTGGACCGCGCTGCGGGGCTTGCTGGAAACAGCCGCCGATGAGGGCAGCACGGCGGCGCGGCTGCACCTTGCCGCTCTGCTGGCGCAGGGGCTGGGGGGAGAGGCCGACCCGTTTCGCGCCCGCGACATGGCCGAGGCGCTGGTGGACGAGCGCGTGCCGGGCGCCGCCCGCCTTTTGGCGCAGATGCAGGTGCAGGGCGTGGGCGGGGTCGTTGACCCCGAGGCCGCTCGCGCGCTGCTGCGCGAAGCCTTCGAGGCCGGGGAGGGGGCCGCGGCCACCGATCTTGGCCTTCTGATCCAAGCCGAGGACCCCGAGGCCGCCCTGCGCTGGTTCACCCGTGCCGCCGAGCTTGGTGATGGTTGGGGGGCGTTGAACCTTGGCCGCCTGCTCTCGGACGGGGAGGCCGCGCCCGACGACGACCTGCCGCGCGCGACCGGGCTTTACCGGCAGGCCCACGCGGCCGGGATCGCCGAGGCCAGCTATGCGCTGGCCATCCATCTTTGGGACGGGCTGGGTGTCGAGACCGACCTCGAGGCCGCCCGCACGACCATGCGTCTTGCCGCCGTGCGCGGCAGCGTGGCGGCGATGAATGACCTCGGCGTGATGCTGGAGACGGGCATCGGTGGCCCGCCCGACCCGCAGGGCGCGCGCGAGTCCTATCACGACAGCGCCGAGGCGGGTTACGTGCTGGGCGCGTGGAACCTCGCCGATCTGCTGCTGAGCGTTGCCGCAACGCCCGACGACGCGGCCGAGGGCTATGCCTGGTGCCTTTGGGCCATCGCGGCGGAAGTGGACGCGACCTTGCGCGCCCGCCACCAGGCGAGTTGCAACGCCCATGCGCAAACCCTGTCCGAGGCCGTCTTGCGCGCCGCCGAGGCGCGCTTCGCGGAGTTGCCCGACCCCGCAAGCGCGATCCGGTAAGGACGCTCTCCGGTCCTTGAAAGGGCGAGGGGTTTTCACCCGCGCGCAGGCCATGGCGGGGGAGCTTATCGCTCAGTTCTGGGCGGCGGCAGCACCTTGAGATAGGCCGCGATGGCCTGCCTGTCGGCGTCGGGCAGGTTGGCGAGGTTCAGGATCACGCTGCGCATATGGCCGCCCGCGCTGTCGAAGCTGGGGGTAAAGCCGTCGTTGAGATAGGCCGCGATCTCGGTCGTCGACCAGCGCAATTCATCGGGGGTGAGCGCCGGGATGCGGCCCGTCCCGGTGGGGTTCGGCGCGCCGGTCAGCCACGCGGCGCGGTCCGGCCCGCCAAGCGCGTCACGCGGCGTGTGGCATTCGCCGCAATGGGCCAGCGCCTCGGCCAGGTAGCGCCCGCGCGCTTCCTCGGCGCTTAGCTCGCCTTGCACCGCGTAATCGTCGGACAGGTAAAGCAGGTTCCAGCCGCCCACCGCGCGCCGGATGTTGAAGGGGAAGCCCACCTCATGGGCAGGCGATTCGGTGTCGTCCTCGGGCAGGGTTTGCAGGAAGGCTAAGAGGTCCGCGAGGTCCTGGCGCTCGGCCAGCCGATAGGCAGGGTAGGGGAAGGCGGGGTAGTAATGCAGCCCCTCGGGGCTGATGCCGTTCTGCATGGCGGTGACGAACTCGGCCAGGGTCCAGCCGCCGATGCCATGCTCGGGGTCGGGCGAGATATTGGGCGGGTAGAAGGTCCCGAAATCGCTGACCAGCCCTTCGCCCCCCGACAGGATCAGGCGCGCGTCGCCCTCGGCCTCGGCATCCGCGTGACAGGAGGCGCAGCCCCCGGCCCAGAAGATCGCCTCGCCCGCGGCGGCGTCCCCGGTCAGGCCCGCGACCTCGGCCCCGGTCACATGGTCCGGGCGGGTCAGGACCCAGAACGCGGCAAGGCCCAACGCCCCGAACGCCACGAGAATGCCGAGAAAGCGGCCCATCAAACACCTGTCAGATCAGAAAATGACGAAAAGGGCAGGGCCGGTCCGGCCCCGCCCCGGGGCTTGATCACTGCGCTTCGCGGTAATCGTCGTGGCAGGCGCCGCAGGTGCCGCCCACCGGGCCGAAGGCGGCCTGCATCGCTTCCAGTCCGTCGCCCGCGACGGCGGCCAGCGCCTCGGCGGCGGTGCCGAAATCACCCCATTTCGCGGCGAAATCCTCGGGGTTTTCCCAGATCGCGGGCAGGGCGCGCGTGCCGTCGAGGCCGAAATTGTCCGTCCCCTCGGGCCAGTGGAACGACTGGTCCAGCATCGAGATCGTCAGAAGGTTCGAGGCGGCCGCGCTTGCGGCATCGGCATCGTATTCGGTATTGCCGCGGGCCATCTGGCCCAGCACGCCGACATTGAGCGCCATGATGCGGAACTGGCCCTGGCGCGCTTCGACCGGGGCGGGCAGGTCCTGCGCGACGGCGACGGCGCCGGAAAAGGTGAGCGCGGCGATGCCGGTGGCGATGATCTTGCTGAAACGGGGCATTGGGAAACCTCCTTTGGAGCTGGACACAGCCTTGAGGCTAGACGTCGCAGGCCAGAGGTCAATCACAGCTTTTGTGTAACGGCGCAGGGGTGTGTGCGCGCGCGGGCAGGGCCTAACGCCAGCCCCGCCCGCGGAAGTTCTCGACCGTCAACGCCTCGGGCCAGCCGAAAAAATACTCGTAGATCCCAAGCGCCAGGGCCGCGGCGATGACGGACAACACGAGGATGACCCGTTTGGCGGAGGGCGGGTTGCGGGCCCAGCCCACCGCCCGCAGGAGCCAGTTGAACGGGAACATCTCAGAAGTTGACGCTGGCTTCGAGCCCCCAGAAAGCCGTGTCGTCGAACACCGTCGCGTGACCGCCAAGGCCGAGGCCGTTCTCCCCGACATATTCGGCGCCGACGCGCGCCAGCGTCTCTGACCCGCCGCCGAGGTTCAGCATGGTGATGTCGCCGCCCACGCTCAGGCCCGGGATCGCATCCAGCGCGTATTCGGCCCCAAGCTCGAAAGTGGTGTTGTCGGCGTCGAAGCCGACGCCGTTCGACAAGATGCCGTGCACGGTGAACCAGCCATCGTCATAACGCCCGCCCATCCAGATCCGGTGATCGAGGTCGGTGCCGGTGTCGACGGCGAACTCGGTTCCGGCAAACAGCTGGACGGTGTCGGTGAGGTGATAGAGGCCCGATAGCGCGTAGATCTGCCCGTCGCCATCGGTATCGTAATGCGCGCTGAGACCGGCTTCGATGGTGCCGTAATCGCCGAAATAGGACAGGCCGAGGGCCGGGTCGTTGCCGTAGGAGATCTGGCGCAGCCCGCTGGCTTGCCCGGCCACCTCGACCAGCAGCGAGGCCTGATCGGCGCCGCCGAAGCGCAGCGAGCGCCCGGGCAGGAACAACTCGATGGCCGAGGGTGAGCGGCCCAACTGGATCTCGCCCGCGCCGAAATCGTAGAACAGGTAGATGTCGTAATAGTCGAGCGTGTCGGTGTCGAACTCGTTCAGCGCGAACACGTCGAAGCCAAGGCCGACCCGGCGATCGGGGTCGAAATGGAGGCGCCCCTCGGCGTCGAGGCTGACATAGGCCATGCTGTCGAGCGCGCCGCGATCGTTGGCGGCATAGCCAAGCGCGATGCGGCCTTCGAGGTCGAAAGGGTCGGAATAGCCTTGCGCATGCGCCAGATCGGCGGTGCCGGGCAGGGCAAGTGCCGACAGGGTGAGTGCGGAGAACGCGAAGGAAGCGCGCGAACGGGGCGCGAATGCTCGGGTCACGGGGATACCTCAATATCTGCTCTGTTGGCCTGGTCGTTTGCCGCCAGGTTTGAAGCGATCCTAACACGATCCCGTCGAGGCGCGCCATGCACGTCGTCGCGGCAGCCGCGCGGCGACCGCGCGCGTGGCCCGGGTGCAACGCCCTTGGAGAGACGCTCAGGCGGTTTCGTTGGCGGGCGTTTCGGCCAGCATCCGCACCTTGCCGATGAAGGGCAGGTTCCGGTTGCGCTGCGCGTAGTCGATGCCGTAGCCGACGACGAATTCATCGGGAATTTCAAAGCCGATCCAGTCGGCGCGGATATCGACCTCGCGCCGGGTGGGCTTGTCGAGAAGGGCGATGGTCTTCAGCCGCCGTGGCTCGCGCGATTTGAGCAGGTTCACGACATGGTGCAGCGTGTGGCCGGTATCGACGATATCCTCGACCACCAGAACGTCGCGCCCCGCGATCTCGCCGCGCAGGTCCTTGAGGATGCGTACCTCGCGCGAGCTTTTCATCGCGTTGCCGTAGGAGGACGCTTCGAGGAAATCGACCTCGACCGGCAGGTCGATCTCGCGCACCAGATCGGCGATGAAAACGAAGCTGCCGCGCAGCAGGCCGACCACGACCAGCTTCTCGGTGCCGGCGAAGGCTTTCTCGATTTCGCGCGCCAGATCCTCGATCCGGGCGGCGATGGTCTTGGCCGAGATCATCTGATCGACCGCGTAGTCGGGCTGCGCCATTTGGTCCCCCGCAGAAAAAGGTTAGAAACCTTGAATTTCCGGCCCGCTTTTAAGACATCCCTGTCACCGGTGAAAGACGAAAGGCCCGCGATGCCCGCGCATTCAGAGACTCGAACGCTGCCCTATACCGCCCGACAGATGTACGATCTGGTGGCCGACGTGGCGCGCTACCCCGAGTTCATTCCCTGGATTGCCGCCAGCCGCGTGCGCTCGGTCACGCCCGAGGGCGAGTATGCGGTGATGCTGGCCGACCTCGTGATCGGCTTCAAGATGTTTCGCGAGCGCTTCCTCAGCCGCGTGACGCTGTGGGAAGAGAAGCAGAAGATCGACACCGAGTATATCGAGGGGCCGTTCCATCACCTGCTGTCGACATGGCAGTTCCGCGATCTGCCCGAAGGCGGCTGCGAAGTGGCCTTCAGCGTCGATTTCGAGTTCAAGAACCGCATCCTGCAAGGGGCGGCGGGGCTGTTCTTCATGGAGGCGATGCAGCGGATCGTGCGCGCCTTCGAGACGCGGGCCCAAGCGCTCTATGGCACGGGCGTAGCATAATTTTCCTGAAAATTATGCGGCCTCGGTGGCCAGTGTCGCGCCCAAAGGCCGGGCGCGCGGTTGACGGCGTGCCGCAGGATTTTCAGGAAAAACCTGCTTCGTCCCCGGCCGCCCGCAGGAGGAGAGACAGGGCATGTTCCACGGTGCGGCGGCGCACCTCGGACCGTCCCAGCGCGCCGAACTCCACCGTTTCCGTGATCACCGCGACACCCGTGGCGAGGCCGAAACACACGCGCCCCTCCGGCTTGTGGTCCGACCCGCCCGGGCCCGCGATGCCCGTGACCGCGACGGCGACCTGCGCTGCGGACCGGTCCAACGCCCCGCGCGCCATTTCGGCGGCGACCTCTTCGCTGACCGCGCCATGGGCGTCGAGCGTGGCCGGCGACACGCCCAGCATGTCGATCTTGGCGGCGTTGGAATAGGTGACAAAGCCCCGGTCGAAGACGGCGGACGATCCCGGCACCTCGGTGATCGCGCCTGCGATCAGGCCGCCGGTGCAGCTTTCGGCGGTGGCCATCATCCAGCCGCGCGCCTTCAGCGCCGCGATGACCTCGGCCGCGCTCATCCCAGGATCATCGGGATATGCGCGATGGCGGCGGCCACCGCGACGACGAGCGCCGCCAGCCATCCCGCGATCACGTCATCGGCCATGACGCCGAGCGCCCCCGGCTTGCGGTCGGCCCAGCCCACGGGGCCGGGTTTCCAGATGTCGAAGGCGCGGAAGGCGAGGAAGGCGGTGATGACGCCCGGGTAAAGATCCCAGAAGCCGACGCCCGCGAAGACCGCGCCGTAGGAGACCGGCCAGAGCGCGATCCACTGGCCCACGACCTCGTCGATCACGATCTCGGACGGGTCCTTGGTCTCGGCCCCTTCGGTTTCGCGCGCCACCGCCCACCACCCCAGCAGGGTGACGATCAGCGTGGCCGCAAACAGCGCCACGAACCCGCCAAGCGCGTGCAGCCCCCAGGCCAGCGGGATCGCGGCCAGGCTGCCCCAGGTGCCGGGGGCGGGTTTGAGGTAGCCGATATAGGCCAGCGTCGCGATGATGCGGGTCATGGTTTCACCAACGTCACCGTGGCCAGCGCCGCGATCCCTTCCTCGCGGCCGGGAAAGCCGAGGCGTTCGGTGGTCGTTGCCTTGACCGAGACGCGCGCGGCCTCGATCCGCAACAGTTCGGACAGGCGCGCGCGCATCGGCGCGGCGTGCGGGCCGACCTTGGGCCGCTCGCAGATCAGCGTGAGGTCCGCGTTGGTGATCGTGAACCCCATCTCGGCGGCCAGATCGACGGCATGGGTCAGGAAGATATGGCTTTCCGCGCCCTTCCATTGCGGATCGGAGGGCGGGAAATGCGTGCCGATATCGCCCATGGCGAGCGCGCCATAGATCGCGTCCGTCACCGTGTGCAGGCCCACATCAGCGTCGGAATGGCCCTGTAGCCCGCGCTCATGCGGGATGGCCACGCCACAGAGCATGACATGGTCGCCCTCGCCGAAGCGGTGCACGTCGAACCCGTTGCCGGTGCGAATATCCATCTGTCCCTCCAGGTATCGGGCGGCGCGGGCGAAATCCCCCGCCGTGGTGATCTTGAGATTGGCCTCGTCGCCTTGGGTGATGGCGACGGTCAGGCCATGGGCGCGGGCCACCTCGACATCATCGGCGGCGCCGCCGGGATGTGCGTCATGCGCCGCGCGGATCTGCGCAAGGTGAAAGCCTTGCGGCGTCTGAGCGCGCCAGAGACCGTCGCGCGACTGGGTGCCGGTGACGGTCTCC
Source organism: [Roseibacterium] beibuensis (assembly GCF_039542305.1). Classification (NCBI taxonomy): domain Bacteria; kingdom Pseudomonadati; phylum Pseudomonadota; class Alphaproteobacteria; order Rhodobacterales; family Roseobacteraceae; genus Roseicyclus; species [Roseibacterium] beibuensis. The sequence goes on along the minus strand of NZ_BAABHW010000001.1, from coordinate 1,213,118 downwards.
GCCCCGCGCCAGAGCGCATCGGTGACCGCAAGGGCCGGGGCCGCCCCGTCATGGCTGCGCAGCGCCTCCAGCACCCCGTCGATCACCGCGCGGCTAACGAGGGGGCGCGCGGCGTCGTGGATCAGCACCACGTCACAGGTGTCATCCACCGCCGCGAGCCCCGCCCGGACCGAGGCGTCGCGCGTGGCCCCGCCGATGACGTCGAGAAGGGGCGCGCGGGTCCTTGGCCGCGCCGCGGCGAAACGCTCGGAATCATCGCTGCGGCGCACCACCACGATCTGCTGCACCGCCGGGTGCGCATCCAGCGCGGCCAGCGTGCGCGCCAGTACGGGCTGTCCCGCCAAATCCCTGTATTGCTTGGGCAATCCGCCGCCGGCCCGCGTGCCGCGACCGGCCGCGACGACCAGGGCGGCGGCTTTCAACGGGGCGGTGCTACGATCTTGCGGGTCCATGAGCGGGGGTGTAGGCCCAAACCCGTTCGGGCACAATCACCTGCGCTGCGTGATGAATTTCCGGGCGCTGTGATTAATTTTTGGGCGACGCCCCGCGCATCCCACTTTGTCACAAGACTTTCCTTTGAACTCCCCGCCTAGCCGCACTATCCCGAACCCATCTGCACAAGGATTGAGCATTTGTCCGTTTCGCTGGCATGCCGCCACCTGACGCCGCCGGTATTCCTTGCCCCGATGGCCGGGATCACCGATCTGCCGTTCCGCCGCCTCGTGGCGCGGTTCGGGGCCGGGCTGGTCGTGTCCGAAATGGTCGCGAGCCAGGAGATGGTGGAAGCCAAGGCCTCGGTCCGCGCGCGGGCCGAGCTGGGCTTCGGCCTCGACAACACGGCGGTGCAGTTGGCCGGGCGCGAGGCGCATTGGATGGCCGAGGCCGCGCGGATCGCCGAAGGGCAGGGCGCGCGGATCATCGACATCAACATGGGCTGCCCCGCCAAGAAGGTGACGAGCGGCTATTCCGGCTCGGCGCTGATGCGCGACCTCGATCACGCGCTGTCGCTGATCGAGGCGGTGGTGGGTGCGGTGCGTGTGCCTGTCACGCTGAAGACACGTCTTGGCTGGGACGACGGGTTGCGCAACGCGCCGGAACTGGCCCGGCGGGCCGAGGCGGCGGGCATCCAGATGGTCACGATCCATGGTCGCACCCGCTGCCAGTTCTACAAGGGGCAGGCCGATTGGGCCGCGATCCGCGCGGTGAAGGAGGCGGTGAGCATCCCGGTCATCGCCAATGGCGATATCGTGGACGCGCGCAGCGCGCGTCAGGCGCTGACAGCCTCGGGCGCGGATGGCGTCATGGTGGGCCGCGGCGCGCAAGGCGCACCCTGGGTGCTGTCGGAAATCGCGGCGGAGCTGTTCGGCGCAAAGCCGCCCGACATCCCCGAGGGCGGGGCGCTGACCGACATGGTGGCCGCCCATTACGAGGACATGCTGGCCTTCTACGGGCGAGACCTGGGCCTGCGGTTCGCGCGCAAGCATCTGGGCTGGTACATGGACAGGGCCGCCACACCGGCAACCCTGCGCCGCGACGTTCTGACGGCACGGACGCCGGAGGCTGTTCTCGCGCGTCTGCCCGATGCCCTGACAAAGCCAGGCGAGGAGGCGCAGGCCGCATGAGCATCCCCTCGGACATGCTGTGGGCCTCGCTGCCGCTGCCCGCCCTGATCATCGACGGCGCGGATCGCATCTGCAACGTGAACCCCGCCGGCGAGACCTTTCTGAACGCGTCGCGAAAATCCCTCGACGGGCACCCGGTCTGGGACAAGGTCTTTGTCGATGCGCCGCTGGAAGAGGCGTTTTCCCGGGTCCGTACGAACCAGTCCGCGCTTTTCGTCAACGCCGTCGACGTGGGCACCGGCAGTCGCAAGCCGGTCTCCTGCGACGTTCAGATCGCGCCGCTCTCCGAGCGGCCGGATCACGTGCTGGTCCTGTTCGAGAACCGCGAACTGGCCGGTCGGCTGGACCGCGCGATGTCCTCCAAGACCGCCGCGAAATCGGCCATCGGTATGGCCGAAATGCTGGCGCACGAGATCAAGAACCCTCTGGCCGGGATCACCGGCGCCGCGCAGCTGATCAGCATGAACGCCAGCGGCGAGGATCGGGAACTGACCGACCTGATCGTGGCCGAGACACGCCGCATCCTGAAACTGCTGGAGCAGGTCGAGGAATTCGGCAATGTCCGCCCGCCCGACCGGCGCGCGGTCAACATCCACGACGTGCTGGACCGCGCCCGCCGGTCCGCTGCCGTGGGCTTTGCCGCGCATATGGAGATCGAGGACGATTATGACCCGTCCTTGCCAGCCACCTGGGCCGATCCCGACCAGTTGCAGCAGGTCTTCCTGAACCTGTTGAAGAACGCGGCCGAGGCCGGCAAGGCGGGCGGCACGATTTGCATTCGCACCTTCTATGAACTCAGCCTCAAGGTCCGCCGCCGCGATGGCAGCGGCGGGGCCGTGCCGCTACAGATCGAGATCATCGACGACGGCCCCGGCATTCCGCCCGACATCGCTGCCGACATTTTCGAGCCTTTCGTCTCGGGGCGCGAGAACGGCACCGGGCTGGGCCTTGCCCTGGTCTCCAAGATCATCGCCGATCACGAGGGCTGGATCGCGCTGGACAGCGTTCCGGGCCGCACCGTGTTCCGCATCTCGCTTCCTGTCGCGCCGCGTGATGAGGCCCCTGAATGACCCATTTCTCTTTCCTGACGATCGGAGCTTGACCCCATGGACGGCACTGTCCTCGTCGCCGATGACGACCGCACCATCCGCACCGTACTGACCCAGGCGCTGACCCGCGCCGGCTGCAAGGTGCACGCCACCTCCAGCCTGATGACGTTGATGCGTTGGGTCGAGGAGGGGAAGGGCGATCTGGTGATCTCGGACGTGATCATGCCCGACGGCAACGGGCTTGAAACCCTGCCCAAGATCAGCGAGCGGCGCCCGGGCCTGCCGGTCATCATCATCTCGGCGCAGAACACGATCATGACGGCCATCCAGGCGACCGAGGCCGACGCCTATGATTACCTGCCCAAGCCCTTCGATCTGCCCGACCTGATGAAGCGCGCCGCCCGCGCGCTGGACCAGAAGCGCCGCGCACCCGCGCCGAAACCCGCGCCCGAGCTGCCCTCCTCGGCGCAGGAGGATCTGCCGCTGGTGGGGCGCACGGCCTCGATGCAGGCGCTCTACCGTCTGGTGGCACGGGTGATGAACACCGATCTGCCGGTCCTGATCACCGGCGAAAGCGGCACCGGCAAAAGCCTGATCGCGCGCGCCATTCACGATTTCTCCGACCGGCGCACGCTGCCTTTCGTCGTCGCTTCGGCCAGCGATCTCGACGGGATGGACGGCCCCTCGGTGGTGATCTCGCGCGCTAAGGGCGGGTCGATCCTGTTCGACGAGGTGGGCGATCTGAGTGAAGAGGCGCAGGCCAAGATCGTGCGCATGCTGGACGCCATGGGCGATGCGGCCCCGCGCGTGATGGCGACCAGCCAGAAGGACCTGATGGAAAAGATGGAGGCCGGGGAATTCCGGCAGGACCTTTTCTATCGGCTCGGCGGCGTCACGATCTCGGTGCCTAGCTTGCGCGAACGGGTCGATGACATCCCGCTTCTGGCCACGCATTTCCTCGCGCGCGCCGAACGCGATGGCGCGCCGCTGCGCCGCTTTTCGCCCGAGGCGATGGACATGATCCGCGCCTATTCCTGGCCCGGCAACGTGCGCCAGTTGGAGAACACGATTCGCCGCCTGACGGTCACCAGCCTCGCCGAGGAAATCTCGCGTGGCGAGGTCGAGGCGGTTCTGGGCAGCCAACCCGCGATCGAACCGCTCATGGGCGGCGGCGAGGGTGAGAAGCTTTCGGCCTCGGTCGGCAAGCATCTGCGCCGCTATTTCGACCTGCATGGCGGGGTCCTGCCGCCGCCGGGCCTCTATGCCCGCATCCTGCGCGAGGTCGAAACACCCCTGATCGAGATCGCGCTGGAGGCCACGGGCGGCAACCAGGCGAAATGTGCCGAACTTCTCGGCATCAACCGCAATACGCTCCGCAAGAAGATTACCGACCTCGATATTCGCGTGACTCGCCGCCGCAAGTTGATGTAAAACGGCAACAGTAACGTGGCAGTTGGGAAACAGCCCGCGACGCCCCATTAGGGCGCGCGCCTGACGCCGCGATTGGGGGAGCAGTCGGAGACAGGATTTGGAACGTCCGGCCGAGAGGACGACATCCTTGATCGAACGTCTTGCGGGGTTGCGCCGCAAGCGCGGTTTGCGCAGCGCGGGCACGCTTGGCCTTGTCGTGCTGGGGCCGATCCTGGCGGTCGCGACCTTCCTCGTGCTCGGTCCGCTCGCGGCCTTTGCCGACTCGCCTGTGCTGCGGCTCGTGCTGCTTGCCGACCTCGTCTACATCCTTGTCCTCGCGGCGCTGGTCCTACGAGAGGTGGCGCGCATCGTCGCCTCGCGCCGCGCGCAATCAGCGGGGTCCCGCCTGCACCTGCGCCTGACCGGGGTCTTCGCCATCGTGGCGCTGGTGCCCACGATCCTTGTCGCCGTCTTCGCCACGATCACCGTGAACATGGGGCTCGAAGGCTGGTTCTCGGACCGGGTGTCGACCGCGCTCGGCAATTCGGTGGATGCGGCCGAGGCCTACCAGCAGGAACATTTCGACGATCTGGAGCAGGACACCCGCGCACTGGCGGCCTTCCTGAACGTGAACCGCCGGGCCTCGCCGCTGATCACCGATGGCGAGTTGCGCCAGGTGCTCAGCCAGGGGCAGGGCCAGATCCAGCGCGGCCTGCGCGAAGCCTTCGTCATCGACGGCGGCGGCGAGATCAGGGCGCGGGGCGAGCGCAGCTATTTCTTCGACTACGAACGCCCCAGCGACGCCGATCTGGACCTTGCCGAAGGGGGGGAGCTTGTCCTGATCGAGGATCGCACCCAGAACGAGTTTCGCGCCCTTGTCCGGCTGCAGGCCTTTCCCGACCGCTACCTCTATGTCAGCCGCGAGGTGGACGGAGAGATCATCTCGCTGCTCGATGAAACGCAGCAGACGGTGCAACTCTACCGCCAGCTGGAGGCCGACCGGGGGCGCGTCCTGTTCGAATTCGGGCTGCTCTACCTGGGCTTCGCCATCATCATGATCCTCGCCGCCGTGTGGCTGGGCCTGTGGTTCGCCGAACGCCTGTCGCGCCCCGTTGGACGTCTGGCCAGCGCGGCACAACGGGTCGGGCAGGGCGACCTCGACGTGCGCGTGATCGAGGAAACCAGCGACGACGAGATCGCCATGCTGGGCCGTCTCTTCAACCAGATGACCCGGCAGTTGAAGGGCCAGCGCGACACGCTGATCGAACAGAACGCCGCGACCGAGGCGCGGCGCCGACTGTTCGACTCGGTCCTCGGCTCGGTCACCGCGGGCGTGATCGGCCTGAATGACGAGGGCCGCATCGATTTCATGAACCGTTCGGCCATTCGCCTTCTGGCCCTGGTGGAACAGCGCGACAATGGCCTGTCGCTGCAAGCCGCCGTGCCGGAATTCGCCGCGCTGTTCGAACGGCTGCAAACCCGGCTGGCCGAAACCGTGCAGGAGGAAATCAAGCTGACCCGGCGCGGCAAGCAGGAAAGCCTGCTGGTGCGCATGGCGACCCGCCGCAACGCCGAGGGGCAGCTTGAGGGCTACGTGGTCGCCTTCGATGACGTCACGCAGCTTGTCTCGGCGCAGCGCATGGCCGCCTGGGGCGACGTGGCCCGCCGCATCGCGCATGAGATCAAGAACCCGCTGACCCCGATCCAGCTTTCGGCCGAACGCATAAACCGCAAGTTTTCCAAGGACCTGGACGAGGACGACGCGGCAAAGCTTGAACAGATGACCGAGGTCATCGTGCGCCAGACCAACGACCTGCGCCGCATCGTTGACGAGTTCTCGAAATTCGCCCGCATGCCCGAGCCGGAAACCCGGGTCGAGGACGTGGCCGACCTGCTGCGCGAATCCGTGACCCTGCAACGGGCCGGACAACCCGGGGTCCGGTTCGAGGTCGACATCCCCGACGCCCCCGTCATGGCCGAGCTTGACGCCACCATGATCGGACAGGCCTTCACCAACCTGATGAAGAATGGCGGCGAAGCCATTGAAAGCCTGCAGGAAAAAGGTGCGCCCGAAGGTCATGTCCCCGAGTTACGGATCGCGCTTGCGACCACGGATGAAACCGTCGTCATCACCATCGCCGATAACGGGATCGGCCTGCCGCCGGACCGGGCGAAACTGTTCGAACCCTATGTCACGACGCGCGAGAAGGGCACCGGCCTCGGCCTGCCCATCGTCAAGAAGATCGTCGAGGAACATGGCGGCACATTGGAATTGGTCGATGCCGAGCCCTTCGCCGAGGGCGCGCATCGGGGGGCCATGGCACGGATGACCTTGCCACGGCTTGCAGATAGTCAGGGAGATTGAACCATGAGCGACATTCTGGTCGTCGATGACGAACGCGATATCCGCGAATTGATCTGCGATATTCTCGAGGACGAGGGCTATGTCACCCGCCGCGCCGGCTCTTCGGACGAGGCGATGGCCGAATTGAACAAGGCCGCGCCGGGGCTGATGATCCTCGATATCTGGTTGAAAGACAGCAACATGGACGGGATCGACATCCTGAAACATGTGAAGCAGGACAACCCGGACGTGCCCGTGGTCATCATCTCGGGGCACGGCAATATCGAGATCGCCGTCGCCGCCATCAAGCAGGGCGCCTATGACTTCATCGAGAAGCCGTTCAACATCGACCAACTGATGGTGGTGATCCGCCGCGCGATGGAAACCTCCCGCCTGCGGCGCGAAAACTCCTCGCTGCGGCGCCAGGACAGCAAGGCCGCCGAGATGATCGGCGCCTCGCCGACCTTCAAGACGATGAAGGGCCAGTTGGAAAAAGTCACCAAATCCAACGGTCGCGTTATGCTGACGGGCGGCCCCGGCACCGGCAAGGAGGTCGCCGCGCGCTGGATTCACGCCAATTCCAACCGCGCCGATGCGCCCTTCGTCACCGTCTCCTGCGCCTCGATCCAGCCCGATCACATGGAAGAGGTCCTCTTCGGCCGCGAAAGCCCGGAACGCGGGGTCGAGCAGGGGCTGCTCGAACAGGCGCATGGCGGCGTCGTCTTCTTCGACGAGGTGGCCGATATGCCGCTTGGCACCCAGTCCAAGATCCTGCGCGTCCTGGTCGATCAAAGCTTCACCCGCGTCGGCGGCACCACCAAGGTGCGCGTGGATCTGCGCGTGATCTCCTCCACCACCCGCAACCTGACCGACGAGATCGCGTCCGGCAATTTCCGCGAGGAACTCTATCACCGCCTCAACGTCGTGCCGATCGAGGTGCCCGCGCTATCCGACCGGCGCGAGGATATCCCCGATCTCGCACGGCACTTCATCGAGACCTTCAACCGTGAGCAGGGCCTGCCGCTGCGCGAGATGGGCGAGGATGCCGTCGCCATGCTCCAGACCATGACCTGGCCCGGCAATGTGCGTCAGCTCAAGAACGTCATCGAGCGCGTGCTGATCCTGGGCGAGGGCAGCGGCCCGATCGAGGCGCGCGACCTGCCAAGCGGCAACGAGGGCGGCGAAAGCGCGAACGAGGATATCACCCTCTCGGCATCGCTGACCACGCTGCCGCTGCGCGAGGCGCGCGAGCTGTTCGAACGCCAGTATCTCATGGCGCAGATCAACCGCTTCGGCGGCAATATCAGCCGCACGGCCAGTTTCGTCGGGATGGAGCGCTCGGCCCTGCACCGCAAGCTGAAATCGCTCGGCGTCGTGACCTCGAACAAGGCCGGCGCCCGCGTCGCGCAGGTGGGCGAGGACTAGGCCGGGTTCACCACCAGGTCCGGCCCGCTCTGGCGCAGGATGCAGGTCCCAGAGGTCAGGGGCGCCATGACGGGCGAGCGGATCACGGCGGTGCCCGCCTCGCAATAGGGCAGGCTCATCCGGTCATACCCACGCCCGCCCATGCAGCCCCGCACCGCGTTGCGCCGAAACTCGGCATTCACGTCGACCGTGTAGACATCGCCCGGAAGGACATAGCCCGCGACGAAGGTGCAATTGCCCTCCGCATCGCAGCGCCGTTGCGGTGGCACGACGGTGGGCGGCTCGCGCCGGATCTCGGTGCGCACCGGGTAGCGCTGCACCGCCTCGGCCTCGCAAAGCGCGGTATCCCGCTCCCGCTCGCCGACCGATAGACCTTCGGCGTAATAGACCGTGCTCGTGGTGCACCCGGCCAAGGCCAGCGCCCCCAGCAGCATGATGCACCGCCGCATGCCATCCTCCGGGTCAGTTCCGATGCCCCATTCCTGCCGCCACGCTCGGCCCATGGCAACCACCCCGCCCGCATCTTTATCCTTCAAATATGCACCTGCGCGGCACGCGCGGCAGCGTTGGACGGGGCTCGATGCCCCGTCCGGCGCTTCGCCGGCGACGGCGAAGCCGGCGCAAACCCTCGGCCCGAGGTCTCGCACGCGATTGACGCCTGCGCGCGTTCCTGCCATGCAGAACCCCTGTTGCGACACTTCAGGCGAAAAGGCACATGAAGGTCATCATCTGCGGCGCGGGCCAGGTCGGCTGGCAAATCGCGCGCCATCTTTCCGGTGAAAACAACGATGTGACGGTCGTGGACAACAATCCCGACCTGGTTCGACGTGCGACCGACACGCTCGACGTGCAGGGGCTCGAAGGCTTTGCCAGCCATCCCGACGTGCTCGACCGGGCCGGGGCGCGGGATGCCGACATGATCATCGCCGCGACCTTCTCGGACGAGGTCAACATGGTCACCTGCCAGGTGGCCCATTCGGTCTTTTCCGTCCCGCGCAAGATCGCGCGCCTGCGCAGCCAGTCCTACCTGGATGCCATCTATTCCGACCTCTACCGCCGCGATCACCTGCCCATCGACGTGGTGATCTCGCCCGAGCGCGAGGTGGCCGAGGCCGCCCTGCGCCGCATCGCCAGCCCCGCCACCTTCGATGCCGAGACCTTCCTCGGCGGCGATGCGCAGATGATCGGCATCTTTCTCGACGCCGAGTGCCCCGTGCTCAACACGCCGCTGCGCCAGCTGTCCGAGTTGTTCTCGACCCTGCGCGCCATCGTCGTCGGCATCCGGCGCGAGGGCACGCTGTTTTCCCCCGAGCCGGGCGACCAGCTGTTCGAGGGCGACCAGATCTACGCCTTCACCCATGCGCAGGACATGGCCCGCACGCTGGAGATTTTCGGCAAGACCCGCAAACCGCCTGAGCGCATCCTGATCGTGGGCGGCGGCAATGTCGGCCTCACGGTCGCCACCGCTTTGGAGAAATCCGAAACCCGTCTGCGCACCCGCGTGATCGAGGCCAACCGCAGCCGCGCCGAGGTGGCCGCGGACGCGCTGGAACGCACCATCGTCCTGCATGGCGACGGCCTTGATATCGAACTCCTGCGCGAGGCGGGCGTCGAACGCGCCGATGCGGTCGTCTGCGTCACCGATGACGACAAGACCAACCTTCTGGCCTCGGTGCGGGCGAAATCCGCGGGCGCCAAGATGGCCATTGCGCTGGTCAACGACCCGACGCTGGTGCCGCTGATGGATCCGCTCGACATCGACGCCTACGTCAACCCGCGCGCCACGACCGTGTCCTCGATCCTGCGCCATATCCGGCACGGCCGCGTGCGCGGCGTCTATTCCATCGGCGATGCCGAGGCCGAGGTGATCGAGGCGCAGGTGCTCAAGACCTCGCCCATCGCGGGCCGCCCGATCCGCGAGATCGACTTCCCCGAGGGCGCGCTGGTCGGCGCGGTGCAGAAGGGCGGCAAGGTGATGCGGCCCACCGGCTCCACCCGGATCGAGGAAGGCGACGTGGTGGTCATCTTCGCCCTGGCCTCGGACGTGCCGGCGGTCGAACGGCTGCTCCAGGTCTCGATCGACTTTTTCTGAGCCATGGCCGCCTGGTTCCGCAACCTGCCGCTCTTCGTCGTGCTGATCCTGCTATCGGCGGGGGCGATGCTGATCCCGGCGGCGGCGGGCATGATGCTGGGCGATTTCCGCACCGGGCGACTGTTTTTCTACTCCAGCCTTCTGGTCGGTGTCGGTGCCTGGCTGATCGGCATCGCGCTGCAGGCCCATCCCAGACCGCCGACCGAGCGCACGCATCTTGTCGCGATGTTCGCGGCCTATCTCGTGCTGCCGGTGATCCTGTCGATCCCGATGCAGCAGGCGGTCGGCAACACCCGGTTCATCAATGTCTATTTCGACATGGTCTCGGCCTTCACCACCACCGGCGCTGTGATCTTCGAGCCGGACCGTTTCGGCATGGCGGTGCATTTGTGGCGCGCCACGGTGGGCTGGCTGGGCGGGCTGCTGATCTGGATTTCGGCCATGGCGATCCTCGCACCGCTCAATCTCGGCGGCTACGAGGTGACCTCCGAGGCGCATGTGCAGGGCAGGGTGGTGTCCTCGACCCAGCAGATGCGCGCCGCGCGTCCCAGCGAGCGGCTGCGCCGCTCGACCGCGAAGCTGACCCCGGTCTATGTCACGCTGACGGCGATCCTTGCGATACTGCTGATGTCCGCGGGCGAGGACCCGATCATCGCGACGATCCACGCGATGTCCACGCTCTCCACCTCGGGGATTTCGCCCGTCGCGGGGCTTGAAGGGCGGCCGGGCGGGATCCTGGCCGAGCTTCTGATCTTCCTGTTCCTGTTCTTTGCCCTGTCACGGCGCACCTTCACCAGTGGCTTCGGGCGTCATTTCATCGAGCGCGTCTCGCGCGACCGGGAAATCCGCCTTGCGCTCTTTGCCACGATCCTGGTGCCGACGCTTCTGTTCGCCCGCCACTGGATGGGCGCGTGGGAGGTCGATGAGCTGACGGATCTCGGCGCGGCGCTCAGCGCGCTCTGGGGGAGCCTCTTTACCGTCCTGTCCTTCCTGACCACGACCGGCTTCGTCTCCGAACACTGGGACGCGGCGGCGTCCTGGTCGGGGCTGGGCACGCCGGGGATCGTCCTGATCGGCCTTGTCCTGATGGGCGGGGGCGTGGCGACAAGTGCGGGCGGGCTGAAACTCCTGCGCGTCTACGCGCTCTACAAGCACGGCGCGCGGGAACTGGGCAAACTGATCTACCCGCATTCGGTGGCGGGCGCGGGCCGCATGGGCCGCCGCATCCGGCGCGAGGGCGCCTATATCGCGTGGATCTTCTTCATGCTCTTCATCATCGCCATGGCGGCGACGATGACGGGGCTTGCCGCCACCGGGCTGCGCTTCGAGCCTGCGATGATCCTGTCCATCGCCGCGCTCTCGACGACCGGCTCGCTGGCGCAGGTCGCGGGCGAGGCCCCCATCGCCTATGTCGCCCTGAGCGACGCGGCCAAGCTGATCCTCGCCGCGGCGATGGTGATCGGCCGGATCGAGACGCTGGTGCTGATCGCACTTTTCAACCCGGCCTTCTGGCGATCATGATGCAATTGCGGCAAGTGCCCGTATCCGGGGTGGAAATCCGTCTCGATCATCGCCATAGTGTGATTTGGCGACCATTCCGCGGCATTTAACGCGGTGACCGAAGACAAGAAGGCGCGAACAAAAAATGGCTGAGAATAAACAGAACCTTCAGGACGCATTTCTCAACCACGTCCGCAAGACCAAGGTGCCGGTGACGATCTTTCTGATCAACGGCGTCAAGCTGCAGGGCGTGATCACCTGGTTTGACAATTTCTGCGTGCTTCTGCGCCGCGACGGGCAAAGCCAGTTGGTTTACAAGCATGCGATCTCCACCGTGATGCCGGCTCAGCCCATCAATCTTTACGACGGGGAAGAGTGACAGCCCCCGATCGTCACGCATCCGAAGGCGACCTGACCGCGCGTGGGCCGACGCGCGCCGTCGTCTTGCATCCCGACATCCACACCGACCGCGACCGCCGCGATCCCGGCCCCGCGCTGGAAGAGGCCGTGGCGCTTGCCGCCGCGCTGCCGGATCTCGAGGTCGTGGGGGCCGAGATCGTGCGCCTGCCCAAGGCCCATCCCGGCCTTCTCTTCGGCACCGGCAAGATCGAGGAGCTGAAGGCGCGGATCGAGGCGCAGGAGGTCGAACTGGTCCTGATCGACGGGCCGGTGACGCCCGTGCAGCAACGCAACCTTGAAAAGGAATGGGGGGTCAAGCTGCTGGACCGGACCGGCCTGATCCTCGAGATCTTCGCCGACCGAGCCGCGACCCGCGAAGGCGTGTTGCAGGTGGAACTGGCCGCGCTCAGCTACCAGCGCACGCGCCTTGTCCGCGCCTGGACGCACCTTGAACGCCAACGCGGCGGCCTCGGCTTCGTTGGCGGCCCCGGAGAAACGCAGATCGAGGCCGACCGCCGCGCCATCGACGAGGCGGTCACGCGCATCCGCCGGCAACTGGCCAAGGTGGTCAAGACGCGCACGCTCCACCGCGCCGCGCGCAAGAAGGTGCCTTATCCCATCGTCGCGCTGGTGGGCTATACCAACGCGGGCAAATCCACGCTTTTCAACCGCCTGACCGGGGCCGAGGTGATGGCCAAGGACATGCTCTTCGCCACGCTCGACCCGACCATGCGCGCGGTCGAACTGCCCGATGGCACCGAGGTGATCCTGTCCGACACGGTGGGCTTCATCTCGGACCTGCCGACGCAACTGGTCGCCGCCTTCCGCGCCACGCTGGAAGAGGTGCTGGACGCCGACCTGATCCTGCATGTGCGCGACATCAGCCACCCGGAAACCGCCGAACAGGCCGAGGATGTGATGCAGATCCTGACGGATCTGGGCGTGACCGGCGAAACCCCGCTGATCGAGGTCTGGAACAAGATCGACCAGTTGCCGGGGCCCGAGCGCGCCACCCGCCTGACCGAGGCCGCCCGGCGCGAGCATGTCTATGCCGCCTCGGCGCTGACGGGCGAGGGGATAGGGCCGCTGCTCAAGGCCGTGGCCGAGGCGGTCTCACCGCCGCGCACGCGGACCGTGGTAACGCTCAAGCACGAGGACGGCCGCCGCCGCGCGTGGCTTTTCGATCAGGGCATCGTCGAGGGCGAAAAAGCGGGCGACGAAGAAACCCGGCTGACGGTCAACTGGACGGATCGGCAGCGCGCGGCCTTCCAAGCGCTCTGACCAGCGCGGCGGGCGGGTTGAGCAGCAAAAGCCCCACCGCCAGCAGCCCGAACCCCACGAAGACCGAGGGCGCCAGCCGCTCGTCCAGCACCAGCCATCCCAAGGTGATCGCCACGGGCGGAATCATCAGTGTCACCAGCATCGCGTTGCCCGATCCGGCCACGGCCAGCACGCGGTAATAGAGCAGGTAGGCCAGCGCCGTGCCGAGCACCGCGAAATAGGCGACCGCGCCGATGCCCTGCGTGGTATGGGGCAGGGTGATGCCCCCATCCACGACATAGGCCAGCGGCAGCAGGATCAGGCTCGATCCCGTCAGCATCCCCATCGCCGCGATCTGCGGCGGCAAGCCCGACAGGTGTTTGCGCGCCCAGGCCGCCGCCACCGCGTAAGAGAGCGCCCCCAGCAGAACCGCCAGTTGCGCCGCCGAGCGGATGTCGAACTGCGCCAGGGCCTCCAGCCCGATCGCCACCGCGACGCCCGCAAAGGCAATCAGCACGCCCGCCAGCCGCCGCGTCGTCAGCCGCTCATCCGCGAAAACGGCGGCGGCGACCAGCACACCGAAAACGGCCGTGCCCGCGTTGAAGATCGAGGTCAGCCCGGTCTCGATATACTGCTGTCCCCACGCCATCAGCGCGAAGGGGATGGCGTTGTTGAGCAGCCCCATGACGATCAACGCGCCCCAGACCCGCGGCGCGCGGGGCACGGGCAGGCCCCGGATCAGGACATAGGCCCAAAGGATCAGCGTCGCCCAGACCACGCGATGGGCCACCAGCGTCAACACCGGCAATTCGTCCAGCGCCAGCTTGATCGACAGGAAAGACGCGCCCCAGATCGCCGCCAGCAGCAGCATCTCGCTCAGGGCGCGAAAGGTGAGGGCAGGGGCCTGGGTCATGCCCCCCTCATGGCACGGGGCAAACGCCCGCGCCGACCCGAATCCTGCTCATGCGACAAGAAAAACCCCCGCAGGCCATGTGGCGCGCGGGGGCTTGGTCTTGGGGTATTGGGCTCGGATCAGAAGCGGAAGCCGACGCGCACACCAACGGCGGACACGAAGTTGTCGTCGAAGTCGATGTCGCCGACGATCCCGTTCTGAACCACCTGGTCACCGGGCACGCCGAGGGTCAGGCTACCCGAGATGGTGAAGGCATCACGCGTGTAGCGCAGGCCCAACGTCACCGAATCCAGGCCCGTGGTGGGCGCCAGCGCGGTATCGCTGGGAATCGTGCCGTCGGTACGGTGCAGGTAAGACACCGAACCGGCCCAGTTTTCATTGAACTGTCGGCCCACACCCAGCGTGTACGTCGTCGAATCCGAGGTGAAGTTCACGTAGTCACCCACGGTTGTCGACAGCCGGAAGCCATCCCAGAAGGCATGACGGATGGAGCCGAAGATCAGGGTGTTCTCGGCGATGCCGCTTTGGAACTCGAGATTGATGCTTTCGGGGAACTCGACATCGAAATTGGCCTGAGCCGTCGGCCCGACAGGGGTCCCCGTCGCCGGATTGAACGGGGTTTCATCGGCATCAAACGACACTTCGATCGCCGAATTGTAGGTCAGGGCGACGCGCAGCGCGATGTCAGGGATCTCGTAGGCTGCACCCACCACATAGCCGTAGCCCCAATCGCTTTCACCTTCGAGAAGATGAAACACCGGACCTGCCACGTTGGTATAGATATCGCCTTCGACCCCCAGCGCGCGGACCCCGGCATGCACGCTAAAGCGATCGTTGATCTCGTAGCGGCCGACAACGGTTATGGCGTCGCTTTCCACAACGGCCTGGCCGTCAAAGAACGGGACGCCCGGAGTGTAATCCACACCCGCGCCGAACGGCTGATCGTAGATCATCGCGACCGAAAACTGGTCATTGAACCGGTACAGGTAGCCGATGCTGGTCAGATCGTAATCTGTCAGCGGGTTGGAATAGCCGTTGGCGCCCGCCTCGGGCATGATGCTGCCGTAGGACAGCTCGACATAGCTGCCGAGTTCGCCGGTGTCCTCATACAGAATGCGCAGCGACTGGTTCGTGCGCTCGATATCTGCCTGTGCGATGGCGGTTGACGCCAGAAGTGCCGCACCTGCGGCTGCGAAACGGTACATTCGTTCCTCCCCAAAAAAATCCGTTGGCTCCCTGCGACACTATGGCTTTGGAAGGTTTGATCCCGTCAATTCTTCCCCAGCGTCACCTCGAATCTGAGGTTTTGGTAAATCCGCTGATGTGGCGGAAATGCTACAGGCCGATGCTGCTGTGCCGCAGATCGCCGGGGGTTCAGATTTGGACCCCGATCTGGAGGACGGCCGATCCTGCCGAACCCTTGGTTATCCGGATCGGGAAAAGTCAGCAGGAGTTCGAGGTTGCCGCCTTAGTCGAAGAGAAAGCCCATGCTTGGCAGGTCCCGCTCCGTCCCGTGGGCCTCGGCTGCGTTAGCCCAACGCCGAACGAACCCTGTGGCGGGGGCGAAACAGCCCGGTCACCCGGCGCGCCGCCCGGCGCGGATGTTCAGGAAGTTGCCCGTCAGGATCAGGATCGCGCCAAGGACCACGCCAAGGCTCAAGGCCTCGTCGTAGAACAGAACGCCGATCACGGCGATCACGGGAAGGCGCGCGAAATCCATCGGCATCACGATCGAGGCCGGGGCCAGCGACAGGGCGGTTGTCAGGCAGAAATGCGCGGCCAGCCCTGCGACCCCGATGATGACGACCCAGGGCAGCATGGCGAGCGAGGGCAGGGCCATGTCCCCGTCATAGAGCGAGGTCAGCAGGCCAAGCCCCAGTTGGATCAGCGTCAGCCAGAACAGGATGCAGGTGATGGTCTCGGTCGCCGTCAGCCGCTTGGTGAAGATCGCCGTTGTCGCGAACATGATGGCGGCAGAGGCCGCGGCGATCATCCCCGGCGAGATCGCGGCATTGCCCGGCTGGACGATGGCAAGGATACCGGCAAATCCCATCGCCCCCGCCAGCAGCTTGATGCGCGTTAGACGCTCGCCCAAAAACAGCGCGGCAAGCCCGATGGTCCAGAGCGGCGAGGTGAATTCCAACGCGAAGACCAGCGCCAGCGGGCTGACCGTGATGGCGTAGAACCACAGGTTCTGCCCGGTGAAATGCGCGATGTTGCGCAGGATGTGCCGGCCCATGTGGCGCGTCGTGACCTGCCGGATATGCCCGCTCAGCAGGCCGGCCGTCACGACGATCACGAAGCCCACCGCCGAGCGATAGGTCATCAATTCGAAGGTATCGAGTTCAAGGCTGGCCGCGCGCCCGGCAATCGCCATGGCGCTGAAGGACGCGATGGCCCCCAGCATCCAGAGGGCCGCCAGGCCCACCTGCGCAGGCGCGGCCGCGGCGGCCAATGGTGTCTGCGCCGTCCGGTCGGTCACGTTGAAACGCCTTCCTCCAGCGGCCCTGCGCGGGCCGTTCTCCCTCGGTATTCCTTGCCGGTTTAACCGCCGGGTGCAAGCGGCCATGACAAAGGCCGCCCCGATCAAGGGCGGCCCACCTGGTCCGATGCGGCGAGGATGTCAGAAGCGGAAGCCCACGCGCAGCGTTGCGGTGTTGGCCTCGGCCTCGTAGCTGAAGCCGCCGGAGTCGCCTTCGAGGTCGCGCGCGGTGAAATCGGCGCCGAGGAAGAAATTGTCGGTGACGTTGTATTCCGCGCCGATCCCGTAGCTAGGGCCGTCGAAATCAACCCCGAACCCTTCGGCGAAGCTGTAGCCCAGCGCGCCGTAGACAAGGAAGTTGCCCGTGGCAAAGCCCACGCGCCCGCGCAAGTCGATCGTCGACTCGATCTCGGCCCCGAAAAGGCCGGCGGTGTCGTTGAAATGCAGCCAGCGCAGGTCGCCGCCGTAGACCATGGCACCGGTCTGGATGGTGTAGCCGGCAAACGCGCCCCAAGCCGTGCCGTCATCGAGGCCCAGGTCGCCGAACGGCGTTTGCGGGCCGCCCGTCTCGTCCATCTCGGGCATGACATGGCCGAATTCGAGGCCGGCATAGAATCCTTCGAAAGGCTCGACGGGGTCAGGGATGATCACCGGGGGCGGGGCCGGCGGGGCCTCGTAAGGGCCGGCAATGGCCAGACAGGGCAGGAGGACAAGAACTGCAGCAGTCGTCGCAAGAAACTTCTTCATCGCAATACCCTCCAACACGGAGCTGCCCGTTGGATGTAGTGTATCGCAAAAGACGGCAGGCCGCATCCTTTATCGCCCAGGATTATGGCTTTGGCCCGTAGGGCACGGCACCGGCCAACCCGGTCACAGACCTTGGGTTTTCGCCTCGGTCCAGAGCGCGTCCATCTCGTCGAGATCGCTTTGATCCGGCGTCCTGCCCCGCTCGGCCAGCGCGGCTTCGATGAAATGGAACCGGCGCACGAATTTCGCATTGGCCGCGCGCAAGGCGACCTCGGGGTCGACCTTGAGATGCCGGGCGAGGTTGGCCACGACGAACAGCAGGTCGCCCAGTTCCTCCTCGATCTTCTCCTGGGGCAGGGTTGCGCGGGCTTCGGCCAGTTCGCGCGCTTCCTCGGCGATCTTGTCCACGACCATGCCGATCTCGGGCCAGTCGAAGCCGACCCGCGCGGCCCGTTTTTGCAGCTTTTCGGCCCGCATCAGCGCCGGCAGGCCCAGCGCCACGTCATCCAGCACGCCGCCCCGCGCCTTGGCGGCGCGCTCGGCGGCTTTCACCGCCTCCCAGTCGCGGGTCTGCTGTTCGGCGGATTTCGCGTTGCTCTCGTCGCCGAACACATGCGGATGACGCGCCACCATCTTGTCGGCGATGGACCGCGCCACGTCGTCGAAATCGAACAGCCCCGCTTCTTCGGCCATGCGGGCGTGGAACACCGACTGGAACAGCAGGTCGCCCAACTCGCCCTTCAACTCGTCCCAGGCCTCGCGCTCGATCGCGTCGGCGACCTCATAGGCCTCCTCGATCGTGTAGGGCGCGATGGTGGCGAAGGTCTGCTCCACGTCCCAGGGGCAGCCGTGCTCGGGGTCGCGCAACCGCGCCATGATCGCGCGCAGCCGGGTTATCTGGTCCTGCGACATATCCGGCATCAATGCGCCTCTGGCCGCAGGTATTTCCGCAAGCCGTAAAGCAGCGGCTCGCCTTCATGCGCGGTGATCACCTCGGCCACCTCGCCGATGCAAATGTGATGCGTGCCGATCCGCTCGGCCGAGATCAGGCGGCAGTCGAAACTGACCAGCGCGTCCGACAGGCGCGGCGCGCCGGTGGCCATCACCTCATGCGCGACCGCGTTGAACTTGTCGCCCCCCGGCGCGGGCAGGCGGGAGGAGAAGACGTCCGAGATCTCGGTCTGGCCGGTGCGCAGCACGTTGATGCAAAAGCACTTGTTCTCCAGCACCAGCGGCAGGGCCGAGGAGGACGCATTCAGGCAGGTCAGCATCGTGGGCGCGGCCCCGTCCGCCGAGATCGAGGTCATGGCCGACACGGTGACACCCGCACGGCCCGCCGGGCCATCGGTCGTGACCACCGAGACCGAGGCCGCCGCCCGGCTCATCCCTTCGAGGAAGGCCGCGCGCAGCGCCTCTCCTGCGGTCGCATCGGTGGTGTCGGCCATCGGAACTCTCCCGTCGCTTGCCTGTCGCCTCATTGCCCGATGGGGCAGATAGGGGCAAGGGCGGCAAAGTCAGGGGCCGCTTGCCAATCGCGCGCGAAACGGCAAAGGCTGGCGCAACGAAACGGAGACGCACATGGCCCTGGAAGACGCGAAACACGAGATCGACACCGCCATCACGCGCGACGAGCTCAAGGGGTTGGCCTTCGAAAACGCCTTTTCCGGCGTGACCAGCTTCCTGCGCCGTACCTACACCAAGGACCTGGGCGGCGTGGACGTGGCGATTACCGGCATTCCCTTCGACCAGTCGGTGACGAACCGGCCCGGCACCCGGTTCGGCCCGCGCGCGATCCGCGCGGCCTCCAGCCTGCAACCCTTCGATCCGCCCTATGGCTGGGATGGCTATTCGCCGCTCGAAGCACTGGCCATTGCCGATTACGGCGACATGGCGCTGGACTATGCCTATACCGCCGACGTGCCCGCCCGGATCGAGGCGCATATCAAGGACATCCTCGACGCAGGCGCCGCCGCGATCACGCTGGGGGGCGATCACTCCATCACCCTGCCGATCCTGCGCGCCCATGCGGCCAAGCACGGACCCGTCGCCCTGATCCAGGTCGATGCCCATACCGACACCTGGCCCGATGACGACGCGTCCCGCATCGACCACGGCACTTTCTGCTACACGGCGGTGAAGGAGGGGCTGATCGACGTGGCCCATTCCGCCCATGTCGGCATCCGCACCGTGGTCGAGGACAATCTCGGCATTCACATCCACGACGCGGCCGAGCTTCATGCGCGCGGGGCAGGGGCCGTGGCCGAGGACCTGCGCGCACGGGTCGGGGAGCGGCCCGTCTATCTCAGCTTCGACATTGACGGTCTGGACCCGGCTTTTGCCCCCGGCACAGGCACGCCGGTCTGGGGCGGCCTGTCCAGCGCGCAGGCCGCGCAACTGTTGCGCGGGCTGGCGGGGATCACCCTTGTCGGCGGCGACGTGGTCGAGGTTTCGCCCCCCTTCGACCATGCCGAGATGACGGCGGTGGCCGGCGCCCATGTGGCGATGGAATTGCTCTGCCTTTGGGGCTGGACCCGCCGCTAGAGGCTGGACGCAGCCGCCCCCTTCGCGGTAAGCCACATCAACGCTTTCAACCCGGACGCGAGCCATGCCCCTCAGGCGCTCCGAACCCACGCAACAGGCGCTCCAGCGCCAGGTCGCGCGCGAGATCTCCTATGCGTCTTCGGCTGCCTCCAAGGGCGGGCGCGCGATGATCCGGGTGATGGAGAACGCCACCGGTCGCATGGGCCTGATCCGCCGGGCCGAGGGCTATGACGACGAGGTGCGGCAGGGCCGCGATTTCTGGCAGGTGATGACGGATCGCTACGGGCTCAGCCTCGAGGTGATCGGCGGCAGCCTCTCGAACATCCCCGCCGAGGGGCCGGTGGTGGTGATCGCCAACCATCCCTACGGCATCCTCGATGGGCTGATGATGGGCCATATCCTCAGCCAGGCGCGCGGTGATTTCCGCATCCTGGCCCATCGCGTGTTCCGCAAGGCCGAGGATATCGACCGGATCATCCTGCCCATCAGCTTCGACGACACGAAAGAGGCGCTGGCGCTGAACATCGAAACCCGGCGCGAGGCGCTGCGCTACCTTTCCGACGGGGGCGCGATCGGGGTTTTTCCCGGCGGCACGGTCTCGACGGCGGCCAAGCCCTTCGGCCGCCCGATGGACCCGGGCTGGCGTGGTTTCACCGCCAAGATGATCGCGAAATCCGACGCGACTGTGGTGCCGATCTTCTTCGACGGCCACAATTCGCGCCTCTTCCAGTTGATGAGCCACCTGCACACGACCCTGCGCATGGGCCTGCTGATCAAGGAATTCCGGTCGCGCGTGAACAGCCCGGTGCGCGTCGTCATCGGCGACCCGATCCCGCGCGCCGAGTTGGAGCCCTTCGCCCGCGACACCAAGGCGATGATGGCCTTCCTGCGCGAAAGGACCTATGGGTTGAGCCCGAGGCCGCTGGACCCGCGGCTGAGAGGATTCGAATTCGAGGCACAGCACCGCGACAGGGATGACGAGGGCGCACGCCCCCGCGGCAGGCTGAAAGACAGGTATTGAGGCGATGGCAGTCGGAATTTTCGATAGCGGATTGGGTGGTCTGACGGTTCTTGAGGCGGTGACCAAGCGCCTGCCGGAGCTGCCCGTGGTCTATTTCGGTGACAACGCCCACACCCCCTATGGCGTGCGCGATGCCGATGACATCTACGACCTGACCACCGCCGGCGTGCAATGCCTGTTCGATCAGGGCTGCGACCTTGTGATCCTGGCCTGCAACACGGCCTCCGCCGCCGCGCTGCGCCGGATGCAGGAAGGCTGGGTGCCCCATGACAAGCGCGTGCTCGGCGTCTTCGTGCCGCTGATCGAGGCGCTGACCGAGCGCAAATGGGGCGACAACTCCCCCCCGCGCGAAGTCGCGGTGAAGCACGTCGCGCTCTTTGCCACGCCAACCACCGTCTCCAGCCGCGCCTTCCAGCGTGAACTGGCCTTCCGCGCCATCGGCGTCGACGTGGAGGCACAGCCCTGCGCCGGTGTCGTCGACGCGATCGAGATGGGCGACATGATCCTGGCCGATGCGCTGGTGCGCTCCCACGTGGAATCGCTGCAACGGCGGATGCCGAGGCCCGAGGCCGCGATCCTGGGCTGCACCCATTACCCGCTGGTCGAAGAGGTCTTCCGCGATGCGCTCGGGCCGGACGTGGCCGTCTATTCCCAGCCCAATCTCGTGGCCGAAAGCCTTGCCGATTACCTCGACCGCCGCCCCGAGATGGTGGGGCCGGGCGCCGAGACCCGGTTCCTGACCACGGGCGACCCCAAGCGCGTCTCCTCCAAGGCCACGCAATTCCTGCGACGACAGATCGACTTCACCGCCGCCGGTCTTTGAAACGGTCTTGAGCGGGGGATGGGGTTCGTTTATATAGCAACCATGGCTTACGGACCTCTTCCTCCGATCGTTTGATCCGCAAACACGCGGTCACTGAATGCGCGGCACATGGTGCCGGGCAACAGCCGCTTTGTGTCCATTCCTCAAGAAATCTCGGGTTTGTCCCGGCGCGATGTCGGGACGTTCGGCTGTGGTGGCTGTGGTACAGGCGGTCTGGGCACAGGCGGTCGCGGCACGGGTGGCCGGGGCGTCGGTGGCCGGGCGCGTGGCACGGCCGGCTGATCCTGTCCAGCCGGTGAACCGCTCGCGGACGATTTCTGTTCCCGGGGATCGGGCAGGACGTCCTCGAGCTTGATCTTCGCGGCGATGGCGGAAAACTCCGGGCCCTTCTCGCGGAGGGTTTCATAGGTTTCCACAAGACGAACGCCAAGCTCCTTCAGCGTGTCCAGCGTGCGCAGCTTTCTTTCGCGGGACAGTTCGCGGAAATCCTCGGTCGCCAGTTTGAGATAGTAGGTCTGGAAAATGCGCGCCCGGTCGAAAAAGGTATCGCACAGACTCATTTCTTCCGCGCTCAGGCTCCGCCTGATCTCCTTGTATTCGAGATAAACATCGTCATCCGAGACCGCGGCGTTGAACCCGCGGAACCCTGTCGGGTCCTTTTCGATCTCCGCGCGAACCGGTTGCAAGGCCGCGTCGGAGGCGACGCGGTGGACGTTGAGGAAATAGGTCCGTGCGTAGATGACGATGTCGGTCAGCGCCTCCTTTCTGTGACGCCGGCGGTCGTTCCAGGCAAGCACGCCCGTAAGGATTGCCCGCAAAACCGCGCCGATCACCGCAACCGCACTCGACACGAGCAACAGAATCAAGGCACCCGATACGGAATCGACGTCGCCGTCCAGGAACTCGGCAAGGAAATCGCCCACTGCCTCCATGTGTCCGCCCCCCTTAGCATCTTCGGCACAGCGACTAGGAAACGGGTGCAGAGGCCCTTTGGCAAGAGAAACGACCGTAGCATGACCTACAACATCGCCATTCTCGGCGCGTCCGGCTATACCGGCGCCGAACTCACCCGGCTGATCCTCGGCCATCCCGACATGACCCTCGTGGCGCTCACCGGCGAGCGCAAGGCAGGCCGCGCCATGGCCGAGGTCTATCCGTTTTTGCGCGGCTTCGACCTGCCCGGTCTCTGCCGCATCGAGGATGTGGATTTCTCTGGGGTGGATCTGGCCTTTTGCGCCCTGCCGCATGCCACATCGCAAAGCGTGATCAAGGGTTTGCCGCGCGACCTTAAAGTTGTGGACTTGTCCGCCGATTTCCGCCTGCGCGACCCCGAGGCCTACGCCAAGTGGTATGGCAAACCCCATGACGCGCCCGAGTTGCAGGCGGAGGCCGTCTATGGCCTGACCGAGTTCTACCGCGACCAGATCCGCACCGCGCGGCTGGTGGCGGGCACCGGCTGCAACGCCGCGACCGGGCAATACGCCATCCGGCCCCTGCTGGCGGCGGGCGTGATCGACCCCGACGAGATCATCATCAACCTGATCACCGGCGTTTCGGGCGCGGGGCGCAGCCTGAAGGAAAACCTGCTGCATGCCGAGATGAGCGAGGGCGCGAACGCCTACGCCATCGGCAGCACGCACCGGCACCTCGGCGAGTTCGACCAGGAATTCAGCGCCATTGCCGGCCGTCCCGTGTCGGTGCAGTTCACCCCGCATCTCGCGCCGATGAACCGAGGCATCCTCGCCACCGTCTACGTGCACGGCCATGCGCAGGCGATCTACGAGGCGCTGGAGCAGGCCTACCGGGACGAACCCTTCATCCAGATGCTTCCCTTTGGCGCATCCCCCTCGACTCACGACGTCAGAGGAAGCAATTATGTCCATGTCGGTGTGGCGCCGGACCGGCGGGCGGGACGGGCCTCGGTGTTCGTTGCGCTCGATAACCTGTGCAAGGGCTCTTCGGGGCAAGCGCTGCAGAACGCGAACCTGATGCTGGGGGTGAAGGAAACCACCGGCCTGCTGGGCGCGGCGCTGTTCCCCTGACGCCCCATTGAGGAGACGAACGACCATGCGCGGTCTCAAGAAACAGCGGCGGATCCAGGTCATCATCGTGGCCACCCTCGCCCTGGCGGTATCCGCCAGCCTGATCGGATATGCCATGCGCGACGGAATCAACTTCTTCCGCGCGCCCATCGACGTGGTGGAAAGCCCGCCGCCGCCCACCGAGGTCTTCCGCATCGGCGGCCTGGTCGAGGATGGCAGCCTGATCCGCGGCCAGGGCGAGACGATCCGCTTCACCGTGACCGATGGCGGGGCCTCCGTGCCGGTGACCTATACCGGCGTGCTGCCCGACCTCTTCGGCGAGGGGCAGGGGATGGTCGGCACCGGGCGCCTGATCGACGGCGTCTTCGAGGCGACCGAGATCCTGGCCCGCCATGACGAAACCTACATGCCCGCCGAGGTGATCGACGCCCTGGAAGAGCAGGGGGTCTACCGTCACACCGAAGACGGGGCGCTGCCCGAAAGCTGAGGGATTTCGCCGCGCTGACGCGCGTCGACCCGTGCGAGAGGGGCTGTCTGCCCCTCTCGCGGTCTCCCCGAGCATATTTTCAGGATAAAGAGGGGGCGCGGCCGGAGGGTCGCGTCTTTTTTCGTCTCCGTTAATCGAATCTTAGGAAAGCTGTGGTGTCCTGCTCGGGATTGAAACCTTGAGCATGGAGGGCGAGCCATGCTTTCGGTTCGTGCTATTGCCGATCAGATTGTCGCCCGCGAGGGCGGGTTCGTGAACGACCCGGACGATCCGGGCGGGGCGACGAAACACGGCGTCACCATTCACACGATGCGCAGCCTCGGGCTGGATCTCGACGCCGATGGCGACGTGGACGTGGACGACGTGCGCGCCGTCACCCCCGAGATTGCCGCCGATATCTTCCTGCGCCACTATTTCGAGGGGCCGCGCATCGCCATGTTGCCCGAGGTGCTACAGCCGTCGGTTTTCGACATGTATGTCAACGCGGGCTCGAACGCGGTGCGCATCCTGCAACGGCTGTTGCGCGACATGGGGCTGGATATCGCCGTGGACGGGGTGATCGGGCCGCAGACCGCGCGCGCGGCCCATGCCGCCCTGCGCCAGGCGCCCGATCACCTGGCTGATGCCTACGGGATCGCGCGGCGCAACTACTATTACCGCATCGCCGACCGCCGCCCGGCCAGCCGCAAATACGCGCGCCGCCGCGATGGCGGCAAGGGCGGCTGGATCCTGCGGGCCGAGGAATTCATCTCGCCCCGCTTTCACCTGACGGAGGCCGAGCATCGCGCCCGGGTGGCGGCATGGGGCTGATCGACCGGGCCATCGGGGCTAGCCGTGCCGTGGATGCCATGGGCGACGCGGTAGAGGGCCTGTCGGAAGTGTTCGTCGAGAACGCGACGCGGCGCATGGAGCTGGCCGCCGAGGCGCGCGCCGCCGCGCTGGAGGCGGCCTCGGCCGAATTCGAACACGCGGGCAACAGCCTGTTCGACCGCTTCGTGAACGGGGTGAACCGGCTGCCGCGCCCCTTCCTCGCGCTCGGGACCTTGGGTCTGTTCGTCTATGCCATGGCCGATCCCGAGGGTTTCGCGGCGCGGATGCGCGGGCTGGCCGAGGTGCCCGATCCGCTCTGGTGGCTCTTGGGGGCGATCGTCAGCTTCTATTTCGGCGCGCGTGAACTGCACTACTTCCGCAGCCCCGCCAACCCCGGAACGCCCCGCCGACCCGAGACAGGCGCGGCGGAGAACCCGGCGCTTTCCGCCTGGCGGTCCCAGGCAGGCGAGGGGGAGGGCTAGTCTTGCCCCAGCAACGTGTCGCGCGTGACCTCGCCCAGATCCCAGTAGAGCCCCGCCATCAGCCGCGTCGCATCGGCGAAGATCGCCGTGGGCAGATGCTCGTTCGGAGCGTGCTGGGAACAGCCCGGGTAGGAATGGGGCACCCAGACCGTCGGCAGGCCGAGAATGTCGGTGAAGATGTCGTTGGGCAGCGACCCGCCGAGCGAGGGCAGCACCACGGGCCGCGCGCCTGTGGTCCGTTCCAGTGACTGCACGGCGAAGCGCGCGGCCGCGTGATCGGGCGGCGTGGCCGAGGCGGCGAAGGCGGGGCCGATCTCTTCGACCTCGATATCGCCGAAGCCTTCCCTGGCCAGATGCGCGCGCAGGTGATCGGCCAGCCTGTCTTCCTCGAGGCCCACGACATAGCGCAGTTGCACCCAGGCCGTGGCCTCGGGCGGGATGGCGTTGACCGGATGCTCGGGCGCGCCGCAGGTGAAGGCGAGGATCTCGGCCGAGTTCCAGCCATGGACCCGCTCGGCCGGTGTCATGTTCGGCGTGCCCCAGCCCTCGTCGATCTCGCCCCCGGCGGGTGTCAGGCCCAGCAGGGCGGCGCGCACGGGGCGCGGGATGCCGCCCTCGGGGGTCCAGCCGGGCACCTTGATCGCGCCACGCGCGTCCGAGATGCAGGCCAGCGCATGCGCCATCTCCAGCCCCGGATTGCGCAAGAGCCCGCCGAAATTCCCGGAATGCCGCCCGCCCTCGCGCCGCTTGAGATGCAGCTTGAAGGTGCGCCCGCCGCGCGCGCCCAGGAAAATCGTGGGCCGGTCGACGGCGATGCGCGGCCCGTCCGAGGCGACCAGCAGGTCGGCGGCGAGGTCGTCCTTGCGCGCGGTGCACAACTCACGCAGGCCGGGCGAGCCGATTTCTTCGCCCATCTCCACGATCCAGATCAGGTTGAACCCAAGCCGGCCGCCGCGCGCGGCCATTGCGGCCTGAACGGCGGTGAGATTGACGAGGAACTGGCCCTTGTTGTCGGCGATCCCGCGCCCGTAAAGCCGGGCTTCCCCGGCCGCTTCGGTCAGGGTCCACGGGTCGCGCCCCTCGCGCCACTGGCCGTCCATGCCGGGCACGGTGTCGCCATGGGCATAGCCCAGAACGGTGGGGCGGTCCGGGTCCTCGATGCGGCGGGCGATCAGAAAAGGGTGGCCCTCTGCGGTCGTGCGCTCGGTCTCGAAACCTATGGCGGCGAACCCGGTCTCGACATGGTCGAGATAGGCGGCGATCTGCGGACCGGCGTCGTCGGCGGAGGCATCGGTGCGAAACGCGATCAGGTCGGCCAGCGCGGCACGGAACGCGGCGCTGCCCGCGATGTCTTCGCCATAGCGGGTGGCGGTTGCGCGGCTGTCGGTTGGATCGGGCGAGTCGGACACGGGGCACCTCCGGAAACGGGACGCCACAGGCTTGGCCGCGTTGGCCGCCGGGTGCAAGAGGGGCGCCGGGGCAATCCGGGTGTCGGGTCGAAGGGGAAAGATGGCACGGTCGGCCTGCGCCCGATGTGGGCAAGTGGCGGAGAGACAGGGATTCGAACCCTGGGTGGACTTGCGCCCACAACGGTTTTCGAGACCGCCCCGTTCGACCACTCCGGCACCTCTCCGCAAGGCACGTGGTCCGTGTGGAGGCGGCATTTAGCGAAAGGGCGCGGGGCGTGCAAGGGGGCGTCGGCGCTTTTCGTGCCGCACCGCGCCAAAGGCTCCGCGCTCACCGAGATTTCACGTCTGCGGCATTTGCCATGGGCCGGCGCGCTTGCGGCTGGTATGGTTGGGCCCGCGAGACCATGTTGAGACCGTTACGTTCTTTCGACCCGGAGATGATCGGATGCTGAAAGCCGCCCTCGTTGCCCTGCCGTTGACGCTTGGCCTTCTCGCCGCGCCCATGGCCGTTGCGCAGACGCCGGCGCAGACCATGCCCACCACCCCGCCACTGTCCGAGCGCGCGCCCGAACTTCACGCGATGCTCGATGCGCTTGGCATGTACGACGTGCTGGAAATCATGGCGAGCGAGGCGATGGCCGGTTCGGTGCAGCTGGAGGCCGAGATGTTCCCCGGCGATGGCGGCGCGGCCTGGCAGGCGATGATCACGCGGCTGCATTCCGTGGACAGGATGACCGAGGCCTTCGAAGAGGCCTTCCCGATGGAGCGGATGACGGCCGATCACATCGCGCAGGTCACCGCCTTCGCCACCGCCGAGCCGGGGCGCAGCATCGTCGAAGGGGAAATCGCCACCCGCCGCGCGTTTCTCGACCCCGGGATCGAGGAGGAGGCGCAGATCCGTTTCCGTGAACGCGCCGAGGCCGGGGACCCGCGGCTTGACCTGCTGACCCGGTTCATCTCGGTCAACGCGCTGGTGGAGCGCAACGTGATGGGCGCGCTCAATTCGAACTATGCCTTCTACCGGGGCCTCGTCGATGGCGGCGCCTTCGAGGTGGACCTGCCCGAGGACCTGATGCTGGCCGAGGTCTGGGGGCAGGAGCCCGAGATCCGCGCCGACACGATCGAATGGCTCTATTCCTACCAGCTGGCGGCCTATGACGGCCTGACCGATGGCGACCTTCAGGCCTATATCGCCATGTCCGAGACCGAGGCGGGGCAGGCGCTGAACGCCGCGCTCTTCACGGCTTTCGACGCGATGTTCGACGCCATGAGCTACGACCTTGGGCAGGCGGCGGCGGTCTTCATCGCGGGCGAGGATACCTGAGCGCGCGGCCCTTGACCTGAGGGGACGCTTGCGGCATATGGCGGCCTCTACCGCCGTCCGGGTTTCGGGCGGCGGGAATCGTTTTCGACATGACGCCCCGACCGGGGCGCGCTGTCCGAGGCGGGGCAGGGGCCACGGCCCGACCCCAGGAACACCGGGAAACCGGGGCCACAGGGCGCGGTAGACAAAAGGACCACGCGCATGTTCGCGGTGATGAAAACCGGCGGCAAGCAATACAAGGTGAAGGCGGGCGACCGTCTGCGCGTTGAAAAGCTGGCAGCCGATGCGGGCGAAACCGTCCAGTTCAACGATATTCTGATGCTTGGCGGCGACAGCGCCACCGTTGGCAGCCCCACGGTCGAAGGCGCCGCGGTGCAGGCCACCGTTGTCGACCAGATCAAGGGCGAGAAGCTGATCCACTTCGTGAAGCGCCGCCGCAAGCACTCGTCGAAGCGCACCAAGGGGCATCGCCAGCAGCTGACGCTGGTCGAGATCACCGAGATCCTGACCTCGGGTGCCGACAAATCGGGCGTGAAAGCCGCCGTCGGCGCAGGCTCGGTCGCGACGACCGCCGGGGCCGCAGCGGCACCCAAGAAGGCCGCCAAGCCCGCCAAGACAGAGGCCGCACCGGCCGCAGCCGCCCCCGCCCCCGCCGCCGAAGGCGCGGACGATCTCAAGAAACTGTCGGGCGTCGGTCCCGCGCTTGAGAAGAAGCTGCTCGAAGCGGGTGTGACCAGCTTCGCCCAGATCGCCGCATGGACGCCCGAAGACGTGGCCGCCATGGACGAGAAGCTGTCCTTCAAGGGCCGCATCGAGCGTGAGGGCTGGATCGAACAGGCCAAAGAACTGGCCGGCGAATAAGGAGAGAGACACATGGCACATAAAAAAGCAGGTGGCTCCAGCCGTAACGGCCGCGATTCTGCCGGCCGCCGCCTCGGCATCAAGAAATTTGGTGGCGAAGCTGTCGTCCCGGGCAACATCATCGCGCGCCAGCGTGGCACCAAGTGGCACCCCGGCCAGGGCGTCGGCATGGGCAAGGATCACACGATCTTCGCCACCGCCGAAGGCCACGTGACCTTTGCCAAGGGCTTCAAGGGCCGCACCTTCATTTCGGTACTGCCGTCGGCCGAGGCCGCGGAGTAACGCCGTATCCCGAAAGTGGAATTTTCGAGGGGCCGGCGGATCAGCCGGCCCTTTCGCATTTCTGTCACTACCTTGTGTCACAGGGCCATCATGCCCACCTTTCCCCTGGGGGGAGTGGTTCGGAGGAGGACCGCAGCCCATGAAACAGGATACCATCGTCGTTCAGGCCGTCATCGAAGCCCCGCGCATGACGCTGCGCCCGCTGCGCAACTCGGATGCGGGCCTTCTGTCGATGTATACCGCCGACAAGCGCGTGGCCGAGATGACGACCTCGATCCCGCACCCGTTGCCGCCCGGCTCGACCGAGGCGTTCATCCAACGCGCGCTGGACGCGGAGCGGACGGAATTCGTCTGGGCGATGGACGCGACCGAATATGGTGGCTCCGAGGTGCTGGGGGTGATTTCGCTGAAGCAGATGGATCGCGGCCAGTCCGAGATCAGCTACTGGGTGGCGCCGGCGATGTGGAACACCGGGTTCGCGTCCGAGGCGGTCAACGCGCTGGTTTCGGCCAATCCGCTGGAGAACAAGACGATCTTCGGCTCGGTCTTCCAGGACAATCCCGGCTCGGCGCGGGTGCTGACCAATGCAGGCTTCGACTATCTCGGCGATGCCGAGGCCTATTCGGTCGCGCGCCAGGCCAAGGTGCCGACATGGACCTACCTCAAGCGTTTGGGGTAAGGGTCAACGGGCGGGATGCGAGGGGCCAGCCCCTCGCGCTCCCCGGAGTTTTTTTGCCAAGATGAAGGGGAGGCCGTGCGCCTCGACCCGGTGACCCGATGAAATTTCTCGATCTAGCCAAGGTTTACATCCGCTCGGGCAGCGGCGGCGGTGGGGCGGTCAGCTTTCACCGCGAAAAGTTCGTCGAATATGGCGGGCCCGATGGCGGCGATGGCGGGCGCGGCGGCGATGTCTGGGCCGAGGCCGTGGACGGGCTGAACACCCTGATCGATTTCCGCTACCAACAGCATTTCTTCGCCAAGAACGGCACGCCCGGCATGGGCAAGCAGCGTACCGGCGCGGGCGGCGACGATATCGTGCTGCGCGTTCCTGCGGGCACCGAGATCCTCGAAGAAGACGAGGAAACGGTGATCGCCGACCTCGCCAATGTGGGCGACCGGGTGTTGCTGGCCAAGGGCGGCAATGGCGGCTTTGGCAACCTGCATTTCAAGACCGCGACCAACCAGGCTCCGCGCCGCGCCAATCCCGGCCAGCCGGGGGTGGAGCGCACGATCTGGCTGCGGCTGAAGCTGATCGCGGATGTGGGCCTGCTGGGCCTGCCCAATGCGGGCAAATCGACCTTTCTGGCCGCGACCTCGAACGCGCGGCCCAAGATCGCCGATTATCCCTTTACCACCCTGCATCCCAATTTGGGCGTCGTGGGTGTCGATGGCGCGGAATTCGTCGTGGCGGACATTCCCGGCCTGATCGAGGGCGCGCATGAGGGGCGGGGGCTGGGGGACCTCTTCCTTGGCCATGTGGAGCGCTGCGCGGTCCTCTTGCACCTGATCGACGGCACGTCCGAGGACGTGGTGGCCGATTACCACACGATCATCGAAGAGCTTGAGGCCTATGGCGGCGGGCTGGCCGAGAAGCCGCGCGTGACCGTGCTCAACAAGATCGACGCGCTGATGGACGAGGAGATCGACGAAAAACGCGCGGCGCTGCAGGCCGAAACGGGGGGCGAGGTGATGACCATGTCGGGCGTGGCGCGCACCGGGCTGGTCGAGGTGTTGCGCGTGCTGCGCTCCAAGATCGACGCCGACCGGCTGCGCATGCGCGCCGACCGCGAGGAGCCCGAGCCGTGGCGGCCCTGAGCGCGGAGGCACGCAGCGTGGGCCTCGCGGAGGCGAAACGGCTGGTCGTCAAGATCGGCTCGGCCCTGTTGGTGGATCGCGAGACCGGCGCGCTCAAGGCCGATTGGCTGCGCGCGCTGGCGTTGGACGTGGCCATGCTCAAGGCGCGCGGGGTGGACGTGATCCTTGTCTCCTCCGGCTCCATCGCGCTGGGGCGCGGGGTGCTGGCGCTGGGGCAGGGTGCGCTGTCGCTGGACGAGGCGCAGGCAGCCGCCGCCGTGGGCCAGATCCGGCTGGCGCGCGCCTATGAAGAAGCCTTCGCGCCCCATGGCATCACCACCGCGCAGATCCTGCTGACGCTGGACGATAGCGGCGACCGGCGACGCTACCTGAACACGCGCGCGACCATGGCGGCCCTTCTGGCGCGCGACGTCGTCCCGATCGTCAACGAGAACGACACCATCGCCACCGACGAGATCCGCTATGGCGACAATGACCGCCTGGCGGCGAATGTCGCCGTGATGGCGGGGGCCGATACCTGCGTGCTGCTGTCCGATGTCGATGGCCTCTATACCGCCAATCCCAACGAGGACCCGAGCGCGCGGCACCTGCCCGTGGTCGAGGCGATCACCCCCGAGATCGAGGCAATGGCCGGCGATGCCGGGTCGGGCCTGTCGAAAGGCGGGATGAAGACCAAGCTGATGGCCGCGCGCACCGCGACCGGCGCGGGCTGTGCCATGGCGATTGCCGAAGGCCGGGGTTTGCGCCCGGTTTCCGCGCTGGACGAGGGCGCGCGGGCGACCTGGTTCATTGCGACGCTCGACCCGCAGGCGGCGCGCAAGCGCTGGATCTCGGCCATGAAACCCCGCGGGGTGCTGCGCCTCGATGCCGGGGCGGCGGCAGCGCTGGGGCGGGGCAAATCGCTGTTGCCCGCGGGCGTCACCGACGTGTCGGGCGATTTCCAGCGCGGCGACCCGGTGCGGATGGAGGGCCCCGACGGGGCGGCGCTTGGCCTTGGGCTCAGCCGCTACACCGCCAGGGAAGCGCGCGCCATCGCGGGGCACCGCTCGGACGAGATCGAGGCGATCCTGGGCTATCCAGCCCGCGCCGCGCTGGTCCATCGCGACGACATGGTTCTCTGAAGCCTTCCTGATCCTGCGAAAACCCCGTATCTTCACCGCAACCCCGAGATGAGGTTCGCCATGAAAGACCTGCCTGACAGCCAAGAGATCGCCGCCCTGATGGACGAGATCGGCCGCCGCGCGCGTGCTGCGAGTGCCGAGCTGGCCTTTGCCGCGCCAGAGGCGAAGCGCAGGGCGCTGGAGGTGGCCGCGGCTGAGGTGCGCGCGCGCGAGGGCGAGATCATCGCGGCGAATGAAAAGGACATGGCCTTTGGCCGCGACAAGGGCCTCAGCGCGGCGATGATGGACCGGCTGATGCTGGATGCGGGCCGGATCGAGGGCATCGCCAAGGGGCTGGAGGCCGTGGCCGCGCAGGACGATCCCGTGGGCGCGGTCCTCACCGAATGGGACATGGCGTCGGGCCTGCATATCCAGCGGGTGCGCACTCCCTTGGGCGTGATCGGCGTGATCTACGAGTCCCGCCCCAACGTGACGGCGGATGCAGGCGCGCTGTGCCTGAAATCCGGCAACGCGGTGATCCTGCGCGGCGGCTCGGAGAGCTTTTATTCCTCCGGCGTGCTGGCCGAGTGCCTGAAGGCGGGCCTGCGGGCCGCCGAGCTGCCCGAGGATGCGGTGCAGCTTGTCCCGACCCGCGACCGCGAGGCGGTGCGCCAGCTTCTGACCATGACCGAGTATGTGGACGTGATCGTGCCGCGTGGAGGCAAGGGGCTCGTCGGTCTCGTGCAGCGCGAGGCGCGGGTGCCGGTCTTTGCCCATCTCGAAGGGATCTGTCACGTCTATCTCGATGCGAGCGCCGACGCCGAGAAGGCGTTGAAGGTGACGCTGAACGCCAAGACGCGGCGCACCGGCATTTGCGGATCGGCGGAATGCCTGCTGATCCATCGCGACGTGCTGGACACGATCGGGCAGGGCGTGGTGCGCGCCCTGATCGACGCCGGGGTCGAGCTGCGCGGCGATGCCGAGTTGCAGAAGATCGAGGGCGTCGTCCCGGCCACCGAGGAGGATTTCGGGCGCGAGTTCCTCGACATGATCATCGCGGC
The DNA here is from genome assembly GCF_039542305.1 of [Roseibacterium] beibuensis. NCBI lineage: Bacteria > Pseudomonadati > Pseudomonadota > Alphaproteobacteria > Rhodobacterales > Roseobacteraceae > Roseicyclus > [Roseibacterium] beibuensis. Next base: position 1,179,817 of record NZ_BAABHW010000001.1, on the reverse strand, counting down.
CAGGGTCGTGGACGATATCGACGCGGCCATTGCCCATATCCGGCGCTATGGCTCGAACCATACCGACAGCATCATCGCCGAGGATGACGCGGCGGCGCAGCGCTTCTTCCAGCGGCTCGATTCGGCGATCCTGATGCGAAACGCCTCGACCCAGTTGGCCGATGGCGGTGAGTTCGGGATGGGGGCCGAGATCGGGATTGCCACCGGCAAGATGCATGCGCGCGGGCCGGTGGGGGCGGAGCAGCTGACCTCGTTCAAGTATCTCGTGACGGGCGACGGCACCGTCCGGGCCTGATCGCGTTGGGCCGCGCCGGGCAGGGGGGCTCTGCCCCCCGGCCTTTCGGCCTCCCCCCGGCATGTTCGGGGGATAAAGATGCACGGGACAAGGGGCCGTGACGTCGGCCCTTTTCTCTTGCCGGAGCGGGGTGTTAGATGCGCCGTCCGAGAAACCGAGAGAGGCCCCAGATGACCGAGGATCGCCGTAACATCCGGCCCGAAACCCTTGTGCGGCGGATGCCGCTGGCCGAGGGCGTCAGCCGCCCCGTGGTCACGCCGATCCAGCCCTCGGTCGTCTATGCCTCCCCGTCCATCGACACGCTGCATGCGCAATACGAGGGGCGCGAGACGGGCTACACCTACGCCCGCGAAGGCCACCCGAACGCGACGCTTCTGGCGCAGAAGATCGACGCCATGGAAGGCGCGACGGGCGGTATCGTCACCGGGTCCGGCATGGCGGCGGTGACGGCGGCGCTGATGGGGCTGATGGGGGCCGGGGACCATGTGGTGGGCGGCAACCAGCTTTATGGCCGGTCGTTGCGGCTGATGCACCAGGACCTGGGCCGCTTCGGGATCGCGACCAGCGTGGCCGACCCGACCGATGCCGAGGCCGTGCGCGCCGCGATCCGGCCCGAGACCAAGATGATCCTGGTCGAGGTCGTGTCGAACCCGACCCTGCGGGTGGCGGACATGGACGGCATCGCCAAGGTCGCGCGCGAGGCGGGCGTGCTTCTGGCCGTGGACAACACCTTCACCACGCCGCGCGCCTGGCGGCCCTTCGAGCATGGCGCGGATATCGTGATTCACTCGGTGACGAAGCTGTTGGCCGGGCATTCCGACGTGACGCTGGGATATGTCGTGGCCAAGGACGCGGCGCTGCAAAAGGCGATCTACGATTTCGCGGTGACCACGGGGCTGACGCCGTCGCCCTATGAATGCTGGCTGGCCGAGCGGGGGCTTTACACCTTCCCGCTGCGCTATGACCGGGCCGAGGCGAATGCCGCCGCGCTGGCCGATTTCCTGGCCGGGCACCCCAAGGTCAAACGCGTGCTTTACCCGGGCCGGGACGATCACCCCGATCGCGCGCGCGCCAAGGCGCTGTTGGGCGAGCGAACCGGCAACATGGTCAGCTTCGAGATCGAGGGCGACGAGCGCGCCGCGAACCGCATGGTCGAGGCCGCGCCGCAACTGCCCTTCGCGCCGACGCTGGGGGATGTGGGCACGACGCTCAGCCACCCGGCAAGCTCCAGCCACCGCGCCCTGACCTCCGAGGCGCGGGCGGAATTGGGCATGAGCGACGGGTTCTTCCGCGTTTCGGTCGGGATCGAGGAGATCGATCTGCTGATCTCGGATTTCGAGCAGGGGCTGGCCGCCGTCTAATCCGGGCAGCGCGTCCACTCGACGACCGATCCATCGCGTATGATGGCGATCCCTGCGCGGGTCGCCATCAGCATCACGCGCCCGCCATCGTATTCGACGCCTTCGCCGGCGCATTGCGTGTCGAAAAGCATCGCGTCCATGCCGCGCAGCTCGACCGGGTCGGTAAGCGTGCAGGCGTTCTCCAACCCGATCAACTGGCCGTCGCGGATGCCGAGGCGCCCGCCGATCAGGCCCCATTGGCCGTCGCAGCTGAACCGCGCGGCCTCCGGGGCGGGGGGCAGGTAGGACCCTTCGAGGCGCGGCAGGAAATCCTCCTGCGCGGCAAGCGGCGTGGCGCAGAGCGCCAGGGCAAGGGTCAATCGGTGCAGCGGGGCCAAAATTGCATCCTTCCGTCCTGTATGAACCATAGCCCCTCCTCGGTGGGCATCAGCATCGTGCGCCCGGCATCATAGGGTGTGCCCGTCTCGCCGGTGCAACTGACATCGTAGAGGATCGCGTCCATGCCGCGCACCGGGGTTGCGGTGTGGAAGCGGCAGGTGAAATTCGCTCCGTAATAGGTCTCGCCCTCGAAGCCGACGGGGCGGCCGCCTTCCGGGGCGGCAGGCGGACAGGGGCTGCCTTGGGGCAGGCCGATGCCGCCGGCATAGCGCCCGGCGATGCGGTCGGTGAAATTTTCCTGGGCGGTCGCGGGCAGGGCCGCCAGCAGCAGAAGGACGGTTGCGCGGATCACAGAGAGTGCAACGGGGTGGAGCCATCCAGCACCACCACGTCGAAATTCAGGTCGGGCGACTGCGCCTCGACCTCGCGCCGGATGAGGTTGGCCGAGGGCAGTTTTTCGACCAGAGCAAGGTAGCGCCCGCGATAGGCGCGCTGGCTGAGGTATCGGGCAAGGTCGATGGCATCGAAAAACGGCGTCAGAAGCGGCGACAGCACCAGCGCCGGCGCATCCGGGCCCGAGAAATGCATCGAGTCGAGCTCGTCGTAAGACGCGCGGGCGATGTAGGAATGGGGTTCGAGCACGTTGCGCGGCAGCAGGTCCAGCACGTCCGAGGCGAGCGCCACGGCCAGCACGCGGCAACCCTGCACATCGCTGGCATGGGCGTCGCGTTGCGTGGATCTGGGACCGGGCTTCTGGCCTGTGTCTCTCATACTCGTTCAACCGGTAAACGGCTGTCCCTGCATGGTGCCTGGCACCGCGCGGCCCCGGTTCCGCGGCGGCGAGCGGGTCCGCGCGACGCTGTTGAGTCTAACAATACTTTCGTTTGATAGGAAGTTTTCTTCGCGGCTGCGCGCCCTGTTCCAGCAGAATTTCAGAGCTTTACTCGCGCTAACCGCGATCATGTGTCAAGATCCTGCCACCCTGCGGCGAGCGTCGCTGACGCGTGGTTGAATACGCGCGGGATTCGGCCCTACTGAAGGCTGACGTGCCCCGCCGTTTTCCAGCATCGGACCTCCCGCATGAGTGACACGCCGCTGAACGACCTGCTCGAATCGGTGCTTGGCGCCGTGCCAGAACCGATGCTTTACCTCGACGCGACGGGGACGGTGGCGGTGACCAACCTCGCGGCCTGCCAGTTGTTCGGGGATTGGATCACGGGGCGCAACTACGCCACGGTGCTGCGGCAGCCGGGCCTTCTGGGCCGGATCGAGGCGGCCCAATCGGGAGAAAAGGGCGGGGAATCCCGCTTCGAGTTGCCCGACACCGCTGGCGTGACGCAGTTCCGCGTGCGCATCACGCCCTTGCCCGTCGGACCGGATCGGTCGCTGCGCGCGAACCGGGTGCCCGTTCTGCTGCATTTCACCGACATCACCCATCTGCGCGAGGCCGAGGAGATGCGCCGCGATTTCGTCGCCAATGTCAGCCACGAGTTGCGCACGCCGCTCACCGCCGTGATGGGGTTCATCGAAACGCTGCGTGGCCCGGCGCGGAGCGACCCGGCGGCGCAGGACCGGTTCCTGGGAATCATGGAGGCCGAGGCGCGGCGGATGAACCGGCTGGTCTCGGACCTGCTGTCGCTCAGCCGCGTGGAAAGCCAGGAACGCATGCGCCCGTCGGACGAGGTCGATCTTTCCGCCGTGCTGGACGGGGTGGTGGCCGCGTTGCGCCCCGCGGCGCAGGACTCCGGCAATACGCTGGAGATCGAGCGCCACGTTCCCGATGGGCAGCGCACGGTGATCCAGGGCGACCGGGACCAGTTGATGCAGGTGTTCCTGAACCTCGCCGAAAACGCGCTGAAATACGGGGGGCCGAACAAGCCGGTGACATTGCGCCTCGTGGCCGAGGCGGGCAGCGGCTCGATGAAGGGAACGGTCCTGCGCGTGGACGTGATCGACCGCGGCGAAGGGATCGAGGCGCGTCACATTCCGCGACTCACCGAGCGATTCTACCGCATCGACACCCACCGCTCGCGCGAGATGGGGGGAACGGGCCTCGGGCTGGCCATCGTGAAGCATATCGTGAACCGCCATCGCGGCCGGCTGCGGATCAGTTCGGTGGCGGGGCAGGGCAGCACCTTCAGCGCGATTTTTCCCGCTGTTTGAGGCCCCTGTCCCATGTGCTGTGGCAGCAGGTCGCGGGCGAAACCCAAGGCCCGGATGACAACTGACGCAGCGGCAAGGGTCGCTGTCATAAAACTGTTACGCAACTGTCACAGAAGCGTTGTGCCAGGCCGATAGGTCGCCGCTGAGCGCGCGCAAAAACAGACTGCGCGTTCGCGATGTCTGAAAACCTAGGAGAGTCATTCATGTCGCTCGTCAAACTTTCTGTCTCGGCTCTGGCCGTGGCCGCCGTGTCCGCCACCGCCGCCGTTGCACAGGGTCGTGACAACGTTCAGATCGCTGGTTCGTCCACCGTTCTGCCCTATGCCAACATCGTTGCCGAAGCCTTCGGCGCCGAGACCGATTTCGCCACCCCCGTCGTCGAAGGCGGCGGATCGTCGACCGGCCGTCGCCTGCTTTGCGAAGGCGTGGGCGAAGGCACCATCGACATCGCCAACTCGTCGAGCCTGATGAAGGACTCCGAGGCCGAGGTCTGCGCCGCCAACGGCGTGACCCCGATCGAAGTGCGCTTCGGCTATGACGGCATCGTGTTCGCCTCGGACATCAACGGCCCGTCCTTCGCCTTCACCCCGGCCGACTGGTACATGGCGCTGGCCGCCGAGATCCCGATGGACGGCGAAATGGTCGCCAACCCCAACAGCTCGTGGGCCGACGTCAACGGCGATCTGCCGGACCAGGCCATCAACGCCTTCATCCCCGGCACCAACCACGGCACCCGCGAAGTCTTCGAAGAGAACGTGATCCTGGCCGGCTGTGAAGCCACCGGCGCGTTCGACGCGATGGTCGAAATGGGCATGGACGAAGATGCCGCCGAAGAGGCCTGCCTGGCCATCCGCACCGATGGTGCCTCGGTCGACATCGAAGGCGACTACACCCAGACGCTGGCCAACCTCGACTCCACGCCCACCGGCATCGGCGTCTTCGGCCTGTCGTTCTACGAGAACAACACCGACCGTCTGCAGGTTGCCACCATGTCGGGCATCACGCCCTCGACCGAGACCATCGCCTCGGGCGAATACCCGGTGTCGCGCCCGCTGCAGTTCTACGTCAAGCAGGAGCATATCGGCGTCATCCCCGGCCTGCTGGAATATGTCGAGTTCTTCATCTCCGACGAGATCGCCGGCCCCGGCGGCCCGCTCTCCGAATATGGCCTCGTGCCCGATCCGGAACTGGCCGCGACCCAGGAAATGGTTGCCGCGCTCGGCCAGTAAGGCCAACGCCTGAACCCAACGGTGCGGGCGGCCCGGTGCGGCCGCCCGTTTCCGCCAGAACGACCCACGGCTCGCCCAGTCCAAAAGGCCCAGCATGTCCGCTCTTCTCACCCTGCCGACCGCTCTGCTGATCGTGTTCATCCTCGCGGCCGCGGGGTTCGTTCTTGGGCGAAAGCGCGCCATCCGCGCGGCGGGCAGTGACCAATCCTCGCTTCATTCCCTGCCCAAGCAGCATGGCTGGCACGTGGCGCTGGCGACCGCCGCGCCGGCCTTCGTGCTGATCATTTTCTGGAGCTTCTTCTCGGGGCTGGCGTCGAACATCTATGTCGAAGCGATCGTGCCCGAGGATCAACCTGAGCTGCGCCTGCCGCTGGACCAGCGCGAGGGGCTGTCCGACCGCGAAATCGAGATCCGCATCGAGGGGCGGCGCGACCTGTTCATCGCGAATGTCAAAAGCCTTGCCGTCGCCATCGACGGCTACATCGCCAACGGAAACGCGACCGAGGCCGAGGTCGAAAACTGGCGTGCCGATCTGGCCCCGTTGCAGGAACGCCTGCGCGCCGATGGGCAGGTGGTTGGCTCCTCCGTCACGCAAGGCGCGCTGACCCATGCGCTGAGCCTGCGCAGCTTCAACCGGGGTCTGGCCGTGACCGGCCCCGCCCTGGCGATTGCCCTCTCCGTGATCGGGTTCGCGCTGTCGCTGGCGCTGATCAAGCGCGACTTCCGCGCCCGCATCGCCGTCGAAGGCTGGGCGCGCGGGTTCCTGGTCTTCGCGTCGACCATGGCGATCCTGACCACCGTCGCGATCCTTTACGCACTGACCGCGCCCTCGCTGACCTTCTTCCGCGAATACGGGTTCTTCAACTTCCTCTTCGGCCTCGAATGGGCGCCGGCAGGCGACGTGGCGGGCGTGCCCGAGGGGCATGATGGCGAATACGAATCCGCGCTCGGCTTCCTGCCGCTGATCTGGGGCACGCTCTACATCGCCCTTGTCGCGCTGCTGGTTTCCGTACCCTTGGGCCTGTTCGCCGCGATCTACCTGTCGGAATTCGCCTCCAAGCGGGTACGCGCCTGGGTCAAACCGGCGCTCGAGATCCTCGCCGGGGTGCCGACCATCGTTTACGGCATCTTCGCGCTGGTCACGATCGGCCCGTTCCTGCAGGCGGTTGTCGGCTCCACCGTCATGCCGAACACGGTGTCGGTCGTCACCGCCGGAACGGTGATGGGCATGATGCTGGTGCCCTTCGTGTCGTCGCTTTCGGATGACGTCATCAACGCCGTGCCGCAGGCGATGCGCGATGGCTCGCTCGGGCTGGGTGCCACGCCGTCCGAAACCGTCTTGCAGGTGATCCTGCCCGCCGCCCTGCCGGGGATCGTGGGGGCCATCGTCCTCGCCGCCTCGCGCGCCATCGGCGAGACGATGATCGTGGTTCTGGCCGCCGGTGCGCTGTCGAACGTCACGGGGCTGGAGCCGAACCCCTTCGGCGCGGTGGTCACTGTGACGACGCGCATCGTCGCGGTTCTGACCGGCGAAGGGTCGGGCTTTGACTCCATCGACGTGCTGGCGGTTTTCGCGCTGGCCTTCACCCTCTTCTTCATCACGCTGGGTCTGAACCTTCTGGCACAGCGCATGGTCGCCAAATACCGGGAGCAGTACGACTAATGACCGACGCAACTGGTTTCGACGCGCCGATCCCCCCGGCCGCCCGCGTCTCGCTCTACGAGCGGTCGGCGCAGGTCAAGCAGCGCCATCGCAAGGGGGCCGCGCTGCGCTACCTCGGGGTGGCTGCCATCACGCTGGTGCTGTTCTTCCTCGCCGTTCTGCTGTGGTCGATCTTTTCGCGCGGCATCCCGGCGCTGTTCCAGTACCAGGCCGAGATCGAGATCTATTACGACCCCGAGATCCTGAACCCCGATGGCGGGCCCGTGACGCCGGAAGAGATCGGGGATGTCAGCCTGCGTTCCGGGTTTGAACGCGGCATTTTCCTCATTTCGCTAAAGCGCACGCTGGACAGCGCCGGGATCGACGTGGCGCAGGTCGTCGCCGACAGGTGGATCGAGGAAGCGGTCGAACGCCTGAACACCGTTGGCCTGTCGGGTGGCGCTGAGATCATCGCCGGGGCAGGGGCCCCGTCCGACGGCGCGCGCCTTTTGGGTCAGACCGGCAACACCCTGCGGGCCGCGGCCAGCGCCCTTGGCGGCGACGATCAGGCCGCCGCGGTCGAGGCCCTGGAGACCGCGAGCACGGCGCTGGCCGAGGCCGGGTTCGCCGAGGCCGCCGCGACCCTCGCCGAGATTGCCGCAACCGCAGGGCAGGGGGCGCTCAGTGACGCCGCCGATGCCTTGACCGCGACCGGCTACCAGCAGGCGCTGTTCGACGCCGCCGGTTTCCTGCGCCAGCCCGACCAGTTCGATGATGGCGACCTGTCGGCCATCATCTATGCCGCGAACCGGCGCGACGTGCGCGACCGCCTTGTCGCCAACCCCGACCTCGTCGGCGAAACCGCGCAAGAGGGTGTTCCGATCGACATCTCGGTGACGCGCTACCTGTCGGGTGAATTGTCGGGCGAGGGGCAGGCGAACATGCCGCCCGGCTTCAACGAGGCGCAACTCGCCATCGTGGACGAGATGGTGGAGGCGGGCATCATCGACCGCAATTTCCGCTGGAGCTTCTTCACCAATGTCTATTCGCAGAATGGCGAGGTGGCGGGGATCGGCCCGGCGCTGATGGGCTCGGCCTACATGATGCTGGTGGTGCTGGTCTTCTCGCTGATCTTCGGGGTGGCCGCGTCGATCTACCTTGAAGAGTTCGCGCCCAAGAACAAGATCACCGATTTCATCGAGATCAATATCGCCAACCTCGCGGCCGTGCCCTCCATCGTGTTCGGTATCCTTGGCGCGGCGATGCTGTTCACGCTGACGGAACTGGGGTTCGGAAACTCGATCCGGGGGACGGCGTTGCTCGGCGGGCTGGTCCTGTCGCTGATGACGCTGCCCACCATCGTGATCGCCACCCGCGCCGCGCTGAAAGCGGTGCCGCCCTCGATCCGCGATGCCGCGCTCGGGATCGGGGCGTCCAAGGTGCAGACGGTGTTCCACCACGTCCTGCCGCTCGCCGCGCCCGGCATCCTGACCGGGACGATCATCGGCATCGCGCAGGCCCTTGGCGAAACCGCGCCGCTTCTGCTGATCGGCCTGTCGGTCTCGACCGGGGCCGACATCCTGTCCTCGCCCTTCTCGGGCGGTCTGCTGGAACAGGCGCAGTCGATGCCGACGGTGGTCTATCTCTTTGCCCAGAACGAAGACGCCCCCGTGCGCGAAGGCCTGGCCCAGGCGGCTATCATCGTGATGCTGCTCCTGCTATTTGCGTTGAACTTCATCGCGATCATTCTTCGGCGCCGGTTCGAGCGGAGGTGGTAATCCCATGGAGGATACGGACATGAACGACATGCTGATGACCCGCAACAGCGTCGGCAGCGAAGACATCAAGATCTCGGCGCGCCATGTGCAGGTCTTTTACGGCGACAACCATGCCATCAAGGACGTGGATGTCGATATCAACGACAAGACGGTGACCGCCTTCATCGGCCCGTCGGGCTGCGGCAAATCCACCTTTCTGCGCTGCCTGAACCGGATGAACGACACGATTGACGTCGCCCGCGTCGAAGGCGACATCCTGCTCGATGGCGAGGATATCTATGACAAGCGCGTCGATCCGGTGCAGTTGCGCGCCAAGGTGGGCATGGTGTTCCAGAAGCCCAACCCGTTCCCCAAGTCGATCTATGACAATGTCGCCTATGGCCCCAAGATCCACGGCTTGGCCAGGTCGAAAGGCGAGCTGGACGAGATCGTCGAGAAGTCGCTGCGCCGTGCCGCCCTCTGGGACGAGGCGAAGGACCGTCTTGACGAGCCGGGCACGGGCCTGTCGGGCGGCCAGCAGCAGCGCCTTTGCATCGCGCGCGCCGTCGCCACGAACCCCGAGGTTCTGTTGATGGACGAGCCGTGTTCCGCGCTCGACCCGATCGCCACGGCCCAGGTCGAGGAATTGATCGACGAGCTGCGCGAGAACTTCTCGGTGGTGATCGTGACCCACTCCATGCAGCAGGCCGCGCGCGTCAGCCAGAAGACCGCGTTCTTCCACCTTGGCAACCTTGTCGAGTTCGACGACACGACCAAGATTTTCAGCAATCCCGAGGACCCGCGCACCGAAAGCTACATCACCGGGCGCATCGGGTAATTCACAAGGGCAGGGCGATCAGACATGCCGACTTCAGAACATATCGTCAGCTCCTTCGACCGTGATCTCGAAGGGATTCAAGGCCTCATCATGCGGATGGGCGGCTTGGTCGAGGAAGCGATCTCGGACGCGGCCAAGGCGCTCGACACGCGCGATGTCGAACTGGCGCAGAAGGTGCGGGCCGGAGATGCCGCCATCGACGTGCTGGACCAGACGATCAACGAGGAAGCGGCGAACATCATCGCCCGCCGCCAGCCCATCGCGCGCGATCTGCGCACCGTGCTGACGGTCTTCCGCATCTCCAACAACCTCGAACGGATCGGCGATTACGCCAAGAATATCGCGAAACGCTCCGAGGCGATCATCGAGCATCCGCCGGTCGAAGGCACCGGCGCCTCGCTGCGGCGCATGGCGCGCCAGGTCGAGTTGATGCTCAAGGACGTGCTGGATGCCTATATCCAGCAGGACGCCGACAAGGCGCAGGACGTGCGCGAGCGCGATATCGAGGTCGACCAGATGTATTCCGCTCTGTTTCGCGAATACCTGACCTTCATGATGGAAGATCCGCGCAACATCACCACCTGCATGCACCTGCATTTCATGGCCAAGAACATCGAGCGCATGGGCGACCACGCGACCTCGATCGCCGAGCAGGTGATGTATCTGGTGACCGGCGAGTTGCCCGACGATGAACGGCCCAAGGCCAACGCGGTGCCGATGGCTTAACAGGCCCTTGGGCCCAGGGTAGGAGAGACAACGATGGCTGGCGAACCCACCGTTCTGGTCGTTGAGGACGAACCCGCGCAGCGCGAGGTTCTGGCCTATAACATACGCGCCGAAGGCTATGACGTGCTGACGGCCGAGGCCGGGGACGAAGCCCTGACCGTGGTGCGCGAAACGCCGCCCGATGTCATCATCCTCGACTGGATGCTGCCCAACGTCTCGGGCATCGAGGTGTGCCGCCAGCTCAAGATGGGGGCCGACACGGCCGGTATCCCGATCATCATGCTCTCGGCGCGGTCCGAGGAGACCGACCGCGTTCGCGGGCTCGAGATCGGGGCGGATGACTATGTGACCAAGCCGTATTCCGTCGCCGAATTGCTGGCGCGGCTACGCACGCAGTTGCGCCGCATCCGTCCGGCCGCCGTGGGTGAACGGTTGGAATACGAGGATATCGTCCTCGATATGACCGAACACCGGGTCTACAGGGGAGGGGATGCGCTCAGCCTCGGACCAACCGAGTTCCGGCTGCTGACCGCGTTCATGGAACGGCCCGGTCGCGTCTGGAGCCGCGAGCAACTCCTCGACCGTGTGTGGGGCCGCGACATCTATGTCGACAGCCGCACGGTGGACGTTCATGTCGGACGTCTGCGCAAGGCGCTGCGGGCAGATGCAGCCGGCGATCCGATCCGCACGGTACGCGGCGCGGGGTACGCGCTGGGATAGACCGAAGATTGGCCATAGCCACGGGCCAATCCATTGGGCCGATAATCATGATTATGTAAATATTACGCATGGGCCGAATTGGCGAGGCTGCGCATGCATTTCCTGAGCTGCGCGGCCCAAGTCCTTTTCCTGAAACGATATTACGCCCGCCTCCCGCGGCCATGACGCGCCCCGCGCCGGTGCTCCGTTTCTGCTATCGACGCGGCGTCAGCCGTGATTATACTGCAAGATCAAAGGGACAGCGAAATAACTCATGCATTACCTCGTTCTGAACGGGCCTAACCTGAATCTCCTTGGCACGCGGGAGCCCGCGATCTACGGCTCGCACACTTTGGCCGATATCGAAGCCGCTTGTCGCGCCAAGGCCGCGACGCTCGGCGCGACCCTCGATTTCGCGCAGTCGAACCACGAAGGCAGCCTTGTCGATCTTCTGCACGACGCGCGTGGCAAAGCCGATGGCGTGGTTCTGAACGCCGGCGCCTACACTCATACCTCGGTCGCGCTGCGCGATGCCATATCGGCGGCGGAGCTTTCTGTGATCGAGCTGCACCTCTCCAACACGCATGCGCGCGAGGCGTTCCGGCATGTCTCGCTTATCGCGCCGGTCTGTATCGGCGTGATCCAGGGCTTTGGCGCCGCTGGCTACCCGCTCGCCCTTGATGCGCTTCACCAGTATCTCGGCAGGACTTGAACATGAAACGGCTGCGCCCTTACCTCGAAATGACCACGGTCGACGACCTTTGGGCGCATCACAGCAACGTCATGGCAGAATTCGGATTCGACCGGCTGTTCTACGCGTTCAACGCGTTTCGCGGTGCCGGCCTCTACGACAATCCCGAAGATGCCCTGCTGCTGACGACCATGCCCACGGACTACGTCGAGGCCTATGTCGACGGCGGCATGTTCCGGGACGGCATCATGATGCGGTGGGCCATCGAGAATGTCGGCGTCGCGTCATGGGCGCAGGTCTATGAACAGATGCAAGACCAGTCCCTGACCGAGGGCGAGAAAGCGATGCGCGCGCTGAACGAGCGCCACGGCATTGTTGCTGGCTACACGATCAGTTTTCCGATGGCGATCAAGAACGCGAACGCCGGGATCGGCATGGCGGTCAAGAAAGGCATGACGCAAGCGGATGCGGATGCGATCTGGGCCGAGCATGGCGTCGAAATCGAGATCATCAACAACGTCGCGCACCTGTGTATCCTGCAACTGCCGGCCACGGGGCAACAGCGTCTTTTGACACCGCGGCAGTCCGAGGTGCTGGAACTGGTCGCCGATGGCAAGACGATGCAGGACATCGCCCTCTTGCTGGAGCGCAACGTGGCGACCGTGGAAAAGCACCTGCGCGGCGCGCGTGATGCCCTTGGGGTCGAGACGACGGCGCAGGCGGTACGCAAGGCCTCGATCCTCAACCAGATCTTCCGGCTGGATGGCGCAGGCGGCGATTCCAGCCCGCCGAAAATGCCGGGCACCATTGCCCGGCGGCGCTGACGACCACCCTGCCCTATGGCGGGTTGAATTTTCCTGTGGAGAATTCAGCCCGTTGCGCGGAGTCTTTCGACCAGAATATCAAAGGGTAAGGATTCCCTGACTTTCGATATCTCCGGTTCTGACGCAAGGTCACCCCTGTTCCGCGAGTGAAGGCAATTTTGCCTGGAACATTGAGCTTACGGGGGCGGCATAGTCCCGTTCCGAAGTTCAGTCCCGAGGCTGTCCCGCGTCGGGTTGCGAACGCGCTGCCGGTTGTATTGCCACCGGTAGCGCGCTCGTCTTTCGGGCCCGGCGCGCTGTCCCCAGACCCTGCGCCGGGCCCACCCTTTCCCCACGCTGCGCCCCAAAGAAAAAGGGCAGGGTTTGACCCCTGCCCCGTTTCCAAGTCTTTGCGTTCGGACGATCAGCCCTGAGCGGCCTTGGCCACTTCTTCCGCGAAGTTTTCTTCTTTCTTCTCGATGCCTTCACCGACTTCGAGGCGGATGAAGCCCGACAGCGAAACACCGGCTTCTTTCGCGGCGGCGCCGACGGTCAGGTCGGGGTTCACCACGAAGGCCTGGTTCACGAGGGTGACCTCGGCGAGGAACTTCTTCATGCGGCCTTCGATCATCTTCTCGATGACCTGCTCGGGCTTGCCCGATTCGCGCGCGATGTCGATCTGAACCTGGCGCTCCTTGTCGACGATGGCCTGGTCGAGTTCATCCTCGTTCAGGGCGGCCGGGTTCACGGCGGCGACGTGCATCGCGACCTGGCGGGCAAAGGCTTCGTCGTCGCCCGAGAAGGCGACCAGAACGCCGATCTTGCCCATGCCCTCGCCGGCGGCGTTGTGGATGTAGGACACCACCTTGTCGCCCGAGATCTTGGCCATGCGGCGCACGCTCATGTTCTCGCCGATCTTGGCGATCTTGTCGGTGAGGGTTTCCTCGACCGTCTTGCCGCCCAGGTCGGCCGCTTTAAGCGCATCGATGTCATCGGCCTTGAGCGCGGCCTGCGCGATATCGGCCACCATCGACTGGAACTCGGCGTTCTTGGCGACGAAATCGGTCTCGGCGTTCACTTCGACGGCCACGGCGGCGCCGCCATCGGTCGCGACAGCCACGAGGCCCTCGGCCGCGGTGCGGCCCGATTTCTTGGCGGCCTTGGCGAGACCCTTGGTGCGCAGCCAGTCGGTTGCAGCTTCCATGTCGCCATCGTTTTCGGTCAGCGCCTTCTTGGCGTCCATCATGCCTGCGCCGGTTGCTTCGCGCAGTTCCTTCACCATTGCAGCGGTAATCGCCATGGTCTGATCTCCTGGATTGAAACGGTGGTCGGGCCGGGTTCTACCCCGGCCCGCGTGTCAGGGATGTGACGGCGGCTCAGGAGCCGGCGGTTTCCTTGGCCGGAGCCTCTGCGGCGGCGGCGTCTTCGGCCAGCGCTTCTTCGACGCTGCCTTCTTCCAGCGCGCCGAGATCGACACCGGCGGTTTCCAGCTGGGCGCTCATGCCGTCCAGCGCCGCGCGGCTGATCAGGTCGCAGTAGAGCGCGATGGCGCGCGCCGCGTCGTCGTTGCCGGGGATGATGTAATCCACACCCTCGGGCGAGCAGTTGGTGTCGACGACGGCGACGACCGGGATGCCCAGCTTCTTGGCTTCGGCGATGGCCAGGTCTTCCTTGTTGACGTCGATCACGAACAGCAGGTCGGGCAGACCGCCCATTTCGCGGATCCCGCCGAGCGAGGCCTGCAGCTTGACCTGGTCACGCTCCATGCCAAGGCGTTCCTTCTTGGTCAGGCCTTCGAGGCCCTGTTCCATCTGCTCGTCGATCTGCTTCAGACGCTGGATCGAGTTCGACACCGTCTTCCAGTTGGTGAGCGTGCCGCCCAGCCAACGGTGGTTCATGTAGTACTGCGCGCAACGCTCGGCGGCTTCGGCGACGGGCTTCTGCGCCTGGCGCTTGGTGCCGACGAAGAGGATGCGGCCGCCCTTGGCGACGGTTTCGCGCACGACGTTGAGCGCCTGGTCCAGCAACTCGACGGTCTGGGTGAGGTCCAGAATGTGGATGCCGTTGCGGTCACCGTAGATATACGGCGCCATGCGCGGGTTCCAGCGTTGGGTCTGGTGGCCGAAGTGAACGCCAGCTTCAAGCAGCTGACGCAAAGAGAAATCAGGAAGCGCCATGTCCTTGGTCCTTTCCGGTTTGCGCCTGGGGCGAAGGATCAGGGGCGGATGCCCCAACCGGTGGACGCACGGGGATGTCTCCCCCGCAGGCCCGCCTTCGCCTGAGTGATGAGCGCGCCTTTAGGGGGTTTGGCGGGGAATGGCAACCCCCCTGCCCCTTTGCGCGGCTTGGCGGGCGGGTGCGGGGGCTCTGCCCCCCGCGCCTTCGGCGCGTCCCCCGGAGGTTTTTTGGCCAAGATGAAGAGGGTTTCGTTTCGCGATGGACCTGTGCGGGGTGTGCGGTTACCACGGCGCGCATGAGTGCCCGTCCTGATATCCTGTGCATCGGCTCCGTCCTGTGGGACGTGATCGGCCGGAGCGACCTGCCGATGGTGGCGGGCAACGACAAGCCCGGCCGCATCACGCGCCTGCCGGGTGGTGTGGCGCTGAACATCGCGATGACGCTGCGGCGCTTCGACCTGACGCCCGCGCTGATCTCGGTCGTGGGCGACGACCCCGAGGGGCGGGACCTGATGTCGGCCTGCGGGCGCATGGGGCTGATGACCCAGCATATGCTGGTCGATCCGGACTTGCCGACGGATCGCTACATGGCGATCGAGGCGCAGGGCAACCTGATCGCGGCGATTGCCGATGCCCACTCGCTGGAAGCCGCGGGGGCGTGCATCCTCGTGCCGCTTTGGGATGGACGCCTTGGCGCCCCCGAGGCGCCCTGGTCCGGGCCGGTCGCGGTGGACGGGAACCTGACCGAGGACCTTCTGGCCGAGATCGCCGAAAGCCCGGTCTTCGCCGCCTCCGATCTGCGTCTTGCCCCGGCTTCGCCCGGCAAGGCGGAACGCTTGCGCCCGCTGATCGGCCATCCGCGCGCGACGCTTTACGTGAACCTGGAAGAGGCCGGGCTGCTGACCGGCACGGTCCATGCCGGGGCGCAAGCCGCGGCCGAGGCCCTGGTTGCAGCCGGTGCGCACCGGGCCCTGGTGACCGAGGGCGGTGACGCCGCCGCCTGTGCAGATGACGCGGGTTGCCGCCTGTGCACGCCACCCCGGATCGAGGCGCGGCGGGTCACCGGCGCGGGCGACACCTTCATGGCCGCCCATATTGCAGCGGAACTGCGCGGGGCAAGCCGCGAGGACGCATTGAACCAGGCGGTGCTGGCCGCCGCCGCCTATGTCGCTGGAGAAGACCATGGATGACGTGATCGTACGATCGGATGAGGTGGCCGCCGCACAGGCGGAGGGGCGAGCGGTCGTGGCGCTGGAATCCACGATCATCACCCATGGCATGCCTTATCCGCAGAACCTCGAAACCGCCCGGCGCGTCGAAGCCGAGGTGCGGGCCAGCGGCGCCGTGCCCGCCACCATCGCCGTGATGGGCGGGCGCATTCGGGTGGGCCTGTCGGACGCAGAGCTGGACGCGCTGGCCCAGGCCAAGGGCGTGGCCAAGCTCAGCCGGGCGGATCTTGCGGTCTGCCTCGCGCAAGGTGGCGTGGGCGCCACGACCGTGGCCGCGACGATGATCTGCGCCGCGCGCGCCGGGATCGCGGTTTTCGCCACGGGCGGGATCGGCGGGGTTCACAAGGGCGCGGAGGACAGCTTCGACATCTCCGCCGATTTGCAGGAACTGGCGCAGACCCCCGTGACGGTGGTTGCCGCCGGGGCGAAGGCGATCCTCGACCTGCCCAAGACGCTGGAAGTGCTGGAGACGCTAGGCGTGCCGGTCATCGCCCACGGACAAGACGCCTTCCCCGCGTTCTGGAGCCGGGAAAGCGGGTTGGCCGCGCCGCTGCGCCTCGACACGCCCGAAGAGATCGCGGCGGCTCACCGGATGCGGGGGACCCTTGGCCTGCCCGGCGGGCAACTGGTGGCGAACCCCATCCCGCCCGAGGCAGAGATCCCGGCAGACAGGCTGGCGCCGCTGATCGCGCAGGCGCAAGCCGAGGCCGATGCGCAGGGCGTCGCAGGCAAGGCTGTCACGCCCTTCCTGTTGCAGCGCCTGTTCGAATTAACCGAGGGACAGTCGCTGGAGGCCAATATCGCCCTCGTTCTGAACAATGCGCGGCTAGCGGCGCGCATTGCACGGGCGCTGGTGGGCTGAAAACGGACTGTTCCTGCCCTGCCCCGCATCCGCGCTTGTGCCGCCCTGCGCCTGTGCCTAGATAACCACTGACGTACCGGACACAGCCAAGACACGCATGCAGCTCCCGCCAACGCCACCACCGCCGAAACGCGGGTTTCTCGCCTCGCTCCGGTCGAGCTTTCTGACCGGGCTGATCGTGATCACGCCCATCGGCGTGACGATCTGGCTGATCTGGACATTGACCGGCTGGATCGACAGCTGGGTGCTGCCCTTCATCCCGCAGGCCTACAACCCCTCGACGCTGATCCGCGAATATACCGGGATCGAGGTGAACATCCGCGGCATCGGCGTTGTGACCTTCCTGCTGTTCACGATCCTCGTGGGCTGGATCGCCAAGGGCCTGATCGGGCGCTCGCTCATCCTGTGGGCCGAGAGCGTGGTGCTGTCGATCCCGCTGATCCGTTCGCTCTATTCGGGGCTGAAGCAGATCGTCGAAACGGTGCTGGCGCAGGGGCAGCAGAATTTCGACAAGGCCTGTCTCTTGGAATACCCGCGCAAGGGGATCTGGGCCATTGCCTTCATCTCGACCACCGCCAAGGGCGAGATCTCGAAACGCCATGGCTCCGAGGAAATGGTCTCGGTCTTCCTTCCGACCACACCAAACCCGACCTCGGGGTTCCTGCTGTTCGTGCCGCGCAAGGATGTAACCATCCTTGACATGTCGGTGGAGGATGCCGCGAAGCTCGTGATCTCGGCGGGGCTTGTCTACCCGAACCAGGACGACACGAACGCCGCGCGTGAGGGCCTGCCCGAGGCCGCGGAATAAGCGCCTTCCCAAGCTGCGCGGCCAACCCTATGGTTGTGTGCGGGAGGAAAACGCCATCTCCAGATCTTCAGACCGCCACGCAATCCGCGTGATCGAAACTGCGTCCAATGCGCAGGCAGCGGCGCTCTCGCGTCTTGCTGCGTCGTGGCGGCGGTCTCTCGACCATCACGGATTGGACCCGGCGCAGCGGGACGGCGTGAACCGCGTCACCGAGGGCGCACTGGCCGAACGGCGTGACCGGTCCGAGGCGCTGATGCGCGTGGCGACGCCGCGGCTCGATGCGCTTTATCAACTTGTGGGCAGTTCCGGATGCGGTGTTCTTCTGACCGATGACGAAGGGGTCGTGCTGGATATCCGGGCGTCGGATGCCGATGCCGGGGTGTTCGATGACTGGGGGCTTTGGCCCGGCGCGGATTGGTCTGAGCGTTCCGAAGGCACGAACGGGATCGGCACCTGCCTCGCCGAGAACCGCCGCGTCACCATTCATCGCGACGAGCATTTCCATGCCAGAAACACCGCGATGAGTTGCATGGACGCGCCGATTTACGGACCGGATGGCAGCATTCTTGGGGCGCTCGACGTGTCTTCGGCGCGGGCCGACCAGACCGAGGGGTTCAACAGGCTGATCGCGGCGATGGTGGCCCAGACGGCCCGCCAAATCGAAAGCGATGCGTTTCGCACCAGCTTTCGCGATGCGCGTATCCTTGTTGCCGAAGCGCCCGACACCGAGGCGGCGACGCTTCTTGCCATCGACAGCCACGATATCGTCATCGGGGCCACGCGCGGGGCGCGCCGCGCGTTCGGCCTGTCGCAGAGCGGGCCGATCTCTCCGGTGCCGGCGGGCGATCTGCTGGGACGCGGCGACGGACCGACCGGCTTCGAGAAAGCCGAACGCGCCGCCGTGATGCGCGCCCTGACCCGCGCAGGCGGAAACGTGTCCAAGGCCGCGCGCGCCCTCGGGATCGGGCGCGCGACGCTTTATCGGCGGATGAAACGCCTCGGGATCGACGAGACCCGCTAAGACTGTCTCAGTCCTGAGACAGGTGGCGCGATCCACCTGCCCCGCCCCGGCTGACTCCGATCAGACCCTGGCCGAATGCTCTTTCCATCGCCCGGAGGGAGCCGGGCGTCTGTTTAGGAGGAGGATCTCATGAACGAGATGACCCAGATCGCGGGCACGTACACGTCGCCCTTCAAGACCCGTTACGACAACTTCATCGGAGGCCGGTTCGTGGCCCCGGTGAATGGCCGGTATTTCGAGAACGTCACGCCGATCACCGGTGCGGTGGTCTGCGAAGTGGCCCGGTCCGATGCTGCGGACGTGGAGCTGGCGCTGGATGCGGCCCACGCCGCCAAGGACGCCTGGGGCAAAACCAGCCCCGCCGAGCGCGCCAACACGCTTCTGAAAATCGCCGACCGGCTGGAAGAGAACCTCGAGCTTCTGGCGCAGGCCGAGACATGGGACAACGGCAAGCCGATCCGCGAGACGACCGCCGCCGATATTCCCCTGTCGGTCGATCATTTCCGCTATTTCGCCGGTGTCCTGCGCGCGCAGGAAGGCACCATGTCGGAAATCGACGCCGATACCGTGGCCTACCATTTCCACGAACCGCTGGGTGTCGTGGGTCAGATCATTCCGTGGAATTTCTCGATCCTGATGGCGGCATGGAAACTGGCGCCCGCGTTGGCCGCCGGCAATTGCATCGTGCTGAAGCCCGCCGAACAGACCCCCGCCGCGATCATGGTGCTGGCCGAGCTGGTCGCCGACCTGTTGCCCGCGGGCGTTCTGAACGTGGTGAACGGCATGGGCCCCGAGGTGGGCGCACCGCTGGCCACCAGCCCGCGGATCGCCAAGATCGCCTTCACCGGATCGACCGAAACCGGCCGGATCATCATGAAGGCCGCGACGGAAAACCTGATCCCGGTGACGCTGGAACTTGGCGGCAAATCCCCCAATATCTTCTTCTCGGACGTGATGGCCGAGGATGACGCCTATCTCGACAAGGCGGTCGAGGGGTTTGTCCTGTTCGCCTTCAACCAGGGTGAGGTCTGCACCTGCCCCAGCCGCGCATTGATCCAGGAAGACATCTACGAGGAATTCATCAAGCGCTGCATCGCGCGCGTCGAGGCGATCAAGCAAGGTGATCCGCGCGATATGGAAACCATGGTCGGGGCGCAGGCCAGCAAGGAACAGCAGGACAAGATTACCTCTTACCTGACCATCGGCGTCGAGGAAGGGGCCGAGGTTCTGACCGGCGGCGCGGCCGCCCGGTTCAACGGGGAGCTCGCCAACGGCTACTACATCCAGCCGACCATCCTGAAAGGCCACAACAAGATGCGCGTCTTCCAGGAAGAGATCTTTGGCCCCGTGGTCTCGGTCACGACCTTCAAGGACGAGGAAGAGGCGCTCGCCATCGCCAATGACACGATGTACGGCCTCGGCGCCGGCGTCTGGTCGCGCGATGCGAACCGTTGCTACCGCTTTGGCCGCGCCATCGAGGCGGGCCGCGTCTGGGTCAACAATTACCACGCCTATCCGGCCCATGCGGCCTTTGGCGGCTACAAGCAATCGGGCATCGGGCGCGAGACCCACAAGATGATGCTGGACCACTACCAGCAGACCAAGAACATCCTGATGAGCTACAATCCCAACAAGCTCGGCTTCTTCTGAGGTCTCCTCCCTCAGGATGTGGAAAGGGCGGCCTCCGGGTCGCCCTTTCCTTACTGCGTGGCTGAATCAGTCCTCGGCGTACCACCAGACATCGGGCTGCCAGTTGATCCAGTCGCCATAGATCGGCAGCGTCCCGGGGTAATGCAGGTTCGCGTCATGGGCGATGCGCGCGATCGGGTTGTACCAGAAGGGCACGACATAGCGCTGCGAGGTCAGGACGCGGTCCAGGGCACGGGTGGCGGCCAGGAAATCTTCCTGGCTTTCCGAGGTCAGCAGGCGTTCGATCATCGCGTCGATGGCCGGGTTGCACGCCCCCATCAGGTTGCGCGAGCCTTCGGTCCCGGCCATCTCGCAGCCCCAGTAGAGGCGCTGCTCGTTGCCCGGGCTGAGCGACAGGCCGCGCGCGTAATAGGTCATGTCGAAATCGAAGGCGTCGGTGCGTTCGCGATACTGCGCCGGGTCGATGGACGAGATCGTCACCGCGATCCCCAGCCGCTCCAGCGCCTCGGAATAGATATTGGCGATGGCCTCGTTCTCGGACGAGCCGTTTTGCAACAGGATCTCGAAGGTGAAGGGCTGACCGTCGGGGCCGGTCATCACGCCCTGCTGCACGGTATAGCCCGCCTCTTCCATCAGGCGCAGCGCCTCGCGGATGCCGGCCCGGTTACGCTCGGACCCGTCCGAAACGGGCAGGCTGTAGCCCTCGATCGCGCCGGGCAGCAGGTCGTCGGCGAAGGGGGCCAGGAATTCGGCCACCCGGCCCTCGGCAGGACCATGGGACATTCCAAGCGGCGAGTTCGAGAAATACGAGGTGATGCGAGGGGCAACACCGCCGTTGAGCGTCTGGTTCACGAATTCGAAGTTGAAGGCCTGGATCATCGCCTCGCGCACGCGCCAGTCGGCGAAATGCGGGCGGCGGGTGTTCATGACGAACCCGATGATGCCAGAGGGGCGTTCATGCGGGACCTCGGACAGCACCACCTCGCCCGATTGCACGCGCGGGAAATCGTAGCGCGTGGCCCAGTCGGCCGCGTTGGTTTCGCGGATGGTGGTGATGACCCCGCTGGTGAAGGCCTCGAACATGGCGGTGCCATCGGCAAAGAACTCCAGCCGGATTTCGTCGATCACGTTGGTGCCGCGCCGGAACGGCAGGTCGGCGCCCCAG
This sequence comes from [Roseibacterium] beibuensis, assembly GCF_039542305.1. Taxonomy (NCBI): domain Bacteria; kingdom Pseudomonadati; phylum Pseudomonadota; class Alphaproteobacteria; order Rhodobacterales; family Roseobacteraceae; genus Roseicyclus; species [Roseibacterium] beibuensis. Next base: position 1,158,323 of record NZ_BAABHW010000001.1, on the reverse strand, counting down.
TAGTCGGGGTTGCGGCGCAGCGAGACGAAACGCCCGGCCTCGAAATCGTCGATCACGTAGGGCGCGCTGGCGATGGGGATCACGTCGAGACCGGATTCGGCGAAATCGGTCTCCTGCCATTGTGCGGCTTGCAGGATCGGGCGCAGCCCCATGATCAGGGCAAGCTCGCGGTCGGGTTCGGTGAAGGTCAGCCGCACCGAGCGCTCGCCCGTCTGCTCGATCGAGGCGACGCGGCCCCAGGCATTGAGGTAACGCGGGTGGCCCTCGGTCCCCAGCGTCTCGTAGGACCAGATCACGTCGGCGACGGTGACCGGGCTGCCATCGGAGAACCGCGCCTCGGGACGCAGGGTGAACTCGACCCACATATGGTCGGGATCGACCTCGACCGATTCGGCGAGAAGGCCGTAGAGCGAGAACGGTTCGTCGTAACTCCGGCCCATGAGCGATTCGTAGGCGAGGAACCGAAGTTGCCACGGCGTGGAGCCGCGGCGGATATGCGGGTTGAGACTGTCGAAACTGCCGACCTCGCCGGTGACGATCCGCCCGCCCGTGGGGGCGTCGGGGTTGGCATAGGGAAGATGGCGAAAATCGGGCGGCAGCGCAGGCTCGCCATACATCGCGACACCGTGCATTGGTTGGGCTTGCGCGCCTCCGGCAAGGCCAAGCGCCAGACCCGCCGTGGCCAGGATTTTGGTGAAACAATGCAGCGCCATCCGCGAACAATCCTCCGCTTTCCAGTGTTTGCGGGAGTTTGCGGCGTCCACCGGCCCGGGTCCAGCCAAACATTTGGGTTGGACTCCGGGCATGTCATTGCTTATAAAGGTGGCACTGCTCGATAGGTTTCTTGCCTGTATGAAACCTGCCTCAATAACTTAACGCCGGCTTCGTGCCGGCGTTTTTTTTGGCCACGGTTTCGCCACATCCCCTGTTTCTTTCGCAGCCGCAGCATTAGCTTGGCGACAAAGGACCATCAGCGGGAGCATTCACCATGGCCATCACCTTCGATCTTTCCGGCAAGACCGCCGTCATCACCGGGTCGAACTCCGGCATTGGACTCGGGATCGCGCGGGAACTGGCCATGGCGGGGGCGGACGTGGTTCTGAACTCTTTCACCGACCGCGACGAGGATCACGCCCTGGCCGAAGAGATCGCGAACGTGGCGGGCGTCAAGGCGCGCTACATCAAGGCCGACATGTCCAAGGGGGCCGAGTGCCGCAAGCTGATCGAAGAGGCCGGCGCCTGCGATATCCTGGTCAATAACGCGGGCATCCAGCATGTCGCCCCCATCGACGAATTCCCCGAGGAAAAATGGGACGCGATCATCGCGATCAACCTTTCCTCGGCCTTTCACACGACGGCGGCCGCCCTGCCCCTGATGCGCAAGGCGGGCTGGGGCCGCGTGGTCAACATTGCCTCGGCACATGGCCTGACGGCGAGCCCCTACAAGTCGGCCTATATCGCCGCCAAGCACGGGATCGTCGGCCTGACCAAGACCACGGCCCTGGAAACCGCGGAAGAGCCGATCACCGCCAACGCGATCTGCCCGGGCTACGTGCTGACCCCGCTGGTCGAGGCGCAAATCCCGGACCAGATGAAGGCCCATGACATGGACCGCGACACGGTCGTGCGCGAGGTGATGCTGGCGCGCCAACCCTCCAAGGAATTCGCCACCGTCGAGCAGATGGGCGGCACCTGCGCCTTCCTGTGTACGGATGCGGCAGCGCAGATCACCGGCACCACGATCAGCGTTGATGGCGGTTGGACCGCACTCTGAGCGGGGTTTGAGGGGGCTCTGCCCCCGTCGCTGACGCGACTCCCCCGGAGTTTTCTTGCCAAGATGAAGGACGCAACCATGGCGCAGGCGAAACCGATCAACCTGGCCTTGCAAGGTGGGGGCGCGCACGGGGCTTTCACCTGGGGCGTTCTGGATCGGCTGCTGGAGGCGCCCGAGATCGAGATCGCGGCGATCACGGGCACGTCTGCCGGGGCGTTGAACGGGGCGGCGGTAAAGGCCGGGATGGTGCGTGGCGGGCGCGACGCGGCGCGGGAAAACCTTGAATGGCTGTGGGAACAGGTGGGCGCGATCACGACGCCCGCCCTGGCCCCGTGGCTCGATGCGATCGCGCCGGTGGCGGTCAGCCGGGCGATTGAAGCCTCGCTGCCCTTTGCCTTCGGCGACGGGATCGCGCGCCTTGTCAGCCCCTATGACAGCGGCCCCTTCTACATCAACCCGCTGCGGCGCATCGTGGAGCGCTTCCATTTCGACGAGGTCTGCGCCGAGGCGGGGCCCGCCTTTCACATCTGTGCGACCAATGTGCGCAGCGGCAAGATCCGGGTCTTCTCGGGCGAGGAGATCAGCGCGGACGCGATCCTCGCCTCGGCCTGCCTGCCGACGCTGTTCCGCGCGGTCGAGATCCCCCATCCCGAAACCGGCGAGATGGAGGCCTATTGGGATGGCGGTTATACCGGCAACCCGGCGCTTTTCCCGTTGTTCGAGGGCGATCTGCCGGGCGACATCCTTGTCGTGAACATCAACCCGCTGGAGCGCGCCGACCTGCCCGTCAGCGCGCGGGAAATCCAGAACCGCGTGAACGAGATCAGCTTCAATTCCTCGCTGTTGCGCGAGTTGCGCGCCATCGATTTCGTGCAGCGCCTTTTGGATGACGGCACCCTGCCCCAAGGCGCGATGAAGCGGCTGCGCATTCACATGATCGCCGATGACGCACTGATGGGGCAGTTGTCGGTGGCGACCAAGCTGGTGGCGACACCGCAGATCCTGCACCAGTTGCGCGCCGCGGGGCGCGCGGCGGCGGACAGGTTCCTCGACGCGCATCTGGGTGCCATCGGCATCGAAAGCAGCGTCGATCTGCGCGCGATGTTCGGCTGACGGGTCGGAACCGCAGGGACGCCCGGTCGTTTCCTTTCCAACGCACCTGCGAACAGGAAAGGACAACGCTATGCAATGGAGCGACATTCAACAGAACTGGCGCGCGATGATTCCGGCGATCCAGGGCCGCTGGCCCGACGTGGCCGAGGAGGACCTGATCGCGCTGTCCGGGGACCGTGACGAGGTCATCGCGACGGTTGCGGGCGCGACCGGAGAGACGCCGGCTGAGATCGGGCGCCAGATGGAGGACTGGCAGCAAGGTCCGATGCCCGCCGATGCCTATGCGGACCCCACCCATGACGAGGCCGCGGCGCGCGACTCGGAGCGTTACCTGCCCGACGGAGAGGATGTCTATTCGGGCGACGACCGCTTCGGCGACGATGACGTGGCTGACCGGCCCATGGGGCGCCGGGACTGAGCGCCAACCTCTCGGGGCGATCTGTGCGGTTGCGCAGGTTGCCTTGACCGGGGCGGCGGCGTAGGCGGGGACTATGACCACACCTTGCCCTGCCCCCTTCAACCTGTCGCACTATGTCTTGAGCCAGGCCGAGCGCCTGCCCGACAAGGTTGCACTGGCCGTCCTTGGCCCCGCCCGCGCCGAACGCTGGAGCTATGCAAAGCTGGAGCGCGCCGTGCGCGGCATGGCGGGCGGATTGCTGGCGCAGGGATTTCGGCCCGGCGACAAGCTGCTGCTCAGATTGGGCAATACGCCCGAGTTTCCGGTGGCCTTCCTTGGCGCCATTGCCGTGGGGATCGTGCCTGTGCCCACGGCGGCGGGCCTGACGGTAAGCGAAATCACGAAGCTGGCCGAGGTGATCGCACCCGCAGGTATCCTCGCCGGGGATGGCATCGCCCTGCCCGAGGGGTTTTCTGGCCCCGTGATCCGCGACCTCGCCCCATTGATGGCACATGAGCCAGCCGATTACGTGATGGGTGACCCTGACAGGCTCGCCTATCTGGTCTTCACCTCGGGGTCCGGCGGGACGCCGAAGGCGGTGGCCCATGCCCATCGCGCCATCTGGGCGCGGCGGATGATGCACGGGGGCTGGTACGGCCTGCACGAGGACGACCGCTTGCTGCATGCGGGCGCCTTCAACTGGACCTTCACGCTGGGCACCGGGCTGCTGGACCCCTGGTCGGTTGGCGCAACCGCCTTGATCCCCGCACCGGGGGTGCAGCCCGGCGCCCTGCCCCTGCTGCTGAAGCGGCATGACGCGACGATCCTTGCCGCCGCGCCGGGCATTTTCCGCAAGCTGCTGGCGGGCGACGCGCCGTTGCACCTGCCCAGGCTGCGGCACGGGCTAAGCGCGGGCGAAAAACTCCCCGAGGCGCTGCGCCAGCGCTGGACCGAGGCGACCGGCACTGCGGTGCACGAGGCGCTTGGCATGTCGGAATGTTCCACCTTCATCTCGGGCTCACCGGCCCGCCCCGCCCCCGAAGGCTCGCTTGGTTATCCGCAGCCCGGGCGGCGCGTGGCGGTTCTGTCGGAGGACGGCGGCGAGGTGTCCGAGGGCGAAACCGGCATCCTGGCGATCCATCGCGACGATCCGGGGCTGATGTTGGGATACCAGCGCAAGGACGGGTCACTGGACCTGCCGCTTGCCGGCGACTGGTTCCTGACGGGCGATCTGGTGGATCGGCAGACGGACGGATCCTTCCGCTACCACGGGCGGCGCGACGACCTGATCACGGCCGGCGGGTTCCGCGTCTCGCCGCTGGAGATCGAGGCGGTCTTTCAACACGCACCGGGCGTGCATGATTGTGCGGCACTGGCGCTTACGCCGAAGGCAGACACGACCATCGTGGGGCTGGCCTTTGCGGGCGACGCGACGGAAGACGCCCTGCGCCGCTTGGCCGAGGCGCGCCTTGCCCGCTACAAGCAGCCGAGGGCCTTCCTTCGATTGGACGCCCTGCCCCGCAACCCAAACGGAAAACTCGACCGCGGCGCCTTGAAGGCGCTGGTGGGGGAAGAACGATGATCAAGCTCGATATCCTGTCCGACCCGATCTGCCCGTGGTGTTTCATCGGGTGGAGCAACCTTGCCCGGGCGTTGGAGGCGCGGGCCGATCACCCCTTCGCCATCGAGTGGCATCCTTTCCAGCTGAACCCGGAGATGCCCAAGGGCGGCATGGATCGGCGCAGCTACCTCGAGGCCAAGTTCGGCGGCAAGGAGGGTGCCGTGACCGCCTATCTGCCGGTGGCGGAGCATGCCGCGAAGGCCGGGCTGGACCTGAAGCTTGACCAGATCAAGCGCACGCCCAACACGCTGGACGCCCATCGCCTGATCCATTGGGCCGGGATCGAAGGGCGGCAGACCGCGGTCGCGGTGGCGCTGTTCCGGGCCTATTTCCAGGACGGTCTCGATATCGAGGACCCGGATGTTCTGCGCGCGATTGCCGAGAAAGCCGAGATGGATGGGGGCATGGTGGCGCAGCTTCTGGCCGGAGACGCCGATACCGACGAGATCCGCGCCCGGGACGCCCATGCGCGGCAAAGGGGCGTGCAGGCCGTGCCGACCTTCGTCGTGGCGAACACGCATGTCGTGCCGGGGGCGCAGCCGCCCGAGTTGTGGATGCAGGTGATCGACGAACTGGCCGCCGCACCCGAGGGCAAGTCATGAGCGCGACCACCGACCCGATGATGCAGGACGAGCGCCGCCGACTTGGCCGGGTCGAGTTCATCGCCATGATGGGGACGATCTTTGCGACGGTGGCCTTTTCCATCGACGCCATGCTGCCCGCCCTGCCCGAGATCGCCGGAGACCTGACGCCCGAGGCGGTGAACCGCGCGCAGTTGATTCTGACGAGTTTCGTTCTCGGCATGGGGCTGGGCACGCTGGTGGTGGGTCCGCTTTCGGACGCGTTGGGCCGCAAGACGGTGATCCTGTTGGGGGCGGTGCTGTACCTGGCGGGGGCCTTGCTGGCCCTTGTGGCGCCAAGCCTCGAATTGATCCTGCTGGCCCGCGTGATCCAGGGCCTCGGCGCCTCCGGCCCTCGCGTGGTGTCGATCGCGATGATCCGCGATCTCTATTCCGGGCGCGCCATGGCGCAGATCGTGTCCTACGCGATGATGATCTTCACGCTTTTCCCGGCGGTCGCGCCGCTGATCGGGGCGGCGATCATCGCGGGCTTTGGATGGCGGTCGATCTTCGTGGCTTTCATGGTCTTCTCGGTCGTTTCGGTGTCCTGGGTGATGTTGCGCCAGCCCGAGACCCTGCCCCGCGAGGCGCGCCGCAAGCTGAGCCTTGGCCAGACCTGGCGGGATATGCGCGAGGCGATGGCGAACCGGCAGATGCAACTGTCGATCCTCGTGCAGACCTTCGTCTTCGGGGCCCTGTTCGGCACGCTCAGCTCGGTCCAGCAGGTGTTTGACCTGACCTATGGTCGGGGGGAGAGCTTTCCCCTTTGGTTCGCGTTCATCGCGCTTTTATCCGCCCCGGCCGCGCCCACCAATGCGCGGTTGGTGATGCGGCTTGGCATGCGCCCGATGATCCGCACCGCGCTGTGGGTTTCGGCGACGTGTTCCTTCGCCGCGGCGATCGTGATCGGGGTGCTGAACCTCGGAGCGGCGGAGTTCTGGGTCTACTTCGTGTGGACCGTCAGCATTTTCGCGTCGGCGGCCTTCACCATCGGCAACCTGAACGCGCTGGCGTTGGAGCCGTTGGGCCATATTGCCGGCACCGCCTCGTCCCTGATGGGGGCGTTGGCCACTGTCGGCGGGGCGTTGGCCGGGGCCGCGCTGGGTCAGCTTTACGACGGCACGGCCGTGCCTTTGGCCATTGGCGCAGGCGTGATGCTGACCTTGGGGGCAGTCGTCATGCGCAAGATGCCGCGGGAATTGCCGGGCGGCCTGTAACGGCGGCCCGACGCGTCTGGCTTACTCTGCCGGGGTCGCGATCGCGGCGCGCTTGGCATCGCGCGTCTTTTCGTGGTGCCACCACCACAAGACCACCAGCACGTTCGGCACCCAGCAGGACCAGCCGATATAGGGAAAGACCACGTCCTGGTCGAACCAGATCCGCAGGATCGGCAGTTGCAGGCGGAAGCTGACCGCGCCGAAGCTGAGCGCCGCCATCATGATCATCCAGCGCCGGTGCCGTTGCACGTCACCTGCCAGGATCGCTTGCATGCCGATGGCCAGCGCGGCGAACCAGTTGAACGCCCCAAGCGCAAAGCCCGCCTCGGACCAGAGCGGCCAGCGCATGTTGAAACTCACCGGAATGGTCGTCAGCGCCGAGATCGTCACGACCGGCACAAGGAACCAGCCCAGCCACTTGTGGCTGTTCCCGCGGCGACGCCACCAGCGCGACACCTGCAACGGGATCAGGATGACGGCGAGGCCGCCGAAGAACATGTGGACGGCCAGCGTCGTGCCCACGTTCTCGATATGGTAGGCGACGTGGCGCGCGCCCTCGCGGATGCCCTGCTCCACGAATTGCCAAGCAGCGACGGAAACGCCTTCCTCCAGCGACGGGAAGAAGCCGTAATAGAGGCCCGGCGGCACGAATTTGAAAGCCGAGAGAGCAGAGAGAAGCGAGAAGAACCAGAAGGCGAACCATCCCACCTTGGTCCAGGCGCTGTTTCGTTCCATGGAACACCCCTTTTCACCCTCGCGCGCGAAGGCTGCTTACCGCCGAATGGTTGGCGCTGACAATCCTCTGCTCAGCTTTTCTTGGGCGGCGTGGCATATTGGGCAAGATCTCGCGCAATGGCGAAGGCGCCCTTGATCTTGTCGGCCTCTTTCACCCAGTCGCGGCGCACGACGATCCTGTTATCCTTGACCTTGGCCAGCCCCTTCTGGTTCTGGATGAAATCCACCAGCCCCTGCGGGTTCGGAAACTTGTTGTCGTGGAATTGCAGGGTCGCACCCTTCGGCCCGGCATCGAGCTTGGCGATATGGGCGCGCTTGCACATGGCCTTGATGCGCACCACCAGAAGCAGCGTGTTGACCTCGCGCGGGAGCTTGCCGAAGCGATCGATCAACTCGGCGGCGAAGCCTTCGAGATCGACCTTGGTCTCCAACTGGCTGAGCCGGCGGTAGAGGCCAAGCCGCACATCGAGATCGGGCACGTAATCCTCGGGGATCAGGACCGGCACGCCGAGATTGATCTGGGGCGACCACTGGCCATCGTCGCCCGGCAGCCCCTCGGCCTCGCCCGAGCGGATCTTGGAAATCGCCTCTTCCAGCATGGATTGATACAGCTCGAACCCGACCTCGCGGACGTGCCCGGATTGCTCCTCGCCCACGATATTGCCCGCACCGCGAATATCGAGATCCTGCGACGCGATGGTGAACCCCGCGCCGAGGCTGTCGAGGCTGCCCAGAACGCGCAGGCGTTTCTCGGCCGATTGGGTCAGCTTGGCGCGCGGCTTCGTCGTCAGGTAGGCATAGGCGCGGGTCTTGGCGCGGCCCACGCGGCCCCGGATCTGGTAGAGCTGCGCCAGCCCGAACATGTCGGCGCGGTGGATGATCATGGTGTTGGCGGTCGGGATGTCGATGCCGGATTCCACGATGGTCGTGGCCAGAAGCACGTCATATTTGCCGTCGTAAAACGCATTCATGCGGTCGTCGAGCTCGCCCGCCGCCATCTGGCCATGCGCGGTGACAAAGCTGACCTCGGGCACCTGGTCGGTCAGGAACTCCTCGATCTCGCGCAAGTCCTCGATGCGGGGCACCACGTAGAAGGACTGCCCGCCGCGATAGTGCTCGCGCAGCAGCGCCTCGCGGATCGTCACCGCGTCGAACTCGCTGACATAGGTGCGGATGGCGAGGCGGTCGACCGGCGGCGTGCCGATCAGGCTGAGGTCGCGCACGCCCGACAGCGACATCTGTAGCGTGCGCGGAATCGGCGTGGCCGACAGCGTCAGGACATGCACGTCCGAGCGCATTTCCTTCAGCCGTTCCTTGTGGGTCACGCCAAAGCGCTGTTCCTCGTCGATCACCAGCAGGCCGAGGTTCTTGAACCGGATGTTCTTGGCCAGCAGCGCATGGGTGCCGATGACGATATCGACCGAGCCATCGGCCATGCCCTTCTTGGTCTCGCTGGCCTCTTTCTGGCTGACGAAGCGCGACAGCTGGCGCACGTTAATCGGGAAGCCCCGGAAACGGTCGCGGAAGGTCTTGGCGTGCTGGCGGGCCAGCAGCGTCGTCGGTGCGATGACCGCGACCTGAAGCCCCTGGGCGGCGGCGAGGAACGCCGCGCGCATCGCCACCTCGGTCTTGCCGAAGCCTACATCGCCCACCACCAGGCGGTCCATCGGACGCCCGCGTTCGAGATCCTCGATCACGTCGGCGATTGCGCTGAGCTGATCGTCGGTCTCCTCGTACGGAAAGCGGGCGCAGAAGGCCTCCCACATGTCGCCGGGCGGTTGCAGCATGGGGGCCGAGCGCAATTCCCGCTCGGCGGCGATGCGGATGAGCTTGTCCGCGATCTGGCGGATGCGTTCCTTGAGCCGGGCCTTTTTCGCCTGCCATGCCCCGCCGCCCAGCTTGTCGAGCAGCCCTTCTTCATGGCCGTAGCGCGAGAGAAGCTCGATATTCTCCACCGGCAGGAACAAACGGTCGCCCCCGGCATATTCCAGCGCAAGGCATTCATGCGGCGCGCCCATCGCGGTGATGGTTTCAAGTCCGTTATAGCGGCCAACCCCGTGATCGACATGAACGACCAGGTCGCCGGGCGACAGCGTCTGCGCCTCGGTCAGATAGTTCTCGGCCTTGCGCGTCTTGCGGCGCGGACGGATCAGCCGGTCGCCCAACACGTCCTGTTCCGAGATAACGGTCAGGCCCGCCCCGGTGAAACCCTGCTCCAGCGGCCAGACGGCCAAATGCACACCGCCGGTGGAGGGGCCAGAAAAACTCGAGTTTTTCTGGCCGGAAAACTCGAGTTTTCCGCCCCCTATGTCACGGGCATCGGTGATCTCGACGGTATCGGTGATGTCCTGGTCTTCAAGCAGGCCTTTGAGGCGTTCGCGCGCGCCCTCGGACCAACTGGCGATGACCACGGCGCCGTCTTCACGCTTTGCGCGAACATGATCCGCCAGAGCCCCGAAAAGACTGATATTTTCGTTCTGCCGCTCGGGCGCAAAATCGCGACCTGCCCGTCCGCCCGCGTCGATGACGCCGGGGCCCGGCGCTTGCGACAGGGGCGACAGCTGCACCACCCGATGCCCGGCAATGGCCGCCTGCCAGGCGTCATCGGAGAGGTAGAGTTGGTCGGGTGGCACCGGTTTATAAACCGTGTCCAGCCGCCCCTTCTGGGTCAGCGCCGTTTTGCGGGTGTCATACTGATCGGCGATCGACTCCCACCGCGCCAGCCGTTGAGGGGTCGATTGATCGTCCAGCGTGACGGCGGCATCCGGCAGGTAGTCGAACAGCGTTTCCAAACGCTCGTGGAAGAAGGGCAGCCAGTGCTCGACGCCCTGGTGCTTGCGGCCCGCGCTGACCGCTTCGTACAGCGGATCGTCCGTGCCGGCCGCGCCGAACTCGATCCGGTAATTCTGCCGAAACCGCGTGATGGAGGCCTCGTCCAGGATCACCTCGGAGACCGGGGCAAGCTCGATCCGCTCTAGCTTTTCGGTGGTGCGCTGGCTGACCGGATCGAAGCGGCGAGCCCCGTCAAGCGTGTCGCCGAAAAGGTCGAGGCGCACCGGCGCGTCCTCTCCCGGGGGCCAGACGTCGATGATGCCGCCGCGCACGGCATAGTCGCCGGGCTCTGTCACCGTGGGGGCCTGAACGAAGCCCATGCGCACGAAAAAGTCCTTCAGCGCGGCTTCGTCGATCCGGCCGCCGACGGTCGCTGCGAAGGCCGAGTTCCGCAAAAGGTCGCGCGGCGGGATATACTGCATCGCCGCGTTGAGCGTCGTGAGCAGGATGAAGTCGCCCCGGATCGCCCCCGCCGCCAGCGCCGCCAGCGTCGCCATGCGCTGCGCCGAGATGTCGGGATTGGGCGACACCCGGTCATATGGCAGGCAATCCCAGCCGGGAAAGCGCAGAACGGGGACCGTCGGGTCGAAAAAGGCGAGCGCGGTCGCCATCGCCTCGGCGCGCTTGTCATCGCGGGCGATGTGCAGCACGGGGCCGTCGCGCCGCGCCAGTTCGCGCAGCAGAAGCGTGGCGTCGAAGCCCTCGGGCGCGCCGCCGGCAAGGATGTGATCAGGCTGACTCATGGCGCGCGAGACCTACGCCGCGAGCGTGGGAAGTCAAGCACCTGTCCCGGCCCTCAGCCGAGCGGGCCGACGGTGACGTTGGTGTACATGCCCCAGAACGCGGTCAGGAAGATGAAGAGCACGCCCAGCATCTGTACCTTGATCCGATGGGAACGCAGCACGCCGGACACGTCCTGGTAGCCGCTGGCCTGCAACCGACGCGCCGTCGCGACCAGGAGCGCCCCGACGAGGAACGCGGGGAAGATCAGCAGGAAGATGGCCTGGCAGAACTCCACCCGGTAGGCCCATCCCGTGATCGCCAGCCCGGTCGACAGGAAGGCGGCAAAGCCCAGCATGACCGGCCCGGAGACCGCAGTCACAGCAAGCAGGCGTTCGCTGTTGATCTCGACCAGCGCCTGCATGTCCCGGGCCGCCCGCGCATCGCCGCGGCGGGCGCGATTGACGATGTGATAGGGCACCCCGAGGGTCCAATGCGACAGGGTCGACCACATGATCGCCAGCACGATCCAGTACCAAAGGTTCGAAAACGACCTGAGGTCGATCACTTCTGTCACAAGGTCGAGAAAATCCACGCGGATGCGTCCGTTCACTGCTGGCTGCCGATTTGGCGCGCACCATAGGCGCGGGGTTTGTGGGATGCCAGCGACGAAAATGCCGCTCCGCGCGCTTTGCCGCCTTGAAGCCACACCCCTTGGCGTGGCACCGATTTGCGCAACGCCAAGATGAGAAAACAAGGACGCACGCCATGAGCGCCAACCAGGCCCCCTTCCCCGCCGCCCGTTTCCGCCGGACCCGCGCCAGCGCGTCGCTGCGCAACCTCGTGCGCGAGACCGAGATCAGCGTGAATGACCTGATCTGGCCGATCTTCGTGCGCGATGGCGAAGGCGTGGAAGAACCGGTGGCCTCGATGCCCGGCGTGATCCGTCGCAGCGTCGACAAGATCGTCGAGGCCGCGCGCGAGGCCCACAGCCTGGGCATCCCGGCCATCTGCCTGTTTCCCTACACGGACCCGTCCCTGAAAACCGAGCTTTGCGAAGAGGCGTGGAACCCCGACAACCTGTCGAACCGCGCGATCCGCGCGATCAAGGACGCGGTGCCCGAGCTTGCGGTGATGACCGATATCGCGCTCGACCCCTACAATGCCAACGGCCATGACGGGATCGTCCGCGACGGGGTCATCGTGAATGACGAAACCGTCGAAGCACTGGTGAAGATGGCGCTGGCGCAGGCCGAGGCCGGGGCGGATATCCTTGGGCCGTCGGACATGATGGACGGGCGCATCGGGGCGATGCGCAGCGCGCTCGAGGCCGAGGGCCATGTGAACGTCACGATCATGTCCTATGCCGCGAAATTCGCCAGCGCCTATTACGGGCCGTTCCGCGACGCGGTGGGCGCCTCGGGCGCGTTGAAGGGCGACAAGAAGACCTACCAGATCGACCCCGCCAACCGGGCCGAGGCGCTGCGCTGCGTCGAGCGTGACCTGACCGAGGGCGCGGACATGGTCATGGTCAAACCCGGCCAGCCGTATCTCGACATGGTGCGCGAGGTGAAGGACCGCTTCGGCGCGCCGACCTATGCCTACCAGGTGTCCGGCGAATACGCGATGATCGAGGCCGCCGCGCAGAACGGCTGGATCGATGGCGAGAAGGTCATGCTGGAAAGCCTGATGTGTTTCCGCCGCGCCGGCTGCGACGGAGTGCTGACCTATTTCGCGCCGCGTGTGGCGAAACTGCTGAACGGCTAGGTCTGGTCGGGCGCGCAACCTGTAGCGGTCTGATCGGCGGAAACCCGCATGGCTTGTGGTATTGGTGGATGACAGGCGCAGCAAACCCGCGTAGTCTGTCGCTGGAACCTTGCGCAGATGACGCGAGGCTGAATTGAGGCATCCCGTCCGCCGACAACTGGCCGGACCACAGGACAAAGGGCAGATCGACCCATGAGCAGCACCACGCGCAGGAATTTCGTGATTGGCGGGGCTTCGATCCCGCTTCTGGCCGCATGCGGCAACGGGCTGAACAGCCAGGGCAGCCAGCGTATCGACGCCCGCGTCGATAGCGCCATCGAGTTCATGTATAGCGAGGTGCCCGGCACCCGCGAACTGGCCCGGGACGCCGCGGGCATGCTGGTCATGCCGCTGGTGACCGAGGCGGGCTTCGGCTTTGGCGGCAGCTACGGGCGCGGCGCATTGCGGATCAACGGCGCGACCGTCGATTACTACTCGGCCACCTCGGGCAGCTTCGGGTTGCAGATCGGCGCGCAGCAATACGCCCACACCCTCTTTTTCATGACCGAGGACGCGCTGCGCGAGTTCCGCTATTCGACCGGTTGGTCGGTCGGTGCGGACGTGCGCTATGCCGTCAACAGCGAGGGCGCGACCCTTGGGGTGGACACCACCACCCTGCTCGATCCGGTGATCGCGGTGATCTACGGACAAGCCGGCCTGATCGTGGGCGCCACGCTCGAAGGCACCCGCTACGCCCGCATCCTTCCGTAACGTCCGTTTGACAGCACTGCGCTTTGCATTCGCGTCTCTGACCGGCTAGATGGCGCGGTAGTTTTCCGCCCCGAGGTTTCATGCCCGTCATCCTGCGCTGGCTAGTGCGACTGGTGTCGATCGCGATCGCGCTGAGCGTGGCCGCGATTGCCGTTGTCTGGTGGATTGCGGGGCGCTCGATCCCCGAGTACGACGCCAACTGGCAGGTCGACGGGCTGACCGGCCCGGTCGAGATCGTGCGCAACACCTCGGCCATCCCGCATATCTTCGGAGAAACCGACGAGGACGTGTTCTACGGCCTCGGTTTTGCCCATGCGCAGGACCGGTTGTGGCAGATGCTCATGGTCCGGCGCACCGTGCAGGGCCGCTTGTCCGAGCTCTTCGGGCGGCCCACGGTGCAGATCGATGACCTGATGCGGCGGCTGGATCTTTACGGGCATGCGCGCCGCTCGGTCGAGGCGCTGGAGCCGCGGACCATATCCGAGTTGCAGGCCTATTCCGACGGCGTGAACGCGTGGATCCGGCTGGTCGGGTCCGAAGCCCTGGGTCGCGGCGCGCCCGAACTGTTCCTGTTCGAACCGGAAATCGCACCGTGGCGCCCCGCCGACAGCGTCGCGGTCAGCTTTGCCATGGCCCTGCAACTGGCCAACCATCACGAGGAAGAGGTGCTGCGCGCCCGCGCGGCGCTGGCGCTGGATGACCCGGAACGTTTGGCCGACCTGCTGCCGGATGCCCCGGGCACGGGCGCGACCGAACTGGCCGATTACGCAAGTCTTTTCGATGCGCCGCTGCCGCGCTACGCGCAGAGCGTTTCGCCCCCGCGCCATCCGCTGCATCCCAACTATCTCGGGCGGGGGCGCAGCGGGGCGTCGAACATCTTTGCGGCCACGCCCGAACGCTCGGCCGCGGGCGGTGCGCTTCTGGCCAATGATCCGCATCTGGAACTGACGGCCCCCTCGCCCTGGTATCTTGCCCGGCTGGAGCTTTCGACCGGCGGCGTGATCGGGGGGACCATCCCTGGCATGCCCATGGTGGTGGCCGGCCGCAGCGAGACCTTGGCCTGGGGCATCACCAACGCCTATCTCGACGACATGGACCTGCATGTCGAGGAACTGAACCCCGACAACCCGCAGGAGTACCGCACGCCGGAGGGCTGGGCTCCCTTCGCGACGCGCCGCTCGATCATCGAGATCGCGGACGAGACACCGATCACCATCACCCTGCGCAATACCGAGAACGGGCCGGTCATCCCCGGCACCCATTACGACATCGCGACCGTGACGCCGCCGGGCCATGTCATGAGCCTGAGCTGGACGGCCCTGACCGACGAGAACACCTCGATCCAGACCGGCATGCGCCTGATGCGCGCGCAGACCATCGAGGAGGCCTTTGCCGCGGGCGAGGATTTCGTCGCGCCGGCGCAGAACCTGATGGTGGCCAGCGCCGACGGGCGCATCGGCATGCAGGTGATCGGCCACATCCCCTGGCGCATGACCGGCCACCAGACGCAGGCACGCATGCCCTCGCCGGGCTGGGAGCCCGACAACCGCTGGCAAGGTATCACGCAGTATTTCGCCAACCCCACCTTCATCGACCCCGAGGGCGGTGTCCTTGGCAACACGAACAACAAGTCGGTGGATCGCGATTTCCCGCTCCATATCAGCTTCGACTGGGGCGACACGCAGCGCATCACGCGACTTACGCGGCTGATGCGCGATCGGCAGGTGCATACCCGCGACAGCTTCATCGAGGCGCAGCTAGACGCGGTCTCGGCGGCGGCGCGCAACATCCTGCCCCTCGTCGCGCGGGACCTGTGGTTCACCGGTGAAACCGCCCCCGCCGGGACGCCGGAACGCCGACGCCAGCGCGCGCTGGAGCTTCTGGCCGATTGGGACGGCGAGATGAACGAACACCTGCCCGAGCCGCTGATCTACGCAAGCTGGATGCGGCACCTGCAACAGCGCCTGATCCGCGACGAGATCGGCCCGCTGGCCGACGAATTCTGGCAGCTTGAGCCGGTCTTCATCGAACGGGTGTTCCGGGACGTGAACGGCGCGGCGGTCTGGTGCGACGTGGGCCCCTCGACCGCGACCGAGACCTGTACCGGCATCGCGCGGCTGGCGCTGGACGACGCCTTGCAGGAACTGTCCGAGGCCTATGGCGGAGACCTCGAAAGCTGGCGCTGGGGCGCCGCGCACGAGGCGCATCACGATCACCCGGTCTTGGGCGACACGCGGCTGTTTTCATGGATCGTGAACATTCGGCAGCCCACCTCGGGCGGGGATTTCACGCTGCAACGCGGGGCCACCCTTGGCGATGGACCGACGCCCTACGCCAACATACACGCGGCTGGCTATCGCGGTGTCTATGATTTCGCCGATCCCGAAAGCTCGGTCTTCATCATCTCCACGGGCCAGTCCGGCCACCCGTTGAGCCGTCACTACGACGATCTGGGGGAGTTGTGGCGGCGCGGCGAATACGTGCCCATGACGCTTGACCCCGACCTGGCGCGCGCCGGAAACCTTGGCATCACGACCCTGACCCCGCGCTGACACCCTATGCCTCGTCACTTGGACCGGCTGGGAAAACGCCCCTTCCCGGTCTCGCGTGGCTGCGCTAGGAAACGGCACGCTTGTTCATCCCATCAAGGTGTCGTCCATGCCCCTTCTCTATGACAGCCCCGAGGCGTGGCTTGCGTCGCCCGAAAAACGCCTATCGGTTTTCGGCATGTCGGGGCTTGGGAAGACGCGGCTGGCCAGCCTGCTGCGCGAGCATGGCGACTGGTTCCACTACTCGATCGATTACCGCATCGGCACCGCCTATATGGGTGAGCACATCACAGACAACCTCAAGCGGCAGGCCATGCAGGTGCCGTTCCTGGCGGACCTGCTGCGCTCGGATTCGATCTATATCGGCTCCAACATCCGCTTCGATAACCTCGCGCCGCTCTCGACCTATCTTGGCAAGCCGGGCGATCCGGCCAAGGGCGGCTTGCCCTTCGATGAATACATGCGTCGGCAGGACCTGCACCGCCGGGCCGAGATCAACGCGTTGCTGGATACACCCGCCTTCATCGCCCGTGCCCATGACCTTTATGGCTACCCGCATTTCGTGAACGACACCGGCGGGTCGATCTGCGAGGTGGTGGACCCGGCCAACCCGAAGGACGAGGTGCTCTGCGCGCTTTCGCACCACACGCTGCTGGTCTGGATCGAGGGCACCGAGGCCCATACCGATGAACTGATCCGCCGCTTCGACCGCGCGCCGAAACCGATGTATTACCAACCCGCCTTCCTGCGCGCGGAATGGGCCAGCTACCTTGACCAGAGCGGCCAGTCGCCCGAGACGGTCGACCCCGACGCCTTCGTGCGGTTTGCCTATGCCCGCGCCCTGGCCCATCGCGCGCCGCTTTATGCCGCGATGGCGCAACACTGGGGCGTCAGCGTCACCGCGGCCGAGGTCGAAAGCGTGCGTGACGCCGCCGATGCCGAAGCGATGGTCGCCGCCGCCCTTGGACGCCGCGCCGCAAGCGCCTAGATCAACCCCCCGGACCTATCGGAGAATTCAGCCCGTGCCCATTCGCCTGCCCACCAGCCTGCCCGCCTTCTCGATCCTGAAGGACGAGGGCGTCATGGTCATGGGCCGGCGCGCCGCCGACAAGCAGGATATTCGCCCGCTGCGCATCGCGCTTCTCAACCTGATGCCCAAGAAGATCCAGACCGAGACGCAATTCGCCCGGCTGATCGGCGCGACGCCTCTGCAGGTCGAATTCTCGCTGATCCGCATGACCGATCACGAGACCCGCAACACCGCGCCGGAACATATGGAGGAGTTCTACCGCCCCTTCCGCGATGTCGAGGCCACGGGCGAGAAATTCGACGGGCTGATCATCACCGGCGCCCCGATCGAGCATCTGCCCTTCGAAGAGGTCACCTACTGGGACGAGTTGACCCGCGTCTTCGAGTGGACCCAGACCCATGTCCATTCCACCTTCGGCGTCTGCTGGGGCGGGATGGCGATGATCCACTACTTCCATGGGGTGAAGAAACATCTGCTGCCGCGAAAGCTCTTCGGGTGCTACCGGCACCAGAACCTTGCCCCCGACAGCCCCTATTTGCGCGGCTTCTCGGATGACTTCGTCATGCCGGTCAGCCGCTGGACCGAGATGCGCCGCGACGAGATCGAGGCCGCCGGCCTGCCCGTGCTGCTGCATTCGGACGCCGTGGGGACGGGCCTCGTGGAGGACCCCGACCGCCGCGCGCTTTATGTCTTCAACCATCTCGAATACGACAGCGGCACGCTGAACGAGGAATACCAGCGCGACCTCGCCGGCGCGCAGGTCGATGGCGCCGAGATCCAGCTGCCGGTGAATTATTTCCCCGATGATGATCCCGCGCGCCGCCCGCCGAACCGCTGGCGCAGCCAGGCGCATCTGCTCTACGGCAACTGGATTTCCGAGGTCTACCTGACCACCCCCTTCGAGATCGAGCGGATCGGCACGACCAGCACGGACTGGCGCAAGGGCGAATGAAGCTCATTCTCCTCCTGCTTGGCCTTGTTGTGTTTTCGGTCGCGCTGACGCTCTGGAAGGCGGCGCGGCACGAACGCCTCTCCGAGGAACATTGGCCGCCCGAGGGGGAATTCCTGACGATCGACGGGCATCGCGTGCACTATGTCCTGCGCGGCAGCGGCCCCGACCTTGTCCTGATCCACGGGGCCAGCGGAAACACCCGCGATTTCACCTTCGCGATGGTGGACCGGCTGGCCGGGCGCTACCGCGTCATCGTCTTCGACCGGCCAGGGCTCGGCTACACGGACCGGATCAACCGCACCGGCGCGACGCTGCGCCAACAAGCCGACCTGCTGGTGCGCGCGGCGACCGAACTCGGCGCCGAACGGCCTTTGGTCTTCGGCCATTCCTATGGTGGCTCGGTCGCGCTGGCCTGGGCGGTGCATCATCCCGAGCGGCTGTCGGGGCTGACCCTGTCTGCGGCGGCCTCGAACCCCTGGAGCACCGGCCTCGGCACCTATTACACCGTGCTGTCGCACCCCATCGGACAATCCCTCGTGATCCCTGCGCTTACGGCCTGGGTGCCGGACCGCGTGGTCGACGACACGATCGACAGCGTCTTTCTGCCCGACATGGCGCCTGAGGGATACCACGCCCATATCGGCGCGGGCCTGACGCTGCGCCGCGTGTCGATGCGGGCCAACGCCTTGCAGCGCGCCAACCTGCTGGAGGAAATCACGGCACAGGTCCCGCGCTATGGCGAGATTGCCGTCCCGGTCGAGATCGTCCACGGCGATGCGGACGAAACCGTGCAGCTCAGGGTGCATTCGATCCCGCTGTCGCAGCAGATCGCCGGCGCCAACCTGACCGTGCTCGACGGGATCGGTCACATGCCCCACCATGCCGTGCCCGAAGCGACCGACGCCGCCATCGACCGCACCGCGTCCCGCGCCGGATTGCGCTGAGCGGCCCCGCCGCCTAATGTGACGCCTCATAACATGACGGCAAAGGCAGGCCAGATGAGCAAACCCTTCGATGGCGCGATCACCAGGTTCTACAAGGAAGAGGCGCCCGAAAGCGTGCGCAAGGCGATCAAATCCGCCAAGAAGGACACGATCCTCGACCCCGGCTACCCTTATCCCGAACGGATGGACAAGAAGGAGTACGAGGGTCAACTCGCCGCGCTTCAGATCGAGCTGGTGAAATTCCACGCCTGGGTGCGCGACACGGGCGAACGCATTGCCGTGGTCTTCGAAGGGCGCGACGCGGCCGGCAAGGGCGGGTCCATCAAGCGCGTGCGCGAAAACCTCAACCCGCGGGTGGCCGGCGTCGTGGCCTTGCAGAAACCGACCGAGCGCGAAGCCAGCCAATGGTATTTCCAGCGCTACGTGCACCACTTGCCCGCCGCCGGAGAGATCCGGCTATTCGACCGCAGCTGGTACAATCGCGGCGTGGTCGAGCATGTCTTCGGCTTCTGCATGCCCGAGCAGCGGCAGGCCTTTTTCCGCCAACTGCCCGATTTCGAGCATATGCTGGTGCGCGACGGCGTACGCCTGACGAAACTCTGGCTGAACGTGGGCCGAGCCGAGCAACTCCGCCGGTTCCTCGACCGCGAGAATGACCCGCTGAAACAGTGGAAACTCAGCTGGATCGATGTCGAAGGCCTCAAGAAATGGGACGCCTATTCGGATGCGATCGGCGAAACGCTGGCGCTTGGCCACACGGCGCATGCGCCCTGGACGGTGATCCGCGCCGATGACAAGCGCCGCGCGCGGCTGGCCGTGATCCGGGCGATCCTGTCGGGCATGGACTATCCGGGCAAGGATGACGAGCTGGTCGGCAAGCCCGACCCCATGATCTGCGGCGGCCCCGAGATGTGGGCCGATCACTCCGCGCCGAACGGCGGCTGAGCGCATGTCAAAACGCGGCTATCACCACGGCAACCTCAAGCAGGCGCTGGTCGACGCGGCCCTGCGCCTGATCGAGGAAAAGGGCCCGACCGGTTTCACCCTGTCGGAGGCGGCGAAAAATGCCGGCGTAACGCCCGCCGCGGTCTACCGTCATTTCGAGGGGCGCGAGGACCTGATCGCGGAATGCGCGCGGCAGGGGCACGCGATCTTCTCGGACCTGATGGAACATGCGTTCAACGGCGGCCAACCCTCCGCGCTTGCGGCCTTCGAGGCGACGGGGCGCGCCTATCTCGCTTTCGCGCGGCGCTACCCGGGCCACTACATGGCCATGTTCGAAAGCGGCACCTCGGCCAACGCGACGCCCGAACTCGCCGCCGCCGCCAGCCGCTCGCGCGCGGTCCTCGAACGCGCGGCCGAGGCCTTGAGCGAGCAGCTGCCGGTTGAAAAACGCCCGCCGCCGACGATGTTCTCCTCCCATATCTGGGCCATGAGCCATGGGGTCGTGGAACTCTTCGCGCGCGGACGGCCCGGGGCCAACACCCCCTTCCCGCCCGAGGACCTGCTGGAAGCGGGGATCGGAATCTACCTGCGCGGTCTCGGCCTGATCCCGCCCGACCGCTGAATCCAATGGGGTTCGCCGCGCTGACGCGCGCCGACCCGTGCGAGGGGGCTGTCTGCCCCCTCGCGCTCCCCCGAGGATACTTCCCCGGATAAAGAAACAAGCACGATCCTGCCCGATCTTTATCCTTCAAATATGCATCGGCGCGACGCGCCAAGGCGCGGGCGATCGCCTCCGCAGGAGGCGTGAGGCCGCGCCTCCACCGGGCGACGGCGAAGCCGGCGCAATCCCTGCTTTGGTCTACTCGGCGGCCTCTGCCAAGGGCGCCCCGCCTGCGCGAAGAAGCGCAAGCAGATCTTCCCTTTGCCGCGCCGTCTTCTCGGCATTGGCCTCTTTCACCGGGCCGAAGCCACGGATCTGCAAGGGCAGTTCGGCCAGCGCCACGAGGGCATCCATCGTCTCGGACCGCGCTTCGGGGATGAAGGCCGCCATGTCGCGTTCGTATTGCTTGATCAGGCGGCGCTCCATCCGGCGCTCTGCGCTGTAGCCAAAGAGGTCCAGTGGCGTGCCGCGCAGACGCTTCATCCTTGCAAGCAGCGGATAGGCAGATTCGATCCACGGGCCGAAGGCCCGTTTCCTCGGGCGGCCATTGGCGTCCGTGCCGGGGATCAGCGGCGGGGCAAGGTGGTATTTCAGCGTGAACTCGCCCTCGAATTCCTCTCGCGCCTTTTCCGCCGTCTGCAAATGCAGCCGCGCCACCTCGTACTCGTCCTTGTAGGACAGCAGCTTGTGATAGCCCTTTGCAACAGCCTCCTTGAGGCGCGGATCGTCGATCCCGTCGACCATCTTGCGGTAGCGTTTCGCAAGCCGCGGCCCCTGGTAGTCGGTCAGATGCGCCTCGCGGAATGCGATCTTCTCGTCGAGGGGTTTCGGCAACTCGATCACGTCCGACCGCGTCAGCCGCTCGGCGGCATCGGGGTTCACAACGGCCCACCGCCCCATCTCGAAGGCCTGCAGGTTCGTCTGCACGGCGGCGCCGTTCAGCTCGATGGCCGCGCGGATCGCGTCGTGGCTGAGCGGCACCAGGCCCATCTGCCACGCCGCGCCGAAGGTCATCATGTTGGAATAGATCGAGTCGCCCAAAAGCGCCTTGGCCAGGTCCGTCGCATCGAAAAGCGCGAGGCGGTCCTGCACCCGCGCGCTGATCGCCGTTTTCAGGTCCTCTCCGGGGATGCGGAACTCGGGGTCGCGGGTGAAGGCGCCGGTGATGATCTCGTGGCTGTTCACGGCGGCGCCTGTTTGGCCTGTACGCATGGCCGACAGAGTCTTGGCGCCCCCGGTCACGACCAGGTCGCCGCCGATCACGGCATGGGCCTCGCCGGCGCCGATGCGGATGGCGCTGATATCCTCGGGGCGGTCCGCAAGCCGCAGGTGGATCCAGACGGCCCCCCCCTTCTGCGCAAGGCCCGCCATCTCGATCATGCCGGCCCCCTTGCCGTCGATCTGGGCGGCCTGCGCCATGACGGCCCCGATGGTGACGACGCCCGTACCGCCCACGCCGGTGACCAGCACGTTATGGGTGCCGTCAATGGCAGGCAGCGTCGGGTCCGGCAGGCCCGACAGATCGACCTCGGCCGTTGCCTGCTTGCGGATCTTGCCGCCCTCGACCGTGACGAAGCTGGGGCAGAAGCCCTTGAGGCAGGAAAAATCCTTGTTGCAGCTCGACTGGTCGATGGCGCGCTTGCGGCCAAGCTCGGTCTCCACCGGCACGATTGAGACGCAGTTCGACTGCACCCCGCAATCCCCGCAGCCCTCGCAGACATCGGTGTTGATGAAGACGCGGCGATCCGGGTCGGGGAAGGTGCCGCGCTTGCGGCGGCGGCGCTTCTCGGCGGCGCAGGTCTGGACGTAGATGATGACCGAGACGCCTTTCAGCGTCTGGTATTTCTCCTGCACGGTCATCAGGTCGTCGCGTTCGTGCCGCTCGCAGCCCTTGGGGAAGAGCGAGAAGTCGATCTCTTCCTTCGGGTCGTAGATCAGCGCGATGTGCTCGACCCCCATGGCCTGCACTTCATGCGCGATGCGGGCCGGGTCCAGGTCGCCCTCGTTATGCTGCCCGCCCGTCATGGCGACAGCATCGTTGAAGAGGATCTTGTAGGTGATGTTGGTCCCCGCCGCCACGGCCGCGCGAATGGCGAGGATGCCCGAGTGGTTGTAGGTGCCCTCCCCGAGGTTCTGGAACACGTGATCGCGGGTCGAGAACGGCGCCTCGCCCACCCAGTTCACGCCTTCGCCGCCCATATGGGTATAGGCCTCGGTGTTGCGGTCCATCCATTTGACCATGAAGTGACAGCCGATGCCGGCCCCGCCGCGCGCATCCTCGGGTACGCGGGTCGAGGTATTGTGCGGACAGCCCGAGCAGAACCACGGTGTGCGCTGCGCGAGGTCAGGCGTGTTGGAGGCGCGCATCGCCTGTTCAACCTTCGCCATGCCGGCGCGGATGCGGTCGGTCTCGCGCCCCTCCTCGATCAGGATATGACCGAGTTTCAGCGCGATATCGCCGGGATCGAGTGCGAAGTGGGTCGGGAAGAGGATCTCTCCATCCCCGCCCTTCCGGTAACCATAGACGCGGCGGCCGCGACGATCGTCGAAGATCGCCTCCTTGACCTGCACCTCGATCAGCTTGCGCTTTTCCTCGACCACGACGATCAGGTCGAGCCCTTCGGCCCAATCGCGCAGGGATGTCATGTCCATCGGCCAGGTCTGGCCCACCTTGTAGGTCGTGATGCCAAGGCGTTCGGCCTCCGGCGCGTCGATCCCCAGGGCGGAGAGCGCCGACATCAGGTCGAGCCAGTTCTTGCCCGCAGCGACAAGGCCGATCTTCGCCCCCGGCTTGCCCCAGACCCGCTTGTCGATGCCGTTTGCGCGGGCGAATGCCTCGGCGGCATAGCGTTTGTGCGCGACGAGCCGTTCTTCCTGCGGAACCCAGTGGTCGCCGAGGCGGATGTTCAACCCGCCCTCGGGCATGTCGAACTGGGGCAGGACAAAGGACATCCGGTCGGGGCGGCCATCGACAACCGCCGTGGCCTCGACCGTGTCCTTCATGGTCTTGAGGCCAACCCAGACACCGGCAAACCGCGACAGCGCGTAGCCGTAATGCCCGAAATCGAGAATTTCCTGCACGCCCGCCGGCGACAGGACGGGCATATGCGCATCGACCAGCGCCCAGTCGGACTGGTGGCAGGTGGTCGAGGATTCGCCGGTGTGATCGTCGCCCATCGCCATCAGCACGCCACCATGCGGCGAGGTGCCGGCCATGTTGACGTGACGCATGACATCGCCTGACCGGTCCACGCCCGGCCCCTTGCCATACCAGAGACCGAAGACGCCGTCGTATTTCCCTTCGCCGCGCAGCTCGGCGGTCTGGCTGCCCCACAAAGCGGTCGCGGCCAGGTCCTCGTTCAGACCGGGCTGGAAAACGACGTCGGCGTCCGTCAGCTGTTTGCCCGCACGCATCATCTGCATGTCGACCGCCCCGAGGGGCGATCCGCGATAGCCGGTGACAAGGCCGGCCGTGTTCAGCCCCGCGGCACGGTCCCGCGCTTTTTGCGCCAGCATCAGGCGCACCAGCGCCTGCGTGCCGTTCAGAAGGACGGGCGATTTCGTAAGGTCGAACCGGTCCGAAAGGGAAACCTGTTGCAAACCCATGGGGCACCTCCCTTGCCAGCTGGGGCTTTCACTATATATCGATTATAGGTCAAAAATACTGACCTGAAAACCACTTTTTCGCGGGGTTCGCGTTCAATGGTATACAAATGACGACGGAATTTCGGGCAAAGGCGCTTTTGCCTTTGAACGCGCTTTCAGACCCGCATATCTGGTATGCGCAAATGTAATGCCGAGGATTTGAAACGTGGATTGGGACAAGCTGCGCATCTTTCACGCCGTTGCCGACGCGGGCAGCCTGACTCATGCGGGTGACACCCTGCACCTGAGCCAATCCGCGGTCAGCCGACAGATTCGCGCCCTGGAAGAAGGGTTGAACACGACGCTCTTTCATCGCCACGCGCGGGGTCTGATCCTGACGGAACAGGGCGAACTCCTGTTCGACGCGACGCGCCACATGACGAAAAGGCTGGAGGCCGCCGCCGCCCGAATCCGCGACAGCGAGGAAGAGGTCTTCGGCGAATTGCGGGTGACCACGACGATCGGATTCGGGTCGCTCTGGCTCGCCCCGCGCCTGCCCGCGCTGTACGAGAAGTATCCGGACCTGAAAATCGACCTGATGCTGGAAGAGCGCGTGCTGGACCTGCCTATGCGCGAGGCCGATGTGGCGATCCGCATGAAAGAGCCGAGCCAGGCCGACCTGATCCGCCGCAAGCTGATGGCGATCAACATGCGCCTCTACGCCTCACCGAGCTACCTGGAAAAACACGGCACGCCGCAAACGCTGGAAGATCTGAGCGAGCACCGCCTGATCAGCCAGAACGCGAATTCCGCGCAGGTGTCGTCGGGCGCCGTGCTGGTGCGTGAACTGATGAGCTACGACGTCGGCAGCCATCTGACCGTGAACAACTATTTCGGCGTCTTGCAGGGGGTTATCCACGACCTCGGCATCGGGGTTCTGCCCGACTACCTCACGCAGGATTTCCCGGAGATCGTTCGCGTCTTGCCGGATGTGGAGTCCAACGAAGTGCCCGTATTCCTCGCCTACCCCGAGGAGTTGCGCCACTCAAAACGGATCGAGGCATTCCGGGAATTCGTCACCGAAGAGGTGATCGCGCATCGCCGTCGACTGAAGGAGGCCGCTGCCGGGGAATCCGCCTGAGTGCACCCCCGCACAGGCCGAGCCCTTTCTACCCTTGGCTGTGTGCTATGCGCCACATTCATACCCGGATTGCGGCGGCGCGGCACGAAACGGCTTGATCGATTCCAATGTGCTGACTATTTCAGCATTAATGGAGCGGCGCAGGCAACTGCCCCTTCATTACCTCCCTGTTGGACTTTGGCCGAGATTCGTCTCGGCCTTTTTTTTGGCGTCTGGTCAGATACGGGGATGCGCATGACCGCCCAGCCCATCGTTTCTGAAGTGGAAACAAACCCCTCTGATTTCGAGGATTGGTTGGGTCTGCATGGGCTGTTGAGCGACAGCTTCGCCTATATGGACGGTCGAATCGATCCGCCCTCGTCCCTCCTGCGGCTGACGCCTGAGGGGTTGGAACAGAAAAGCCGGACCGAAGATCTGTATTTGATCCGCGATGGTGGGGCGCCGGTGGCCTGCGCGTTCGGCACGATCACAGGTGAGTGCTACTACCTCGGGAAGCTCGCCGTTGCCGCGTCGCAGCGTGGCCAGGGCCTCGCGCGCGGGATCATCGAGGCTGCGGCGCAGACAGCACGCAAACGCGGGCTGAGCCGACTCGAGCTACAGACCCGGGTTGAGTTGCGCGAAAATCACCGGACATTCCGCCGCCTCGGTTTCACATTGGTCGGCGCCAGCGCGCACCCGGGGTATGACCATGCCACGTCCCTGACCTTTCGGCGCAGGGTTTAGGCGATGCAGGCCCTTTTCCCTGCGCCCGCCCTGCCCTAAAGACAGGCCAACCGGAGGGGACAGATGACCGAACCTGCCATCACGCAAGAATTGATCGAGGCCCATGGCCTCAAACCCGACGAATACGAGCGTCTGCTCGAGATCATGGGGCGCGAGCCGACATTCACCGAGTTGGGCATCTTCTCGGCCATGTGGAACGAGCATTGCTCCTACAAATCCTCGAAGAAATGGCTGCGCACCCTGCCTACGGACGGGCCGCAGGTGATCTGCGGCCCCGGCGAGAACGCGGGCATCGTGGATATCGGCGACGGTCAGGCCGTGGTCTTCAAGATGGAGAGCCACAACCACCCCTCCTATATCGAACCCTACCAGGGGGCTGCGACGGGCGTGGGCGGCATCCTGCGCGATGTCTTCACCATGGGCGCACGCCCCATCGCGGCGATGAACGCGTTGAGTTTCGGCGAAAAGGACCACCCCAAGACGAAGGCCTTGGTGCATGGCGTGGTCGAAGGGATCGGCGGCTACGGCAACTGCTTCGGCGTGCCCACCATCGGCGGCGAGACCCGGTTTCACGCCGCCTATAACGGCAACTGCCTCGTGAACGCCTTTGCCGCCGGCTTGGTCGATGCCGACAAGATCTATTACTCCGAGGCCTCGGGCGTCGGCATGCCGGTGGTCTATCTTGGCGCCAAGACGGGTCGCGACGGCGTTGGCGGGGCCACCATGGCCTCGGCCGAGTTCGACGACACGATCGAGGAAAAGCGCCCCACGGTGCAGGTGGGCGACCCCTTCACCGAGAAGCGCCTGATGGAAGCCACGCTGGAGCTGATGGCGACCGGCGCCGTGATCTCGATCCAGGACATGGGGGCCGCGGGCCTGACCTGTTCAGCGGTCGAAATGGGCGACAAGGGCGGACTTGGCGTGCAGCTGCGCCTTGATGACGTGCCGCAGCGCGAAGAGAACATGACCGCCTACGAGATGATGCTGTCGGAGTCTCAGGAACGGATGCTGATGGTGCTCCACCCCGAAAAGGAGGCCGAGGCGCGCGCGGTGTTCGAGAAATGGGACCTCGATTTCGCGATCGTCGGCGAAACCATCGCCGAGGACCGTTTCGTCATCCTCCATGGCAACGAGGTCAAGGCCGACGTACCTTTGTCGAAACTTTCGTCCGAAGCGCCGGAATATGACCGGCCCTGGGTGCCGACCGAGCCAGCGACGGAGCTGGAGCCGGTCCCCGAAGTCGATGCCATCGACGCGCTGAAAATCCTGCTGGGCAGCCCGAATTATTGCTCGCGGTCCTGGATCTACCAGCAATACGACCACATGGTCATGGCCGACACGGTCGTGGCCCCGGGCCTCGGCGCGGGGGTCGTGCGCGTGCATGGCACCGAAAAGGCGCTTGCCTTCACCTCGGACGTGACGCCGCGCTACGTCAGGGCCAACCCCGAAGAGGGCGGCAAGCAGGCCGTGGCCGAGGCCTACCGCAATCTCTGCGCCGTGGGGGCAAAGCCGCTGGCCACCACCGACAACCTGAATTTCGGCAACCCCGAAAAGCCCGAGATCATGGGCCAGTTCGTCGGCGCGATCAAAGGCATCGGCGCGGCCTGTTCGGCCCTCGACATGCCCATCGTGTCGGGCAATGTCAGCCTCTATAACGAGACGGACGGGCAAGGCATCCTGCCGACCCCGACCATTGGCGCGGTCGGTCTGCTGACGTCCCTCGACGAGTTGATCGCGGGCACAGCGCGGGACGGGCATCTGGCGATTCTCGTCGGCGAGACCGAGGGCCATCTGGGTCAATCCGCCCTGCTCTACGAGGTGTTCAACCGCGAAGACGGCAACGCGCCCCATGTGGATCTGGACGCCGAGCGGCGCAACGGGGAATTCATCCGCGAAAACCGCGAATGGATCAACGCCTGCACCGACCTCAGCGACGGGGGCCTTGCGCTGGCCGCGGTGGAAATGGCCATTGCCGGCGAGGTGGGCGTGACGCTCGATGCGGCGGACACGGCCACGCTCTTTGGCGAGGACCAGGGGCGCTACCTGATCGCGTGCAGCTTCGACAAGGCCGAAGCCTTGATGGTGGCCGCCGGACGGGCGGGCGTGACGATCCAGACGGTTGGCAAGTTCAACGGCGATACGGTCCGCATCGGCGGGTCGGATGCGCCGCTGGACGAGTTGCGCACGATCTGGGCCGAGGCCTTCGCCGGCCATTTCGCCTGACGCTTGGATCGACGGAAAGGGGCGCGCGCACGGCTTGCGTGTGCCATTCCACGTGCTTACATTTTTCTCAACGACACGTCCGGGGGAACGACTGACATGGCGATCACCGCCCATGAAATCGAAACGATGATCCGTGAACAATTTCCGGATGCGAAAATCACCGTGCATGGCGACGATGGCCAGCATTTCGCGGCGCAGGTGATCGACGAAAGCTTCCGCGGCATGAACCGGGTGCAGCAGCAGCGCGCCGTCTATGCCGCGCTCAAGGGCAAGATGGACGGCAGCCAGGGGGAGTTGCACGCGCTGGCCCTGACCACGAAAGCCCCGGAATGAGGTCTCTCTCGCATGAATGCGCGACTGCTCGCCGCGATAATCCTGTCCCCTTTCATCATCGTGTTTTTCTACGCGGTGTTTCACGAATTGAGGCGCTACAAGTCTGAAGGCCGATCACAATATGGCCTGACCTTCAACGAGGAAACAGGAACGAGCCATGTCGGGGCGCTCGCCGAAGACGAAAGCGGCTTCGATCCCGAAACCTTCGATCCCAGCGACTACAACGACCCAGACATCGCCTCTAGCGACCCAAACCCAGCAACCGACGCAGAACAGGACCCAACCATGACAGACGATGCACAAACCCGGATCAAGGACACCGTGACCGCGAATGACGTTGTCCTGTTCATGAAGGGCAGCAAGGAAATGCCGCAATGCGGGTTCTCCAGCCGCGTGGCGGGCGTGCTGAACTACATGGGCGTGACCTACCAGGACGTGAACGTGCTGGCCGACGAGGACATCCGCCAGGGCATCAAGGATTATTCCGACTGGCCCACCATTCCGCAGCTTTACGTGAAGGGCGAATTCGTCGGCGGCTGCGATATCGTGACCGAGATGACGCTGTCGGGCGAACTGGACCAGCTTTTCGACGACAAGGGCGTCAGCTACGACAAGGACGCCGCCGAGAAAATCCGCGAAGCCAACGCCTGATCGCACAATGCTGCTCTGGGGTCTTCTTGCGCTTCTGGTGCCGGCCCTGGCCTACATGACGGTGACACGACCGGCCGCCCTCTACCTGGGGGCGGCCTTTTTCTGGCTGGTGTTCGGGTTGGGCGTGCGGGCCTTTGCGACGCAACTGTCACAAGGGGCGCTTGGCGAGGATGGCGTGTTCCAGGACGTCTACTACGTCGTGACCGACCGCCGCCCCCTGATCATCGCCTCCGTGATGGGCGGCTTCGGCGCCGCGATCTGGGCCGCGACGGCGGTTTTTCAGGCCAACACCCGCGCCCTCGCGTGGCTGTTCGGCGCCAGCTACGCGGGCGTTCTCGTCTTTCTCTACGGTGCGCCGCTTCTGTTGACCGACCTCGGCCCACCGCGCCTCGACCTCGATGCAACGGCGGCCTCGCGGGTCTCGGCGCTGATGGGGTATGCCGGGGCCGCGCTCTTTGCCCTTGGCGTCGGCGGGTCGATCCTGTCGCTCCGCCCCCGCCGCCGCTAACCCTTTTTCTTCGTCGCGCCCGACCGGACGTGTTTCGACAGCCGCGAGGGCGTCGATTTCTTGCGGTCCTTGTAGGGGTTCTGATCCGCCTGGCTCCGCATCCAGAGGCGAATGGGCGTGCCGGGCATGTCGAAATCCTCGCGCAGGCCGTTGATCAGGTAGCGCGAATAGCTTTCCGGCAGCTTGTCGGGATGCGAGCACATCACGACAAAGCCCGGCGGCCGCGTCTTGGCTTGGGTCATGTAGCGCAGCTTGATCCGCTTGCCGCCGGGCGCGGGCGGCGGGTGCGCCTCGGTCATGGCGGTCAGCCAACGGTTCAGGCGCGCGGTCGAAACGCGGCGGTTCCACGTGTCATAGGCCTTGAGGATCGCGGCATTGAGCCGGTCCAACCCCCGGCCCGTCTTGGCCGAAACGGTGACCAGCGGCGCACCCTTGAGCTGCGGCAGCAGACGCTCGAACCCCGCGCGCAGGTCGCGCAGTTTTTCCTGCTTCTCCTCTTCGAGGTCCCACTTGTTCACCGCGACCACGACGGCGCGTCCCTCGCGCTCGGCCAGATCGGCGATGCGCAGGTCCTGTGTCTCGAAGGGGATCGCGGCATCCAGCAGCACCACGACCACCTCGGCGAATTTCACGGCGCGCAACCCGTCCGCGACGGAAAGCTTTTCAAGCTTTTCCTGCACCTTGGCCTTCTTGCGCATCCCGGCGGTGTCGAAGATGCGCATATGCGTGCCGTCCCATTGGAAGGGAACGGCGATGGAGTCGCGGGTGATCCCGGCCTCGGGACCCGTCAGAAGGCGGTCCTCGCCGATGATGCGATTGATGAGGGTGGACTTGCCCGCGTTGGGGCGGCCCACGACGGCGATCTGAAGCGGACGCTTGGCCGTGATCGGGCGCGGGCCGTCGCCCTCCCCGTCATCGTCCTCGACATCGATATCGGTCTCGGCCTCTTCCGCGCGTTCCTCGGCCGCCTCGACCATCGGGGCAAGCCGGGTGGCCAATTCGGCCAGCCCCTCGCCATGTTCGGCCGACAGGGCCAGCGGCTCGCCCAGCCCCAGTTCCCAGGCCTCGATCAGCCCGGCTTCGGCGGCGCGGCCCTCGGCCTTGTTGGCGGCCAGGATCACCGGCTTGCCCGAGCGGCGCAGGATATCGGCAAAGAGCGTGTCGTTCGGCGTGATCCCGGCGCGGGCGTCGATCAGGAACAAGCAGGCATCGGCCATCTCGACCGCGCGCTCGGACAGGCGGCGCATCCGGCCCTCAAGGCTGTCGTCGGTCGCATCCTCGAGCCCTGCCGTGTCGATCACGGTAAAGCGCAGATCGCCAAGCCGCGCCGCACCTTCGCGCAGGTCGCGGGTCACGCCGGGCTGGTCATCGACAAGCGCAAGGCGCTTGCCGACGAGGCGGTTGAACAGGGTCGACTTGCCCACATTGGGCCGACCGACGATGGCGAGGGTGAAGCTCATGACGCTCTCTCGAATATCCGAAGGGGCGCGTTTATCGGAAAGCGCGCGCCTTGGAAATCCCCTACCCGCGCAGCCTACCCTTTGCCAAGCCGCCTGAGCGCCGTTTCGATCGCATTGGCAAATGCGCTGCGGTCGGATTTCGAAAATGGCTTGGGGCCGCCCATGGTCATCCCCTCCAGCCCGCCGCGCAGATCGGCCATCAGGTCGCGCGTGGCCAGTTTCGAGCCGATATTGCGGGCATCGAGCGCCTCGCCCCTTGGCGTCAGCACCAGCGCCCCCGCCTCGATCACGCGCGCGGCCAGCGGGATATCGGCGGTGATGACCAGAGCACCGGGCGCGGCGGCCTCGGCGATCAGGTCGTCGGCCGCGTCGAAGGTCTCCCCCGCCATGGTCATGGAAATCAGCGGATGATCGGGGTGACGCAGGTACTGCGCCGCGAACAGACGCACGGGCAGCTTGTGGCGATAGGCTGCGGCATAGATCTCCTCCTTCACCGGGCAGGCATCGGCATCGACGAGGATCTGGGCGGTCATGACGGGAAGAACCCTTCCATGAAGGGGATGTCGACCCGCGCGCCAGAGCGTTCGGTCAGGGTCAGCGTCCCGCGGGTGATTGAAAGCGCCGCGATCTCGACCCAGCCGGGTGGGCGCGGCAGCGACAGCATCGCGTGGCGGATGACATGGCGCGGCCCCAGCGACACCGTCGTGGGCACCCCAAGCGCGGTCAGCCGGTTCTCGGCCATCGCGGCCCGCAGGCCCATGGTGCCGTTTGCGATCCCGTCCTCGATCCCGATCACACCCGTATGGCGCCCGTTCCACGGCGCGAAATCGCGCCCGCCGTTGGAGATCCAGAGCATCGTGACGGGCAGAACCCGGGCCTCCTTGATGACGATGAGCATGTCGTCCTCGGCCTGCCGGATCAGCGCAGTCCATCCCAGTTTTGCCCCGCGCGCCTCCACGAGGATGGTGAAGTCCTCGACCCGGTGACGCGCCGGGTAGTGGTGCAGGTCCCACTGGCTGCCATCCTCGCAATCGAGGTGAAGATCGCCCCGCAACTGGTTCAGCGACCACAGGTTATGGCCGGGATATTGCGCGACCGGATCGGTGAGAGCGGCGCGTTTCGGAGAAAACGACAGTCGCCCGCCCTCCGCCATGCGGCTCATTGGGTGATGGGCCAGCGTCACCTCGCCCGCACCGCCCTCGACCACGTGGGTTTGCAGCAGGGCCGACTCGACCAGTTGCACGCGCTTGGTGATCTTGGTGCCCCGCGGGCGGGCCTTGAGGCGCAGGGTCGCATGGGCCACATCCTGGTCCAGGACATCCCATTCGGAATTGGCGGTCAGACCGTGGGGTGGATCGCCCGCAACATCATCCTTGCCAAAGGGCAGGCAGAAGACATCGCCGGCAAGACGGCGGTTCACAAGGGGCAAGCTTTCATCGCCCTGCACCTCGGGGTCATCACGCCAAGGTGCCGCATGGAGCGGACGGCGCGCGCCCACCTGCCACGATGGAATATTGCCAACCGATGGGTCGATCAGCGCCGTCGCATCGGCATGGGCCAGCCGGATCATGCGGGCGCGGCGGCCTTCTTCAGCGCGGCAGCCAGAAGGGACGCGTCGGACCCGACCCCGAGGAAGGTCACGCCCCATTCCACCATCTGTGCCTCGGCGTCATCGCCGAACACGATGATACCCGGCGATTTTCCGGCCTCCCGGATCACGCCGATACCGCGCTCGATCTCGGCCCAAAGCTCGGGCGCATCCAGCGCGTCGCGATAGCCCATGTCGGCGCCTAGGTCGGCAGGTCCGATGAACACCCCGTCCACGCCATCGACGGAGGCTATCCCTTCCAGATCGGCCATGGCCGCGCGGCTCTCCGCCTGCACAAGGATGCAGATTTCGTCATTCGCGCTGGCGGCATAATCGGGGATGTTGCCATAGGCGCCGGCGCGCGCCACGGCGGCGCCCATTCCGCGCACCCCATCGGGCGGGTAGCGGCAGGCGCGCACCACCGCCTCGGCCTCGGCCACCGAGTTCACCATCGGCACCAAAACGGTCTGCACGCCCAGATCGAGCGCCTGTTTCAGGATCCAATCCTCGGCCACCGGCACGCGAAGAACGGCGTTGGTGCCCGTGTTTTCCAGCGCGATCAACTGGTTGCGGATGCCGGCGGGGTCCCACGGCCCGTGCTCGCCATCGATCAGGCACCAGTCGAAGCCGGCGCGTCCGGCGATTTCGGCCGTCAGCGGGCTGTCGAGATTCAGCCAAAGGCCGCGTTGCAACTGGCCCGCCGCAAGCGCGCCTTTCAAGTCGTTTCTGGGTGCCGGCATATGTCCCTCCCTGCCCGTTTCCTACAATGCGCCGCCCGTGACGTCGCGATACCAGGCACGGATCGCGGCGCGTTCCTCGTCCTCGATGAAGGACAGGTTGCCGGGCGGCATGGCGTGGGTCACGCCCGCCTGCAGGTAGATGTCGCGGGCATGGGACGCGATCCGGGCCTCGCTGTCCAGCATGACGCCGCGCGGGGCCACCGCGATGCCGGGCCAAAAGACCTCCTCGGCGTGGCACATCGAACAGCGGCTTAGCACGATATCGGCCACCTGGGTGAACCCGTCATGCGCGGCGAAGCGTTCAAAGGCGGGGCTCAAGGCGGCCTCGTCCTCCGCCCGATCGGCCAGGGGCAGAACCGACAGCCACACGATCACGGCAAAGATCGCCGCCGTCGCCCCCCAGGTCCACCACCGATAGCCGCCGCGGGCGTGCATCGTGTTGAAGAAATGCCGGATCGTCACGCCCATCAGGAACACCAGCGACGCGATCAGCCAGTTGAACTCCGACGCGAAGGCCAGCGGATAGTGATTTGACAACATAAGGAAAATCACCGGCAGCGTCAGGTAGTTGTTATGTGTGCTGCGCAGCTTGGCGATCTTGCCGTATTTCGGGTCCGGCGTGCGCCCGGCCCTGAGGTCGGCGACGACGATCTTCTGGTTCGGGATGATGATCATGGCCACGTTGGCGGTCATGATGGTCGCCGTGAAGGCCCCCAGATGCAGCAAGGCCGCCCGCCCCGAGAAGACCTGCGTGTAGCCCCAGGCCATCGCGACCAACAGCGCGAACAGCAAAAGCATCAGGATTGTCGGGCTGTCCCCGAGCTTCGATTTGCACAGCAGGTCATAGATGATCCAGCCGATGGTCAGCGACAGGGCCGAGATCAGGATCGCCTGCCATGGTGCAAGCTCCCTCACCGTCCAGTCGATGAGGTAAAGCTCGGCCCCGACCCAGTAGAGCAACACCAGCAGCGCAAAACCGGACAGCCATGTCCAGTAGCTCTCCCATTTGAACCAGGTCAGGTGCTCGGGCATCTGCGACGGGGCGACCATGTATTTCTGGATGTGGTAGAACCCGCCGCCATGGACCTGCCATTCCTCGCCATCGGCGCCGCTGGTCGGTTTCGGATCCCGTCTCAGCCCAAGGTCGAGCGCGATGAAATAGAAACTCGACCCGATCCAGGCGATCGCAGTGATGACATGCAGCCAGCGGACCGCGAATTCGGCCCAGTGCAGCAGGATGGTGGTGTCCATAACTGTCCCTTCGCCCCGCACCTCGGGCACGGGTTTGTTCGTTTTAGAGGCATTTCGGACAAAAGCCGGGCGCTCTGCAAGGCCATGAGCGATGGAAACCGACGGCGCCCCTTGCCCTTTTCATGAAAACGGGCTTATTCGGCGGGCATCTGCTTCAATCGCGGGCACTTGACGCATCGGCGCGCGCCCGGGGCTTTTTCGCTCCGATGACGCCCCTGCGCTTGCCCCTTGCGCCAACCGGACCCGACATGACCAGCATCGAGAGCCTGAACCCCGACATCCCGCTTTTCG
This sequence comes from [Roseibacterium] beibuensis, assembly GCF_039542305.1. NCBI lineage: Bacteria > Pseudomonadati > Pseudomonadota > Alphaproteobacteria > Rhodobacterales > Roseobacteraceae > Roseicyclus > [Roseibacterium] beibuensis. The sequence continues at coordinate 1,123,202 of NZ_BAABHW010000001.1, read as the reverse complement.
CCCGTACCGGGATCAACCTTGCCTCGGCGGGCCTTGGCGCGCGGGCGATCTGGGCCACGAACCAGTTCTTCGCCCCGCTGGAGCGCATGTTGCAGGACAGCGATCCGGTCTTCGTCGAGGGCAAGTTCGACGATCACGGCAAATGGATGGATGGCTGGGAAACGCAGCGCCGCCGCGACGGGGGCCATGACATGGCCATCGTCAAGCTGGCCGGTGCGGGACGGATCATCGGCTTTGACGTGGACACGAGCCATTTCACCGGCAACTACGCGCCCGCCTGCAAGGTCGAGGCCTGTTCCTTCAAGGGCGAGAGGCCGCCGGAAGACCAGCGTTGGGTGACGATCCTGCCGCACAAGCCGCTCGGCGCCTCGGCGCATCACTTTTTCAAATGCGACAATTTCGAAAGCTGGACCCATCTGCGCGTGCATATCTATCCCGATGGCGGCATCGCGCGGCTGCGGGTCTACGGCGTGCCGGAACTGGACCATGCCAACGCCAAGGGCGAGATCGACCTCGCCGCGGCCCTGAATGGCGGCCGCATCCTCGGGTTTTCGGACGCCCATTACGGCGATTACAACCGCCTGCTGGCCCCGGGGCGTGGCATCAACATGGGCGATGGCTGGGAAACGCGCCGCCGGCGCGAGCCTGGATATGACTGGATGATCATCGCCCTTGGTGCGCGTGGCGTGGTTGAGAAATGCGTCATCGACACCGCGCATTTCAAAGGCAACTACCCCGACAGTGCGTCCATTCAGGCCGCCGACCTGCGCAGTTTCGGCGACGGGCTGACCGACGCGTTGATCACCGACTCGATGTTCTGGAAAGATCTTCTGCCGCAACAGAAACTCGGCCCCGACGCCGAGCACGCCTATCGCCACGAACTGATCAACCTGGGTCCCGTGACCCATATCCGCTTCAACCTTTTCCCCGATGGCGGTGTATCGCGCCTGCGTTTGTTTGGCACCACCGCCCCGTGATGGGCAGCGCGAGGCATACAACCCAAAGGCGAAAGCCGGGACCAGTCGGTCAGATTTTCTGACCGAAACCCCGGATTCGCCCTTGGCATGGGCAGATTGCCGCGTCTAACCTCTGCGCAAGCGGCCCCGACGTTCAATGGGTCGTGTTCTGTGGGAGGAACATCAATGAAGCATCTGACGACAACCGCCATCGGGGCGGTTCTTTCCGTGTCTTTCGTCGGCGAAGCGCTCGCCACTGAATGGAATGTGTCGGTCTGGGGCCAGCGCCGCGCCTTTACCGAGCATATCCATTACCTCGCCGATGCCGTGGCCGAGGCCACCGATGGCGAGTTCACCATGAACATCAGCTATGGCGGCCTGTCGAACAACCGCGAGAACCTCGACGGGATCTCGATCGGCGCGTTCGAGATGGCCCAGTTCTGCGCCGGTTACCACCCGGACAAGAACCGCGCGATCACCGTCCTTGAGCTGCCCTTCATGGACGTGCGCAACCTCGACGAAGAGGTCGCGGTCAGCCATGCCGTCTATGCCCACCCCGCCGTGGCCGAGGAAATGGCCCAGTGGAACGCGCGCATGCTGATGACCAGCCCGATGCCGCAATACAACCTTGTCGGCACCGGCGAGCCGCGCGACGAGATCGCCGAGATGGACGGCATGCGCGTGCGCGCCACCGGCGGCCTGGGCGAACTGTTCTCGGCCATGGGCGCAGTGCCGACCTCCGTGACCTCGTCCGAGGCCTACAGCGCGATGGAAGGCGGCACGGTCGACACCGTGGCCTTCGCCCAGCACGCGCACCTGTCCTTCCGCACCATCGACATTGCCGATTGGTGGACGGAAAACCTCAACCCCGGTACGGTGAACTGCCCGGTCGTGGTGAACATCGACGCCTACGAGGCGCTGTCGGACGAGCATCGCGAGATCCTCGACGCCGCCGTGGATGACGCGATCGACTATTACCTCGAGAACTATGGCGAGCTGCTCGCCCGTTGGGACGCGGTTCTCGAAGAGCGCGGCGTCGAGCGCATCACCATCGCAGATGAGCAACTGGCCCAGATGGCCGAGGCCGCCGCGCCGATCCATCAGGCCTGGATCGAAGAGATGAATGCCGCCGGCCTTCCGGCGCAGGAACTCTACGACCTTGTCGGCGCGACCCTGCAAGAGGTGCGGTCGGGCAACTGAGCCCTGCCCCTTCCCTGACCAAACCCACGGCCCGGAGCGTGCCTCCGGGCCGTGGCCCAAATGAACCGGGCGGTCCCTTATGTCTTCTTCGAATGTCCTCAGCGATGACAGCCTGCTGTCACGGATCGACCGCGCCGTGCTGCGCGTCGAGGCCGCGCTGAACCTGATCGGCGGTGCCACGATCATCATGCTGGTGCTGCTGGCGGTCTGGAACGTGGTGGGGCGCAAGCTCTTCAACGCGCCGGTGCCGGGCTATGTCGACTGGATCTCGCAATTCATGATCCTGTTCGCCTTTCTCGGCTTGTCCTACTGCCAGCGCGAGGGCGGGCATATCCGCATGGATATCGTCGTGATGCGGCTCAAGGGGCGGCCATTGTGGTTCGCCGAATTCCTTTCGGTCCTGTTCATGCTGATCCTGACGACCGGCCTGATCTACGGCAGTTGGCACCATTTCCTGCGCAGCTTCGACTGGGACATGGCGCTGTATTCGCGCGACAGTTCGATCGACATCGGCCTGCCGCTCTGGCCCGCGAAACTGGTGGTTCCGGCGGCCTTTACCCTGCTCTGGGTGCGGCTTGTGCTGCAACTCTGGGGCTATGGACGCGGGCTGGTCCAGGGCGGCGATGCCCCGGTCGCGGTCCCGCTGCCCGAAGACCCGATGGAACAGGCCCTTCACGAGGCCGAAACCGTCAGCGGACACGACGAAAGGTAAGGCGTCATGGATGAGTATATCGACATGCGCGCCCTGCTCGACGGCGTGGACATCTTCGACGTCTCGCTTTGGCTGTGCGGGCTGCTTCTGATCCTCGTGCTGATCGGTGTGCGCGTGGCCTTTGCCGCGGCCTTCGTCGGCATCGTCGGGCTGTGCGTCTTCTTCATGCAGCGGCAGGGCTTTGACCGGGGCCTTGTGACCGCGCTGAAACTGGCGGGCCAGGTTCCGCATTCGAAATCTTCGGGCTACGCGCTCAGCCTGATCCCGACCTTCATCGTCATCGGCTATCTCGCCTATTACGCGGGCCTAACCCGGACGCTGTTCGAGGCTGCGAAACGCTGGGTCGGCTGGGTGCCGGGCGGCCTCGGTGTCTCGACGGTCTTTGCCACCGCCGGCTTCGCCGCGGTTTCGGGCGCCTCGGTCGCCACCTCGGCCGTTTTCGCGCGCATCGCCATCCCCGAGATGCTGCGCCTGAATTACGACAAGGCCTTTGCCGCGGGCGTGGTCGCGGCGGGCGGCACCCTGGCCAGCCTCATTCCGCCCTCGGCCATCCTCGTGATCTACGCGATCATCGTCGAGGAGTCTGTGGGCAAACTCCTGCTCGCGGGCTTCCTGCCCGGCTTCGTCTCGGCGCTGATCTACGCCGCACTGGTGATCGGCTTGGCCAAGTGGAAAAAGAACCTTGGTCCACCCGTCACGGGCTACACCTGGGGCGAGCGTTTTGCCTCGCTGCCCGGCGCGATGCCGATCATGTTCGTGATCTTCATCATCATCTTCTCGATCTACTATCGCGGCGAGGACGGGGCATGGGCCACGCCGACCGAGGCGGGCGCGCTTGGGGCCTTCGTGGTGCTGGTCATGGCGCTGTGGAAGGGCATGAAGTGGCGCGAGCTGAAAGGCGCGCTGATGGAGGCCGCCAAGCTCACCGCCATGATCTTCGCGATGATCTGGGGCGTGCTGATCTTCGTGCGTTTCCTGGGCTTTGCACAACTGCCGGATGTCTTTGCCAACTTCATCGGCGGGCTGGAGTATTCGCCCTACCTGATCCTGCTGGCCATCCTTCTGGTCTACGTGGTGCTGGGCATGTTCATGGACGCGATCGGGATGCTGATCCTGACGCTGCCCGTGACCTTCCCGGCGATCATCGCGCTGAACGGCGGGCCGGACGTCACGCGCGAGGCCTCGGCCTTTGGCATGACCGCCGAGGAATGCGCGATCTGGTTCGGGATCATCGTGGTCAAAATGGCCGAGCTTTGCCTGATCACGCCGCCCATTGGCCTCAACTGCTTCGTCGTCGCGGGCGTCGCCAAGGACAGCAAACTGCCCATCTCGGTACAGGACGTTTTCCGGGGCGCATCGCCGTTTTTCGTCGCCGACGTGGTGACCGTTGCGGTCCTGATCGCCTTCCCCGGCATCGTGCTGTGGCTGCCCTCGCTGATCTAGGCAAATGCCTCTTTTCACCGAAATTGCGCGTGGTAGTGTTCGCGCGCAACGATCCGAATGTCCATTAGGGAGACATCAGATGAAAAAGATCCTTCTCGCCTCGGCCGCGACCATGGCCATGACCGGCGGCGCGTTTGCCGAGGCCCATGGCGGCGGCGAAGTGCCGCTCGGCATCCTGCTCAGCTTCACCGGCCCGATCGAAAGCCTCGTGCCGCCGATCGCGGGCGGTGCCGAACTGGCCATCGCCGAAGTCAACGAGTCGGGCGCCTTCATGGACGGGATGACCGTGACCGCGGTGCGCGCCGACACGTTCTGTTCGGATGCCGCAGGCGCCACCGCCAACGCCGAGCGCGTGATCACCACCGAGGGCGTCGTCGGCATCATGGGCTCGGACTGCTCGGGCATGTCCTCCGCGATCCTTGCCAACGTGGCCGTGCCGAACGGTGTTCCGATGATCTCGCCCGCCTCGACCAGCCCCGCGCTGTCGAGCGCCGAGGATAACGGCCTGTTCTTCCGCACCGCTCCGTCCGACGCGCGCCAGGGCGAGGTGCTGGCCGGCCTGTTGCTGGAGCGTGGCATCGAATCGATTGCCATCACCTACACCAACAACGACTACGGCCAGGGCTTTGCCGACGCATTGCAGGCGGCCTATGAAGAGGCGGGCGGCGAAGTGACGCTGGTGGCCGCCCACGAGGATGGTCGCGCCGACTATTCGGCAGAGGTCGGCGCCCTTGCCTCGGCCGGCGGCGACGTGCTGGTGGTGCTGGGTTACGTCGACCAGGGCGGTTCGGGTGTCGTGCAGGCGGCGCTTGATACCGGCGCGTTCGACACCTTCGCCTTCGGCGACGGCATGGTCGGCGACACGCTGGCCGAGATCTTCGGCGGCGACATCGACGGCAGCTTTGGCACCGCGCCCGGCGCACAGGGCGATGGCGTCGCAATGTACCAGGCAGCAGCAGAAGGCGCCGATTTCGATAATACTTCGGTTTTTTCGGCCGAAGCCTATGACGCCGCCGCGCTGCTGATGCTGGCCATGCAGGCCGCAGGCTCGACCGTGGGCACCGAATACGCGCCCTCCATCATGGACGTGGCCAACGCCCCCGGTGAGCCGATCATGCCCGGCGAGTTGGGCCGCGCGCTGGAGATCCTCGCCGAGGGTGGCGAGATCGACTACCAGGGTGCCACCGGTGTCGAGATGATCGGCGCGGGCGAGGCCGCGGGTTCCTACCGCGTCGTCGAGATGCAGGACGGCGTGCTGGAAACGGTCGAATATCGCTAAGATCCCGGCCCATTGGGCTTGAGATCAGGTCGCAGCCCGGTTAATCGCCGGGCTGCTTCGTTTATGGGGGTGAGCCGCACATGATCTCGGTCGAGAACCTGCACAAGCACTTCAGCGGCTTCCATGCCGTGGACGGCGCCAGCCTGACCATCGAAACCGGGTCGATCACCGGGCTGATCGGTCCGAATGGCGCGGGCAAGTCGACCTTGTTCAATGTCATCGCCGGTGTCCTGCCGCCCACCTCGGGGCGTGTCGTGATGGATGGGGAAGATATCACCGGCCTCCCGCCCCATACGCTGTTTCACAAGGGTCTTTTGCGGACATTCCAGATCGCGCACGAGTTTTCCTCGATGAGCTGCCGCGAGAACCTGATGATGGTGCCCGCCGGCCAGTCGGGCGAAAGCCTGTGGAACACGTGGTTCGGCCGCAAACGCATCGCCGACGAGGAACGCGCGCTCAAGGCCAAGGCCGACGAGGTGCTGGAGTTCCTGACAATCGAACATCTCGCCGATCACCCCGCGGGCATGGTCTCGGGCGGGCAGAAGAAGCTGTTGGAACTGGGCCGCACGATGATGGTGGACGCCAAGATCGTCTTCCTCGACGAGGTCGGCGCGGGCGTGAACCGGACCCTTCTGAACACCATCGGCGACGCGATCCTGCGCCTGAACCAGGAACGCGGCTACACCTTCTGCGTGATCGAGCACGACATGGATTTCATCGGCCGCCTTTGCGACCCGGTCATCTGCATGGCCGAGGGCCGCGTGCTGGCCGAGGGGTCGATCGCCGAGATCAAGGCCAACGACCAGGTGATCGAGGCCTACCTGGGCACGGGCCTCAAGAACAAGGACAAGCTGGAGGCGGGGGTATGAGCGGCGGAAGCGGCTACGAGGATCGCGGCAACAACGACCGTTCCGTCACCGGCGAGCCGGTGGATCACATGGGCGACCCGGTGCCCGCCGGTGGCCATGCCGAACGGGTCGAGGGTGCCGACGCCTTCCTGATCGGCGAGGCCATGACCGGCGGCTATGGCGGCGGCGCCGACATCCTGCATGACTGCACCATCGCGGTGAACCCCGGCGAGATCGCCGTGATCGTCGGCCCGAACGGTGCCGGCAAATCCACCGCGATGAAGGCGGTCTTCGGCATGCTGAACCTGCGCAAGGGGCGCGTGGTTCTCGATGGCGAGGATATCACCCACCTCACCCCGCAGGCGCGCGTGCAGAAAGGCATGGGCTTCGTGCCGCAGACGTCGAACATCTTCACCTCGATGACGGTGCAGGAAAACCTGGAGATGGGGGCCTTCACGCGCCGCGACGATTTCCGCGAGACGATGGAGCAGGTCTATGACCTGTTTCCCATCCTGCGCGAGAAACGCGACCAGGCGGCGGGCGAATTGTCGGGTGGTCAGCGCCAGCAGGTCGCCGTGGGGCGCGCGCTGATGACAAAGCCCAAGGTGCTGATGCTGGACGAACCCACCGCGGGCGTCTCGCCCATCGTGATGGACGAGCTTTTTGACCGGATCATCGAAGTCAGCCGCACCGGCATTCCCATCCTGATGGTGGAGCAGAACGCCCGCCAGGCGCTTGAGATCGCCGACCGGGGCTATGTGCTGGTGCAGGGCGCGAATGCCCATACCGGCACCGGCAAGGACCTGCTGGCAGATCCCGACGTGCGCCAGAGCTTCCTCGGGGGCTGACCGGAATGCACGCCCCTGCCCTCGCCCTGTCGATCCTGCTCGCCGCGCCGCCTGCGCTGGCGCAGCCCGTTGCCTGCGCCTTCACGCTGGTCTGCGCGCCCGAGATCGACTGCGAGGCGCATGAGGGCATTCCGTTCGACCTGTCCCATGCCGATGGCACCTACAGTTTCGAAGCCGACGGCACCGTCCTGACGGGCCAACCGCTGGACGGGTTCGATCCGCGCGGCCTCGCCCTTGCGTTCCAAACCGACACTGAAACGATGCTCTTCACCCTGACACCGGGCGATGAAGGCGTTCTGACCCGTCACAGGATCGGGCCGGGCGGTCGCCTCAGCGTTGCCAGTTTCATCGGCCCCTGCGTGAGAGGATACCCATGACCCGCCTGTTTCTTGCCGCCGCCCTCTCCGCCCTGTCGGTTGCGCCCGTTTCCGCGCAGGAGCCGGGCCAGGAGATCACCTGCGATCTGTCCGTGATCTGCCTTGGCGTCGCGCCATGCCAGGATTGGGAACAAACCATCACCGTCGTCACGCCCGAGGACGAGGCGGGCGATTGGACCGTCGACTGGGCCGGCGAGCGCCGCGCCGGCTATGCGCTGGTGGCGGATATCCCCGCCCCCGAAGGCTCGCTGCGTCCGGCGCGCATTCGAACGCTGGTCCATGCCGCCGACGATACGCAAGCGGTGCAGATCGTGACCCTGTCCGATATCGGCCATATCGCCGTGACGTTGCACCAGCCGCACCTGACGCCGCCGTCCGTCACCGCCGGGGGCGTGTGCCCCGCGCTGATCCCCGAGGGGGCCGATCAATGAAACCCGTCGCCCTGCCCTTCGCCCTTGCGCTTTGCGCGGCAACGGCGCAGGCCGAGCCGTGGGACTGCGAGTTGACGGTGTCCTGTGGCATCGGTGCGGCCTGTGAAGCGACGGCGCTGCGCCTTGCGCTTCTGCCCGCCGATCACGCGGGCGATCTGTTCGTGACGGGCCTTGGCGCGGATATCCCGGTCGCCCGGCTGTCGGCTGGCCCCTCTGCGCCGCGCCACTATGCGGGGCATGGCGGGGAGATCGCCCTGCTTTTGACAATCGAGGCTGACACGCGCACGCGCCTGACCCTGCATGGCGGGGACGAGCGCGGCGCGGCGACCAGCTACTTCGGAACCTGCGAGGAGTTGACCTGAATGGATTTCCTCAACGCCCTGGTGGCGCTTGCCAATTTCGTCCTCATCCCCGCCACCGCCTATGGCGCGCAACTGGCGCTTGGGGCGCTCGGGGTGACGCTGATCTACGGCATCCTGCGGTTTTCCAACTTTGCCCATGGCGACACGATGGCCTTCGGCACGATGGTGGTGATCCTCGTGACCTGGTGGTTGCAATCGCTGGGGGTCTCGTTGGGGCCGCTTCCCACCGCGCTGCTGGCCCTGCCCGTCGGGATCGCGGTGACGGGCCTTCTGCTGATCGGCACGGACAAGGTGGTCTACCGCTTCTACCGCCAGCAAAAGGCTAAGCCGATCATCTACGTCATCGCGTCGCTCGGCGTGATGTTCGTGATGAACGGGATCGTGCGCTTCATCATCGGCGTGGATGACCAACGCTTTGCCGATGGTGAGCGCTTCATCATCTCGGCCCGCGATTTCCGCGAGATGACCGGCCTCGACGAAGGGCTGGCCTTTCGCACCAGCCAGGGGCTGACCATCGTCGTGGCGATCATCGCCGTGGCGCTGCTGTTCTGGTTCCTCAACCGTACGCGGACGGGCAAATCCATGCGGGCCTTCTCGGATAACGAGGACCTGGCGCTGCTGTCGGGGATCAACCCCGAACGCGTCGTGCTGATCACCTGGCTGATCGTGGCGGCGCTGGCGACGACGGCGGGGGTCCTTTACGGCCTCGACAAGAGCTTCAAGCCCTTCACCTATTTCCAGCTGCTGCTGCCGATCTTCGCCTCGGCGATCGTGGGCGGCCTGGGCAACCCGCTTGGCGCGATCCTCGGCGGGTTCGTCATCGCCTATTCCGAGGTCGCCGTCACCTACGCCTTCCGCAAGGTGGTGGGCTATCTCCTGCCCGAAAGCCTGGAGCCCGAGGGGCTGCTGCAACTCCTGTCCACCGACTACAAGTTCGCGGTCAGCTTCGGCATCCTGCTGATCGTTCTCTTATTCAGACCAACCGGCATCATGAAGGGGAAATCGGTATGAGCGGAGCCGTGAACATCCGGGCCGTCGCCCTCTTTGCCCTTGTCGCCATCCTGTTCATCGGGACCGGTGTCGTGCAGTCGTGGAATACCTCGCTTACGATCCTGAACATGGGCCTGATCAGCGCGATCATGGCGCTTGGCGTGAATATCCAGTGGGGCTATGCGGGCCTGTTCAACGTCGGCGTCATGGGCTTTCTGGCGCTTGGGGGGCTGGCCACGGTGCTGGTGTCGATGGACCCGGTGGGCGAGGCCTGGTCCGCAGGTGGCCTGGGTGTCATCCTCGGGCTGATCCTGGGGGCCGCGACGATCATCGCGGCGATCCTGACGTATCAGAAGATGCCCGCTGGCCGGATGCGCGGCATCGCCTTGCTGGTGATCCTTGTCGGTGGGTTCTTCCTCTTCCGGGGTGTCTTCGATGCGGGCGTCGAGGCGGTTGAATCCGTCGATCCCTCGGTCAGCGGCTACCTGGGGGGGCTTGGCCTGCCGGTGCTGGTCGCCTGGCCTGTCGGCGGCCTGCTCGCGGCCGGGGCGGCCTGGATCATCGGCAAGACGGCGCTCGGGCTGCGGTCCGACTACCTGGCCATCGCGACCCTCGGCATCGCCGAGATCATCATCGCCGTTCTCAAGAACGAGGACTGGCTGGCGCGGGGTGTGAAGAACGTGATCGGCATTCCGCGTCCTGTTCCTTACGAGGTCGATCTGCAAGCCTCCGAAAGCTTCCGGAACTTCGCCGCCTCGATGGGCTCGGACCCGGTGGGCGCCTCGACGATCACTGTGAAACTGCTCTATGCCGCGTTGTTCGTGACGGTCCTCCTGATCCTGATCTGGCTGAGCCAGAAGGCGCTGAACTCGCCCTGGGGCCGGATGATGCGCGCCATCCGCGACAACGAGGTCGCCGCCGAGGCGATGGGCAAGGACGTCACCCGACGCCACTTGCAGGTCTTCATCCTGGGCTCGGCCGTGATCGGCGTCGCAGGCGCGATGATGACCACACTCGACAGCCAGCTCGTGCCATCCACCTACCAGCCGCTGCGCTTCACCTTCCTGATCTGGGTCATGGTGATCGTAGGCGGGTCCGGCAACAACTGGGGGGCCGTGCTGGGCGGGTTCCTGATCTGGTGGCTGTGGGTGATGGTGGAGCCGATGGGCTTCTTCGTGATGGAAACCATCACCGCGGGCATGGACGAGGGCTCGGCCCTGCGCGAGCATCTCCTCGGGTCGGCGGCGCATATGCGCCTGATGACGATGGGCATCATCCTGCTGCTGGTTCTGCGGTTCAGCCCCAAGGGCCTGATCCCCGAGCGTTGAGCACACCAAACAGTCAAACGCAAAGGGCCGCCCCGAAAGGCGGCCCTTTTTCTATCCGGGGCGTGGCTGTGTCAGCGCCCCTCGAATTTCGCCTCGCGCTTGTCAAGGAAGGCCAGAACCCCTTCCTTGAAGTCGCGCGTCTTGCCGCATTGGCCCTGCAATTGCCCTTCCAGCAACAGCTGTTCCTCCAGCGTGTTGCCGAAACTGGCCTTCATCGCCGCTTTCACGCGCTTGAGCGCCTCGGTCGGGCCATTGGCCAGATACGCCGCGCGGGCACGCCAGTGCGCTTCGAACGCCTCGTCCGGGACCGCCTCCCAGATCATGCCCCAGTCGCTGGCCTGCTGCGCGCTGATCTTGTCGGCAAAGAGCGCCGCCCCCATCGCCTTGGCCAGACCCACCTGCCGTGGCAAGGCCCAGGTGCCCCCCGCATCGGGGATCAGGCCGATCCGCGTGAACGCCTGGATGAAGCTGGCGGACTCGGAGGCGATCACCACGTCGCACACCAGCGCAAGGTTCGCCCCCGCCCCGGCCGCCGTGCCATTGACCGCCGCGATCACAGGCACCGGGCACTCCACGATGGCCATCAGCATGGGGATATATTCGTCGCGCAGGGTCCGCTCGATATTGAGGTTCGCGATGTTGGCCCGGTCGCCAAGATCCTGCCCCGAGCAAAAGGCCCGCCCTTCGCCGGTCAGAACCACCACCCGCGCCTCCTGCGCGGCATGGCTGACGGCGTGGGTCAGTTCGGCCCGCATCTGCGTGTTGAGCGCGTTCATCACCTCCGGGCGGCGGAAGGTAATGGTGGCGATCCCATCCGCATCCTCGCGGGTGATCGTTTCGTAGTGCATGGGCCGGTGCCTCCCCTGATCCTGTCGGGGCGGAGACTAGACAGGCCCGGGCGGCTGCGAAAGCTGAAACGCCACGTCACGCAAGGCGCGGCATGGGCGTCAGTCGCCCATGATTTCCTTCAGACGGGCCTCTTCCTCGGCGCTGAGTGCGCTCTCGGTCGGGGCCTCGGCGCGCGACCGGCGGCGCAGATAGCCAATCGCCAAGCCAAGCCCGATCAGCAGGAGCAGCGGCCCGGCCCACCAAAGCAGGATATTCGCGCCGCCAAACGTGGGCCGCAGAAGCACGTATTCGCCGTAGCGATCCACGACATAGGCCATGACCTCTTCGTCCGTGTCGCCCTCGACCAGCCGTTCGCGCACCAGAAGGCGCAGGTCACGGGCCACGGTGGCGTTCGACTCGTCGATGGATTCGCCACGGCAGACCACGCAGCGCAGGTTCGCGCTGATGTCGCGGGCCCGCTCTTCCAGCACCGGGTCATCCAGAACCTCGTCGGCCTGCACGGCCAGCACAGGCGTGGCCGCGACCATCATCAGGACGACCAGATGCGGCAGGCCCCGCCGCAAAAGCGCGCGGGCGCCATGAACAAGGCGGGCGAGGAAACGCGACAGGCAAATCATTCCGCGGGCACCCCCTCGCTCGGCGTGCGGCGCTGCTTGGCCGCGCCGGCGGCCACGCGATAGCGGCGGTCGCTCAGGCTGAACAGCCCGCCAAGCGCCATGATGATCGTGCCGCCCCAAATCCAGTTCGCGAAGGGTTTGATCCATGTCCGCACGGCCCACCCGCCATTGTCCTGCGGATCGCCGAGCGTGACGTAGACATCGCGGGTGAAGCCGTTGTTGATCCCCGCCTCGGTGGTGGGCATGCCCGCCACCGGGTAGACCCGCCGCTCGGGGTTGAGGACCGAGATCAGCCGCCCGCTATCGGCCTCGCGCACGGCGATGGTGGCCATCGTGGACAGGTAGTTCGGGCCGCGCATATTCTCGTCCACGCCCTGCAACTCGATCTCGTAGGCGCCGACCGTGTACGGCTCTCCGATCTGCGCGACGCGGATATCCTCGCGCTCGTAGCCGGTCAGGGTCGCGATCCCGAACAGCGTGATGCCAACGCCGGCATGGGCCAGCGTCTTGCCCCAGTCGGCCCGCGGCAACCGCGTCAGGCGCGACAGGCGGCTGCCGACCGAACCACGCCCCGTGCGCGACCACAGGTCCACGAAGGCGCCCGCCACCAGCCAGACGGCCAGCGCCACGCCGATGGGCGCAAGGATGGAGTGACCGGTGTAGATCGTGAAGGCCAGCAGACCCACGGCAATCGCCAGGATCATTGCGGGAAGCAGGGTTTTCACCACGCGCCCGATCCGCGCCCGTTTCCACGGCAGCATGGCCCCGATGGGCAGCACCGCCGCCAGACCGAAGCCGAAGGGCGTCACCGCCGCGTTGAAGAAGGGCGCGCCCACCGACAGCGTTCGCTCGAAGAACAACTCGGCCAGCAGCGGCCAGATCGTCCCGATGAACACGACGAAGGTCGACACCGCCAGCAGCAGGTTGTTCACGACAAGCCCGGACTCGCGGCTGACCAGCCCGAAGACCCCCTTGGCCTCCATCGCGCTGGCGCGCAGCGCGAACAACAGCAGCGACCCGCCCATGAAGAAGGCGAGGATCAGCAGGATGAACACCCCGCGTTCTGGGTCATTGGCGAAGGCGTGGACCGATGTGATAATGCCCGAGCGCACGATGAAGGTCCCGATCAGCGAGAAGCCGAAGGCAAGGATCGCAAGCAGGATCGTCCAGCTTTTCAGCGCCTCGCGCTTCTCGACAACGATGGCCGAGTGCAGCAGCGCCGCCGAGATCAGCCACGGCATGAGAGAGGCGTTCTCGACCGGGTCCCAGAACCAGAAACCGCCCCAGCCCAGTTCGTAATAGGCCCACCAGCTGCCCAGGCCGATGCCGATGGTCAGGAAGACCCAGGCCGCCAGCGTCCAGGGGCGCACCCAGCGGCCCCACGCGGCGTCGACGCGCCCTTCGATCAAGGCGGCCACCGCGAAAGAGAACGCCATGCTCAGGCCGACATAGCCGAGGTAGAGGAACGGTGGGTGGAACGCGAGGCCCGGATCCTGCAGGAGCGGGTTCAGATCCTGCCCGTCAAAGGGCGGTACGGCGAGCCGGATGAACGGGTTCGACGTGAAAAGGATGAAGGCGAAAAAGGCCGCCGAGACCGAGCTTTGGACCGCCAGAACGCGCGCCTTGAGGGTCGGCGGCAGGTTGGCCCCGAACCACGCCGCGCAGGCTCCGAACAGGGTCAGGATCAGCACCCACAGCAACAGCGAGCCTTCGTGGTTCCCCCAAACGCCACTGATCTTGTAGAGAAGCGGCTTCAGCGTGTGCGAGTTCGACACGACAAGGCTGAGCGAGAAATCCGAGGTGACGAAGGCGTATGTCAGCGCCCCGAAGGAAAAGGCGGTCAGCAGAAACTGCGTCGTGGCTGCCGGTTCGGCCACGGCCATCCAGCCGGGAAGCCCGCGGGCTGCGCCGATCATCGGCACGATCATCTGGAAGATCGACACCATGAAGGCGAGGATCAGGGCGAAATGTCCGAGTTCTACGATCATGGGGATGCCTTTTGGTCTGTAGACCGGACCATAAGCCGACCGGCTCCGCAGGCCAAGTGGATGCGTCAGTGCGGCGCATCGGATTTGCCTAAGAAAACCGCTGCAATCGCGGGTTCGTGATCACGCGGCCAGCCTAGCGTCCCCGGAACAGCCCGCCCAGGATCCCGCGGACAACCGCCCGGCCGCTTTGGGTGCCCAACTGGCGCGCGAAACTTTTGGCGAAGGCGGTGCCGACCGAATCCGACCGCGACGACCGGCTGCGGCTGGAGATGCTGCGCGAACTTGACCGCGAGACGCGCGCCCCCGAATAGCGCCGCGCCGAGCGATACTCGCGTTCTGCCATCTCTGCCTCTTCCTCGGCGCGTTCGGCCTCCTCCGCCTCGGCGGCGGCCTGGGCCGCCCGCGCCTGAAGGATCTCGAAGGCGCTTTCCCGGTCCACGGTCCGATCGTACTTGCCCGCCACCGGGGAGCCCGCGATCAGCGCCGCGCGCGTGCCCTCGTCAATCGGCCCCAATTGGCTGGACGGGGGGCGGATCAGGGTGCGTTCGGCCATGCCGGGGATGCCCTTGCGCTCCAGCATCGAGGTCACGGCCTCGCCCACGCCGACCTCGCGGATCGCATCCTCGATGACGAAGCGCGGATTGTCGCGGTAGTTCTCGGCCGCATGGCGCAGGTCGCGCCGGTCCTTAGCGGTAAAGGCCCGAAGCGCGTGCTGCACCCGGTTGCCCAACTGGCCGAGAATGTCGTCCGGCACATCCGCCGGGTTCTGGGTGATGAAATAGACCCCCACCCCCTTGGAGCGGATCAGGCGCGCCACCTGTTCGACCTTGTCGACCAGCGCCTTGGGGGCATCCTCGAACAGCAGATGGGCCTCGTCGAAGAAGAAGACCAGCTTCGGCTTGTCGGGGTCGCCCACCTCGGGCAGTTCCTCGAACAGTTCCGACAGCAGCCATAGCAGGAAGGTCGCGTAAAGGCGCGGGCTCTGCATCAGGGTGTCGGCGGCAAGGATGTTGATCCGTCCCAGCCCTGCGTCATCGGTCAGGAACAGGTCGTGCAGTTCCAGCGCCGGTTCCCCGAACAGCTTGTCACCGCCCTGCCCTTCCAGCACCAGGAGCCGCCGCTGGATCGCACCGATCGAGGCAGTGGATACGTTGCCATAGCGCAGCGACAGATCCTTGCGGTTCTCACCCACCCAGACCAGCAGGGCCTGCAAATCCTTCAGATCCAGAAGCGCCATGCCCTGTTCGTCGGCCACACGGAAGGCGATGTTGAGGATCCCTTCCTGCGCTTCGGTCAGTTCCAGAAGCCGCGCCAGCAGAAGCGGCCCCATCTCGGCCACGGTCGTGCGCACCGGGTGGCCCTTTTGGCCGAACAGGTCCCAGAAAGTCACCGGAAAGGACCGGTAGGCATAGTCGGAGAACCCGATCCTGCCCGCCCGGTCCATGAATGCATCATGGAGCTTGAACCCCTCGCTCCCGGACTGGCCGAGGCCCGCCAGATCGCCCTTCACATCGGCAAGGATGACGGGCACGCCCCGCGCCGAAAAGCTTTCAGCGAGGATCTGGAGGGTGACGGTCTTGCCCGTGCCGGTGGCCCCGGCGATCAACCCGTGACGGTTGGCGTAATTCAGCAGCAGATGCTGCGGCTCGGCATAGTCCGCGCCGCCGCCGCCAATGAAAATACCGTTCTCCATCAGGCCCCTGCCCCCGTGTCGATCATTCTTCGCCGGTCACAATACAAACTTAACCACGCCATGCCAGCATGAACCCGGTCCCAAGGACCATTCGGTCGTTGGGCACCGTCCTTCCTGTCCACTGGCCGCGCCTTCGGGCGCGTTTTTTTCGGCCTCGCGCCCGGCGAGTCCGACGAATCCCAAAGCGTTTTGAAAAGGGGTTGCAAACCTTTGCAACAAAAGCCCGCATTGCCCTGTTGACGGCTGGGAAACTCTGGCATAGCGTCCTGCCCACAAAGTCGGCCAGTCCGACAGGGAGAGAAAAATGCAAAGGGTCCGTTCGTCGGACCCTTTCGCTATTGCGACCGATCGAGGGGCCGCTTCAGCCCCAGCCGGACCGCGCCCAAACGCGCTTCGCAATCACGATGGCGGCACTCCGCTTGGCAGGTCAAAAACGCCCTGACAGTTGGCGAACTTCGTGCTAGCGAACAGCCGAGGTTGCCGGACGGCAACGGGCAAACGCCAACAAGAAGGGACATCGCATGATCCAGATCCGCACCATTTCCCGCTTGATCGCCGCAGCCGGGCTGCTTGCGGTCACCAGCCCCGCCGCGATCGCGCAAGAGCGGTCCGAAGTCGAACCCGGAGAAGCCTATGTTGCGGCCGAGCACAGCGATTGGGATGTTCGCTGCATCCGCTCCGCCGAGGATGCCATCCCGGAACGCTGCGAAATGTTCCAGCTGCTGCGCGATCCCGAAGGCAATGCGGTGGCCGTGTTCCGGGTCAACGCCCCGCTGAACCCGACCGAGGGCCACGTTGCCAGCGCCATGTTCATGACGCCGATCGAAACCTTCCTGCCCCCCGGGCTGCGTCTGCGGGTGGATGACGGTGAACCGGGCGCGGTTCCCTTCGCCATGTGCGATGCATCCGGCTGTATGGCGCGTGTCCAGATGGACCAGGAAACGGTCGACATGTTCCAGGCCGGTGGCGACGCGACGATCCAGCTATTCGCACTGATCCGGGACGGTTCGGGTGATATCGCCGGAGCCCCGGTTGAACTGACCGCATCGCTCCGCGGCTTCACGGCGGCCTATGACGACATGCAAGCCAGCCACGAGATCCTGATGTCCTTCATCCGGGAGCGGCAGGCAGAAGCGGCCGGCGAAGGCGAAAGCGACCAGTAACGCCGGTTTCGAGTGATTGCAGAAGTGGCCCGCCGGTTCGGCGGGCCTTTTCTTTGATCAAGGCGCCTTGCGCAGCGCCAGCACGGCGTTCAGGCCACCGAAGGCAAAGGCGTTCGACAGTACGGCGGACACCTCCGCCTCGCGCGCCTCGTTCGGCACCACGTCGAGCGCGCATTCCGGGTCCGGTTCCTCGTAGCCGATGGTGGGCGCGATCACCCCGTCCTTCAGGGCCATGATGCAGGCCAGAAGCTCCACCGCGCCGGTGCCGCCGATCAGGTGGCCGTGCATCGACTTGGTCGAGGAAATCATCAACTCGTCGGCATGGTGGCCGAACGCATCGGCGACAGCGGCGCATTCGACCTTGTCATTGGCCGCCGTGCCGGTGCCATGCGCGTTGATGTAACCGACTTCTTCAGGGTTCAGCTTGCCGTCGGCCAAGGCCCCGGCAATGGCTCGCGCCGCCCCCTGTTTCGAAGGCATGACGATATCGGCCGCGTCCGAAGTCATGTTGAACCCGACGACCTCGGCCAGGATCTCGGCGCCGCGCTTTTTCGCGTGCTCGTATTCCTCGAAGATGAAAACCGCAGCCCCTTCGCCCTGCACCATGCCGTTGCGGTTGGCACTGAACGGGCGGCAGGCATCCTTGGACATGACGCGCAAGCCTTCCCAGGCCTTCACGCCGCCGAAACTCAGCATCGCCTCGGAGCCGCCCGTCACCATCACGTCGCAAGCCCCCGAGCGCAGGCATTGAAACGCCAGCCCCATCGCGTGGTTGGACGAGGCACAGGCCGTCGCCACCGAGAAACTCGGCCCCTTGAGGTTCCACTCCATCGAGACATGGCTTGCGGCGGCATTGTTCATCAGCTTGGGCACGACGAAGGGATGAACGCGGTTCTTTCCTTCCTCGTAGACCGAACGGTAATTCTCGTCCCAGGTGTTCACCCCACCCCCGGCGGTCCCGAACACCACGCCCGAGCGTGTCGCGAGATCGCCGGTGAAGCTCAGGCCCGAGCCGTCCAGGGCCTGGTGCGCGGCGATCAGCGTGAATTGCGTGAAACGATCGTAAAGCGCGATCTGCTGGCGGTTGAACAAGGCCTCGGGATCGTATCCCTTGACCTGCCCGCCGATCTTGACCGACAGGCGCTCGACATCGCGCAACTCCAGCGGGCCGATCCCGCAGCGGCCTTCGCGCATCGCCTCCAGCGTCGAGGGCACGTCATGCCCAAGTGCGTTGATCGTGCCCTGCCCGGTAATGACGACGCGGCGCATGATGGCTCAGTCGCCCTTCTGCTCGGCGACCAACCCTTCGACCGCACCGACGATGGCGGCGACCGAGGAGATATCGAAATCGCTCTGCTCGGGTTCGTTGGCGTTGAACGGCACCTGGATGTCGAAGGCCTCCTCGATGGCGAAGATCGACTCGACCAGCCCGAGGCTGTCGATTCCCAGATCTTCCAGCGAGGCGTCCATCTTGACGTCCCCCACCTCCAGAACCGCCTGTTCCGCGATGATCTTGATCACCTTGTCGCGCACGTTCTCGGTCATTGGCCCTTCCTCGATGCCGCCTTCGCGCGTCGTTTACGGCGTCCCGCCGGACTTGAAAACGGCTTTCTGCAACTCTGCGACGGTCTTGGCCAGGCGCGGCAATCGGCGCAGGGCTTTGTACATCTCGACATGGGTGTCCATCTTGACCGCCGGGCTGCCCATCAGCATGCGGCCCGCGGGCACGTTGGAATAGATCTTGGTGGCGCCTGCCGCGACCACGTCCGATCCGATCTCGATATTGTCGGACACGCCGCATTGCCCGCCCAGGACCACGCGATCCCCCAGCGTTGCAGACCCGGCAAACCCCACTTGCCCGCATAGCAGGCAATCGCGCCCGATGCGGCAGTTATGGCCGATATGGACAAGGTTATCGACCTTGGTGCCATCCCCGATCACCGTGTCGGCCACCGTGCCACGGTCGATGGCGGCATTCGCGCCGATCTCGACATCGTCGCCGATCCGAAGGCCGCCGAGCGAATGGATACGGGTCCAGCTTTGCGCCTCGATCTCCTCGGCGCTGGCCTTGCCGAGGCTTTCGCGCGTCGCCTCGACACGGCTTTTCTCGGGCGTGACGAAGGAAAACCCGTCGCCGCCCAGAACCGCGCCCGGCTGCACGATCACCCGATGGCCGATATGCACCCGCGCCGCGATCCGCACCCCGGCATGGAGCAGCGCATCATCGCCGATCACCGTGCCCTCTGCGATGCTGACATGGGAGGCGATCCGCGCGTTGCGCCCGATCACCACGCCTGCGCCGATCACCACGAAGGGTCCGATCGCCGCGCCAAGGTCAATGCTGGCCGAGGGGTCAACAACGGCGGTCGGATGAATGCCCGGCGCGATCTGCGGTCCGGGGTCGAGGGCCGAGGTCAGATGCGCCATCGCGTAGCGTGGGCGCGGCGCGACGATGGCGGCCTCAAGCCCGAGCGCCTGCCAATCCATGCCCGGTCCGATCACCGCGGCCCGCGCCGCCCCTTCCGCCAAGCCCGCGGCGTATCTCTCGCTCATCGCCAGGGCCAGGTCGCCCGGGCCGGCCTTGGCCGGTTCCGCCACGCCGGTGATGGAAATGTCAGCGGCGCCCAAGGCTTCCGCCCCGAGCGCCGCCGCGATGTCCTTGATCCTATGGGCCATGCCGGCCGCTCCCCGCGCCTCGAACTGCGGGGACAGCCTTAGCTTGCCGTGTCGGGCATGACCACCCCCAGGCTCCGGATCGCCTGGCTCAGCCGCGCGTTGCGTCCATAGACGTCGTCGCGGAAGTTGAGCGTGCCGTCATCATCGACCCACGAGGTCCAGTAGACGAGGTGGACGGGGATATGTTCCTCCAGATCGACCTGCGTTTCCTGGCCCGTGTTCAGGATGCGGTTGAACAGGCCCTCGGGATCGTCCGTCTGGCGCGCCAGCAGGTGATAGGCGAAATCGAACGGATCGTCGAGGCGGATACAGCCCGACGAGAAGGTGCGCACTTCACGCTCCATCAGGTATTGCTCGGGCGTGTCATGCAGGTAGATCGCGTGACGGTTCGGGAACATGAACTTCACCCGGCCAAGCGCGTTGCGCGGCCCCGGCGGCTGGCGCAGGTCGAACGGGAAGCTCGACACCGAGTAGCGGCTCATGTCCACGGCGGCGGGGTTGATGACCCGACCGTTCGACAGAACCTGCATGTAGGTCGATCCGCCCGCCAGGATGTTCGGGATGTAGCTGCGCATCGCGATCGAGCGCGGCACGTACCAGCTTGGGTTGATGACCATGTGCTCCATCTCGTCCGAGAACTCGGGCGTCTGGCGGTCCCGGGCCCCCACGACCGAGCGGGTGACGAAGGTCGTCTCGCCATCGTCGATCACGCGGACGTGGAAATCGGTCAGGTTCACGAAGATCATGCGCTCGGGCACGTCGCCGCCGGTGTTCAGCCAGCGGTGGCGTTCCATCCCCAGAACAACCTCGTTCCAATGATCCTCGACCGAGCGGTTGACCGCGCGGATCGTGTCGCCCCCGGCCACACCGTCGGGGGTGATGCCGTTATCCATCTGGAATTCGACCACCGCGCTCTGCAACAGCGCGTCATAGGTCGCCGTGACCGAGCGGTCGAGATAGCCCATGGCCATCAGGCGGTCGCGCAGCGCGATCACGGCAGCACCCGTATCGCCCGGACGCAGGGAACCGGCCTGCACCGTCGGCCCGTAGCCACCTTCCCGCGCCAGTTGCTCAAGGCGCAGCTTCACGCGCATCAGGCGGGTATAGCCCGGATCCTGCGGCGCCAGGTGGGCGATGAACGAATAGGGGTTCGACTCGACCAGTTCGGTCATCAGCTCGTTCGGGTCGGGACGCGGCAATTCCTGAAAGATGTCCGAGATGATGTCGCCGGGTTCGAGGAAACCGGAATGCACGTCGCTGGCGTATTGCAGGAACATGC
Source organism: [Roseibacterium] beibuensis (assembly GCF_039542305.1). Taxonomy (NCBI): domain Bacteria; kingdom Pseudomonadati; phylum Pseudomonadota; class Alphaproteobacteria; order Rhodobacterales; family Roseobacteraceae; genus Roseicyclus; species [Roseibacterium] beibuensis. Next base: position 1,102,163 of record NZ_BAABHW010000001.1, on the reverse strand, counting down.
GCGACGCCATCACGTCGGCCTGACCGCGCGCATAGGGGTTGTCGGCCGCGCGGAAGGTCTCGATCAGGGCGTCGATGTCATAGCGATCCGTGGGCAGGCCATGATTGCCCGCTTCCTGCAGGGCCGCGATCAGGGCGTTGCGACGATCTATGGCCTCGGAACTGGTCCAGACCGGCTGAAAATCGCGTTCCCGGTAAAAGGCCGCCAGCCCCTCGATCTCCGAGGATGCCTCGGCGATGGCCTGACGCTGCGCCGAAAAGGCCTGTGCCTGGGCAGGTGCGGCCCCCAGCGTGACCGTCAGCCCGCCTGCAACAGGCGCGGCCAACGGCAGGGCCGCCAACGCCAAGGCGAAGAGCGGTCGTGTCGCGAATGTCATTGCCATAGTGTCAAACCTCGTCCTGTAAGAATGCGCGCCGTCAATTCTGCATGTTCCCTCAACACACTACAGAATCATTTTCTTCGCGAGTCGATTCACAATTTAGCAAGTTTTGTCCTGTACACCGGGGGACACAATGGGGGTTTCCCGCCAGACCTTGACCAGACCGCCGCACAAGCGACCCTGCCGGACAGCGACAAGATCGACCGGCCGTGAGCGTGCGATCCGCGTCAAACAGCCGGCGATTCCCTGCCAAATGGGCGAAATCCCGCCTAAATTCGGAATGATCAACAGGAGGCGCCGTTCGGCACTTTAAGAAAGATTTCGATTGTGTCATTCATCCCACACAGCCTGCGGGGAAGGCACTGACAAGTAACAAGGTCGCGACAACAGCGGCCAGTGCTGATGGAACGGGCAAACAAGGGGCAAACGAACTCATGACGGACATGACTTTTTCGCGACGCGCAGTCTTGCGCGCCTTCGCCGCGAGCACTGTTGCCGCGGCACCTGTGATGGCAAACGCGACGGGGTTCTTGCGCGGCGCGGGCGATATCCGCCGGATCCGCATGTACAACGGTCGCGCGGGCGAAAGCCTGAACATGATTTACTGGATCGAGGGCGAATACGTCGCCCCGGCCCTGGAAGAGATCAACTACTTCATGCGCGACTGGCGCAACGATCAGGTGCACACGATCGACGCGCGCACCATCGACATTCTGGCAGCAGCGCACAGCCTGATGGACACGTCCGAGCCTTATACGCTCCTGTCGGGCTACCGCAGCCCGGAAACCAACGCGATGCTGCGCCGCCGGTCCTCCGGTGTCGCGCGCAACTCGCTCCACATCCAGGGTCAGGCCGCCGACATCCAGCTGCAATCGCGCTCGGTCGGGCAGATCTATCAGGCCGGTCGTGCCTGCAACGCCGGTGGCGTCGGGCGGTATTCGGGCTCCAACTTCGTGCACATGGATTGCGGCCCGGTCCGCAGCTGGGGGTCCTGAACGGACTCACTCGAAGGAAGGCCACCGTCAGGCCCGCCCATCAAGACCCATGACGTTCCTTTCGAGCCTCGGCACCCTGCCGGGGCTTTTTTCATACCAGTGCGCCGAGACGTGATCGTCGCGCGCTTGGACAATCACCCGCCGTCCCCCATATTTCGGGGGAACGGAGGAAAGGACGACACGCGCATGTCACGCTACACGAAAGACCCCGACGCCATTGCCGCGCTGGACCCGGAGGAATACCGCGTCACCCAGCAAAACGGCACCGAACGCCCCGGAACGGGCAAGTATCTCGACAACAAGGAACCTGGCATCTACGTCGACATCGTCTCGGGCGAGCCGCTCTTCGCGTCGTCGGACAAGTACGAGTCCGGCTGCGGCTGGCCCAGCTTCACCAAGCCCATCGAACCGGCCCATGTCACCGAACTGCGCGACCTCAGCCACGGCATGATCCGCACCGAGGTCCGCTCGACCCATGGCGACAGCCACCTGGGCCATGTCTTTCCCGACGGTCCGCGGGATCGGGGCGGGCTGCGGTACTGCATCAACTCGGCCTCCTTGCGGTTCGTTCATCGTGACGACATGGAGGCGGAAGGATATGGCGACTATCTCGACCAGGTGGAGGACATCGCATGAGCACCCAACTTGAACGCGCGGTTCTGGCGGGCGGCTGCTTCTGGGGTATGCAGGATCTGATCCGGCGCATGCCCGGCGTGGAAAAGACCCGCGTGGGCTATACCGGCGGCGATGTGCCCAACGCCACCTACGGCAATCACGGCACCCACGCTGAAGCCATCGAGATCTGGTTGGATCCCGCCAAGACCAGCTACCGCCGTCTCCTGGAGTTTTTCTTCCAGATCCACGACCCGACCACCAGGAACCGGCAAGGCAACGATATGGGCATGAGCTATCGCTCGGCGATCTACTACGTCGACGAGGATCAGCGCCAATGCGCCCTCGACACGATTGCCGATGTCAACGCGTCCGGCCTCTGGCCCGGCAAGGTCGTGACCGAGGTCGAACCGGTCGGCGATTTCTGGGAGGCCGAGGATTACCACCAGGATTACCTGGAGCGGGTTCCGAACGGCTATACCTGCCACTTCCCCCGGCCCGACTGGGTTCTGCCCAAGCGCGACGCGGCGGAATAGGCGCGCGTCACACAGGCCGCGCGGCGCAGAGCGGCAGAAGCCGTTCATAAACCGCGCGGTCGCAAAGCTCTGTCGCCTCGGTGGTGACGGCGGAACTGGCCGCCGCGACACCACATTGCAACACCTCCGGCAGGGGGTGCCCCCGCGACAGCGCGAGCACGGCCCCGGCGACGAAACTGTCCCCTGCCCCGGTCACCGAGGCGACGGGCACATCGGCGGCCGGGGCGAACCAGCGCCCCTCTTTCGAGACCAGGACCGAGCCTTCGGCCCCGCGTGCGAGAATGACGATCTCGGCCGCGCCGTCCTGCACGAGGCCTTCGGCCATCTTCGCGCTGTCCAGAGGATGCGGCAGGTCCCGCGACAGCAGCTCCTCGGCCTCGGCGCTGTCCATGCGCAGCATGGCGAGGTTCAACCGTGCCGAGGCCAAGGCGGTCAGCGCCGGACCGGACGTGTCGGCGATCACGCGCACGCCACGCGCGGTCAAGACGCGCGCCAGTTCGACCAGCACACCCGCTTCGACCCCCGGCGGCAGCGATCCCGACAGCACCACGTAATCGCCCGCAAGGGCCAGGCCCGGCAGGGCGACCATCAGCCGGTCGACATCGCTTGCCGACCACTCGGGACCGGGGAAGATGAAGCGGAATTGCTGGCCTGTTTCGGTTTCGATCACCGACAGGTTCTGCCGGGTTTCGCCCGGGGCGGGCAGATGGTGCACCCGGATTCCCTGCTTCTCCAATCGCTGGACGAGCCCCTGCCCGACCGGGCCGGCCAAGGCGATTGCCGCATCCGCTTGCCCGCCAAGGATCGCGATCCCGCGCGCCACGTTGATCCCGCCGCCGCCCGGATCACGACGCGGCGCGGCACAGCGCAATTTGCGCCCCGGCACGAGACGCGGGGTTTCGGTTTCAAGATCCAGCGCGGGGTTGAGCGTGATGGTCAGGATAGTCATGCTGCCCTTCTAGGGGGAAATCCGCCCGCGCAAAACCGCCTTTCTTTTCTGGCTTCAAAGCGATTGCAACGACCGGCGGAAGGGTCGGCGGATCAGCCCGGCGTCTTGCGCAGCAAATAGGTATCCATGATCCAGCCATGCCGCGCGCGCGCCTCGGCCCGTGTGGCGATGATGCGCGGGCCGGCCTCGGCCAGTGGACCGGACTGGAGCACCTGCTCGGCCATGCCAAGGAACCCGCCCCACCAGATATGCAACCCCTCGGGCGGCAGGTGCTGGAAACTGCATTCCCCGTCCAGCATCACCACGACCGTCTCGGCACCTGCGGGCCAGCCATGGTCACGCAGCCGCCGCCCGGTGGTGACCGTCACCGTCCCGTTGACCGTGTTGAACGGGATCGCATGCGCCGCCGTCAGCGCTTGCAAGGCGGTGATCCCCGGCACAACGCGGAGAGTGGGCCGGGGCGACAGCCGGTCCGCGATCCGCAGGGTCGAGTCGTACAGCCCCGGATCGCCCCACACCAGCAGCGCAACGGGGCCATCCGGCTGGTTGGCGGCGATGGTGTCGGCCCAGATGCGCGCGATCTCGTCGTGCCAGCGCGTGACCCGGTCTGCATAGGGCAGGCTTTCGTCACGCACCGGCATGTCGAACTCGGCCACCGGTGCGGTACTGCCGCTCTCGGAAAGAATCTTGTGCCGGAGATCCGCGAGATCGGCCTTGCCCGGCCCCTTGCGCGGCACCAGCACCAAGCCCGCATCCCGCAACGCGGCCCGCCCCTCCAGCGTCACATGAGCCGGGTTGCCGGTGCCGATCCCGATCAGCCAGAGGTCAATCACGGTCATAGCCCTCGGCCAGCGCGCCGTAGAAGATCAGCGCGGGCTTGTCGCTGCGCCCGGCGGCCAGTTGCCTGGCCAGGGTCGCCAGCGTGCTGCGGCTATAGGCGGCGTCGGGCGTGCCCACGGCCTCGGCCAGCATGGCGGGTGTGTCGGGGGACATGCCATGCGCCATCAGCATGTCGGCCAGCAGCGGAAAGGTGCGTTTGCCCATGAAGACCACGGTGCAGGCCATGGGGTCGGCCAGCGCCGCGAGGTTCAGATCCTTGGGCAAGCCGCCGGAGACATCGTGCCCGGTGATGAACTGCACCCGCCGGGCGCTCATCCGCCGGGTCAGGGGGATCGCGGCGGCGGCGGCGGCCGCGAAGGGAGAGGCCACGCCGGGCACGATCTCGAAGGGGATGTCCGCGGCGCGCAGCGCGATCAGCTCTTCTTCCAGCCGCCCGAACAGGGCGCTGTCGCCGGATTTCAGGCGCACGACCCGCCCCCCGGCAAGCGCATGATCCACCAGCAACTGGCTGACATGCTCCTGCTTGGGCGATGGCCGCCCGGCCCGCTTGCCGACAGGCACAAGCTCCGCATCCGGCCTTGCATGCGACAGGATCGGACCGGCAGACAGGTCGTCATACAGGATCGCGTCCGCGCGCTTCAGCCGGTCCAGCGCCTTCAGCGTCAGAAGCTCCGGATCGCCCGGACCGGACCCAACGAAACTGACGAACCCGGTCATGCGGTCCCTCCTGCGGTCAGGTGAGGTCTGAGCGCCGTGGCCATGACGGTAAAGCGCACCGTTTCGGGGGCCAAATCCACCCGGCCCGGACGAAAGTGACTGTCAGTCATCTCCATCGCTCCATCCTGCCCATGGGCTGTCGGCCGATTGCGGACGGTAGCGGCGGTCGTAATCCGGCGCGTAGAGACGGCTTTCGGCAAATCCCGTTGCCCCGATCGCCCGCCCCACGAGGATCAGTGCGGTGCGCTCGATCCCGTCGGGCATCGCGTCTTCGATGGTCGAAAGCGTCCCGCGCACGATCCGCTCGTCCGGCCAGCTTGCACGCCAGATGACGGCGATGGGACACTCCGCGCCGTAATGCGGGGTCAACTCGGCCACCACGCGGCCCAGGTTCTGGATCGACAGATGGATGGCCAGCGTCGCGCCCGTGGCGCCGAAAGCGGCCAGCGTCTCTCCCTCGGGCATCGAGGAGGCGCGGCCTTGCGTGCGGGTCAGGACCACCGATTGCGCGATGCCCGGCAGCGTCAGTTCCGCGCCAAGGGCGGCTGCGGCGGCCGAGAAGGACGGCACGCCGGGCGTGACGGTATAGGGGATCTGCATGGCGTCGAGGCGGCGCAACTGTTCCCCCATCGCGGACCAGACCGACAGGTCGCCGGAATGCAGCCGCGCGATATTCTGCCCCGCGTCATGGGCGGCCGCGATCTCGGCCATGATCGCGTCGAGGTCCATCGCCGCCGTGTTCACGATCCGCGCCCCCTCGGGGCAATGGGACAGCACGGCCTCGGGCACCAGCGACCCGGCATAGAGGCAGACCGGGCATTGCGCGATCAGGTCACGACCCCGGAGTGTCAGAAGATCGGCAGCGCCCGGCCCGGCGCCGATGAAATGCACGGTCATGTCTCGTCCCTTTTCGCCAGAGCGCAGGTCGCAAGGCCATCCTGCGACACCACGCGCGGGGCCAGCAGGCGCGCGCCCGGCCCCGCTGCAGCCAGCGCCGCCGCTTCGGCCACGCTGCCGGTTCCGCGCGCCGCGCGCGACGGCTTGGATTGCGTGCGCGTCTCCTGCCGCGAGAGGGTGGCCGCGTCAACCGCATGGACCGGCAGGCCGAGCTCCGTCGCGAAACTGGTGAAGGCCGCCGTTTGCGCCTTGTCCTCGGCGGTGGCGAGAGCCGACAGGCCGGTCTGGCCACCCGCCCGGCTCAGCGCATCCGCGAGGCTGTCGCGGGTGGCAGACGCCCGAAATCCGAACCCCGCGACGATCACAGTACGACCTGCCATTGCACCACCGGATAGGCCGATTTCCAGCCGCGCTTCGGCCCAAGGGGCGCGGCCTCGGACAGCGCGATGCGCAGGAGCGTTCCGCCCAGGCGGCCCGACCACCCCGTCAGCAGCGCCTCGGACTCCAGCGTGACCGCATGGGCCACAAGGCGCGTGCCCGGCGCGAGCCGGGTGGTCAGGTCGATGAGGAGATCGTTGGACAAGCCGCCCCCGATGAACACCGCCTGCGGCAAGGGAAGGCCGTCCAGCGCCGTCGGGGCCTCCCCTTCGACGATCTGCAGACGGTCCACGCCCAATCGGTCGGCATTGTTGCGGATGCGCGCGGCACGGTCGGAGCGTGCCTCGATGCTGATGGCCTCGGTCGTCGGATGCGACAGCAGCCATTCGATGGCGACAGAGCCCGACCCGCCGCCGATATCCCAAAGCGTTTCGAACGGACGCGGCGCCAGCGCCGACAGGGCCAGCGCGCGGACCGGGCGCTTGGTGATCTGGCCATCGCTGTCGAAGACATCGTCCGCGAGTCCGGAGGCGCAGGGCAGCGGTGCGCCCTCGCCGGCCACCTCGACCGCAACGGCAACCGGGTGGACGAACCCGGCATCCGTCAAGGTCTCGGCCTTGGCCTCGGTCAGGCGTTCGCGCGGGCCGCCCAAGGCCTCCATGACCGTCAGGTCGCTTGCCCCGAACCCTTCTTCCGCCAGGTAGCGGGCGAGGTCCATGACGCTCTCGCCATCCCGCAGCAGGACAATCGCGCGCACACCCGGCGCGAGATGCGGCTTCAGCCGGGAGAGCGGCGCGGCATGCAGGCCAAGGCAAAACGTGCGCTCCAACGGCCAGCCGAGGCGCGCGGCGGCCAGCGAAAAACTCGAAGGCCCCGGCACGGCGCGCCACTCGTCGCGATCCAGCTTGCGCGCGATGACGGCGCCTGCGCCGAACCAGAACGGATCACCCGAGGCCAAAACGACCACGCGCCGCCCTCGCAAGCGCATCAGGATGGGCAGGCCATCGGCAAAGGGCACCGGCCACTCGATCGTCTCGGCGGCCAGATCGCCCAGCAGTGCAAGATGCCGCCTTGCGCCCATGACCACCTCTGCCGCATCCAGCGCGCGACGGCTTGCGGGCGGCAACCCGTCCGGGCCATCTTCGCCCAGACCCACGATGGTAAGCCACGGAGCCTCAGCCATGACGCAGACCCTCCTGATCCTTGCCGGCACGAGCGAGGCCACCGCGCTCGCCCGCGCCGTGGCGGAGCGTGGCATGGTCGGCACGGTCTCCTTCGCGGGCCGGGTAGAGCGCCCCTTGCGCCAGCCTCTGCCGCAGCGCGTCGGCGGGTTCGGCGGGGCCGAGGGGCTGGCGCGTTACCTTGCCGAGGCGGGGATCACCCATGTCATCGACGCGACCCACCCGTTCGCGGTGCAGATGAGCCGCAATGCCGTCGAGGCCTGCGCGATGGCCGATGTTCCGCTTCTTGCGCTGACACGGCCCGAGTGGCAGCCCATGCCCGGCGACCGCTGGCAGCGCGTGCCTGATATCGCGGGCGCGGTGGCGACGCTCGACCGGCCCCGGATGACCGTCATGCTGGCCGTGGGACGGATGCACCTGGCCGAGTTCGCGCCCAACCCGCAGCATCGCTACCTGCTGCGGCTGGTCGATCCGCCCAGCCACCCCCTGCCCTTTCCCGAGGCCGAGGTCATCGTCGATCGCGGCCCCTTCGACGAGGCAGCGGACCGCGCCCTGATGGAACGCTACGGCGTTGACCTTGTCGTGTCGAAAAACGCGGGGGGAACGGGCGCCTATGCCAAGATCGCCGCGGCCCGTGCGCTGGACCTGCCCGTGCTGATGATCGACCGGCCGCCCCAGCCGGAGCGGCACGAGGCCCATGACGTGGAGGAGGTCTTGGGCTGGCTGGCTCATTCCGGCACCGACCTCGGGGTATAGACGAAGGGCGTGCCGTCGCGGTCGATGATCCGCGTCGCGGAGGAGCCGATCAGGACCACGGTGCGCATGTCCGCCATCTCCGGCGCGGCATCTTTCAGGCGGACAACGCGCAACTGTTCCTCCGGTGTCGACACGGCCCGGGCGAACACCAGAACGCGCGACGGCTCGCAAACCTCTCGCAACAGGTCGAGCGCGCGGCCCATGCCCTCGGGCCGGGCCTTGGAGCGCGGATTGTAAAGCGCGATGGCGAAATCCGCCTCGACGGCGAGCCGAAGGCGCTTTTCGATCAGCGCCTGCGGTTTGAGGTTGTCGCTGAGGTTGATGGCGCAGAAATCATGGCCCATCGGCGCCCCGATCCGCGCGGACGCGGCCAGCATCGCGGTGATGCCGGGCAAGACCCGGATGTCGAGGGCGCGCCAGCGGTCTGGCCCGGTCTCGACCGCCTCGAACACGGCGGAGGCCATTGCGAAAACACCCGGGTCGCCCGAACTGACGACGACGACGCGCCGGCCGTCTTCGGCCATCTGCAGCGCGTGGCGCGCCCGGTCCAGCTCCTCGCGATTGTCGGTCTCGTGGCGCGTCAGGCCGGGGCGGGCCGGCACACGCCGCACATAGGGAATGTAACCCACGATATCCGTCGCCTCGGACAGGGCTTGCCGCACCTCCGGCGTGACCAGGTCTTCGTCGCCCGGCCCCAGACCCGCGATGACGACCCAGCCGCTCATGGCCGCCGCCCCTGGCCATGGACGATGACGATGGAGAAATAGGGCGCCGCACGGTTGCCCGCCTCGACCAGCGGAACGGCGGTTTCGTCATCCATGCTGGCGCATTCCACCAGCCAGGCGCGGTCGAGCTTCCCCGCCGTTTCCAGCGCGGCGCGCACCTTGGGCAGGTTGCGCCCGACCTTCATGACCACGATGGCGTCGGAATCTCCCATGCGCCGCGCAAGCTCTGCCTCGGGCATGGTGCCGAGCAGAACCGTCAGCACGTCGTCGCCCCAGGTCACGGGAATCCCCGTCGCCGTCCAGGCCGCCGACATGCCGGTGATGGCAGGCACGACCGTGACCGGAACGTCATCCTTCAGCCGCGTGTAGAGGTGCATGAACGAGCCGTAGAAAAACGGATCGCCTTCGCACAGAACCACGACATCCTCGCCCGCCAGTGCGATGTCGCGCAGCCGGGCCGCGACATGTTCATAGAACTCGGACAGGCAGGCGGCATAGGCCGGATCGTCCAAGGGGATTTCGGTCGTGACCGGGTATTCCATCGCGATTTCGGAGGCATCGGCACGCAGCATCCCCTCGACGATGGCGCGGGCGCGCCCCGCCCGTCCGGCCTTGCGGAAGAACGCCACATGGGCGGCCCCGCGCACAAGGCGGTCGGCGCGAACGCTCATCAACTCCGGATCGCCGGGGCCAAGCCCGACGCCATGGATCGTGCCGATTTTCCGTCCCACGCTCATTCCGCGCGGCTCGCGATGGCGTTGATGGCGGCGACGGTAATCGCGCTGCCCCCCAGGCGCCCCTCGATGATCAGACAGGGCGCGGGCTGAGCGGCCCAAAGGGCATCCTTCGACTCCGCCGCCCCGACGAACCCCACCGGGCAGCCGATGATCGCGGCGGGGCGCGGGCACTCGGGGTCCTCCAGCATCTCGAGCAGGTGGAACAGCGCCGTGGGGGCATTGCCGATGGCCACGACGCTGCCCGCCAGATGCGGCCGCCACAGCTCCAGCGCCGCCGCCGACCGGGTGGTGCCAAGGCGCGCGGCCAGATCCGGCACCTGCGGGTCGTGCAGCGTGCAGATCACCTCGTTGGCGGCTGGCAGGCGTTTTCGCGTCACGCCCTCGCTGACCATGCGCGCGTCGCACAGGATCGGCGCGCCTGCCTCCAGCGCATCTCGGGCCGCTGCGACCATGCCGGGCGAGAACCGGGCGTGCTTTTCCAGCCCCACCATCCCGGCGGCGTGGATCATCCGGACGGCGACCTGCTCTTCGTCCCTGTCGAAGCGCGCCAGATCGGCCTCGGCACGGATGGTCGCGAAGCTTTCGGCATAGATCGCCGCGCCGTCTGTTTCGTAGCTGTAGGGCATGGGTCCGCCGCCGATGAGGTCTGTCACGCGCCGCGGGGCGATGCCACGGCGCATGGGGTCATCCCATGGCACGCCGGTGGTGACAAGATCAAAGCGCCCATCCCGGCCCACCTATGTCAGATTAAATGGACAGCCATGCGCAGAATGCGCGGAGCAGTCGCAGAAAACGCAACGCCCATTGTGGAGTCCTGTCGCATTCTCCTATGTCCTGCGTCATGACAGCGACCAGGGCGCCCCGCATCGGGCACTTGTGAGATATCGGCAATCCAGAGGCACCAAGGTGGGCAGCGAACCGAAAGCATTCGACAGAACCTGGCCGCAGCGCGGGTTTCTTGCGGCGGCGGCCCGGCCCATGTTCCTGCTCGCCGCGCTCTGGGCAGCGGGTGCGGTGGCGCTTTGGCAATGGGCGCCGTCGGTCATCGCGCGCCTGCCCGATCCGCTGTCGTGGCACATTCACGAGATGACCTTCGGGTTCGGCGGCGCGGCGCTTGCGGGCTACCTGTGCAGCGCGATCAGCAGCTGGACCGCCCGCGCCCCGATCCAGGGCCTGCCCGTGGCCCTGCTCGCCCTGCTCTGGGTCGGCGCGCGCGTCGCGCTCCTGCTCCCGGCCTTGCCCGCATGGATTGCCGCGCTGTGCTCGGTCGCGTTCTTCTGGAGCGTGGCGGCCCTTCTTTTCATCGAGGCTAGGCGGGCGGGCAAGGGCTGGCAACCCATCTTCATCGCCGTTGCCATGGTTGGCGGCGCGATTTCCGGCACCTGGATTCTGTTCATGGCAACCGGCGCGTTTCATCCCGCCTTTCCCGCCATCGCCGTTCTCGGCTTTGCCGCCATGCTGATCCATATCGGCGGGCGCATGGTGCCGGCCTTTCTCGACTACGCCGCGAAATGGGAGGGACGCACGGTGCGCGCCGTTCCCGCCCTGCCGCGCCGCCTTACCCTTGTCGCGGTCGCGGCGGCGGCGGCCTCGCTTTCCTATGGCGCGATCGACGCTGCCTCCTTCGCCCTTATCGCTGCGGGGCTTTTGATGCTCCTCTACATCGCCACGTGGCCCTTGGCCCCGGCGGGCCGGGACGTGCTCCTCGCGATCCTGACGATTGCCTGCGTCTGGGTGCCCGTGGGCCTTGTCCTCTGGGGCCTCTCGCTGCTTGGCATCGGCCTTGCGCCAGCCGAGGCACAGCATGCCCTCGTCCTCGGGGCGATGGGGGGGCATTTCATGGGGCTGGGCGCGCGGGTCTTCGCCCACCGCACCGCGGAAGGGTTGAAGGCGCGCGCAGGCGTTGGCATGGCCTATCTGCTGATCCTTTGCGCCGTACCGGCCCGCATGGCTGGCCTGCTCGACCTGTCCGCGGCGCTCTGGTGCCTCGGCTGGCTGGGCTTTGCACTGGTCATGGCCCCGCATCTGACCAGCCCGTTGCCGCGCCCCGTCTTCAGCGGATCGCGCCTCTGACGGTGATTGCGCGACGCAAGGGCCGCGCTATGTTCCACCCGGCACGACCAGCCATGCCGAAGGAGCTGGGAATGACCGACCGCAGCAGCCACATCGCCACGACGCAGATCCGCGCCCGCGACGGGGCTGCGCAATGACGCTCGAGGCCCGGCGTCCACCAACCACCCCCTGTCTCGGGGTTTGTGTCTTCGACGCGGCGGTCGGGCGTTGCATCGGCTGCGCCCGCACGCTGGACGAGATCGCGGAATGGGGCCGCGCCAGCGACGCTTATCGCGAAAGCGTCTGGGCCGAATTGCCCGGGCGTGCGGCCGAAATGGGTCTGACCGTCCGACGCCTCGACTGGCAGGGCGAGCGCCTTCTGGACGAGGTGGCGGCCCGGTTCGCTGCCGCCGAGGGCCGCTTCGCGGTCGGCGTCCATGGCGCGGTGGCCGAGGTCCTGCGCGCCCCGGACGAGCCGTTCGAGACGGATCGCGCCGCCTCTGTCCTGACGGTGAAAACGCCCCGCGCGGCCCTGCGCGTCAAGGCGGCGACTTACCTGACCGCGTTCGAGATCCAGCGCCCCGAGGACGCGCCGGTGATTGCCCTGGCCGTGCCCAAAGGGCGCGCCGGGCAGCGCGGCCCGGCGGAACTAACCGACCTGGGGCCGGACGCGGAGAGCCTTCTGGCGCGTGACGCAGGCGGGCGTCGCTTCGATCTTGGCCTCGGGCGGCGTGTCGCCCGGTTCACCCTGCGCTGCTCGGCGGAGCTGTCCGACGCCATCGCGCCCCAGTGCGGGACGCCCTGGCCGGATTGCCTTGAGCGCATCGGACCAGCGGTGCTGTCGGCCAGCCCCGTGCGGGTGGTCGAGGCCCCTTGCCTGCGCGCCGAGGTCGACACGCCCATGTCGCCGCCCGGCACCACCCCGCCCGAAGGGCCGCACACGGGGCTTCTCCCTGCGCAGATCGCGCAGGGCCGTAGCATGCCGCCAAACCTGTCCTTGCCCGACGACTACGTTCTGTCTGCCCTGTTCTACCCGTCCTGACCCGTCCGACCCTTCGCCATGTCGTCGGCTTGCCCGACGGCGTGATAAATGCCTTTCGTCAGGTCACAAGCAGCGCCCTCCAAGGGCTGTTAGAGACGGCACAACAGGCTGGACCGGAGAGCCTTGGATCTCAGAAAATCATGGCTTGGAGTCGGGTGGCAGGAATGGCATCTCCGACACAACACCGACGCAGCGTTCCACCGAGTGGGGAGAAACCGATTTGAGCCAGATCATCCTTGTCACCGGCGGCGCGCGCTCGGGCAAAAGCAGCCATGCCGAGGCCCGCACACGGTCGTTTCCGGGCGAGCGCATCTATATCGCCACCTCCCGCGTCTATGACGACGAGATGCGCGATCGGATCGACCGCCATATCGCCGATCGCGGCGACGGCTGGACCACGATCGAAGAGCCGGTGAACCTTGCCGAGGTACTGGATCAGACCGACGGCCGCGGCCCGAGGCTTGTCGATTGCATGACGCTCTGGCTGTCGAACCTGATGCTGGATGGGCGGGAGTGGGAACCGGCAGCCAAGACCCTGATCGAGACCCTGTCGCGCCAGACCAGCCCGGTGATCCTTGTCAGCAACGAGGTGGGCATGGGCATCGTGCCGGAAAACGCGCTGGCCCGCGCGTTCCGCGATGCGCAGGGCTGGTTGAACCAGCGCGTGGCGGTCGTGGCGGACGAGGTGCAGTTCGTCGTCGCGGGGTTGCCCTTGCAGATCAAAGGCCCCGCGTCCGATTGACGTCGCCTTGCCAAGGCCTGCCGCGCTAGCGCGCAAGGGCCAGCAAGGCGTCGAGGTCGAGATCGGCGGCGATCTCGTCCGCGAAATCATCCAGCGCCTGATCGAGCCGCGCGCGATGCCCCGCGCCCGAGGCCTGCCCGCCCATTTGCGTCAGCCAATGCTGTCGGAAAGAGTCCGACGCGAACAGCCCGTGCAGGTAGCACCCTGACACGAGGCCATCGCCCGACACAGCGCCTTCATCCCGGCCCTCCAGCCTGAGCCATGGCTTGGTCAGGCCCGGCCCCTCCGTCCGGCCCATATGCATCTCGTAGCCGGTGACGCGCGTGCCGCTGATGCTGTCCTGCGCTTCGACCTCGACCAACCGTTTCTCGGCGGCGATCGTGGTCTCGATCTCCAGCAGGCCCAGGCCCGGGGTATCGCCCGGCGCGCCCTCGATCCCGTCCGGGTCGCGCACCACCTGGCCCAGCATCTGGTACCCGGCGCAAAGCCCCGCCACCCGGCCACCACGCCGCAGATGCGCGCGCAGGTCGATGTCCCACCCCTCGGCCCGGAAGGCCTCAAGCGCGGGGCGCGTGGTCTTGGACCCCAAGAGCAGGACCACGTCGGCATCGCCGGGGATCGCTTGCCCGGGTTTGACCCAACGCAGATCGACACCCGGCTCGGCGATCAGCGGGTCCAGATCGTCGAAATTCGCCATCCGCGACAGTTCGGGCACGGCGATGACAAAGCCGCCCCCTGCCCCCGTCTTGCGCCCGTAGCCAAGCGAATCCTCCTCGGGCAGCGCGCGGGCGGCTTGCGACCAGCGCAGCAGGCCAAGGACGGGCCAGCCGGTCTCGGCCAGGATGTCCGCCGCCGCTGGGGCAAAGATCGACGGATCGCCGCGAAACTTGTTCACGATCACGCCACGCACGCGCGCGCGGTCCTCGGCGCTCCACAGGCGGTGGTGCCCGATGGCCGCTGCCGTGACCCCGCCGCGCGACTCGTCGCCCAGCAGAACGGCGGGCAGATCGGCGGCTTCGGCCAGCCCCATGTTCGAGATATCCTGCGGGCGCAGGTAGCGTTCCGCGGCGCAGCCCGCCCCCTCGACCAGCACGAGGTCATGCTGCGCCGACAGCCGGTCGAGGCTGTCGCGGACGGTCGCGCGCAACTCGGGCTTCAACCGCTGGTAGGCGCTGGCGGAGTAGCGGCCAAGGACGCGGCCCTGCACCACCACCTGCGCATCGACATCCGTCTCGGGTTTCAGAAGGACGGGGTTCATATGCACGCTGAGCGGCACCCCGGCGGCATGGGCCTGCAAGGCCTGGGCGCGCCCGATCTCTCCGCCATCGGCGGTCACGGCAGCATTGTTCGACATGTTCTGCGCCTTGAACGGCGCCACGCTCAGACCCTTGCGCGCATAGGCGCGGCAGAGGCCCGCGACCAGCAGGCTCTTGCCCACGTCCGACCCGGTGCCGAGCACCATCAGCCGCCGACCAGTCATCGCGCGAGCGCCAGCAACGCGTCGAGATCCATGTCGTCTTCGAGTTGATCGGCCAGCGCATCGAGCGTCGCTTCGATCTGCGCCTCGTGATCGAGCCCCGAGGCCCGCCCGCCCATCGCCTCCAGCCAATGGCCGCGATACTCGACCGTTCCGAAGATCCCGTGGATATAGGTCCCCATGACGCGGCCATCAGGCGACACCGCGCCTTGGTCCTGCCCATCGAGGCGCAGCCAGGGACGCGACAGGCCCGGGCCGTCCGTCCGGCCCATATGCATCTCGTAGCCCGTGACGCGCGCCCCGCTTTCGGTGTCGACGGCATCCACCTCGACCAGGCGCTTGTCGTCGGTGATCGTGGTCTCGACATCCAGCAGGCCGAGGCCCGGCGTCTCGCCCGGCGCGCCTTCGATCCCGGCGGGATCGCGTACAACGCGGCCCAGCATCTGGAACCCGGCGCAGATGCCGACAACCCGACCGCCGCGCCGCACATGGGACAGGATGTCGATATCCCAACCCTGCTTGCGCAACGCTTCCAGCGCCGGGCGCGTCGTCTTGGACCCCGGAAGAAGCACGACATCGGCATCCACGGGGATCGTCTGGCCCGGCTTCACCCAGACAAGGTCCACCCCCGGCTCGGAGGAAAGCGGGTCGAGATCGTCGAAATTCGCCACCCGGTCGATCTGCGGCACCGCGATTTTCAGGGCACCCCCGGCAGAACGTGACGGCCGTTCGAGCGCCAGCGCGTCCTCGGCGGGCAAAAGCGCCGCCCCCTCGAACCAGCGCGCCACGCCAAGGAAGGGCCAGCCAGTCATCTCGGTGATTGTTTGGCAGGCCGGTTCGTAAAGCGAGAAATAGCCCCGGAACTTGTTCACGAGATAGCCCACGATCCGCGCGCGCTCCTCCTCGGTGTGGAGCATCCAACTCCCGACCATCGCGGCAAGCGCGCCGCCCCGGTCATTGTCGGTCAGCAGGACCACGGGCAGATCGACGGCCTCGGCAAAGCGCATGTTCGCAATGTCGGAGCGTCGCAAATGCGTTTCCGTGGCGGCCCCGGCGCCTTCGACCAGCACAAGATCAGCCTCGGCCGCGGTGCGGTTGTAGCTGTCGACCACGGCGGGCATCAGCATTGGCTTGAGATTATGGTAATGCCGCGCGGGCCAGTTGCCGAGGGCGCGGCCCCGCAGCACCACCTGCGAGCCCACCATGGCCTGCGGCTTCAACAGGATCGGGTTCATGTGGATCGAGGCGGGCCGTCCTGCCGCGCGCGCCTGCAACGCCTGCGCGCGCCCGATCTCGCCGCGCGGCACGGTGCCGTCCGGTCCGGGCGGCAGATCGCCATCGGCCGCGACGGCGGCGTTGTTCGACATGTTCTGTGCCTTGAAGGGCGCGACCGTCAGGCCCCGGCGCGCATAAGCCCGGCAGAGGCCCGCGACCAGCATGCTCTTGCCCACGTCCGAACTGGTGCCCTGGATCATCAGCGACCGGGCCCGTCGCGGCGGCGCGGGGTCGAGAATGGGCACGTTGATGTCGGGCATCGGCGGCGGTGCATCGTCGGGCGGCAGGTCGTAAGTCATGGCACCTCGCAGAACGGTTGGGCACAGGGTGATGTGCCTGTGGCGCAGAGCTTGTCAAGCGGCGGCGCGGGCGGTCGGCCCGCGCGGCGATGCGGAGCACCGGGGTTTCCAACGCCGGCCTGTGGTTCTATCTGTTTCACAACACCCTGCCGCGCTTTGACCTCGAAAAGGAAAATCCGAAATGACCACCGAGACCCCATCGACCGCTCCAACCCTCGTGGTCACCCGCACGGGCGACTCCGGCGAAACGGATATCGGCACGGGCCGCGTGCTGAAATCCGCGCCGCGGATCGAAGCCTACGGCACCGTCGACGAGGCCAATGCCGTGATCGGCGTTCTGCGCACCGCCGCACGCGATGACAGCGACCTCGACGGGTGGCTGCGCGAAATCCAGACCGATCTGCTGAATATCGGAACCGATCTTCACATGGCGGGAGAGGCCAACGAGGCGCAGCGGTTCAAATCCGCGCCCACCGAGCGGATCGAAGGGTTGCTGGAATCTCTGAACGCAAGCCAGCCGCCGCTGACGAGTTTCGTTCTGCCGACCGGGGTGAATGCCGCCGGGGCCTACGCCCATCTGGCGCGAACCGTCGTGCGCCGGGCCGAGCGCCGCGTTGTGGCGCTTTCGCAGGTGGAGGCGGTGAACCCGGAGGTTCAGGCCTATCTCAACCGCCTTGCGGATTTCCTGTTCGTGGTCAGTCGCGCGCTGAACGAGCATGGCACCAAGGACGACGTCTGGGCGTCGTAAGAGACTTCTGACAAGGCAGGGCGCCCGGCAAGTGCCGGGCGCCCCCCTTTTTTCAACGGGTCAGGCGTGCCGCGTCTCAGCGCAGCGCCGCTGCCTGTTCCTCTTCGTCCATTTGCGGGTTGCCGGCCACCTGGCTCGGGTTCGTCGTGGCGGCATGGACCCGCGACAGCGCCGCATCCATCTCCGCTTCGGACATCTGCTGATCCCCGCCGCCGCCGCAGGCCGCCGCGGCCAGGGCTTTCTCGCGGGCCCGCAGATCGGCCACCACCTCGGCGCGCTCATCCTCGGACAGGGGCTGCTTGACCGCGCCATTGGCCGAGGCCTTGGCCGCGCCATTGCTCAGGCCCAGACCTTCCTCGGCGGCCTTCATGCGCGCCTCGGCTTCTTCTTCCTTCCGCTTGGTGCGCGCCTTCCAGGCGTTCACGTCGCCGAAATCGACCTTTTCTTCCAGCTTCTTGGTGCTGTCGAAGTTCCACTTGAGCTTCTTGATGGTCTGCGGTCCCCAGTAGCCGAACTTGCCGAGGTCATAGAACTTGCGTTCCAGCGCACTCTTGATGAAGGCCTTGAGACAGCCCATCAGGTAGCGGCGCTTCAGCGGGTCCTTCTGCCACGGGTAGTGGAACAGCGACCGGCGCATGTAGAACCGGCGATAGTTGTTCATCACCGCGTCCAGCAACTCGCCCCGATCCATGTTCTTGGGCTTCATGATCGGTGTCACGAAGTTGTATTTCTCGAAGTCGAAGACTTCGACCTGGTCCTCCATCTCGCGGTAGAGGTCGGAATAGGGCCAGGGCGTGAACATCGACCAGTTCGCCATGTCGGCGCCCCAGTCCATGACCATCTCGTAAGTTTCGTTGATGGTTTCCGGCGTCTCGCTGTCGATGCCCATGATGAACTGGGCCTCGGTGACGATGCCGTTTTCCCGCAGAAGCCGGATCGCCTTCTTGTTCTCGGCGACCGAGGTTTCCTTGTTGAACAGGTCGAGGTTGAGCTGTGCCGCCGCCTCGGTCCCCAGCGAGATGTGGATCAGGCCGGCCTTGCGATAGAAGGGCAGATCCTCTTCATCGCGCAGGATGTCGGAGACGCGGGTGTTGATGCCCCAGTGGATGCCGAGGTCGCGGTCGATCAATTCCTGGCAGAAAGCGACGAAGGCCTTCTTGTTGATAGTCGGCTCCTCGTCGGCGAGGATGAAGAAGCCAACATCGTGCTCCTTCATCAGGTGCTCGATCTCGTCGACCACCAGCTTGGGATCGCGCACGCGGTAGTCGCGCCAGAATTTCCACTGCGAGCAGAAAGAGCAGGTGAACGGGCAGCCGCGCGACATGGTCGGCGTGGCCACGCGCACGTTCAGCGGGATGTAGATGTATTTCGGCCAGTCCAGCACCGACCAGTCGGCCACGATCGAGTCGACATTCTTGATCGGCGGCTCCGGCTTGGTCGCGATCACCTTCTCGCCTTCGCGATAGGCGATGCCGTTGATCTGGCCGCGATCGTTGGGCCAGCGGCCGGCATGCACGGATTCGACAAGGTTCAGCATGACCGCTTCGCCCTCGCCGCGCACCACGGCGTCGATCCAGGGGGCTTCCTTCAGCACCTGGTTGTACATGAAGGTGCCGTGGATGCCGCCAAGGACGCAGACGGCCTCGGGGTGCATTTCCTTGGCGATCTCAAGCGCGCGTTCGGCCTTGTAGATCGAGGGCGTCATGGCGGTGCAGCCGATGACGTCGATGTGGTCTTCCTTGGCCAGTTCGGCGCGGAGCTGATCTTCGGTCAGGTCATCGGTCATCGCGTCGATGAACCGGATATCGGTATATCCACCCGACTTCAGAAAGCCGGCAAGATAGGCGACCCAAGCGGGCGACCACTTGCCCGCGATCTCGGCCCCGCCGGAGTGATAGTTCGGATGAATCAAGACAATGCGCATCGGCGGTTCCTCCACGGCGCGGTCCAGAGGCGCCGGTCAATGTTCACGCAGATAGTTGTCAGGCAAACTTGACAGATCGATGCGTCGGAGGAATTGACATGAATCAAGCGCGAGCGCGCTGTCGCCTCAATTCATCGCCATTCCGCCGTCGATATTGAGGGTTTGGCCGGTGATGTAGCCAGCTTCCCATCCCAGCAGGAACCGAATCGCGGGAGCGACCTCTTCCGGGGCGCCGAAGCGACCGAGGGGAATATCGGCGAGCAGGCGATCCTTGGACTCGGTCACCAAGGGCACCGACATATCCGTCATGATGACGCCCGGCGCGATGGCGTTGACGGTCGCGCGGCGGCGCAGACGGCGGGCCAGCGCGCGCGTCATCCCGACAAGCCCGGCCTTGGCCGCCGAGTAGGCCACGTAATCCCTGGCCCCGCGCCGGTACGCGACAGAGGAGGCGAAAACCATGCGCCCCATGCGACCGGGCGGCAGGCGGTCTTCCATCGCGGTGGCGAAGTCATAGGCATTCGCGAGGTTGTCGGCCATCGTCCGCTCCCACACGCCGGGCGTGTCGGCAAGTTCGCGGTCCGGGGTAAATGTGCCCGCCAGGTGCACCAGCCCGTAGATCGGCCCCTCGACGGAGGCGAGGGCGGCGCGGGCGGCCTCGACCCCGTCCGCTTCGAGCGGAAAGATGGGCGATTCGAGCGGGGTGGCCATATCCTCAAGCGCCGATCCGGGGCGGTCGATCAACAGCAGGTCATACCCGGCGGAGCGCAAGGTTTTCGCCGTGACGCGCCCGATCCCACCAGCCGCCCCCGTGATTGCGATCCGATCCGCCATGCCCGATCTCCTTCTTGCTTCCGTGACCGCGCCTTTCTGCACCGCATCCATCCGGGAAGGAACCCCTCTGGCCCCGCCGATGCCCTTGACACCCTTGGCCCGGCCAAACCAAGTGGGCCGGATGCCAGGCAAGAGGGGCGCAATGACCGAGTCACACAGATCCGGCGAAGGACCAGCGGCGGTGCCGGGACATGACCCGTCCCGGTCAACCATGCCGCCGGGCCTCGTGATCGCGGCCCCGGCCTCGGGCATCGGCAAGACCACCGTGACCCTCGGCCTTCTCCGGGCGCTCCGCGACAGCGGACTGACAGTGCAGGCCTTCAAGAACGGGCCCGACTATATCGACCCCGGCTTTCACGCGGCGGCCGGGGGGCGGCCCTCGTTCAACCTCGACCTCTGGGCAATGGACGCGCCGCTGCTGGACGCAATCCTGGGCATGTCGCAGGGGGCCGACCTGGTCATTTCCGAGGGCGCGATGGGCCTTTATGACGGCAGCGCCGCGCCGGGCGTCAGTGGCCGCGGCTCCAGCGCCGAGGTGTCGCAGCGGTTCGGCTGGCCCGTCGTCCTGGTCCTCAACGTCGCGGCCCAGGCCCAGACGGCGGCGGCGATTGCCTATGGTCTGTCCAAGCACCCCAATGCACCGCCGCTGGCGGGCGTGATCCTCAATCACATCGCGGGCGCCCGCCACGAAATGATGATCCGCGAGGAGATGGCGACGCTCGGCATCACGGTGTTCGGCGCCCTGCCCCGCCGCAGCGACCTGGAGCTGCCCTCTCGGCACCTCGGCCTCGTGCAGGCCGAAGAGCAGCCCGACATCGAACGGGTGATCGCGCGGCTCGGGGCCTTCCTGCGCGACCATGTCGATATCGCGGGCCTGACCGCCGCCGCGCGCCCTGGCGCGTCAAAGGACAAGGGCACCTGGCCCAAGCCGCCGGCGCAACGGATCGCCTTCGCCCGCGACGCGGCCTTCTCCTTCGCCTACCCGCACCTCCTCGAGGCGTGGCGCGCCGCGGGCGCCGAGATCCTGCCCTTCTCGCCCCTGGCCGACGAACCGCCCGATGCCACGGCTGACCTCGCGTGGCTCCCCGGAGGATACCCCGAACTGCATGCCGGCCACCTTGCCACCTGCGCGGGCTTCCGCGACGGCTTGATCCGCTTTGCCGAAACCAGGCCGGTCCACGGCGAATGCGGCGGCTACATGGTTCTGGGCGAAACGCTGATCGATGCGGATGGTGTGGGACACCCGATGGTCGGCCTGCTGCGCCACACCACGAGCTTCCGCCAGCCCCGCCTGCACCTCGGCTACCGTCGGGCCGAGTTGCACGCCCCCTTGATGGGCCACACGCCGGGAACGGCCCTGGTCGGACACGAATTTCACTACGCGACCCTGTCCGACCAGCGCGATGCGCCACTGGCCAAGATCCATGACGCCCAGGGTAACCCGATGCCCGAGACGGGCTCTGTCCGCGGCACGGTCACAGGAAGCTTCTTTCACATGATTGCCACCACGGATTGATCTGGCCGCCGGCCCCGTCCGATGCGCGCCGAAGTCATGTCCCGGCGGACAATCCACTCGACGCGGGCGATCGGCAGTTTATCTTTCCGGTAGCCATTCAGGGACGCCACTCAGAAGAGCAGAGGGACACGAGCATGCAACCGAAGGACACCACCAACAACGAAGCCTTCAAGGGCTTTACCAATACGTCCTGCCCCTTCCTGCCCTGCCACAAGGGCGTGCAGCGCGAATTTAACTGCCTGTTCTGCTATTGCCCGCTGATCGCCTATGAATGCCCCGGCCCCTACGAGGTGTTCACCGACAAGAACGGGGTGAAGCGCAAGGATTGTTCGGCCTGCACCCTGCCCCATGACGGCTATCACCAGTCGTGGAATTTCATCCAGCGCTGGCTGGAATACCCCGTCCCGTGGTCCGCCAACGAGCAGACCGACCCGCCGACCCGCCGCCCGAAGCCGCCGGGGTCCGACGAGTTCGAGGACTGACCCTCACCGCATCGGTCCGCCTGCCCGGGTATCCTCAATCCGGGGCAAGCGGGTTTCGCGCAAGCTCATCTGCAATCGCGTCATCCAGGGGCGGCTCGAAGCTGTTCAGGATGAACCCGAGGGTCGTGTAGAACCCGACTGTGGCGATCAGGTCCATCATACCGTCCGTGCCGACAAGATCGACAAGGTCACTCTGCATCTCCGCGTCGAGGGTCTTGGCATCGAAGAGTTGATCAACGGCCCGCGCCAGGATCGCATCCTCCGGCGCCATCCCTTCGGTCGGCCCCTGCATCGCGCGAATGCGCGCATCGGTCAGGCCGCAGTTGCGCCCGCGCACGACATGCTGCGCCCATTCATAGCGACTGCCCAGCCGATAGCCCGCCCGAAGGATGACGATTTCGCTCCGCTGTAGCCCCAGCGCGGTGTCGAGGACCACGTGCTGACGCAACCCGGCCCATGCCTCCAGAAGCGCGGGATGATGCGCCATCACCCGGTAGACATTCAACGTGCCGGCAAAACCGGACCGCAGTGTCGCGATGCGGTCGGGCCAGTCGGCATCCGGGATCGGCGGGAGGTGTACGGTCTGGGTCAAACGCGGCGGCCTTTTCTGGTTTTGCCGCAAACTCGGCGATCAGCGCACCAAAGACAATGCCGGACGTTGGTTTGTCCGCGGTTTGACCGATCCGCCGGGCCTGGACCGGCCGCGCTGAGAAGCCGCACCGACAAACCAGCCGCAGAGGGCGTCGGAAAAACCGAGCGCCAGCAGCTCGAAAACGACAGGAGTGAAGTGGCGCACCCGATAGGATTCGAACCTATGGCCTCTGCCTTCGGAGGGCAGCGCTCTATCCAGCTGAGCTACGGGTGCCGCGCCAAGGCCGTATAGGCGATTGGAGAAATCGCTGCAATGGGCCTTGAGGCGAAAACCGGGCACTTCAAGCCCTCTTGCGCTGGCCCGCGTGGTGGTCTTGCATGCCGTCGCGAACGGGGAGGACCAAACACCATGACACGTGCGACACCGCTTTGGTTGCTGGTGCTGCTTCAGGGCGGCATCTCGGCGGCTTCCCTCGTGGTCGAGATCGTGGCCGGGCGGATGCTGGCGCCGCATGTGGGCATGTCGCTCTACACCTGGACGTCGGTCATCGCGGTGGTGCTGGCGGGCTTCTCGGCGGGCCATTGGTGGGGCGGGCGCCTGGCCGAAAGGCCCGCGGCCTCGGCGCTGGCCTGGACCGGCGGGGCGCTGCTGGCCGGGGCAGTGACGACGGCGGGTGCTGTCCTGATCCTGCCGGCGGTGGCGGGGCCGGTCCTGGCGGCGCTGCAAGACCCGGTCAGCGGGATCACGGCGCTGACCATGGCCGCGTTCTTCCTGCCGTCGTTCTTCGCCGGGGTCCCTGCCCCGGTTCTGGCCCAGATCGCGGTGACGACGGCCAGCCGCTCGGGCCCGGCACTTGGCGCGATGTTCGCCTCGGGCGCGGTGGGGGCGATCGCGGGCACGCTGCTGGCCGGGTTCTTCTTCATCTCGTGGCTGGGGTCGGCAGCGACCCTCGTCGTGGTGACGATTGTCTACGTCCTGTCCGGCCTGTTGTTCTTCTGGCTCGCGCGCTCTCGCGGCCTGCCCATCGCCTTGATCGCCGGGGCCGCCGCCGCCGGGCTTGGCGGCCTCGCGCTCGCCGCGCCCGATCCCTGCGACGTGGAAAGCCGCTATTTCTGCATCCGGGTCGATGACCTTTCGGCCAACCCCGAACGCCCCGTCCACCTGATGGTGATCGACCATCTCGCCCACGGCATCAGCGCGCGTGACCTGCCGGAGGTGCAATTCACCGAACACGCCGCCATGCTGGCAGAGCTTTCCGAGCGGCGCGCGCCGCGACCGGATTTCACCAGCTACCATATCGGCGGCGGCACCTATTCCGTCCCCCGCGCCTTCGCCGCGGGCGAGGCCGGAGAGATCACGGTCGCCGAAATCGATCCCGCCGTGACCGCGTTCGCCGAGCGGGAATTCTGGTTCGACCCGGCCAGCGCCACGATCCTGCACGAAGATGCCCGCCGCGCGCTGCTGACCCGCCCCGAACGGCACTATGACGTCATCATTGGCGACGCTTTCACCGACGTGGTGGTGCCCGTGCACCTTGTCACGCAGGAGTTCTTTCAACTCGCCGCCGACCGACTGACTCCCGGCGGCAGCTACCTGATGAACGTGATCGATTACGAGGATCGCCTCTATGCGCTCTCCTCGATCGTGGCGACGATGCAGACCGTCTTTCCGGTGGTCGAGGTCTGGACGCATCTGACCCAGCCCGCGCCGGGGGCCCGGATGGTCTTTGTCGTCGTGGGGGGCGACAGACCGACCGCCGTGGGGGATTTCTCGGTGCCCGCCCCCGACCTGATGCGCTTCGGCGCCCTGGCCGATGGCATGGTCGCCCAACTGGCCGAGGCGCGCGGCCAGGTCCTGACCGACGATTACGCCCCCATCGACCGCCTGATCGGGCGGCCCGACTAGGAAAAAGTCCAGTCAGGCGGGCTTGCGCGCCTCGGCCAGCATGGTCATTTCGGGGATCATCTCGGAGACGGCGACCCCTTCGAAGCCCGCGCGTTCCAGTGACGACAGCAACCAGCCTTCGTCCAGCGACCGCGCCCTCGGGGTAAAGGCGGTGTGCTGCAACTGCCAGAGCGCGGCCAGTTTCGGCCCCGTCCGGTCGGAATGTACCACGAAGTCATGGACCAGGAACAGGCCACCGGGGTTCAGACGCTCCATCGCCGCGCGGATCAGCCCATCATGCGTGACGCCCGGCACGCCCGAAAACAGGTAGGACATCAGGATCACGTCCTGCCCGCCGGGCCAGTCGGTTTCCAGCGCGTTCCCCTCGATATAGGTGATGCGGTCCGACAGGCCGGCCTTTTCGACATAGGACCGGCCAAGCGCCGCGACATTGGGGAAATCGACGATGGTCGCGGAAAGCTCGGGGTTGGCCTTGCACATCGTGATGGCGAACGCCCCCGTGCCGCCGCCCACGTCGAGCAGGTGTTTCGCGCCCGACAGGTCCAGCCGTTTCACCAGTTGCCGCGCGGGGCCGAGCGACCCCGCATGCTGGCTTTCGGAATAGAGCCGCGCCTCGTCCGCGTCCGCGAACCACTCGGCATAGGACGCCGTCGCCTCCTCGGGCAATTTGCCGGTCAGGGCCTCGTCGATCTGGTCCAGAAGGCCGTACATCTGGCGCCCGACCTGAAGGCGCAGGTAATCGCCGAAATCATATTTCGCGCCTTTCACCAGAAAGGCCTCGGCGGCCGGGGAATTCGCGTAGAGCCCCTGCCCCTGCGGTTCGACCAGCCCCAACCCCGCCAGCGCCGTCAGCAGGGTTTCCGCCCTGTCCGTATCAAGCGCACTGGCCTTTGCCACCGCCCCGGCATCCGCCGACCCGCCCGCAAGCGTCGTGAACACCCCATGCTCCAGCGCGGCGAACAGCGCCTTCGATCCCATGAATCCAAAGGCAATCTCGGAAATCTCGTCGGCACTGGTCAAAACGGTCATGACTATCCCCTCGCTCCTGCTGATGCAGCGGGGATAGCAGCCGGCGGAGGGATGTTCCACCAGCGACATGGGTCATGTCGTTTTCAGACCGCGTGAATGCTTAAAACTCAGGCAAAAAGCTCGTGACAGAGTTCCAGCGCATCAACCAGCGCATCGATCTCGGCCTCGGTGTTGTACATCCCGAAACTGGCGCGGCAGGTGGCGTTGACGCCCATATGCTCCATCAACGGCCCGGCACAGTGCTGGCCCGCGCGCACCGCGATGCCGCGCTTGTCAAGCACGGTCGAGATGTCATGCGGATGCCCCGCCCCGTCGATGGTGAAGGAGAAGATCGCGCCTTTCGACGCAGATTTCCCCTGCACCTGAAGCCAGTTCAACCCATCGAGCCGCTGCCGCGCATATTGCGTCAGGTGGCGTTCATGGGCGGCGATATTCTCCATCCCGACGCCCATCATGTAGTCCAGCGCGACGCCAAGGCCGATCTGCTGGACGATACCGGGCGTGCCCGCCTCGAACTTCATCGGCGGGTCGTTGTAGATCACGGTGTCTTTCGTCACCTCGCGGATCATGTCGCCACCGCCGAGGAAGGGGCGCATCTCGTCCATCACCTCGCGGCGGATGTGGATCGCGCCGGACCCGGACGGCCCGTAAAGCTTGTGGCCCGTGATGGCGTAGAAATCCGCGCCAAGCGCGTCGAGGTTCACCGGCATGTGCACCGCGGCCTGCGAGCCGTCGATCAGCACGCGGATACCCCGCGCATGGGCGGCGTCGATCACCGGTTTGACGTCGAACACGGTGCCCAGAACGTTCGACATATGCGACAGAGCGACCAGCTTGGTGCGCGGCCCCATCGCATCGATCACCGCCTGCGGGTCGAGATCGCCATTGGCGTCCACGTCCACCCATTTCAGCACCACGCCCTGCCGTTCGCGCAGGAAATGCCAGGGCACGATATTGGCATGATGCTCGGCCACGCTCAGGATGATCTCGTCCCCGGCCTGAAGATGCGGCATGGCCCAGCCATAAGCGACAAGGTTGATCCCCTCGGTCGTGCCCGAGGTGAAGACGATCTCTTCCTCGTCCTTGACCCCGAGGAACCGCGCGATCGTGCCGCGCACCGCCTCGTATTTCTCGGTCGCGAGGTTCGACAGGTGATGCAACCCGCGATGGACGTTCGCATATTCCATCGAATAGGCCTGCGTGATCGCGTCGATCACCACCTGCGGCTTCTGCGCCGAGGCCCCGCTGTCTAGGTAGACCAGCGGCTTGCCGTTCACCTCGCGGGAAAGGATCGGGAAATCGGCCCGGATGGCGTCGATATTATAGGTCATGTCGGACCTCCTGTCGGCACGGTCGCAAGGCCCAGCATGGTCAGGATCAGGCTGAGCGCGAAAAGGATGGCAAAGCCCGAAACGACGGTCATGGCAAAGACCAGCCCGAGCGAGGTGAAGCCGTGCAGCACGCTGACGAAATTCACTAGCAGCCAGAAGAACAGAGCGATGGCGAGGATGGTGATCAGGCCCGCGACGGGCGGAATGATCAACAGCGCACCGATCTGCACCAATTGCAGAAGGTTGAAGATGAACTGCAGCCAGATGACCAGCAAAAGCGCCTCTTCGAAACGGCCATTGCCGCCAAAGACGCGCCCGATCCGGTGCATCGCGTGGGCCATGATGAACAGGAACGCCGCCTGGACCAGACCCAGCGAGATGACCGAGTTCTGCAATGGCCCGGTCAGGGGACCGTTCCCCGGCAGCTCGGCCAGCAGTGCCACGACCTCGCCCAGCAAGAGCGAGATCACGACGACAATGGCAAACATCAGCCACAGCACCTGCGTCGTCGGCGCAAAGGACAACACGGTCACTGCCCCCTCGCGCGGGTTCGAGATCGTGTCGCGCGCAAGGCGCAACAAGCGGCCGAGATTGGCCAGATCGCTCATTGCGGTTGCTCCACCCCGGTGTAGGTTTCGGCCTCGCGCAGGGCGATCGTCCAGAACCCCAGGAACACCACGGCCAGGATCGCGCCCGTTGCCGTCTGCGCCGGACCCGGCCCGATGAAGCCCGAGACAAGCCCGTAAAGCAGCCAGGCGGGCGTCGCGCAGAGCATGCTCCAGAACAGCGCCAGCCGTGCAGAATACCACGAGCCCTTGCCACCGAACGGCATGGCCAGAAGATGGCTGATGGCCGCAAGGATATAGGCGAAGATCGGCATCCACAGGATCCACGCGAACAGCGCGCCTCCGATCCGCGCCTCCAGCGGCACGGACGGGTCGAGAAAGGCCTGCCGCGACAGGACCGGCCATTGCGACACGAAGATCAATCCGCACGCCAGCATGAGAAAGAACAGCGCGCGGTCTTCGCGCTGTCCCATGTCCAGAAGCTTGCGCATCACCCGCCGTGGCCTGCGCCACGTTGCGGCGATATCGCCTGTCAGGCTCATCGCATCACCCCTGCCGCCGCCGCTCCAGCCAGTTTTCCAACCGGGTGCGGATGTCGTCCTGTAGACGTTCGTCCTCGATTTCCTCGATCGCCTCGGCGAGGAAGGCCAGGACCAGCAGGTCGGTCGCCCGGCGTTCCGGCACCCCGCGCGAGCGCAGGTAGAACAACGCCGTCTCGTCGAGCGCCCCGGTCGTGGACCCGTGCGAGCACTGCACGTCGTCGGCATAGATCTCCAGCTCGGGCTTGCCCTGGAACGAGCTGTCCTCGTCCAGAAGCAGCGCCTGGCTGATCTGGTAGCCATCGGTTTTCTGGGCGTCCGGCTTCACCAGGATCTTGCCCTGGAACACGCCCTCGGCCCCGTTGCGAAGCACCTTCTTGAACACCTGCCGGCTTTCGCAGCGCTGTGCATCATGGGTGATGAACACCGTGTCGTCGTGGTGAAAATCGCCCGAGGCGCCATCGCCCATCGCCGCGCCCGCTACATGGGCTGCGGCATCGTCGCCGGTCATCTCGATGACATGCTCGTTGCGCGTCATCACGCCATTGGCGGTCAGGGTGAAGGATTTGTAGGTCGACTCCTGCCCGAGGCGCGAGAACACATGCGTCGCGGCGCGGCGTTCATGGTCGCGGCCCTGCGTGCGGACATGGTGGAAACGGCCGGTATCGGCCACTTCGACCTCCATGCACTTGTTGAACCGCGCGGCGGCGGGGCCGCTTTCCAGCACGGTCACCTCGGCCCCCTCTTCGACCTTCACCAGGTGGTGCAGGATCGCGTCCGAGGTCTCATCCTCGTGCAGGTAGATCAGGTTAATGGGCTTGGCGGCCTTGCCGGTTGCCCGGATCGCAATACCATCGGTCGCGAAAGCCGTGTTCAGCGCGGCCAGCGGGCGGGCCACGGGCGTCTGTCCCCGGGTCTCGAGCACGCCATAGAGGTCGCGCACCCAGTGGATGTCCTTGGCCATCGCGTCGGACAGGCGCGTGATCTCGACACCCTCCATCGCCAGATCATCCGACTGCGCGGGGTCGAACACCCCATCGACGAACACGATCCTGAGCCGCTCGATCTGATCGAAGGCCGGGGCTTCATCCTCGTATTTGAAGATCGCCGCACGCGGCGCGGCCGGCTGGGTCAGGCTTTCGGGGTTGGTGAATTTCCAATACTCGTCCCGCCGCCCCGGCAGCCCCATACCGCGCACACGCGCCAAAGCGTCGGCGCGCGCCTCGGCGGCCCATCCGGCCTCACCCTCGGGCAGGGTCAGGGCGTCGAGCCGTGCATCGGTCGTGTTCTGCTTGACTTGCGCCAGCGCCATCAGGCCACCTCCCCGAGGATATCGGCATA
The DNA here is from genome assembly GCF_039542305.1 of [Roseibacterium] beibuensis. Taxonomy (NCBI): domain Bacteria; kingdom Pseudomonadati; phylum Pseudomonadota; class Alphaproteobacteria; order Rhodobacterales; family Roseobacteraceae; genus Roseicyclus; species [Roseibacterium] beibuensis. The sequence continues at coordinate 1,072,767 of NZ_BAABHW010000001.1, read as the reverse complement.
GCCGTTGTTCTCGACTTCGAGAGCCAACTCCGGGCCGCCCGTCTTTACAATGCGACCATCGGCCATGATGTGCACCACGTCGGGTTTGATGTGATCCAGCAGGCGCTGGTAATGGGTGATGACAAGGAAGGCGCGGCCCTCGTCGCGCAGCGCGTTCACACCCTCGGACACAAGCTTCATCGCGTCCACGTCGAGGCCCGAGTCGGTCTCGTCGAGAATGCACATGGACGGCTCCAGCATCGCCATCTGCAGGATTTCGTTGCGCTTTTTCTCACCACCCGAGAAGCCGACATTCACCGGGCGCTTCAGCATGTCCGCGTCGATCTTCAGCGTCTTGGCCTTTTCCCGCACCAGCTTGAGGAAATCGCCGGCGCTGATCTCGTCTTCGCCGCGCGCCTTGCGCTGCGCGTTCAATGCGGTGCGCAGGAAGGTCATGTTGCCCACGCCGGGGATCTCGACCGGGTATTGGAACGCCAGGAACAGGCCCGCTGCCGCGCGCGCTTCCGGCTCCATCTCCAGGATGTCCTCGCCGTCGAGCGTCGCTTCGCCCTCGGTGACCTCGTAGCCGTCGCGGCCCGACAGGACGTAGCTGAGGGTCGACTTGCCCGACCCGTTCGGCCCCATGATCGCGTGCACCTTGCCCGCCTCGACGGTCAGGTCCACACCCTTGAGGATCTGCTTGTCCTCGTCTTCCAGTTTCACGTGCAGGTTCTTGATCTCGAGCATCTTTTTCTCCTCGTCTGCCGCGCTCCCGGCGCGGACTGGACATGATCTTTGACGTTTGACGCGGTCTCAGCCGCGCCGGTCGGATGAGTTTGCCGCGCGATTGCGCGTTGGGGTGGCGGGATCGCCGCCGCGGGTCATCGGGCTGTTGGCGCGTCGGCCCAGAACCGCGCGCACGCGGCCCGAGTCAAAGCTCAGGTCCATGCGCCGGACCAGTTCGCGCACATGCTCGGCGATCTGGGGGTCGGACACCCGCGTCTTGCGCAGCGTTTCATTCCTCATGGCAGGATCCTCGGGTTTGTCAGGCCAGAACGACGGCCGTGCCGCTGGCGGACACCATCAGCATGTTGTTGATCACCTCGTAATCGAGATCGACGCCCACCACGGCAGTGCCGCCGATGTCGCGGGCGCGATCTTCCATCTCGCGCAGGGCGGTTTCACGCGCGCGGCCCAGTTCCTGTTCATACGCGCCGGAACGGCCGCCGATGATATCGGTAATCCCGGCAAAGAGGTCGCGGAACACGTTCGCGCCCAGGATGGCCTCGCCCACGACGATGCCCTTGTATTCGGCGATCTGGTGCCCTTCGACACTATGCGTTGTGGTGGTGATCATATCGGCAACTCCTCAAACTCAATCGGCCCGCACGTCATCCGGCAGGCGGTCGGCATAGGCCTCGGGGGTGCTTTCGGGCACGCAGCCCCGTTCGACGAGCCGGTCCAGCAGCGCCAAGGCAAGGCTGTGGCTGTGATAGACCGCGCCGGCTAGCACGCATTGATGCATCAGCGCCTCGTCCGAATACGTGTCGAGCCGCGTGATATCACGCAGGTAGACGCCATCCCCGTCGATCAGCTGGTCATTCGCCCGCCGCTTGCGCAAGCGGTGCGCCTGCGAGTTGGGGATCGGGCGGGCCTTGTTGAACAGGAACTTGTGCAGGCCAAACCCCATTTCCATCAGGGCACTGTCCACCCCGCCCAGCATCGGCTCGCCCTCGTAAAGCCGCAGGTAGCGCAGCTCGGTGATCACCGCGAGCGCCGCGCCCAGAACCTTTTGCGCGCCTTGAAAAACCGCGACCTCGCCGCCCTGAATGTCGATCTTGAGCAGATCGACCGGGCCGAGATCCTCGAAATCATCGAGGCGCATGGTCTGCATCGGGATCTCGCGGGCGACCGCACCCCAGCGTTCCCGCTGCATCAGCTTGCCGGTCGGCGTGTAAGGCGGATGCACCGAGGAAAACCCGCTGGAGCGATAAAGCCGGAAGGTGCAATCCTCTCCGTCACCCACGGCATTGGGGTAGTAGATCTCATGCGCGCTGGCATTGGCCTTCAACTGGGCGAGCGCCTCTTCGTTCGGCTCGAACCCGATCACCTCGCAGCCGCCCATGGACAGCAACGCGGCATAGGGCGCCTCGTTGATGCCGTTGGCCCCGACATCGGCGATGCGGGTCAGGCGCGACAGCGGCAACGCGTCGAGAAGGAAGGCGGCCAGCGCCGCCTCCCCTGTCTGCGTTTCACCCGACGGTGCAGATGCCGCCAGCTTGACCATCAGCCAACGCTGCCTTCCAGCGAAATGGCGACCAGTTGCTGCGCTTCCATCGCGAATTCCATCGGCAGCGCCTGCAACACCTCGCGGGCGAAGCCGTTGACGATCAGGGCCACGGCCTCTTCCTCGTCCATGCCGCGCTGGCGGCAATAGAACATCTGGTCGTCATCCACCTTGGAGGTGGTCGCCTCGTGCTCTACCCGGCTCGAGTTGTTCTTGACCTCGATATAGGGGACCGTGTGCGCCCCGCATTTATCGCCGATCAGAAGACTGTCGCACTGGGTATAGTTGCGGCTGTTCGTGGCCTTGGGATGCATCGAGACAAGACCGCGATAGGTGTTCTGCGCCTTGCCCGCGCTGATCCCCTTGGAGACGATGCGCGACTTGGTGTTCTTGCCCAGGTGCACCATTTTCGTGCCGGTGTCGGCCTGCTGCATGTTGTTAGCGATGGCGATCGAATAGAACTCGCCCTGGCTGTCATCGCCGCGCAGGATGCAGGACGGGTATTTCCACGTCACGGCGGAGCCGGTTTCGACCTGAGTCCACATCACCTTGGAGCGATCGCCCCGGCAATCGGCGCGCTTGGTGACGAAGTTGTAGATGCCGCCCTTGCCGTTCTCGTCGCCCGGATACCAGTTCTGGACGGTCGAATACTTGATCTCGGCATCTTCCAAGGCGACCAGTTCCACGACCGCCGCGTGCAGCTGGTGCGTGTCGCGCATCGGTGCGGTGCAGCCTTCGAGGTAGCTGACATAGCTGCCCTTGTCGGCGATGATCAGCGTGCGCTCGAACTGGCCGGTGTTTTCCGCGTTGATGCGGAAATAGGTGCTCAGTTCCATCGGGCAGCGGACGCCCGGCGGCACGTAGACGAAGGACCCGTCGGAAAACACGGCGCTGTTGAGCGTGGCAAAAAAATTGTCCGAGATCGGAACGACCGAGCCGAGGTATTTCTTCACAAGCTCGGGGTGGTTCTTGATCGCCTCGGAGATCGAGCAGAAGATCACGCCGGCCTGTTCCAGTTCCTTCTGGAAGGTCGTGCCGACCGACACGCTGTCGAACACCGCGTCCACGGCGACTTTGCGGCCCTCGGCGGGCGCATCCTCGGCGCCCTCGACCCCGGCGAGGATCATCTGTTCCTTCAGCGGGATGCCAAGCTTTTCATAGGTCCGCAGCAGCTCGGGATCGACCTCGTCCAGCGATTTCGGCTTTTCCGCGAAGGACTTGGGCGAGGCGTAGTAATACTGGTTCTGGTAGTCGATGGGCGGGTAGTTGACCATCGCCCAGTCGGGCTCGTCCATCTTCTTCCACCGCTTGAACGCCTGAAGCCGCCAATCGGTCATCCACTCCGGCTCACCGTTCTTGTCCGAGATGAGGCGGACGATGTCCTCGTTCACGCCCTTGGGCGCGTAATCCATCTCGATGTCGGTTTCCCAGCCGTACTTGTACTTGCCACCAAGGGCCTGCACGGCCTCGACGGTTTCGCGCTCGACGCCTTCTTTGACTTCGGTTTCAAGTGCGGTCATCGCCACCTCCGATGGGCCGGCGGATTGCCGGCCAGACTGTTCATTCATGCCGGCCCCGGACCGCCTCGTTTCCTCAGGGTGCGCATGACGCGCCCCTGCCCTGATCGGCGGCCCTCGGGCCTTTTGCAACGCGGCAAACTACCTGCCCCGCGCACGGAAACGGTCATATGCCGCCCCCCAGGCTTCGGCGAAGGCCAGGACCTCCGCCTCGGTCGTGTCGGGCCCGAGAGAGACGCGGATCGCGCAATTCGCCTCGCCATCGGTCAGTCCCATCGCGCGCAACACGTTGCTCGACCGGACCTTGCCCGAGGAACAGGCCGATCCCGCCGAAACGGCGAAGCCGGCCAAGTCCATCTGCATCACCTGCGTCTCGCCTTTCCACCCCGGCGTCACGATGCACGAGGTGTTGGGCAGGCGCTGGCTGCCTTTCCCGACAAAAATAGTATCTTTTGTCCGAAGGTCCAGAGCACTTTCTAGAATATTTCTAAGTTTGTCCAGCCGCTCGGCACGCCCGGTCTCCAGACCTTGTTGTGTAGCTTGGGCCGCCGCCCCAAATCCGGCAATGCCGATCAGGTTTTCCGTGCCGCTTCGGCGGCCCATTTCCTGCCCGCCCCCGCGAATCCGCGCCTCCACATCCAGCCCGCGCTTGAGGATCAGCGCGCCGATTCCCTTCGGCCCGCCGATCTTGTGGGCCGAGATCAGCGCCATCTCGACACCCGACCAATCGAAGGCCAGGGGGATCTTGCCAAAGGCCTGTGTCCAGTCGCTGACGGCCAGCCCCTCGGGCAGATCCTGCAAGATCCCCGTTTCGGAATTCGCCACCTGAAGCGTGCTGCGCGCCGGGTCCGTGACCGTGACCCTTCCCTCGGCATTGACCGGCAGATCTTCGGTGATCCACGACCGCACCGCGTCATGTTCGATCGCCGCGCCATGCAAGCCCCGCCCCGCCAGGGCCAGCGCGGCGGCCTCGGTCGCGCCGGAGACGAAAACGATGTCAGCGGCCTGCGCGCCAATCGCCTCGGCGATCTGGCCGCGCGCGCGTTCCATCAGCCCCTTGGCGGCCCGCCCCTCGGCATGGACCGAGCTTGGATTGCCGACGAGATCCATCGCCTCGATCATCGCCGCGCGCGCCTCGGGGCGCAGCGGCATGGTCGCATTGTGATCCAGATAGACGCGGGCCATCGGCGCTCCCTTGCAACGGGCACCACGGCGCCCCAGACACATCTAGGAAATGTCCCCGCGCCCTTCCAGCGGGGCCGCGCGGCTTGGCACGCTTACTCCTCGTCGACGACCTGGAACAGGTTCGGCACCGCCGGGCAAGGCGTCAGATCGTTGCGCACGACGTCGGACAGGCGCGTCTGGTGGAGGAACACGTACACATGCGCGCTCAACCCCTCCCACAGGCGGTTCGTCATGCTTTGCGCCCGCGACCCCGACACGCCCCCCGAGGCCCCGGCCCCGGTGTGCAGCGCGCTGACCGTTTCATCGACGGCGGCAAAGATATCGACCGCGCGGATTTCGGACGGCGGATGCGCCAGGCGATACCCCCCGCCCGGACCGCGCACCGATTGCACGAGCCCCGCCCGGCGCAGCTTGACGAAAAGCTGTTCGAGATAAGGCAGCGAGATATCCTGCCGCTTCGAGATGTCCGACAGCGGGCTGAGTTGCCCTTCCGGCTGAAGCGCAAGGTCGACCATCGCGACCATCGCGTAGCGGCCCTTGGTGGATAGTTTCATGTCCTGCCCCCCGCATGACTGGGGCGCGACAAACGCCCCTGAACTGCCCGCGATGATTGACCTTTCGGCCCGTCACGCTTAACTGCCATGACACCGGATCGCGGCGAGGAGTGCCGTATGCCGGAATTGCTGTGGTTTAAGGGAGCGGCAGCGACCCCGTCAAGACGACGGCAGGCCGCGCGCCCCGCACGAGGGAGAACTTGATGCCCGAGGTGATTTTCCCCGGCCCCGAAGGCCGGCTTGAAGGCCGTTATCATCCTCAGAAGGTCAAGGACGCCCCGATCGCCATCATCCTGCACCCGCACCCTCAGTTCGGCGGCACGATGAACAACCGGGTCGTCTACAACCTGCATTACGCGTTCCACGAGATCGGCTTCACCGTCCTGCGCTTCAACTTCCGCGGCGTGGGCCGCAGCCAGGGCGAATACGACCAGGGCGTGGGCGAATTGTCCGATGCCGCCTCGGCGCTGGATTACCTGCAGTCCATGAACCCCAATGCCAAGCATTGCTGGGTCGCGGGCTTCTCGTTCGGCGCATGGATCGGCATGCAGCTTCTGATGCGGCGTCCCGAGATCACCGGCTTCATCAGTGTCTCGCCCCCGGCGAACATGTACGACTTCTCGTTCCTCGCGCCGTGCCCGTCCTCGGGCCTGATCATCAACGGCTCGGCCGACCGTTTCGCCAAGCCGCAGGATACCCGCATCCTCGTGGACAAGCTGCACGAGCAGAAGGGCATCACCATCACCCATGAAGAGATGGAAGGCGCCGGTCACTTCTTCGAGGATCCCTACATGGACCCGATGATCGAGACCGTGCAGACCTATGTGAAGCGCCGCCTGACCGAGACGACGCGCTGAAGGACCCCCGCCGATGAGTGTCATCACCGAGAACCTTGCCGACAAGCTGGCGCAGGACGTCATCAAGGCGAGCGAGGAAACCGGGGATGAGCAACTGATTGACGAGATCGCCCGCGCGCTCGGCACCTCCTCCCCCACGACCGAGGAGATGTTCCGCACCTTCGTCCGGGTGCGGCTGGCCGAGCAGCGCGCGCGCCGCCTGCTGGCGCAGAAACTGGCCAAGCATCAGGCCAGCACGGCCCCCGATCCGCAAAGCTGACGCCCGTTTCTCGGCGGAGCCCCTCAGCGGCGCTGCGCTGAGCGCATAATTGGTATGCAACGGCATACATAGCTTTCCTCCCCCGCGATCATCGGCTACAGACGGCGCGACTCCCTAGCACCGGACGAGGCACAAGATGACCAAGATCAAGGTCGAAAACCCCATCGTCGAAATGGACGGCGACGAGATGACCCGCATCATGTGGGCCTTCATCAAGGACAAGCTGATCCTGCCCTACCTGGACGTGGATCTGCTCTACTACGATCTGGGCATGGAATCGCGCGATGCGACGAATGACCAGATCACCATCGACGCCGCCGAGAAAACCAAAGAGGTCGGCGTTGCCGTCAAATGCGCGACCATCACCCCCGACGAGGCCCGCGTCGAGGAATTCGGCCTCAAGAAGATGTGGCGCAGCCCCAATGGCACGATCCGCAACATCCTGGGCGGCGTGGTTTTCCGCGCCCCGATCATCTGCCGCAACGTGCCCCGCCTCGTGCCCGGCTGGACCAGGCCCATCGTGATCGGCCGCCACGCCTTCGGCGACCAGTATCGTGCGACCGACATGAAATTCCCCGGCCCCGGCAAGCTGTCGATGAAGTTCGTCGGCGAAGACGGCACCGTGATCGAGGAAGAGGTCTATGACGCCCCGTCCTCGGGCGTGTTCATGGGGATGTACAACCTCGACGACTCGATCCGCGATTTCGCCCGCGCCTCGATGAATTACGCGCTGAACATGGGCTGGCCGCTCTATCTGTCGACCAAGAACACGATCCTCAAGCAATATGACGGGCAGTTCCTGCACCTCTTCCAGCAGGTCTTCGAAGAGGAGTTCGAGGACAAGTTCAAGGAAGCGGGCACCTGGTACGAACACCGCCTGATCGATGACATGGTCGCCTGCGCGATGAAATGGAACGGCGGCTTCGTCTGGGCCTGCAAGAACTACGATGGCGACGTGCAGTCCGACACCGTGGCCCAGGGCTTCGGCTCGCTCGGGCTGATGACCAGCCAGCTGATGACCCCCGATGGCAAGATCGTCGAGGCCGAGGCGGCCCATGGCACCGTCACCCGCCACTACCGCCAGCACCAGGAGGGCAAGGCGACCTCGACCAACTCCATCGCGTCGATCTACGCCTGGACCGGCGGGCTGAAGCATCGCGCGAAACTGGACGGCAATGCCCAGCTCAAGACCTTCGCCGAGACGCTGGAACGTGTCGTGGTCGAAACGGTCGAGGCCGGCGACATGACCAAGGACCTCGCGCTTCTGGTCGGCCCCGACCAGAAATGGCTGACGACCACCGGGTTCCTCGAGAAAATCGACGAGAACCTCAACAAGGCGCTCGCCGGCTGATCGACCGAGGGGGCGGGGTTTCCTGCCCTGCCCCTGTGGCGCGGCGTTGACCACCTGCCGTCCTGGCCCCACACCCCGCCGAGCAACCCTTCCTTGGGTTCTTCATGCCCGGCGCGGTCGACCGGGCATTCAGCTTCTCCTCGGGCGGTCCGGGATAGGCCAGCACACCATTTGGCCCTTGCGCTTTCGCTGCATCGCGGAAAAAAGCACCCCATGGCCGAACCACACCATTCCCTGACCCATTCACTGCTGGAGGATGCGCAAGCCTTCCTCCTCGGCACCGCCATGTGCGCGCTCGGGCTGCAGTTTCTCACCCATCTGGGCCTCGTCACCGGCCAGACCGCGGGGCTTGCCGTGCTGGTCAGCTACCTGACCGACTGGTCCTTCGGCGCGGTCTTCTTCGTTGTGAACCTGCCCTTCTACGTCCTCGCGGTCCTGCGCATGGGCTGGCGCTTCACGCTCAAGACGGTGATCGCCGTGGCCCTCGTCTCCACGCTGTCCGAGATCTTCCCGGCGCTCATCTCCTTCGACCGGCTCGAGCCGGCCCTCGGCGCGATGCTTGCGGGCGGCACGATCGGGCTCGGCCTCATCGTCCTCTTCCGCCACGGGGCGTCCTTGGGCGGGATCGGCATCCTCGCTCTCTTCCTGCAGGATCGCGTGGGCATCCAGGCCGGATGGGTGCAGCTGGGCTTCGACGCGGCCCTGTTCGCGACCGCCGCCTTCGCACTCGACCCCGTCCTGGTCGGCTGGTCGCTTCTCGGCGCCGTGGTGACCAACCTGATCGTCGCCACCAACCACCGCAAGGACCGCTATATCGGGCGCTGACCCGCCCCTTCATCTTGGCCGAAAAACTCCCGCCGGAGGCACCAGCGCCTCGGGGGGCTCAAGGCCCCCCGAGGCGCTCGCCCGGGCGACGTCCCAGACGGCGCAAACCCTCAGTCAGCGCCTTCCACCAAGACAAGGTCCCGCTCGGACGCGCCCTTGGCATGGCTCAGCGCCTCCTGGTAGGTCGCGCTCTCGTAGCAGGCATTGGCCGCTTCAAGGCTCGGGAACCGCGCGACCACGTTGCGCGGATGGGCGCGGCCTTCCTTCTGGATGGCCTCGCCGCCCCGGGCGAGGAATTCTCCGCCATGCGCGGCAATCGCCTTCGTCGCCAGCGCGGCGTAGCGGCCATAGGCCTCTTCGTCACTGACGGTCACATGGGCTATCCAATAGGCACAGGGCATCTCAGGCCTCCTTCAAAACGGTTTCCGCGGCCGCGATGGCCTCGTCCGAGGCGCCGGCATCCTTGCCGCCGCCCTGCGCGAAATCGGGCCGGCCGCCACCGCCCTTGCCGCCCAGCTTCTCGACGGCCGCGCGCACCAGGTCCACGGCCGAGACGCGCTCGACCAGATCGCCCGTCACGCCCGCGGCCACGGCGGCCTTGCCACCGGTATCGGCGATCAGCAGGACCGCGCCGGTCCCCATCCGGTTCTTGTGCTCGTCGATGATCCCGGCAAGATCCTTGCCCGTCACCCCCGACAAGACCTGCGCGTGGAAGGCGATGCCGTTCACTTCGCGCGCCTGCGGCGCTTCGGACGCCCCGCCACCGACCATGGCCAGCTGCCGGCGCAGCTGCGCCACCTCGTTTTCCAGCTTGCGCCGCTCGTCCTTCAGACTCTGGACCCGGTCCAGCACGTCGCCGGGCTGCACGTTCAACTCGGCGGCCAGCGCGCCCATGCGGCGGTCCTGTTCGCTCAGGTAGTCGAACGCCGCCTCGCCGGTCAGCGCCTCGATCCGGCGCACCCCGGCGCTCGAGGCCGAGTCGCCAAGCGCCACGAAGACGCCGATATCGCCGGTCTGGCGCACATGCGTGCCGCCGCACAGCTCGATCGAATAGGTCTTGCCATCCGCGCCCTTGCCCGAGCCCGCCAGTTGGCCCATCGAGACAACGCGCACCTCGTCGCCGTATTTCTCGCCGAAAAGCGCCTGCGCGCCGATCCCGCGCGCATCGTCGGGCGTCATGATCCGCGTCTCGACGGGCGCGTTTTGGCGGATGAAGGCGTTCACCTCCTCCTCGACCCGCTCGATCTCTTCGGCGCTCAGCGCCTTGCCGTGGCTGAAATCAAACCGCAGCCGGTCCGGCGCGTTGAGCGAGCCGCGCTGCGCGACGTGGTCGCCAAGCGCGCGGCGCAGCGCCTCGTGCAACAGGTGCGTGGCCGAGTGGTTGGCCCGGATCGTCGAGCGGCGGGCATGTTCCACCTCCAGCTCGGCGCCCTGCCCCGGCGCGATCTCGCCCTCCGCGACCTCGGCCATGTGCAGGAAGACGCCGGCCACCTTCTTGGTGTCGGTGATCCTTGCGCGGCCCGTCTCGGTCTTGAGCGTGCCGGTATCGCCGACCTGGCCCCCGGCCTCGGCATAGAACGGCGTCTGGTTCACCACGATGGCGATCGTGTCGCCCGTCGCGGCGCGCTCGACCGTCTCGCCATCCTTGACCAGCGCCAGCACCACGCCCTCGGCCTTCTCGGTGTCGTAGCCGAGGAATTCCGTCGCGCCGTGCTCTTCGGCGAGGTCGTACCAGATCGCGGCATCGGACTGCTCGCCCGTGCCGGACCAGGCCGCGCGGGCCTTGGCCTTCTGCTCGGCCATGGCGGCGTCGAAGCCCTCTGTATCGACCGTGCGGCCCTGTTCGCGCAGCGCGTCCTGCGTCAGGTCCAGCGGGAAGCCGTAGGTATCGTACAGCTTGAACGCCGCCTCGCCCGGCAGGGCCGCGCCCTCGGGCAGGTTTTCCAACTCGTCATCCAGCAAGCGCAAGCCGCGGTCGAGGGTCTGGCGGAAGCGTTCTTCTTCCAGCTTGAGCGTCTCGGTGATCAGTGCCTGCGCGCGGCCAAGCTCGGGATAGGCCTGCCCCATCTGGCTGACCAGCGCGGGCACCAGGCGATACATCAGCGGGTCCTTCGCGCCCAACAGGTGCGCATGCCGCATCGCGCGGCGCATGATCCGGCGCAGGACATAGCCGCGCCCGTCATTGGAGGGCATCACCCCGTCCGCGATCAGGAACGAGGTCGAGCGCAAATGGTCCGCGATCACGCGGTGATGCACGTTCTTCGGCCCGTCGGGATCGACGCTGGTGGCGTTTGCGCTCGCCTCGATCAGGGAGCGCATCAGGTCGGTGTCGTAATTGTCGTGCTTGCCCTGCAAGAGCGCGCCGATCCGTTCCAGCCCCATGCCGGTGTCGATCGACTGCATGTCGAGCGCGCGCATCGAGCCATCCTCGAACTGCTCGTTCTGCATGAAAACGATGTTCCAGATCTCGATGAAGCGGTCGCCGTCTTCCTCCGGGCTGCCCGGCGGGCCGCCCCAGATCTGCTCGCCATGGTCGAAGAAAATCTCGGTGCAGGGACCGCAGGGGCCGGTCGGCCCCATCTGCCAGAAATTGTCCGAGGTCGGGATGCGGATGATCCGTTCGTCCGGCAGGCCCGCGACCTTTTTCCAGATCTCGGCGGCCTCGTCATCGGTGTGGTAGACCGTGACCAGGAGTTTGTCGGCCGGGATGTCGAAATCCTTGGTCAGCAATTCCCACGCGTAAGGAATCGCCTGCTCCTTGAAGTAATCCCCGAACGAGAAATTCCCCAGCATCTCGAAGAAGGTGTGGTGCCGCGCCGTGTAGCCCACATTGTCGAGGTCATTGTGCTTGCCCCCGGCGCGCACGCATTTCTGGCTGGTGGCCGCGCGCTGGTAGTCGCGGTGTTCGACCCCGGTAAAGAGGTTCTTGAACTGCACCATCCCCGAGTTGGTGAACATCAAGGTCGGGTCGTTGCGCGGCACAAGCGGAGAGCTGTCGACGATCTCGTGGCCGTTGCGGCGGAAATAGTCGAGGAATGTGGAGCGGATATCGTTCAGGCTGGCCATGTCGGGCGGTCACTTCCGGGCAGGTTTCGGCACGTCCGGGCTGATGTAACCCCGCCCATGCGTGCTGTCCATGGGGCGGGTGGGGTGAAGCGAAAAGGGCGGCCCGCCGGACCGCCCCTCGTTTAGTCGGATCACGCGGCGGTCAGCCGTCGTCGACCATGTCCGGGTCATCCTCGGCCATGTGGAAATCGAGGCCATGGGCGGCGCGGATCTTGTCCTCGATCGCCAGCGCGACGTCCTTGTTTTCCTTGAGGAAGGTCTTGGCGTTCTCGCGGCCCTGGCCGATGCGTTCGTCGCCGTAGGAGAACCAGCTGCCCGATTTCTCGACCACGCCGGCCTTGACGCCAAGGTCCAACAATTCGCCCATTTTCGAGATGCCTTCGCCATACATGATGTCGAATTCCACCTGCTTGAAGGGCGGTGCGACCTTGTTCTTGACGACCTTGACGCGGGTGGCGTTGCCCACGACCTCGTCACGGTCCTTGATCGAACCGATGCGGCGGATGTCGAGGCGCACCGACGAGTAGAACTTGAGCGCGTTGCCGCCCGTGGTCGTTTCGGGGCTGCCGAACATGACGCCGATCTTCATCCGGATCTGGTTGATGAAGATCACCATGCAGTTCGAGCGCGCGATGGAGCCGGTCAGCTTGCGCATGGCCTGGCTCATCAGGCGGGCGTGCACGCCGACGCTGCTGTCGCCCATGTCGCCCTCGAGCTCGGATTTCGGGGTCAGGGCCGCGACCGAATCGACCACCACGAGGCTGACCGCGCCCGAGCGGACCAGCGTATCGGTGATCTCGAGCGCCTGTTCGCCGGTGTCGGGCTGCGAGATCAGCAACTCGTCCAGATCGACGCCCAGCTTCTTGGCGTATTGCGGGTCGAGCGCGTGTTCGGCGTCGACAAAGGCGCAAACGCCGCCCTTTTTCTGTTCCTCGGCCACGACATGCAGCGTCAGCGTCGTCTTGCCCGAGCTTTCGGGGCCGTAGATCTCGATGATGCGGCCCTTGGGCAGCCCGCCGATGCCGAGCGCGATGTCGAGCCCCAGCGAGCCGGTCGAGGTCGCCTCGATATCCGGAATGGCGTTGTCGCCGCCCAGCTTCATGATCGAGCCCTTGCCGAACTGGCGTTCGATCTGGGCCAGCGCGCTGTCGAGCGCCTTTTGCTTGTCGGCAGATTTGCGGTCGGTCATGTCGAGAAGGTTCGCCGTTGCCATTGGAGTTGACCCCTTATGTCATGCAGCCGCCGGGGCGGCAATGCGGTGCTCGTGTTCACCTCTTGTTCTGCAAATCAATATCAAACAAAACGCGAACATTTCAAGTTGAATTTTCCTTGTGCCCAAGATGGCGTGGAGGCGTTAAGAAAGGGTTAGCGGTACGAAATTTTTCCCAAGGGGCCGGAAATGCTGATCTTCTGGAAGGCGCGGCTGGCTCTGATGGCGGTGCCCAAGACCGGGACGACGGCGCTGGAAGAGGCGCTGTTGCCCTTCGCCGACAGCGCCATCCTGAACCCGCCCGCGATGAAGCATTGCACGGTGCGGCGCTACCGCAACCAGCTAGCCCCGTTTTTCGAGCAGCGCCGGTCGCGCCCGATGGAGCTTGTGGCGGTGATGCGCGAGCCGATCGGCTGGCTGTCGAGCTGGTACCGGTACCGCGCGCGCCCGGCAATCGCCGGTCAGCCGGCCTCGACCGCCGGGATGAGCTTCGACGCGTTCGTGGCGGACTGGCTAAGCGACGATCCGGGCGAACCCGCGCAGGTGGGGCGGCAGTCCCGCTTCCTCGACTATGCGGGCGGCGCGGTCGGGGTACATCACCTGTTCCGCCATGACCGGATGGGGGATCTCGTGCGCTTCCTCGAAACCCGCCTGTCGGTCGATCTGGACCTGCCCGCGCGCAACGTCTCACCCGAGGGCGACACCGGGCTGAGCCACGAGATGGAGGCGCGACTGCGCCGTGACGCGCCGCAGGAATTCGCCTTGTGGGACGCGCTTTGCGACGGGAGCCTGCGCCTCGGCGGTTAGTGCAACTGCCGCCGGACGGTCTCGGTCAGTTCAGACAGGGTAAAGGGCTTGGGCAGGAAGACCGAGTTCGGAATGCCCCTCGACATCTCGTCGATCGCGTCCTCGGAATAGCCCGAGACGAAGACCACTTTCACGTCCGGGTGGGTGCCGAGCGCCTCGCGCACCCAGGACGGGCCGTCCTTGCCCGGCATCACGACATCGGTGACGAAGAGATCGATGGCCTGGTCCGCGCGGTCGAGCACCGACAGGGCATCCTCGGCGCTTGCGGCCTCGAGCACGGTGTAGCCGCGCAGCCGCAGCGCGCGGGAGGCGAAGGCACGCACCGGGGCCTCGTCCTCGACCAAAAGCACGACGCGCGCCCGGTCGTCTTCTTCGGACCCGTGGACTGGCGCGGCCGGCCGCAGGCTTTGGTCCTTGTCCGCTCCATCGACCCTCGCCTTGGAAAGGTCGGGCCCGGCAGCGGGCGGCGCGGCCGCCCGCCTTGCCGTTTGCGGCCTTGCGGCAGCGGCCTGTTCCGCGATCAGCCGGTCATTGATCTGCTGTCCGGACGACACGCCACCTGCGCCCGTTTCGGCGGGAAGGACCCCATCGGTTTCGGGCAGGTCATGGGTGGGAATGTAAATCGTAAAGGTCGTTCCGGCATCGACCACGCTGTCGACGAAGATATAGCCGCCGGTCTGCTTGATGATGCCGTAGGCCATCGACAGACCCAGGCCCGTCCCCTCGCCGACCCCCTTGGTGGTGAAGAAGGGCTCGAAAATCCGGTTCAGCTTGTCGGGCGGGATACCATGGCCATGGTCGCGGACGCGGATGGTGACGTATTGGCCGACGGGCACCACGGCCTGGTCACGGTGCAGCGGTTCGGACAGGCGCACGACGCGGGTTTCGACACGCACCTCGCCGCCATCGGGCATGGCGTCGCGGGCATTCACGACGAGGTTCATGATGACCTGGTCCAGTTGACGGCGATCGACCCGGATCGGCAGAAGGCCCGGATCGTGGCTGAGCATCAGGGTGATCTTCTCGCCCACCAGGCGGTTCAGCAGATGGGTCAACTCGCCCATCGTATCGCGCAGGTCCAGCACCTCGGGTTCCAGCGTCTGCTTGCGCGAAAAGGCCAGCAACTGCCCCACCAGGCTGGCGGCGCGATTGGCGTTCTGGTTGATCTGCACCAGATCGCCATAGTCGGGATCGCCATGGTCATGGCGCAGCAGAAGCAGGTCGCAATAGCCGGTGATCGCGGTCAACAGGTTGTTGAAATCATGGGCGATTCCACCCGCCAACTCGCCAATGGCCTGCATCTTCTGGCTCTGGACGAATTGCTGTTCCAGCGTCTTGAGCTCGGTCGCGTCGTGCAGCACGGCCAGGAGCGACGGCCCGGTCGCATCCGTGATCCGCGACAGCGAGATCTGCAAGAAGCATTCATCCTTGCGTTTGCGGGCGCGCACCACCTCGGGGTGAGAGGCCACGCGTTGCGTCAGGTTGTCGGCCACCCAGTCGTTCACCGGGCGGCCCAGCCCTTCGACGAATTGCGACAGCATCCCTGTTTCCTCGGGCGCGACGCCCAAAAGCTTCTGCGCCGGACGGTTCGAGGCCAGCACCTGCCCGTCCGCCCCGATATGGAGGAGCGCCACCGGAAGCGCCTCGAACGCGCGGGCCGCAACGGAGGCAGCCGGCGGTTCGGCCAGCCCTGGCACCGCGTAGACCTCACGCCGGCCATCGGGCGAATTGACGATGATCGGGATGACCTCGATCATGCCTTCGGCGGTCTTCATCTTGGTGCGCCGCCCCGCCACAAGGGGCAGGTCGGGGAACATGTCGCCCATCGCGGTGACGCGCCGGCCAAGCACATCGCGCATCGCGTCGTTCATGGACAGGATCGTGTTGTTCCGGCTGACGATCATCATCGGCAGGCCGATCGCCCCGCCCGGCCGCTGGACCTGATCGGCGAGGTCGTCGATGCGCCACAACACACCGCCGCTCAGGCGCTGGGCCGTCAGCCGCACCGAGCCGCGCGGTGTGACGATCGTTTCCGAGGTGGCGGGTCTGCGGGCCAGTGCGGATTCCTGCCGGAAAACCACGGTGCCGGCACTGGGCAACAGGCCCGCGATCGCGCGCGCCACGGGCTGGCCCGTACGGTCGCCGAAGCGCCGGGTCGCGGCCTTGTTGCACGCGAAGATCGCGCCGGTCGCATCGGTCACGAAGCTGGCCGCCGGATCGTGGTCGCAGAACCGAAGCGCTGACACGAGATCCCGCCGTCGCCGAACGAAGCCGCGCAGATCGCGCAAGGCCAGCAAGAGCGCGGCCGAGAACAGCCCCCCGGTCGCGGCAAGAAGGCCGAACTGCGCAAGGTCCGACGGGACCATCCACGCCGCTGCGGCGCACAGAAGGCCAAGCACGAGGATCATGACGGGGCGGAACTGCCCCCCCTGCCCCAGCTCGGCGAACCGATGGCCAAGCAGGTCGCGGTCGACCTCGGCGGTCGCGTGATCTTCGCACAGCCCGTCGCTCAAGCTTTTCGTCCTCTCGTTTTCGCGGTCGAACACGCGCCAACCCGCGCCGATGCGCCATTCGAGCGCGAAATCGTTAAACGAAACTTAAAATGCCGAAAATTTTCTGCGCGGGCGGCGAATTCTTGCCGGATCAAGCCGGGAATGTCGCCCGCTCACCCGTCGCGCGACAGGCTTGCGCAGAAAAACCCGTCCGAGGCGGTCAACGGCGTGTCGCGCCCCTGATGCTCCAGCCGCCAGCCGGGATGGCGGGCGAGGAACGCGTCGATCCTGTCTTCGTTCTCGACCCGCAACAGCGAACAGGTCATGTAGACGAGGCGCCCCTGCGCCCCCACCAGCCGCGCGGCGGCCACGAGGATCGCGTCCTGCGTGGCGCAAAGCTTGTCGAGACGCGCAGGCGTCAGCCGCCATTTCGCCTCGGGGTCGCGCCGCCACGTGCCCGAGCCGGAACAGGGCACGTCGCAGAGCACCGCATCGAACGGCGCGTGGCCCTCCAGCCCTGCCGTCGCAACCTGCCGGATCGACACGCCGGCCCGCGCGGCGCGCGGCCCCAGATCGGCCATGCGCCCCGGGTTGGCGTCATGGGCGAAGATCGCCGCGTCGGACCGGTCGGCAAGGGCCAGCGCCTTGCCCCCGCCCCCGGCACAATAGTCGAGGATCCGGCCCTGTCCGGGCCAGTCCACGCGGTCGAGGGCGCGCTGAACGGAAAGGTCCTGCGGCTCGACCACCCCGTCGAGATAGGCGGCGGCGCGGCGCAGGGCGCGTTCGCCCTCGGTCACCTCGAGCGCCGTGGTGCAGAGGGGCGTGGTGCGGGCCGTCACGCCATCGGCGGCGAGGGACGCGACGACCGCCTCGGGCGTGGCGCGCCGCAGGTTCACGCGCAGCCAAAGGGGGGCGCGATGCGCGAAACTGGCAAAAAGCGCCTCGGGATCATCCACCTGGTCCGAGACCGGCGCGCGGAGCCAATCGGGGATATCGCATTCGGGAGAGGGAGCCTGCGACGGGGCCTCTGCCTGGGCCGCGGACAGCGGGGCGGGGGCATGGCCGTCGCCGGTGAAAAGCTCGGCCGGATCGCGCCCTTGCAGGCGCAGCAGACCCAGCATCATGGCCCGCCCATCCCGTCCGCCGCCCATCTGCGCGCAGCTTTCGGCGCGGCGCAGCGCGTCATAGACATGGTCGCGCACCGCTGCGCGATCCTTGGACCCGGCATAGCGCGCGCCGCGCGCCCAACGGGTCAGCGCTTGCTCGACAGGGGTGCCGCCGCGCCAGTCATCCAGCACGGCAATCGCCGCGGAGATCCGCGCGCCCGGCGTCAATGCATCACCTTAAGGTCGAACCGCAAGGCATTCAGCCTCCACGGTAATTCGGGCTTTCCCGCGTGATCTGAACATCGTGGACGTGGGATTCCTTGAGGCCCGCGCCAGTGATCCGCACGAATCGGCAATTGCCGCGCATCTCGTCCACGGTGGCGCAGCCGGTGTAGCCCATGGCCGCCCGCAAACCGCCGATCATCTGGTGGATGACGGCGCCCGCCGCGCCCTTGTAGGGCACCTGCCCCTCGATCCCTTCCGGCACCAGCTTGTCGCTGGCCGCATCCTTCTGGAAATAGCGATCGGCCGAGCCGCGCGCCATCGCCCCAAGGCTGCCCATGCCGCGATAGGATTTGAAGGAACGGCCCTGGTAAAGGATAACCTCGCCGGGCGATTCATCCGTGCCGGCGATCATGCTGCCCACCATGGCGCAATGGGCCCCCGCCGCGATGGCCTTGGCGAAATCGCCCGAGAACTTGATGCCGCCATCGGCGATGATCGGCGTGTCGCTGTCGGCGGCGGCCCTGGCGCAATCCATGATCGCGGTGAGCTGCGGCACGCCCACGCCCGCCACGACCCGCGTGGTGCAGATGGAACCCGGGCCGATCCCGACCTTCACGGCATCCGCGCCCGCGTCGATCAGCGCGCGCGTGGCGTCATAGGTGGCGACGTTCCCCGCGACGACCTGCACGGCGTTCGACAGGCTCTTGACCCGCTCGACCGCCTTGCCCACCCCCTCGGAATGGCCGTGCGCCGTGTCGATCACGATCAGGTCGCAACCCGCGTCGATCAGGGCCTCGGACCGTGCGAAGCCCGCATCGCCCACGGTGGTGGCGGCAGCGACGCGCAGGCGGCCCAACTCGTCCTTGCAGGCCTGCGGGTTCAGCACCGCCTGCTCGGTATCCTTGAGCGTCAGCAGCCCGGTCAGCTTGCCCGCCCCGTCCACGACCAGCAGCTTCTCGATCCGGCGCGCCTTCATCAGGCTTTTCGCCTCTTCCAGGTCCGCCGGTTCGCGCAGCATGGCGAGGTCGTTCGAGGTCATCATCACCTTGACCGGCGTGTCGTCCGAGGTGGCGAAGCGCATGTCGCGGTTGGTGACGATCCCGACCACGTGGCCTTTCTCGTCCACCACCGGGAACCCGGTGAAGTTGTAGCGTTCGATCAGCGCCTTGGCATCGGCCAGCGTCTGGTCGGGGCGCAGGGTCACGGGGTTGTAGACGACACCGGATTCGAAGCGTTTGACGCGGCGCACCTCGCGGGCCTGGGTCTCGACATCGAGGTTGCGGTGGATCACCCCCATGCCGCCCGCCTGCGCCATGGCGATCGCCATGCGGCTTTCGGTGACCGTGTCCATCGCCGAGGACAGGAGCGGGATGTTGAGCTTGATCGCCTTGGTCACGCGGGTGCGCGTATCGGCGTCGGAGGGCAGGACAGAGCTTGCCCCCGGAACCAGCAGAACGTCATCGAAGGTCAGAGCCTCGCGAATCTCCATCGGGCGTCTCCTTGGAGGGTTCGTGTTGGCACGTCCCTATCTCATGTGGCGGACCCGAGGGAAAGGGCGAAATCTTGGGTGCGACGCTTGGGGGGCGAGGTCAGCGGTTGCGCCATGCTGCGCATGTCGCCCGGTCGAAGCGCCGCAAGGGGCATCGAGCCCCTTGCGGCGCTTGTGCCTCCGGCGGGCATTTTCAGGGGATAAAGATGGAAAGGGGCACCAAACGGACTAGCCCCGGAACCCAGTGGCAACGACGAATTTCTCGGAACTGTCCGACCGGCTGGCGGCAGGTTTGACATTGGCGACCTTGTCGAAGCGCTGCTTGAGCAGGGTCTGAAGCCCCCCTTCCGCGCCCCCGGCCAGGACCTTGGCAACGAAGGTGCCGCCCTCTTCCAGCACGTCGAAAGCCAGCTCGGCCGCCGCCTCGCAGAGCGCAACGATGCGCAGGTGGTCGGTCTGCTTGTGACCCGAGGCCGAGGCCGCCATGTCGCTCATCACGACATCGGCCTTGCCGCCAAGCCAGTCCTTGACCTTGTCGTCCGCGCCCTCCTCCATGAAGTCGAGCACGTGCAGTTCCGCGCCGGGGATCGGTTCCACCTCCTTCAGGTCGAGGCCGATGATCCGGCCCACCGCCTTGCCCGGCTTCTCCCCAAGCGCGTTGATCCGCGGCACGGCCACCTGGCACCAGCCCCCCGGCGCACAGCCGAGGTCGACCACCCGCGCCCCGGGCACGAGGAAACGATACCTGTCGTCCAGTTCCTGGATCTTGAAGGCCGCCCGCCCGCGATAGCCCTCGCGCTTGGCGCGCGCGACGTAAGGGTCGTTCAACTGCCGCTCCAGCCAGCGGGTGGAGGACAGCTTGCGCCCGCGCGCCGTCTTCACCTTCACCCGCAAATCGCGCTGCCCGCGCCCGCTCGTGTTCTTCTTCGGCATGCCGTTGCCCTTTCCCGCGATGCGCCCTGCCGGGCGCATCCCCAGTTCCAATCTTTATCCAATAAATATGCCCGCGCGGAGCGCGCAAGCGCCGGAAGGGGCTCGATGCCCCTTTCGGCGCTTCCCCGGGCGACGCCAGAGGCGGCGCAACCCCTCAGATGTCAGAACGGACCGTCCTCCAACACGCCATCGGCCGACATCTGCGCATAAAGCAGCCCCTCGCGCAGACCACGGTCAGCCACGCTCAGCCGGTCGGTGGGCCAGGCCCGAAGCAGCGCCTGCAAGATCGCGGCGCCCGACATGATGAGGGTCTGCCGGTCGCGTCCGATGCGCGGGTCGCGGCGGCGGCCTTCGGGGCCAAGGGCGAGATACTGGTTGATCACCATGTCGATCTGGTCGGACGTCATGCGCAGCCCGTCCACCTTGTTGCGGTCGTAGCGGCGCAGCCCGAGGTGGCTGGCAGCAACGGTCGTGACGGTCCCCGAGGTGCCGATGATCTGGAACCCCTCGCGCGCCTGGTCGGCAGCATCGTCATAGGGCGAGAACTCGGCCAGTTGCTCTTCGAAGAACCAGCTCATCAACGCAAACCGCGCGCCGTCATCGGCCACGTCGGAATACATGTCCTTGAGCGTCGCGACCCCCAGCGGGATCGAGATCCAGTCCACCACCTTGGCGCGGGGAAAGATCGTGTCCTCGTGATCGAACCCCTGGTGCAGGCGCATGATGGCGCGCGGGCGTTCCAGCTTGGGCACGCGGCTGAGGTCGATCCAGACCAACTCGGTCGAGCCGCCGCCGATATCCACGACCAGCAGCTGTTCCGTTTTCGTCGAGACCAGCGGCGCGCAGGAGACCACGGCCAGCCGCGCCTCTTCCTCGGGTTCGATGATCTCCAGCGACAGGCCGGTATCACGGCGCACGAGGTCGATGAACTCCGCCGCGTTCGAGGCGCGGCGGCAGGCCTCGGTCGCGACCAGGCGCATGCGCTCCACGCGATGTTTCGACAGTTTCTTCTGGCAGATCTTCAGCGCGCCCACGGCCCGCGCCATCGAGGCGCGACCAAGCCGGCCAGAGGCCTCCAGCCCCTGCCCCAGTTGCACGCTCTTGGAAAAGCTGTCGACCACATGGAGCTGGTTGCCCTTGGGCTGGGCGATCAGCATGCGGCAGGAATTGGTGCCGAGATCGAGCGCGGCATAAAGATCCGCCGGGTCCGGGCGGGGTGCGGGTGCAGGTCGACGTTCGACAGGCGGGGTCGCGGGCGGCACGACCGTCGCGACAGGTCTGGGGAACGGGCCGGCACCTCGGGATCGCTTGCGCGACATGGGGCGCCTCCGGAATTCAATGGTTGGATCGAATGTATCCACAAGACGGCCACGACACAACATGTCGCAGTGCCGATCGCACAGGCAATTTTTCGAATGCCTTGAAATCATGCCGGTTTATACGACACGCGCGCGGCGGCGACCGCATCGCGGCAAATCGACGGTGCAGACCCAGCGCGGCCCCGGTCCGGCATACAAAAGAACACCAGAAAGTCGGATCTTGGTCGCTCCCGCGCGGCGTCATGTCGAAATTGACACGGGGAGGGCCTCGCATCGATCCTATGGTGGCGCGGAACAGCAGGACCGCCGCGCGCGAACAGGAGATCTGAATGCCGACCGTCACCCTTGTCTATTGGCGCGACATCCCCGCCCAGGTGATCGTGGGCAAGGGCCGCCGCGGGGCCAAAGCCCCCCTGCCCGAACGGTTCGAGCAGGCCATCGACCGGGTTGCCATGAAGATCGGCGCGCGGGACGAGGACGCCTATCTGCGCGAATGGCACAAGGTCGAGATCGGCGAGGTCGAGGGCGACCCGTCCGAGATCGCCGGCCAGACCGCCGCGCGGCTCGACACAGAGTATGACGACGCGCGGCTCAAGCGCCTGATCGATACCGAAGGGGTGGATGACACCACCCCGGCCACCTGACCGACCTTGCCTTCATTCCGGGAGACACTCATGGCCCTTCTGTCCTTCCGCAGCCCCGCTGCACGCGCCCGCCCGGTCGAGCCCGGAGCCGTCTCGCTCGAAGCATTGCTTGAGGGCTACTCCATCGAGGTGATGCCGCGCACCGCGGACAAGGTCGAGGATTTTCGTGCCCTTCTGCCGGTCGGCACGCGCGTCTACATCGCCCATATCGACGGCACCCCGATCGAGGACATGGTGCATACCGCGCGCCGCCTCGCCCGTGACGGGTTCGAGGTGATGCCGCATTTCCCCGCCCGTTCGATCCCCGATGCGCAGACGCTCGCGGACTGGATCGCGCGTTACCAGGACGAGGCCAACGTGACCGAGGGGCTGATCCTGGCCGGGGGCATCCCCGAACCGCGCGGGGCTTTCCATTGCTCGATGCAACTGCTTGAGACGGGGCTTTTCGACAAGGCCGGGTTCAAGCGGCTGCACGTGGCCGGCCACCCGGAGGGCAACCGCGACATCGACCCCAAAGGCGGTGACGCATCCGTCATGGAGGCGCTGCGCTGGAAACAGGCTTTCGCCGAGCGGACGGATGCGAAGATGGCGCTGGCCACGCAGTTTGCCTTTGATGCAGGCCCTGTCATCGCCTGGGCCGACCGCCTGAAGGCAGCGGGCATCAACCTGCCGATCCATCTGGGCGTCGCGGGGCCGGCGAAGCTGCAAACCCTGATCAAGTTTGCCATCGCCTGCGGTGTCGGCCCCTCGCTGGGCGTGTTGCAGCGCCGCGCGCGGGACGTGTCGAAACTGGTCAAGCCGATGGAGCCGACGGAGATCCTGCGCGCGCTGGCGCGGCACAAGGCCGAAAACCCCGACAGCCTGATCGAGCGCATCCATTTCTTCCCGCTCGGCGGGATCAAGACCAATGCCGAATGGGCCATCGCCAATGGCGGCGCCTCGGCCAAACCTGCAAACGCCCACTGAGAAAGCACCGCCTGACATGACCCGCACCGTTCTGGAATCCGCGACCAAGACCGTCGTCATCGGCTTTGACGAGCCGTTCTGCGTCATCGGCGAGCGCATCAACCCCACCGGCCGCAAGAAACTCGCTGCCGAGCTGGAGATGGACGATTTCTCGACCGTCGAGAAGGACGCGCTGGAGCAGGTCGCCTGCGGGGCGATGGTTCTCGACGTGAACTCGGGCGCGGTCTTCACCAACAAGATGGCCGAGGACCCGCGTTACGCCGACAACAATTTCGTCGAACCGATGCTGATGAAGGCGTTGATCGAAAAGGTGCAGGCGCTGGTTGACGTGCCGCTCTGCATCGACAGCTCGGTGCCGGGCGCGCTGGAAAACGGGTTGGAGACGGCCAATGGCCGCCCGCTCCTGAACTCGGTCACAGGCGAGGAAGAGCGGCTGGAGACGATCCTGCCGCTGGTCAAGAAATACAACGTGCCGGTGGTGGCGATCTCGAACGACGACACCGGGATTTCCGAGGACCCGGACGTGCGCTTCGCCGTGGCGAAGAAGATCGTCGAACGCGCCGCCGATTTCGGCATCCCGGCCCATGACATCGTGGTGGACCCGCTGGTGATGCCCATCGGCGCGATGGCGACGGCGGGCCAGCAGGTTTTCGCGCTGGTGCGCCGGTTGCGCGACGAGTTGGGCGTCAACACCACCTGCGGGGCCTCGAATATCAGTTTCGGCCTGCCCAACCGCCACGGGATCAACGCGGCCTTCCTGCCCATGGCCATTGGCGCGGGCATGACCAGCGCGATCATGAACCCCGTCCGCTCGGTCGAGATGGAGGCGGTGAACGCCGCGAATTTCCTGATGAACCACGACCCCAATGGCGGAAAGTGGATCAATTTCGCCCGTGTTCTGGACGCGGTGAAAGAGGGCGCCACCTTCCCCGACGCGGCCAAGGCCGCACAGGCCAGCGGTGGCGGGCGCGGCGGGCGTCGCGGCGGGCGGCGGCGCGCGGGCTAAGCTTTTGTTAACCGGGATGGGGCAAGCTCGGGTCCATGACCTGCCTGCGCCCCCTCTCTGCCAATGACCAGTGGATGAGCCAGATCTTCTCGGCCCGATCCGCACAAACGGGGGGCGTCGTCCGGCGCAGCGTTGCAGATGTGGAACGGAAGACCGGACGCGAGGCGCTGGAGCTGGAGGTGCGCCGCCGCGGCTTTCACCTGCTGGAGGCGGGCGGGCAGTTCATCATCATCTGCACCCGGTCGGATCTGCGCGTCATCGTCTGACGCGAAAAATCTTCACGAAGATTATTCGGGCCGAAGAATTTTCGGGAAAATTCTTCTCCTCCGACGGTGCGCGCTCTATCTGCGCGACAACGCGAAAAGGTTGGCATGACACAAGATCCCCTCGTCATCTTCACCCCGTCCGGCAAGCGGGGGCGCTTTCCGGTCGGCACGCCGGTTCTGACGGCGGCCCGGCAGTTGGGCGTCGATCTGGATTCGGTCTGTGGCGGGCGCGGGATCTGCTCGAAATGCCAGGTCGCGCCGTCCTACGGCGATTTCCCGAAGCATGGCGTCACCGTGCACGAGGGCGCGCTGAGCGACTGGAACGCGGTCGAGGACCGCTATGACCGTGTGCGCGGCCTGAAGCCCGGCCGGCGGCTTGGCTGCCAGGCGACGGTGCAGGGCGATATCGTCATCGATGTGCCCCCCGAAAGCCAGGTGCATCGGCAGGTCGTGCGCAAGGCGGCCTCGACCAAGCCAATCACCATGGACCCGGCCACGCGGCTTGTCATGGTCGAGGTGCAAGAGCCTGACATGCACGAGCCCTCGGGCGATTTCGAGCGTCTGGCCAAGGCCCTGAAAGAGCAATGGCAGATCGAGGGCGTCACGGCGCCGCTATCGGTCCTGCAAAAGCTGCAACCGGCGCTGCGCAAGGGCCATTGGCAGGTCAGCGTCGCGCTGCATCAGCCCGCCGGGCAGGATGGGATGCGGGTGCTCGACATCTGGCCGGGGCTGCATGAGGGCGGGCTTTACGGGCTGGCCATTGACCTCGGCTCGACCACCATCGCGGCGCATCTGTGCGACCTGGGCGACGGGCGGGTTCTGGCCTCCTCCGGGCTGATGAACCCGCAGATCCGCTTTGGCGAAGACCTGATGAGCCGGGTCTCCTACGCGATGATGAACCCCGGCGGCGATGCCGAGATGACCCGCGCGGTGCGCGAGGCCATGGCAACGCTCGCCGCCGAGATCGCGGCCGAGGGCGGGATCGACCCGGCGCTGATCTTCGAGGTGGTCGTCGTCTGCAACCCGGTGATGCATCACCTGCTGCTTGGCATCGACCCCGTGGAACTGGGCCAGGCGCCCTTCGCGCTGGCGACCTCGGGCAGTGTCACCCTGCCCGCCGCCGAGTTGGAGCTGACGAGCATCGCGCCCACGGCGCAGGCCTACCTGCTGCCCTGCATCGCGGGTCATGTGGGCGCCGATGCCGCCGCCGTTGCACTGGCCGAGGAACCGGACCGCGCCGAGGACCTGACCCTGATCGTGGACGTGGGCACCAATGCCGAGATCCTTCTGGGCGACACGAAAGGCGTTCTGGCCTGTTCCTCGCCCACAGGTCCCGCCTTCGAGGGCGCGCAGATCAGCGCCGGGCAGCGCGCCGCGCCGGGCGCGATCGAACGGGTGGAGATCGACCCCGAGACGAAAGAGCCGCGCTTCAAGGTCATCGGCTGCGATCTGTGGTCGACCGACCCCGGTTTTGCCGAGGCCACCAGGGATACGGGCGTCACCGGCATTTGCGGCTCGGGCATCATCGAGGCGGTGGCCGAGATGCGCATGGCAGGCCTTCTCGATCCCTCGGGCCTGATCGGCGGGCCGGAGGCGACGGGCAGCTCGCGCTGCGAGGCGCAGGGACGGACCTTTGCCTATCTGCTCCACGATGCGACGTCGGCAGGCGGGCCGCGCATCCTTGTCACGCAGGGCGATATCCGCGCGATCCAACTGGCGAAATCGGCGCTTTACGCGGGCGCGCGCCTGCTGATGGACCAGCGCGGCGTCGACAAGGTGGACCGGGTCATCCTTGCCGGGGCCTTCGGGGCGCATATCAGCCCGAAACACGCGATGGTTCTGGGCATGATCCCCGATGCGCCGCTGGACAAGGTCACGAGCGCCGGGAACGCCGCCGGGCATGGCGCGCGCATCGCGCTGTGCAACCGCGCGGCGCGGAGCCGGATCGAGCAGACCGTGCGCAAGATCCACAAGGTCGAAACGGCGGTCGAGCCGCGCTTCCAGGAGCATTTCGTGAACGCGAACGCCATTCCGCACGCGACCGACCCCTTCCCGGAACTGGCCAAGGTCGCTGCCCTGCCCCAGATCCATTTCGGCGCAAGCTCGGGCGGTGGGGATGGCACAGGGCGCAGGCGGCGTCGCCGGGGGTAAACAGCCACCAACGGCCCTTGACGACGCCCTCGGATCGGCAGTATCTCAGCCGTCCAGAGCGCGGGTATGGTGAAAAGGTATCACGCGAGCTTCCCAAGCTTAAGTTACGGGTTCGATTCCCGTTACCCGCTCCAAATTCTCCGAAAAGCCAATGTTCGCGGCCTATTCAGCCGGTTCGCAGACAGGATGCCTATCGCGCAGGCGCAGGCCCTCCGGGTCGAAGGGCGGCTTTGACAGCACCTTGGCTTCGTGCGGCTGACCGAGGATCGCGACCGTCACCTCGGTTCCCGGAGTTGCGTAATCGGTCTTGAGATAGGCGATAGCCAGCGAGGCTCCGACGGAATAGCCGTAAGCGCCGGAACTGACCTGACCAACCGGCGTGCCGTCCGGCAAAAAGATCGGCTCGCCCCCGGTCGCGTCGGCGATGGTCGCGTCGATCTCCAGCATCACCATGCGCTCGCGCGCAGGTTTGTCCTTGATCGCCAGCCACGCGTCCTTGTTCAGAAAGTCCTTGTCTGCGCGGATCAGCCCGTCGAGCCCGCTTTCCTGCGGCCAGTATTCGGGGGAATAGTCGCGCCCCCAGCTGCCATAGCCCTTTTCGACGCGCAGGCTCATCAAGGCGCGGCTGCCAACGGGGCCGATCCCCATGCCCTGCCCGGCCTCGATCAGCGCGGTGTAGAGGGCAAGCTGGTCGGCCTCGGCGCAATGCAATTCCCACCCAAGATCGCCGGTGAAACTGACGCGGATGGCGACGCAGCCGATGCCTGCGACGGTGATACGGCGGGAGCGGAAGAAGGGAAACGTCTCGTTGGAGAGGTCGGCATCCGTCAGCGTTTCGAGCAGCGCGCGCGATTGCGGCCCGGCCAGGTTGAAGCCGCAGACGGCCTCGGTCAAGCTGTCGAAACGCGTGCTCTCGGGCAGCGGCACGGCACGGAAGAAGCGCTGGTGATAACGTTCCGCCATGCCCGAGCCGAGGACCCAGAACTCCTCTTCCCCCAATCGGGTGACGGTGAAATCCCCGGCGATGCCGCCGCGTTTGCCGATCAGCGGCGTCAGGCAGGATCGGCCCACGGCGCGCGGCATGCGGTTGGCGAAAAGCGCGTTGAGCCAATCCTCCGCCCCCGGCCCGACCACGCGGTATTTCGCGAAATTCGAGATGTCGATGATGCCGCCGGTCTCGCGCAGGGCGCGCGCCTCGCGGCCCACGCTGTCCCACCACGGCTGTCGGGTGAAGCCCGCGCTGTCGGGCGTGTCGGCGTCGAAATAAAGCGGATGTTCCCAGCCGTAGTTGAGGCCAAAGACGGCCCCCATACTGCTTTGCATTTCGTAGACGGGACGGGTGCGGACGGGGCGACCGGCCTCCCGCTCCTCGCCGGGGAAATGGATCTTGAACCGGTGGGCATATTGGTCGCCCACCCGCGCCTTGGTGAAATCCTTGCCCGCCCAGGCCCCGAAGCGCGCAAGGTCCCAGCCGAACATGTCGAGCGACGGCTCGCCCTCGACCATCCATTCGGCCGCAAGGCGGCCCAGCCCGCCCGATTGCGAAAAGCCCGGGATGATCCCGTTGCAGCAGAAATAACCGGGCAATTCCGGCACCGGTCCCATCAGGGCGGCACTGTCGGGCGACCAGATCATGGGGCCGTTGATAACACGCTTGATGCCCGCCGTGCCGATCACCGGCACCCGGTCGATCGCGCGCATGACATTGTCCTCGATCCGGTCGAGATCGTCGGGGAAGAGCTCATGCCCGAAACCCTGCGGTGTGCCGTCCTCGGCCCAGAAGCGCACGTCGCGTTCATAAGCGCCGACGAGCAAGCCCTGCCCCTCCTGCCGCAGGTAATACTCGCCATCCCGGTCCGCGACCGAGGGCAAACGGCACTCCATCCCGGCGATCTCGGCGATGGTCTCGGTGACGAAATACTGGTGTTCGGTCGGGATCAGCGGCAGGTCCAACCCGGCCAGCGCCGCCACCTCGCGCCCCCAAAGGCCGGCCGCGTTCACCACCCAGGGCGTGCGGATATCGCCCTTGGGCGTGCGCACGATCCATGTGCCGTCGGGCTGCGCCTCGGTCGCGGTGACGGGGGTGAAGCGGTGGATCTCGGCCCCGCGCTGGCGCGCGCCGACCGCGTAGGCATTGGTCACGCCCGAGGGGTCCACGTTGCCGCCGTCAGGCTCGTACATGATGCAGCGGATGCCGGTGAAATCGACCAGCGGGTGCAGGCGCTCGGCCTCGTCGCGGCTGACCTCGTGGAAATTCATGCCGTAGCGCCGCGCCTTGGCCTCTTGCAGGCGCAGCTGATATTCGCGCGCCTCGGTCTGCGCGAGGTAGAGAGAGCCGGGCTGGAACACGCCGCAGGACTGGCCGGTTTCGGCCTCCAATTCCTTGTAGAGGGTCATCGTGTAGTGCTGGAGGCGGCTGATATTCGTGCTGTCATGCAGCCCGTGGATATTGGCCGCCGCGTGCCAGGTGGAGCCGCTCGTCAACTCGTCGCGTTCCAGAAGCACGACCTCGGACCAACCCAGCTTGGCTAGGTGATACAGGATCGAGCAGCCGATGACGCCGCCCCCGATGACGACGGCCTGGGCATGGGTGCGCATGAAACATCTCCGGTTCGCGTTTCCGCCCATGCTGGCGGGCGCGCGCGGCGTGCTCTGGTCAATCCGCGACACCACGGGGATGAAAAGCGCAAATCGACTTGCCAGTCGCCCCCGCGCGCGGCAGATCAGGGCCATGTTGCGCTATCACACACCGCTTGACGCCCCGACGCTGCGCGCGCTTGGCATCCCCGCACCCTGGAGTTTCGGCATGGCCGACCGCGTCCGCTTCGGCGAGATCGACGCGCTGGGGCACGTGAACAACACCGCCTATCTGCGCTGGTTCGAGAGCTTTCGCCTGCCGTATCTTGAGGCGCGGAAGGTCACCGATTACGGGCCGGACAGCCCCCGCCTGGTCTTGAAACGCGCAAGTTGCGACTACCTGGCCGAGATGTTCTCGGGCATGGATTATGTCGTGACCGGACGCACGCGGGCGTTCCGCAGGACGTCCTTCACCATGGAGTTCGGCGTCTGGCTCCCGTCGGAGGACGGCGAGGCCAGATGCACGGCGACTGGCGAGGCGATCATCGTCTTGCTCAATCGCGATGCGCCGGGGCGGCACCCGATCCCGGAGGCAGGCAAGCAGGCCTTCATCTCAGAAGATGGCGCCGTTTCCGAAGCTTAGGCCCCATTCCTGACGCTTTGCGCGAAGGCCACCAGCGCGCGGGTCGAGCCATCCTTGTCCGCTCCGTCCGCGTCGCCGGACAGAACCGGCTCCAACGCCTTGGCCAGTTCCTTGCCCAGTTCCACGCCCCATTGGTCGAAGGAGTTGATGCCGAGGATCACGCCCTCGACGAACACCCGGTGTTCGTAAAGCGCGATGACCTGGCCCAGAACGAAGGGCGTTAGCTTGCGATACATCAGCGTGGTCGAGGGGCGATTGCCCGGGAAAACACGGTGGCGCGCCTGCCGGTCCAGCTCTGCGCCGTCCAGCCCCTTGGCCGCCATGATCGCGCGGGCCTCCTCAAGGCTGCGGCCGCGCATCAGCGCCTCGGACTGGGCAAGGCAATTGGCCAGAAGCAGGCGGTGATGATGGGCAAGGCCCGGCTCGTGCCCCTCGGCCGCGACGAGGAATTCACAGGGCACGACGCGCGTGCCCTGGTGGATCAGCTGGTAAAAGGCGTGCTGGCCGTTTGTTCCCGGCTCCCCCCAGACGATGGGGCCGCTATCGGTGGCCAGATCGCTGCCATCCATCGCGACGCGCTTGCCGTTGCTCTCCATCTCAAGCTGCTGAAGATAGGCCGGCAGGCGTGACAGGCGCTGGTCATAGGGCAGAACGGCGCGGGTGGCGTGGCCTTCCACCTGGTTGTGCCATATGCCGACAAGGGCCAGCAGAACCGGCAGGTTGTCGGCCAGATCGGCCTCGCGGAAATGCGTGTCCATCGCGTGGCCGCCCGACAGGAACTCGGCAAAATTCTCGGGCCCGACCGCGATCATCAGGCCCAGACCGATGGGACCCCAGAGCGAATAGCGCCCGCCGACCCAATCCTCGAAGCCGAAAACGCGCGACGGGTCGATCCCGAAAGCGGCGGTTTTGTCGGTCGCGCTGGACAGCGCCGCGAAGTGGCTGGCCGGGTTGGCGACCTCGGCCGCCATCCATGCGCGCGCCGTTTCGGCATTGGTCATGGTCTCGATCGTGGTGAAGGTTTTGGAAGCGACGATCACCAATGTCGTTTTCGGATCAAGCCCTTGCAGCGTGTCGTTGATGTGTGCGCCATCGACGTTCGAGACATAATGCAGGCGCGGCCCGTCGTGATACGGCGCCAGGGCCAGCGTCGCCATCGCCGGCCCGAGATCGGAGCCGCCGATGCCGATATTGACCACGTCCGTGTAGCGCCCGCCGCTGCCGGCAATCTCGCCCGACCGGATGGCCTGAGCGAATTGCGCCATGCGGGTGCGCGTCTCCAGCACGCCGGGGATGACGTTCTGCCCATCGACGCGCACATCGCCGCCGGGCGCCCGCAATGCCGTGTGAAGGACGGCGCGGCCTTCGGTTTCATTGATCTTGTCGCCCGTGAACATGGCCTCGCGCCGCGCCTCGACCCCGCTCACACGCGCCAGTTCCAGCAGAAGCGACAGCGCGCCCTCGTCGATCCGTGTTTTCGAGAAATCGAAGAGCAGTCCATCCGACTGGCGGGAAAACGCCTCGGCCCGCCCCGGTGCTTCGAAGAGGGACAGGATCGAGCGCCCCGATTTCGCCGCGTGATGCGCCTTGAGATCTGACCAGATATCCATGTCGTCCTTCCCGGATGAGTGATGTCAGTCGGCCCAGTGGACGACAGCGCGCCCCAGAACCGCGCGGATCGGTGCCTCCCGCACGGGCAGATGCGCTGCGTTTTCCAGCACCTCGCGCTTTTCAGGGCCGGTGATGAGGATATGCGTGCGCATCGCCCCCTTGAGAACCGGCGCGGTCAGGGTGATCCGCGGCTCGCCCGCGCCCTCGGCCCGCATCGCCATCAAGGGCGGCGCACGGTCATCCAGCGCGGCAGCGAGGTTGTCGGCGCCGGGAAACAGGCTTGCCGTGTGCATGTCCGTGCCCATGCCCAAAAGCAGAACCGAGATCGGCAGATGCGGCTTCAGCCCCTCTGCCAACCCGTCGAGCGCGTCCTCCGGGCACTCGGCCGGCGCGTAGAGGGGGATCAACGTCGCCTCGGATGCCTTTGATGTCAGAAGCCTTTTCTTCAGCAGCGCCGTGTTCGAGCGGGGGCTGTCCTCGGCCACCCAGCGTTCATCGTTCAAGACCACCGAGATGCGCGACCAATCCAGCGCAAGTTCCGACAGCACGTCGAAAACCGGCCCCGGCGTGGTGCCGCCCGGCACCGACAGGGTTGCACGATCCTCGTGCAACAGCGTTTCGGACAATTCGCCGGCGATGCGGTCGGCGAGGTCCAGCATCATCGCCTCGCGATCGGGATAGGAGATGAACTCGTACATCATCCCACCTCCCGCCAGCGGCGACTGTCGCGATGCATCAGGATGGCGCTGTCCTCAGGCCCGGCGCTGCCCGGCTCGTAGGGGACGGGGCGGTCGCCCCGCTCGGTCCACGCCTCGATCAGCGGATCGGTCCAGGCCCAGGCGGCCTCGACCTCGTCGCCGCGCATGAAGAGCGTCTGGTTGCCCCGGATCACGTCCATGATGAGCCGTTCATAGGCATCGGGCACATCCGCCGCCTCGGGCCCCAGCGCATCGGCAAAGCTCATGTCCAGCGGCACGTCGATCAGGCGCATGCCCCCCGGCCCCGGTTCCTTGATGGTGACGCTCAGGTCGATCCCTTCATCGGGCTGCAAGCGGATCGACAGGATATTGGGCCGGCTGCCCGCATCCTCGTCGAAGATGGAATGGGGCGGTTCCTTGAAATGCACGACGATCTCGGATTTGCGGGTCTTCAGCCGTTTGCCGGTGCGCAGGTAAAAGGGCGTGCCGTTCCAGCGCCAGTTCGCGATATGCAGCTTCATGGCGATGAAACTTTCGGTGCGGCTGTCGGGTTCCTCGACATCGTCGAGATAGGACGGGTTATCCCCCGCCTTGTATTGCCCGCGTACGATATCCTTCAGCGGGGGCGATTGCAGGGCGCGGATCACCTTGAGTTTCTCGTCCCGCACCGCGTCGGGTTCGAACCGGCTGGGCGGCTCCATCGCGGTCAGGCACAACAGCTGCATCAGGTGGTTCTGCACCATGTCCCGCATCGCGCCCGACTTGTCGTAATAGGAGCCGCGACCGCCCACGCCCACGGATTCGGCCACGGTGATCTGGACATGATCCACGTATTGCGCGTTCCACAGCGGCTCGAACAGGACATTGCCGAAACGCACCGCCATCAGGTTCTGGACCGTCTCTTTCCCAAGGTAATGGTCGATCCGATAGATCTGGCTTTCGTCGAAATGTTCCGCCAGCGTCGCATTGAGCGATCTCGCGGTGCCCAGATCACGCCCGAAGGGTTTTTCGACGACGATCCGCGCCCCCTCATGCGCGATCCCGTAATGGTGCAATCGCTCGGCCAGATCCCCGAACAGCGCCGGGGCGACCGAGAAATAGAAGGCCTGCACGACATTGGCGCGCATCTTCGATTTCAGGTCGGACCAGCCGCCTTCGCCCTTGGCGTCGACGGGAAGGTAATCCACCCGGTCGAGGAATCCGGCCATCGCGTCGGGGTCGGCCGCCGATCTCGGCGCGAATTCCTTCAGCCCCTCCGCGACCCAGTCGCGATACTCTTGCGGAGATTGCTCGGTCCGGGCCGCGCCGATGATGCGCGCTTCCCTGGGCATCTGCTCATCACAGAACCGCCGATAGAGCGCGGGCAGGATCTTGCGCCGGGCCAGGTCGCCCGTGCCGCCGAAAATCACGAGGTCGAACGGATCGACCGGGATGACGCGCGAAACCATGGGTGTCTCCAACTTCGCCGTGTTAGCGCTAACGGGCGCAATTTCCCCCGAGATACACCGCGTTTCGGATGGAGTCTACCAGATGCGCAAACGGCCTCAACCGGGCAAGCGGGCGCGTCATGGTTGCATCGCGCAGATCAGTTCAAACAGCACCGACACACCCAGCCACGAGGTATTGCCGGACGGATCGAAGGGCGGCGACACCTCGACCAGATCGGTGCCGATGATATCCAGCCCCCGCAGCGCGCGCACGCATTGGATCGCCTCGAAACTGGTGGGGCCGCCGACCTCGGGCGTGCCGGTCCCCGGCGCATAGGCCGGGTCGATGAAATCGATGTCGAAGCTGACATAGACCGGTCCGCCGCCCGCGACCGCGCGCGCCTCGTCCATCACCGAGGACCAGCCGCGCTCCATGCAGGTTTCGATGGGAAGGATATGCACGCCCTTCTCGCGCCCGTAATCGAAATCCGACGTGTTGTAGGAGGTGCCGCGCATCCCCGCCATGAAGGTGCGGTGCGGGTCGATGCAGCCTTCTTCGATGGCCTGCCGGAACGGGTTGCCATGGGTCAGGGTCTTGCCGCCGAAATAGGGCGGATAGAGGTCGGTATGACTGTCCAGCAAGATCAGGCCGAACGCCTCGCCGCGATGCTTGCGCAGCGCCCGCAGCACCGTCAGGGTGCACAGGTGGTCGCCCCCCACCATGACGGGCCGGATATCGTTGGACAGCATCGAGGCGACGGTGGCCTCGGCGGCCTCCAGTGCCTCGTCCTGGTCGACCGGGCTCATCGCGACATCGCCCATGTCGGCGCAGCGCGCGGCCGAAAACGGAAGCTGGCCGGTCGAGCGGTTCATCTCGCGGATCATGGTCGAGGCATCGCGCAGGCCCCGCGGCCCGTGGCGCGCGCCGGGGCGGTTCGACGTGGCCCCGTCCCACGGCATCCCGATCAGGCCGATCTCGACCTCGGGCGCGCGCGGATCGTCCGGCGCGATCTGCGGCAGGCGCATGAAGCTGGGAACGCCGGCATAACGCGGCAACACGGCGCCAGAGATCGGGGTCCAGTCGATATCACTCATGTCAGGGCCTTTCGCGGTGGGGTCAGCGGCACGCTAGCCCCCGTTTGGCCCCGTGTCACGCCTCCAACTCGGCGTCCCAGTAGAGGAAATCGAGCCAGCTTTCATGCAGGTGATTTGGCGGGAACTTGCGGCCCATGTTGCGCAATTCCTCGGCACCCGGCTGACGCGGCGCCTTGCGCAGCGCCATGCTCGACTCGCGCAAGCTCTTGGAGCCCTTGCGCAGGTTGCACCTCGAACACGCCGCGACGACATTCTCCCAACTGGTGATGCCGCCCCGCGCCCGTGGCACGACATGGTCGAAGGTCAGGTCCCCTTTCGCGCCGCAATACTGGCAGGAGAATTCGTCCCTCAGAAAAAGATTGAAGCGCGTGAAGGCCACGCGCTTCTGCGGTTTGATGAAATCCTTGAGAACGACGACCGAGGGTATTCGGATCTGCGTCGAGGGCGAGCGCACCACCGTGTCGTATTCGGCCACGATCTGCACCCGGTCGAGCCAGACCGCCTTGACGGCCTCCTGCCATGGCCAGAGCGACAGGGGATAGTAGCTTAAGGGCCGGTAATCGGCATTCAGCACCAAGGCCGGATGATCCTTGAGCGCGCCCGGCTCCCGCACGAAATGGGTTCTGAACTCGGTATCGGCCGCAACTTGCATGGGTGACTCCGCCTCCGCCCTGACTGCCCGTCTTTTTGGCACCAGAGCGGGAGCACCCGCCCCAGCTATGCCTCCACTATATCTAGGCTTAACCATCGGGCAAGCAAAACTAGATGCTGTGTGTGGCGCGGACTGCTTAACGCACAAGCCTGACAGTTTCGTGACGGTTTTTCAGGCAGAGACGGAACGCTGCGGATCTAGTCGATGCCCAGCTTTTCGCGCAGGAAGGCCAGGGCAACCGACAACCCGTCGGGCGCGATGCCATGGGCCGTGCCCTTCATGATATGGGCATAAACCTCGTCCCAGCCCGCTTTCTGCAACGCCTCGGCAGCTTCGGGCAGCGATTGGGGCGGCACGACATCGTCCTGGTCGCCG
The DNA here is from genome assembly GCF_039542305.1 of [Roseibacterium] beibuensis. Taxonomy (NCBI): domain Bacteria; kingdom Pseudomonadati; phylum Pseudomonadota; class Alphaproteobacteria; order Rhodobacterales; family Roseobacteraceae; genus Roseicyclus; species [Roseibacterium] beibuensis. The sequence goes on along the minus strand of NZ_BAABHW010000001.1, from coordinate 1,037,195 downwards.
TGGATCAACAGGACCGGCGGGCGCACGACCGTTTCCTCGGCCAACGCCTCCGGCTCCAGCAAGCGGCCCGAAAAACCGACGACACCGGCGAACCGCGCGGGCCGGCGCGGGGCGACATGCAGGCTCATCATCGTACCCTGGGAAAAGCCCACCAGCGCGACCCGCTCGGGCGCGATGCCTTCCTCGTCCATGAGCGTGTCGAGAAACGCGTTCAAATCCTCCACCGCGCGTGCCATGCCTTCGGCGGCCTGCTCCTCGGAGGAGCCGTCGATCCAGGGGATCGGGAACCACTGGAACCCCATCGGGTTCATCACCGAGCGTTCCGGCGCATCGGGCGCGACGAAGACCGTGTCGGGCATATGCGGCGCCAGCGGATCGGCCAGCCCCAGAAGGTCCTTCCCATCCGCGCCATAACCATGCAGGAAGATCACGAGGCTTTTCGCCTGCCCCGAGGCGGCGGGCTTGCGGCCATATTCCAATACGCGTGTCACAGGGCACCCTCCCGATCGGTTTCCCAGCGGTAGTAGACCCAGAGCGCGCGGGCGGCAACCGCGCGCACGGGTGCCCAGCCCTCGGCCATGTCGCGCAGGTTGCGTTCCGAGGGGCGATCAGGCAGATCGAACAGCCGTTTTGCCGCCTCCTGCAAGGCCAGGTCGCCCGCCGCGAAGACATCCATGTGGCCGAGCGCAAACTTCGCGTAAATCTCCGCCGTCCAGCGCCCGATCCCGGGCAAGGCCACCAGCGTTTCGATCACCTCCTCGGTCTTTGCCGCGCGCAAGCCGTCCCAATCGACGCCCGCCCCGGCCAGGGCACGGATGTAGCGCAGTTTTGGCCGACTCAGGCCGCAGCCGCGCAACGCCTCGTCCGACGCGGCACGCACGGCCCCCTCTTGCGTCAGGCCCGCCGCCTCCAGCCGCCCCCAGATGGCCGCGGCGCTGGCGGTCGAAACCTGTTGCCCCACGATGGCCTGCGCCAACGCGGCAAACCCGTCCTGCCGCCGCCGCAAGGGCAAGGGTCCGGCCGCCACAACCGGGCCGAAGCGCGGCTCCAGCGCCACCAGTACGACGGCCCCGGCAGCAAGGTCGGCCTCCGTTTCGATCCTGTCGGGAAGTCGCACCACCCCTGCCCCTTCATCTTGGCCAAAAAACTCTCCGGGGAGCGCGAGGGGTGGAAAACCCCTCGCTGGCCGGGCCTCAAACCCGTTGACCACGTCACGTTCCTCTGGACCGTTCCCGCGCCATCCTATACCCGTCGCCCCATGACCGACGCCACCCTGACCCCGGAAGAGATCGAAGGCGACCGCCGCGCCAAGCGCAACGTCGCCGTCCTCGTCATGGCACAAGCCATCCTCGGCAGCCAGATGCCCATGATTTTCACCGTGGGCGGGCTTGCGGGGCTGATGATCGCGCCCAACCCGGCCTTGGCCACGATCCCGATCTCGCTGATCGTCTTTGGCTCGATGACAACCGCGCTCTGGCTCTCGCCGCTGATGCAGCATTTCGGGCGGCGCGCGGGCTTTTTCATCGGGGCCGCGGGCGGTGCAACCGGGGCAGCCGTCTCGGCCTGGGGGCTGTGGACCGACAGTTTCGCGCTGTTCCTGGTCGGCGCCTATATCACCGGCATCTACATGTCGGCGCAGGGGTTCTACCGCTTCGCCGCGGCCGACACCGCGTCGGAGAAATTCCGCCCCAAGGCAATTTCCTACGTCATGGCAGGCGGCCTGATCTCGGCCCTGATCGGGCCGCAGATGGTCAAGTTCACCACCGACGCGACGGTGATCCCCTTCGTGGGCACCTATGCCTTCGTCGTCTTGATCAACCTCGTCGGGATGGCGCTGTTCCTGTTTCTCGACCTGCCCAAACCCACCGCGCACACGCGCGCCGCGGCCAAGGCCAATCGCGGCCGCACCCATGCGGAGCTTTTGAAGGATCCGCGCATTTCCGTCGCGATCATCTGCGGCATGGTCTCCTACGCGCTGATGAACCTGATGATGACCTCGACGCCATTGGCCGTGGTGGGCTGCGGGTTCACGACCGGATCGGCGGCGGATGTCGTCTCGGCCCATGTCGTGGCCATGTTCGCCCCGTCCTTCGTGACCGGCCACCTGATCGCGCGGTTCGGGGCGATGCGGATCGTCGCGCTGGGGTTGTTCCTGCTGGCCCTTGCCGGGGGCGTCGCCCTGACGGGGGTGGAGCTTTACCAGTTCTTCGGCGCGCTGGTGCTGCTGGGCGTGGGGTGGAATTTCGGCTTCATCGGCGCGACGGCCATGCTGACCCAGGCGCATGAACCGCATGAGCGCGGGCGCGTGCAGGGCATGAACGATTTCCTCGTCTTCGGCTGCGTCACCATCGCCTCGCTGGCCTCGGGCTTTTTGATGAGTTCGGGCGCGGATACGCAAGCGGGCTGGACGGCGGTCAATATCGCCATGGTGCCCTTCCTCGCGCTGGCGGGCGGGGCGCTGATCTGGCTCGCGATGCGTCCCAAGGACCTCTACGCGTAAGGGGCGGCTACCAGCGCCCGGTCAAGGCGACGCGGGCCAGCCGAAAGCGCGAGGCCGCTTCGCCCATGCCCAACCGGCCCTCGGCCACACGGGTCGGCTCGGCCACCGCCTGCCGCAGGATCGGGTCGGCCTGCCACCCGGCATAAAGCGCGGGCGCAGCCGCCTTGGGCACCGCACGCCGCCGCGCGCGGGCCGCGGCCAGCCGCTCCAACCCACGCTGCGCCAGGTCCCGCACCGCCTCGGGCCGTCCATCGACCAGCGGCACCCGGCCCCGCCGTTCCAGTTCCGGCACGGCGCGCAGGAAATTCGCCAGCGCGGCGGCCCAGGCATGGTCGCGCACGGCCTGTTCCGCCCCGGGACCAGCCCCAAGGGCGCGGGCGGCCACCCAGGCGAGGTTTGCGCCGGTCGCATCGAGATAGTCCTCGAAATGCGCCGCATCCTCGAAGGCGTCGCGGTAGATGTCCCAGCGGCGCGCCGCGACCAGACGGTCGAGCAGCGGCGCATCCTCGGGGCGCACGGCCTCCGACAACGGGGCGGCGACCTCATGCGCGCGCGGTGCCGCGCCCTGCGCGATCTCCTCGGCCACGTCGCGCCAGAATTGCAGGCGCATCTCGGCGATCATGGTCTCTTCCGTCACCCAGGGGGCGCGGCTGACCTCGATGTTGAACGCATAGAGCGGGAACAGGATCGCGCGCGCAGGCACCGGCGCGGCCATGGCGGCGCGGAAGCGGTCGGGGTCGCCCCGTTCGACCAGCGCGGCACAGGCCGCAACCCCGTCCGGCCTCATGAGGCCGGCGCCCCGTCGCGCACGAGCTTCCACAGGATCGCATCCAGCAGCGCCTCGAACGAGGCGTCGACGATATTGGCGCTGACACCCACGGTGGACCAGCGCCGCCCGGTCGCGTCCTCGCTGTCGATGACGACGCGGGTGACGGCCTCGGTCCCGCCCTGGGTGATGCGCACCTTGAAGTCGACCAGCCGGATATCGTCGATATAGCCTTGATACGGCCCCAGGTCCTTGCCGAGCGCCTTGGCCAGCGCGTTCACCGGGCCGCGGTCGCTGCCGCTTTCGTCCATGGATTCCGAGACCGACAACATCTTCTGATCGCCGATCTTCACCACGACAACCGCCTCGGACAGGCTGACCATCTGGTCATACTTGTTCTTCCGGCGTTCAACCGTCACGCGGTAGCGCTTGACCTCGAAGAAGCGCGGCATGATCCCGAGCGCGCGGCGCGCCAGCAGCTCGAAACTCGCCTGCGCGGTGTCGTAGGAATAGCCCTCGTCCTCGCGCGCCTTGATCTCGGTCAGGATCTCGGCCAGCGCGGGGTGGCCCTTGTCCACCTCGATCCCGGCTTCGGACAGGCGGCGGCGCAGGTTCGACTGGCCGGCCTGGTTCGACATCGGGATGATGCGCGCGTTCCCGACCAGGGCGGGGTCGATATGCTCGTAGGTCGAGGGGTTCTTGACGATGGCGCTGGCATGCAGCCCCGCCTTATGCGCAAAGGCCGACGACCCGACATAGGGCGCCTGCCGTGTCGGCACCCGGTTCAGGATGTCGTCGAGCATGCGGCTGAGGCGGGTCAGATCCTTCAGCGCATCTTGCGTGATCCCGGTTTCGAACCGGCTGGCCCACGGCTCTTTCAGCAGCAGCGTCGGGATCAGCGTCGTAAGGTTCGCATTGCCGCAGCGTTCACCCAGACCGTTCAGCGTGCCCTGGATCTGCCGTGCCCCGGCCTCGACCGCTGCAAGGCTGCCCGCCACGGCGGTTTCCGTGTCGTTATGGGTGTGGATGCCCAGCCGATCGCCCGGAATGCCCGCATCGATCACCTCGGCCACGATGCGCCCGATCTCGCCCGGCAGCGTGCCGCCATTGGTATCGCACAGCACGATCCAGCGCGCGCCCGCCTCCAGCGCGGCGCGGCAACAGGACAGCGCGTAATCGGGGTTCGCCTTGTAGCCGTCGAAGAAATGCTCGGCATCGAACAGCGCCTCGCGCCCTTGGGCCACCAGATGAGCGACCGAGGCGCGGATGTTTTCGAGGTTCTCGCCCAGCGTGATGCCAAGCGCCTCGGTGACGTGGAAATCATGCGCCTTGCCCACAAGGCAGACCGAGCCCGTGCCCGCGTTCATCACCGCCGCCAGCACGTCGTCATTCGCGGCCGAGCGCCCGGCGCGCTTGGTCATGCCGAAAGCGGTGAGCGTGGCGCGGGTTTTCGGCGCGGCCTCGAAAAAGGCGCTGTCGGTGGGGTTGGCCCCGGGCCATCCGCCCTCGATATAGTCCAGCCCGAGCGCATCCAGCGCCCCGGCAATGCGCTGTTTCTCGGGGGTGGAGAACTGGACGCCCTGGGTCTGCTGCCCATCGCGCAGCGTCGTGTCATAGAGGTAGAGGCGATCCATCAGCGCGACCCTCCGCAGGGCGGGACGTGTCCCGCCATCCCCCGGCGCGGCGGAACAGGTCCCGCCCTACGGCATGCCCTTCCGTTCACAGCACGCCCTCCAGCTTGGCCGCGTCGAAGCCCGGTCCGGGGACCAGCTCGACCCCGTCCTTCGACATGCGCACCTCGACCCCCGCAGCGACCAGCGCCGCCTTGAGACGGTCCACTTCGGAGAAGTCCTTCGTTTTCATTGCGTCGGCGCGCCGTGATGCGAGATCGTTTGCAAGCTTCTGAAGTGGATCGGCGCTTGATGAGTTAGTAGTCTGCACAGACGGTGCATAACCTTGGACGCGAACCACTCCCGATCCTGGAAAGGCTGTGGCAGAACGCCAATCCCAGTTCGAGAGTTCCACGGTCAACAACCCGATCAGCATTGCATCCGCCTTGAGCTGCTCCGCTTTTCCCGAATTAGCCCAAGTGTGCAGGACTGTTATTGCGCCGTGCGTGTTCAAATCGTTTGCAAGCGCTTGAATAATCTCTGCTGAGGGTGCGTAGGCAGGCACAACGCCCTGTGTCATCGCGTGCCACTTGCGCAGCGTCTTCTCCGCCTCCTCCGCTTTCTTCGCCGTCCAATCCATCGGCTTGGAATAATGCGTGGACAGGAACACGAAGCGGATTACCTCGCCCGGCACGCCCTGTTCCAGCAATTCGTGCACGGTGAAGAAGTTGCCCAGGGACTTGGACATCTTCTTGCCTTCGACCTGCAGCATCTCGTTATGCATCCAGACATTGGCGAAGCCGCCCTCGGGATGGGCGCAGCAGCTTTGCGCGATCTCGTTCTCGTGGTGCGGGAACATCAGGTCGTTGCCGCCGCCATGGATGTCAAAGCTTTCCCCCAAAAGCTCGTAGCTCATGGCCGAGCATTCGATATGCCAGCCGGGCCGCCCACGTCCCCACGGGCTGTCCCAGCCCGGCAGATCGTCGGTGGAGGGTTTCCACAGCACGAAATCCATCGGGTCGCGTTTGTACGGGGCAACCTCGACCCGGGCACCGGCGATCATGTCCTCGACCGAGCGGCCCGAGAGCTTGCCATAATCCGGGTAGCTCGCCACCGAGAAGAGCACATGCCCATCGGCGGCATAGGCATGGCCGCTGTCGATCAGGCCCTCGATCATCTCGATCATCTGGGCGATATACTGGGTCGCACGCGGCATCTTCGTCGGCTCAAGCACGCCGAGCGCGCCCATGTCCGACAGGTACCAGCCGATGGTTTCCTCGGTGATCTCGGAGATCGGGCGGCCCGTCTCGGCGGCGCGCGCGTTGATCTTGTCATCCACGTCGGTGAAGTTGCGCACATAGGTGACGTGATCCGGGCCGTAGACATGGCGCATCAGGCGAAAAAGCACGTCGAAGACCACGGCGGGGCGCGCGTTGCCCAGATGCGCGCGCTCGTACACGGTCGGGCCGCAGACATAGATCCGCACGTTCTCGGGGTCGATCGGGGTGAATGTCTCGACCTTGCGGGTCCTGGAATTTCGCAGCCGGATCTCGACCATGTCTGGGGCCTTTCTTGTCATGCGCGCGAAACCATCAGCGTCATGCGCCGGCGGGCGTAGCAGGTTCAAGATGGCATTGGAACCATGATGTGACCGACCCGCCGACGACGTCAGCGGGGAATACAGATCTCGCGAATTGCGGCGGTCAGGTTCATGATCGGCATGCATACCGGGTTTTTCGAAATCCGCAAGGAATGGGTGTAAATCCGTTTCGATCCCCGTTATTTTCCCCTCATGCGCGAACGTTTCGTCGACACTCATTGTCAGCGTCTGCCTGGCGCGGAGCGGACCGAACCCTTTGGCCCGGGCACCGTTGTCTGGAAGGTCGAAGGCCACATGTTCGCGGCCTATTCGATCGGCGGTCATGGCCTTTCCCTGCGGATGATGGACGCCAAGGCCACGACTCGGATGGTCGAGCAAGGACGCGCCGCGCCGCATTTCCTGGAAGACGAAGGCGGCTGGGTCCTTTTGCCGTGGGAGACTCATCCCGACGAACTGCGCGCGCATCTGGAACTCAGTTACCGGCTGGTCCTTTTCGACGGCAACCGCGCCTGAGCGGGGTTGCCCCCGTCCTGTCTCCGTGGCTAGGTCCGCGCGCCTGTCCTTGTTTGCGGAGATCGCCATGCCCCGTCCGTCCCTTCAGATTTCCGGGCTGACCGGCTCGGGTGACGATGGCTGGTCGCTGTTCTACCGCGCCCGCGCGATGAAGGCTGCGGGCCAGCCGGTTCTGGAACTCACCATCGGTGAGCATGACATCGGCACCGATCAGGCGATCCTCGATGAAATGCACCGCGCCGCGACGGCGGGCCATACCGGCTATGCCATGGTGCCGGGGATCCCGTCCCTGCGCCGTGCCGTGGCCGAGCGGATGAGTGCCGCCACCGGCCATCCTTATGACATCGAGAACATCCTGATCACGCCGGGCGGTCAGGCGGGCCTTTTCGCGGCGCATCACGCGGCCTGCGATCCCGGCGACCGGGCTTTGCTGATCGATCCCTACTACGCCACCTATCCCGGAACGATCCGTGCCGTCGGGGCGATCCCGGTGCCGGTCGCCACCCGCCCCGAAGCCGGGTTCCAACCCGAGGAAGCCGCCCTGACCGCCGCCGCGCCCGGCGCGAAAAGCCTGCTCATCAACTCGCCGAACAATCCCACGGGCGCGGTCTATGGGATGGAAACGCTGCGCGGCATCGCACGCGTGGCCGAGGCCCATGACCTCTGGGTGATCTCGGACGAGGTCTATGACAGCCAGGTCTGGGAGGGGCGCCATGTTCCCTTCGCCGCCCTGCCGGGCATGGCAGACCGCACGCTGACCGTCGGATCGCTTTCCAAGAGCCACGCCATGACCGGCTCGCGCCTTGGCTGGATTGCCGCCCCGGCCGAGGTGATTGAGCGGCTGATCACGCTGGCGACCCACACCACCTATGGCGTGCCCGGCTACATCCAGGAGGCGGGCCTGTTCGCCCTGACGCGCGGGCCCGAGGCAGAGGCCGCCGTCGCCGCGCCCTTCCTGCGGCGGCGCCAGATGGTGTTGGAGCGCTTGGACCGGCAGCAGGTGCTCTCCGCCGTCCCGCCGAGCGGGGCGATGTATGTCATGCTGGACGTGCGCCGCACGGGCCTAAGCGGCGCGGCCTTCGCGGACGCCCTGCTGGATGAATGCCGTGTCGCCGTGATGCCCGGAGAAAGCTTCGGGACGGCAGCGGCGGGCCATGTGCGCGTGGCCCTGACCCTGCCCGATGACCGCTTTGCCGAGGCGCTGGACCGGCTGTTTCAATTCGCAACGGCGCGGGCCTGCGCGGCGTGATCGCATGCCGGCTGTAGCCGGTGGGACGATCTGCAACAACCCGGAGGGAGTCGTAGCCGCAGAAGGCCGTGGAGGTGCAATTCACCGCCGCCGAGCAGACCGCCTGGGACTGATCCCTCATAAAATAGGTCCGCCCCCGCTGTGCGAGGGCGGACCTGCTTCAAAACGGCTTGCGTGAGATCAGAAGCGCAGGGCCGCGTTGATGCCGAAGGTGGTGGCACCGGCGTCAATGCCCGTCCCGTCGAAATCTTCGAACTCGTGGCGAAGCAGCTCGGCACCGACGGTGACGGTATCGGTCACGGCGTAGTCCATGCCGACGCCGTAGTAGTAACCGTCATCCTCAAGGGTGCCGCCGCCGAGCGCGTCGATGGAGGCATAGGCCGCACCGGCGGTCGCGTAGATCAGCGCGGGGCCTGCATCGTAGCCGGCCTCGACACCGAGGCGATAGACGGACTCGAGCGTACCGACATTGTCGATGTCGATATCGGCGGCGTTCACGTCAAGCTCGGCGCCGAGAACGTAGCTGCCGAAGTCATAGCGGTAGCCCGCGAAGACACCGCCAAGCATGCCGTTCTCTTCCTCGTCGAGGCCAGCGCCCTCGGCATCGGCCATGCCGTATTCCAGCTGACCACCGGCGTAGAAGCCAGTCCAATCGGCGCTGACCGGCGCCGGGGCCGGAGTCGGCACATAGGCGGGCTCAGGGGCGGGTTCGGCCAGGCCACCCGCCAGCGCCGGGAGGGCGACGAGGCTCAGCGCGGCGATGCCTGCGGGAAGTGCGAATTTCATTGTTTCGTCCTTTCATTTGCTCGAACGGTCCGTGCGCTGCCGGGGTGGCGGCGCAGGATGCATCACGCGATATGGGCATGGCTGCAAAAGATGCCAATCACGGCTGCGTGTTCGGCAACTCTTTGCTGGAAAGGCAAAATTTCCCCGGCATCATCCCGCCACGTGACGCAAGGTCAGCGAAATTTTCCGGCGTAGGCAGGGAACAAATCCCGGTTCAGGCCAGTGCGGCGGCCTCATGCGCCAGCCGCTTGATGAGGTCCCAGTTCCCCTCCGCAACAGCTTCCTTGGGCGCCACCCAGGAGCCACCGGCACACAGGACGTTGGGCAGGGACAGGTAGTCGCCCGCATTGGCGATGGAAACGCCGCCGGTCGGACAGAAGGCGACTTGCGGGATCGGGCCGCCGATGGACTTGAGCGCGGGCGCACCGCCCGCCGCTTCCGCCGGGAAAAACTTGAGCATGTCATAGCCGCGCTCGAACAGCGCCATGACCTCGCTTGCCGTCGCGGCACCGGGCAACAGCGGCAGGTCCTCGGCGATGCACGCCTCGATCAGTCGATCCGTTGCACCGGGCGAGACGCCGAATTTCGCCCCCGCCGCCTTGGCGTTGCGCACGTCCTCGGGCGTCAGCAAGGTGCCCGCGCCGACCACGCCGCCCGGCACATCCGCCATCGCGCGGATCGCATCGAGCGCGGCGGGCGTGCGCAAGGTCACCTCCAGCGCGGGCAGACCGCCCGCCACGAGGGCCTCCGCCAGGGGGCGGGCGTGGCTTGCGTCTTCGATTACCAGGACCGGGATGATCGGGGCAAGATGGGCGATGTCGCGCGCGATGCGGGACTGGTCGGCGGGGGTCATCTCGTGTCTCCTGATGCGGTCATCGGGTTGGCAGCAAGAACTCTGGGTGGATCATATCACAACGCCCGCGCCTTCGGTTGCGGGGCCAGCGGTTTGACGGAACATTTCGAACAGCTCGCGACCGACGCCATGGGCATTGGCCGACAGGTCGGGCTGGGCCGAGGGGCGATCTGCAACGCCCTCGGTCAGCACCTCGAGCGTGCCCTTGGTCGCATCGACCCGGATCAGGTCGCCATCGGCCAGCTTGCCGATCATCCCGCCATCCAGGGCTTCGGGCGCGACATGGATCGCGGCGGGCACCTTGCCCGAGGCCCCCGACATGCGCCCGTCGGTGACCAGTGCCACCTTGTGGCCCCTGTCCTGCAACACGGCCAGCACCGGCGTCAGCGCGTGAAGCTCCGGCATCCCGTTCGATTTCGGCCCCTGGAAGCGGACGACAACGACCACGTCGCGGTTCAACCCCCCGGCGCGGAAGGCGGCCTTCACATCCTCCTGGTCATGGAAGATGGCCGCGGGCGCCTCGATCACGTGACGCTCCGGCGCAACGGCGGAGGCCTTCATCACCCCGCGCCCGAGATTGCCCGAGAGCTCGACCAACCCACCCGTCGCCTGGAACGGGTCGCGTGCGGGACGCAGGATCTTGTCGTTCAGGCTTTTGCGCGCGCCATCCTCCCAGAACAAGGCGCCGTCCTTCAGCTTCGGCTCTTGCGTGTAAAGGCCCAGACCCTTCCCCGCGACGGTCAGCGTGTCGTCATGCAGAAGGCCCGCCTCCAGCAGTTCGGCGATCATGTATTGCAACCCGCCCGCCGCGTGGAAATGGTTCACGTCGGCCAAGCCATTGGGATAGACCCGCGCCATCAGCGGCGTGGCGGAGGAAATGTCCGAGAAATCGGCCGGATCGAGGATCACGCCCGCCGCCCGCGCCATGGCGACAAGGTGCAGGACGAGGTTCGTCGACCCGCCCGTGGCCATCAGCCCCACGATCCCGTTCACGAAGGCCTTTTCATCTAGGATATCGCAAACCGGCGTATAGGCATTGCCCAGCCCGGTGATCGAGGCGGCCCGCTCGGCGGCGGCCTCGGTCAGCTTGTCGCGCAGATCGGTGTTCGGGTTCACGAAGCTGGCCCCGGGCAGGTGCAGCCCCATGAACTCCATCAGCATCTGGTTCGAGTTCGCCGTGCCGTAGAAGGTGCAGGTGCCCGGCCCGTGATACGAGGCCATCTCGGCCTCCATCAGCTTGTCGCGCCCCACCTCTCCGGTGGCGAATAGCTGGCGGATGCGGGATTTCTCGTCATTCGGCAGGCCGCTGGTCATGGGACCGGCGGGCACGAAGATGCCGGGAAGATAGCCAAAGGTCGCCGCCGCGATGATCAGCCCCGGCACGATCTTGTCGCAGACCCCGAGGTAAAGGACCGAGTCGAAGGTGTTGTGGGACAATGCCACGCCGGTCGCCAGCGCGATCACGTCGCGTGAAAACAGGCTCAACTCCATGCCCACCTGCCCTTGAGTGACGCCGTCGCACATGGCGGGCACGCCGCCCGCGACCTGCGCGGTGGCGCCGGCGCGGCGCGCGGCCTCCTTGATCCGGGCGGGGAAGGTCTCGAACGGCTGATGCGCCGAGAGCATGTCGTTATAGGCGGTGACGATCCCGATATTCGGCGTGCGGCCTTCGACCAGCGCGTCCTTGTCGCCGCCCATCGCGGCATAGGCATGGGCCTGGTTGCCGCAGGTCAGATGCGCACGGCGCGGCCCGTCCTCGGCCAGTTTGCGCATCCGGTCGAGATAGGTGCCGCGCGGCCCGCGCGAGCGGTCGATGATACGGTCGGTGACGGCTGCGATCCGGTCGTCGAGTGGCATGACGCTTCCCTCCAGTCGGTGTCACCGGGAGAGATAATCCGTTAGCGCTAACAATTCCACCCCCGAATCGCGGGGCGCGTTCAGGCCGGCAAGCGAAGCCCCCCGTCGATGCGGATGGTCTCGCCATTCAAATAGGGCGACGCGATCAGGAAGGCGGCAAGCCGCGCGAATTCCTCGGGCTTGCCAAGGCGCTTGGGAAAGACCACGTCGCGCGCCAGTTCGGCCATCATCTCCTCGCCCAGGCTTTCCAGCATCGGCGTCAGGAACAGGCCCGGCGCGATGGCGTTGCAGCGGATGCCAAGGCTGGCAAGGTCGCGCGCGATGGGCAGGGTCATGCCGGCGATCCCGGCCTTCGAGGCGGTATAGGCCGCCTGCCCTTTCTGCCCCTCGAAGGCCGCGATGGAGGCCGTGTTGACGATCACGCCGCGTTCGCCGTCTTCGTTCGGCGCGTTCCCGGCCATCTCGGCGGCAGCCAGCCGCGCGACGTTGAAGGAGCCGACAAGGTTGATGTCGATGGTCCGCTGGAACGCCGAGAGGTCGAACGGGCCGGATTTTCCGACGGTCTTGGCCCCGGTCACGATGCCCGCGCAGTTCACAACGGCATTGAGACCGCCCATGGCCTCTTTCGCGGCGGCAATGCCCTTGGTCACGGCCTCTTCCGAGGTCACGTCGACCTCGTGAAATGAGACGCCCGGCACCTCGCCCGCCAGCGCAGCCCCCGCATCGCCCCCGATATCGAAAATCGCAACCTTGGCGCCTTGTTCGGCCAGATGCCGCACCGTTGCACCGCCCAAGCCGCGCGCCCCGCCTGTCACGATGGCCTTGACCGTTGAGAGTTCCATGTCGCGCTCCTCCGCCGCTTAATGAACACTTGTTCAATTAACAGCGTCGGGGCGGCGGCGTCAATTTCCCACGCCCGCCCAGGCCTACCGCAAACGCCACGCAAGATCGCGCGCCGACAGGGCCCGCGACCCGCCACCCGGCGTCGCCTCGACATAGCCGACCAGGCCAAAGGGAATATCCCCGGTCAGGGCGCTGGCAACGATCGCATCGATCAGGATGGTTTCGCGCCCATAGGCCGTGCTGCGCGGCAGGTCGGCCGCCGGGTACATCAGCGAGATCAACTCGGCGCAGAACAGCTGCGACGGGTCGGCCGAGTCGAAGCGCATATCGAAGGGCACGCCCATGCGGGCCAGGCCCCGGCGCAGGATCGCGGCGCGGTTCTGACCCTCGGGCCGCAGCAGCACGACCGCGTCTGTGTCCAGCACGATCTCGGGCGGGGCAAGCCGCACGCCGCCATCCACCGCTTCGAGAAAGATGCGACCCTCACGGATCTGATCGTGATACGGCGCAAGCTCCGGCATGTGCCAAAGACCCGCCGCGCGCAATTGCGCCTCGGTGCCGATATGGATGGCGCCATGGGTGAATTGCCCCGGGATCAGATGCCCCGACATGCGGTTTTCGGAATGCACGAAGATCACGTCCAAGGGCTGCAACGCCTCGAGGATGATCCCCGTCGCCTCGACCTGACGCGTCATCCGTCCCGGTCGCAACTGGATCTGCCCGAAGTCACGCAGCATTTCGACATTGGCGTCGGCGATCCGGATCACCCAGTCGGGATAGGTCTCGTCCGCCCGGCAACATCCCTCGACCAGGGCCGCAACCGGCTCGGGGCCGCGTGCGGGCAGATCGGGAATAGGCGGCGCGCCGCAGGCCGTCAGGCCTGCGACCACGACCGCACCGATCAGGCTTCGCAGGGCGAGAAGAAGCGCGCGCATGGCGCCGCATAACACGGGAACGGCCAACCCGCCTAGTGCGGCTGAACGCCCGGCAGGAAGACGTCCTCGTCGCGATGCAGGAGCGAGATGCCATCCCTGAAGACATGCACCTTTTCCGGTTTGGCGGTCAGGTGCACCTCTTGCCCGCGCTTGTCCTTGTGGATGCCCGTCAGCTTGGCGATCACCGGGTCATGATCGGGCGCGGATTTCTCGAAATAAAGCAGCGTGACCTCGCCAAGCGCCTCAGTGATGTCGACCTTGCCGGAATAGGCATACTCGGCCCCATCGGTGGCGATCATGTCTTCGGGACGGATTCCGACCTTGACCTCGGCGCCCTCGTCCTCGGGACGCGAGGGGTAATGCGAGGTGATCGTGCCCGCGCCTTCGTCCAGTTGCAGGGTGGTCTGATCCCCCGTCCCCACGATCCGCCCGCCCAGAAGGTTCATTGCCGGGCTGCCGATGAATTGCGCGACGAAGGTGGAATTGGGTTTCTCGTACAGATCCAGCGGGCTGCCCACCTGCGCGATCCCGCCGCCTGCCAGCACGACGATGCGGCTGGCCAGCGTCATCGCCTCGACCTGGTCATGGGTGACGTAGATCATCGTCGAGTCGGGCATCTGTTCTTTCAGCTGCGCGATCTCGATCCGCGTGGCGACGCGCAGCGCCGCGTCGAGGTTCGACAGCGGCTCGTCGAACAGGTAAACCTTGGGGTCGCGCACGATGGACCGCCCGATGGCGACCCGCTGGCGCTGACCGCCCGACAGCGCCTTGGGCAGGCGATCGAGGAAATTGGTCAGTTGCAGCTTGTCGGCGGCGGCGCGCACGGCCGCGTCGATCTCGGCCTTCGACTTGCCCGCGATCTTCAGGGCGAAGGCCATGTTATCGTAGACCGTCATGTGCGGATAAAGCGCGTAGGATTGGAACACCATGGCGATGCCGCGCTCGGACGGGGGCACGTCGTTGACCACCATGCCGTCGATCTCCAGCGTCCCGCCGGTGATCTTTTCCAGCCCCGCGATCATCCGCAGAAGCGTGGATTTCCCGCAGCCCGAGGGGCCAACGAAAACGATCAACTCGCCCGTCTCGATCTCGAGGTCGATGTCGCGCAGCACCTGCACGGTGCCGCCATAGGTCTTCTCGACATCCTTGAGCTTTAGGTCTGCCATTCTCCCCGTCTCCCTCCGGAACTGTGATGCGCGCGCCGGCCCGCTCCCCCGGGCGACGCGCGGCCAAATCGTCAGGCCTCGATCCTAGCCTCGTCATCCTTCACGCCGAAAAACGCCTGGTAGGGCGGCAAGGTCACCTCCTCCTCGCGCATGACGGCGGTGAAGGGCACGCCCAGATCCTGCCGCCAGTTGCCCTGGGGCAAAGCGACCGGCTGGCCCGCATTGGTCAGGTTGAAGGCGCAGAACAGGCGCTGCCCGTCGTATTCGCGGATGAAGGCCACGACCCCGTCCGCGGCGCGGATCAACTCCATGCTGCCCTTGGCCAGCGCCGGGTAGCCGTGCCGGAACGCGACCATCGCCTGGTAGAAGGCCAGTGTGCTGTCCGTCTTGGACTGCTGATCGCTGACCGAGCGTTGAAGATGCTCGACCGCCACCGGCAACCACGGCTTTGCGTCCGAGAACCCGCCATTCTGGTTGTCCGAAATCCACGGGATCGGGGTGCGGCATCCATCGCGGCCCTTGAACTTGGGCCAGAAGCGGATGCCGTACGGGTCCTGCAAATCCTCGTAGGAGACATAGGCCTCGGTCAGGCCCAGTTCCTCACCCTGGTAGAGGCAGACCGACCCGCGCAGGCTGAGCAGAAGCGCTGCGTAAAGGCGACGCGCCTCTTCGCCGAGGTTCCAGCGGCTGGCGTGGCGCACCACGTCATGGTTCGAGAACGCCCAGCACGCCCAGCCATCCCCGATCGTCTTCTCGTACTCGGTGATGACCTCGCCCACGCGCTCGGCCGTCGGCGGGATCGCGGCCAGGAAGTCGAACGAGTAGGCCATATGCACCTTGTCGCCGCCGCCGGTATATTCCGCCTGGATCTGCATGCCGTATTGCGCGTCGCCCACCTCGCCGACGCTGGTCGCGGCCGGGTATTCATCGAGCAACGCGCGGAAGCGGCGCAGGAAGTCCAGGTTCTCGGGCTGGTTCTTGTCGTAAAGGTGCTCCTGCCAGTTATAGGGGTTCACTTCGGGCGCGATGGTGGCGTTGCGCCGCGCCGGGTCGAGCGCGGGGTTGTCGCGCAATTGCTGGTCGTGGAAGTAGAAATTGATCGTGTCGAGGCGGAAGCCATCCACCCCGCGATCCAGCCAGAAGCGCACGATGCTCAGCAATTCTTCCTGCACCTGCGGGTTGTGCAGGTTCAGGTCCGGCTGCTCTTTCAGGAAATTGTGCAGGTAGTACTGCATCCGGTCGCCCGACCATTCCCAGGCAGAACCGCCGAAGATCGACAGCCAGTTGTTGGGCGGGCTGCCATCGGGCTTGGCATCGGCCCAGACATACCAGTCGGCCTTGGGATTGTCGCGGCTGGACTGGCTTTCGTGGAACCACGGGTGCTGGTTCGAGCTGTGCGACAGCACGAGGTCGATCAGCACCTTCAAGCCCAACTCATGCGCCCGCGTCACCAGCGCGTCGAAATCGCCAAGCGTGCCGAACATCGGGTCGACATCGCGGTAGTCGCTGACATCATAGCCGAAATCGAGCATGGGCGAGCGGAAGAACGGGCTGATCCAGATCGCATCGACGCCCAGTTCGGCCACGTGCTGAAGCCGGTGAATGATCCCCGCGAGGTCCCCGATCCCGTCATGGTTCGAGTCCTGGAAGCTGCGGGGATAGATTTGATAGATCACGGCACCGCGCCACCAATCCTTGTCGGTGGCGATGATCTGCTCTTGCGGGAGGTCCTGCATCAGGTTCATGGGCCCGGTCGTCCTTTATTCTCTTACTTCACCGACCCTGCGAGCAGGCCGCGCACGAGGTAACGCTGCATGGTGAAGAACACCAGAAGCGGCACCGCGATGGACACGAAGGCAGCCGTGGCAAGAATGCCCCAGTCCCCCCCTCGACTGCCCAACAGATCATCGGCGATTTTCACGGTCATGACCTGAGCCTCCCCGGCCGAAGGCAGAAACACCTTGGCCACCAACAGGTCATTCCACGTCCACAGGAACTGGAAAATGGCGAAAGACGCAAGCGCCGGAAAGCTCAGCGGCAGGATGATCCGCACGAAAATCTGGAAATCCGTCGCGCCGTCGACCTTGGCGCTTTCGATGATGTCGCGCGGCAGGCCGGCCATGTAGTTCCTGAGCAGGTAAACGGCGAGCGGCAGGCCGAAGCCGGTATGCGCCAGCCAGATCCCGAGAAAGCTTTGCCCGATTCCGATCGTGTTGTGCAGGTTCAGAAGCGGCACCAGCGCCAGTTGCAGGGGCACCACCAACAGCCCCACCACCGCCGCGATCAAAAGCGCCCGGCCCGGAAACTCCATCCAGGCCAGCGCGTAGGCGGCGAAGGCCGCGATCAGGATCGGGATGATCGTGGCCGGAATCGTCACCGTCAGCGTGTTGATAAAGGCGCGATCCATGTTGTCGGCGGTCAGCACCGTTCGGTAATTGTCGAGCGTGAAATCGGGCGGCGTGTCGGCCACGAAATAGACGCGCGGGCCGCGTTCATCGGGTTCGGTCGCGGTGTAGACGTAGGAGCCGTCGGCATTCACCGTGATCGTGCCACCATCGCGGTTCTCGACCTCTGCGCCGGCCTCGAACGCGCCCGGCTCACGCCCGCGCAGACCGAAGGCCGCGATGCTGCTTTCGCCGCTTTCGAAGCTCTCGCGTACCTCCGCCGTTTCGAAGATATTGCCCTCGTAGATCCACAGATCGCCCTCCTGGCGCGGCTCGGCATCGGCGCGGGTGCGGTAGGTCAACTCCACCGAGAACGGCGCCACCCACCATCCCGAGGCCGAGATCTGGTCGCGGTCGCGGAAGGACGACACGAACAGGCCCACGGTCGGGATCAGCCACAGCAGCACCAGCAGCAGGACCGAAAGGTTCGTGGCCCAAACGAGCGCGGGTTTCTTGCCGGCGATATTGTCCATGTCTCTCCCCTCCCCGGCTCAGCGCATCTCGGCGCGCGACTGGCGGATGTTCCAGATCATCACCGGCAGAACGGTGACCATGATGACGAAGGCCACCGCCGTCGCCAGCCCGTCGTCGCGGAACATGAAATCCATCATGTAGCTGGGCAGGATCTCGGTATCGAAATTGCCGCCGGTCATCGTGTAGACGATGTCGAACACCTTGAGCACAAGCACCGTGATCGTGGTCCAGACCACCATGATGGTCGACTTGATCTGCGGCACCTTGATCTTGAAGAAGATCTGGAACGGGTTGGCCCCGTCGATGATCGCGGCCTCGACCGTTTCCTCGGGGATGCCGCGCAGCGCGGCCGACAGGATCACCATGGCAAAGCCGGTCTGGATCCAGATCAGGATCACCATCAGGAAGAAGTTGTTCCAGAACGGGATCTGCAGCGGGTCCAGCGGATCGGCGCCAAGGGCCGCCCGGATCGCGTTGATGATCCCGATATCGGGGTCTTGCGCGTAGACGAATTTCCAGATCAGCGACGCGCCCACGAAGCTGATCGCCATCGGCATGAAGATCAGCGATTTCGCGATGTTGCCCCATTTCAGACGGTCGGTCAGTTGCGCCGACAACAGCCCGAGGAAGGTCGCGGCGGCGGGCACGAAAATCACCCACAGAATATTGTTGAAAAAGGCGACCCGGAAATCCTCGGAGGCGAGCAGTTGGGCGTAATTGCCAAAGCCGATGAACTCGTCGCCCGCGCGGTTGTAGAGCGAGCGCATGAAGCTGCCCACCACCGGATAGACGAGGTAGAGCCCCAGCGCGAACATCGCCGGAAACAGGAAGATCCACGGCCGCACGGCATTGGCGCGGTTGATGTTGCGCCCCGCCTTCTCGCCGCGTGCGGGGAAGATGACCTTATCGAGGACGAGATTGGCGAAGTAGAAATAGGCCACGCATCCGCCCACCCCGATGATGATGGTGATGATGCCCTGGATGATCGGCGACAATGGCGTGCCCTCCCTTCGCAAAACGACCCGGGGCTCCGGGCCGGACGCTGGCCGATTTGGCTCGGCTCTGGCTGCGTGCCCGGCCCGCCGAGGGGCGGACCGGGCGGTTGTCAGGTCTTACCGAGGCATGTGCCTCAGTTGAGCGTTTCCCACCGCTCCTGGATCGAGGTGGCGACCGCCTCGGCCTCTTCGCCGGTGACGTAATCGACCATGCCGGTCCAGAACGCGCCCGCGCCGATCTCACCCGGCATCAGGTCCGAGGCGTCGAAGCGGAAGGTGGTGGCGTTCAGCAGGATCTCGTTCATGTTGCGCAGGTCGTCGCTGGCGAACACGTCGGGGTTCACCCCGCCATAGGGGGTCAGGAAGCCCGACTGCGCCATCCACACCTCATGCGCGATGGGCGTTTGCAGGAACTCGATCAGGCCATGGGCCACCGGCGCATCATCGGTGATCGCAAAGAGCGTCCCCGCACCGAGGACGGGGCTGCCGAGATCCCCTTCGGCATAGGCCGGGAAGTAGAAGAAATCGCTATCCGCATCCTCCGGGAAGAAGGTCGGGATGAACGACGCCTGGCGGTGCATGTAGCATTCCGGCGGGAAGGTGAAGAGGCCCGCCGGGCTGTCGCGGAAGTCGGTCGAGGCCACGGCCTCGGCCCCGCCGTTGACGAAATCGTCATTGCGGGCGAACCAGCCGAATTCCTCGATCGCGCCGACCACGGCCGGGTCGTTGAACGGCATCTCGTTGGCGACCCACTGGTCATAGACCTCGGGCGGCTGGGTGCGCAGCATCATGTCCTCGACCCAGTCCGTCGCCGGCCAGCCGGTTGCCGCGCCCGAGCCCAGGCCGATGCACCAGGGCGTCTCGCCATCCTCGACGATCTGTTCGGTCAGCGCGCGCAGGTCTTCCATCGTTTCCGGCACGTCATAGCCTGCCTCGTCGAACTGCTCGGGGCTGTACCAGACCAGCGATTTCAGATCGACCTTGTAGAAGAAGCCGTAAAGCGCCTCCTCCCCGTCGGGCCCGGCATAGGAGCCGAGATCGACCCAGGACTGACCGGCGGCGTAGTTTTCCGTCACCCAATCCGCGGTGCCATCCGCCAGCGGGGTCAGGAAGCCGCGCGCGGCCATGTCCGAGGCGAGGCCCGGCTGCGGGAACACGGCGATGTTGGGGGCCGAGTCGGCCTGGGCCGCGATGACGATATCCTGTTCGAAGCTGTCCGAACCGGAATACTGAACCTCGGCGCCGGTGGCCGCGGAGAAGTAGGCGAGAACCGAGTTGACCAGTTCCGCGTCCGCGCCGGTCCAAGGCCCGGTGATGGTCAGTGTTTCCCCGGAATAGTCATGGCCTTCGGCAAAGGCCTCGTAGCTGTCCCAGTTGAAGGCGCCCTCGCCCACCGGGAACATCAGGCCGCCATGGGCCTCGGCCAGTGCACCACCGGCCGACAGCGCAAGAATGGCTGCGCTTGTGAAAAGACGGGTCTTCATCATGGAATACCTCCCAGGAATTGCACCGGGCCAAGACCCGGTTGTCACTTTTTCCCAAGCGATCTGGATAGGTGCATGCAGCAGTAACCCGCCCGCCCCTCCAAAGCGCTTTGGGTTGCGGCCACCCTTTCGGAACACTCCGAGTCTGTCAATGTGCGAATGGCAACACGCGGAAATTAGGGAGTTCTTTCGCAGGTGCAGCATGGCGGGACTTGGTGGAATGCTTTGACATCTCCCATGCCGGCCCGATAGCGTGCCGTGAAAATCCGAAGCGCTTTGGAAACGCATTCGCCATGAATCTCAGGCAGTTGGCCGACTCGCTCGGCCTGTCCATGACAACGGTCAGCCGGGCGCTGAACGGCTACCCCGAGGTTCGGGAAGAAACCCGTGCGCGCGTTCTTGCCGCGGCCAAGGCCGCCAATTACACGCCCAATGCCCGCGCCCGGCGCCTTGCCACGGGACGCGCAATGACCATCGGGCATGTCGTGCCGCTGACCGGGCGGGAAGAAACAGTAAACCCGATCTTCGCGGATTTCCTGGCCGGCGCGGGCGAGATCTATGCCCGGGAGGGCTATGACCTGCTCTTGTCGATGGTGGGCGCAGAGGAAACGGCCACCACCTATCGCAACCTCGCGGCCACCGGATCGGTGGATGGGGTGATGGTGCAATCCCCCCGCATCGTGGACGATCGCATCCCGCTGTTGCAGGAGTTGAAGATACCCTTCCTCGTCCATGGCCGCACGGGCGAGTACACGACCTATAGCTGGTTCGACGTGGCCAATATCCGGGCCTTCCGCCGCGCCACCGACTTCTTGCTGGATCTCGGCCACCGCCGGATCGCCCTGATCAATGGGCAGGAAACCCTCGATTTCGCCGCGCGGCGCCGCAAGGGCGTGGAAGACGCGTTACAGGACCGCGGCCTGTCCCCGCGGCACGAGTGGATGCACCAGGGCGTGATGACCGAGCAATATGGCTACACGACCACCCATGCGATGCTGGCGATGGACCCGGCCCCGACCGCGATCCTGTGTTCGTCGATCATTCCCGCCATGGGCGCGCGGCGCGCCATCGCCGAGGCCGGTCTGACGCTGGGACGGGACGTTTCGGTGATCTGCCACGACGATGCGCTCTCCTACCTCGGCAACGACGCGCTGACCTCGCCGCAGGGGCCGCCGTTCACCGCGACACGCTCGCCCATCCGGGCGGCGGGGCGGCGCTGTGCCGAGATGCTGATCGCCCTGATCCGCGAGCCCGACCAGCCCCCCCTGCAAGAGCTGTGGGAAACCGAACTGACGGTTGGCCGCTCGACCGGGCCCGCCCCCGCAACCTGAAGGACCTAAGATGGATCACACCCGCAGCGATTTCCCCGACGGCTTCCTCTTCGGGGTGGCCACCTCGGCCTACCAGATCGAAGGACGCCAATTCGGCGGCGCCGGTCCCTGCCACTGGGACAGTTTCGCCGCGACGCCCGGCAATGTCGTCCGGGCAGAGGACGGCGCGCTGGCCTGCGATCATTATCACCGTTGGGAAGAGGACCTCGACCTGATCGCGGGGCTTGGGGCCGAGGTGTATCGCTTCTCGACCTCCTGGGCGCGGGTGCTGCCCGACGGGGTCGGTCAGCCCAATGTCGAGGGGCTGGATTTCTATGACCGGCTTGTGGACGGGATGCTGGCGCGCGGGATCAAGCCCGCCGCGACGCTCTACCATTGGGAGTTGCCGCAGCCGCTGGCCGACAGGGGCGGCTGGCGCAATGCGGACATGCCCGAATGGTTCGCCGAGTTCACCGAAACCGTCATGCGCCGCATCGGCGATCGCGTGTGGTCCGCCGCCCCCATCAACGAGCCGTGGTGCGTCGGCTGGCTGTCGCATTTCGATGGCGCCCACGCGCCGGGCCTGCGCGATATCCGGGCGACGGCGCGCGCCATGCATCACATCCTGAAAAGCCACGGCCGGTCCATCGAGGTGATGCGGGGGCTGGGCATGAAAAATCTTGGCGCGGTCTGCAATTTCGAATGGGCCGAACCCGCCAGCGACGCGCCCGAGGATCAGGCCGCCGCCCGCCGCTACGACGCGATCTACAACCGGTTCTTCCTTGGCGGGCTGTTCAAGGGGCAATACCCGGCGGAGGTGCTGGAAGGGTTGGAGCCGCATCTGCCCGACGGCTGGCAGGACGATTTTTCCTTGATCGGGCAGCCGCTCGACTGGTTGGGCGTGAACTATTACACACGCCAGCGCATTCGCCACAAGGACGGGGCTTGGCCGAATTACGAACCGGCCGGGCCGCTTCTGCCCCTGACCCAGATGGGGTGGGAGATCTATCCAGATGGATTGCGCGATTTCCTGATCCGCAATGCCCGCGACTACTCCGGCGATCTGCCGATCTACGTCACCGAAAACGGCATGGCCAACGCGGACACGCCGGACCAACCCGACAGCGCGCGCATCGACTACCTCAACGCCCATCTTCACGCGGTCCGACAGGCCGTGGACGCGGGGGCGCCCGTGGCGGGCTATTTCGTGTGGTCGCTGATGGACAATTACGAATGGTCGCTCGGCTACGAGAAACGCTTCGGCCTGATCCATGTCGACTTCGACAGCTTGGCAAGAACCCCGAAAGCGTCCTATGACGCGCTGGCCCGCTGGTGGCGCGACACCCCGGCCTGACACGCGAAACGGATGCGACCCTCATGACGCAAGAAAGCGGCCTGTCCCTCGTTGCCGATATCGGTGGCACCAACACGCGTGTGGCCCTGGCCCATGGGCCGCAGGTCGATGCCGACAGCATCTGCCGCTTCCGCAATGCCGAACACGGCGGCATCGACGCCGTGATCCAGGCCTATCTTGGGCAATGCGCCATCACCCCGACCCAGATCACCGGCGTTTGCGTGGCCGCGGCCGGGCCGGTGCGCGACGGGGTGGCGCAATTGACCAACCTCGACTGGCGCATCGACCGCGAGGTTCTGGGCCGCGCCCTGGCCGCCGACAAGGTGGCCGTCCTGAATGACCTTCAGGCGCAAGGTCATGCGATCGGCCACATCAGCGCGGACAACCTGAACCAGGTCCTGCCGCAGCCGCCGCACACGGCCCACGCCGCGAAACTGGTCGTGGGCATCGGGACCGGGTTCAACGCCTGCCCGGTCTTCGACACCGCCGCCGGGCGCTTCGTCCCGCCCTCCGAGGCCGGCCACGTCTCCCTGCCCGCGTCGGAGCCGACGCTGCTGCCGCTGTTGGACAAGCTCGACGATGGGCATGGCCACCCCTCGGTCGAAGAGGTCCTGTCGGGGCGCGGGGTCAGCCGCCTGCACAAGGCGCTGCACGGGCGCGATGCCGCGCCGAACGAAATCCTCGACGCCATGTCCACGCGCGACGAGCGAGCCTTGGAAACAGGGCGCCTTTACGTCCGGATGATGGGAGTCGTGATCGGTGACCTGGCCCTGTCCCACCTGCCCTTCGGCGGCATCTACCTTGTGGGCGGCGTGACCCGGCACTTCCTGCCCTGGCTGGAGGAGTTGGGCCTCGTCGAGGCGTTTCGCGACAAGGGCCGTTTCTCGGGGTTCATGGAACAGTTCGGCATCGCCGTCGTCACCGACGATTACGCCGCGCTGACCGGGTGCGCCTCACACCTGTCGAAGCTCTGAGCCAAAGCGCGGCAGCAAAACCCGGGTTTTCCTGCCGGAAATCTCAAGATTTCCTGCGCCCCCCTCAAAGCGCGGCGTCCTTCACGGCCTGCATCGACACGTGGGTCGAGGTCGATGACAGGTACGGCAGGTTCGACACGACCTCGGCCAGGATATCGCGGTAGGCGCGCATGTCCCGGCAGCGGATCTTCAACAGGTAGTCGAACTGTCCCGCGATCAGGTGGCATTGCTCGATCTCGGGCGCGGCGCGCACCGCCGCGTTGAAGGCGGACAAGGCCGCCTCGCGCGTGTCGGTCAGGCGCACCTCGACAAAGGCCACATGCTCGCGGTCGAGCTTGGCCGGGTCCAGAAGCGCGCGGTAGCCGAGGATATAGCCCTCGCGCTCAAGCCGCCGGACCCGGGCTTGCGTGGGGCTTTTCGACAGCCCGACCTCGCGCGCGATCTCGGTGATCGGCAGGCGCCCATCCCGGCTGAGCACGGCAAGGATCTTGCGGTCGAAAAGATCGAGAGCGGCACCATCAGACATCGGCCTTCCTTTCATTTGGCTTAATCAAAGGAAAAACGCCCTCGTTTTTCACAAGTCAAGGAAAACCGCCTGCATGCATGGGTGTACGATGGTGCATCACACCGGACCTGCCTTTGCAAAGGTGACGCCATGCCCCTCGACCAGCCCAGAACACCCCAAGCCATCGCCGAAATCCGGGCCCGCATCCGGGCCGCGCAGTACGGCGACGAGGATACGATCCTGCGCGATCTCATGGCAGCGCACGCCCCCGATGCCGCCACGCGCGCGGCCACCACCAAGCGGGCCACAAGGCTGATCGAGGCGCTGCGCGCGGACAAGACGCCGGGCATGATGGAGCTGTTCCTCGCCGAGTATGGCCTCAGCACGCGTGAGGGCGTGGCCCTCATGTGCCTGGCAGAGGCGTTGTTGCGCGTGCCGGATGCCGCCACCATCGACGCCCTGATCGAGGACAAGATCGCGCCCTCGGAATGGGGGGCGCATCTGGGCAAATCCTCCTCTTCGCTGGTCAATGCCTCGACCTGGGCGCTGATGCTGACAGGGCGCGTGTTGCAGGATGGCGAGGGCATGGCCAACGTCCTGCGCGGTGCCATGCGCCGCCTGGGCGAGCCGGTGATCCGCGCCGCCGTGGGCCGCGCCATGCGCGAGATGGGGCGGCAGTTCGTGCTGGGCGAGACGGTGAACGCGGCCATGTCCCGCGCCGCCGGAATGGAGGCCAAGGGCTACAGCTATTCCTACGACATGCTGGGCGAGGCCGCGATGAGGGCGGACGATGCGCAGACCTATTTCGAGGCCTACGCCCACGCCATCGACACCCTGGCCGCCGCCTGCCGGTCGGACGACATCCGCGACAATCCCGGCATCTCGATCAAGCTGTCGGCCCTGCATCCCCGCTACGAGGAAGCGCAGCGCGACCGCGTGATGGAGGAATTGGTGCCGCGCGTGCGCACCCTCGCCCGCGCCGCCCGCGCGGCGCATATGGGCCTCAACATCGACGCGGAAGAGGCCGACCGGCTGGACCTGTCGCTGGACGTGATCGAAGCCGTGCTTTCCGATGACGCCTTGGCGGGCTGGGACGGGTTCGGGGTCGTGGTGCAGGCCTATGGGCTGCGCGCCGCCCCGGTGCTTGACTGGCTGCACGCGCTGGCGGACCGGCTGGACCGGCGCCTCATGGTGCGGCTGGTCAAGGGTGCCTATTGGGATACCGAGATCAAGCGCGCGCAGGTCGAGGGCTTGCCCGGGTTCCCGGTCTTCACGCGCAAGGTGGCGACCGACGTCTCCTACCTTTGCAATGCGCGCAAATTGCTGGGCATGACGGATCGCATCTACCCTCAATTCGCCACCCACAACGCGCAGACGGTCGCCGCGATCCTGGAAATGGCCGATGACCCGACCGCGTTCGAGTTCCAGCGTCTTCACGGCATGGGCGAGACGCTGCACGAAGAGGTCCGGCGCGGCAACGCCACGCGCTGCCGGATCTACGCGCCCGTCGGTGCGCATCGCGATCTGCTGGCCTATCTCGTGCGGCGGCTGCTGGAAAACGGGGCGAATTCCAGCTTCGTGCACCAGGTGCTGGATGCGGATGTGCCGGTCGCGGCGGTCGCCGCCGACCCGTTCGAGCAGATCGCCACGACTGGTGCGAATAGCGCCGTCACCCGGCCGAATGCGCTGTTCGGCAAGGGGCGGGTGAACTCAAAAGGCTTCGACCTGGCCGACCCGCTGACGCTGGCCGAGATCGAGGCCGCCAGAAAACCCTTTGCCGGGCATCGCTGGACCGCCGCGCCGCTCATTGCCGGCGACCTTGCCCCCGGCACCAGCCGCGAAGTGCACGCGCCCGCCAATCCCGAGGACAGGGTCGGCACCGTGCAGGAGGCCAGCCCACAGGACATCGCCACAGCCCTTGACCATGCCCGCCCATGGGATGCCCCCGCCGCGACACGCGCCGAGGTCTTGCGGCGCGCCGCCGCCCTGTACGAGGCGCATTTCGGAGAACTGTTCGCCCTGCTCGCCCGCGAAGCCGGCAAGACGCTGCCCGACGCGGTTGGCGAACTCCGCGAAGCGGTGGATTTCCTGCGCTACTACGCCAATGAGGCGGACGCCCTCACCACGCCGGCCCGAGGCCTTTTCACCTGCATCTCGCCGTGGAACTTCCCGCTTGCGATTTTCACCGGCCAGATCTCTGCCGCGCTGGCGGCAGGCAACGGTGTGTTGGCGAAACCCGCTGAAACTACGAGCCTGATCGCGCACCGCGCCGTGCAATTGATGCACGAGGCGGGCGTGCCGCGTGCCGCGCTGCAACTCCTGCCCGGCGAGGGGGGCGTGGTGGGCGCGGCACTCACCTCCGACCCGCGTATTGCCGGGGTCTGCTTCACCGGCTCGACCGCGACTGCACAGGCGATAAACCGTGCCATGGCCGACCACCTGCCGCCCACCGCGCCGCTGATCGCGGAAACCGGCGGGCTGAACGCGATGGTGGTCGACTCCACCGCCCTGCCGGAACAGGTCATCCGCGACATCCTTGCCTCGGCCTTCCAATCCGCGGGGCAACGCTGCTCGGCGCTGCGGATGCTTTATGTGCAGGAGGATGTGGCCGACGGCGTGATCGACATGCTGAAGGGCGCGATGGCGGAATTGCGCCTTGGCGATCCGTGGCACCTCTCCACCGATATCGGCCCCGTCATCGACGCCAGGGCGCAGGCGGATATCGAGGCCCATATCGACACCGCCCGATCCGAAGGGCGCTTGATCGCCCAGCTCGGCCGCCCCGCGCAGGGCCATGTCGTGCCGCCCACCCTCCTGTCACTGCCGGGCGGCATCGCGGAGCTGACGCGCGAGGTCTTTGGCCCCGTCCTTCATGTCGCAACCTACAAGGCGCGCGATCTGGACAAGGTGATCAAGGCCGTGAATGCCAAGGGCTATGGCCTGACCTTCGGCATGCACAGCCGCATCGACGACCGGGTGCAGCAGGTCTGCGCCGCCATCCGGGTCGGCAACACCTATATCAACCGCAACCAGATCGGGGCCGTGGTCGGCAGCCAGCCCTTCGGCGGAGAGGGCCTGTCAGGCACCGGACCCAAGGCGGGCGGCCCGCATTATGTCAGCCGGTTCACGCAAGCCCCGCTGCGACGGGAACGGGCGACGGACGCCCCCGCCGTGGATCGCGCCATGCTGGACAAGGCGCTCGCCGCCCTGCCCGATCCACGGGATGAAACCTTGTCCGCACGCTCGCTTCCCGGACCGACGGGGGAGTCGAACCGCCTGAGCACACATCCGCGCGGGCGGGTCCTTTGCCTCGGCCCCGGCAAGGAGGCGGCGGAAGACCAGGCACGGCTGGCCCGGGAGGCGGGCTGCACCGCGCTGGCGGTGGCGCCTGGGGTGGATGACGGACTGTCCGGGCATGTGCCGTCCGACTGGCTGGAAACGCTCGCCCCCCTCGACGCGGTGATCTGTTGGGCCGAGGACGCCACCCTGCGCCCGATCGCGCAGGCGCTGGCCAAGCGCGACGGGCCGATCCTGCCCCTGATCGCCGAGGCCGACCCGACCCCGCGCCTGACCCTCGAACGGCATCTGTGCATCGACACGACGGCGGCGGGCGGAAACGCGCAGCTTCTTGCGGCGGCGGGCTGACCGCACCCCGCGAACGAGCGACGTGATGACAGCCGTCACACAGACGGTTGCTTGGTGTGAATTTTCCCGCCATGGTGGAGAAGCCGCCCACCGGTATACCGGTGAGGGGCCAAGAAAAGTGTCACAAACACGGATTACGCCGAACCGGCACACCGACAGTAAATGATCCTTCAGGGAGGATAGACCGTGACCCGATCGAAATTCGCCGCGTCCACCGCGCTTGCAACTGGCCTGATCGTGCTGGCCGGCGCGGCCAGCGCCCAGGAAATCCGCTTCATGTGCTACTCGGATGGCAATGAATGCGAAGTCTATGACGACGTTCTGACCCGGTTCGAGGCCGAGAACGACGGCGTCGACGTGATCGTCGACGTGGTGCCTTACCAGGCGATCCTCGAAAACCTGCCCGTGCAGCTCGCCGCTGGCACCGGCCCGGACCTGGCCAAGGTCACCGACCTCGGCGGGTTGAACGAATACTACCTCGACCTGACACCCTACGTGGATGCCAACGCCTGGGAAGAGGCCTTCGGCGGCACGCTCGACTGGTATCGCGGCGGCCCCGATGACACGGGCATCTACGGCATGCACAGCCAGCTGACCATCACCGGCGCCTTCGTCAACGCCACGCTCTTCGAGCAGGCGGGCGTCGAGATGCCTGGCGAAGACGCCACCTGGGAGGACTGGGCCGAGGCCAGCCGTGCCGTGGCCGAAGCCACCGACACCCCCTTCCCCATGGCGATCGACCGGTCGGGCCACCGTGTCGCCGGTCCCGCGATCAGCTATGGCGCGGCGCTTTTCGGCGAGGACGGCACCCCCACGCTGTCCGATGACGGCTTCGCCGCCTTCGTCGCGCAATTCGTCGCCTGGAACGAGGACGGCACCATGGCGCGCGATGTCTGGGCTGGCCAGGGCGGCGCGACCTACCAGGACGCGGCGCAGGAATTCATCAACGGCGAATTGGTATTCTACTATTCCGGCAGCTGGCAGGTCGGGCGCATGGACGAACAGGTCGGCGATTTCTTCGACTGGCAGGTCGTGGGCTCCCCCTGCGGTCCGGCTGGCGCCTGTTCCGGCATGCCGGGTGGCGCGGGCATCGTCGGCTTCGAGCAGACCGACCACCCCGAGATCGTCGCCGCCGTGATCGACTTCCTCGCCCAGCCCGAGATCTATGCCGAGGTCACCTCGCGCACGCGCAACCTGCCCGCGCATCTCGGTGTCGGCGACATGGTCGAATACCAGGACGTGTCGGCCCCTGCCGCCGCCGCCCTGACGGCCTTTGCCGCCGATCTGCCCGACGTGGCCCCGGCGGCCTTCGCCTACCAGGGCTATGCCGGCAACCGCGCGATGTTCGGCATCACCGTCGAACGGGTCAGCCAGGCCATCGTGGGTGAGTTGAGCGTCGAAGACGCCGTGGGCCGCATGGCCGATGACCTCGCCGCCGCGATGGCGGAAACCCAGTAACACAGGTTCGGTCCCCGCCCTCTCGGGGCGCGGGGACCTGCCCTGACGGTCACGACCCGATGCTCAGCCTCATCTCTCCGCTCATGCGGATCGTCGAGATCCCCATGCTGGCGCTTCAGCGCCTTCTGGGCATGAACAAACTGGCCTGGGTGTTCCTTGCGCCGAACCTGGTGCTGTTCGGCCTTTTCGCCTTCCTGCCCGTCATCCTGAATTTCAGTTATGCCACCACGGGCGGCGACAACGTACTTCTGGCCGACCGCCCCGATGTCGGCCTGCGCAATTTCGTGCAACTGACCGATTGCACCAACCATTTCGACCCCAACTCCTGCCGCGAGGACAAGTTCTGGCGCGCGGTGTGGAACACGACCTGGTTCGTGACGCTTCAGGTCGGCTTCATGGTCGGCTTCTCGCTGCTGACCGCGCTGATCCTCAACCGCGACATCCGCGCGCGCGGCTTCTTCCGGGCCGTCTTCTTCTTTCCCGTCCTCCTGTCACCCGTCGTCGTCGCCCTGATCTGGAAGTGGATCCTGCAACGCGAGGGCGTGCTGAATGCCTTTCTCGACTGGACCGGCGCGGGTGGGATCAACTGGCTGGTGGACGCCGGGTGGGCCTTCGCGTGGTCGGTCTTCATTTCGGTCTGGGCGCATATGGGGTTCTACACGCTGATCCTGCTGGCCGGGCTGCAAGCGATCCCGCGCGATGTCTACGAAGCCGCGATCATGGACCGCGCCAGCCCCTGGCGCAGCCTGACGCGGATCACCCTGCCCTTGCTCGCCCCGACCATGCTCGTCGTTCTTGTCCTCGCCCTCATCAAGGGCGTGCAGACCTTCGACGAGGTCTATGCGTTTACCGGCGGCGGCCCGGGCACGGCGACGACTTTCATCATCCAGTATATCTACGAACGCGGCTTTGCCGGGGCGCCGCGCCTCTTCGGCCTTGCCGCCGCGGCCTCGCTGCTGGTGGCGCTGGTGCTGATCCTGCTGACGCTCGTGCAACTGTGGCTCAACCGGAGGAATGTCGATGGCTAGGGTCTGGGCCTTCCTGACGAACACGCGCGGCGGCGCACGGCTGCACTGGACCGACTGGGCCAGCTACGCCTACCTGACGCTTGGCATTTTCCTGATGTTCGGCCCCGTCGTCTGGCTGGTCATGTCCTCCTTCAAGACCGAGGCCGACCTGCAACGCTATCCCCCCACCTTCCTGCCCTACCAGCAGCAAACCGTGATGGTGGACGGCTATGACGACCCCCTGCCCCTGTTCCGGATGACCGGCGGGGAGTATGAGGGGCAGGTCCTCGCCCAGTTGCGCCGCGTGGGCCTGCAGGCACAGATGATCGACCCGGAAAACCCCACCGAACGCCTGCGCGTCACCATAGACCAGCGCGAGCCGGTGGACCGCATCGCGCTGGCGACCGAGAACTACACCGACCTCTTCGAGCGGTTTTCCTTCCTGCGCTATTTCTGGAACTCGACCTTCATCACCATCATGGCTACCGCGCTGATTCTGCTGGTCAACTCCATGGCCGCCTTCGCGCTGTCGAAATACGAGTTTCGGGGCCGCACCACCGTGCTCCTCCTCGTCATCTCGACCCTGATGATCCCGCAGACGGTCGTGCTGGTCCCGCTGTTCCTGATCGTCACCGAACTGGGCCTGTTCAACTCCCTCTGGGGCGTGATCATCCCCGGCGCGGCCACGCCGACCGGCGTCTTTCTGCTGCGTCAGTACATGCTGACCATCCCCGACGAGATCCTCGATGCCGCGCGCATGGACAAGGCCTCGGAATGGAAAATCTACTGGCGCATCATCCTGCCGCTCTCGGCACCCGCCATCGCGGTGTTGGCCATCCTCGCCATCATGTGGCGCTGGAACGATTTCCTCTGGCCGCTGATCGTGCTCACCCAATCGGAGAATTTCACCCTGCAACTCGCGCTCAACTCCTTCCAGGGAGAGCTTCAGACAGATTGGTCCTCGCTTCTGGCGATGACGGTGCTGACGCTTCTGCCCATCGCCTGCGTCTTCATGTTCCTGCAGAAATACATCGCGACCGGGATCGCATCGACGGGGGGCAAGTAAGTGGCAAAGCTGGACCTGCGCGGCGTGCGCAAATCCTATGGCACGGTCGAGGTCATCAAGGGCATCGACCTGACCGTCGACCATGGCGAGTTCTGCGTCTTCGTCGGCCCCTCGGGCTGTGGGAAATCCACGCTTCTGCGCATGATCGCGGGGCTGGAAAGCATCACCGGCGGCGAGGTCGCCATCGGGGAGGAGGTCGTCAACGCCATCCCCGCCGCCGACCGGGGCCTGGCCATGGTGTTCCAGTCCTACGCGCTCTATCCGCACATGACCGTGCGCCAGAACCTCTCGTTCGGGCTGGAAAACATCCAGACGCCCAAACCCCAGATCCGCGAGAAGGTCGAGGCGGTCGCCAAGATGCTCCAGATCGACATGCTGCTCGACCGCCGCCCCAAGGACCTGTCCGGCGGGCAGCGCCAGCGCGTCGCCATCGGCCGCGCCGTGGTGCGCGAACCCAACATCTTCCTCTTCGACGAGCCGCTATCGAACCTCGATGCCGAGTTGCGCGTCGACATGCGCGGCGAGATCGCGGCGCTGCACAAGCGCCTTGGCAACACGATGGTCTACGTCACCCATGACCAAGTCGAAGCGATGACCATGGCCGACAAGATCGCCGTCCTGCGCCTGGGCGAGTTGGAACAGTTCGGCCGCCCGCTGGACCTGTTCAACAATCCCGCGAACCTGTTCGTGGCCGGGTTCATCGGCAGCCCCAAGATGAACTTCCTGCAAGGCCGCACCGATGCCGATGACCGCAACCGGCTGATCCTCGACACCGGCGACACGATCGACCTGCCCGAGGGGCGGTTCACCCAAGCCCCCGGCCAGACGGTCACCCTCGGCCTGCGCCCGACCGAGCTTCAGCCCGACCCCGACGGCGCGTTGCATGCCCATGTCGGCGCAGTGGAACAGCTCGGCTCGGAAAGCTATCTCTACGGCACGTTCCAGAACGAAACCCCGGTTACCGTGCACAATCCCGGCCAAACGACCATCCGCCCCGGCGACAAGGTCGCCCTCACCGCGAAGTCCACCGCGATGCACCTGTTCGACACGGAAACCGGCCTCACCCTGCGCGGTTAAGGCCCCCCTTCATCTTGGCCGAAAAACTCCGTGGGTCCGGGGGCAGCGCCCCCGATGCGCGGACAAGGCCCCCGGACGGGGGCACGCAGGCCGCGCAGCCCCCCCTACGGCACCTCGTGGCCAAGCGCGGCGGTGTAGATCTCGAACCAGTCCTGCCGGTCCAGCGTGACCTTCAGCGCATCCGACAGCCCCGCGATCCGGTCGAGGCTGTTGGTGCCCATCACCGGCAAGATCTTGGCCGGATGCCGCAAGAGCCATGCCACCGCGACAGCCGCCGCGTCGACGCCCTGCTCTGCACCGATCCGCTCCAGCACCGCGCGAACGGCAGCGCCCTCCTCCGCGAACAGCCGCCCCCCGGCCAGCGGCGACCACGCCATCACCGGCACCCCCGCCTGCTGATGGAAGGCCAGGTCCCCATTGGTGAACGGATCAATGTGCAGCACGCTCATCTCGATCTGGTTCGTGACCAGCGCCTCGCGCATCGCCGATTGCAGCAGCTTCCAATCCCAGGGGCGGAAATTCGACACGCCCACCGCGCGCACCTTGCCCGAGGCGACGAGGCCATCCAGCGCGCGGCCCGTCTCTTCGTGGTCCATCAGCGGGTCGGGGCGGTGGATCAGCAAAAGGTCCACCCGGTCTGTCGCCATCTCTCTCAACGACCGCTCGACCGATGCCGTGATGTACCCCGCCGAGGTGTCGTAATACTTCACCCGCTTATCCGCGTGATACCCGGCAGGCGCCACGATATCGCATTTCGTCACCAGCTCGACCCGGTCGCGCAGGTCAGGGGCGGCACGGAAGGCCGCCCCCAGAAGCTGCTCGGCACCGTAATCGCCATAGATATCGGCCTGGTCCATCGTGGTGATGCCTTGTGCAAGACAGGCCTCGACCTTCGCCTGAACATGCGCGGGCGAGGTGTCCGCGTCATCCCCCAGCCGCCACATGCCATAGACGATGCGCGACAATTCCAGCGGTCCAACTGCGATCCGGTCCATCAGCGTCTCTCCCCTGCGCCAAGCGGTGTGTTCGGCAGGCCCTCTGGCATCCGGCCATATACTTCGGGCAGCGAACAGGTTTTCAATTCCGGCAAGACCAGTCTTCCGAACTGGCGGCATTCATCCAGGTGCGGGTAGCCCGAGAAGATGAAGGCGCGAATGCCCATCTTCCTGTAGGCCTCGATCTCCGACAGCACCTGGTCGGCGGAGCCCACCAGCGCCGCGCCGCAGCCCGAGCGCGCGCGCCCGATCCCGGTCCAAAGATGCGGCTCGACATAGCCGAACTGGTCGGCCAGTTCCCGCGCGCGGGCCTGGTGACTGACGCCAAGCGATCCGGAATCATGGGCGCGTTCCCGGATCAATTGCCCCAACTCGTCATCCAGCTTCGAGGTCAGGTGGTCCGCATACTCGCGCGCCTCGGCCTCGGTGTCGCGCACGATCACATGCACGCGCAGCCCGTAATCCAGCGTCCGGCCGTAGCGTTCGGCGACCGCGTTCACCGCTTTCATACGCTCGGCGATCTGCTCCTTGGGCTCGGGCCACATCAGGTAGACGTCGCAATGCTCGCCGCACAGTTCCAGCGCGTCGGGCGAATATCCCCCGAAATACAACAAGGGCCCGCCGGTCTGGTAGGGCTTGGCCGGATCAGTCGTCAGACCTTTGAAATCATAGACTTGTCCTGCGAAGTTGATCTCGTCCCGCGTCCAGGCCTGTTTCAGGATTTCCACAACCTCGCGCGAGCGCTGGTAGCGGAACGCGCTGTCGGCCTTCTCGCCCGGAAAGTCGGACGAAATGATGTTCACCGTCAGCCGCCCTTCCAGCATGTGGTCGAGCGTCGCGATGGTGCGCGCCAGCATGATCGGCTGCATCTCTCCGCAGCGCACGGCAGCCAGCATGTTGATTGTCTCGGTCACCTGGCTGCCCGCGGCCACGAAGCTGAGCGTGTCCTGGCCCACCTGGTAGCTGGAGGGGCACAGGATGTTGCGAAACCCCTGCGCCTCGGCCTCCTGCAAGATAGACGAGCAATGCGCCCAACTGGATCTGAGCCGCCCGTCGGGCACGCCGAGATACTCGTAATCGTCGGAACAGAGTGCGGCGAACCACGATACCTCGGCGGCGTCGAGATCGGCGGATGTGACGGGGACAACGGTCATTCTGGGCTCCTCCCTGCCTCGAATTCACCCTTTGCGTAGCAGCCCCGCCACGTGTAGATCAATGGTATAACAATTTGATCCGCGCCACCGCTTCGGGGAGGAGGAGCATGGCCACGCCGCCGCACGCAGAGCCGGGCGCCCTGCCCGCCTATCTGCGCATCGCAGAACACCTGACCATCGAGATCGGCACCGGGCGGATGGCCCCGGGCGACCGCCTGCCGCCCGAACGGCAGATGGCGGACGGCTATGGCGTGTCGCCCGTCACGCTGCGCAAGGCGCTGGCCGTCGTGACCGAACGCGGGCTGATCGAGCGGCGGCACGGGTCGGGCAATTACGTTCTCGGCGGCCCGCGCGATAGAGGCATCTACGCCTTCTTCCGGCTGGAAAGGATCGAGGGCGGCGGCCTGCCCACGGCGCGCGTCATCTCGCTCGACGGCATGACGAAACCCGGCGACCTGCCCGATATCGGCGCGGCCAACTGGGCCTGGCGCATCCGGCGCATCCGCGCGCTCGACGGCACGCCCGCCTCGGCCGAGGAGATCTGGCTCGACCCGCGCCATGCGCCACGGCTTGCCCCGTCGATGCTGTCGGAGTCGCTTTACAAGACCTATGCCGAGAAACTGGGCTTCACCGTCATCCGGGCCGAGGACCGCGTGGGCGTGGAGCCGCTGCCGGCCTGGGCCGCGCCCGAGATCGGCCTGCCCGAGGGCCAGCCCATGGGCCTTGTCGCCCGGCTCAGCTTCGACCAGGACGGCCAGCCCATCGAGTATTCGCAAAGCTGGTTCGATCCGGCCCGCGCGCGCTACGTCGCGCGCATTCCATGACACCGCGCTGCAGGGGAGGACAAGGCGCATGACCCGATACGGCATCCTGGGATGCGGGATGATGGGGCGGGAGCATATCCGCAACATCGCCCTTCTGGCGGAGGCCGAGGTCAGCGCCTTCGTCGAACCCGACGAGGAGCAGGCGTTGTTCACCCGCGCGCTGGTGCCGGGGGCCACGCGGGCCAACGACCTGCCCGCGCTTCTGAACCGCAACGACGTGGATGCGCTGGTCATCGCCTCGCCCAACCACCGCCATATCGGCCAGTTGCAGGAGGTCGCGGCGACACGCCCCCTGCCCGTTCTGGTCGAGAAACCCGTTTTCACCCGGGCCGAGGATGCGCCGCACCTTGCGAAACTGGCGCGCAGCTTTCCCGCCCCGATCTGGGTCGCGATGGAATATCGCTACATGCCCCCCGTCGCCCGGTTCCGCGAGATGGCGGATGCGGCCACCGGCGGCATCCGCATGCTGACGATCCGCGAACACCGCTTTCCCTTCCTGAAAAAGGTGGGGGACTGGAACCGGTTCAACCACAATACCGGCGGCACGCTGGTCGAGAAATGCTGCCATTTCTTCGACCTGATGCGCGTCATCCTGAATGATGACCCGGTGCGCGTCATGGCCAGCGCCGGTCAGGCCGTGAACCACCTCGACGAGAGCTATGACGGCGCGGTGCCCGACATCTGGGACCACGGCTATGTCATCGTGGATTTCGCGCGCGGCGCGCGGGCCATGCTGGAACTGTCCATGTTCGCCGAAGGCTCGGAATACCAGGAGGAGATTTCCGCCATCGGCCCCGAGGGCAAGATCGAGGCCAAGGTGCCCGGTCCCACCCGGTTCTGGAACCACGATATCGGCCCCGCCCCCATCCCGCGCGTCATCGTCAGCCCGCGCAACCCCACAGGCCCGCGCGAGATCGAGATCCCGGTTGACCGCCAACTGCTCGATGCGGGGGATCATAACGGCGCGACCTACTACCAGCACCAGCGCTTTCTGGAGGCGATCCGTCACGGCCGCCGCCCCGAGGTGACGCTGGACGACGGCGCGTGGGCGGTCAAAATGGGCCTTGCCGCGCAGGAATCGGCCCGGACCGGGCAGGCCGTGGCGCTGGATTGAAGGACGGGCATGGACGAGCGGATCGATATCGGCATCGACGGCGGGGGCACGGGCTGCCGCGTCGCCCTGTCGATTGCGGGGGGCGCACCGATCGAGACACGGGGCGGCCCGGCCAATATCGTGACCGATCCCGCCGGGGCCGAAGCCGCGATCCGCGAGGCGCTGGTCGAAGCGCTTGGCGCGGCCGGCCTGGGGTGGTCCGACCTTCCCCGGGCGCGGATCTGCGCGGGCCTTGCCGGGGGGCGCTTGCCCGGCGCGGCCGACAGTTTCGCGACCCGCCTGCCCTTCCTTGCCTATGTCGTGGACGATTCCGTGACAGCCATGGAAGGCGCGCTGGACGGGGCCGACGGCACCCTGGCCAGCCTTGGCACCGGTTCCTTCTTCATCCGCAAGGCGCAGGGTGACACCCGCCATATCGGCGGCTGGGGCTTTCGCCTCGGTGACGAGGGGTCGGCCGCGTGGCTGGGTCGCCGCGCGCTGTCGCGCGCCCTGCGCGTAAGCGACGGTCGCCTGCCCGAAGACCCCCTTGCCGACGCGCTGATCGAGGCGACGCCGCCCCACCCGGTTCTCTTCGCCCGCGACGCCGTTCCCGGCGATTTCGCGCAACTGGCCCGGCTGGTGCTGCGCCACAAGGAAACCCCGATGGCGCAGGGCCTGATCGCGGACACGGTGGCCGCGCTGAGGGAGGGGCTTGCGGATGTAGGCCATGTACCGGGCGAGCTCCTGGTACTGTCGGGCGGGATGGGTGAGTTGCTCGCGCCGCTTCTCCCCGACGAGTTGACCAAGGCCTGCCGCCCCGCTGCCGGACGCCCGCTGGACGGTGCGCTCCGCCTCGCCCGGGCGCTGCCATGAAGCTTGGTTCGGTCGACCTTCTCGATGGTGCCGGCCTGCACCGGGGCATGGAGATCGAGATCAAGGGCGGGCGCATCGCGGCGCTGCGCAAGGGCAAGGCGCGCGAGGACGCGCCGCTCCTCTGCCCCGCGCCCTTGGACATTCAGGTCAATGGCGGCGCGGGGCGGATGCTGGGCGAGTGCGAAGCGCCCGGCGACGTGCTGGAGATCCTCGCCGCCCATCGCCACCTCGGCACCGGGGCGATCCTGCCCACGCTGATCTCGGACACCCCGCAGGCCATCTCCCGGGCAATCTCGCTGATCGCGGCTGCGAAAGCGGCTGATCCCGGAATCCTTGGCCTGCACCTGGAAGGGCCGCACCTCGCCATTGCCGGGGCGCATGACCCGGGCCGGCTGCGCGACCTGACCGACGCGGATGTCGACCGCTATCTTGCTGCGAGGGCGCGCGTCGGGGTTCTGATGATCACGCTCGCCCCCGAACGCGCCAACCCGCAACAGATTGCGCGGCTGTCCGAGGGCGGCGTCATCGTGGCGCTCGGACATTCCGATTGCGACTACGACACGGCCTGCGCCGCGCTGGAGGCCGGGGCGCGCATGGTCACGCATCTGTTCAACGCGATGTCGGGGCTGCATCACCGCCGGCCGGGTCTTGTCGGCGCGGCGCTGGACCGGGCCGCGTGGTTCGGCCTGATCGCTGACGGCCATCATGTGCATGACGCGGCCCTGCGCCTCGCCCTGCGCGCCCGGCCCGAGGCCGCGATCCCGGTCTCGGACGCGATGGCCGTGGCGGGCACCGACCGGACAGGCTTCACCCTCAACGGTCGCGCGATCACCCGCAAGGCCGGTCGCCTGACGCTGGAGGACGGCACATTGGCGGGCGCCGACCTCAGCCTGGTCGAGGGGCTGCGCCATATCCGGCAGGTGATGGAGTTGCCTTGGCAGGAGGTGTTGCCCATGGGCTTCGACCGGCCGCATCGGCTGCTGTTCGGAGTGCCGAACCGGATCACCGAAGGCGCACCTGCGCACCTGCTGAAACTGGAAAAGGGCAACCTGTCGGTTCTGGACGCCAAGGACTGGCGCGCCCTGTCGGCACAGTCCTAAAGCGCCTGCCCCACCAGGGCCCCGATCCCGCCGGTCACCAACATCGCCGCAACGCCCCAGAAGACCACGCGCATCGCCGCCGGAAGGCGCGGTGCACCCCCCGCCTGCGCCCCAAGCGCCCCCAGCAACGCAAGCGCCAGCAGCGTCGCGGTGGCCACGGTGTATTTCACCGCCTCGAGCGGCGCCAGAACGGCGACGGCCAAGGGAATCGCCGCCCCCGCGGCAAAGGTCAGGGCCGAGACGACGGCGGCCTGCACCGGCTGCGGCGGGGACAGGTCCGTCAACCCGATCTCGTCGCGCAGATGCGCGCCGAGCGCGTCCTTTTCGGTCAGTTCCTGCGCCACCTGCCGGGCCAGATCCGGCGACAGCCCGCGCTGTTCGTAGATCGCGGCCAACTCGTCCAACTCACCCTGCGGATTGGCCTCCAGCTCGGCCAGTTCCCGGGCGACATCGGCACGTTCCACATCCGCCTGGCTGGAGACCGAGACATATTCGCCCGCCGCCATGCTGAGCGCGCCCGCGCTCGTCCCGGCGATCCCGGCCAGAAGGATCGTTACCTTGTCACTCGATCCCGCCGCGACCCCGACCAGCAGCGAGGCCGTCGAAAGGATGCCGTCATTGGCCCCCATGACAGCCGCGCGCAGCCAGCCGGAGCGCCCCGAAAGATGCGGCTCGTCATGGGCCGAGGGAATGCCGTGTCCGTTCGGGCGCATCAGTTTGGCAACCGCATCTTGCCGGGGTTGAAAATATTGAGCGGGTCGACCGCCCGCTTGATCGCCGCCATCATCTCCATCGCGCCCGCGCCCAACTCCGCTTCGAGATACCCCGCCTTGCCCTGGCCGATTCCGTGTTCGCCGGTGCAGGTGCCATCCATCGAGATCGCCAACTCGTTGAGCCAGCCGATGTAGTTCTCGGCGGCGGCGATCTCCTGGCTGTTATCGACATCGATCAAGAGCAGGACATGGAAATTCCCGTCGCCCACATGGCCCACGACCGGCGCGACGAAGCCCATCTCGGCGGCCTTGTCCTGCGCCGCTGCAACGCAATCGGCCAACCGGCTGACCGGCACGCAAACATCGGTCGAGATCCCCTTGGCCCCGGGCCGCAGCCCGAGCGAGGCCCAATAGGCGTCATGACGGGCCTGCCACAGGCGGCTGCGTTCTTCCTCATGCGTGGTGAAGGAAAACCCAGTTCCCCCGGCCTCGCCCGCGATCTCGCCAAAGACCTCGGCCTGTTCCGCGACGCCCCCCTCGGTGCCATGGAATTCCAGCAGCAGAAGCGGCGTTTCCGGCAGGCTGAGCTTGGAATAGGCGTTCACGCCCTTGACCGTCAGCGTGTCCAGCAACTCGATCCGGGCGACGGGCAGGCCGTATTGGATGGTGGCGATCACCGCGTCGCAGGCGTCCTTCACGCTTGGGAAGGAACAGGTCGCGGCCGAGACCGCTTCGGGGATTCCCTGCAGGCGCAGGGTCATCTCGGAGATGATCCCCAAGGTTCCTTCGGAGCCGACGATCAGCCGCGTCAGGTCATAGCCCGCGCTGGTCTTGCGGGCGCGCGAGGCCGTCTTGACCACCTCGCCCGAAGGCAGCACGGCAGTCAGCGCCAGCACGTTGTCCTTCATCGTGCCGTAGCGCACGGCGTTGGTGCCGCTGGCGCTGGTGGCCGCCATCCCGCCAAGCGAGGCATCCGCGCCGGGATCGACCGGAAAGAACAGGCCCGTGTCGCGCAGATGGGTGTTCAGCGCCTTTCGCGTCACGCCGGGCTGGATCACCACGTCCATATCCTCGGGATGCACCGCCACGATGCGATCCATGCGCGACATGTCCAGCGTCACGCCCCCCGCAGGGGCGTTCACATGACCTTCAAGCGAGGTGCCGGTGCCGAAGGGAATGATCGGAACGCGGTATTCGGCGCAGACCCGGACGATCTCCTGCACTTCCTCCGTGCTTTGGGGAAAGATCACGGCGTCGGGGGGCTGATTGCGCAGCCACGTGGTCGTGTGGCCATGCTGTTCGCGCAACGCCTGCCCGGTCTCGACCCGGGCCTCGCCCAGTTTCTGACGCAGGACATCCAGCGCGGTGGCGATACCGCTTTCGTTCCGTGGCAGATCGACGATCAGGGCCATGGCCATTCCTTCTTTCGTGGTCTCGCGGAGGGCTGACGTGCCGTTACTCGGCGGCCTGCGTTTCGGCCGCGCGGGCCGCTTCCAGTTCCTCTGCCTTCTTCTCGACCTGCTCGACGATGTGGTTGATCATCTGGTCGTTCGACATCTTGTGGCTCTGCTTGCCGGCCAGGTAGACCATGCCGGATCCGGCCCCGCCGCCGGTGAAACCCACATCCGTCATCAGCGCCTCGCCCGGCCCGTTCACCACGCAGCCGATGATCGAAAGGCTCATCGGGGTCTTGATATGCTCCAGCCGCTTTTCAAGCGTCTCGACCGTCTTGATGACGTCGAACCCCTGCCGCGCGCAGGATGGGCAGGAGATGATGTTGACGCCGCGATGGCGCAGCCCCAGCGATTTCAGGATCTCGAAGCCGATCCGCACCTCTTCCACCGGGTCGGCGGACAGGCTGACGCGCATCGTGTCGCCGATCCCCATCCACAAGAGGCTCCCCAGCCCGATGGCCGATTTCACCGTGCCGCCGACGAAGCCGCCCGCCTCGGTGATACCCATGTGGAAGGGCGCATCGGTCTGTTCGCTCAACTGCTGGTAGGCCGCGGCGGTCATGAAGATGTCCGAGGCCTTCATCGAAATCTTGAAGTTCAGGAAGTCGTTGTCTTCAAGGATCTTGATATGATCCATGCCGCTTTCGACCATCGCGTCGGGGCACGGCTCACCGTATTTTTCCAGAAGGTGCTTTTCAAGGCTGCCGGCATTCACGCCGATGCGGATCGAACAGCCATGATCGCGGGCGGCCTTGATAACCTCCTTCACGCGCTTCTCGTCGCCGATATTGCCCGGATTGATGCGCAGGCACCCCGCGCCGGCCTCGGCGGCCTCGATCGCGCGCTTGTAGTGAAAATGGATATCGGCCACGAGCGGCACGGGGCTTTCGCGCACGATTTCCTTCATCGCCTTGCCGCTTTCGGCATCCGGCACCGAGACGCGCACGATATCGGCCCCGGCCTCGGCGCAGCGCTGGATCTGTTCAACCGTGGCCTTCACATCCGTGGTCAGCGTGTTGGTCATGGTCTGCACGCTGATCGGGGCGTCGCCGCCGACGGGCACGTTGCCGACATAGATCTTGCGGCTTTTGCGGCGCTCGATATCGCGCCAGGGGCGGACGGGATTGTGCGACATGTCAGGGCCTTTGCGCTCGGATCCGTTTGGCGCGCAGGATAGACCTGTCGGCGCGGGGCGACAACGCCAGAGCGGCGTCAAACGAGGGGATGCGGCGGAATGATCCGGTCAGGCGCGCCCGATCACTGCCCGCCAAGGACAAGTTCGGCGACCTCGGGCAGGTCCGGGTCGGCATCGGCATCGGCCATCGCGAAATTGCTGCTGATCGCGTCCGCCGACAATTCCACGTCGCGCACGATAGACGCGCCGACCCCGGCCGGGCCGAGCGTCACGCCATTGACCGCGAAATAGAGCGAGCCCGCATTGCCCGACCGCAACAGCGGCGCGCCATCGGTTTCCGGCAGCGCATAGCTGTCGCCCGCGTTCAGCGTGCCTTCGAACAGCGTCGTGCCCGAAGGCGAGGTCACGCGAATCCAGGTCGGGCGCACGGCGAACAGCAACACCTCGTCCGATCCGGTCTCGGTCACCTGTACCGTCCCGGTTGCGGCCTGCTCGCGATCCGGCGCGGCAACGGCGAACTCCGTGCCCTCAAGCTCGGGATTGGCGCGCAAGCCGGTCAGGGTGCCCACCTCGTCGGGGTCGAGCGTGGCCAAAGCCTCGTTGCGCGGCGCGATGACGGGCGCTTCAAGCGGTTGCGGGCGGTACAGGCGGCCAATGCTCTCGGGCTCGGGCACGGCAATGTCGAAGCCCTGCTCGACATCGAACGCCCCTTCGGTCGCCCCGGCAAGCGGGTCGAGCTGTGCCAAGGGCGCGGGGGCATCGTCCACCGGCGCGATTTGCAGGCGCTGAATATCGTTCAACACGGCCCAGGCGCCGTAGCCGATGCCAAGCGCCAGGACGATCAGCACGGCGAAAGAGCCAAGCGCCCCCGGTTCGACCCGGCTGAGGACCGAGTCGCGCATCGGCGCGAAGCCGATCGGCGCACGCGCCATGACCTCGTTCGGGTCCACCCGGCGCGGCACGTCCGGCGTGCTGCGGCGCGCTTCGGCCGCCTGCTTTGCTGAGAAGCCGTGAACCCCGCGGAACCCGGTCTCGTCGCAGAAGCGGCGGAAGGTCCATTCCGGGTCCATCTGCAGGTAGCGTGCATAGGAGCGGACATAGCCGGCGATGAAGCCCGGCGATTGGAACGCGCCCACGTCCCCGTTCTCGATGGCCGCG
The DNA here is from genome assembly GCF_039542305.1 of [Roseibacterium] beibuensis. Classification (NCBI taxonomy): domain Bacteria; kingdom Pseudomonadati; phylum Pseudomonadota; class Alphaproteobacteria; order Rhodobacterales; family Roseobacteraceae; genus Roseicyclus; species [Roseibacterium] beibuensis. The sequence continues at coordinate 994,225 of NZ_BAABHW010000001.1, read as the reverse complement.
ATATAGGTCGCGCGGATGCGCAATTCGCGCTCCACGTCCAGCAGCGACTTGCCCAGCGTGGCCCGTTCGCCCCGCATCAGGTCGCCCAGGGAGACATCGCTCAGATCGTAATTCTCGAAATCGGGGCTTGCAGGCTCGGTCGTTGACGGATCGTCACCGTAGGACAGCTCTGGTCCCTCGGTGTCCTCGTCCCAATACTGACCGTTATCCTGGCCCATGCGGCCTGCCCCGTTTACGCCCTGACACACCACATATCGCGGTATGCTCTGTAGCTTTATCCAGATGTTACCCCAAAGCGCGGCGATTCCCTAGACTCGCCGCGCGACAGGTTGGGTTTAGCATGGGTCCAAGGGGTGTTGCACCAGCAGAAAGCGCTAGCCGGCCAGTTCGGCGCGATTCAGCGCACAATGGCTCCAGAGTGCATCCATTGCGTGCACAAGTGCGTCCATCATCTTCGGATCATGCACCGGCGACGGCGTGAAACGCAGGCGCTCCGTCCCGCGCGGGACGGTGGGGAAGTTGATCGGCTGGACGTAGATCCCGAACTCGCTGAGCAGCATGTCGGAGATCTTTTTCGTGTGCACCGGGTCGCCCACGATCACGGGCACGATGTGCGAGCCGTGGTCGATGATCGGCAGGCCAAGACCCTTCAGGCGCAGTTTCAGCACCGCGGCGCGCTCCTGTTGCAGATCGCGCAGCGCCTGGTCGGTCTTGAGATGACGAACCGAGGCCGCCGCCCCCGCGGCGACCGCCGGCGGGATTGAGGTGGTGAAGATGAACCCCGGCGCGTAGGAGCGCACGGCGTCGCACATGCGGGCCGAGGCCGCGATATAGCCCCCCATCACGCCAAAGGCCTTGCCGAGCGTGCCGTTGATGATGTCCACGCGATGCGCGATGCCCAGCTGTTCGCTGACGCCGCCGCCGCGCGGGCCGTACATGCCGACCGCGTGCACCTCGTCCAGATAGGTCAGCGCGCCGAATTCCTCGGCCAATTCCACCAGCGCTTCGATCGGGCCGAAATCGCCATCCATGGAATAGACCGATTCGAACGCGATCAGCTTCGGCGCGGCCGGGTCGTCGGCCTCCAGCAACTCGCGCAGATGGGCGAGGTCGTTGTGACGGAAGATCCGCTTCGCGCCCCCATTGCGGCGGATGCCCTCGATCATCGAGGCATGGTTCAACTCGTCGGAATAGATGATCAGGCCGGGGAACAGCCGCGGCAGCGTCGAGAGCGTCGCGTCATTGGCAATATAGGCCGAGGTAAAGACCAGGGCGGCCTCCTTGCCGTGCAGGTCGGCCAGTTCCCCTTCCAGTGCCTTGTGGTAGACCGTGGTGCCAGAGATGTTGCGCGTCCCGCCCGAGCCTGCGCCCGTTGCATCCAGCGCATCGTGCATGGCGCCCAGAACAACCGGGTGCTGCCCCATGCCGAGGTAGTCGTTGCCGCACCAGACGGTGATGTCCTGCTCGGTGCCATCGGGCTTTTTCCAGACGGCGTTGGGAAACTGCCCCTTGCGGCGCTCGATATCGATGAAGGTGCGGTAACGGCCTTCTTCGTGAAGGCGGTCGATGGCGGCGGCAAGCGCGCGGTCGTAATCCACTGGCGGTCTCCCTTCCGGATGAGCCGCCCAGTTCGCGCGGGCGGCCCCAAAAAGACGCTGGCTCTTGATGTAACGGACAGCTTTCGTCCTGTTCGTCACCCCACATAGGACGACACGGCCAGCAGGGCCAAGTTACAAATCGACGCGCTGTGAACATTGACCTGAGTCAACCAACGGATGAGCATCGGGGTTGCTGAGACCGCATGTCGCGTTTGGCACCCACGCCGCCCGCCTCCCCCGGTCGCCTTTGGCTGGACAGTGCCGTCAGGCGGCGTAGTCTCGCGCCGATCCATCGGGCAGCCCGGCTGCCCATATCCCTTCACGAGCACGAGGCCCTATCATGTCCATGGACGCCGTTCTTTCCCGCATCGATTCCGATCTCGACGCCGCCACCGGGCGGCTGTTCGACCTGTTGCGCATCCCCTCGATCTCGACCGATCCGGCCTATTCCGCCGATGTCGCCCGCGCCGCCGACTGGCTGGCCAGGGAATTGTCGGATCTCGGCTTCGACGCTTCGGTCCGCCCGACCGACGGGCACCCGATGGTCGTGGCCCATGGCGGCCCCGAGGACGGGCGTCACATCCTGTTCTACGGCCATTACGACGTGCAGCCCGTCGACCCGCTGGAGCTTTGGTCGCGCGACCCGTTCGACCCGGCGATCGAGGACAAGGACGGCCGCAAGGTCATCCGCGCGCGCGGCGCCTCGGACGACAAGGGCCAGCTCATGACCTTTGTCGAGGCCTGCCGCGCCTGGAAGGCCGAGACCGGCACCCTGCCCGCCCGCGTCACCATCTTCCTCGAAGGCGAGGAAGAATCGGGCTCACCCTCGCTCGTGCCCTTCCTCAAGGCCAATGCCGAGGAACTGAAGGCCGAGATCGCGCTGATCTGCGACACCGGCCTGTATGCCGAGGGCGTGCCGGGCATCGTGACCCAGTTGCGCGGCCTTCTGGGCGAGGAGATCACCGTCACCGGCCCGGACAAAGATCTGCATTCCGGCCTCTTCGGCGGGATCGCGATGAACCCGATCCGGGTGCTGACCCGCGTGCTCGCCAATCTCCACGACGCCCATGGCCATGTGCAGGTGCCGGGGTTCTACGACGGCGTGGCCGAGCTGCCGCCCGAGTTGAAGGAGCAATGGAACAACCTCGGCTTCGACGCCGAACGCTTCCTCGGATCGGTGGGGCTGACCCATCCGGCGGGCGAGGACGACCGCACCGGGCTGGAAATGATCTGGTCGCGCCCGACCGCCGAGATCAACGGCATCTGGGGCGGCTATACCGGCGCGGGCTTCAAGACGGTTCTTCCCTCGCAGGCCCATGCCAAGGTCAGTTTCCGCCTCGTCGCGGGCCAGGACCCCCATGTTCTGCGCGAAAGCTTCCGCGACTGGGTGATCCAGCAAATGCCCCTCGACTGCCACGTGTCCTTCGAAGGGCACGGCGCCTCGCCCGCCTCGCGCATGGATATCTCGCACCCGGCCTTCGAGATGGCGCGCCAGGCGCTCAGCGCCGAATGGCCGGGCGAAGCGGCCTTCATCGGCGGCGGCGGCTCGATCCCGGTCGCGGGCTATTTCAAGACGGTGCTTGAGATGGATGCGCTCTTGGCCGGGTTCGGCAAGGATGACGACCAGATCCATTCCCCGAACGAGAAATACGACCTCGACAGTTTTCACCGCGGCACGCGAAGCTGGGCACGCATCCTCGGCGGTTTCGCGTCCTGATCCCCTCTTTATCCCCGAAATATGCTCGGGGAGAGCGCGAGAGGGGCAGACAGCCCCTCTCGCCCCGGTCGCCCGGCGCGCAGCGCAGGGCGAAAAACCTCAAAAGCGGGTCGCCCGGCGCGCAGCGCGGGGCGAAACACCTCAGACGCGGGGCGCGGGCGTGATCGGTTGCGCCGCCACGACGCGCCCTGTCCCGCGCCAGAACCGCGTCATCATCAGAACGCCCGCCACGACCAGCCCGATGGTCAGGCCCAGCCAGATCCCGACGCCGCCCAGACCCGCCGGAAACCCCAGCGCCCAGGCGCAGGGGATGCCGATCACCCAGTAGCTGATCACCGCGTAGATCATCGGCACGCGCGTATCCTGAACCCCGCGCAACAGCCCCAAGGCCATCACCTGCGCCGCGTCCACAAGCTGGAACAAGGCCGCCACCAGCAGCAGTTGCGCGCCAAGCGCGATGATCGCGGGCCGCAGCGGATCGTCGGGATCGATGAACAGCGCCATCATCTCTTCCGGCACGCTGACGAACAGCGCCACCGTTGCGGCCACCGTCAGGCCCGACAGGGCCAGGGCCGCCCAGGCCGCCATCCGCAAGGCCTCGGCATCGCGCGTGCCCCAGGCCCGCCCGGCCCGGACCGTCGCAGCCGAGCTCAACCCGATATGCACCATGAAGGTGACCGAGGTGATCTGGAGCGCGATGCCATGCGCCGCCAGATGCTCGGTGTCGATCCAGCCCATCATGACCATGGTCGCGATGAACAGGCCCGACTCGCTCAGAAGCGTCAGCGCGATGGGCCAGCCCAGCTTGAAGACCGAGGCGAAGGCCTCCCAGTCCGGGCGCCATAACCGCGCGAAGAGCGTGTATTCCGCCAGCCCCCGCGCGCGGGCCGCGTAGACCGCCAGAACCAGCAGGATCAGCAGATGCGTCCCGAGCGAGGCGATGGCCGCCCCCAGCACGCCCAGCTCCGGTGCGCCGAGATTGCCGAAGATCAGCACCCAGTTCATCGCGATGTTCAGAACCACCCCGGCCAGCCACGCCCACAGCACCACGCGCGGCCGCTCCAGCGCCGACAGGTGGCTGCGCAGCACCGTGATCAGCACCGCCGGCCCGATCGCAAGCCCGGCCACCCGCAGATAGGTCTGCGCGAGGGCCGACAGGTCGTCTTCCTGCCCAAGCCCCAGCAGGATCGGACCCGAGAACCAGAAAACCGGAACGGCCAGGATCGAGAACAGGATCGCGATCCACAGCCCCATGCGCGTCACCCGCCGCACCTGCCGCACATCCTCGTTGGATGCGGCCGAGGCCACCATAGGCATCACGGCCAATCCGAATCCCATGCCAAGGATCAGCAGCATGTGAAAGAAGGAGGACCCCAGCGCCACGGCGGCCAGTTCCTCGACCCCGTACCAGCCCATCATGACCGTATCGGTCAGCCCGATGGCCACCTGCGCCAATTGCCCGCCGATCAGGGGCAGGCCAAGGGCGAGGGTCCGCTTGATATGCTCGGCAAAGGTCATGACCCGGCTTTATGCCCGCCCCTTCGCCGGGGCAAGGCTCAGAGAGCAGCAATCGCGAGGCTGCCCGCGATCCATGCGATGATCAGGCCAACGGCAATCTCGATCCCCGGCTGGATCTGCGCCAAGCGCCCCGCGCCGCCGCTCAGCCCGCCGACCACGCCGCGCCGCGCCCAGACCGCCGCGGCCGCCACCGCGACGGTCACCGAGGCCGTCCCGAGCGCCATGGCCACCACCCCGGCCACGCCAAGCGCAAAAATGCCCATCTGCGCGGTCAGGATCAGCAGGAACAACGCCCCCGTGCAGGGCCGCAGCGCCACCGCCCCGATCAGGGCGGCCACCTCGCGCCAGGAGGTGGCGGCGGCCACCGCGGCCGGGTCCGGCGCATGGGCATGACCGCAGGTCGCGCAGACGGCGCCTTCGCCTGAATGTGCGTGATCGTGGTGATGCGTCGGCGCCACGCCGCGCCGCAAAGCGCGCAGCCCCCGCGCGGCCAGCCACAGCCCGACCAGGGCAATCGCGGCGAAACTCAGCGGATCGAACAGGCGCTCGGCCAGGTCCGTCATCCGCTCCCGCGTCCAGCCCACCAGCCACAGCCCGGCCCCGACCAGCAGGATGGCCGTCCCCCCCTGCGCCAGGCTTGCGGCCAGCGCGACACCCGACAGGCGCAATGCCCCGACCGTCCGCGCCGCGCCGTAGCCCCCGATCAGCAGCTTGCCATGCCCCGGCCCCACGGCATGAAAGAAACCATAGCCGAACGAGACCCCCAGAAGCGCGGCCAGGGCCCCCGGCTCTCCGGCCCGCAAAGCGCGCAGGGCGCGCGCCATCGCGTTCTGCGCCGCGCGCTGCCCTTCCGTCGCCCAGGCGACAATCACCCTGTCCCCGCCGGTCAGGTAGAGCAGTGCCAGCACGCCCAACACAGCCATCAGGGTCACCGCAATCACCCGTCGCATGTAACCACCAGCCGATCCGCGAACAGCTCCCCCACGGCAGGGAAGTTGTCCTCGGCGGCCACCGCGCCACCGATATCGGCAATCGCGGCCTCCAGCCCCGCATAGGCGGCGTCCAGATCGGCACGGACAAGTGCAACCTCGCAGGGCGCCTCATCGCCCGTTTCGTCCATGACCGCACTGGACAAGGTGGCCTCGAACGCGACGAAGAAGGCCGGGTCGAACACCCCGGCAACCAGTTGCGCCGCGCCGCCCGGATCGCCGGACACCAGCCTGCGATGCACGGTTTCGATCTGGCCCTCGGGCAACAGCGTGAGGGACACCGCCTCGGGCGCGCCCAGCGTCAACTCCACGCCATCGCGCAACAGCTCAAGCCCGCCCTCGAACCCGCTGTTCCAGTTCAGGTCGAAGCCCAGGGTCTCCGCGATCTCGCTTTCGGTCAGGACGCCGTCGAAATCCGGGTCCAGCCCGAAATCCTGCAAAAGGATCAGGGTATAGAGTTCATCATAGCGCCACGTCACCTCGACCGCGGTGACCTGTCCGTCGGTATTGCGGCTGAGCACCAGCCCCGCGTCGATAAAGACATGCGGGTGCGCCAGCGCCATGCCGGGGGCCAGCAGGCTCAGGACAAGGGCGGAGAAGCCAGCGAGGGTCCGCGAGAACATCATGGGTCGCATGTGCCGTGTTGCCGGCGAGGGTTCAAGGTCGACGGGACGCGCGCGCCCCGGTTCGGCAGCCCGACGCCGACGCGGGCACGTTAACGATCTGTTAATTTTTCCAGGCGCTTTTACTGTTTACGCCCGAGCAGGGGATTGTTGACTAAAATCAAGACAGTCTGCCACATTTTTGCCTCTTTCAAAGCCGATTTTGGTCGTATGTTTTTGTGAGGGATAATTGCGTGAAAAAAGTGTTTTCAAATTTCCTCCACGACGAGGGTGGTGCGATCACCGTCGATTACACCGTGCTGAGCGCGGCTGTGGTCGGCATGACGATTGCTGCGACCGCCGTCGTGACGGGTAGCATTGAAAACCTGACGCAGCGGATCGACACCGAACTGCGGACGCGCCAACTCAACGACAGCTTCATCGGCTTCGACTCGTCCCATTTCGAGGCGCTTTACGAGGCCGGGCTTGTCACCGAGGAAGGGGCCGCCGACCTCTTCGCGGCCGCGAACGGGATGATGAACCAGGACATCATCAATGCGCTCGAGGCCGGGCTCGAAAGCATCCAGAACGGCACGATCACAATCGAGGAAGCGGCAGAACTCTACGCGATCGCCTCCGTGGCCTACCAGCGGAACATCGTGCCCGACGAGATCATCGACTATTACTTCAACTTCTCGGGCGGCAGCGGCTACGGCATGGTCGAAACGAACTGATCCGAAGCCCTCGCAGGTTCCTTGACAAAGCGCGCCGCCCGGTCGGGGCGGCGCGCTTCGTTTCAAGGGTGGGTTCGGTCAGGTCCGCGTCTTGCGCGTGTCTGGATGCAGCGACGCGCCCAGGATGTGGTCGGCCTTGTGGATCACATGCCCCGCCTGTCCCACGATCAGCGGATCGGGCGCGTGGGCGATGTGAAGATCCTTGTCCGGGTAATCGAGACTGTCGAGGAAATGCAGCATGCAGTTCAGCCGCGCGCGTTTCTTGTCGTCGGACTTGATCACCGTCCAGGGCGCATCGGCCGTGTCGGTGTAGAAGAACATCGCTTCCTTCGCCTCGGTATAATCGTCCCATTTATCGAGCGACGCCTTGTCGATGGGGGACAATTTCCAACGCTTCAGAGGGTCGGTCTCGCGCGCGGCGAAGCGGCGGCGCTGTTCCTCCTGCGTGACCGAGAACCAGTATTTGTAAAGGCGAATGCCCGAGCGCACGAGCATCCGTTCGAGGTCCGGCGTCTGGCGCATGAATTCGAGGTATTCGTTGGGCTCGCAAAAGCCCATGACCCGCTCGACGCCCGCGCGATTGTACCAGGAGCGGTCGTAGAACACCATTTCGCCCGATGTCGGAAGATGCTGGATGTAGCGCTGGAAATACCACTGGCCGCGCTCCTCGTCGGTGGGTTTGTTCAGCGCCACCACGCGGGCCTCGCGCGGATTCAGGTGCTCGTTGAAGCGTTTGATCGTGCCGCCCTTGCCGGCGGCGTCCCGGCCTTCGAACAGAATGACCATCTTCTGCCCGGTCTCGGCCACCCATTTCTGCACCTTCAGCAACTCGGCCTGAAGCTTGGCCTTCTGCGCCTCGTAACTGCGGCGGCTGAGCTTGGTCTGGTACGGATACTCGCCCGTCTCAAAGGCCTGCCGGATCTCGGCCGGGGACGGCGCTTTTCGGCGCGGGCGCCCCACGGGCTTGGATGCGGGCTTGGCCGCAGGCCTTTCGTCCGGCCGGTCGATCTCTGCTGCGCCCGCAGCTTGGGCCTCGGCCCCGGCGGTTTCGGTGACGGGGCTGGAGGTCTCGGCGGCAATATCGTTCACGGGTATTGTCCCTTCGCTACGGGCTGTTCGCGGTTTTGGTATGTGCACAGTCTGCCACTCCCGCGCAGGTTGCGCCTTGAGGCATGTCAAGAAAGCGTCATAAACGGGCGGCCGAGCAGCGGGAAATTTGGTGATTACGCCCGCTCCATGTATTCTTTCGGCATTTGAACGGGGCGCGATTGACCAGCCCCAAGCAAGGGAGGGAACGCCATGCGCCTGCATGCACCCCATCGTGCCCTTTACTCGGTTCTGCTGTGCACCGTTTTCGCAGTCATCGCGGCCATAAGTATCCCTCAGCCGCTTCGCGCCCAGACATCTTTCGAAACCGCCATCGACCAAGCGCTTGAAAGCCTTGGCGAAACCTTCGAGCCGGGCGAGGTGGAGGCGTTCGCGGCCTTCCTTGCCAGCGACGCGCCCGATGCGATGACCGGGGACACGATCGGTCACCTGTTGTTCATGCGCCGTCATTTCGATCGCGCCGCCTGGTTTTTCGGAACCGACGCCCGGGCGGCGCCGGACGCCGCCAGCCTGTCGAATTTCGCGGCCACGCTGGCCGTCACGGCAGACGATCTCGGCGATGGCGCTCCGGCGGAATGGATGCGCGCGGCCGAACTCGCGGCCAAGGCGGCAGCCGCGCTCGCGCCCGACGACGCAGCGGTTCAGAACAACCTCGGCACCGTCGCCCGCCTTGCGGGCGATCCGGAAACCGCGGCGGCGGCGGCGCGGTTGGCGACGGAACTCGACCCGAACATGCCGCTGTTCTGGTCGAACCTCGCACGCGCCCTCACCGCGCTCGGTGATTTCGAGGGGGCGGCACAGGCCCTTGACCGCGCCCGCCAGTTGGAGCCCAACGGACCGGCGCATCTGTTGACCGCCCGCGCCTTGCCGCAGGTCGCGCCCAGCTATTCCGATATTCTGCAAAACAGCTGCGACGTGAATTTCCGATGCCAGGAGATCTGCCCCCGGTCGATCATCGGCGGCATCAATTCGGTGACCTGCGAGATAGAACAGATGTCGGCCACCATGGCCTGCCGCGAAGGTCAGCCCTACCCGACCTCGTTCGATTGTTCCGAGGATCTGCCCGAATACGGCATCCTGATCCCGGGACTGAATTCCGGCTTTTCCATCCTCTTTCCCGGCGTCACCGTCCACGTTCTCGTGCAGGGCGACGGATCGGTGGATGTCCGCGTCGAGGGAGGGGTCAATATCGGCCCCCTGAACCTCTACCTGCGCGGAGACGGGCATTATTCGCCCCCCGGCGGCGTTGCGGTCGACAATGTCGGCGGCGGCGCCTCGATCAATCTCTTGCCTGCATCCGAGGCGAACAGGCTGGTCAGCGAGCGGGCGAACATGCCACCCTTCGCGCTTGAACTCGAGGGCATCATTGGACAATCCGTCGACCTCGACGGGGAACTCTACGGCATGCCGGTCATCATGTTCTGAGCGCGCACCTGCCGCACAGGGGCAAAAGGCCTTGGCAGGGGCGGCGCTCTCTTTTCCCCGCCCCCCAAACCTGCCATGATGTGCGCCAACACATACAAGATAGAGCAGCGCCCCATGCCCAACGACCTGTTGTCCGGCACGCCCGAGCCACAAGACTACGACGCTTCCTCGATCGAGGTGCTGGAGGGTCTGGAACCCGTCCGCAAACGCCCCGGCATGTATATCGGCGGCACCGATGAGCGCGCGCTGCATCATCTCGTGGCCGAGGTGCTGGACAACTCGATGGACGAGGCCGTGGCGGGCCATGCCAACCGCATCGAGGTGGAGTTGCACGAGGATTATTCCGTCACGATCCGCGACAACGGGCGCGGCATCCCGGTCGATCCGCATCCGAAATTCCCCGACAAATCCGCGCTCGAGGTGATCCTGTGCACGCTGCACGCGGGCGGCAAGTTCTCGGGCAAGGCGTACCAGACCTCGGGCGGCTTGCATGGTGTGGGCGTCTCGGTGGTGAACGCGCTGTCGGATCGCGTCACGGTCGAGGTGGCGCGCAACCGCGAGCTGTTTTCGCAAAGCTTCTCGCGCGGCATCCCGCAAGGCCCGGTCGAGAAGCTGGGCGCGACGGCCAACCGGCGCGGCACCTCCGTCACCTTCCATGCCGATGACCAGATCTTCGGCAGCCACCGCTTCAAGCCCGCGCGCCTGTTCAAGATGGTCCGCTCCAAGGCCTATCTGTTCTCGGGGGTCGAGATCCGCTGGAAATCGGCCATCGACGATGGCGAAACCCCGACCGAGGCCACGTTCCACTTTCCCGGTGGCCTTGCCGATTACCTGACCGAGACATTGGGCAATTCCGCCACCTATACCGACGCCCCCTTCGCCGGAAAGGTCGAGTTCCAGCCCCGGTTCGGCGTGCCGGGATCGGTCGAATGGGCCATCACCTGGACGCCCGCGCGCGACGGCTTCATCCAGTCCTACTGTAACACCGTGCCTACGCCCGAGGGCGGCACGCATGAGGCCGGGTTCTGGGCCGCGATCCTGAAGGGCATCCGCGCCTATGGCGAGCTGGTCGGCAACAAGAAGGCTGGCAACATCAACCGCGACGACCTGACCTCGGGTGGCTGCGCGCTGGTGTCGTGCTTCATCGCCGAGCCGGAATTCGTCGGCCAGACCAAGGACCGCCTCGCCACGACCGAGGCGCAGCGGCTGGTCGAGGCCAGCGTGCGGGACCATTTCGACAACTGGCTGGCGGCAAACACCAAGGCCGCAGGTTCGATCCTCGATTTCCTCGTGCTGCGCGCCGAGGAGCGTTTGCGCCGCCGGGCCGAGAAGGAAACCGCGCGCAAATCGGCCACCAAACGCCTGCGCCTGCCCGGCAAGCTGGTCGATTGCTCCCGCTCCGCGCGGGAAGGGACCGAGTTGTTCATCGTCGAGGGCGACAGCGCGGGCGGCTCGGCCAAGATGGGCCGGGACCGCAAGACGCAGGCCCTGCTGCCGCTGAGGGGCAAGATCCTGAACGTGCTGGGCGCGGCCAGTTCGAAACTGGGCCAGAACGCCGAGATTTCCGACCTGTGCCAGGCGCTTGGCGTGGGCATGGGCACGAAATTCAACATCGAGGACCTGCGCTACGAGAAGGTCATCATCATGACCGACGCCGACGTGGACGGGGCGCATATCGCCTCGCTCCTGATGACGTTCTTCTTCAGCCAGATGCGCCCGCTGATCGACAAGGGGCATCTTTACCTCGCCTGCCCGCCGCTGTTCCGCCTGACCCAAGGGGCGCGGCGTGTCTACTGCCTCGACGAGGCCGAGCGCGACGCGTGGCTGGCCAAGGGCCTGGGCGGCAAGGGCAAGATCGACGTGTCGCGCTTCAAGGGCCTGGGCGAGATGGACGCGAAGGACCTGAAGGAAACCACGATGGACCCCGCCAGCCGCAAGCTGATCCGGGTGTCGATCGACGACGAGGTGCCCGGCGAGACCGGCGACCTGGTGGAGCGCCTGATGGGCAAGAAGCCGGAACTGCGCTTCCAGTATATTCAGGAGAACGCGCGGTTCGTGGAGGAGCTGGATGTATAGACGCGCCGATACTGGCGCCAGGACATGACACGGCATGGGGCAAACCCCTTGGCAGACGGACGAAATGAGGGGAGGAGACTCGAATGCCGAAGGGTGTAGCAGGGAAAGGTTAAGGAAGGGTTGAGACTGCCCCGTTAATCACTGCGAGATAAGCCGATTTACTCGCGACAATCTGAGCAATTCAAAAATATGGTAAGATCGACGGTTCTCCTTGATGAACTTCAAGCTTATGGCAGCGGATTAGAAAAATCCGAATCCTTCGTATTTCGATGCTCCTCGGAAATTATCCCAACACGATCCTATCCTGAGATTTCCAAGTCCCTTCATCGTTACTCCTTTTTTCTTCCATATGCCATGGAGAGATCCAACACCTTTTTTGAACTTATCCGCCACAGCAAGATTATCGACGCACAGATAGTTGCTCGATCCATTCTCGATTCCCTTGCAAAAACGTGGATATGTTGCATTGGAAACGCGACAGAAGACGAAGAGATCGAAAAAGAATTAAGACGGCTTTTCTATTTTGAATTTCGCCGAAACAGGAGTAAATTTGAAGCAGTTGACAGAAATGCAAGTCTTTTTGGGAAAGAATCGTCACTTTCAAAAATTTCTCATACTGAAAAAGCTTTCGGCGAAAAACTCTCGAGCGGTTCATCCAGCAGAACGAAGAATTTCTTTGAGTTTTCCCGGATTGCAGGTAGAGCAGAAAAGTTCCTTGAACCGTTCAACATAAAGCTTCCAACTGACGAATTTAAATTCTCATATAATCTGCTGAGTTCGTTTGTGCACGGCAGCGGAGCGGCCCTCTTTGAGTTCAATCAAAATATCGAGGAACTCGTCGCCTATGGACATGTAACGGACAGGCTAAATGCTACTGGTACTATTTTTTCTGTTGTTGCCGCTTGGTACTATACGCATGCCATCTATCATCTAAGCGTATATGGACAAAGAGGTAACTTCTCCGAACTGCATTCGAGTTTTAAAGAGATTTACGACCTACTATTGCCGATTGCAGACCGCCAAACACGCGAATTCTCAAAGACAATGCAAGGGTTATAGGTGGTCGGATGCGGATTTCTCGCCTTTGGGCATAGACACTGTTTCGGCTACATCCCTGCGCCGATCCGCCGCCGCGGTGCCGCTTGATCCACCCTGCCCCAAGGTCAACACTCTCCCTGGCAGGGAGGGACAGACCGATGTGCTGGAGCGAAGGGGCGAGCCTCGCCATGGTGGGCGTGGGTGCGGTTGCAACCGTGGTCACGATCAAGCGGGGCGACCCGATCGCCATCCCGGTCACGCTGGCCTTTTTCGCCGCGATGGAGGCGTTGCAGGTCTGGGGCTACGAGGTGATCGACCAATGCGGCACGCCCTCGAACAGGTGGGCGACGATCCTGTCCTGGGTCCATATCTCGCTGCAACCGATCTTCATCAACGCCTTTGCCATGGCCATCGCCGCGCCGATGCTGTCGCGGCGCGCGCGGCTTGCCGTGCTGGCGGCGGCGGGGGTGGCCTCGGTCTTGCTGCTGGCGCGGATGGTGCCCCTGGAATGGGCCGGGATGTGCCGCCCCGGCACCGTGCTGTGCGGGGCCGAGTGGTGCACCATCACCGGCACCTGGCACCTGGCCTGGGACATGCCGCTGAACGACCTGGCGTCGCGGCTGCTGGGGGTCGAGATCCCGGGCGGCTGGACCTATCCCGATTACATGCTGGCGGTGTTCGTGCTGCCGCTGGTCTACGGGGCGTGGCGGCTGGTGATCGTGCACCTCGTCCTCGGGCCCGCGCTGGCCATCATGCTGACGGACATGCCCAACGAGATGCCGGCGGTCTGGTGCCTGTTCTCGATCGGCCTGGTGCTGATCGGGCTAAGCCCGCTGGTGCGCCGGAAGATCGCCCCGGGGCAGCGCGCGGCACCATAGCGCGCGCGGCGCGGCGGGGCGGACCCACCGGAGCCTTCACCGGCTTTCAGCCGGACCGATGCTCACTCCTGACGGCTCTCGAGGAAGGCGACGAGGTCGACGACTTCGGACGAGGTCAGCACGGTCTGGCCGCCTTCGGTGCGCAGGACCTCGGACATGTCGGAAAACACGAAGCCGAAAAGCGGCATGTCCCCCCCATGGCTGAGGATCGGGTCGCGCCCGTCGATGCGCCAGGCGATGCCCGCGCGGGGGAACGTGCCGTCATAGCGTGCCGCGATGCGCGTCAGGTCGGGGGGCCGCACCAGAAGCACCTCGGCCATGGGGCCATCGCCGCGCAGGCCGGCCCCATGGCAGACGGCGCAATTCTCGGCATAAAGCCGTGCCCCACGGGTGGCGTCCTGCGCCGCAACGGGGGGCGCCGCAAGCAGGGCGGCAAGGATCAGACCGGTGCGGATCATTCCTGTATCTCCATCAGGTAGGCCACCAGATCGGCGATCGGGCGGGCCACGAGGATCGGTTGCCCCGTATCGGTGGCAAGCGGCACGTCGGCCCCCTGCCCCTCGAACCAGCGCCCGAATAGCGGCATGTCCCCCCCATGGGCCAGGATCGGGTCCCGCCCGTCGATCTGGCGGATGACCTGAAGCGTCGGGAATTCGCCGCCATTGCGGGCGCTCAGCTGTGTCAGGATCGTCGGCTCGATGGTCAGAAGTTCGGCCATGCGCCCGTCGCCCTGCGCCTCGACCCCGTGGCAGGCGGCGCAATAGGCCTCGTAGAGCAACGCGCCCTCCGCCGTGTCCTGCGCCATGGCCGGCGCGGCCGCCATGGCGATCAAGGCCGCCCAAATCACCGGTTTCATGGCTGTCCTCCTTCTGTACGCGCGATGTCCTTGCGCCAATGGTGGCGCGTGGCGCGTCGCGGGGCCTTGATCGGTGTCAAAGCCGGACCGCCGCTCTCGACATGGGCGGACAAGCGCCTAAGCTGCCGGCATGACCCGTGCGCTGATCCTTCTGTTCTGTGTCCTTCTGGCCGCCTGCGGACGCCCGCTGACCGAGGCGGAGCGCGCCTACATGGCCGATCTGCAAGGCGACAGCTTCGATGCCGACGCGGTGCGGATCGTGGAAAACCCGCTGGTGGGCCTTGGCGTACAACGCTACCCGGCGCGCCCGCAGGTCACCTGCCGCGAGAGGATCTATCCGCCGCCGGACACGCCGATCATCGAGGGGCGGACGGGCGGCATCACGCTGTTCAACACGCTGCATGTGCGCGAGGATATCTTCCTCGACGATTACGTGGGCGGGCGCGATGGACGGCGGAACCTTGCCGCCGCGATGTTCTTTGCCCATGAGATGACCCATGTCTGGCAATGGCAGAACCGCGCGGTCACGGGCTACCACCCGTTCCGCGCCTTCGCCGAACATGCCCGCATCGAGGATCCCTACCTGTTCGACCCGGATGACGCGCGGCGCTTCCTCGATTACGGGTACGAGCAGCAGGCCTCTCTTGTAGAAGAATACGTGTGCTGCCGCGCGGTCGAGCCAAATGGCGCGCGGACTGGCCGGCTCGAGCGGTTGCTGCGCCAGGTGATGCCGGTCACGCCGCTGCAATCGCGGGCCGATCAGATAGAAGAAGTCGTGCCGTGGAACGGCGCGGATTTGCGCGGCATCTGTTCGTGAGAAGGATATGAAATCAATGCCCTACCAGGCGTTCATCATGTTGCTGGCGGGTGTCGGCATTCCCCTTCTGGCAGCGTTGAACGCAAGACTGGGGGCGAATATCGGATCACCCGCCGCGGCGGCGGTGGTGCTGTTCGTCGTCGCCTTCTCGGCAGCGGTCGTGGTGACGTTGATCACCGGCCCAAGCGCGTTGCGGGCGCTTTCGGGACAACCCTGGCACCTGTTCACGGCGGGGCTGTTCGTGGCCTTCTACGTGCTGACGATCACTTGGATCGCGCCGAGTTTCGGTGTCGGCAACGCGGTGTTTTTCGTGCTGATCGGGCAGTTGATCTCGGCCGCGGCCATCGACCATTTCGGCCTGTTCGGGTCGCAGGTGACGCCGGTTTCGGCGACGCGAGTGCTGGGCATCCTCGTGATGGCGGCAGGCGTCGCGATCACCCAACTGGCGCCAAGGGGTTAGCCGCCCGCCTTTTCCTCCAGCGTCAGCCATTCCTCTTCGAGGTCCGAGAGCTTGGACTGCCGTTCCGACAGCGCCTCGGTCGCCTTTTGCGCCTTGACCGGTTCGCGAGTGTAGATCTCGGCATCGGAGAGCAGGTCGGAGAGCTTGGCGATCTCGGCCTCCAGCCGTTCGATCAGCGCGGGAAGCTCTTTCAAACGGTGTTGTTCCGTGAAGCTGAGCCCGGTTTTCGCGGCCGGGACCGGGGCGGCGGCGGGTTTGGCCGCTTTCGCGGGCTTGTCCGATTTCGCCGTCGCTTCGGTTGGCGTATCGGCCCCCGAAGCGGCGCGTTGCGCCAGCATGTCGGACCACCCGCCCGCATAGGCGACGGCGCGACCCTGCCCCTCCAGCGCGACGGTCAAGGTCGCGACCCGGTCGAGGAAATCGCGGTCATGGCTGACCAACAGGACAGTGCCGGGATAATCGCCCAATAGATCCTGTAGAAGATCGAGCGTTTCGACATCCAGATCGTTCGTCGGTTCGTCCAGCACCAGCAGGTTCGACTCGCGCGCCATGATCCGGGCCAGCAGCAGCCGCGCCTTTTCGCCCCCCGACAGGGATTTGACAGGCGCACGGGCCTGCGCCTCGTCGAAGAGGAAATCCTTGAGATAGCCCACGACATGCCGCGGCGTGCCCCGCACCAGCACCTGGTCCGAGCGGCCGGACACGCCGATGGTCGGGTCGTTCGTCAGGCTTTCCCACAGCGTCGCCTCCGGATCCAGCGCCGCGCGGGCCTGGTCGAACACGGCCATCTCGATCCCGGTCCCGAGGGTGACGGTGCCCTCATCGGGCTCCAACTCGCCGGTCAGCATTTTCAGAAGCGTCGTCTTGCCCGCACCGTTCGGGCCGACAAAGGCCACGCGGTCGCCGCGCAACACGCGCAGATCGAAGGGTTTCAGGATCGTCTGATCGCCGTAAACCTTTGAAATCCCTTTCGCCTCAATGACACGCTTGCCCGATTGCGGCCCGGCCTCCAGCGCCATGGCGGCGGTGCCCTGGCGGCGGATCATGTTGGCGCGGGTTTCGCGCAGGTCCTGCAGGGCGCGCACACGGCCCATGTTGCGCTTGCGCCGCGCGCTGATGCCTTCGACGGCCCATCGCGCCTCGGCCTTGATCTTGCGGTCGAGCTTGTGACGCGCAAGGTCTTCCTCTTCCCAGATCTTGTCGCGCCAATCCTCGAACCGATCAAAGGCGCGGTCCATGCGCCGCACCTCGCCCCGGTCGAGCCAGAGCGTCGCGCGCGCCAGCGCCTGCAGGAAGGCCCGGTCATGCGAGATCAGGACGAAGCCCGCCTTGGTGCGGGTCAGCTCGCCTTCCAGCCACTGGATCGCGTCGATATCGAGGTGGTTGGTCGGCTCGTCCAGCAGCATCAGGTCCGGCGCTTCGGCCAGCAGGCGCGCCAGCGCGGCGCGGCGGCGTTCCCCGCCCGAGGCGCGCGAGGTTTCGGCGTCGAGGTTGAGCTTCAGCCCCTCGGCGGCGGCCTCGACCCGCCAGGCCTCGGACGGGCCAAGCGTGGCGGTGGCGAAATCGCCCAGGGTCGCGAAGCCGCTGAAATCGGGGTCCTGTTCGAGGTAGCCGGTCGTCGTGCCCTCGGGCAGGACACGCGCGCCGCGGTCGGGTTCGACAAGCCCAGCCATCACCTTCATCAGGGTCGATTTGCCCGAGCCGTTGCGGCCCACCAGCGCCAGCCGGTCGCCTTCGTGGATCACGAGGTCGAGACCGTCGAAAACGGGATCGCCCCCGAAGGTCAGGGCGATATCGGAAAGTTGCAAGAGAGGTGCGCGCGCCATGGGCGCGGAGCTATGGGGATTGCCGGGCGGCGTCAATGGGCCGGTGTCATTTGGGGCGCGCGATCACTCTGCGCCGAGCATCCATTCCCCGTCCGGCCAGAACGCATGGAAGGCAAAGGCGAACAGGACGTCGTGCACCACGTCCATGCCCGAGGCATCCCGCACGCGGATCTGGCCGATATCGCGCCCCTCGGAGATGCGGGCGGTGTCGAGGGCCGAGGCGGTGCCGGCCTGCCAGGTGATGCTCACCCCCGCCTCGGTCAGCACGCCGGCGTCGGACAGCCGCTGGAGGGGCCAGGCGCGGTCGCCCACCCGCAGGACTCGCGCCAAAGGGTCGATGCCATGGGGCGGATCCTCACCATCATAGAGGAAGGGCCGCGCGCTGGTGTCATAGCCGACATAGGGGTTGCGGCCATAGGGGCGGCGGGCGTCGGGTTCGTCCATCACCAGGCCATCGGGATGCGCTGTGCGGAAACTGTCCCAGCTTTCCACCCATGCAGGCAGCGCGGTCAGCTCCGTTCCCGCCATCTCGCCCACGATGGCGCGGCCAACCGCCTGTTGCCACCAGCTTTCGGTCTCGCGGTCATACATCACCATGTCGGAGAACCGCAGGTTGCCCGAAACGCCGAAGCTGAGCGTGCGCCCCGCGACCCGCCGGTCAAAGACAAGGGCGGTGTTGCAGAGCGGGCAGAAGGTGACGGCCACGGGCTGGCCCGCGACCTCGTCATTCACGATCTCGTGCCAGGTCAGGTAGCGCAGCGGGTAGGCGCGGGGCGTTGCATCCCCGAGGGCAAGGGTCAGGACGGGTTCCGCGTCGCCGAGGCGATCCTCGGCCTGTGCGGGGATCATCGCGGGGTCGTCCAGCGCCGGGATCCCGTCGCGCGGCACGCCGCCCGAGCGGATTTCGGACAGGTCGACAATGGCGTTGTCGAAATCGGTATTGGGCCATTGCCCCCGGTCGAGTGCCGTGGACTGGCCGATGGCCATGCCGGTCAGGGCCACGCTTGCGCCCACGATTGCGATGAATGTGCGTAGAAACACGGCCAACCTCCCTGCGCGGTAACGCAACGTCAGGTTGACAAGAAAAAGGGGGCCGCAACAGCCCCCCTCACGCGCTTGTGGTTGCGCGTCAGATCAGCCTTCGTCGGCTTCGCCCCCGTCATCCTCGGGCGGCGGGGCGACAGGATCTTCCTCCAGCACGCGCAAGGCGACCATGCGGTCGGGCTGACCGATCACTGCACCGTTGCGGCCCCGGCCGCGCTTGATCGCGTCGACCACGTCCATGCCGTCCACGACCTGCCCCACGACGGTGTAGTTCCCGTCAAGCGGCGGGGCCGGCTCGAACATGATGAAGAATTGCGAATTGGCGCTGTTGGGGCTTTGGGCGCGGGCCATGCCGACGATGCCGCGCTCGTAGGGGATGTCCGAGAACTCGGCGTTCAGGTCGGGATAGTCCGACCCGCCCCGACCGGCATAGCGCATATCCATGCCCATACGGCCAAACTCCACGTCGCCGGTCTGGGCCATGAACCCGTCGATCACGCGGTGGAACACCACGTCGTCATAAGCACCTTCCTCGGCCAGCGTCACGATACGCGCGACATGCTCGGGCGCGACCTCTTCAAACAGGTCAATGACGATGGTGCCGCTGGCGTCGCCTTCGACGTCGATCTCCAGCCCCGTGGCCAGCGCTGGGGTGGCTGCAAGGCAGCAAAGCGCGGCGAGGAGCTTACGCATCGGCCGCCACCTTGACGCTGATCATCTTGTCGGGGTTCGCGGGCGGCTCGCCGCGCGTGATGGCGTCGACATGCTCCATCCCTGCGATGACACGGCCATAGACGGTGTATTGGCCGTTCAGGAAATGATTGTCCTTGAAGTTGATGAAGAACTGGCTGTTGGCCGAGTTCGGGTTCTGCGAGCGCGCGGCCCCGAGCGTGCCGCGATCATGCGGGATGCGCGAGAACTCTGCCGGAAGGTCGGGCTTGTCCGAGCCGCCGGTGCCTGCGCGGCGGATGTTGCCGCCCTCGGCCTGCCCATGCTCCACGTCGCCGGTCTGGGCCATGAAGCCCTCGATCACGCGGTGGAAGATCACGCCATCATAGGCGCCTTCGCGGGCCAGTTCCTTCATCCGCGCGACATGCTGGGGCGCGATGTCGGGCAAAAGCTCGATGGTGACGGTGCCGTCCTTCAGCTCCATCAGGATGGTGTTCTCGGGATCCTTGATCTCGGCCATGTGGTGTCCTCTGGTATGCGAAAGCCCGGGCGCGCGGCCTCAGGCGAATTTCTCTTTCAGCGCGGCCTCGACCGCGGGTGGAACGAAGTGGCTCACGTCGCCGCCGAGGCGCGCGATCTCCTTGACCAGCTTCGAGGCGATCGGCTGGCGATCGGCCTCGGCCATCAGGAAGACGGTCACGATATCGGAGTCGAGAAAGCGGTTCATCCCCACCATCTGGAACTCGTATTCGAAATCCGCAACCGCGCGCAGACCCCGAATGATGATATCGGCCCCGACATCGCGGGCGCAATCGATCAACAGGTTCTCGAACGGGTGGGCGACGATCTCGGTCCCGGTCTTGGCCGAAAGCTTGGCGCATTCGGCCTCGACCATGGCGACGCGTTCTTCGAGGTCGAACAGCGGCCCCTTGTCACGATTGATCGCGACGCCGATCACCAGCTTGTCCACCAGTTTGCAGGCGCGCTTGATGATATCGACATGACCCAGCGTGATCGGGTCGAATGTCCCCGGATATAGACCTGTGCGCATCGGCTGGCTTCCCCGTCTCCCTTTTCCGGGGCCGACGCAACATTATTGCGCCGCGGGATGCAACCCGAAAAGGCGCGGCATCGACGACCGAGCGCCGCCGGAGCCGCGCGCATGGCTGGCGTCCCGCCGCAGAATTTTGGCGAAAATTCTGCTGGCCTCAGAAGCCCTTGATCATGCCTTCCAGCGCGTCCTTCTCCATTTCCAGCTTCTGGAGCTGCGCCTTGACCACGTCGCCGATGGAGATCAGGCCGACCATCTCGCCCGCCTCGATCACCGGCATGTGGCGGAACCGCCCCTGGGTCATGCGTACCAGCACGGCGTCCGAGGCATCGGCCAGGCCGCAATGCACGATGTCGCGGGTCATCATGGCATCGACGGTTTCCGCCATGCATTTCGCGCCCTTCTGGCTAAGCTCGCGGACGATGTCGCGTTCCGACACGATGCCCTTGACCTGCTTGCCGTCGGGCGAGACGACGACCGCCCCGATCCGCCGGGTCGCCAGCAGTTTGGCGGCGGCAGCAACCGAGGAGCCGGGCGGCAGCGTCACCACCCCGTCATCGGATTTCGCCTTGAGTATCTGTTGCACGAGCATGCGCGTCTCCTCCCTTGAATGGCGCCGGCGGCCCTCTCCCTAAGGTTGAGCCTCGCGCGGAGTGCGACATTCTGTCAAGAAATAAGGACGGTTGCCCGACAATCAGGCGACGGCCGCCTCCAGGCGGGCCAGTTCCGCGCGCATCCCGTCGCGCAACAGCCGCGCGACCCGGTCGAGCCGCGCGTCACGCGGCCCGGCATGGCTGACCAGCCAGAAGGTGCGGGTCAGCGCCACCTCGCCAGGCAGGACGCGGCGCAGTTCCGGCGCGAAAGGCAGCGCGAAATCATGCACCACGGCCAAGCCCGCCCCGGCGCGGGCAAGGTTCAGCTGCACCGAGATGGAATTCGAGGCCAGCGGCACATGCGCGACCCCGAGCGCCGACAGGTAGTCCAGTTCGGCGTCGAAGATCATGTCGGGGATATAGCCGATCATGCGCGCGCCCTTGAGGTCTGCGGGGCTGGTCGGGGCGCCGTGCCGCGCGATCCAATCGTCCGAGGCGGCGAGCGACAGGCGATACTCCGACAAGGCCTCGGCCCGCAGCCGGTCGGTCTTGGGCCGCGAGACGGCGATGGCGAGATCGGCCTCGCGACGCGACAGGTTCACGACGCGCGGCAGGGCGAGGATCTGGATATCGAGCGCGGGATGCGCCTCGGCGATCCGGGCGCAGACCTGGGGCAGCAGGTAATTGGCGCACCCGTCCGGCGCGCCGATGCGGATGGTGCCGGACAGCCCCTCCCCCGCGCCGCTGGCCTCGCCCGTTCCGGCGCGCAGCGCGGC
Organism: [Roseibacterium] beibuensis; assembly: GCF_039542305.1. Classification (NCBI taxonomy): domain Bacteria; kingdom Pseudomonadati; phylum Pseudomonadota; class Alphaproteobacteria; order Rhodobacterales; family Roseobacteraceae; genus Roseicyclus; species [Roseibacterium] beibuensis. The sequence continues at coordinate 972,451 of NZ_BAABHW010000001.1, read as the reverse complement.
CTCGGCGGCCTCGGCATGGGTCATCAGCTTCTGCCCGGCCTCGGTCAGCGCGTAGCCCTGTGGCGACTTGGCGAACAGCGTGGCGCCAAGCCCCTCCTCCAGCCGCGCGACGCGGCGACCGACCGTGGCCGGGTCCATTCTCAGGTCACGCCCGGCCCCGGTCAGGCTTTCGGCCCGCGCCGTGGCGAGGAAAACGCGCAGATCATCCCAGTTTCGCACGGCCTATCCTTGCATTCTCGCAAAACGACTTTGGCAACCTTTCTGTTTTGCCCGCGTCTTTGCAAGACTAGACTGCGCCCCGAGAGACGCGAGCCACATTCCCAGGGAGGATGAGATGCAAGAGATCGGACATTGGATCAACGGCCAGCACGTTGCCGGCACGTCGGGCCGCACGGCGGATGTGATGAACCCCGCCACCGGCGAGGTGCAGGGCAAGGTGGCGCTGGCCACGACCGCGGAACTGGACGCCGCCGTCGCCGCCGCCGCCGAGGCGCAGAAGGGCTGGGCCGCGACCAACCCGCAGCGCCGCGCGCGGGTGATGATGAAATTCGGCGCACTGATCAACGAACACATGGACGAGCTGGGCGAGCTGGTCAGCCGCGAGCACGGCAAGACCCTGCCCGACGGGCGCGGCGACGTGCAGCGCGGGCTTGAGGTGGTCGAGGTCTGCATGGGCGGCCCCGCCCTTCTGAAAGGCGAATTCACCGACGATGGCGGCCCCGGCATCGACCTTTACTCGATGCGCCAGCCCCTTGGTGTCGTGGCGGGCATCACGCCCTTCAACTTCCCCGCGATGATCCCGCTGTGGAAGATGGCCCCGGCGCTGACCTGCGGCAACGCGATGATCCTGAAACCGTCCGAGCGGTGCCCCTCGACCTCGCTGCGGCTGGCCGAACTGCTGAAAGAGGCCGGTCTGCCCGATGGCGTGTTGCAGGTCGTCAACGGCGACAAGGAAAGCGTCGACGCGATCCTCGACAACGAGACCGTGCAGGCCGTTGGCTTCGTCGGCTCGACCCCGATTGCGCAGTACATCTACGGTCGCGCCGCCAATAACGGCAAGCGGGCGCAGTGCTTCGGCGGCGCCAAGAACCACATGATCATCATGCCCGACGCCGACATGGACAAGGCCGCCGACGCGCTGGTGGGCGCAGGCTTTGGCGCGGCGGGCGAACGCTGCATGGCGATCTCGGTCGCGGTGCCGGTGGGCAAGGAAACCGCCGACACGCTGCGCGAGAAGCTGATCCCGCGCATCGAGAAGCTGAAGGTCGGCCCCTACACCGCCGGCGACGACGTGGATTACGGCCCCGTCATCACCGCGCAGGCCAAGGATCGCATCCTCGGGCTGATCGACAGCGGCGTGGACCAGGGCGCAGAACTGGTCGTGGACGGGCGCGGGTTCGAATTGCAGGGCTACGAGAACGGCTATTTCGTCGGCCCCAGCTTCTTCGACAATGTCACCCCCGACATGGAGATCTACAAGGAAGAGATCTTCGGCCCGGTCCTGAGCCAGGTGCGCGCCGACAGCTATGAAGAGGCGCTGAAGCTGACCATGGACAACCCCTATGGCAACGGCACGGCGATCTTCACCGCCGATGGCGACACGGCGCGCGATTTCGCCCACCGGGTCAACGTGGGCATGGTCGGCATCAACTTCCCGATCCCGGTGCCGCTCAGCTACCACACCTTCGGCGGCTGGAAGAAATCGGCCTTCGGCGACCTGAACCAGTACGGTCCCGATGCCTTCCGCTTCTATACCAAGACCAAGACCGTCACGGCGCGCTGGTTCTCGGGCATCAAGGACGGGGCCGCGTTCAACTTCAAGGCCATGGACTGAGGCCTGACCGCTCACCCGCGGACGACGCCCCCGTGCCACAGGTGCGGGGGCGTTTTTCATTTCGTCTTCCGGCATCTCTCTCGAACGGCTAGACAAATCGACGGATCAACGGGGAATGCCGTCAATGCCGGTCGATTACAGGGTGCTGCCCGAATACAACCTGGTTTACGTGCGCTATTCAGGTCGCGCGGCGCTGGACGAAAGCTTTGCCGTTTTCGGCAAGTTCGCGCGCGATCCTTTGGCCACGCCGGGTCAGAAGCATTTCGTGGACCTTTCGAAAGTGACCGAAATCGAGGAAGACTTCCCCAAGCTCATTGCCCTGCAGGCCCGGAAGGTCGGGGAATTCATGCGTGGCCTCGCGCCCTCCATGCTGCTCTATTTCGCGCCCGGCCCTGTGCCTTACGCGATGGCGCGCATGGTCCTGCGCAGTTGGGAGGGGCTCGATGGTCCGACCGTTCTGGTGCAGCAGGACGAGATGATGGCCTTTTCCCTGCTCGGCCTTCCGGAAATGACCCTGAGCGACCTCGCTGGTCGCATGGCATGAAAAAAGCCGCCCCGAACAAGGGGGCGGCCAGGGGGAGAGGGAAACGAGGGAGAGGCAATCAGCGCGTGCTGCCCAGACCGCCTTCGCTGGCAAACCCGTCGATTTGCGCGGTCAGGCCGTTGCCGCGCGGGTCGTCCAAACCGGCAGCTTCGGCCGCGAACCCGGTAAAGAGACCGGCGATAACGGCGATGGCGAGGACGGAGCGGATGAACATGGCCCTGGTCCTTTGGCAGAAAGAGCGGTCGTCTTGACCTCAAGCTAAGCGAAGCGCGGCACGGGCGGGATGGCGGAAATCCCGACCCGCCGCCGCGCCGGCCTCGCCATGGGCAGACAAAAATCGGCGCGCCCCGAGGATTTCTCGCGAAAAACCGGGGCGGCTTGGGACAGGGAAGAGAGATCGCGGCACGGGCCGGGCGCGTCGGGGAAACGGGGAGGAAAGAAACGGCCCGACCCATGCGGCGATGGAAAAAAGATACGCCCCGCCGCCCTGCGCCGCCATTGCGGGAAACCCTACCCCCGCGTCGCCTTTTCCCTTGGCAAGCCCGCGCGCAGCCTGTTTCCTGATCCCTGCGCCGTGCTTGGGAGACGAGAGGGGCCGCGATGACCGAGGACGCCTACACGCTGGGCATCGAGGAGGAATACCTTCTCGTGGACAAGGAGACGGGCAACCTCGCCGAGGCGCCCGAGGCCCTGATGGAGGCCTGCTCCAGCAAGCTGGAGGGCCAGGTCAGCCCGGAATTCCTGCAATGCCAGATCGAGATCGGCACGACCGTCTGCGCCGATATCGACGCGGCGCGCTCGGACCTGAAACACCTGCGCAGCACCGTGGCCGCCTGCGCGGGAGAGTTCGGCCTCGCGCCCATTGCCGTGTCCTGCCATCCCTTCGCCGACTGGAAGGTGCAGCACCACACCGACAAGGACCGCTACAACCAGTTGGCGCAGGATCTGGGCGGGGTCGTGCGGCGCATGCTGATCTGCGGCATGCATGTGCATGTGGGCGTCCCCGATGACGAAATGCGCCTCGACCTGATGCGGCAGCTGACCTATTTCCTGCCGCATCTGCTGGCGCTGTCGGCCTCCTCGCCCTACTGGCAGGGGGTGGATACGGGGCTCGCCTCCTACCGGCTGACGGTGTTCGACAACCTGCCCCGGACGGGCCTGCCGCCCGTCTTCCACTCCTGGGCCGAGTATGAACGCGCCACGGGCACGCTGATCGAGCTGGGCCTGATCGAGGACACGACCAAGATCTGGTGGGATCTGCGCCCGTCCCACCGCTTCCCGACGCTGGAGACGCGCATCTGCGATGTCGGACCGCGGCTGGAACACACGCTGGCGCTGGCTGCCCTGACCCAATGCCTGACGCGGATGCTGGTGCGACTGCGGCACCAGAATCTGCGCTGGCGGGTCTATGACCGGTTCCTGGTGAACGAGAACCGCTGGCGTGCACAACGCTACGGAGTGACCGAAGGGTTGATCGATTTCGGCCGTGGCAAGATCACGCCCGTCGGCGAGCTGATCGACGAGGTGATCGAGATCCTGACCGAGGATGCCGAGGCCTTGGGCTGCCTGCCCGACCTGTTACGCCTGCGCGAGATCATCGAAGGCGGCACCTCGTCCGAACGGCAGCGTGGCGTCTATGCCGGGGCGCGCACCGCCGGAAAGGACCATGACGCGGCCATGCGCGACGTGGTCGCCCACCTGATCGAGGAATTTCACGCCGATCTGTAGGGCACCAAGCAGCGCTTGCAAAACTCCTGCAACAGTCGGTAATTAAACGAGCGTTCAATTATACGCATGGACGGTAAGGGAGGGTCTGCCATGGATTTCGCACTCAGCGAGGAACAAGAAGCCATTTTCGACATGGCCACGGCCTTTGGCGAGGCCGAGATCGCGCCCCATGCGCAGGCCTGGGAACGCGAGGGGACGATCCCGAAAGACCTGTGGCCCAAGCTGGCCGAGCTTGGCTTCGGCGGCCTCTACGTCTCGGAAGAGAATGGCGGTTCGGGCCTCAGCCGGCTGGACGCCACGCTGGTGTTCGAGGCGCTCAGCCAGTCCTGCGCCTCGGTCGCGGCATTTTTGTCGATCCACAACATGTGCGCCAAGATGCTGGACAATTACGCCAGCGCGGAGTTGCGCGACCGCTACCTGCCCCGCGCGCTGACGATGGAGACGTTCTTCTCCTACTGCCTGACCGAACCGGGCTCGGGCTCGGACGCGGCGGCGCTGAAGACGCGCGCCGAGCGCACGAACGAGGGCTACGTGATGAACGGCACCAAGGCCTTCATCTCGGGCGGCGGCTATTCGGATGCCTATATCGTCATGGCCCGCACCGGCGAGGACGGGCCGCGCGGCATCTCGTCGATCATCGTCGATGACGGGGCCGAGGGGCTGTCCTTCGGCGGGCTGGAGGACAAGATGGGCTGGCGCAGCCAACCCACGCGGCAGGTGCAGTTCGACGATTGCAAGGTGCCCGCCGGGAACCTGCTGGGCGAGGAAGGCAAGGGCTTTCGCTATGCCATGGCGGGGCTGGATGGCGGGCGGCTGAACATCGCGGCCTGTTCGCTGGGGGCCGCGCAGGCGGCGCTGGACGCGACGCTGACCTATATGGGCGAGCGCAAGGCCTTCGGCAAACCCATCGACCAGTTCCAGGCCTTGCAGTTCCGGCTGGCCGAGATGGAGATCGAGTTGCAGGCCGCGCGCACCTTCCTGCGGCAGGCGGCGTGGAAGCTGGACGAAAACCACCCCGACGCCACCAAGTTCTGCGCCATGGCCAAGAAACACGTCACCGAGGTGGGCAGCCGCGTCGCCGATCAATGCCTGCAACTGCATGGCGGCTACGGCTATCTTGCCGATTACGGGATCGAGAAGATCGTCCGCGATTTGCGGGTGCACCAGATCCTGGAAGGCACCAACGAGATCATGCGCCTGATCGTGGCGCGCCAGATGCTGGCCGAGCGCGGCTGAGTTTCGGGCGCGCCTCGGCGGACCGTCGCTGGGCATCTGTGAAGAGTGAGGAAAGGGGTGATCGTGACGATGAGTGACGACATCGACATCCGGATCGTGGGCCGCGCGGGGCGCATCACCCTCAATCGGCCCGACGCGCTGAACGCGCTGAGCTGGGACATGTGCCTGCGGATCGAGGCCGCGCTGGATGAATGGACCGGCGATGACGCTGTCGCGCTGCTGGTGATCGACGCCGCGGGCGACAAGGCGTTCTGCGCAGGCGGCGATATCGCGGAGCTGTATGCCACCGGCACGGCGGGCGATTTCGCCTATGGACGTCGCTTCTGGGCCGACGAGTACCGGATGAACGCCAAGCTGTTCAATTTCCCCAAGCCCGTGATCAGCCTGATGCAGGGCTTCACGATGGGCGGCGGGGTCGGCGTCGGCTGTCACGGGTCGCACCGGGTGGTCTGCGAGAGCAGCCAGATCGCCATGCCCGAGGCCGGGATCGGCCTGATCCCCGATGTGGGGGGCTCGCTTTTGCTGGCCCGCGCGCCGGGGCGGCTGGGCGAATACCTCGGCGTGACCTGCGACCGGATGGGACCGGGCGACGCGATCCATGCCGAGTTTGCCGACTACTACATCCCGCGCGACCGCTGGCCCGACCTGATCGCGGAGCTGTGCGAGATCGGCGATTGGGAGGCGGTGGACCGCGCCGCCGAGACCGCCCCGGACAGCCCGCTGAAAGAGGCACAGGCCCAGATCGACCGGCTGTTTTCGGGCGAGACCCTGCGCGATATCCTCGTGGATCTGAACCACCATGACGGGGCCGTGCGCGACAAGGCGATGAAGGCCATCGGGCGCAATTCGCCGCTGGCCATGGCCTGCGCGGTCGAGATCATCCACCGCGTGCGGCTGCGCGACTCGATCGAGGCCGCGCTGGAGCAGGAATACCGCTACACCTACCGCGCGATGGAGGACGGCGATTTCCTCGAAGGCATCCGCGCCGCGATCATCGACAAGGACCGCACCCCGACATGGAAGCACGATGCACCGGAGGCACCCGGCCCGGCCGAGGTCTCGCGCATGCTGCTGCCGCTCGGGGGCGAGGGGTTGAAACTCTGACACGACCGGCGAATACGCCGAAATGGGAGGGAGAGGCATGAAGATCGGATTCATCGGACTGGGCAACATGGGCGCCCCCATGGCGGCGAACCTCGTCGCGGCGGGGCATGAGGTGACGGGGTTCGACCTTGCGGCCCCTGCCCCCGGCGGCGTGAGCATGGCCGCCAGCGCCGCCGAGGCGGCGAAAGGGGCCGAGGTGGTCATCACCATGCTGCCCAACGGAACCATCCTGCGCGCCGTCGCCGAGGAGGTTCTGCCCGCGATGGAGCCGGGCGCGATCCTGCTCGATTGCTCAACGGTTGACGTGGCCTCGGCCCGCGACGCGGCGGCGATGGCCGCCGAAAAGGGGCTTGGGTTCCTCGACGCGCCGGTCTCGGGCGGGGTTGGCGGGGCTGCCGCGGGCACGCTGACCTTCATGGTGGGGGGCGAGGATGCGGCCTTTGCCACCGCCAAGCCGCTTTTCGACGTGATGGGGCAGAAAGCCGTCCATTGCGGGCCGGCGGGTAACGGACAAGCCGCCAAGATCTGCAACAACATGATCCTGGGCGTGACAATGATCGCCACCTGCGAGGCCTTTGCACTGGCCGACAAGCTGGGCCTCGACCGGCAGGCGATGTTCGACGTGGTCTCGACCTCCTCGGGGCAAAGCTGGTCGATGAACACCTACTGCCCTGCCCCCGGCGTCGGCCCCACCAGCCCGGCGGACAACGACTACAATCCCGGCTTTGCCGCCGACCTGATGCTGAAGGACCTGCGCCTGAGCCAGTCGGCTGCCGAGGCCGCCGATGCCGACACGCCCATGGGGGCGCTGGCCTCGGCGCTCTACGCGCAATTCGTCGAGTCGGAGGATGGCGCGGGCCGCGACTTCTCCGCGATGCTGCCACGCTTCGAGAAACGGGGGCGAAGCACCTGAAAAGCCACAAATAAAGGTTTTTCTTGACCTGTTGCGAAAATGTGGCACACTCACCTTTGACATCCCAAGACTTGTCCGCAAGTTGAGCCCGGTGTCGACAACAGGAATATTGGTGCACCTCACGTCTTAGGCACCGGGCTGCGGACACCCTCGTAAGACACGACCACTTTGAACCCTGCTTCGGCAGGGTTTTCTTTTGGCCGGACGACCGCCGGGATTTCAAAAAACTCTACATAATTTCAACGCGATACGCGATATGTGAAAAAGATTAACTTTCTCCCCTTGCGAGGAAAGCCTGCATCCCCCACATTTGTAAATGTGATTAACATTAACATTTGCCATCGAAACGGGAGACTTCACATGACCGCACCTGCACCCAACGCCCCCGCCCCGGCCGCCAGCCCCATGGCGCAAGAGGCGAAGGGCTGGTTTTCCCGCGCCGAAGAGTGGCTGGACGCCCGCGGAAAGGGCGCCTGGATCGCCGCCATGGTGCTTGGGTTCATCCTCTTCTGGCCCATCGGACTCGCCCTTCTTGCCTACATGATCTGGAGCAAACGCATGTTCAACGCATCCTGCAAATCCCGCCGCCACGCCATGACGCGCCACGCGTTCAAAAGCTCGGGCAACAGCGCCTTCGACGCCTACAAGGCCGACACGCTGCGCCGCCTCGAGGAAGAGCAGGAGGCCTTCGAATCCTTCCTGCAGCGCCTGCGCGACGCCAAGGACAAGGCCGAGTTCGACGAGTTCATGGACGAGCGCGCCAAGACGGCCAAGACCGACGACAGCGTCGAGGCCTGATCAGCCATCCCCCCGGTCGGGCCCTTCCCCTGCCCGGCCCCGCCGCGCCCCCTCTGTCCCGGATGTTCCCGAGGGGGCGCGGCATATTCGGTTTCCCCCTCTTTTCGAATCTGCCTGGACCCGCCATGTCCCATGCCATGACCTACAACTCCGCCCTGCCCGACCCCGACTATGACCATGCCTATTACGACGGCGTCCCGGCGAAACGCCTGTTCGCCTGGGTCATCGACGTGCTGATCGTGACGCTGATCACCCTGGTTCTGGGCGTCATCACCCTCACGGCGCTGCTCTGGATCTGGCCAGTCGTCTATGTGACCGTCGCGTTTCTTTATCGCTGGGGATCGGTGGCGACATGGTCCGCCACCCTCGGCATGCGATTGATGAACCTGCAACTGCGCGGACGGACGGGCCATGTGCTCAGCACGGGGGAGGCCGCGGCCCATACGGGCCTCTACCTGTTCCTCTCGGCCTCGATGATCCTGCAACTTGTCTCGGTCGGCGCGATCGCGCTGTCGCAACGTCACCAAGGGCTGCACGACCTGATCCTCGGGACTGCGGCGCTCAACCGGCCGCAGTAAGGCGCAAATCCATTTCCTAGAAAAACTGTTGCCCCGCGCCACGCCCCTGTTGCAGTTTGGCGCGGGGATCATTTTCTAGGACGGTATGCGCCACACTCTGCCCATAGCGCCGCAATTCTATGTGACGGCTCCGCAAAGCTGCCCGTATCTCGACGGGCGGCGCGAGCGGAAGCTGTTTACCGCGTTGCAGGGCGACCAGGCCGAGACGCTGAACAATGCGCTGTCCAAGCAGGGCTTTCGCCGGTCGCAGAATGTCCTTTACCGCCCGTCCTGCACTGACTGCGCAGCTTGCCTGTCGGCCCGGATCAAGGTGTCGGAGTTCGAGCCATCGCGCGGCCAGCGCCGGGTGACCCGGCGCAACGTCACGATCGAGCGCACCGCGCGCTCGGCCTGGGCGACCGAGGAGCAATACGCGCTCTTCCGGCGCTACCTGGATGCGCGCCATGCCGATGGCGGCATGGCGGATATGGACGTGTTCGAATTCGCCGCCATGATCGAGGAAACGCCGGTCAAGACGCGGGTCGTGGAATACCGCGACAGTACGGACGATGCCCTGATCGCCGTGTGCCTCACCGATATCCTCGATGACGGGTTGAGCCTGGTCTATTCCTTCTTCGATCCCGACCGGATGAAGGACTCGCTCGGCACTTACGTGATCCTCGACCACGTGGCGCTTGCCCGCGAGGTCGGACTGCCCTTTGTTTATCTCGGCTACTGGGTGCCCGGGTCGGCCAAGATGGGCTACAAGGCCCTGTTCTCGGGGCTGGAGGTCTATGTCGACGGCGGCTGGCAACCGCTTGGCGACCCGGAAGACTATTCCAACCAGACGCATCCCCTGTCGATCGACCCGATCGCGCAGCAGGTGGCGCAGATCAACCTGCCCGACCTGCGCGGCGAGGACTGACACGCCAACCCCGACGGATCCGCGACACGAAAAAGGGGGCCGCGCGGCCCCCTTCTTGATTTCACTCGGCGCAATGCCGGTTACGGCAGCAGGTCCGGGATGATCGTCACGATTCCCGGGAACAACCACAGCAGGACCAGACCCAGAACCTGGATGCCCACGAAGGGGATCACGCCGCGGTAGATATGCCCGGTGGTCACCGATTTCGGCGCCACGCCCCGCAGGTAGAACAGTGCGAAGCCGAACGGCGGCGTCAGGAACGACGTCTGCAGGTTCACCGCGATCATGATCGTCACCCATTTCGGATCGAGCGTGCCCCCGTAGATGACGGGGCCGACGATCGGGATCACGATGTAGATGATCTCGAGGAAGTCGAGCACGAAGCCGAGGATGAACAGGATCAGCATCACCAGCAGGAACACCGCCCATTCATTGTCGAAGGCGCGCAGGAACTGCTGGATGTAATGCTCCCCCCCGAAGGAGATCAGCACGAGGTTCAGAAGCTGCGAGCCGATCAGGATGGTGAAGACCATCGACGTCACCTTCGCCGTCTCGCGCACCACCGGGCCCAGGATGTTCATCCGGAACAGGACCCAGCAGGCGTAGAGCAGGCCGAAGAAGGCGAAGTGATAGGCACCCTGCGCGATGATGTAAGCCAACCAATCCTCGAACGGGACAGTCTCGCGCGTGATGCGCAGGTCGAAATTGACCCCGATCAGGATCATGATGACCAGCGCGAAGGAGGCCCAGATGATCAGCTTGGACCACCCGTCCTCTTCCTTCAGCTTGCGGTAGGCCGCCAGCATGATGGCGCCAGCCGCCCCAAGCGCCGCAGCCGGCGTCGGGTTGGTGATGCCGCCCAGGATGGAGCCAAGCACCGCCACGATCAGCACCAGCGGCGGGAAGACCACGCGCAGAAGCTCGTTCTGCCCCAGCCGCCCCATCGCGATACGGCAGCCGTAGAGCGTCAGGATCGTCGGGATGGCGAGGATCAGGAAGGTCGCCCCCGCCCCGGTCAGTGGCCCGATGAAGGCGATATCGGCCATGAGCGCAAGCACCACCCCGGCACCGCCCACCAGCAGCGGCGTCGGGCTGGACGAGGGCGAGACGCCGCGGGCGATGATCAGCACAAGCGCCAGCAGGATGAAGATCGTGGCCACGCCCGACCCGATCGGCGGCGCGTTTTCCAGCGCCGCGGCGCGGGCCTCGACCAGTTCTTCCTCGGTCAGTTCGACCGGGCCATCGCTCGTCCCGGCGGCGGCGCTGGCCTCGCGTGCGGCGACGGCCTCGTCCCACGCCTCTTGGCCGTGCAGCTCGATCATCGCCATCTGGCACTGTTCCGAGACATTCGTGCGCAGCGTGTTGTTGCGATCCTGCTCGGCATAATCCGAGACGATCACGCTCTGGCTGCCGACGATCCCGGCCGAGGCCGCGAGGACGACGGCAAGGATCAGCCCCACCGGCGCGTAGAGATACCAGGTCAACGCTTCGTTGCGCGTCACCGGCTCACCGGAGCTGGCGGCGAACTGGACCGGCGGCGCGCTGGCCGGGCGGAACAGGGCGAAGCCGAAGGCATAGGCGCCGTAGAGGAAGGCAAGGAACAGGCCCGGCAAAAGCGCGGCCTGGAACAGCGTGCCGACCGACAGAACCGCAGGCTCCCCAAGGTAGGTCAGCGCGTCGGAACAGCCCGCAAGCTGGGCGCGGATTTCCTGACCGGTGGCGTAAAGGTCACCGACCAGCGTGCCCAGGAGAACGATCACGATCGAGGGCGGGATGATCTGCCCCAGCGTCCCCGAGGCCGCGATCACACCCGTGGCAAGCTCGGGCGAGTAGTTGTTGCGCAGCATGGTCGGCAGGGCCAGCAGGCCCATGGTCACCACGGTTGCGCCGACGATCCCGGTCGAGGCGGCAAGGAACGCGCCCACCAGCACGATGGACACGGCCAGGCCGCCCGGAAGCGGGCCGAAAACGCGCGCCATGGTGGTCAGCAGGTCCTCGGCGATCTTCGAGCGTTCCAGCGTGATGCCCATCATCACGAACATCAGAACCGCCAGCAGCGTCTCGATGGACTGGCCCGCGATCACGCGCTCGTTCATGCGGTTCACGATGAACGAGATGTTGCGGTCCATCGCCTGTTCCCAGCCGCCGGGGAACAGGTGTTCCTCGATCCTTGGCAAGTCCGGGTATCGGAAGACGGATATGGCATCTCGGGCCACCCCCTCGGCCACGAGGGCCGAATACTCCGCCGATCCGGTGTCGATGGCCTGGTGGATCAGCAGCCCTGCGGAGTCGAGGGCTGCGATGATGCCGAAGGAAATGACGCCGGCGCCGCCGATGGCGAATGCCACCGGGAAGCCCGTCATGATCCCCGCGAAGAGAGTCAGGAAGACGATGATCAGACCGATCTCGACCCCATCCAAACCGAAAAGCATCTCTCTGATGTCCCCTTAGCTGCGCGGGCTTGGCGCCCGCGTCTTATGATGTCGGATCAGGTCGAACCCGAGTGAATGGCGTGTTCAAGGTCCTCGGCCTCGTCCCCCATGACGTCACGGTCGAGGTATTTGCCCTCGCTCTCCTCACCCTCGAGCCATTCGAGGTAGGAGCGCCAGAAGAAGGACATGGCATGCAGGAAGACCAGCACGCAGTAGGCCACGAGCAGGATCTTGAACAGGAAGTAGGCGTTGAACCCGTTCGGGCTGAAGCCGATGGTTTCGACATTCCAGCGCAGGACGCGCGCCTGCATCAGCATCCGGTCCAGTTCGGCCGAGGCCGACGGGTTCGGCACGACAAGGTGCCGCCACATGAAGAACCAGGCGTACAGGTAAGTCAGAACGATGGCGGGCATCATGAAGATGATGCTGCCGACCATGTCGATCATGCGCTTGGTGCGGAACTTGACCGCCGAATAGACGAGGTCGACCCGAACATGGCCACCCTGAACGAAGGTGTAGCTCACGCAGAGCGTCACGACCAACGCGTTGTAAAGCTTCAGTTCTTCGCCCCACCAGCTGAGATCCTGCACGAAAGCGGTGCCAAGCGGCCCGAGCTGGATCTCGGCCACCCGGAAGATCCGTTGCAGGAACACGATCATGACCTGCTGCAAGACCATCAGAAGGCCGGACCAGGACACGATGCGCCCGATGCCGTTGGCGAACCATTCCAGCCCGCGCACACAGGCCCAGAGGATCTCGCGCTTCCAGGCCATGCCAAGCGCGGTGATCACGAGGAAGGTTGTGAAAACGACGAAGAAGAACTCGACCGAGCCACCGTAATAGATGAACCGCACCAGCGATTCCGGGTTGCTCCAGTCTAGCCATGCAGCGGGATTGGTGATGGCGAGAAACAGGTGATACGGCGCCAGAGCGATATTCTGTAGCACCCACAGGATGAAGTCGATCATGCGGTGGTCCCCCGGACGCGCCCTGCCCCGGGCAGCGTCGACACTCGGATTGGTCGCAAGCAACTATCCCGCCCGGCGCCAGTGCGGCCCGGGCGGGACGAAGCGTCAGGTTCGGATCAGGCCGCGTTCACGCGGTTACGCTGGCGCATGTACTCGCCATCGCCGATTTCGAACCAGTTGGCCGATTCTTCGAGGGACGCGAAGTAGCTGTTGGCGATTTCCGCGTAGATCGGATCGCCCATGTTCTCTTCACGAACCTCGGCCGAGGCGCGACCGAAGGCATCCCAGACGTCGTCGGGGAATTCGCGCACCTGCACGCCGGCGGCCTGCAGACGGGCCAGAGCGGCACCGTTTTCGGCCAGCGACAGCGCGGTGTTCTGCGCGTGGGTGGCCGTGGTGGCAATCTCGACGATCTTCTGCTGCTGCGGCGTCAGCGATTCCCAGACCTCGAGGTTGAACACGAGGGCAAGGGCCGAGCCCGGCTCGTGGAAGCCCGAGGTGTAGTAGTTGGTGGTGACTTCCTGGAAGCCCATGCGCTCGTCCGCGTAGGGGCCGATCCATTCCGCGCCGTCGATCTGACCCGAGGACAGGGCCTGGTAGATTTCGCCGCCGGGGATGTTCTGCACCGATGCGCCGAGACGACCGAGCACCTGGCCACCCTGGCCCGGCATGCGGAAGCGCAGGCCCTGCAGGTCGTCCGCCGAGTTGATCTCGGTGTTGAACCAGCCGCCGGGCTGCATTGCGGTCATGCCGCACATGAACGGTTTGAGGTTGAACAGCGACGACAGGTTGTCGTGCAGGTCCTGACCGCCGCGGCGGTAATACCAGTTGGCCATCTCCTGCGACGTCATGCCGAAGGGCACGGAGGTGAAGAAGGCGAAAGCAGGGTGCTGGTTCAGGAAGTAATATTCGGCCGAGTGATACAGGTCGGCCTGGCCCGACGACACGGCGTCGAACACTTCGAACGCGCCGACGAGGCTGCCGGCCGGGTTCTTGTTGATGGTCAGCTGGCCGTCCGTCATCTCGGCGATGTAATCCACGGCCATCTGGGCCGCGTCGTCGAAGATGGCGAACCCGTCCGGCACGGACGTCACGAGCGTCAGCTCGCGGCGGCCTTGTGCGTAGACCGGTGCTGCCAGCGTTGCGGATGCTGCCGCCGCGCCGCCGAGTGCCGACGTGCGCAGGAATGAACGACGATCCATTCAGGTATCCTCCCCATTAGGATGTCCCGTGGCCCCCCTCGGACCTCGGGTTATTACTTCGAATGCCGGCACGTTAGCGAAGGCATTGGGCGCAGAAAACACATTTCCGCATCCGAACCCCACATTTTTGTAAAATTTCCTTACCAAAATCGCCCGCTTTGCAGGCAGTCAACCTTTGGTTGCACCCCGGATACGGCATGCCCGCGCGAGTCTGCCGTTGGGTGCACCCGCGCCGCGCCGCGAGAGTCGCAAAATCACCTCAGCGCGCGGACCGCGGACCGAAAGTTTCGCGAGAGAGCGCCCATGCGACATATTGTTCAGAAAAATGGCCGGATCGGGCGTTTTCTCGGTTGACGGCCACAGGACGCCTTCCTAGTGTCCCGCGCAGTTTCGGACAGGAGCCTGAAGATGCTTCACCTTATTCTTGTAGTGGTAGATCGGATGCGCATGGGTCGGTGACGACAGCCATATCGGAACCCCATGCGCCCTCGGACACCCGCCGGGGGCTTTTTTATGCCGGAACGCAAGGCCAAGGGGCCAATGGAAGAGAGCGGTAAGTTAGCAATGGAAGGACATCCGCGATGACACGCCAGATGACAGGCGCGAAGATGGTGATCGAAGCCCTCAAGGAGCAGGGTGTCGATACGGTATTCGGCTACCCGGGCGGCGCGGTGCTCCCCATCTATGACGAGATCTTCCAGCAAAACGAGATCCGCCACATCCTCGTGCGTCACGAACAGGGCGCGGTGCATGCCGCCGAGGGTTATGCCCGCTCGACCGGCAAGCCCGGCGTCGTTCTGGTGACCTCCGGCCCCGGCGCGACGAACGCGGTCACGGGCCTTGTCGATGCGCTGATGGATTCGATCCCGCTGGTCGTGCTGACCGGTCAGGTGCCGACCTTCATGATCGGCTCGGACGCCTTTCAGGAGGCCGACACCGTCGGCATCACCCGCCCCTGCACCAAGATGAACTGGCTGGTGAAGGACACCGACAAGCTGTCGGGCACGATCCACGAGGCCTTCCACATCGCCACCGAAGGCCGCCCCGGCCCGGTTCTGGTCGACCTGCCCAAGGACGTGCAATTCGCCACGGGCACCTACACCTCGAAGCCGCAGGTCAAAAGCCACTACCAGCCGCGCGTGAAGGGCGACACCGCCATGATCGAAGCGCTGGTCGAGGCGATGGAACAGGCCGAGCGCCCGATCTTCTACACCGGCGGCGGCGTCATCAACTCCGGCCCCAAGGCCAGCCAGTTGTTGCGCGAACTGGTCGAGGCGACGGGGTTCCCGATCACCTCGACGCTGATGGGTCTGGGCAGCTACCCGGCCTCGGGTGACAAGTGGCTGGGGATGCTTGGCATGCACGGTCTCTACGAGGCCAACCTCGCGATGCATGACTGCGACCTGATGATCAATATCGGCGCGCGCTTCGACGACCGCATCACCGGCCGCATCGCCGATTTCAGCCCCGGCTCGCGCAAGGCGCATATCGATATCGACCCGTCCTCGATCAACAAGGTGATCCACGCCGATTTCCCGATCATCGGCGACGTGGCGCATGTGCTGGAAGACATGCTGCGCATCTGGAAGGCGCGCGGGCGCAAGACCCAGTCCGAGGCGCTGGCCAAGTGGTGGGAGCAGATCGACCAGTGGCGCGCGGTGAAATGCCTGCGCTACACCAACTCGGAGACGGTCATCAAACCGCAATACGCGCTGGAACGCCTTGAGGCGCTGACCAAGGGGCGCGACCGCTACATCGCGACCGAGGTGGGCCAGCACCAGATGTGGGCCGCGCAGTTCCTGGGCTTCGAGGACCCGAACCGCTGGATGACCTCGGGCGGGCTTGGCACCATGGGCTATGGCGTGCCGGCCTCGATCGGGGTGCAGATCGCCCACCCCGAGGCGCTGGTCATCAATGTCGCCGGCGAAGGCTCGTGGCTGATGAACATGCAGGAAATGGGCACCGCGGTGCAGTATCGCGCGCCGGTCAAGCAGTTCATCCTCAACAACGAGCGCCTGGGCATGGTGCGCCAGTGGCAGGAACTGCTGCATGGCGAACGCTACTCGCACAGCTGGTCCGAGGCGCTGCCCGATTTCGTGAAACTGGCCGAGGCGTTTGGCTGCAAGGGCATTCTCTGTAGCGATCCGGCCGATCTGGACGACGCGATCATGGAAATGCTCGACTATGACGGGCCGGTGATCTTCGACTGCGTGGTCGAAAAACACGAGAACTGTTTCCCGATGATCCCCTCGGGCAAGGCCCATAACGAGATGCTCCTGGGCGAGGCCGAGACGCAGGGCGTCATCCAGGAAGGCGGCGCCGTTCTCGTCTAAAAGCGTAAAAAAAGCATGTTTGGAAGGCGGGTCCGGTTCGGCCCGCCTTTTTCTTTGCCGCCCGACCCTTAGCGTCCTTGCCGTCTGGATGCGCCGGTTCATGGCCTGAAAGCGACATTAAAAATGTCGTTTTTCACCCTTTCAAGTCGCCCCTCGACATGTTGTGCTGGAACCTTTCCCGGCCCCATGGGTTGGCGAACGGCAAGAAAAACGAAAACGGGAGGGACACGTGTTCAAACACATCATGGTTCCGGTCGATCTCGGCCATGTCGAAAAGCTCGATCGTGCACTCAGTGTCGCTGCGGACCTCGCGCGCCACTACGCCGCGCGCGTGACCTATGTAGGCGTCACGTCACCGCAACCGGGCTCGGTCGCGCACACGCCCGAGGAGTTCGCCGAAAAGCTGGCGCGGTTCACGGCCGCGCAGGCCGAGGTGCGCCGCATCGAGGATGTCGCCTCGGACCCGGTCACGGTGCATGACCCGTCGGTCGATCTCGACAAGACGCTGGCGAAAACGGGCGAAGACCTTGGCGCCGATCTTATCGTCATGGGCTCGCACATCCCGCGTCGCTTCGACATGCGCAGCCATGGCGGGCATCTCGCGGCGCTGAGCCATCACTCGGTGATGATCGTGCGCGACGACGCGTGAGCAACGGCGACGCCAAAACCAAGACCCCACGAAAGACCGCCCCCCACAAGCCGGACCCCGGCGCCGGGCGGCCCACATCAAAGGGAACGCGTATGACAGAAGAAAACACGGACATGCAGGGGATCCCCGCGCCCGAGGGCGACGCGGACCTGATCTCCACCGACTACAATATCGGACAGGACAATATCGAAGGCACCGTCGGCCCCTTCGGTTTCGACATTCACAACCCGGTCTTCCTGATCTCCGGCCTCTCGGTCGTGGCCTTCGTGTTTTACACGCTGGCGCTGCCGGAACAGTCCGGGGATCTGTTTTCCTGGCTCTTTTCCCAAGTGACGCAGGGCTTCGACTGGTTCTTCCTCGGCGCGGCCAACATCTTCGTCATCTTCTGCCTCGTGCTGATCTTCACGCCGCTGGGATCGGTCCGGCTGGGCGGTGTCGATGCCCGGCCCGACTATACCTATGCGGGCTGGTTCGCGATGCTGTTCGCCGCCGGCATGGGCATCGGCCTGATGTTCTACGGCGTGTCGGAACCGATGAGCCATTTCTCCTCCTCGATGGGCGGCACGGCCGCCGAGGGGGGCGTGCGCACCGACTGGGCGCCGCTTGGCGCGGCAGCCGGCGACGAACAGGCCGCCATTCGCCTTGGCATGGCCGCGACCATCTTCCACTGGGCGCTGCACCCCTGGGCGATCTACGCCGTCGTGGCGCTGGCGCTGGCGCTGTTCAGCTACAACAAGGGCCTGCCGCTGACGATCCGCTCGGCCTTTTACCCGATCCTGGGTGAGCGCGTCTGGGGCTGGTGGGGCCATGTCATCGACACGCTGGCGGTATTTGCCACGCTCTTCGGCCTTGCCACTTCGCTCGGCTTTGGCGCGACGCAGGCCAATGCCGGTCTCAACCACCTGTTCGGGGTCCCGATCAGCAACACCACCGAGGTGATCCTGATCTCGGCGATCACCGCCGTGGCGCTGATCTCGGTGCTGCGCGGCCTGGATGGCGGGGTGAAGGTCCTCTCCGAGATCAACATGGGGCTGGCCTTCGTGCTCCTGCTCTTCGTGCTGCTGGCCGGACCGACCATCGCGATCCTGACCGGCTTTGCCGATTACCTCTGGGCCTATGTCGTCAACCTGCCCGCACTGTCGAACCCGGTCGGGCGCGAAGACACCAACTTCATGCAGGGCTGGACGTCCTTCTACTGGGCGTGGTGGATCTCCTGGTCGCCCTTCGTCGGCATGTTCATCGCCCGTGTCAGCCGGGGCCGCAGCGTGCGCGAGTTCATCATCTGCGTCCTGCTGATCCCCTCGCTGGTCTGCGTGCTGTGGATGTCCGTTTTCGGCGGCGTCGCGATCCAGCAGGTCGTGCAGGATGGCTATACCGCCGCCCAGGAGGCCGATCTGCCGCTGCAACTCTTCTACATGCTGGAAGCACTGCCGCTGGCCTCGATCACCTCCTTCGTCGGGATCATTCTCGTGATCGTGTTCTTCGTCACCTCGTCGGATTCCGGCTCGCTGGTCATCGACACGATCACGGCGGGCGGCAAGATCGACGCGCCGGTGCCGCAGCGCGTGTTCTGGTGCACCTTCGAGGGCGCGGTCGCCATCGTGCTGCTGCTCTCGGCGGGGGGGCTTGCCTCGCTGCAATCCATGGTGATCTCGACCGGCCTGCCCTTCACGGTCGTCCTGCTGCTGATGTGCTGGGCGATCTTCCGCGGGCTTCAGTCGGAACGCGCCAATACCTGATCCGCACCTCGGATCACGGACCAATCACCGCCCCCGCCGGGATCGCGCTTGATCCCGGCGGGGGCATGTGTATTCAGGGCGGACCGCAAAGGGAGACCCGGGTTCATGTCGCCGCTCAATATCGAAAAAGGCTCCACCAGCCATTCCGCCTACGACCTCCGCAGCCACATGTCGGACGAGGTTGAAACCCACACCCTCGCCGTCCTGGTGCAGAACGAGGCAGGCGTGCTGGCACGGGTCATCGGCCTGTTCTCGGGGCGCGGCTACAACATCGAAAGCCTGACCGTCGCCGAAGTCGACCGCGAGGGGCACCGCTCGCGCATCACCATCGTGACCAGCGGCACGCCGCAGGTGATCCAGCAGATCCGCATGCAGCTCGAACGCATGGTGCCGGTCCACGAGGTGTCGGACCTGACCGTCGAAGGTGCCTTCGTCAGCCGCGAACTGGCGCTGATCAAGGTCGTCTCCAAGGGCGAACACCGGGTCGAGGCGCTGCGCATCGCCGAGATCTTCCGCGCCAATGTGGTCGACTCGACGCTGGAGTCCTTCGTGTTCGAGATCACCGGCACGCCGGAAAAGGTCGATGCCTTTTGCGAGTTGATGCGCCCGCTTGGCGATGTCCGCCTGGCCCGCACGGGCGTCGCGGCCATCGCGCGCGGGCTGTGATCCGCACCGCATCCCTCGCCGCCGGGCTGGCCTTCGGGCTGGCCCTGCCGCTGGCCGCGCAAGAGATGGGCGGCGTTGCCCTGAACGCGCCGCTGCCCGGCACCCTGCCCGACCCCGCGGGCCGCGAAGTGCAAGGCCCCTTCGCCTACACGCTCTGGCAGTTTGAGGACGGCACCGCCATGTCGGCCACCGCCGACGCGCAAACGGGCGCGGTCTATTACGCCGAGATCTGGAATGACGAGGGCGGCGCAAGGCCCGCCCCCGTTCCCGGCCTGGTGTTCGGCGAAACCACGCAGGCCGAGTTGGTCGCGCGTTTCGGGTCCGAAGGCATCGTCTTCGAGGATCGGGGCCGCGCCGCGGCGGCCGGCGACATGGCCGCCTTCTTCCACAGCTACGAGATCGAGGGCGGCACTGCCGTCGTCTCCTTCGTCACCATCATGCCGTTGGCCGAGGCCAGCCCCGAAACCGCCGGGGCGGCCCTGCTCGATTCCGTGATCCTTGGGCACGGGCCCTATCTCGACCTGATCTGGGGCGCCAACCGGGGCCGGATCGAGGGCTATGCGCCCATCGCCGACCCCTTCACCGGCGACTGACGAAAACGCATCCGGGAAACGGCGCCGGGACGAACAAGGCCCGCCGTCCCGACGCGGGGTAACTGGGGACGTTCCCCGGATGCCGGCCCGGGCACGAGGTGTCTGCGGGGCCCCGCGCCCGGACCGATCCCCCGGGCGATCAGCCCGCCGGGATCAGGCCAGCCTCTTCGGCCGTCGCGATTTCCTCGGCGCTCAGCATGCCGTCGCCATCGGCATCCAGCGCCGCGAATTCCTCTTCGGTCATCTCCGGCATCGCGGCGAGGACCTCTTCGTAGCTGACCATCCCGTCACCGTCGGCGTCGAGGCTCTCGGCCTGCCCCATGGCAAGGCCCGCCCCCACGATCAGCGCGGTGAAAGCCCCGGTCAGAACGGCGAGCGTGGATCCGCGGCGCGGGGTCAGAAGCATCTCGGTCATGTGTCATCTCTCCTCATTACAGGGTCGCTTGGGCTCACGGCATCTGCCGCACCCGTAAAGGAAGACAGCCGAACGCCGGGTTTCTTCCCTGTCCCGGTCCACCTGCCCTGGCATCGGCATGGCCCCGCGCGCCGGGGCGGTTTCGCTCGGCGCCGCTCCGCGCATCCAAATCGCGCGTGGCAAGGCCTCGCCCATCGCCGCCCGCCATCGGCGGGGCACCGCGCGCGCGGCACGGCGGGTCTGGACGGGATGCGGGACGCAGGCTCAGCCTTGCGCGAGTGCCACCAGTTTCGGGACCGCCCCAGATGATGACCAGCGACGACGACGAAACCGCCCTCCCCGTCCCTGTCGATCTCGTCCCGGTCGATCTGGCCCCGCCCCCGGTGGCGGACCCGCGCGCCTTCACGGCCCTTCTTCCCGACCTCAGGCGGCACGCGCAGCGGCTGGCCCGCAGCGCCGAGGATGCCGACGACCTTGTTCAGGACACGCTCCTGCGTGTCTGGGCGCGGCTGGAAGAAGCGCGGCGCGGCGCCCCCGACGCCAAGCCGGTCGAAGACCTGCGCGCCTATGCCTTCGCCACGCTGCGCGGCCGCGCCACGGCGCGCCACGGCCAGGGCCTGCGCCCCGTGCCGGACAGCCACCGCCTCGCCCCGCCGCCGCCCGCGTTGGTGAACCACGCCGAGGAGGAAGCGCCCAAGGGCACCGACCGCCTGGCCGTGTCCGAGGCGCTGGCCGCCCTCGACCGCTTGCCGCCCCGGCAGGCCCGCCTTCTCAGGATGCGCGCCATCGACGGGCTGAGCTATGCGCAGATCGCCAAGGTCACCGGCCTGCCCATGGGCACCGTCACCTCGCGCATGGCGCGGGGCCGCGCCGCGCTGCGCGACGCGCTCGACCTGCCCGAGGGCGCGTCGGTCACCGATCTGCTCGGCCCGCGCTGACACCACCACCAAGGCCCAATCCCGACATGCCCCATGTCGCCCGCGGGCAAGACGCCCCTGCCCGCCTCCGTCCACCGTTTCGGCCACCCGCACGACAGACAACGGAGGCCGACATGCCCGAGGATATCCGCCCCGCCCCGCTCGATCGCGTCCGCGCCCCGATCGACCGCGCCAACGGCCTGCCCAACGCGCATTACATCGACCCCGCGACCATCGCCGAGGAAAACCGCGCCGTCCTGGAAACCACATGGGCCGCGCTGGCCGTGGGGGCCGACGTGCCCGAACCGGGCGATGCCAAACCGATGGAGTTCCTTGGCCAGCCGCTTCTGCTCTTGCGCGACGACGCCGGCGCGGTCCGCGTGTTCTACAACATCTGCCGCCATCGCGGCATGATCCTGGTCGAGGAGCCCCGCAAGATCGAGGGCGCGATCCGCTGCCCCTATCATTCCTGGTGCTATGCCAAGGATGGCCGCCTGGTCGCCACGCCGCATGTCGGCGGGCCGGGCCAGAACGCCCACCCAGGCATCGAGCGCGCGACCCTCGGCCTGGTCGAGGTGCGCAGCCATGTCTGGATGGATGTCGTCTTCATCAACCTGTCCGGCGACGCGCCCGAGTTCGCCGAGGTGCACGCCGACCTGATCGCCCGCTGGGCCGAGTTCGACCGCCCGCTCTATCACGGCGGCGCGGACAGCACCTTCATGCTGCAGGTGAACACCAACTGGAAACTCGCCGTCGAGAATTACTGCGAAAGCTACCACCTGCCTTGGGTCCATCCCGGCCTGAACAGCTATTCCCGGCTGGAGGACCACTACCATATCGAGCAACCGGGCCAGTATTCCGGTCAGGGCACCCTCGTCTACCGCCAGCTGCGCGGCACCATGGAAGAGGTCTTTCCCGATTTCGACGGGCTGTCGGACAAGTGGGACACGGGCGCGGAATACGTGGCCGTCTATCCCAACCTGTTGTTGGGCGTGCATCGCGACCACACCTTCGCCATCGTGCTGGAACCCGTCGCCCATGACCGCACGCGCGAGCATGTGCATATCTACTACGCGCAGCCGCAGACCGACGAGGTGATGCGCGCCAAGAACGCAACGCAATGGAAAGGCGTCTTCGTCGAGGATATCTTCGTGGTCGAGGGGATGCAGCGTGGCCGCTTTGCCAGCGGCTTCGATGGCGGGCGGTTTTCGCCCGCGATGGACGGGCCGACGCATTGCTTCCACGCCTGGGTCGCTGGCCGGTTGGAGGCCTTGCGCGAGGGCACGGCATGAGCCTCGCACCCGAGGCCTGGCTGCCCGATGGCGGGCCAGTCCCACCCGATCCGGCGCGCGCGGCGCTCGATGCGGCGCTCCTGACCGCGCACGCGATGAATGACCGCGACGCGCTGATCCGCCTCTATGCCGAGGCGGCCGAGATCAGCGACGGCACCGCCGCCGCCTTCTACCTGACCCATGCCTTCGTCTTCGCCTTGGAGGCCGGTGACCCGCGCGCGCCTGTCCTGCGCGCGAAACTGGTCGAGATCGGGGCGGATATCCCCTAGGCGCGCTCAGCCGGTGCCGAGGATGATGCGCACGTAATCCTGCGTTTCCGCATAAGGCGGGATGCCGTTATGCGCCCGCACGGCTTCGGGGCCCGCATTATAAGCCGCAAGCGCGTGATCCCAGCGACCGAAATCGCGATATTGCTGCGCCAGATAGCGCGCGCCCGCATCCAGATTGGCGCTCGGGTCGGTCGGATCGACGCCCAGAAGGCTGGCCGTGTCCGGCATAAGCTGCGCCAGGCCGATCGCGCCTGCATGGCTGACCGCCTCGGGGTTCCAGCCGCTTTCCTGGTGCACGAGGCGCAGGAACAGGTCCTCGGGGATGCCATGGCGGCGCGCGGCGCTGCGGGCCACGTCCAGCCACGGGCCGGAATACCCACCGGCATAGGCCGGGATCCCATCGCGACGTTCGGCATCGGGGCGCAGGCGGGCAGAGAACTGGTATTGCGTGGAGGCGCGGTTATCGAGCAGCGTAAACGCGCTGCCGAACCGGTCGGGCAGGCCTTGCGCCGACGCCACGGCAGGCACCGCCGCGACGACCGCGGCCACGATCACCCGAAAGCTTCCCCGAAAGCGCATCCGATCTCTCCATCCCCGTCAAAACCGGGCGGAATATACGGATTTTGCGCGGAATTTCCAGCCTGCGCCGCGTCAGGCCACCGCGTCGGCCATTCGCCGCGCAGGGACTTGGCGAAAAATACCGCGCCGATAAGCCTTTTATTAAAGTTTTTGTGGTGATCTAAACGCTGAAACCGAGCCGCGGCGGGAATCGTCCCGTGTCCGCGGCGTGACTGATGCAAAGGCGTGGAGGACGAAGATGGCCGGTTCCGTCAACAAGGTGATCCTGATCGGCAACCTGGGCCGCGACCCCGAGGTGCGCAGCTTTCAGAACGGCGGCAAGGTGTGCAATTTGCGCATCGCCACCTCCGAAACCTGGAAGGACCGCAACACGGGCGAACGGCGCGAGCGGACCGAGTGGCACTCGGTCGCGATCTTCAACGAGAACCTCGCACGACTGGCCGAGCAGTACCTGCGCAAAGGCTCCAAGGTCTATATCGAGGGCAAGCTGGAGACCCGCAAATGGCAGGACCAAAGCGGGCAGGACCGGTATTCGACCGAGGTCGTGCTGCGCCCCTATGCCGGCGAGTTGACCTTCCTCGACGGGCGTGACGGCGGCCAGGGTGGCGGCGGCGGCTATAGCGGCGGCGCCTCGGGCGGCGGCTACGGCGGCGGCTCCAGCTTCCCCGACGATCGCGGCGGCCCCTCGGGCGGCGGCTATGGCGGCCCGTCGGGTGGCAACGACATGGATGACGAGATCCCGTTCTGAGGCGGGATGCGTCCAGCAATCACGACTGTTTGACACGAGGGCTCCGCGTGCTTCGCGCCGGGCCGGGGATGGGGCGATGCAGCCGATCAATCCGAACGTGAGGGGCACCTTTCCGCCACCGGTGATGGAGGCGCGCCGCTGGATCGCGGGCAAAAGCTTTCCGCCCGACCGTCCGCTGATCAACCTCAGCCAGGCCGCGCCCGTGGACCCGCCCCCCGAGGCGCTGAAACAGGCGATGGCCCGCGCCGTGATGGAGGATGACGCCACCCATCTCTACGGGCCGGTCCTGGGCAACCAGGACCTGCGCGACGAACTCGCCAGCCAATGGTCCAAGGCCTATGGCGGCACGATCCGCCCCGCGCAGGTCGCCGTCACCGCAGGCTGCAACCAGGCCTTCTGCGCCGCGATGGCGACGATCGCAGGCCCCGGCGACGAGGTCATCCTGCCCCTGCCCTGTTACTTCAACCACAAGATGTGGCTGGACATGCAGGGTGTGGCCACCGTCGGCCTGCCCACCGATGACGACCTTCTGCCCGACCCCGAGCGCGCCGCGCACCTCATCACCGAGCGCACCCGCGCCATCGTGCTGGTGACCCCCAACAACCCCGCGGGCGTCGAGTATCCGCCCGCGCTCATCGCCGCTTTCCGCGACCTCGCCCGCGCCCATGGCCTCGCGCTGCTGGTCGATGAAACCTACCGCGATTTCCATTCCTCTACCGATGCGCCGCATGACCTTTTCACCGATCCCGATTGGGACGAAACGCTGGTTCATCTCTATTCCTTCTCCAAGGCCTACCGCCTGACCGGCCACCGCGTCGGCGCCCTGATGGCCTCGGAGGCGCGGCTGGCCGAGGTCGAGAAATTCCTCGACACGGTTGCCATCTGCCCGCCGCAGGTGGGCCAGGTCGGCGCGCTTTGGGGGATGCGGAACCTGTCCGAGTGGCTGGCCGGCGAACGGCTGGAGATCCTCGCGCGGCGCGACGCCCTGATCGCGGGGTTCCAGCGCCTTCCCGACTGGCAGCTTCTGGGCTGCGGCGCCTATTTCGCCTATGTCCGCCACCCGTTCGACGCGCCCTCGGACACGGTCGCCAAGCGGCTGGTGGATGACGCGGGCCTGCTGACCCTGCCGGGCACCATGTTCGGCCCGCTGAAACCAGAGGGCGGCAGCGGACAGGCCGAGGCGACGCTCCGCATCGCCTTCGCCAATGCTGACGCGGACGGGCTGGCCGAAGTGGCGCAGAGACTGGCCGCGATCACCCCCTGAGCAACCCTTGCCCCGCCCCGGCCTTCCGCGTAAGTCGGACAGGCGGAATTGCGACGATGAAAGGACGAAAAACCCCATGGCGAAATCGGCTGTGAAGAAAGCCTCCAACGTCTTCGTCTGGATCATCCTCGGCCTTCTGATGATCGGCCTTGCCGGCTTTGGCATCGGGTCCTTCGGCGGCTCGGCCACGCGCGTGGGCCAGGTGGGCGATGTCGAGATCACGGCAAATGATTATGCCCGCGCGCTGCAAAACGAGATCCGCGCCCGCATCGCCGAGACGGGCGAGCCGGTAAACCTCGCCGATCTGCGCGCGCAAGGCATCGACACCGCCGTGCTGCAGGCCATGGTCGCCCGCGCCGCGCTGTCGAACGCCGCGATGGAGATGGGCCTGTCGGTCGGCGACGAAGAGGTCGCGCGCCAGATCACCGAGATCGACGCCTTCGCGGGCGTGGACGGGGAATTCGACCGCGAAAGCTATGAGTTCGTGCTGTCGCAGCAGGGCCTCGACCCGGCCGAGTTCGAAGAGGACGTGCGCGAGGACACCGCGCGCTCGATCCTGCAAATGGCAGTTGTGGGCGGCCTTTCGGCCCCTGCCGTCTATGCCGAGACGCTGGTCGCCTTCCAGGGCGAGACGCGCGATTTCTCGATCCTCAGCGTGACCGAGGGCGATCTGGCCGATGGTCTGCCCGAGCCGACGGACGCGGAGCTCGCCGCCTATTACGACGAGAACCCCGAACGCTTCATCCGCCCGCAGGCCAAGGCGATCACCTATGCCTGGATCACGCCAGAACAGATCATGGACGATGTCGAGGTCGACGAAGACACCTTGCGCACCCTCTATGACGAGCGGATCGAGCTTTACGTCCAGCCCGAACGCCGCCTTCTGGAACGGCTGGTCTTTGGCACCGAAGAGGCCGCGCAAGAGGCCGTCGACGCGATCGCGGCCGGGGAGACGGATTTCGACACGCTGGTCGCCGAGCGGGAACTGACGCTGGAAGACGTGGATGTCGGCGAGGTGGCCGAGGGCGATCTGCCCGCCGCCGCCGCCGAGGTGATCTTCAACGACACCGAGAGTGAAATTCTCGGGCCGCTGCCCTCGACGCTCGGCCCCGCGATCTACCGCGTGAACGCCGTGTTGCAGGCGACCGAGGTGCCGTTCGAAGAGGCCCGCGACGACCTGCGCCAGGAACTGGCCGAAGACGCCGCCCGACGCGAGATCGACGACATGCGCGAGATGATAGACGACGAACTGGCCTCGGGCGCGACGCTGGAAGAATTGGCGAACCTCACCGCGATGACCCTTGGGCAGATCGAATATGTCGCCACCTCGGAAGACGATATCGCGGCCTATGACGCCTTCCGGGATGCGGCCGATGCCGTGCGCGAGGGCGACTTCCCCGAATTGCTGGACCTCTCCGATGGCGGGCTTTTCGCGCTGCGCCTTGACGAGGTGATCCCGCCGAGCCTGCCGCCGCTGGACGAGATCGAGGACGAGGTCTCCGCAGCCTGGCGCGCCACCGCGCTGCGCGCTGCCGTGGCCGAGCGCGCCTCGGACCTGGTGACCGAACTGGCCGAGGGCGCCGCGCTGGAGGATCTGGGCGACGTGACCGAGGAACGCCTCATCCGCCGTCAGGATTTCGTACCCGGCATGCCGCCCACGATGGTGGCGCAGGCGTTCCAGTTGGACGAGCCGGGCGATATCGTCATGGTTCCGGCCGCCGAGGCCGCGCATATCGTGCGCCTCGACGCGATCAACCCCGCCGCGCGCGACGCGCCCGACACCTCGATCCTGTTGCAGATCCTGTCCCAGACCGTGACGCAATCGCTGGCGCAGGACATTTTCGAAAGCTACGGGCAGGCGCTTGAGGTGCAGGCAGGCATCGAGCTTGACCAAGGCGTGATCAACGCCGTGCACGCGACGTTCCCGTAATGGCCCTGACCCCGGATTTCCAAACCTTCGAGGCCGGCTGGACAGCCGGGAAGAACCAGCTGGTCTATGCAAGGCTGGCGGCCGATCTCGACACGCCCGTCTCGCTTATGCTGAAGCTGACCGAGGCCGGACGCGATGCCTTCATCCTCGAATCCGTCACCGGCGGAGAGGTGCGCGGGCGCTACTCGATCATCGGGATGAAACCCGACCTGATCTGGGAATGCCGGGGCGAGGAAAGCCGCCTGAACCGCGCCGCGCGCTACGATCGCGAGGCGTTCGAGCCCTGCGACGCGCCGCCGCTGGAAGCCGTGCGCGCCCTGCTGGCGGAATCCGCCATCGACATGCCCCCCGACCTGCCCGCCGCCGCAGCGGGGCTGTTCGGCTATCTCGGCTATGACATGATCCGGCTGGTCGAGCATCTGCCGAACGTGAACCCCGACCCGCTCGGCCTGCCCGACGCGGTGCTGATGCGCCCCTCGGTCGTGGCGGTTCTGGACGGGGTGAAAGGCGAGGTGACGGTCGTGGCGCCCGCCTGGGCCTCGTCCGGCCTGTCGGCGCGCGCCGCCTATGCGCAGGCCGCCGAGCGTGTCTCGGACGCGCTGCGCGACCTCGAACGCGCGCCGCCCGCCGCCGCGCGCGAGATGGGCGCGGCGCTGGAAGTGGGCGAGCCGGTCTCGAATTTCGCCAAAGCCGACTATCTCGCCGCCGTGGAAACCGCCAAGGACTACATCCGCGCGGGCGACATCTTCCAGGTGGTGCCCTCGCAGCGCTGGACGCTCGACTTCCCGCAGCCGCCTTTCGCGCTCTATCGCGCGCTGCGGCGCACGAACCCGTCGCCCTTCATGTTCTATTTCAATTTCGGCGGCTTCCAGGTGATCGGCGCCAGCCCCGAGATCCTTGTTCGGGTCTTCGGCGGAGAGGTCACGATCCGCCCCATCGCGGGCACCCGCCCCCGCGGCGCGACCCCGGAGGAGGATCGCGCGCTGGAGGCCGACCTGATGGCCGACGAAAAGGAACTGGCCGAACACCTGATGCTGCTGGACCTGGGCCGCAACGACGTGGGCCGCGTCGCCAGGATCGGCACGGTTCATCCGACCGAGGAATTCATCGTCGAACGCTACAGCCACGTCATGCATATCGTCTCCAACGTCGTGGGCGAGTTGAGCGAGGAGCATGACGCGCTGTCGGCGCTTCTGGCCGGTCTGCCCGCAGGCACGGTGTCGGGCGCGCCCAAGGTGCGCGCGATGGAGATCATCGACGAGTTGGAGCCGGAAAAGCGCGGCGTCTATGGCGGTGGCGTGGGCTATTTCAGCGCCGGGGGCGACATGGACATGTGCATCGCGCTGCGCACCGCCGTGGTGCAGGATGGCAAGCTCTATATCCAGGCGGGCGGCGGCGTCGTCTATGACAGCGACCCCGAGGCCGAATTCATGGAAACCGTGAACAAGTCCCGCGCCATCCGCAAGGCGGCCGAGGATGCGGGTCATTTCACCGGGCGCGGCAACAGCTGACCATCCGGGGCTTTGCCTGGGTTAACCGTCAGTCCTGCACGGACCGGCGCAGCACCTCGGAAACGGGCGCGACGGCAACCCCTTCGTCACGGCCAGACAATGCCCATGAAAACAATGCCGTTACCGTGTCGGGCCGGGTGCGACCGGCGACGACGACCGCACCTTCCTGCTGCGCGGCGAACTCGGCGCGCCCCAGGTAGCGGGTGATGACGGTCGCGCGCTGATTCTCGTCATCGAGCAGGCGGAACAGCGTCGCGGCGGGCACATCGACCCTGAGCGCGCTTTGCTCGGCGGCGTTCAACCCGCGCGGAAAGGCCAGCAATCCCTGCCCCGCCGCACCGGCCCGCCCCACCACCGCATCGAGCGCCGGACGGTTCGACTGGATGCGGTTGTCCGGCGTGTCGAGGATGGCGATGGCCTCGGGCACAGCCTCGGAAGCCGCGGACAGTGCGACCTCGGCATCCTGCGCCGTCGCGTCGGCGGGCACCGCCGTGCCCAGCATCAGCACCTCGAACCCGGCTTCGCGGAAAGCGGCGGCGCGCATGGCGGCATCGGGGCGCAGCGGGTCGATGGCGAACGCGACCGGGAAGGAAAACCGTGTCAGCGTGGGGATATCCAGGCCCGCCTCGGGATCGTCGATCAGGATGACGGCGATCAACGGGCGGGTCTCGCTGCTGTCGAAAGGCACGGAATAGGCGGCGAGCGCGCCTGTCGCTGCCTCGGCTTCCGGCTCGGGCGCGGCGGCGTCCTCGTCTGCCGCGGGCTCAGACGCCTCAGGGACGGACGCCGTGATCTGAGGCAAGGTCCCGCTCTCGCCGGGGCGCAACCGCCTCGGTTGAACGGGGGCGTCGGACGCGAAGCCGTCCTCTTGCGGCGCGTCGGCCTGCGGCGCCGGATCGGCGGTCGCGGCGGGCGGCTGCGGCACGGCGGGTGCCGGCGCGGTCGGGATCACCGAGGGCGTGCTCAGGTCATCCTCGGTCACGAGGCCGACCGGCGCGCTGCCTTCAGGTTGCACGAGGCGGCGGACAGGCGGCAGAGGTGCGTCGGGGTCGATCACCGGTTCTGGCGAGGCGGGGGCTTCCTCATCGGCAACCGGGCCCTCGGGCGTCGTCGGAGCCGGGTCGACAGCGGCGGCCTCCTCAGTCACCGGGGCGGGCTCCGTGACTGCTTCGGGGGCCGCGTCGGCCTCGACTGCAGCGTCCGGCTCGGGCGGGACAACCTGCGGCAGGGGCGCGGTGCGCGTGGACGGGATCGGCGCGGCCTCGGTGCCCTGGCTGGGCAGGACGGTGGGCTGCGGTCGCGCCGGGCTGGCCGCATCGCCCGCCCCCATGGACGGCGGGGCAAGGTCGAGTGTGGCGAGCGCACCCGGCGCGGGCGCGGTGGGTACGGTCGCGATATCGGGTTGCGGCGCCGGCGCGGTGTCGAGGGCTTGCGGGCTGGTGCCATCGGGCGCAGGCAAGGCGCGCGGCGCGGCGGCGGCGGGGGCTTCGTCGGTCGTGGGAAGCGCGGCCTCTTCCTCGGGCGGCGGGCGATTGAACTCGCTGCCGGAGGGCAGAGGGATCTCGGTGGCGGGACCGCTGGCGTCGGGCTGGTCGCTGCCGGGTTCGGGCGTGGGGGCCGGTTCGGGCGCTGGAGCCTCGGCGGGTTCGGGCGCCGTTTCAGGCGGGGCGGCGTCCGCCTCGGCCTCGTCGGGCGAAGCCTCGTCCTCTGCGGGAGCGTCGCCCTGCCCTGCGCCCGTGCCGAGAGCCGTTGGAGACACGCTTTCGACCTCGGGGGCCGGGGCCGTGGCCATGCGTAGTCCCCGTTCGGGCAGCGGCGTCGACAGCGACACGGCCACCGATACGATCAGCGCCACCAGCGCCCCCCAGATCACGCCCAGAAAGATGCCGCGCCCCATTCGAAGTCCTTCCTGCTCAAGCCGTTTGCCGGGCTGCGTTTCATCCCGGCGCCATCTGCCCCGTCCGCGCCGTCTTGTCCGGTCGTCATTGCCTTGACCCCGAAGCGCGGCTTTGGGAGATGTATACAACGGGCGCGGCGCGCCTTCACCCCTTTTCGCGAAAGGCTGGCGCGATGTTGCTGCTGATCGATAATTACGACAGCTTCACCTACAATCTGGTCCATTACCTGGGCGAGTTGGGTGCCGAGATGAAGGTCGTGCGCAACGACGCGCTGAGCGTGCAGGATGCGCTGGCCCTGCAGCCAGAGGCGATCGTGCTGTCGCCCGGCCCCTGTGATCCCGCGCAGGCCGGCATCTGCGTGCCGCTGACGCGCGCCGCCGCCGGGGCGGGTGTGCCGCTCTTTGGCGTTTGCCTTGGCCATCAGACCATCGGCGAGGCCTTTGGCGGCAAGGTGATCCGCCACTCCGAGATCGTGCATGGCAAGATGGGCGAGATCCGCCACGAGGGCAAAGGCGTGTTCGCGGGCCTCCCCTCTCCGCTTCTGGCGACGCGGTATCACTCGCTGGTGGTCGAGCGCGCCAGCCTGCCCGATGAGCTTGAGATCACGGCCGAACTGGACGATGGCACGATCATGGGTCTGCGCCACAAGACGCTGCCCATCGAAGGCGTGCAATTCCACCCCGAAAGCATCCGGTCCGAGCACGGCCACGCGATGCTGAAGACTTTCCTCGACATGGCCAAGGAGGCCGTTCCGGCATGAGCGATGCGATGAAACCCCTGATCTACGCGGCCTCCGAGGGGCCGCTGTCGCGCGCGCAGGCAGAGCACGCCTTTGACGAGTTGTTCGAGGGCCGCGCGACCCCGGCGCAGATCGCGGGGCTGCTGATGGCCATGCGGGCGCGCGGCGAGTCGGTCGCCGAATATGCCGCCGCCGCCGCCGTGATGCGCGCCAAGTGCACGTCGGTCAAAGCGCCCGAGGGCGCGATAGACATCGTGGGCACCGGCGGCGACGGCAAGGGGACGCTGAACATCTCGACCGCGACGGCCTTTGCGGTGGCGGGCGCCGGCGTGCCGGTGGCCAAGCACGGCAACCGCAATCTCAGTTCCAAGTCCGGCGCGGCGGACGCATTGGGCGAGATGGGCGTCAACGTGATGGTCGGGCCGGAGGTGGTTGAACGCGCGCTGACCGAGGCCGGGATCGGCTTCATGATGGCCCCGATGCACCACCCTGCCATGAAACACGTGATGCCCGTCCGGCAGGAGCTTGGCTGCAAGACGATCTTCAACATCCTCGGGCCGCTGACCAACCCCGCGGGCGTGAAACGGCAGTTGACCGGGGCCTTCGCCATCGACCTGATTTTCCCCATGGCCGAGACGTTGCAGGCGCTCGGCTCCGAGGCCGCGTGGCTGGTCCATGGCGCGGACGGGACGGACGAGATCTCGATTTCCGGCGCGACCTCGGTCGCGGAACTCAAGGACAACAAGATCACGGGGCGCGAGGTGCATCCCGAAGAGGCCGGACTGCCCGAACACCCGTTCCGCGACATCCTTGGCGGCACGCCCGCCGAGAATGCCGCCGCCTTCCGTGCCCTGCTGGATGGCGCGCCGGGGGCTTACCGCGATGCCGTTCTGTTGAATGCCGCCGCCGCGCTGGTGGTGGCGGGCAAGGTCAGCGGCCTGCGCGAGGGGGCCGAGATGGCCGCCGACAGCATCGATTCCGGACGCGCCAAATCCGCGGTCGAGGCGCTGGCGCGGGTGACATCGGCCGCCTGAAACCACCTGAGACGGTGCGCCACGGCGCACCCCAGCCATCGTCAACGAGGGGCCGCATGAGCACCATTCTCGACAAGATCAAGGCCTACAAGCTGGAAGAGATCGCCGCCGCCAAGGCGGCGCGCCCGCGCAGCACGGTGGAAGAGGCCGCGCGCGCAGCCCCGCGCATCCGCCCCTTCGGCGACGCGCTCCGCGCGGCCTCGGCCACCGGCTATGGCCTGATCGCCGAGATCAAGAAAGCCAGCCCGTCCAAGGGTCTGATCCGCGAAGATTTCGACCCGCCCGTGCTGGCCCGTGCCTACGAGGCCGGCGGCGCGACCTGCCTGTCGGTCCTGACCGACACGCCATCCTTCCAGGGCGCGCCGGAATACCTGAGCCGCGCGCGCGCGGCCTCCAACCTGCCCTGCCTGCGCAAGGATTTCCTCTATGACACCTACCAGGTGGCCGAGGCGCGCGCCTGGGGCGCGGATTGCATCCTGATCATCATGGCCTCGGTCGAGGATGGGCAGGCGGCCGAGCTTGAAGACGCCGCGCGGCACTGGGGCATGGACGCCCTGATCGAAGTGCATGACGGGGCGGAACTGGACCGCGCGATGAAACTGAAAAGCCCGCTTCTGGGGATCAACAACCGCAATCTCAACACCTTCGAGACCACGCTGGAGACGACGCGCACATTGGCCGCGCGGGTGCCGGACGACCGGATGGTGATCTCGGAGTCGGGCCTGTTCACGCCCGACGATCTGGCCGAGATGGCCCGCTGCGGGGCGCGCACCTTCCTGATCGGCGAAAGCCTGATGCGGCAGGCGGATGTGACCGAGGCCACCCGCGCCCTGCTCGCCGATCCCCTGCCGGTGGAGGCGTGATGTCAGGCAAGCTCACCCATTTCGATGCCGGCGGGCAGGCGCATATGGTCGATGTCTCCGACAAGGCCGTCACATCGCGGATCGCCGTGGCCGAATGCCATGTGCGGATGCAGCCCGAGACGCTGGCCCTCGTCACCACGGGCGATGCCAGGAAGGGCGACGTGCTGGGCGTGGCCCGTCTGGCCGGGATCATGGGGGCGAAGAAAACCGCCGAGCTGATCCCGCTGTGCCATCCGCTGCCGATCACCAAGGTCACGGTCGACCTGACCCCGGACGCGGACCTGCCCGGCGTGCGGATCGAGGCGACCGTCAAGACCACCGGGCAAACCGGCGTCGAGATGGAGGCGCTGACCGCCGCGTCGACCGCCGCGCTGACCGTCTATGACATGCTGAAAGCCGCCGAAAAATCCATGGAAATCGGCGGCTTGCGCGTCGTGTTGAAGGATGGCGGCAAATCCGGGCGGTACGAGGCCGGGGCGCGCGCATGATCACCGTCGAGGAAGCCCTCTCTGCCTGCCTTGCGCTGACCCGCCCGTTGGAGGCCGAGACCGTGCCGCTGGCCGAAGGCGCGGGGCGCGTTCTGGCCGACCCGGTCTTCGCCAAGCGTGACCAGCCGCCCTTCGCCGCCTCGGCCATGGATGGCTACGCCGTGCGCGATATAGAAGCGATCCCCGGCCGCCGCCTGCGGGTCGTGGGCGAGGCCCCGGCTGGCCGGGCTTGGTCTGGCCGCATCGGGCCGGGCGAGGCCCTACGGATCTTCACCGGCGCGCCCGTGCCCGAGGGCGCGGACCGCATCGTCATCCAGGAAGACGTGACCGTGGATGGCGACACGATCACGCTGGGAAAAACGCTGGATCACGGCCTGCACCTGCGCCCCTCGGGGGCGGATTTTCGCGAAGGCGCCCGGATCGAGGCGCCGCGCCGCCTGTCACCGGCCGACATCGCGCTGGCCGCCGCGATGAACGCGCCAACCCTTTCGGTCACGCGCCGCCCCGAGGTGGCGCTGATCGCCACCGGCGACGAGCTGGTCAGCCCCGGCGAAGACCCCGGCCCCGATCAGATCATCGCCTCGAATACCTATGGTCTGAAGGCGCTGATCGAGGCCGAGGGCGGCCATGCCCGCCTCTTGCCGATCGCGCGGGACAATCGCGAGAGCCTTGAGACGGTCTTTGCACTGGCCAGCGATGCGGACCTGATCGTGACGGTGGGCGGGGCATCGGTGGGCGACCATGACCTGGTGGCAGAGGTCGCGACCGGGCTGGGCCTTGAACGCGCCTTCTACAAGATCGCGATGCGCCCCGGCAAACCGCTGATGGCGGGCCGCCTTGGCGAGGCCGCCCTGCTGGGCCTGCCCGGAAACCCGGTTTCGGCCATGGTGTGCGGGCATCTGTTCCTCGTGCCGATGCTGCGGGCCTTCCTTGGGCTGCCCGCGGGCGCGCGCCGCCGCCGTCGCGCCCGCCTGATGGCCGATCTCGACCCGAACGGGCCGCGCGAACACTACATGCGCGCCGAGGTCGTTCCCGGCGCCGACCTGCCCGAGATCACGCCCTTCGACCGGCAGGACAGTTCGCTCCTGTCGATCTTCAGCCGGGCCAACGCGCTGCTCGTCCGCCCCGTCGACGACGGGCGCAGACGCGCGGGCGAGATCGTCGAATACCTCCCCCTCGGGCCGCTCATCACCTGATCTGTTCCGATTCGTTGACACACAGCGGGAACACGTGTAGAACGCAAGGTGAACGAATGTGAGCAGGCGGGCGGTGCAACGCCGCGAGGCAAGGAGGCTGGATCATGCTGACACGCAAACAGCGCGACCTTCTGGAGTTCATCCACAAGCGGGTGCAGCGCGACGGGGTGCCCCCGTCCTTCGACGAGATGAAAGAGGCGCTGGATCTGCGCTCGAAATCGGGCATTCACCGGTTGATCACCGCTTTGGAAGAGCGGGGCTTCATCCGCCGCCTCGCCCACCGGGCGCGCGCGATCGAGATCGTGAAAATGCCCGAGGCGATGGAAAGCGGCGGGTTTACCCCGCGCGTGATCGATGGCGACCGCCCCGATGCGCCGCCCCCCTCAGGCGCGATGCCCGTTGCGGCCACGGCGACCGATCTGCCCGTGATGGGCCGGATCGCCGCCGGCACCCCGATCGAGGCGATCAGCGAGGTCGCGGCGCATGTCGCGGTCCCGCAACAGATGCTGAGTTCGGGCCGCAGCCATTACGCCCTTGAGGTGCGGGGCGACTCGATGATCGAAGCCGGGATCAACGATGGCGACATCGTCGTGATCGAGGAAAGCTCTGCCGTGGACAATGGCGATATCGTCGTGGCCCTCGTCGAAGGGCACGAAGCGACGCTCAAGCGGTTCCGGCGCAGCGGCGGCATGATCGCCCTTGAAGCGGCCAACCCCGCCTATGAAACCCGCGTGCTGCGAGAGGACCAAGTGGCCGTTCAGGGCAAACTGGTGGGCCTGATCCGCACCTACTGATCGACCGGCCCTTACGGCCTGGATGACCACAGCCTCTGCCCCTGCCGGGCGGAGGCTGTTTCGATTGAGACATCGCCCGCCGCGATGGACAGGGTGATGGCCCCGGTTCGGCGCAGGAGTGTTGCGTCGATCACCCGGCATTGGGGCGGCAGGCCCGAGGCACGCGCCATGCCGGGCGGGTGGTTTTGCGAAACGGGCAGGATCGCGGAGGTCAGCGGCGGGTCCGTCTCTTCCGCGGGTTCGGACAGGACGATCACGTCATGGGTCGCGCAGGCCGCTGCCGCATCCGGCAAGGCCCGACGCCCCGATCCATGCCAGAGGCGCACGCCCTCCACCACCATCGACATGCCGGCCCCCTCAGGCCGCCATCCGTCGCGCGCATGGGCCGCCTCCTGATCGGCGAGATCGCCATCATTCTCCAGCCAGATCCCCGCAACGAACCCGTCGCCGCGGGATCGGGAGAGGGCCCGGCCCGCCTCTGTCATCACGCCGACCAACCGCCCGGTGTCGGAGATCAGCACCTGCGGGCGGGATGCGCCCGTCCACAGCACAAAGGCCAGCAGCGCCGGGAAAAGGCCCAGCCAGCGCGCCCGCCCCTGCCACAGGATCACCCAAAGCGCGCCCAGGCTGATCAGGCCAAGGACGCTTGCGGGCGGCGTGACCACGGCGCGCGTCGCACCCGGCATGGCCGCGATACGCTCGGCCACGGACAGGATCCATGTCAGCCCCGGCTCCATCACGGCAAAGGCAAGCGGCGCCCCCCCGGCTGGCCAGAGAAGCGCGGCGACGACCGCCGCCGGGATGATCAGGCTGCCCATCACCGGCACCGTCAAAAGGTTCGCCACCAGCCCGTAGACCGCGATCCGGTTGAAATGCGCGGCCGCGAAGGGCGCGGTCGCCAGCCCCGCCACGGCGGAGGAGAGCACCAGCGCCGCAATCCACCGCGCCCATTTCGGCCAGGCGGTCATCCCCTCCACCCCGCGCATCGCGTTGAACACGGCCACCAGGGCCGTTGTCGCGGCGAAGGACATCTGGAACCCCGGCGACATCAGCGTCTCGGGCCGGTGCGCCAGAACGATCAGCGCCGCGATGGCCACGGACCGGAGCGTCACCGCGCGCCGATCCAGCAAAACCGCCACGAACATCACGCCCACCTGGATGAAGGCGCGTTCGGTCGCGACGTTTCCCCCCGAAAGCGCAAGGTAAAAAGCGCCGGAGGCAAGCGCAGCGACCGCCGCCCATTTTCGGATCGGGTAGCGCAAGGCCAGTGCCGGGATCAGGGCGAGAACGGCGCGCAAGGCCGCGT
Source organism: [Roseibacterium] beibuensis (assembly GCF_039542305.1). Lineage (NCBI taxonomy): Bacteria > Pseudomonadati > Pseudomonadota > Alphaproteobacteria > Rhodobacterales > Roseobacteraceae > Roseicyclus > [Roseibacterium] beibuensis. The sequence goes on along the minus strand of NZ_BAABHW010000001.1, from coordinate 934,987 downwards.
AGACGAACCCGGTCAAAAGCCCCATGTGCAGGCCCGAAATGGCCAGGAGATGCGCGATATTGGCGGCGCGCATGTCCTCGACCGGGCTGGCTTCGAGCCCCGAACGATCGCCGGTCAGAACGGCGGCGGCGAAGGCGCCCGGCTGACCGTCGATCTGCGCGCGGATGGCTGCGCTGAGCTGCATGCGGAGATGGAACAGCGGCGCCTCTCCGGGCGGGCGCGGCGCCGCCAGAAGGACCGGCGTGCGCGTGTAGCCGACCGCCCCGAGCGACAGGAACCACGCGTGACGCTGGAAATCGAAGCCGCCGGGTTCGGCCGGACCGGAGGGCGGAGAGAGATGCCCGGTCATCATCACCCGCATCCCCGGCGCCGGGTCCAGCCAGCGTTGATCGCCATGGAGCGCGACGCGGACGCGGCGCGGAACCCGCTCAGGCCGCATGTCTTCGAGGCGGACATCGGCAAGCGTAAGGCGCAAGGCGTCCGAGGCGGAGCGGTCTATGCCGACGACGCGGCCTTCGATCGGCCCGTAATAGCGGAAATCGAGGACCGGACCGGCGACGGAATGGGCCCGCGCCCCGGCCAGCAACAGGCCCGCCGCAACCAGCATCAGGGCGAAGCCGAACGGCCCCAACGCCTCGCGCCGAGCGACGACGAGCGCCAGGCCAAGGACGGCCACAAGTGCAACAGCCAGGTAGGCATTGGCCGTCGGTTCGACAGGCAGGGCAAAATAGATCGCGACGCCGATCGCCAGCGCGACGGGTGACCAAGGCATCAGCGCCCCGCGCTGGCCCTGCTGCACCGCGTTCACGGCGGCGAGGATCGGCCACGCGCGCACCCTTGCACCCCTCCATCGCAGTCGAGTAAGTCCCCCCTGTCTAGCCAAGACAAGGTTTCCAACTGGTTAACGCGGGCGCCTGGATGCGCGCCCGGAAGGGATCACATGGCCGATCACGACACCGTCGTTACCCGTTTCGCCCCCTCGCCCACCGGCTTTCTGCATATCGGCGGCGCGCGCACCGCGCTGTTCAACTGGCTCTATGCGCGCGGACGCGGCGGCAAGTTCCAGCTGCGGATCGAAGACACGGACCGCGCCCGGTCGACGCCCGAGGCCACGCAGGCCATCCTTGACGGGTTGGAATGGCTGGGGCTCGATCATGACGGGCCGGTGATCAGCCAGTTCGCTCGCCACGAGCGTCACGCCGAGGTCGCGCAGGAGATGCTGGCCGCGGGTCACGCCTACAAGTGCTTTGCGACGCAGGAGGAAATCCAGGCCTTTCGCGATGCGGCCAAGGCCGAGGGGCGCTCGACCCTGTTCCTCAGCCCGTGGCGCGACGCAGCGGAGGCGGACCATCCGGCCGGCCAGCCTTACGTGGTGCGCCTGAAGGCCCCGCGCGACGGCGAGACGGTGATCGAGGACGCGGTGCAGGGCCGCGTGACGGTGAAGAACGCACAGCTGGACGACATGGTGCTGCTGCGCTCGGACGGGACGCCGACATACATGCTGGCCGTGGTGGTGGACGACCACGACATGGGCGTGACCCATGCCATTCGCGGCGACGACCACCTGAACAACGCGGCCCGGCAGGCGCAGATCTACCACGCGATGGGCTGGGCCGAGCCGGTCTGGGCGCATATCCCGCTGATTCACGGCCCCGACGGCAAGAAATTGTCCAAGCGTCACGGGGCCCTCGGCGTGATGGAATACGCGCAGATGGGCTACCCGCCCGCCGCGATGCGCAATTACCTCGCCCGCCTTGGCTGGTCGCATGGCGATGACGAATTGTTCACCGACGCGCAGGCGACGGACTGGTTCGACCTGTCGGGAATCGGCAAGTCTCCTGCCCGGCTCGACATGAAAAAACTGGAGAATGTCGCCGGGTGGCACATCGCGCGGATGGCGGATGATGAAATTGTAAGCGAAGTGGAGCGGTTCCTTGCGCTGACGCAGCACGAGCCGCTTTCGCAATCGCAGAAAGATGGATTGTCCGACGCGATGTTCTGCCTGAAGGAACGCGCGAAGTCCTTGCCCGATCTCATTGAAAAGGCAGAGTTTGTTCTGGCGTCCCGCCCCATCCAGCCCGATGAGAAGGCCGCCAAGGCGCTTGATCCTGTATCCCGTGGTATACTGCGAGAATTGACTGCGCAGTTGCAGAATGTTAGCTGGACGCGAGAGACGTTGGAGACCACGCTCAACGCCGCCGCGGACGCCCACGAGGTGAAGTTCGGCAAGCTTGCAGGCCCCCTTCGGGCGGCCCTTGCAGGGCGGAGTGTCACCCCCAGCGTGTTCGACATGATGCTCGTCATCGGTCGGGACGAAACCATCGCCCGCCTGACGGACGCCGCCTCCCGCCCGGAATAATACGGGCGGGGCGCATACTCAGCGTGGGGTCCGCGACTGCAATGTCCGGCCCCTATCCCCTGCCCGCGCCCCGGCGCGGCAGTTCAGTTGGAGAGGGACGACAATGGCAGACACCAGAACCGCCACCTTGACCATCGACGGCAAATCCTACGATTTGCCCGTGCGGTCGCCCAGTGCCGGGCCCGATGTGGTCGATATCGGCAAACTCTATGCCCAGGCAGGCGTTTTCACGCATGACCCCGGCTTTACCTCGACCTCGTCCTGCGACAGCTCGATCACCTTTATCGACGGCGACAAGGGCGAGTTGCTGCATCGCGGCTACCCGATCGACCAGCTGGCCGAGAAATCGCATTTCCTCGAAGTGTGCTACCTGCTTCTGTATGGTGAATTGCCCAGTGCCGCCGAGCTGGAAAAATTCGAGACCACGATCACGCATCACACGATGATCCACGAGCAGATGGGGAACTTCTTCCGCGGGTTCCGCCGCGATGCTCATCCGATGGCGGTCATGGTCGGCGTGGTCGGCGCGATGTCGGCCTTCTACCACGACTCGACCGATATCAACGATCCCCGCCAGCGCGAGATCGCCTCGCATCGCCTGATCGCGAAAATGCCGACCATCGCGGCATGGGCGTTCAAATACACGATTGGTCAGCCCTTTGTGTATCCGCGCAACGATCTGGATTACGCCTCGAACTTCCTGCGCATGTGTTTTGCCGTGCCCTGCGAAGAGTACAAGGTCGATCCGATCCTGAGCCGCGCGATGGACCGGATCTTCACGCTGCATGCCGACCATGAGCAGAACGCCTCGACCTCGACGGTGCGGCTCGCATCGTCCTCGGGCGCGAACCCGTTCGCCTGCATCGCGGCCGGCATCGCCTGCCTCTGGGGGCCGGCGCATGGCGGTGCGAACCAGGCCTGCCTGGAAATGCTCAAGGAAATCGGCACGCCCGACCGCATCCCCGAGTTCATCGACCGCGCCAAGGACAAGAACGATCCATTCCGCCTGATGGGCTTTGGCCACCGCGTCTACAAGAACCACGACCCGCGCGCGACGGTGATGAAACAGTCCGCCCACGAGGTGCTGGACCTGCTGGGGATCGAGAACAACCCGATCCTGCAAGTCGCGATGGAGCTGGAAAAGACAGCCCTCGAAGACCCCTATTTCGCCGAGAAAAAGCTGTTCCCGAATGTCGATTTCTATTCGGGCATCATCCTCGAGGCGATGGGCTTCCCGACCTCGATGTTCACGCCGATCTTCGCGGTCAGCCGCACCGTGGGCTGGGTCAGCCAGTGGAAGGAACAGCTGACCGATCCGGCGATGAAAATCGGCCGCCCGCGCCAGCTTTACACCGGCGAGACGCATCGCGACTACGTCGAGATCGAGAACCGCTGACAGCGCGACCGACGCAATCGAAAAGGCCGCCCTGTTTCGGGCGGCCTTTTTTGTTTCAGAAGCTTATGGCGCGATCTTCAAGCGGCGGCACGCTCTGCTGCCAGGTCGCGAATCCGTCCGATCATCGCCCGCACCCCGTTCGAGCGTTGTGACGAGAGGTGCTCGTCCAGACCCAGCCGCCCCAACTCGGCCTGCGCGTCGACCTTCAGGACCTCGGCAGCCGTGAGGCCTGCGTAAAGGGCGTGCAGAATGGCGATGAGGCCGCGCACGATGATGGCGTCGCTGTCGCCCTCGAAGTCGAAGGTCGCGTCAGCCCCCTCGCCCTCGATCCGGGGCAGGATCCAGACCTGGCTGGCGCAGCCCTCGACCTTGGTCGCGGGCACCTTCACCGCGTCGTCCAGCGCGGGCATCGCCTTGCCCAGTTCGATGACGTGGCGGTAGCGCTCTTCCCAATCGTCGAGGAAGTCGAACGTCTCCGCGATCTCTTCGAAGGCTTCGGTCGCCATGATCTGCCCCTTTCGCTGCTACGCCCCTGAGGTAGGCGGGCTGGCCGCGACAGTCCAGTGGCGCTTTTCATCGCAGGGCCAATCGGATAGACAACGCCGCAACCGAAGCCCGGAGATTGCCCCATGCTGCGCGCCCTTGTCGTCCTGTCGCTGATCGTTTCGCTGTCGGCCTGCGGAAGCCGCCTCAACCCGATGAACTGGTTCGGGGGCGACGAGGAGGAACGCGTGCGTGTCGTCGAAGGCGAGGAGGTCACCTCCTCCGATCCGCGCCCGCTGGTGACGGAGGTCATCGCCCTCAGCGTCGAGGCCACGACATCGGGGGCCATCGCGCGCGCCACCGGGGTGGTTCCCACCCAAGGCTACTGGCAGGCCGAACTGGTGCCCGCAGGCCGCGAAGACGGCACCCTGATCTTTGAATTCCGCGCCGCCCCGCCCGACACGCCGCAACCCACCGGAAGCCCCGCCACGCGCGAAATCATCGCCGCCACCGCGCTCGGGCGCGGCGACCTCGAAGGCGTGCGGTCCATCCTGGTAATCGGGCAGGCCAACCGTCGCTCGGTCACCCGCCGCTAAACCCGCCTAGACCGGGACGATCTTGACCTTCTGACCGACGGCGGACAGCGCGACCTCTCCCCGCAACAGGCGCAGGGCGTCTTCGCCGAACACCTCGCGGCGCCAGCCGGTGGCCCAGATCCCGTCATGCTCGCCATTGGCGATATCGTCGAGATCCGAGGAGGAGGCGATCAGCTTGGACGCCACGCCGGCCTCTTCCGCCTTGGCTTTCAGAAGGACGCGCAACAGGTCGGCAAGGGCCGGGTTCAGGCCCGAGCGGTCGCGCGCCTTCGGCAGCTTCGGCATATCCTCGGGATTCATCTCCAGCCCGCGCTTGACGGCGGCGACAAGTCCCTCGGCAATCGCCCCCTTGCGGGCATCGCGCAGCAGCAGGCGGGATTTCGACAGGTCCTGCACCGATCTCGGCTTGGTCGAGGCCAGTTCCATCAGCGCATCATCCTTGAGGATGCGGTTGCGCGGAATGTTCTTTTCCTGCGCGGTCCGCTCCCGATAGGCGGCCAGTTCCTTGGCGACGGCCAAGAGTTTCGGAGAGGAGGAGCGTAGTTTCAGACGCTTCCACGCATTCTCCGGCTCCACCACGTAGTTCTCGGCATCGGTCAGGCTGGCCAGTTCCTCTTCCAGCCAATGGGTGCGGCCGGATGTCTTGAGGCGGTCGGACAGGTATTCATAGATCTGGCGCAGGTGGGTCACATCGGCCAGCGCATAGGTTTTCTGCGCATCGCTGAGCGGGCGGCGCGACCAGTCGGTAAAGCGGGACGACTTGTCGAGGCTCGCCTTGGCGATCTTGCGCACCAGCGTCTCGTAGCCGACCTGGTCACCGAAACCGCAGACCATCGCCGCCACCTGCGTATCGAAAAGCGGCGCGGGCACCACATCGCCCTCGACATGGAAAATCTCGAGGTCCTGCCGCGCGGCGTGAAACACCTTCACGACGCCGGTGTTGCGAAACAGCTCGTAAAGCGGGGCAAGGTCCATGCCGTCGGCCAGCGGGTCCACCAGAACCGCATCGCTGTCATCCTCGCCCGGCAGGGCCAGTTGCACGAGGCACAGCTGCGCGAAATAGGTGCGTTCGCGCAGGAACTCGGTATCGACGGTGACGTAGGGGGCTTGGGCGGCGCGGGCGCAAAAGGCGGCCAGCGCGTCGGTGGTGGTCAGGGTCTCAGGCACGGGTCATCCGTTCGTGGCACAACTTGGCATCTCGCGGTGATAGGCGAGCGGTCGAGGAAAGAAAAGAGAGGGCGCGCCCTAGCCCGCCGGTTCCGGCAGGAAGACCGGGCGGCGATCCCCGGCAGCGAAGCGGCGCAGCACGGCAGGATAGAGCAGATGTTCCTGCTCCAGCACCCGGGCGGCGAGGTCGCCGGGCGTGTCGCCGGGCAGGATCGGCACCCGCGCCTGCCCGAGGATGGGGCCATCATCGAGGGCCGGTGTCACCTCGTGCACCGTGCATCCCGCCTCGGCATCGCCCGCCTCGATCGCGCGGGCATGGGTATGCAGCCCGCGATAGTTCGGCAGGAGCGAGGGGTGAATGTTCAGCATCCTTCCCTGCCACTGGCTGACGAAGCCTTCGGTCAGAACCCGCATGAACCCGGCAAGGCAAAGCATGTCAGGGGCGTGCGGGGTAATGGCCTCGGTCAGCGCAGCCTCGAAGGCCGCGCGATCCTTGCCAAAGGGGCGATGATCGACGGCCGCTGTCGGGATACCCATTTCGGCGGCTTTCGTCAGGCCACCGGCCGTCGGATCATTCGCAAGGACAAGGCAGGGACGTGCCGGGTGATCCCTGGTCATGGAGCGCGCAAGGGCCACCATGTTGGACCCGCCGCCGGAAATCAGGATCGCGACGCGTTTCGTCACGAAAGCGCCCCGGAGTAGCGCACGCCCTGCCCGGCAACCACCTGCCCGATCCGGCAGACCGTTTCGCCCTCGGAGGACAGGAGGTCTGCGACCGCATCGGCGCGGTCGGCGGCAACGCTCAGAACCATGCCGATCCCGGCATTGAAGGTCTTGAGCAGTTCCGGCGTCTCCAGCCCGCCTTCGGCGGCCAGCCATGCGAAGACCGGCGGCAAGGTCCAGGAGGACAGGTCAATCTCGGCCCCCAGCCCCTCGGGCAGAACGCGGGGCAGGTTCTCGGTCAGGCCGCCGCCGGTGATATGGGCGAGCGCGTGAACCCCGCCCGCGCGAACTGCTGCAAGGACCGGCTTCACGTAAAGCCGCGTGGGCGTCAGAAGGGCTGTGCCGAGGCTTTGCTCCGAAGCGAAAGGGGCCGGCGCCTGCCAATCGAGGCCGGAGCGGTCCACCACCTTGCGCACCAGCGAATAGCCGTTCGAATGCACCCCGTCCGAGGCCAGCCCCAGAAGCACGTCGCCCTCCGCCACGCCAGCCGGCAGGCCCTGTCCGCGCTCCATCGCGCCCACGGCAAAACCGGCAAGGTCGAAATCCCCCGGCGCATACATGCCCGGCATCTCTGCCGTCTCCCCGCCGATCAGGGCGCAGCCGGACAGGCGACACCCCTCGGCGATGCCGGTCACGATCCGGGCCGCGGCCCCAACCTCCAGCTTGCCGGTCGCGAAATAGTCAAGGAAGAACAGGGGTTCCGCCCCCTGGCAGACGAGGTCGTTGACGCACATCGCGACAAGGTCGATCCCGATCGTGTCGAAGGCCTCGGTCTCGATCGCGATCTTGAGCTTGGTGCCCACGCCGTCGGTCGCGGCGACCAGCACCGGGTCGCTGTAGCCTGCGGCCTTGAGGTCGAAGAGCGCCCCGAACCCGCCAAGCCCATCGACCACGCCGGGCCGCCGTGTCGCCGCTGCGGCGGGCTTGATGGCATCGACCAACGCGTTGCCTGCATCGATATCGACCCCTGCCTCGGCATAGGTCAGGCCCGGTTTGCGATCGCCCATGTCAGCGCCTCCATATTTCCTGGCAGGCCCCTAGCAGGGCCTTGCGCGTTCGTCCATGCGGCGTGGGACCTTGCCCCAATTTCGACACAATTCTCGTCGATTCTTTTTTAAAAAGAAAACAATCGAGGCAGGCAGCATGGCGAACTCCGCGGGAGTCGAAGTATTTTTCGTGGTCGATGGTCCGCGTCTGGAGGCTCAGGCCTGCCTGTTGGTCCCGACGCTCAGGGCGCATCTCGATGCGCGCAGCCAGCGCGCGGTGGCCTATGTCCGCAGCGACTATATCGACAAGATCGATCCCCTGACCGCCGAGGTTCTGGAGCGCTCGGGCATTTCCCTGCGCGAGATCCCGCACACCCATCTCGGCCACCTGCCGTGGTCAGCACCCTACCCGCAAGGAAACAAGCTCCTGGCGGCTGCGGATGAGCGGGACTGCGAGGTCTCGGTCTTCATGGATACCGACATGGTTCTGGCGCGGCCCGTGAATTTCGCAAGGGAACTCGGGCGGGCGCAGATCGCGGCCAGCGTCTCGGACTATGCAAGCCCCGGCACCGACGCGGACAGCTGGCGGTCGCATTACGCCCTTTTCGGCCTCGACCTGCCAGAGCAACGCGTCCGATTGCGCGGCGGGCGTCGCCTGACCACCCTGCCCTATTTCAACGCGGGACTGGTCATCTTCCGCGAGGCCGATGCAAATGGCGATCCGACGGGGATCGGGCGTAGCTGGCTTGAGGCGGCCCTGTTGCTGGAGAAGGCCGGAGACGCCGTGGCGGACCGCACCTTTATCGATCAACTGGCCCTCCCGATCCTGGGCTACAAGATCGAGGCTCCGGTCAAGAAGCTGGCGCAGCGGATGAACTTCAACATCCAGGCCTTCGGCGCCGCACCTGCGAGCGCCGCCGACATCGTGCATTACCACAATATCGGGGTTCTCTGGCAGCACGCCGACCACGCCCGCAATGCGCTTGCGGAGTTGCATGCCCTGATCGGGCCGGACGGCATCGAGCGGTTCGCGCAGACCTTTTTCCCGCACATCAAGCGCAAGCGGATGAAGCAGTATCTGCCGGAATTCGCCACCCCGCTCCCACGTCGCGAGGCCGCCTGACCAAGGGCACGGTCACGGCGTCCGGTTGCCCCCGTTTCCGGGCGCGGAGGCACCGGCCGCCCGTTTGCCGATGGACAGGAACAGCGCCAGCATCAGCCCGGTCGACGCGGCCAGGAAGAAGGTATCCCCAAGCCCCTGCGGCTCGGACAGCATCTGCCGCACCTCGGGGATGAGCACGGCGGGCACCACGACGTTCAGCACCAGGTACGGCCCGATCATCACGCCCCAGACAGCCGCCCAGTCTTTCAGCGACAGAAGCCGGTCGGCCGTCCGCGCGGCGCGCATGCCGATATCCACGGCGGGAACCGAAGCAAGGATCACGCCCGCGGCCAGCGAATTCGGCAGCCCCGCGAAGGCCACCAGCGCCGCGAAGACCAGCCGCAATCCGACGAGCCAGACGAGGTAGCGAAGACCAAGAGATGTCAGAGACGGCATGCAGTCACCGGGGATTCGGAACAGTCCTGACACCGGGAATAGGCCACGGGCCGCATACGGGCAAGCGCGCGATCCAGCACATGGCTTGACGGGCGTGGGCGGTCTGCTAAGCGTCTGGCTGGCGGGCCTGTAGCTCAATTGGTTAGAGCAGGGCGCTCATAACGCCTTGGTTGGGGGTTCAAGTCCCTCCGGGCCTACCATGGGCGCACGGCGCCCCTGCCCGCCCCGTCGCCCCGCTATCGCGGCAGCACCAGATCGACCCGCAAGCCCCCCAGACGCGCGCTTTCCGCCAACCGCAAGGTCCCGCCGTGACGCCGGGCGATATCCGTCGCGATGGCAAGACCGAGGCCCACGCCCGTGCCGCGGTCCTGGTTGCGGGCCGAGTCGAGCCGGGTGAAGGGCCGGACGGCCGCCGCGCGATCCTCGGGCGGGATGCCGGGCCCGTCATCTTCTATGGTAAAGCGCAGGGCCCCCTCCAGCAGGGTCAGGGAGAGCACCGCCCTGTCCCCGTATCTCAGCGCGTTGCCGATCAGGTTGGTCAGGGCGCGATGCACCGCATCCGGGCGCATCAAGACCCGATCGCCGCGTTCGGGTCCATCGTAGGTCACCTGCCCCCCTGCCCGCCTTGCATTGTCCACCACCCGGTTGGCCAGCGCGACGACATCCGTCTCGACCGGATCATCCAGGGCCTCGCCCCGCGCGAAATCGAGGAAAGTGTTGAGAAGGACCTCCATCTCCTCGACATCGCGAATGAGATCGGCCGCGCCCTGCTCGTCCTCCATCATGCTCAGCCCGAGGCGCATCCGGGTCAGCGGCGTGCGCAGATCGTGGCTGACCCCCGACAACATCAGCGTGCGCTGTTCGATCTGGTTCTCGATCCGGTTGCGCATGTCGAGAAAGGCGCGCCCCGCGCTGCGCACCTCGGTCGCGCCCGCCGGCCGGTACTCGACGCGCCGCCCCTTGCCGAAGGCCTCGGCCGCCTTGGCCAGACGCCGGATCGGGCGCAGCTGGTTGCGCAGGAAAAGATAGGCCAGGGCTGTCATGAAAATGCCGGTAAACCCCATGATCACGAGAAGCTGGTGCGGGTTGGACGCCGAGACACGCCGGCGGCTGACGGTCATGTCCATGGCCGGGTGCCCTGCCCCCGCAGCGACCGAGATCGTCGCGTCATCGTCGATATTGACGAGATCGACAGCCGTGACACCGGGCACGTTCGACCGCATCACGTCGATCATCACCACACCAGACAGGTCGTAGAACAGCCGACGGTCCCCTGGCTCTGACTGCGGCGGGATGGCCAATTCGATCTCAAGCGCCTCGGCCGTCGCGCGCCCGGCCGCGTCGCCGCCCGAGGCAAAACGCTCCAGCACCAGGTTCATGTCCAGGGCGAGGGCGCGGGCCATCTGTTCGGTGACATTCTCGTAATGGCGTTGAATGAAGACCGACGACACGACAAGCTGCACCCCGAGAACGGGGACGATCAGGATCAGCGCCGCCCGGCCATAAAGACCGCGGGGCAGGAAACGCTTGATCCAGGAGAAGGGCGACATGACGGCATCTAAACGCGCGACCGAAGCGATGGAAAGGGGCAGACCGATGCGGCTGGAGAAGGATCTGCGACTCATCCTCGCCCCCAACCCCTCGCCGATGACCTTCAAGGGCACGAACACCTACCTCCTCGGGACCGGAGAGGTGGCGGTGATCGACCCCGGCCCGGCCCTGCCCGAGCATCTGGAGGCCATCCTCGGCGCCCTCGACGAGGGAGAGTGCATTTCCACGATCCTCGTCACCCATTCGCACAAGGATCATTCCGGCCTTGCCCGCGATCTTGCACGGGCCACGGGTGCCCCGATTCTGGCAGCCGGTCCCTCGGATTGGGGACGGCGAGCGATCATGCAGGAGCTCGCCAGGACCGGAGAGATCGGCGGTGGCGAAGGTGTCGATCCCGATTTCGCCCCTGACAGTCTTGTCCGCGAAGGCGCGACCGTGGTTGGGCGTTGGGGCAGGATCGACGTGCTGGAAACGCCGGGCCACATGGCGAACCACCTCAGTTTCGCGTGGAACGGCGCCCTGTTCTCGGGGGACCTGATCATGGGGTGGTCCACCTCGCTCGTCTCGCCGCCCGATGGCGACATGACGGCCTTCATGGACTCGGTCTGCCGGCTGGCCGCGCGCGATGACCGCATCTACTACCCCGGCCATGGCGATCCGGTGACCCGACCCCAGGACCGCGCACAAGAGTTGCTGGCCCACCGGCGCAACCGCGAAACCCAGATCCGCGCGGCGCTGTCGGAGCTTGCGACTTCAGATGCCACGACGCTCGCGCGCCGGATCTACGACGATATCGCCCCCGAGCTGATCCCGGCCGCCGCCCGCAATGTCCTGGCCCATCTCATTGACATGCTTGAGAAAACGGAGGTCGAGGCGCTCGACCCTCCGCACCCGGGCATGCGCTTTCGCATTGCCCGAACGTAACAGTCAATTTTTCTCGCCTACCCCTCTGGACGGGCAAAAACTGTCTTGCTATACGCACCGCCAGTTCCGGCGTAGCTCAGCGGTAGAGCAGTTGACTGTTAATCAATTGGTCGTAGGTTCGATCCCTACCGCCGGAGCCAAAATCATCTGATAATACTGAATGCTGCGTGATAGCCGTCGCCACTTTTGTGCTTGGCCTGGGCGTTCTTCGCTCTCGCGTGGCAGCGCTCTCGCCTATCATGACATCCGCGGCATCCCTGGCGAAGTATCCGCATCCCGATTCCCGGTCGAAGGCTGTAGCGAAGTCGCACCAGCCCTCCGCAGCAGGCCACGGCCGACCTTTGCCACGCCGCATTCGTCAAAGCCGTAAACAGAGGGGGCAGCGCACTCAGCCCTGGCGCGAACGAAAACTAGATATTTGATATATATCGCTATTTTCAATTATTGCCCTGTGATGAAAATTTCTTTTCAAAATTAAATTTCGTCCCGACGGCGCGCTGGATAATAAATTGCATCTCCCAGATCGTAAGGGTGGGTGTCCGTTGCCCATGCCTGGATTGGGAGGTCCGGGCCTAAAAATCCATGGGAGGATTAAATGTCTGACAAGAATCTCTCGCGTCGTGGCCTGCTCAGGGCCGGCGCCGCTACCGGCGTCGCGCTGTCGCTGCCGACGATCTTCACCAGCAAGGCCTACGGCTTCACCAACGAGCCGGGCGCATCTTCGGTGACGCTCGGTTTCAACGTGCCCCAGACCGGTGCCTATGCCGATGAAGGCGCGGACGAGCTGCGTGCCTACCAGCTGGCGGTCGAGCACCTGAACGGTGAAGGCGATGGCGGCATGCTCAACACCTTCTCCAGCCAGGTTCTGGACGGCACCGGCATCCTTGGCCGCCGCGTCGAGTACGTGACCGGCGATACGCAGACCTCGTCGGATGCGGCCCGCTCCTCGGCACGCTCGATGATCGAACGCGACGGCGCGATCATGATCACCGGTGGCTCGTCCTCGGGCGTGGCCATCGCCGTGCAGGGCCTGTGCCAGGACGCCGGCGTCATCTTCATGGCCGGCCTGACCCACTCCAACGACACCACCGGCAAGGATCGCCGCGCCAACGGGTTCCGTCACTTCTTCAACACGGAGATGTCGGGCCGCGCGCTGGCGCCGATCCTCGAAGCCAACTACGGCTCGGACCGCAAGGCCTACCACCTGACGGCGGATTACACCTGGGGCTGGTCGCAGGAAAACTCCATGCGCACCTACACCGAGCAGATGGGCTGGGAGACGGTCGAGACCGTGCTGACCCCGGTGGGCGCGGGCGACTTCTCGTCCTACCTGACGCCGGTTGCGAACTCGGGCGCCGACGTGCTGATCCTGAACCACTACGGCGGCGACATGGTCAACTCGCTGACCCAGGCCGTCCAGTTCGGTCTGCGCGAGGCACAGGCCAACGGCAAGCAGTTTGAGATCATCGTGCCGCTTTTCTCGCGCCTCATGGCCCGCGGTGCCGGTGAAGCGATCCAGGGGATCTTCGGTTCGACGAACTGGCACTGGTCGCTGCAGGACGAAGGCAGCCGGGCCTTCACCCGCTCCTTCGGCGAGCGCTATGGCTTCCCGCCGTCGCAGGCGGCGCATACCTGCTACGTGCAGACGCTGCTTTATGCCGATGCCGTGACCCGCGCCGGCACCTTCAACCCCTGCGGCGTGGTCGAAGCGCTCGAAGGGTTCGAGTTCGACGGCCTGGGCAATGGTCCGACGCTCTATCGCGCCGAAGACCACCAGTGCTTCAAGGACGTGCTGGTCGTGCGCGGCAAAGAGAACCCGGACAACGAGTTCGACCTTCTCGAAATCGTCGAGGTCACCCCTCGCGAGACCGTCACCTACCCGGTCGATCACCCCGACTTCGCGGGTGGCGCATTGGGCAGCTGCAACCCGGGCGCCTAAGCCCAGGCACGGGATCGACCCGGGCGCCGCCGCGCCCGGGTCTTTTCGCCCCATCCTCCCGACCGCGCCTGACCGCGCCGCCGGGATGCGTGCACAGCAGGGGCACTTCGGCAAGAACATCGGCAGATCGGCAAAGGGACCCGTGCGGCCATGGAAACGATAATTCTGCAAATTCTGAACGGGCTGGACAAAGGCTCGGCCTACGCGCTCATCGCGCTGGGGCTGACGCTGATCTTCGGTACGCTCGGCGTCGTCAATTTCGCCCATGGCGCGCTGTTCATGCTGGGCGCTTTCGTCACGGTCACGCTCAGCCGCGTTCTGACGCTGTCGTTCGAGACCATCGACGAGACGCGCACCGACTTCCTGGGCAACCCGATGCGGGTGGACACCCCCTATGTCGAGGCCTGGTTCGGGCCTGAATTCGGCGGTGCGCTGATCGACTGGGCGGTGCCGCTATCGATCCTTTTCGCCATTCCGATCATGGCGATCATCGGGGTCGCGATGGAACGCGGCCTGATCAAGTTCTTCTACAAACGGCCCCACGCGGACCAGATCCTCGTGACCTTTGGCCTCGCCATCGTGTTGCAGGAGATCGTCAAGGCCTTCTTCGGCGCCAACCCGATCCCGATGCCGGCACCCGACGCCTTCGTCGGGTCGTTCGATTTCGGTCAGCTTCTGGGCTTCGATCCCTATGCGATCATGTATCCCTACTGGCGCCTGATCTATTTCGCCTTCGCCGCCGTGGTGATCGGCGCGGTCTTCGCCTTCCTGCAATTCACCACCTTCGGGATGGTGGTGCGCGCCGGCATGGCCGACCGGGAGACGGTGGGCCTTCTGGGCATCGACATCGACAAACGCTTCGTCACCATGTTCGCGATCGCCGCGATCGTCGCGGGCCTTGCGGGGGTGATGTACACGCCGATCCTGTCGCCCAACTATCACATGGGCATGGACTTCCTCGTGCTCAGTTTCGTGGTGGTCGTGGTGGGCGGCATGGGCAGCCTTCCGGGCGCCGTTCTGGCGGGCTTCCTGCTGGGCATCCTGCAGAGCTTTGCCTCGATGTCGTTCTTCATCGACCTCATCCCCGGCATCAACCAGGTCATCATCTACCTGGTCGCCGTCGTCGTGCTTTTGACCCGTCCGCGTGGCCTTATGGGCCGCAAGGGCGTCATGGAGGACTGATCCCATGCTCGGACTGAACAAGGCGGATCTGAGGCTCTTCCTCATCGTCATCGCGCTGCTTGTCTTTGCGCCTTTCATCATGAACCCCTTCCCGGAATCGGTGGGCCTGGCGCAGTTCAACGGCGGCTACCCCGACCTGCTGCAAAAGCTGGTGATCTTCGGGATCTTCGCCGTGGGCTTCAACATCCTCTTCGGCCTGACCGGCTATCTCAGCTTCGGTCACGCGGCCTTCCTCGGGATCGGCTCCTATGCCGGGGTCTGGATGATGAAGCTTCTGACCATGAACGTGATCCCGGCGCTGATCGTGTCGGTTATCACGGCGGGCATCCTGTCGCTGATCATCGGCTTCGTCGCGCTGCGCCGGTCGGGCATCTACTTCTCGATCCTGACGCTGGCCTTCGCGCAGATGTTCTACAGCCTCGCCTATTCGGTCCTGACGCCGATCACGGGCGGTGAATCGGGGCTGACCCTGTCGCTGGAAGATCCGCGCATCCTCGGCGTCAGCCAGACCGAAAGCGGCAACATCCCGGTGCCCCATATCTTCGGGCTGGAGATGAGCGCGAGCACCACCTGGAATGTCGGGGATTGGTCCTTCACCTTCAATGTCGGCTACTATTTCGCGGCCATCGTGATGGTCGGTGCCATGTATCTCGCCATCCGGCTGTTCCGGTCGCCCTTCGGCCTGATGCTGCGCGCGGTCAAGTCGAACCAGGCCCGGATGAGCTATACCGGCCTGAACGCGCGGCCCTACACGCTGGCGGCTTTCGTGATCTCGGGCATGTATGCCGGTCTCGCCGGTGGACTGATGGTCGCGATGGACCCCTTGGCCGGGGCCGAGCGGATGCTCTGGACCGCCTCGGGCGAGGTCGTGCTGATGACCATCCTCGGCGGCGCGGGCACGCTGATCGGCCCGATCCTTGGGGCGGGCCTCATCAAGTATCTGGAGTCGATCATCTCCACGATCAACGACGCGATCCTGCACAGCTGGTTCGCCGCCCTGCCCGGCTGGTTGGAAAACACGCTGGTCTTCATCCTGCACCCGTTCATCGGCAAGGGCTGGCACCTGACGCTGGGGATCGTGTTCATGCTGGTGGTGATCTTCCTGCCCGGCGGCATCGTCGAGGGCGGCAAGCGGATCGGCAACCTATTCCGCCGCAAACGCGGGCGCGAGGACCAGACCGGCCCCGCCACCCCTGCCCCGAAACCCGGCGAGTGAGGAGAGACGGCCATGGGTATCCTAGAAGTCACGGACGTCAACAAGCGCTTCGGCGGCCTGCAAGCACTGGGGAACGTGAACCTCAGCGTGCAGGAAGGCACCTGCCACGCCATCATCGGCCCCAACGGAGCGGGCAAGTCCACGCTGCTGAACTGCCTCGTGGGCAAGCTCATCCCCGACACCGGGACGGTCACGTTCGAGGGGCAAAGCGTGCTTGGCCGCAAGCCCTACGAGATCAACCAGATGGGCATCAGCCGCGTGTTCCAGACCCCCGAGATCTTCGGCGATCTGACGGTGCTGGAAAACATGCTGATGCCGGTTTTTGCCCGGCGCGACGGCACCTTCCGCCTGCATGCCTACGAGACCATCGCCAACGAGCGGGAATTGCTCGACGAGGCGGAGGGCATGCTTGACGAGGTGAACATGCTCGACAAG
The DNA here is from genome assembly GCF_039542305.1 of [Roseibacterium] beibuensis. Lineage (NCBI taxonomy): Bacteria > Pseudomonadati > Pseudomonadota > Alphaproteobacteria > Rhodobacterales > Roseobacteraceae > Roseicyclus > [Roseibacterium] beibuensis. The sequence continues at coordinate 918,472 of NZ_BAABHW010000001.1, read as the reverse complement.
CGGCACATGCATTCCGCCTCGCTCTCGCGCGGGGACAAGCGGCGGCTGGAGATGGCCATGTGCCTCGTGCAGAAGCCCAAGCTGCTGCTGCTTGACGAGCCGACCGCCGGCATGGCGCGCGCCGATACCAACAACACGATCGACCTGCTCAAGGAGATCAAGGAAAAGCGCAACATCACCATGGCGATCATCGAACACGACATGCATGTCGTCTTCAGCCTCGCCGACCGGATCACGGTCCTGGCCCAGGGCACGCCGCTGGTCGAGGACATCCCCGAGAAAATCAAGGGCCACCCGAAGGTCCGCGAAGCTTATCTTGGCGAGGCGCAGGTCTGAGGACCGGCAGGAGGAACAGAGATGAACGTCAAACCTGAATGGGACCCGAACGCCAACCATGCCAGCCACGCGCCGGCCTTCCTGTCGGTCTGGGAGATCGACGCCTATTACGACGAAAGCTACATCGTCCAGCGCATCAGCTTCAACGTGCACGAGGGCGAGATCCTCGCCCTGCTGGGGCGCAACGGTGCGGGCAAGACCTCGACCCTGCGCACCATCGCGCGGGTGGACGACCCCGAGTTGCGCCATGGCGAGATCTGGCTCGACCACCAGCCCCTGCACGAGATGAAGGCCCACCAGGCGGCACAGAACGGCCTTGCGCTGGTGCCCGAGGACCGGCGCATCATCCCGGGCCTGACGGTCGAGGAAAACCTCAAGCTTGCGCAGATCGCCCCGCCCCATGGCTGGTCGATGGAGCGTATCTACGAGCTGTTCCCCCGCCTCGGCGAGCGCCGCAAGCAGGAAGGGGTCACGCTGTCCGGGGGCGAACAGCAGATGCTGGCCATCGCCCGCGCGCTTGCGCGCGACATCAAGATCCTTCTGCTCGATGAACCCTACGAAGGGCTGGCCCCCGTCATCGTCCAGGAAATCGCCAAGACCCTGAACGTGATCCGCGACCAGGGTATCACCACCATCATCGTGGAACAGAACGCCGTGGCCGCGCTGGAACTGGCCGACCGCGCCGTGATCCTCGACACCGGCTCGGTCGTCTTTGACGGCGACGCCAAGGAGGTCTTGGATAACAACGAGTTGCGCGAGGAATACCTCGCCATCTGAGATGCCTGCCCGGCGGCTCACCCCGCCCGGCACGTCAACGCCTCGCCCAATCTCGGGCGGGGCGTTTTTCGTTGCGAGTCGCGGGGATCGCCCGAAACCGGCACCGAAACCGCACAATATCGCGGGGCGGCGCCAGAAGTTTCGCTCAAGAATTGTGCAAGTGCCGAATGCCGCGACGCAGCGGCACGCTTTGCCTGTGCGCAGCGCCGAGCCCGTGCGACTTTCAGATTGTCGGACGCCTCGGGATCAGTCTCCTCCCTTCCTTTGCCGATCTCAAAGGCGCCGACGCGAAAAGACTGGCTGACGATCCGCCTCCTCGTCTCTCTTCCACTTGGCCGGATCGTCAGCTTTTTCGCGGAGTAGAAGCAGTCAGGGCGCAAGGGCGTCCGGGTCATTGCTCCCGTTTCACGCGCGGGCCGTCCGGGCCCCGGAACAGGAGAACGACCATGACCGCATCGACCGGCAGCTACAGCTACGACGAATTGAACCGGGAATCCCGCATCGGGGGGATGGGCACCGAGGGAACACATCAGGTCGCCCTGATCGACCTGGGCGAATTCGAGACCCGCAAGGCCGAGATCGCCGACCAGCTGTGGCAGGCCGCGACCACGCTCGGCCTGTTCCAACTGACCGGCCACGGCATCCCGCTGGCACAGATCGAGGAGGCGTTCGCGCTGTCCGAAAAATTCTTCGCCCAGCCCATGGAGGTGAAGGAAACCATGCCGCTGCGCCCCGGCACCAACGCGGGTTGGGAGTTCAAGGCGCAGGTTCGCCCCTCGACCGGTACGCCGGATCAGAAGGAAAGCTACCAGATCACCCTGCCCCGCATGGACGGCCTCTGGCCAGCCGAAGCGGCGCTGCCCGCGTTCAAGGACAAGATGCTGGCCTTCGAGCGCGCCAACCGGGAGGTCGCGATGAAGGTGCTCTCGTGTTTCGCTCTGAAACTGGGGTTTGCCGAAGATCTCTTTACCCGCGCCCATGACCCGGCCTCGCCCGAGTATCAATCCACCCTGCGCCTGATCCACTACCTGCCGATGGAAAACGCCAAGCCCGAGGATTTCGAGGGCTGGCGGGCCGGTGCCCATACCGATTTCGATTGCCTGACGCTCTTGCATCAGAAAACCGGCCAGGGCGGGTTGCAGGTCTGCCCCGGCTACGCCGCCGAAGATGGCGCCTGGACCAGTGTCGAACCGGTCACCGGCATCATCACCTGCAATATCGGCGACATGCTGATGCGCTGGTCCGATGACCGCCTGTTGTCGAACCCGCACCGCGTGCGGATGCCGCGCCCTGACGAGTATCTCGGGCCGCGCTACTCGATCCCCTTCTTCGCACAGGCCAACAAGGATTTCGTCCTGCGTGGCCCGGCCGGGAAATACCCGCCGATCACCGCGGGCGATTACATCCTCGAGCGGATCAAGGCGAATTACGATGCGCTGAAATCCACGGGCTGACAGGCACTTGCCCCTGTGTCCGCCGTGCAACGTTGCGGCGGCGGACACAATTCCGCCACATTGTTTCCCCGGTTTTGCTCGATTTGTGGCAAGAATTAGACTTTCATGAAATTACGTTTCATGACGGTTTGGAGCAATATTATGCCGACAGCACCTCAACCCACCCCGGCGAAGGGCCAGAAGCCCGAAAAACCGCGCCCGGCCCCGGTCCGCTTCAAGGATTGGGCCAGCATCTGATAGGCTGATCTTCGGGAGGTCCCGAGGATGAGCAACACCCCGGCGGAAGACTCCGTCACCACGATCCGCAACATCGGACCGGCCCTCGCCCGCGCGGGCATTCGCACGGCGACCGAGCTGCGACGGATCGGGGCGGAAACCGCCTACACCCGCATGATCGAAACCGGCACGCGGCCGCATTTCATCGGGTTCTACGTCTTGGTCATGAGCCTGCAAGGACGCCCCTGGAACGACTGCAAAGGCGCCGAGAAAGCCGCGCTGCGCGAAACCTTCGACGCGATCGTCGCAAGGACCCGGCAGAGCGGCGGTGCACACCCCGAACTCGAACGGATCCTCGACCGGATCGGGACCGGCGCCCGCCGTTAAAAAGCGAACCCAAAAAGTTTCTTTTTGACGCGACGGAAGTTGACCCATGTCAAACACTTTTCCGTGCACCTTCGCATACTCTGGAATCATTCCAACGGGCTTCCAGGAAGCGCGCAAACCGAATGGAGTGTCATACCATGTTCCGCACCACGCTCACCGCCGGTGTCGCCCTTGCAACCGCCCTTGCAGGTCCCGCGCTGGCGAACGATGAGTTGCGTGAATACGCAAACGAGTTGTTCGAGCCGATCCCGCTGTCGACCCCCGATCTAGCCAACGGCAACATGGTCACCCGCCAGCGTGTCGATCTCGGTGCGATGCTGTTCTTCGATCCGCGCATGTCACGCTCGGGCCTGTTCTCCTGCCAGTCCTGCCACAATGTCGGCACGGGCGGGGTCGACGGCCTGGAAACCTCGATTGGCCATGGCTGGCAGGCCGGTCCGCGCAACTCGCCCACCGTGTTCAACGCCGTGTTCAACGTCGCCCAGTTCTGGGACGGTCGCGCCGCCGACCTTGCCGAACAGGCCACCGGCCCGGTTCAGGCCGGTGTCGAGATGAACAACACGCCCGAGCGCGTGATCGCGACGCTGAACTCCATGCAGGCCTATGTGGACGCCTTCCAGGAGGCCTTCCCGGGCGAGGAAGATCCTGTCACCTTTGACAATTTCGCCCTTGCCATCGAGGCATTCGAAGCCACGCTGACCACGCCGAACTCGCGGTTCGACCAGTTCCTGATGGGGGCCGACAGCCTGGATGAACAGGAACTGGCCGGCCTGAACGCCTTTATCGATCAGGGCTGTGCCGCTTGCCACGCGGGCGTCAACATGGGTGGCCAGGACTATTACCCGTTCGGCCTTGTCGAGCGTCCGGGTGCCAACGTGCTGCCCGAGGGCGACCGCGGCCGCTTTGCCGTGACGGAAACCGCGATAGACGATTACGTCTTCCGCGCCGCACCGCTGCGCAACATCGAACTGACCGCCCCCTATTTCCACTCCGGCGCCGTCTGGGACCTGGAAGAAGCCGTGGCCGTCATGGGCGTCGCCCAGCTGGGTGCCGAACTCAGCGAACAGGAGATCTCGGACATCGCCGCCTTCCTGCGCACGCTGACCGGCGAAATCCCCGAGGTCGTGCACCCGGTCCTGCCGACGCGCACCGCGGATACGCCGCTGCCCGAGCCGATGTAAACACCAGTTTCGGCGCACTCTCCCCTCCCTCCTCCCGGCGGGTCGGGCGCCGAACAGGGGACTGCGACGGGCGCTTCCCCCGCGCAGTCCCCAAAAGACCAAAGGCCGTCTCATACGAGGCGGCCTTTTCTTTTGGAATATCTGATTTATCGGTTTTGTTGCAGATACACCAAACCCACACCCCCATGCGCGCACGGGTCGAAACGGCCCCCGAGTGGGAGGCCGTCGGAACCTATCCCGATGATGACCGTTCCCGTCACAGACAATGACGCAGCCTCACAGGGAGATCATCATGGATATCCTGCGCATCATCGCCTCCATCATCCTGCCGCCCCTTGGCGTGTTTCTGGAGGTCGGCCTGACCAAGCATTTCTGGATCAATATCGTTCTGACGATTTTGGGCTACATCCCCGGCATCGTGCACGCGCTGTACATCATCCTGCGCGACCAGCCGCGCACGGTGTAACCGATGACCGGCCCCGAGACCCAAAGGCACTTGGAACGGCTCGATCGACTGGCGACCCGGCTGGACAGCGCGTTCCGCATTCCCTTCACCGGAATCCGCATCGGGTATGACGGGCTGATCGGCCTGATCCCGGGCGTGGGCGATACGCTCGCCCTCGCCCCTGCCGCCTACATCCTGCTGTCGGCGCGGCGGCTTGGGGCCTCAACACCCGTCCTTTTGCGCATGACCGGCACCTATGCGCTGGATTACGCGGTGGGTCTCGTGCCCGTGCTCGGCGACGTGTTCGACATCGGGTTCAAGGCCAACCGCCGCAGCATCGCGACCCTGCGGCAGCACCTGCACGAAAAAGGGCGGGCGCCGACCGCGGCACCCGCCCCTTCGCAATCCGGTATCGCCGACGTTTAGCCGACCAGTTCAAGCCCGGCGAAGAAATACGCGATTTCCTCGGCTGCGGTTTCGGGTGCGTCCGAACCGTGGACCGAGTTCTCGCCCTTGGACAGCGCGAATTCCTTGCGGATGGTGCCTTCGGCGGCTTCGGCCGGATCGGTGGCGCCCATCACTTCACGGTACTTCGCAATCGCGTTCTCACCTTCCAGCACTTGCACGACGACCGGCTCGGAGGCCATGAATTCGCACAGTTCACCGTAGAAGGGGCGCTCCTTGTGGACGGCGTAGAAGGTGCCGGCCTGGGCGGGGGTCATGTGGATGCGCTTCTGCGCGATTATGCGCAGGCCGGCGGCTTCGATCTTGGCGTTGATCGCGCCGGTCAGGTTGCGCTTGGTGGCGTCGGGCTTGATGATGGAAAAGGTGCGCTGAATGGCCATGTCTCGCTCCGTTGAAACGGGGTGGGTTAAGGATCGCGCGCCCTCTAACACGGGGGTTGCGGGTTGAAAAGGCGATGATTGACAGCCCGCACGCGGCACGTCACACCGCGCCCATGCTGCGTATCTCAGACATCTCCTATTCCGTCGCCGGCCGGTCCCTTCTGGAAGGGGCCTCGGCCACCATTCCCGCCGGGCACAAGGTGGGCATCGTGGGCCGCAATGGCACCGGCAAGACGACGCTCTTCCGCCTGATCCGGGGCGAGTTGACGCTGGACAGCGGCAGCATCGAGGTGCCCGCCCGCGCCCGCATCGGCGGCGTCGCGCAGGAGGTGCCGTCGTCCGAGACGTCGCTGATCGACACGGTGCTGGAGGCCGATGTCGAACGCGCCGCCCTGCTGGCCGAGGCCGAAACGGCAGACGGACACCGCATGGCCGACATCCAGACGCGCCTGACCGATATCGACGCCTGGTCGGCCGAGGCGCGCGCCGCCTCGATCCTCAAGGGGTTGGGCTTTACCGATGCCGAGCAGCAGATGCCCTGTTCCGCCTTCTCGGGCGGCTGGCGCATGCGCGTGGCGCTGGCGGGCGTGCTGTTTGCGCAGCCCGATGTGCTGCTGCTGGACGAACCGACCAACTACCTCGACCTCGAAGGCGCGCTGTGGCTGGAAAGCTACCTGGCGAAATACCCGCACACCGTCCTGGTCATCAGCCATGATCGCGATCTGCTGAACCGGGCGGTGGGGCATATCCTGCACCTGACCGACAAGAAGCTGACGCTCTATTCCGGGGGCTACGACACCTTCGCCCGGACCCGGGCCGAACAGCGCGCGGTGCAGGCCGCCGCCGCCAAGAAGCAGGATGCGCAGCGCGCTCATCTGCAAAGCTTCGTCGACCGGTTCCGCGCCAAGGCCTCCAAGGCCAAACAGGCGCAATCGCGGGTCAAGATGCTGGAAAGGATGGAAACGATCCGCGCGCCCGAGGATGCCGCGCGCACCGTCTTCACCTTCCCCGAGCCGGACCAGCTGTCGCCGCCCATCGTGAACCTCGAAGGGGCGTCGGTGGGCTATGACGGCACGGCCGTTCTGGCGCGGCTGAACCTGCGGATCGACCAGGATGACCGCATCGCCCTGCTGGGCCGCAATGGCGAGGGGAAATCCACCCTCTCCAAGCTGCTGGCGGGCAAGTTGCAGACGATGGAGGGGCGCGTCACCGCCTCGTCCAAGCTGCGGGTCGGGTATTTCGCGCAGCACCAGGTGGACGAGTTGCACCTCGACGAGACGCCGCTCCAGCACATCCAACGTGAGCGCCCCAACGAGGCGCCGCCGAAACTGCGTGCGCGGCTGGCGGGCTTCGGCCTTGGCGCGGACCAGGCCGAAACGCTGGTGGGCAAGCTGTCCGGCGGGCAGAAGGCGCGCCTGTCGCTTCTGCTGGCGACGCTGGACGCGCCGCATATGCTGATCCTGGACGAACCGACCAACCACCTCGACATCGAAAGCCGCGAGGCGCTGGTCGAGGCGCTGACCGCCTATTCCGGCGCGGTGATCCTCGTCAGCCATGACATGCATCTGCTCAGCCTGGTGGCCGACCGGCTTTGGCTGGTGAAGGACGGGCGCGTCGCCCCCTATGACGGCGATCTGGCCAGCTATCGGCAGATGCTGTTGAAGGGCGAGGACAAGCCGCCAAAACCCGAGAAAGCTGCGGAAAAACCCAAACCCAAGCGCCCCAGTCCGGACCAGATCAAGGAACTGCGCGCCGAGGTCCGCCGCGCCGAAGCGCGCGTGCAGAAGATCGAGGAGATGCGCGAGAAACTGGCCGCGAAACTGGCCGATCCCGCGCTTTACGAAGACGACCGCGCGGGCGATCTTGGGGTTTGGCAGAGGAAATACGCCGAGGTGATGGACGGCCTCGACCGCGCCGAGGCCCTCTGGATGGCCGCAGCCGAACGTCTCGAACAGGCGGATGCGACTTAAGGCGACCCCTCTAACTCATTGAAATTGTTTTTAAATCTTGACCGCGCGGCGCGACAGCGTGCCGCGCGCAGGCCGCATTTCAAAACATATATTTCTTATGTATATTATTGACAGGTGCAAATTGAAGGAGCCCTGTCATGGCCACCCCCGCCGGATACACGCGGACGCAGATCCGCCTTCACTGGATCATCATGGGCCTCGTCGCCCTGCAATACGTCTTCAAGGGTGCGATTTCGCAAGCCTGGGCCGATTGGTTGAACGGGGCCGAGATCGCCTTCAACCCGATGATCGCGCAGCACGTGTTTCTGGGCGCGCTGGTCGCCCTGTTGACCATCTGGCGCCTCGCCCTGCGCTTCAGCCACGGCGCCCCCGCCCCGGCGGGAGACGAAAGCGCACCTGGCAAGGCCAAGGTGGCGCTCGCGACGCAATGGGCCTTTTATGCCCTGCTGCTGCTGATGCCGATCTCCGGCTCGGTTGCGTGGTTTGGCGGGGCCGAAGGCGCCGCGACGGCGCACAATATCCTGAAATTCGTTCTGCTGGCCCTGATCGCACTCCATGTCGTGGGCGCGCTGGTGCAGCAATTCGTTCAGAAAACCAACGTCATGGCCCGGATGAAACATCCCGTGGCCTGACCCGAGGAACACAGACACATGACCACCCTGAAAACGACCTTGCTGATCCTGGCCATTGGCGCGGGCGCGGCCTTTGCCGATGCGCACGCCGCGCCGGGATCGCAATTCATGACCGCATGGGACCTCGACGCCGACGGCACCGCCACACTGGCCGAACTGCAAGAGATGCGCGGCACCGTCTTCGGCATGTTCGACGCCGATGAGGACGGCGTCCTGAGCGCCGAGGAATACGTCGCCTTCGACGCGGCCCGGATTGCCGACATGGAGAATTTCGAAGGGCCTGCCCCGGCCCGCGAGATGATGCAGAGGGTGGCCGACGGGCTTGGCCTGCCCCCCAACGACACCGACGGAAACGGCAGCGTCACACGTGAAGAGTTCATCGCCGGAGCCGAAAGCTGGCTCGATCAGATCGACCGGGACGGGGACGGCGCCGTGACCAGCGCAGATTTCATGCGCTGAAGGGGCCGGGGCGCGTGTCTCGTTTGCACCCGAGGCGCGCGCCCCGACCCGCCCTTTTTCGATCCATGAGCATTGACCTTTGCGCGCCCGCGCGGCACGGGTCTCAGCATGGAACTGGCCGCATATATCCCCGCCTTCGTGGCGCTCTTCGTCATCATCGACCCGATTGGCATGGCGCCGCTTTTCGTGGCGCTGACGGCGGGGATGGATGCCGTGCAACGGCGCAAGGTGGCGATCCGCTCGTGCCTGGTGGCCTTTGGCTTGCTGACGCTGTTCGGCATGGCAGGCGAAGCGGTGCTGAACTTCCTCGGGATCTCCATGCCGGCCTTTCGCATGGCAGGCGGCATCCTGTTGTTCCTGACCGCCCTCGACATGTTGTTCGAACGACGCAGCCAGCGCCGGCAGGGTCAGGCCGAGGCCGAGCATTCGGACGACCCGTCGGTCTTTCCGTTGGCGATCCCGCTGATCGCGGGACCCGGCTCCATCGCGACGATGATCCTCTTGACCGGGCAGGAAGGGGGCGATCTGCTGCACATCGCGCTGATCCATGCGGTCATGGCGGTCGTCTTGCTGGTGGTCTTCACGCTGTTCCTGCTGGCCGGGCGGTTGGAGCGCCTGCTGGGCGAGACCGGGATCAACGTGGTGACGCGGCTCCTGGGCATGCTGCTGGCCGCCCTGTCGGTGCAATTCGTGATCGACGGTTTGCGCGACCTGGCCGTGATCTGACGCCTCATCCACCCTATATGTTGGGCAAAGGGGTGTGCTGATGCTGAATGGCGAACAAATCGGAAGCCTGATCTACCTTGCGCTGCTGGGTACGGCGATTGCCGGTTGGCTTATGGCCTCGAACCGCCGCAATATCGGAAAGCTGACGCAATACGCGGCGATCTGGATTTTCATTTTCCTCGGCGCCATCGTCGCCGTAGGCCTCGTCACCGACATCCGCAACGACCTCGCCCCGCGCCAATCGGTGATGATGGAAGGCACACGGATCGAGGTGCCGCAAGCCGCCGACGGGCATTTCTACCTGGTTCTGGGGGTCAACGGCACGCCGGTGCGCTTTGTCGTCGACACAGGTGCAAGCGACGTGGTGCTCAACCGATCGGATGCCGAACGGGCGGGGCTCGACCTCGACTCGCTGATCTTCTCGGGCCGCGCCAGTACCGCGAATGGCATCGTCGAAACCTCGCCCGTCCGGGTCGATGCGCTGGAACTGGGTGGTATCGTGGACACCGGGGTGCGCGTCGTGGTGAACGGCGCCGAGATGCGCGCCAGCCTGCTGGGGATGAGCTACCTGCGACGGTTCGACCGCATCGAGATTGCCGACGGGCGTTTGCTGCTGGAGCGCTGACGCGCCCGTCAGGCGCCGTCTCGCCCGCCGGATTGCGCCTTCATTTCCCACCGACCGGATTCTTCCGACCAGTATTTCGCCTCTGCCCCTGCGTCGGTCAGGGATTTCCACTGTTCGCGGGCCGTCTGGACAGCCGCCGAGTCATGCCCGTCGAACAGGATCATGACGCGCGACAGCGCGGCGACCTCCGGTGCGCTCACGGCGGCCCCTTCGACGGAGACGAGGCAATCGGGCTGGTTGACCGCCGCCTCTGCGGTGGTCAGAAGGATCGGCTGATCGGTATCATGCGGCCCGCCGGACCGTCCGTGCGGCAGGAACTCGTCCCCCGACGGCCCAAGCCAGAGCTGCGCATCCAGCCGTTCCAGCATGTCGTCGGTCCTGCCGCGCACGGCCACGCGCCACCCCTGTTGGAGCGACTTCTCCAGCAGGCTGCGCAGCGTCACGTCGAGCGGCTGGCGCGTCAGGTGGTAGAAAAAGGCCGCGCCCAACCGCCCTACCCTTCGTAATTGTCACGCACGAGCCGGTCGAGCGCCAGAACGCCCCAGCCCGTTGCGCCCTTCGGCGCCAGCATCGTGTCGGATTTCACACTGGCCACCCCCGCGATGTCGAGATGGATCCACGGCGTGTCTTCCTTGACGAAACGCCCGAGGAACTGCGCCGCCGTGATCGAGCCCGCCGCGCGCCCGCCCACGTTCTTCATGTCGGCGATGCGGCTTTTGAGCAAATCGTCATAGGCCTGCCCCATCGGCAGACGCCACGCGCCTTCGCCCTCGGCGGCGGCAGCCTTGAGAAAGGCATTGGCAAACGCATCGTTGTTCGAGAAGACGCCGCCATTCTCATGCCCCAGCGCGATGACCATCGCGCCGGTCAGCGTCGCCAGATCGACCATCCCGGCGGGGGCGAATTTCTCTTGCGCGTACCACATGACATCGCAGAGCACCAAGCGCCCCTCGGCATCGGTGTTGATGACCTCGATCGTATCGCCCTTCATGGATTTGACAACGTCGCCCGGACGCTGCGCCCGGCCCGAGGGCATGTTTTCCACCAGCCCGACAAGGCCCACGACATTGGCCTTGGCCTTGCGCTGCGCGATGGCGCGCATGGCCCCTGCCACGACGCCCGCGCCGCCCATGTCCATGGTCATGTCTTCCATGCCGCCGGCGGGTTTCAGGCTGATCCCGCCCGTGTCGAAGACGACGCCCTTGCCAACCAGCGCAAGCGGCGCCTCGTCACCGCCACCCTTCCACTCCATCACCACGACCTTCGAGGGGCTTTCGGACCCGTGCCCAACGGCCAGAAGGGCGCGCATCCCGAGCTGTTCAAGCTCGTCTTCCCCCAGAACGGTAACCTCGACCCCCAGCCCCGACAGCGCCTTGAGGCGCCCGGCGAACTCCACGGTGGTCAGAACGTTGGCGGGTTCGTTCACGAGGTCACGGGTGAAAAACACACCGTCGGCCAGCGCGGCCTTGTCGGCCCAGGCATCAGTGGCGGCATCGGGTTTGGTGACCATGACGGTCGCGCCCTCGGCAGGGTCGCTGTCATCGCTCTTGTGATCGGTGAAATCGTAGCTGCGCAGGCTGAGGCCGAGGGCCAGTTCCTCGATCTTGTTGGTCGATCCGGCGCAGAGCGTCAGCGCGCCCTTGCCCCGCACCTTGGCCAGCGATGCCCCGGCCTTGCGCGCGTCCTCGACCGACGGGCGGCGCGAGAGTTTCAGCACCACCAGCATGTCGGCCGCCATCCCGGCGGGGAACGCCATCGTGATCGCATCCCCTTCCTTGGCCTTGGCGAACCGATCCGCCTCGACCAGCCGGGCCAGCGTGCCCTTGGTCAGACGGTTCAGGCGGCGCGCGGCGGGGTCCAGCTTGCCCTCGGGTGTGACGATCACGGCCAGGGTGCCCCCGGCGTCCTTCAGCGCGTCGAGATCGGTTTCGGTGAAGTCGATGGTGATCGGCGTCGTCATGGCCAAGGCCCCCTGCTCAGGTCAGCGTGTCATTCTTGTCGCGACATTAGGGCGGCGATGGGCGGAAGGCCAGATCACCCTTACGGCGGCGATGGAATTGGATTAAAACAAGATAACCGCGTTCGGCTGCCACCGGGCGCATCATCTGGGGTCCTCGCGCCACGCGCCAAAGACCCGAGGAAGGGAAGTGCCAGACGATGGGGGCGAAACGGCGTGGGGCGGTATGACCGCTATATCCTTGCGCAGCTTATGGTGCTGTTCGGCTTTTTCAGCCTCGTCCTCGTCTCCGTCTACTGGATCGAGGCGGCGATCGATTTGTTCGATGCGCTGATCGCGGACGGGCAGAACCTGTCGGTGTTCCTGGAATTCACCGCGCTCAGCCTGCCCGAGATCATGTTGATGGTCCTGCCGGTATCCAGCTTCGTGGCGACGCTTTACGTCTTCAACCGGATGATCAACGAAAGCGAGTTGGTGGTGTTGCAGACCGCCGGCCTGTCGGCGGCAAGGTTGCTGCGCCCGGTGTTTCTGTTCGGGATGATGCTGACGATCCTCGTTCTGATCCTCGCCAATGTCCTCGCCCCGGCGGCACGCGGCCAATACAATGACCGCCGCGCCGAAGTGGGCGAGGATGTCACGGGCCGTTTCCTGCGCGAGGGGCAGTTCATCCACCCGGCGGACGGGCTGACCGTCTACATCCGCGAGATCACCGAGTTGGGCGAGTTTCGCGACCTGTTCCTGCAAGATGCGTCGGCCGATACGGTCGAGGTGACCTACACCGCCACCACGGCCCTTCTGGTGCGGTCCGAAACCGGGCCGCGGCTTGTGATGTTCGACGGGATGGCGCAGTCGCTGGACCGTGAAACGGGGCGGCTCTCGACGGTGCAATTCGCCGATTTCACCTATGATATCGGGGCCCTGATCGCCGATGGCGGGGCGCGGCGCCTTGATGCGCGGGAACTCTCGACGCTGACGCTGATCTTCGCCGATGAAACGCTGGCCGAGGCCCTGCGCGACCCGTTGGCCGATGTGCTCTATGAAGGGCATGACCGGATCGGGCGTTCACTGTTCGTCATGTTCCCCCCCCTGATCGCCGCGGCGACGCTGATGCTGGGGCATTTCTCGCGCTTCGGGGTCTGGCGGCAGATCCTGATCGCGGTCATTCTGATCGTGCCATTGCAGGTGGTCTGGAACTGGTCCGAGGCGACGGCCACGCGCGATCCGTCGCTCTGGCCCCTGGCCTATTTGCAGGCTGGCCTCGCCGCGGCAATCACCTTGGCCTTGCTCGTGCTTGCCGGGCTAAGCCGACGGCGGCGCAGCGGTCTGATGCGCCGCATCAGGGCGGTGCCGGCATGATCCTGCATCTTTATATCGCCCGTCGCTTCTTGCGTGCGCTCTTCATTGTCGTGGCGGTCTTCGTGGGCATCCTCATGCCCATCGACATTGCCGAACACCTGGGGCGTGTCGGGCCCGACAACGGACTGGGCGCGGTGTTCCAGCTTTCGCTGCTGAACCTGCCCGGCGCGCTTTATGCTTGGCTGCCCCTCTTCGTCATGATCGCAACGCTCTTCATGTTCCTTGGGCTGGCGCGCACCTCGGAACTGGTTGTGGTGCGCGCGGCAGGTCGCTCGGCCCTGCGGTCCGCAGCCTCGCCGGTTGCGGTGGCCTTCCTGCTGGGCGTCGCGGCGCTTGCGGTGCTGAACCCGATCGTGGCGGCCACCACGCGGCAATACGATCTGACCTTCGCCCGGATGCGCGGGCTGGAGGAGCGCACCCTCTCGGTCAGCGACGAAGGCTTGTGGCTGCGGCAGGGCACGCCCGACAGCCAGACAGTGATCCATGCCGACGCGACCAATTCGGACGGCACACATCTGTTCGGCGCCACCTTTTTCGGGTTCGACGCCAACGGCCTGCTGACCCAGCGGATCACGGCACGCGAGGCGCTTCTCGAAGACGGCGCCTGGGACCTGACGGGGGTCACGCTCTGGCCCATCGCGGGCGCCGCCAACCCGCAGGCCGCCGCCGAGCGGTTCGAACGGCTCGTCCTGCCCTCGACGCTCACGGCCGAGCAGATTCGCGACAGTTTCGGCGCGCCCGAGACGGTGCCGATCTACGAGCTGCCCGGCTTCATCGCGCAGTTGAACGCCGCCGGGTTTGCCGCCGTTCAACATCGCATCTGGCTACAGATGCAATTGTCGAATCCGCTGATGCTCTCGGCCATGGTTCTGATCGGCGCGGGCTTCACGATGCGGCATACGCGATTCGGCAAGACGGGAATTATGGTCTTGGGTGCGGTTTTACTTGGATTCGGGGTGTTCTTTATCCGAGATTTCGCAGAAGTTCTGGGTGAGACCGGACAGCTGCCCGCCACGCTGGTCGCTTGGGCGCCCCCCGTGGCCGCCATTCTGCTGGCAGTGGGGCTGTTGTTGCACACGGAGGACGGATGACACGCCGCGCGCGTCATATCGTGACGACGGCCCTTGCCGCGGGGCTGATCGCGTTCGCCCCCTTGGACGGAACGCGCGCTCAAGGCGTGCCCGCAACCCTGATCGCCGATGACATCCAGTTCGACAGCGTGGGACAGGCCATTACCGCGCGCGGCGGGGTCGAGGTTTTCTGGCAGGGCACCCGGCTGCGCGCCGGCGCCATCACGTACAGCCAGAACGGCGACCAGATCACGGTCGAAGGTCCGATCACCCTGATCGACGGCACGGGCGACACGATCATCGTCGCGGATTTCGCCGACCTGTCGGCGGACCTGCAAAACGGCGTGCTGCAATCGGCACGGCTGGTGCTGGATCGGCAGTTGCAGATCGCGGCGACGCAGATCGACCGCACCGACGGGCGCTACACCCAGATGTACCAGGCCGTCGCGTCCTCTTGCGAAGTCTGCTTCGGCAACCCGGTCCCGCTGTGGGAAATCCGCGCCGAACGCGTGATCCATGACGCCGAGGAACAGCAGCTCTATTTCGAGGGCGCGCAATTCCGCGTGATGGGCGTGCCGGTCATGTACCTGCCGCAGATGCGTCTGCCGGACCCCTCGCTGAACCGGGCAACCGGTTTCCTCGCGCCCTCGATCCGCTCGGATGATGTGACCGGGACGCAATTGCAGGTGCCCTATTTCATCATGCTGGGCGACCATGCCGACCTGACGCTGACGCCATGGCTGGGCACCGGCGACAGCCAGACGGTGGAGTTGCGCTACCGGCAGGCCTTCCGCAATGGCGGCATCGGCGCGACGGGCGCGATCACCGCCGACGACCTGACCGACGACGACCTGCGCGGTTTCCTGTTCGCCTATGGCCATTTCGACCTGCCGCGCGATCTTGAACTGGATTTCGCGCTCGAGGCCGTCACCGACGACGGCTACCTGACGACATACGATTTCGACGATCCCGACCTTCTGGAAAGTTTCCTGCGCATCAGCCGCGTCGATGCGGACAGCTATTTCGAAGCCGGTGGCACGCTTTACAATTCCCTGCGCGACGGCGTCGACAACGACGAGTTGACGACCCAGGTGGCCCAGGCCAGCTACACGCGACGCTTTATTCCGGACCTGATCGGCGGGATCGCCGAGTTGAGCCTCGAAGCGATGAGCTATGCTCGCCCGTCTGACGAGATCGGCTACACCGTCCCGCTCGATCCATCGACGCCGCCGCTTGGCACCGACGTTTCGCGCCTGACGGCGGGCATCGACTGGCAGCGCTCTCACGTCCTGCCCGCAGGCGTGTTGCTGACCTACGAGGCCGCACTCTTCGCAGATCTTTACAGCGTGTCCGAAGATCCGGCGCTGAACGGCACCACGACGCGCGTGACGCCCTACGGTCAGATCGAACTGCGCTGGCCGACCCAGAACGTGACAGCCAACGGCGTCAGCCACTTGTTGGAGCCGGTCGTTCAACTGGCATGGTCACGCACGACAGGCGACAGCGTCCCCGTGGAAGACAGCGCCATCGTGGAATTCGACGAGGCGAATCTCTTTGCGCTGGACCGTTACCCCGGCTCCGACCGGCGCGAGGAAGGTACGCGGGCCAATATCGGCCTGAACTACACCCGCACCGACCCGCTGGGATGGTCCGCTGGCATCACGGCGGGCCTCGTTCTGCGCGAAGAGGAAATCAACCCTTTCACCGCCGGGTCGGGCCTCGACGGGTTGCAGTCCGACTGGCTCTTCGCGGCCCATGTCGGCCTTGATGACCAGTGGCGCCTGATCAACCGGGCAATTTTCGACAGTGATTTCGACTTCACCTCGAACGAGATCGCCCTGACATGGACGAACGAGAGCTACGACCTCGCCTCCAGCTATATCTGGCTTGAGGCCGATCAAGCCGAGGGGCGCGACGAGGACCTGTCCGAATGGGCGCTCGATGCCAGTTACCGGATCGACGATTTCTGGCAAGCCGGTGTCGATTGGCGCTACGATTTCGTGGAAGATGAACCGACCCGCACCGGGTTGTCCATCGGCTACCAAAACGAATGCGTGGACGTCGAATTCACGATGTCACGCCGCTACACGACAGCCAGCGACCTGGAACCGGCCACGTCCTTCGGGCTGACCGTATCGCTGAGCGGCTTTGGCGCGACGCGCGAGGGCCGCAGTCAGGCGCGCGCCTGCCGACAATGACGCATGGGTCATGAGGGGTTGCACAGCGCCCCCTTGCAGGGCCATGTGTCGAGGGACGAAACGCAAGACCGCCGGCGCGGCCCCGGGCCAGGCCTCCGGCCGATGCCGCACCGCAGACGAAGAGCAGACCGTATGACCCAGTTTCACCAGACACCGCGCTTGATGCCGATCCCCTTCCTTGCCCTTGTGACGGCGGGGTTGGCGATGCTTCTCGTGATGGCCCTGCCGGTCACGGCGCAAAGCCCGTTCTCGGCGGCGGCGCGTGTGAATGACGATGTCGTCACCTACTACGAAATCCGGCAACGTCAGCAGTTCCTCGAGGTTCTCAACGCCCCGAACACCGGCGCCGACGAGGTGCTGGAAACCCTGATCGAAGAACGCCTGAAGCGTCAGGCCGGCGAGATGATGGGGCTGGTTGCGGACGCCGAACAGATCGAGGCCGGCGTCGAAGAATTCGCCGCCCGCGCCAACCTCGGCCCCGAGCAGTTCATCCGCGCGCTGGTCGAGGAAGGCGTGGCGCCCGAGACCTTCCGGGATTTCGTGGCGAACGGGATCACCTGGCGCAATGTCGTCGGTGCGCGGTTCGGGCGGCAGGCCGAGGTCAGCGAAGATGAAGTCGAGCGCGCCGTTGCCGCAGGGTTCGACACCGGCGGGATGCGCGTGCGACTGGCCGAGTTGATCGTGCCGATCACGGCGCAGAACCAGGCGAACCTCGTCAGCGAATTGAACCGGCTGCGCGCGCAGGTCCAGGGCTCGACCAGCCGCTTTTCGGAAGCCGCCAGCCGGTTTTCCGCCGCCCCCTCGCGCGAGAATGGCGGCCTGACCGATTGGCGCCCCCTGACGGCCCTTCCGCCGCAAATGCAGCAGATGATGATGAACATGTCCGTCGGGCAGGTGACCGAGCCGATCAATCTCGGCAACGCCGTGGCGTTGTTCCAATTGCGCGGCCTGAGCGAGCCGACCGTGGCCGCCCCCGAAGTGTCCTCCGTGGATTACCTGACCATCGCCATCCCCGGCGGGCGCACGGCCGAGGCGCTGGCCGAGGCACAGCGCCTAGGCGACCAGGTGGATACCTGCGACGATTTCTACGGCGTGCTGCCCGGCGGGTTCGAGCGCGTGACCCAAGCCGTGCGCGAGATCCCCAGCGACATCGCCGTGGCCTTGTCGCGCCTCGACGAGAACGAGTTCTCGACCGAGGTGACACGAGGAGAAGGCGCGGTTCTGTTGATGACCATGTTGTGCGAGCGCAATTACGACGTGCCGGACACCGCCTATGAAGAGGTGCGTGCAGCCCTGTTCTCGCAGCGGCTGGAAGCCTTCGCATCCAGTTACCTGCAGGAATTGCGCGCGGACGCCATCATTTTCTACACCGAAGGCTGAGGCGCTGTCGGTGACACAGCCTGCCCCGATTGTCTTGACCCTGGGCGAGCCCGCCGGCATCGGCCCCGAGATCGCCGCCGCAGCCTGGGGCCGCCTGTCCGGTCGGCTGCCCTTTTTCGTTCTGGGCGATCCGAAACACCTTGAAGGGCTCGGCGTGCCCATCGCACCGATCCATGCCCCGGCTGAGGCCGGGACGGCGATTTTCCATGGCCTGCCCGTCCTGCCCCATGCCTTTCCCGCCGCGCGTGAGCCCGGGCGGCCATCGGCAGAAAATGCCTCTGCGGTCATCGAGGCGATCGCGCGGGCCGTCGACCTGGTGATGCGGGGCGAGGCCGGGGCGCTGACGACCGGGCCGATCCACAAGAAGGCCTTGCAGGACGGCGCCGGGTTCCGTTTCCCGGGCCACACGGAATACCTGGCCCATCTGGGCGGCGTCGACCGCGTGGTGATGATGCTGGCCGGGCCGGACCTGCGGGTGGTGCCGACAACCATCCATATCGCGCTGCGCGATGTGCCGGCGGCCCTGACCCGTCCCTTGCTGATGGACACGATCCGCATCACCGAGGCTGCGCTCAGGCACGATTTCGGGATCGAGACGCCGCGCCTGGCCATCGCCGGTCTGAACCCGCATGCCGGTGAAGGCGGGGCGATGGGCATGGAAGAGATCGAGTTGATCGGCCCGGTGATCGAGGCGTTGAAAGCCGAGGGGCTGGCGCTGTCGGGGCCGCATTCCGCCGACACGCTGTTCCACGCCAAGGCCCGCGCCCGCTATGACGCGGCGATCTGCATGTATCACGACCAAGCGCTGATCCCGATCAAGACGCTGGCTTTCGACCAGGGGGTGAACGTGACCCTGGGGCTGCCCTTCATTCGCACCTCGCCCGATCATGGCACGGCGTTCGACATCGCGGGCCAGGGCATCGCCGACCCGGCCAGCCTGATCGCCGCGCTGGAGATGGCGGCCGAGATGGCCATCGCCCGCAGCGCGCGACGCTAGGACCCGTCGAGGGACCGCGCCGTCAGGGGCATCGAGCCCCTTCCGGCGCCGACGCCTTGGGCGTCTTGCATATTTGAAGGATAAAGATGCAGCAGGTTGGGGCCTGTCGGCAGATGCTTGCGCCGGGAACCGGCTTCTGCGCATCTGGGCGCATGAGCGCCATCGACAATCTTCCCCCCTTGCGAGAGGTCATCGCGGCACACGGTCTGTCCGCGCGTAAATCGCTGGGGCAGAACTTTCTGCTGGACCTGAACCTGACGGCGCGGATCGCGCGGGTGGCGGGCGATCTGACAGGCGCCGATGTGCTGGAGGTCGGCCCCGGCCCGGGCGGGTTGACGCGCGGGCTTTTGGCGGAAGGCGCGCGGCGCGTCGTGGCGGTGGAAAAAGACGCCCGCTGCCTGCCCGCGCTGGCGGAAATCGCGGCAGCCTATCCGGGTCGGCTGGAGGTTCTGAACGCCGATGCGCTCGAGGTCGATTGGGCCGCGCACCTGACCCCGCCGGTCAAGGTGGTGGCAAACCTGCCTTACAATGTCGGAACGGAATTGCTGGTGCGCTGGCTGACGCCGCCCGCCTGGCCGCCGCTCTGGACCTCGCTGACGCTGATGTTCCAGCGCGAAGTGGCCGAGCGGATCGTGGCGCAGCCCGGGTCGAAGGCCTACGGGCGGCTGGCGATCCTGTCGCAATGGCGGACCGAGGCGAAGATCGCGCTGAGCCTGCCGCCCGAGGCCTTCACCCCGCCCCCCAAGGTCCGCTCTGCCGTGGTTCACCTGACCGCCCTGCCCGCGCCGCGCTTTCCAGCCGACCCGGACGTGTTGAGCCGGGTGGTCGCCGCAGCGTTCAACCAGCGGCGCAAGATGCTGCGCGCCAGCCTGAAGGGCGTGGCCCCGGATATCGAGGAGCGGTTGCGTGCCGCCGGGATCAAGCCCACGGACCGGGCCGAGCAGGTGCCCCTGGAGGGGTTCTGCGCCCTGGCCCGCGAGGTGGCAAAAGGCTGAGACCAAAAAAGGCCGCCATTGAGGCGGCCTTTTCAATCCGGTCAGAAACATACGCTTATTCAGCGGCCTCTTGCGGCGGTTGATCGCCGCCCTCGGTGCCCTCGGCCTCGGCGGTCGGGGCGCTTTCCTTGGGCTTGCGGCGGCTGCGCGTGCGCTTGGGCTTGCTTTCGGGCGTTTCGACAAGGCCGGAGTCGCTGTCCGAATTGTCGATCACGGCGTCAAACGGCTTTTGCTGGTCGCCTTCGCTCTTGGCTTCGGGTTTGGCATCGGACTTGCTGTCCTGTTTGGGCTCGTCGCCCTCGGCCTGCTGATCGCCCTTGCGTTGATCGCCCTGGCCCTTCTGCTGGGTGCCACCCTGCTGGTTTTGCTGCTGCTCGCGGCGCGCTTCCTGCTCGCGCTGCGCCTCGGCCAGCATCCGCAGGTAATGCTCGGCATGCTGCTGGAAATTTTCCGCCGCGACCCGGTCATTGCTCAGCTGCGCATCGCGCGCGAGCTGGTTGTATTTGTCGATGATCTGCTGCGGGGTGCCACGCACCTTCCCCTCGGGGCCGGAGCTGTCAAAGACACGGTTGACGATGTTGCCGACCGAGCGGTTGCGGTTCCCTTTGGACCGCGAACGGTTCTTAGATGATCTCATATTGGTTCTTTGATCCAGTTGTCCTGGGTTTGCAAAGGGACGAGGCCCACGCCCCGATCCGCTGGTGCGACGAACCGACGTGCAAGCACACAGGTCCGCGATTTCTGGCAAATGCGCCGGCGGCGGCCAAGGCCGCGTCGCCCGCTTGACCTGAGTAAGCACGCAAACCCGCGCGAAACAAGGCCAAAACGACGTTTTCGCCATATTTGGCCGTGAGAAGCGGCATTTTGCCCATCCGCGTGTCGGATCGGCACCGCTTGCCGCGTAACCCTAGGGCACTCGGGCCGAGGCCACGCGGTCCTTTCCGTTAATATCGGGGTGGAGACCACAATCCGCAAGCCCCGCCCCGGCCATCAGGTCCAGCAATGCAGGGCCCTGGTCTTCGCCGATCTCAAAGAGCAGGCGCGCGCCCTTGGCGGCATGCGCACCCAGTCCCGACAGGATCGCGCGATAGGCCGCAAGACCGTCGCCGCCGGGCGTCAGCGCCATCTGCGGTTCATATCGGGTCACCTCCGGGGACAGGCCCGCGTAGTCCTGCGCGGTCACGTAGGGCGGGTTCGACACGATGAGGTCGAAGGCGCCATCGACGCCCTCCCACCAATCGGCCCGCTGCAAGGTCAGGCGATCGGCAACGCCGTGGGCCTCGGCATTTCTTCGGGCCACCGCAAGGGCCTCGGGCGAGGCATCCGTGGCCAGCCCGGTCGCGTCGGGACGCTCGGCCAGCAGCGTGACGGCAATCGCGCCCGACCCGGTGCCGAGGTCGATCAGGCGCGCGAAGGGGGCTGACAGGGCGAGGTCGATCAGCGTTTCCGTATCGGAACGCGGGGTGAGCACGTCACGGCTGACGGCAAACTCGCGTCCGTAAAAGTTCCAATGCCCGAGGATCTGGGCGAGCGGCTCGCGCGCGGCACGACGGTCGAGCATCGCCTCTGCCTGCGCTTCGACGGAGGCTGCAAGCGGGTCGCCCGCCTCGCTGAGAAGACGCGCCGCGGACCAGCCGGTTGCCGCACGCAGGATCAGGCGCGCATCACGCTGCGCCTCGGGCAGGCCGATCAACGGGGCCAAACGGGCGACCGCCATCCGCAGCCAGACTGCACCCGTCATCGTCATGGGGCCGGCCTGCGCCCGCCACCATGGCGGACTCTTGCAAACGCGCGCCGGTGGTCAGCCCGGTTCGGCTCCGGGGGGCGGCGGCACGACGGGGCGCGGTCCTGACCTGCCTTCACCCCTGCCCCTCCATCTCGGCCAGCATCTGCGCTTGCGCGTCGGCGGTCAGCGCGTCGATGACGTCATCGAGATCGCCGCCCATCACCTCGCCCAGCTTGTAGAGCGTCAGGTTGATCCGGTGATCGGTCACGCGGCCTTGCGGGAAATTGTAGGTGCGGATGCGTTCGGACCGGTCGCCGGATCCGACCTGCGCCTTGCGGTCGGCGGACCGCTCCTCCTCGGCGCGGCGTCGTTCGAGGTCATAGAGCCGCGCCCGCAACACGCCCATCGCGATCTCGCGGTTGCGGTGCTGGGATTTCTCGGAACTCGTGACGACGATCCCGGTGGGTAGATGGGTGATGCGCACCGCCGAGTCGGTGGTGTTGACGTGCTGCCCCCCGGCCCCGGACGACCGCATCGTGTCGATGCGGATGTCCTGCGCGGGAATGTCGATCTCGACCGCCTCGGCCTCGGGCAGGACGGCAACGGTGGCTGCCGAGGTATGGATACGTCCGCCCGACTCCGTTTCGGGCACACGCTGCACCCGGTGCACGCCGGATTCGTATTTCAACCGGGCAAAGACCCCCTCGCCCACGATCCGCGCTGTCACCTCCTTGATGCCGCCCAGCTCGGTCTCCTGCAAATCCACGATCTCGACAGTCCAGCCACGTGCCTCGGCATAGCGGGTGTACATGCGCAGCAGGTCGCCCGCGAAAAGCGCGGCCTCCTCCCCGCCGGTGCCAGGCCGGATTTCCAGCATGGCGGGGCGGGCATCGGCAGCGTCCTTGGGCAGCAGCGCGAGGCGCAAAGCATGTTCGGCGCGGGGCAGCTCGTCGCGGATGCGGGCGATTTCCTCCTCGGCGAGGTCGCGCATCTCGGGATCGGCCAGCATCGCCTCGGCCTCCTCCATGCCGTTGCGCAGGGCATCATGGGCGGCAATCTGCGCCACGACCGGCTTCAACTCGCTGTATTCGCGGCTGATCTCGGCGATCTTGTCCGGGTCGGGCCCGGCATTGAGCTGCGCTTCGAGATACTCGAACCGGTCGGTGATCTGGCGCAGGCGATCGAGTGGGAGATTGGCGGGCTGCATGGATGTGGAAGTGCCGTGCAGCGCCCGCGCGGTCAAGAGCGCTTGACGCGGCGCAAGGCGCGGTCAGGGGGCCAGAGGCTCGGTCCAGCGGGTCACGCGCGCCCGGTTCGCGCCAAGGTCGGAGGTTCCGAAACGCGAGCGCGAAAAGATCTCGACCCGGGTTGCATCGCCCTCCGGCACCAGCCGGATCGACACCGCGTCGGGGAAGCCCATCAGAGGTGTGCGCACGACGTAGGTGGCGTGGCCCTCGGCCAGATCGCCCGCGATCAGCGTCGCGTTATCGGCCGCGGCAACCTGTTCGAGGATCGCGGCCGTCTCGGACAGCGAGCCGCCGTTGCGCGGCGCATCGTCCCCGATCAGCAGCACGTAATTCGGCGTCGAGGGCGGCGTCACCTCGGACGGCTCGACGTGCCAATCCTCCGCCGGCATGGAGACCTGGCGGAAATAGATCGCCCCGGCAACGATGGCGACAAGGATGAGAGCGGCGATGATCAACAGGATACGCATGGAACCTCAGGTGGGGTGCGGGAAGCGACGGTCAAGGGATGGTGTCTGTGGTGCGGGCGGATCGGTTACAAGAGCGCTGCGGTGGCACGCGCGATGACGCGTTCCTCATCGGTCGGCAGAACGAGGATGGGCACCGGCCCCGACTCGATCCGTGTGGCGTTGGCGGCATTGGCCTTGGCATCGACCGACAGCCCGAGAAAGCCGAGTTTCTCAAGCGCGCGCGCCCGGATCGGTGCCGCGTGCTCCCCGATCCCGCCGGTGAAGACCAGCGCATCCAGACCGCCGAGCGACGCCGCTAGCGCCCCGATCTCGCGCGCCAGTCGCGAGGTGAAATAGGCGACCGCCTGTTCGGCGCGCGGATCGGCCGAGGCCAGCAGGCTGCGCATGTCGTGGCTGATCCCCGACAGGCCTTTCAACCCGCTTTCCTTGTAAAGCAGCTTGGTCAGCGCGGCGGCATCGTATCCCGCATCGACAAGGTAGATCAGCACACCGGGGTCGATCTGGCCCGAACGGGTCCCCATCGGCATCCCGTCAAGCGCGGAAAAGCCCATGGTCGAGTCGACCGAAACGCCGTTTTTCGTGGCGCACAGCGAAGACCCATTTCCTAAATGTGAAATGATTACATTGCCTTGCGAGATACTGCTAAAGTCCTGCTTGAGCTTGGAGGTGATGAAATCGTAGCTGAGCCCGTGAAACCCGTAGCGGCGCACCCCTTGGTCATGGAAGCGCCGGGGCAGCGCGAAGGTGTCGTTCACCCAAGGATGGCCACGATGGAACGCCGTGTCGAAACAGGCGATCTGCGGCGCGCCGGGAAAGGCCGCGCGGGCGGCGGAGATCCCGGCAAGGTTATGCGGCTGGTGCAGCGGGGCGAGCGGCGACAGCGTCTTGAGATAGGCGATCAGGTCGTCGTCCAGGTGCCGCGGCCCGTCGAGATAGGGTCCGCCATGGACCACGCGATGCCCGATGCCCGCGATCTCGTCCCCGGCCAGCAAGGGTTTGAGCGCGGCGATGATGGCCGCGAGCGCAGCCTGGTGATCCGGGGCGGCGACCGCCGCGCGGGTTTCCCCCTCGCCCGTGTCCAGAACGAGCGCCGCATCGGGACCGATCCCGTCGACCTGCCCCCGCGCCTCTTCCACCGGGTCGTCGCCCTCCCGGTAGAGGCCGAACTTGATGGAACTGGACCCGGCATTGAGCGTCAGGATCGCCCGGCTCATGCCGCGTCCCCGGCCTGCGCATGGGCATAAAGCGCCGCCACCGCGCAGGAGGCCAGCCGCGCACGGTCGTCATCGGCCCGGCTGGTCAGGATCACCGGAACCTGCGCCCCCATGACAACCCCCGCGGCCTCGGCATGGGCGAGGAAGGTCAACTCCTTCGCGATCATGTTGCCGGATTCGAGGTTCGGCGCGACGAGGATATCGGCCCGCCCGGCGACGAGGCCCGTCAGCCCCTTGGTCCGCGCGGCGCCCAGATCGACGGCATTGTCCATGGCCAGCGGCCCGTCCACCAGGCCGCCGGTGATCTGGCCCCGGTCCGCCATCTTCGACAGGACCGCCGCGTCGATGGTGGACGGGATGGAGGGCGTCACGGTTTCCACCGCCGACAGGATGCCGACCTTGGGCGTCTCCACCCCGAGCGCGCGCGCAAGGTCGATCGCGTTCTGCACGATGGAGACCTTGCAATCGAGGTCGGGCGCGATGTTGATCGCCGCGTCGGTCACGAAAAGGAAATGGTCAAGGCCGGGCACATCCATCACGAAGACATGGGACAGGCGGCGATTGGTGCGCAGACCACCCTCTTTCTTCAGGATGGCATGGAGCAACTGATCGGTGTGGAGATGCCCCTTCATCACGGCGCGTGCGCGGCCCTCATGCACGAGCGCGACGGAACGCAGCGCAGCGGCACGGTGATCCGGGATGTCGATGATTTCGACGCCTGCGATGCTGACCCCGGCCTCTTCCGCGGCGGCCTCGATCTTGGGGCGCGCGCCCACGAAAACGGGTGAGATCAGCGTGTGCTCGGCCCCGAGGATCGCACCGGCGACGGCATCCGGCGATTCCGGGCATACAACCACGGTGCTCACGGGCGGCAGCGGCTCGGCACGGGCCAGCAGACGGTCGAAATTGGCGTGACGCTGCACGGTCAGGCCCGGGACATCGGCCCCGTCAAAGCTTTGGGCGCGATCCGGGGCGATGACCCGGACCTCGCCCTTGGCGACCGCGCCCGAAGGCCCCTCGACCAGCGTGCTCAGGCGCACCACGCCGCCATCGAGTTTCTCGGCCACCCGCACGGTCACGGTCATCTCTTCGCCGGCATGCGCGCGACCGCAGAACTCCGTATCCTGGTGCAGGTACAGCGTCCCCGGCCCCGGCAACTGGTTGCCAAGCACGCCGGAAATCAGCGCCACAATCCACGCCGAGGGGGCCACGGCCTCGGGCTTGCCATCGCCATCGCCGTCTTCCTTGGGCAGGTGCATCGGGTTCAGGTTGCCGCTGGCATTGGCGAAGACATAGAGATCATCGGCTCGGACGAGCCGCTTGATCTGCGCCTCCATTCCGATCTCCAGCTGGTCGTAGGGGATGGCGTTGAAAATGGTCATCGGCGTCTTTCGTGATGTGGTCCGGTCGGGCGGCAGATTAGGCGCTCATCGTAACACGTCCTTGATATGGGTCAGGCTTTTCCCGGGCGTGGGTTGGCAGAAAATTCCGGAATTTTCTGCGGCCTGGGGCGAGCGCCGCTCCGCCCCCCATCCTGGCGGCGTCTTTGGCTGCGCGCGGATGCCTCCGGCGGGCATATTTGCAGGATAAAGATGCGGGCAGACTCACCTATGTAGTCGGGTTGGGAAAAGACGACGGAGCCGGGGGCTTCGGTCCGCAAACGTCTTGCACCCGGACGGCAGCCGCGCAAGGGTCGCCCGAAAACGAGGATGCAAACATGACCCGCAAGATCATCATCGACACCGACCCCGGACAGGACGACGCGGTGGCCATTCTTCTGGCGCTGGCCAGCCCCGAAGAGGTCGATGTCCTGGGCATCACCGCCGTCGCGGGAAACGTGCCGCTGGAGCTGACCGCAAAGAACGTGCGGATCGTCTGCGAACTGGCCGGCAAACGCGACGCGAAGGTCTTCGCGGGCTGCGATCGGCCCCTGGGGCGCGACCTTGTTACGGCGGAATATATCCACGGCAAGACCGGTCTCGATGGCCCGGTTCTGCCGGACCCGACCATGCCGTTGCAGGAGGCCCACGCGGTCGATTTCATCATCGAGACCTTGCGCGCAGAGCCCGAAGGAAGCGTCACGCTCTGCCCCCTCGGGCCGCTGACGAACATCGCGACCGCCTTTCAGAAAGCGCCCGACATCATGCCGCGCGTGGCCGAGATCGTGCTGATGGGCGGCGCCTATTTCGAGGTCGGCAACGTCACGCCGGCTGCCGAGTTCAACATTTACGTCGACCCCGAAGCCGCTGAGATCGTGTTCAAATCCGGCGTGCCGATCACGGTCATGCCGCTCGACGTGACGCACAAGGCGCTGACCACGCGCGCCCGGATCGAGGCGTTCCGCGACCTCGATACGGATGTCGGCCGGGCCGTGGCGGAATGGACCGACTTCTTCGAGCGGTTCGACATGGAGAAATACGGCTCGGAAGGCGGGCCGCTGCACGACCCCTGCGTGATCGCCTACCTGATCAAGCCGACCCTCTTCTCGGGACGGCACGTGAATGTCGAGATCGAGACCGCCTCCGAGCTGACGCGCGGGATGACGGTGGCCGATTGGTGGGGGGTCACGGATCGCCCGAAGAACGCGATGTTCATGGGGGATGTGGATGCGGACGGGTTCTTCGACCTGCTGACCGGACGTCTGGCGCGGCTCTGACGGGGTGGCGGCGCGGGCCCGGCGCACCTAGGTTTGGTGGGACAGACACAGGACGCGCCATGACCCTCCAAGCCCGCTTCGACAATTCCTACGCCCACCTGCCCGACCGGTTCTTTACCCGGCAACGCCCCGAGCCGGTCGAGGCCCCCCGCCTGATCGCGGTCAACCGCCCGCTGGCCGAGCGCTTGGGCCTGACTTTGCCGCAAAGCGACGCCGAGATCGCCGACGTCTTTTCGGGCAACACCCTGCCCGACGGCGCCGAGCCCCTGGCCCAGGTCTATGCCGGGCACCAGTTCGGGGGATGGGTGCCGCAACTCGGCGACGGTCGCGCGATCCTGATGGGCGAGGTCGTGGCCCCGGACGGCGCCCGCTTCGACCTGCAACTGAAGGGCGCGGGCCGCACCCCCTACAGCCGCATGGGCGATGGCCGCGCCTGGCTGGGACCGGTCCTGCGCGAATACATCGTGTCCGAGGCCATGGCAGCGCTCGGCATTCCCACGACCCGCGCGCTGGCCGCCACCGCCACCGGCGAGGATGTCCTGCGCGAAGCCGTGATGCCCGGCGCGATCCTGACGCGGGTCGCCTCCAGCCATATCCGCGTCGGGACCTTCCAGTATTTCGCCGCACGACAGGACATCGAGGCGCTCTCTACCCTCACCGCGCACGTGATCGCGCGCCACTACCCTCAGGCCGAGGGGCCCGAGGGGCTGCTTGACGCCGTGATCGGCGCGCAGGCCGATCTCGTGGCCCGCTGGATGGGCGTCGGCTTCATTCACGGCGTCATGAACACCGACAACATGAGCGTCGCAGGCGAGACGATCGATTACGGCCCCTGTGCCTTCATGGATGCCTACCACCCGCAAACGGTGTTTTCCTCGATCGACCAGTACGGGCGCTACGCCTACGGCAACCAGCCGCAGATCGCGGTCTGGAACCTCGCCCAACTGGCCACGGCCCTTCTGCCGCTGATGCCGGACCGGGATGCCGCGATCGAGCGTTTCACCGAGTTGGTGAACGGCTTTTCCGGGCGGTTCGACCCGGCATGGCACGCGGTGTTACGGGCCAAGCTGGGCCTCGCCGAGGAGGAGGCCGACGACCTGCCCCTCGCCTTTGACCTGCTGGAGTTGATGGCGAAACAGGAGGCGGATTTCACCAACACGTTCCGTACGCTCTCCGGCCCGACGCCCGAGGCGATGGCCCAAGGCTTCCGAACCCCGGACGCCGTCCAGCCATGGCTCGACCGCTGGCGCGTCCGCCTTAGCCGGGAAACGCGGCCCGAGGAGGCCCGCATCGCGGCCATGCAAGCGACCAACCCGGGCCTGATCCCGCGCAATCACCGTGTCGAACAGGCGATCAGCGCGGCCTTGCGGGGCGATCTCGCACCGTTCCATCGGCTGACCTCCGCCCTGTCGACACCCTTCACGCCGAGCGAGGCGGAGGCCGACCTCGCCCAGCCCCCGTCCGAAATCGAGCGCGTCACGCGCACCTTCTGCGGCACGTAGGCCGCCCAGGCGAAAAGCTCCGATCTTTATCCTGCAAATATGCCTGCCGACGGCGTCACCGACACCCATCCGTTCGGGTGCCTGGTGCGACCTCGGCCACAGGCCGCAGAAAATTCCCGAATTTTCTGCCCCCGGCGACGACGCAGTCGGCGCAACCCCTACCTGGCTGTGCGCGTCGGCCGGTTGACCAGGATCAGGCCCGCCGAGACCAGCACAAGCGCCACGCCGATCTCCCACCCTACCGCTTCGTCCAGCAGCGCCCAGCCGAGCGCCACGCCGAAGATCGGCGACAGGAACGAGAACGCCGCGACCGACGCCGCCGGGTAGATCGACAACAGCCACAGCCAGAACAGGAACCCCGCCGACACGATCACCACCACCTGAAAGGCGAGACCGGCCCAATGGATCGCCTGCGGATCGCGCAAAAGCGGGCCGTAAAGCGGGGCGAGCGCCAGCAGGATCGGGGCGGAGACGGTCAACTGCCACAGAAGCTGCATCTCGGGCCGCACCTCCTTGAGCTTGGTCGCGCGGGCGCAGAGCGCGATCCCGGCCCACCCCATCGCGGCGGCCAGCGCCAGCAGATCGCCCAGAAGCGACGCCTCCCCGTCCCCGCCACTGCGGCTGACGATGGCCACGCTGACGCCGAGAAAGGCCAGCGCAAGCCCGGCCGATTTCATCATGGTCAGCCGCTCGCCCTCGATCAGGACATGCCCGGCCAGGGCCAGCCAGATCGGCATCGTGTAGAAAATGACCGAGACGCGCGTCACCGTCGTGTAGTCGAGCGCAAGGAACAGGCAGATGAACTCCACCGCGAAAAGCGCCCCGATCAGCAGCCCCGCGGGCACCGTCCCGGGCGCGATCCGCGCAGAAAGGCCCCGCGCCCTGATCCAGAGATAGATGCACAGCGCTCCGAAGAGCGACCGCAGCCCCGCGAAGAAGATCGGCTGCAGCCCGTCATTCGTGACCTTGATGACGACCTGATTGAAGGCCAGGAGTGCTGCGAACCCTGTCAGGGAAACCGCCCCGAAGGCGTCGATGCGCGATTTGCGGGGCATGGGGGCCTCTCGATCCTGATGGTGCCCTGACCTGCGCCCGGGACGACCGCCTGTCAAGGCGATCCGCCCGTTCCTTCCGGTCCGTTGCACCCCGCGCCGCCGGTTTCCCCTTGGTCAATCGACCCAACGGGTGCCATGCTCGACCCACCTTATTCATTCTGGCGGGGAGATTTTTCGATGAGTTTATTGCGAACATTGGCCTCGGTGGCCGTGGGCGTCGCCGCGGCGCGAGGCGCTGGCGCGCTGATGAACCGCGCCGACCGGGATCGCGACGACGAGGAGGAGGGCCTGCTCGACAGCATGCGCCGCTACGACCGGGACGACACCGGCGGTCTGGGCGAGCTTCTGGGCGGCGGGTCGCGCCGCGATGGCGGGCTTGGCGGGCTGATGGACCAACTGGGCGGCTCCGGCGCGCTTGGGGGTCTTGGCGGCCTCGCCGGCGGTCTTCTGACCGGCGGCGCCGCGGGCGGCGCGCTTGGGAGCCTCTTGGGCGGCGGGCGCGAGCGCGGGCGCGAGAATGCCTTCGGACGGCGCCTGAACGAGTCGCTGCGCACGGGGCGCGAACCTTCCGACCCGCCGACCGAGGCGGAAGAAGAAATGGCCGCGCTGATGATCAGGGCCATGATCATGGCCGCCAAGGCCGATGGGCGCATCGACGGGGCGGAACGCGAGCGGCTCTTGTCACGCCTCGGCGACCTCGACCGGCAGGAGCGTCGCTTCGTCGAGGAAGAACTTGATCGCCGCATCGACGTGCGCGATTTCGCCCGCGACGTGCCCAACCATCCCGGCCTGCGCGCCCAGGTCTTCGCCGCCGCGATGAGCGCGATCGATCTCGACAGCATGGCCGAGCGCCGCTTCGCCGAGGAGCTGGCCGAGGAACTGGGCGTGGACCAGAAGGCGCGCGGCACCGTCGGCCAGCGCATGGCGCGCGACTACGGCACCGAGACATGGGGCAAGGCGGGCCCGCCCCCCGTGCGAGACAGCTATGCCAAGGGGTCGGCCACGCGCGGCGGTCCGGTCCATGGCAAGACCATGCAGGGGACGCCGGGACAGGGACGGCCCTATCGCAAGGGCTGACACCCCGCGCGGGGTTCCCTCCCACGGCCAAATCCCATAATCCTTTGCGCCGCCCGGATTCGGTTCCGGGCGGCGGACGAGACACGGGGCCGATGACCGATACGATCGAAGCGCGCTGCGAGGCCAAGGGCCTGCGCATGACCGAGCAACGCCGCGTGATCGCGCAGGTGCTGGAGTCGTCCTCGGACCACCCCGATGTCGAGGAGCTTTATGCCCGGGCCACGGCCCGCGACCCGCGCATCTCGATCGCCACGGTCTACCGCACGGTCAAGCTGTTCGAGGAGTCGGGCATCATCGACCGACTGGAATTCGGCGACGGCCGCGCCCGCTACGAAGATGCCGAGCGCGACCACCACGACCACCTGATCGACATGAATTCCGGCGAGGTGATCGAGTTCGTGGACCCCGAGATCGAGGCGCTTCAGGAAAAGATCGCGGAGAAGCTGGGGTACCGGCTCAAGGGCCACAAGCTCGAGCTTTACGGCGTGCCGATCAAGAAGCGCTGAGGGGTTGCGCCGGGCCTTCGGCCCGTCGCCCCGCGCGGGCTGCGCCCGCGTTGGGGGGCTCTGCCCCCGCCGCCTCCGGCGGCTCCCCCGGCATATTTTTCGGGATAAAGATGGGGTGACGTTGCGGCTTTGCGCTGCGGTCATGCAAATCTTGAGACAGGTCAAGTCGGCATGGCACAGTGCATGCGATGTCTGGCCCCACAGGAGCCGCCCCATGCCCGAGACGGTTTTTCGCACCGAAGCGATCACCAAGACCTATGACACCGGCGAGGTGAAGGTGCACGCGCTTGCGGGCGTGGACCTGGAACTCTTCGCGGGCGAATTGGCGGTTCTGCTGGGGCCGTCGGGGTCGGGGAAATCCACGCTTCTGAATATCCTCGGCGGGCTGGATCATGCGAGTTCGGGCCGGGTCTGGTTCCGCGATCTGGAATTGACCGACCTGGGCGATCGGGCGCTGACCCGCTACCGGCGCGATCACGTGGGCTTTGTCTTTCAGTTCTACAATCTCGTGCCCTCGCTGAGCGCGCGAGAGAACGTGCAACTTGTCACCGACGTTGCGCCGAACCCGATGCCGGCGGCCGAGGCGCTGGACCTTGTCGGCCTCGGGCACCGGCTGGACCATTTCCCGGCCGAGATGTCGGGCGGCGAGCAGCAGCGCGTCGCCATAGCCCGCGCCATCGCCAAGAGGCCCGAGGTGCTGCTCTGCGACGAGCCGACCGGCGCGCTGGACAGCAAGACCGGGGTGCAGGTGCTGGAGGTGCTCAAGACCATCAACGACCAATTCGACACATCAACCGTGGTCATCACCCATAACGCGATGATCCGGAAGATGGCGCATCGGGTGATCCGCTTTGCCGATGGCAAGATCGCCGGGCTGGAGGTGAACGAGACCCGCCTCGCCCCGCACGAGATCGCGTGGTGAGCGGGATGCAGGCGCTCGAC
This sequence comes from [Roseibacterium] beibuensis, assembly GCF_039542305.1. Classification (NCBI taxonomy): domain Bacteria; kingdom Pseudomonadati; phylum Pseudomonadota; class Alphaproteobacteria; order Rhodobacterales; family Roseobacteraceae; genus Roseicyclus; species [Roseibacterium] beibuensis. The sequence continues at coordinate 886,074 of NZ_BAABHW010000001.1, read as the reverse complement.
AAGAAACTGCTGCGGGATTTCAGGCGCCTCTGGCTACAGGCGCTGGCGATCGCGATGGTCCTGGCCTGCGGCGTGGCGATCCTGCTGACGGCCTTCGGGATGCACAGCGCGCTGACCGACACGCGCGACGCCTATTACGAACGCAACCGCTTTGCCGATGTGTTCGTCGAGGCGCGGCGCGCCCCGCAGAGCCTCCTGCCCGAGATCATGGCCATCCCCGGCGTCGTCACGGCCGAGGCGCGGGTCACCGGGGCGGCCATCCTCGACCTGCCCGGGCGCACGGAAACGGCAACCGGGCGCATCCTGTCCTGGCCCGAGGGGGACGACCCGCTGCTGAACGTGCCGCTGCTGCGCTCGGGCGTGCCGCCGCGCGTCGAACGCCCCGACGAGGTGATGGTGACCGAGGCCTTCGCCGAGGCCAACGGCTTCGAGATCGGCGACGGCTTCACCGCGAACATCAACGGGCAGGCGCGGGACCTGACGATCACGGGCACGGTCCTCAGCCCCGAGTTCATCTACACTATCGGGCCCGGCGCGCTGATGCCGGACAACGAGGGGTTCGGCATCATCTGGATGACGGAACAGGCCGTCGCCGCAGCCTTCGACATGGCCGGCGCGTTCAACGCGGTGTCGCTGCGGCTGGGGGCCGACGCGCGCGAGGCCGAGGTGCTCGACCGGCTGGACACGCTGCTGGAACCCTATGGCGGGCTGGGCGCCTATGGGCGCGACCGCCAGCAATCGGACAGTTTCGTTTCGGCCGAGATCGACCAGCTGCGCGGCATGGCGATGGTGGTGCCGCCGATCTTCTTCGCGATCTCGGCTTTCCTTGTCGGCATGGTGATGAGCCGGATCGTGGCGTTGGAGCGATCGGAGATCGGGCTATTGAAGGCGTTGGGCTATTCCGATTTGGAGGTCTTGGCCCATTACATGATGCTGGCCGGGTTGATCGCGCTGTTCGGCATTGCGATCGGCTGGGGCGCGGGCACGCTGATGGCGCGCGGCATGGCGCTGCAATACGCGCGGTTCTTCGACTTCCCCTACCTGCTGTTCCGGGTGCCGGCCTGGGTCTATGCCATGTCGGGGCTGGTGGCGTTGGTCACGACGCTTTTGGGGGCGGTCCGGGCGGCGCTGGCCGCCTCGCGCCTTGCCCCTGCCATCGCGATGCAGCCCCCGGCCCCGCCGAGGTTCCGACGCTCGGCCTTCGATGGGCTCATGCGGGGGATGCGGCTGAGCCAAGGCACCATCATGGTGCTGCGCAGCATGATCCGCTGGCCGGTGCGGTCGGCCCTGACGGCCCTTGGGCTGGCATGCGCGGTGTCATCCATCGTGGCGTCGAGCTTCATGTATGACGCGCTTGACGAGATCATGGACCTCGCCTTCTACCAGGCGAACCGGCAGGACGCGATGGTGCTGTTCACCAATGACCTGCCGGAAACTGCCCTTGCCGAGGTGGAGCGCCTGCCCGGCGTGTTGCAGGCCGAGCCGCAGCAGTTCCACGCCGCCGTTCTGCGCAACGGCCCGCGTGAAAAGACCGTCTCGCTGGAGGCGCGCCATCCTGACGCGAGCCTGAGCCGGGTGATCGGGGCGGACGGCCAGCCGATCATCGCGCCGCCGGGCGGCATCCTCCTAGCCGAACGGCTGGCCGGACATCTCGAGCTTGCGGTGGGCGACACGGTCGAGGTGGAATTCCTGACCGGGCGGCGCGAAACGCACGAGATGCTGGTGACCGGGCTGGTGGAGCAGTATTTCGGCCTCGGCGCCTATGTCGATGCCGGCTTCCTCGACGAGACCTTCCGCCAGTCGCCGCGCATGAACGTGGCCAACCTGATCGTCGACGAGGCGCAGCTTGACGCGTTGCATGCGCGCCTGCAGGACCTGCCGGCCTTGTCGGGCCTCATCATGATGACCGACACGCGGCGCGGCTTCATGGACACGATCAACGAGAACGTGGCCATCGTGAACGGGGTCTATGCCACGATCGCCATCCTGATCACGGTGGGCGTGGCCTATAACGCGGCGCGCATCCAGATGTCGGAGCGCGCGCGGGAACTGGCCAGCCTGCGCATCCTGGGCTTCACCCGCGGCGAGGTTTCGGCCATCCTCGTGGGCGAGATCATGCTGCTTGCCGTGATCGCCCAGCCCGTCGGCTGGCTTTTGGGGGCATGGATCGCGCGGGCCATGTCGAACGCTTTCACCTCGGACCTTTACGGCATCCCCCTGGTGCTCGAGGCCGACAGTTTCGCCTATGCCAGTCTCGTGGTTCTTTTCGCCTGCCTCGCCTCGGTCCTCGTGGTGCGGCAGCGGATCGACCGCATGGACCTGGTGGCCGTCATGAAAACGCGGGAGTGACGCGATGCATTGGAATGCCCGGACGATCCTGACCATGGGCGTGATCGCCGCAGCCCTCGGCGGGCTTTTCTACGTTGCCACGCGGACCGAGCCTGTGGCCGTCGATCTTCACCAGGTCGAAAGCGCGCCCCTGACCGTGACCATCGACGCCGACGGGCAGACGCGGATCCGCGACATCTTCGAGGTCGCCTCTCCCATCACCGGGACGGCGCGGCGCGCCCCGGTGGCGGTGGGTGACCTCGTGGTGCAGGGCGACACCGTCGTGGCGCGGGTGGAACCGATCAGCCCGTCGCTTCTCGATGCGCGATCCCGGGCGCAGGCGGAGGCGGCGGTGGACGAGGCGGCGGCGGCCCTGGATGTTGCGCGCTCGGACCTGACCCGTGCCGAGGAGGAAGAGGCCTTCGCACGGATGCAATTCGACCGCACGCAGGCCCTTGTCGAACGCGGTGTCACCAGCCTGACGCAACTGGAAACGGCCACCCAGCAACTTGCCGTCGCGCAGGCCGCCGTGGCCGCGGCCCGGTCGCGCATCACCATGGCCGAGGGCACGCTGGAACGCGCGGAAGCCGCCCTTGTGGGCCCGGAAACCGGTGAGGCTCAGACTAACGACTGCTGCGTGGACCTTCTTGCCCCGGCCGACGGGGTCGTCCTGTCCGTCTCGACGATCAGCGAACATCCGGTGACGGCCGGCGCGCCGCTTCTGACCATCGGCGATCCGGGCGACCTGGAAATCGTGGCAGACCTGCTGTCCTCCGACGCCGTGCGCATCGGGCCGGGCACGCGCGCCATCGTGCAGCGTTGGGGCGGCGACGTCGATCTCGACGCGGTGCTGACGCGGATCGAACCGGCGGCCGAAACCCGCGTCTCGGCGCTTGGGATCGAGGAACAGCGCGTGGATGCGATCTTCGACCTCGCCTCGCCGCCCGAGGCGCGGGCGGGCCTTGGTCATGGCTTCTCGGTCTTCCTGCGGATCGTGGAGTGGGAGGCGGACGCGGCCCTTCAGGTGCCCCTCGGCGCACTGTTCCGACGCGGCGAGGATTGGGCGGTCTTCGTGGTCGAGGATGGCATCGCCCGCGAGCGGATCATCGAGATCGGCCAGCGCGGCACACGCATGGCGCAGGTCATCGGCGGGTTGGAGGCAGGCGAGGCCATCATCACCCATCCCAGCGACGCGATCAGCGACGGGGTGCCGGTGGTCGACCGCGAAACGCTCTGAGCCGTCAGATCATCGGCAACGCGCGGCGCACCAGCACGTCGAGGTCCTTGTCATGGCCTTTTTGCGCGTAGACCTTCAGTTCCTCGCGCATTTCGGGCCCCCAGAAATCCTTGAGGTGACCCGCCACCCGCTCGGCCTGGTCCTGGCCCGGCTGGGAATGGAAGAAGGTGGCGATCTGGTTCGCCATGCGAACGAGCTTGTCAGGCGACATCGGTGTCCCTCCTGCGGATACGGGTTGGGTTTGCATAGATCTCGACCGCGCCGCGACGGGCGAAGGCGGCCAGCGTCAGCCCCGCGCCCTCGGCAAGGCGCAGCGCATGGGCGGTGGGGGCCGAGACGGCGACGAGCGTCGCACATCCCGCAAGAACGGTCTTTTGCACCATCTCGACGGAGACACGGCTGGTCAGCAGAATGGCGCCGCTCGCCGGGTCGTGGCCCGCACGCAACAGCGCCCCGATCAGCTTGTCCAGCGCGTTGTGGCGGCCCACATCCTCGCGCGCCATCACCACCCCCTGCCCCGGCTGCAAAAAACCCGCGGCATGAACCGCATGGGTGCGGTCATGCAGCGGCTGATGATCGCGCAACAGGTCGGTGGCGGCGGCGATCTCGGCCATCTCGAAACGCGCGCCCTCGCCCACAGGCGGCAGCGCGCGCAAGGCCTGCTCGAGGCTGTCGATCCCGCACAGGCCACAGCCCACAGGCCCCAGCATCGCCCGACGCCGCGCGCCAAGGGCCTCGGCAATCTCGTCCGCCACCCAAAGCCGCGCCTCGATCCCCTGCTCCAGGTCGATGACCTCGATGCGCTCGATCTGGTCGGGGCGCGCGATGCCTTCGGTCAGGGCAAAGCCGGTCGCGAACTCCTCAAGATCGGCGGGGGTGGCCATCATCACCGCCTGCGTGGAGCCGTTGACGGTGATCGCGACGGGCATCTCCTCGGGCAAGGTGCGCGCCACCTCGCGCGCCCCGTCGGGGCCAAGCGCCAAGCCGCGCGCGCTATGGGAGGTCGCGCTCATCCTCACTCCGCCGCCGGCAACACGCGGCGGGCGCGCCGCGCGCGGTCTTCATAGTCTTCCTGCCATGCGGTCGGGCCGTTCGACGGGCTGACCTGCACCGCCGTCACCTTGTATTCCGGGCAGTTCGTGGCCCAGTCCGAGAAATCGGTCGTGATGACATTGGCCTGCGTTCCGGGGTGGTGGAAGGTCGTGTAGACGACGCCGGGGCTGACCCGGTCGGTCAATGTCGCGCGCAGGCTGGTTTCGCCTGAGCGGCTGGCAAGCTTGACCCAATCGCCCTCGGTGATGCCGCGGGTTTCGGCGTCGTGGGGATGGATCTCCAACACGTCCTCCTCGTGCCAGACGGTGTTGTCCGTCCGCCTTGTCTGTGCGCCCACGTTGTATTGCGACAGGATGCGGCCCGTGGTCAGCAACAGCGGGAAACGCGGGCCTGTGCGCTCCTCGGTCGCGACGTATTCCGTGATCATGAACCGCCCCTTGCCGCGCACGAAACCGTCGACATGCATGATGGGCGAGCCATCGGGGGTGTCGTCGTTGCAGGGCCATTGGACCGAGCCGCGTTCCTCCAGCATCTCGTAGTTGACGTTCGCGAAACCGGGGGTGGTCGCGGCGATTTCCGCCATGATTTCCGAAGGATGCGCATAGCTCCACCCCGCGCCCATGGCATTGGCCAGAAGCTGCGTGATCTCCCAATCGGCATAGCCGTTCCTGGGCGCCATCACCCGGCGCACACGGTTGATCCGGCGTTCGGCATTGGTGAAGGTCCCGTCCTTTTCGAGGAAGGTCGACCCGGGCAGGAACACATGCGCGTAATTCGCCGTCTCGTTCAGGAACAGGTCATGGACGATCACACACTCCATCGCGGCCAGACCAGCGGCGACATGGCGCGTGTCGGGGTCCGATTGCAGGATGTCCTCGCCCTGGCAATACAGCCCCTTGAACTGCCCCGAGGTCGCCGCATCGAGCATGTTGTTGATCCGCAGGCCCGGCTCGGGGTCGATCTCGACGCCCCAGGCCGCTTCGAAGATCGCGCGAACATCGGCGTTCTTGACGTGCCTGTAGCCGGGCAATTCATGCGGAAAGCTGCCCATGTCGCAGGAGCCTTGCACGTTGTTCTGCCCGCGCAGCGGGTTCACGCCAACGCCCTCGCGACCGATATTGCCCGTCAGCATCGCAAGGTTGGCGATCCCCATCACGGTGGTGGAGCCTTGGCTATGCTCGGTCACGCCGAGGCCGTAATAGATTGCCCCGTTGCCCCCCGTGGCAAAGGTGCGGGCCGTGGCGCGCAGCTCCTCCGCCGGAACGCCGGTCAGCGCCTCGACCGCCTCGGGCGCATGGCGCGGGTCCGAGACGAAGGCGGCATACTCCTGGAACTCGTCCCAGTCGCAGCGTTCTCGGATGAAGGCCTCGTCGTATAGCCCCTCGGTCACGATCACATGGGCCATGGCGGTCACCACGGCGACATTCGTGCCGGGCCGCAGGGCAAGGTGATGCGCCGCCTCGACATGGGGCGTCTTCACCAGGTCGATGCGGCGCGGGTCGATCACGATCAGCTTGGCGCCCTGCCGCAGCCGCTTTTTCAGGCGCGAGCCGAAGACGGGGTGCCCATCGGTCGGATTTGCGCCGATCACCAGCACGACGTCGGAGTGCTCCACGCTGTCGAAATTCTGCGTGCCCGCGCTGGTGCCGAAGGCCTGGCCCAGCCCATAGCCGGTGGGCGAATGGCAGACCCGCGCGCAGGTGTCGGTGTTGTTGTTCAGGAACACGCCGCGCGCCAGTTTCTGGACGAGGAAGGTTTCCTCGTTCGTGCAGCGCGACGAGGTGATGACCCCGATGGATTTGCGGCCATGCTTTTCCTGCAAGCCGCGCAGGCGGGCCGCGGCAAAGCCGATCGCCTCCTCCCAGCTGACCTCGCGCCACGGCTCGTCGATCGAGTCGCGGATCATCGGGTGCAGGATGCGGTCGGGATGGCTGGCATAACCCCAGGCAAAACGCCCCTTCACGCAGGAATGGCCACGATTGGCCTCGCCATGCTTGTGCGGGACCATGCGCACCAATTCGTCGCCGTTAAGCTCGGCCTTGAAGGAACAGCCCACCCCGCAATAGGCGCAGGTGGTGATGACCGAGCGTTCGGGCGTGCCCAACTCGATCACGCTTTTTTCCTGCAATGTCGCGGTCGGGCAGGCCTGCACGCAGGCGCCGCAGCTGACGCAGTCCGACGACAGGAAATCGTCCAGCGATCCGCCCGCCTTGACCCGGCTGTCAAAGCCGCGCCCTTCGATTGTCAGCGCGAAGGTGCCCTGCACCTCTTCGCAGGCGCGCACACAGCGATTGCAGACGATGCATTTCGACGGGTCATAGGTGAAATACGGGTTACTTTCGTCCTTGGCCTGCCACAGCGGGTTGGCCTCTCCGCTGGTGTTGCGCGGGGTCACGTGGTTGGCGAGGGCCGCGTTCTCGGGCGCCTCGTAGCGCACGTCGCGCAGGCCCACGACCCCGGCCATGTCCTGCAACTCGCAATCTCCGTTGGCCGCGCAGGTCAGGCAATCCAGCGGATGGTCGGAGATATAAAGCTCCATCACCCCGCGCCGGATCTTCTTCACCTTCTCCGACTGGGTGCGCACGACCATGCCGGGGGCCACAGGCGTAGTGCAGGAGGCCGGCGTGCCGCGACGCCCCTCGATCTCGACCACGCACAACCGGCAGGAGCCGAACGCCTCAAGGCTATCCGTCGCGCAGAGCTTGGGAACCCCGATCCCGGCCAGGGCCGCGGCGCGCATGACCGAGGTACCCGCGGGCACCGTCACCTCGACACCGTCCACACTCAGCGTGACCGGCGCGCCGGTTTTGGCAGGCGTGCCAAGGTCGCGGTCGTCATCCCACGGAATGATGAAATCCTTCATATCCCTCTCCCATTCTGGGTGGCCGAATTGCCAGGGGCCGGAAAACGCGCGTTTCCCGGCTCGCAAAAGCCGGCTTTTGCGCCCGTTTTCATCGAGGAAAACGCTCCCTCCACCGGGCCGCTCATTCCGCCGCCTCCTGCTGCGCGGCGAACTCGTCGGGGAAGAGGCGCAGCGCACTCAGCACCGGGTAAGGCGTGAAGCCCCCGAGCGCGCAGAGCGAGCCGTCCTTCATGGTCTCGCACAGGTCCACCAGCAGCGGCACGGCCGACGCATCGCCCTGCGCCACGCGGTCCAGCGTTTCGACGCCCCGCACCGCGCCGATCCGGCAGGGCGTGCATTTCCCGCAGCTTTCCACCGCGCAGAATTCCATCGCGAAGCGGGCCAGCCCCAGCATGTCGGCGCTGTCGTCGAACACGACGATCCCGGCATGGCCGATCAGCCCGCCTGCCCCGTCGAACTCCTCGTAGCCGAAGGGCGTGTCGAACTGCGCGGGCGCGAAATAGGCCCCGAGCGGCCCGCCCACCTGCACCGCCTTGACCGGGCGGCCCGTGGCGGTCCCGCCCGCGACATCCTCGACCAACTCACCAAGCGGCATGCCGAAGGCGGTCTCGAACAGCCCGCCACGCGCGACATTGCCGGCGATCTGGATCGGCATGGTCCCCTTGGAGCGTCCCAGCCCGAACCCTGCGTAATGCGCGGCACCTTTCTCGAAGATCACGGGGATCGTGGCCAGCGACAACACGTTGTTGACCACCGTTGGCCGCCCGAGGAACCCCTCCAGCGCGGGCAGTGGCGGCTTGGCCCGGACAACGCCGCGCTTGCCCTCAAGGCTGTTGAGCAGCGAGGTTTCCTCGCCGCAGACATAGGCGCCCGCCCCCACGCGCACCTCCATGTCGAAGCGGCGGCCCGAGCCCATCACGTCGCCCAGCACGCCATTGGCGCGGGCGATGTCGATGGCCTCTTGCATCACCGCAATCGCATCGGGGTATTCCGAGCGGATATAGACATAGCCCTGCGTGGCCCCGGTCCCGAGGCCCGCGATCACCATGCCCTCGATCAGGCTGAGGGGATCGCCCTCCATCAGCATGCGGTCGGCGAAGGTGCCGCTGTCGCCCTCGTCGGCGTTGCAGACGATGTATTTGCGCTCCACCGGGGCGAGGCGCACGGTGTCCCACTTGATCCCAGTCGGGAACCCGGCGCCGCCGCGTCCGCGAAGCCCGCTTTCCTTGACCTCGTCGATGATGTGTTCCGCGCGCATGCCAAGCGCCCGGCGCAACCCGCTCAAACCGCCATGCGCTTCGTATTCGGCCAGCGACAGCGGGTCGATCAAACCCACGCGGGCAAAGGTCAGGCGGTTCTGGCGGGCGAAAAACGGGATCTCTTCGACGGGGCCAAGCCCGTCCAGTGCGCCATCGAAAAGGGCCGGCACCATCTCGGGCGTCATGGGGCCGTAGCCGTGACGCACCCCGTCGCGCTCGACCTCCAGGAGCGGCTCCAGCCAGGTCATGCCACGCGAGCCGGTACGGGTCAGCGAAACCTCTATCCCGCGCGTGGCAGCCTCGGAGAGGATCGCTTCGGCGACCTCTTCAGAACCGAGTGCCTTGGCGGCGGCATCGCGTGACAGGTAGAGCTTCATGCCGACACCTCCGCCACCAGCGCCTTGGCCTCGGCGCGGCCCTTGAGCTTGCCGTTCACCATCGCCGCGGGCGCACAGGCGCAAAGCCCGAGGCAATAGACCGGCTCGACCGTGATGCGCCCATCGGCAGAGGTTTCGCCCCAGCCCAGGCCCAAAAGGGTCAGCACCGCCTCGCCAAGCGCGCTGCCGCCCATGGACTGGCAAGCCTCGGAGCGGCAGATCTTCAGCACGTGTCGCCCGGCGGGTTCCTCGCGGAAGTCATGGTAAAAGCTGATGACGCCATGCACTTCGGCCTGCGTGATATTCAGCGCCGCCGCGATGGCCGGGCGCGCCTCGGCCGGGATGCAGCCGAAGTGATCCTGAAGGTCGTGCAGAATGGGCAGCATCGGCCCCTCGCGGTGCAGGTGTCGCGCGATGATCTCCTCCACCCCTGCGGGCGAAACGGTCTGGCTGGCAGGCATGCGTGGCTCCGGTCGTCTTTCGCATACAAAAGTCCACCGAAATTGATGCCTTTTCAATATCGCAATTTCGTCATGCGATAGAGATTTTGAATGAAACGCAGACGACGCCTCAGGGCGCAAAGACGACCGTTTCCCCCGTCCTAGCGAGCTTTTCGGCCTCTTTCAGCAGCGCCTCGGTGACCGGTGTGTGCGGTTCACGGAAGGGGGCGACCAGCCCGACAGCGTGGTCGGCGCGCTGCCGGTCGAGGGGCAGGATTCGCAAATCCGTGCCCTCGGCGAGGAAGCGCGCCATCTCGGCGGGCAGGATCGTCACCCAGTCCCCCTGCCCCACATGGGCCACCAGAACGACGGTGGAATTGCTTTCGACCTGCGCCTCGGGGGTGACGCAGGCCTCCATGAAGTTCTGGTTGATGATGCGCCGGTTCTGCATGTCGGGCGTCAGAAGGCACAAGCGGCACCCGGCGAGGTCCGACCAGCCGACGCTGTCCCGATCGGCCAGCGGGTGATCCGCGCGACAGACCAGCGTGTAGCGCTCGGTATAGATCGGCACGGTGGTGACCCGGCCCAATGGTTCGTTGTCGAGATAGGAAAGCCCCGCGTCGATCTCGAGGTTTTCCAGCATAGACAGGATCTCGGCGGAGGTGCGCGACAGGATCGTGAAGCGCAGGTTCGGATGCGCCTTTGAAAATCGCGCCGACAAGGCCGCCGCCCATGTCAGGGCGGTCGGGATCACGGCAAGGCGCACATGCCCGGCAAGCCCGTGCCGCGCGGCGCGCATTTCCTCGCGGAAGGCGCGGGCATCGCCGACCAGTTGGCGCGCCCAGACCAAGGCGCGTTGCCCCTCGGGCGTCAACCCGCCGTAGCGATGGCCACGAAAGATCAGCTGGACGCCCAGCATCGCCTCGAGCTGCTTGATCCCCGTAGAGAGCGTGGGCTGCGTTATGCCGAGGCTTTCGGCCGCGCGGCCGAAATGCCCCTCCCGGGCGACGGCGATGAACATTTCAAGCTTGTTGATCATGCACCCGACAGTGCAATCGATTGGCCATTTTTCAATCGAAAACTTCGATCAGTCACCGTTCAACGGGTGAAAACAGGCCGCCGCCTGCCCCGCGCCGCCGGTTTCCAGGCGCGGCACCTCCTTGGCGCAGCGCTCGGTGGCATAGGGACAGCGCGCACGGAACGCACAGCCCGTCGGCGGGTTCAGCGGGTCGGGCAGTTCGATTTCCCTGGCCTCGGGCGCGGTCAGCGGACGCCCCACGACCGGCGCGCTATCGGCCAGCAGCTTCGTATAGGGATGGCGCGGGGCGCGGAACACGTCCTCGGCCCGGCCCAGTTCCACCAGCGATCCGAAATACAGCACCGCGATGCGATCCGACACGGCCTCGACCACCGCAAGGTCGTGCGAGATGAACAGGTAGGTGAGCCCCAGGTCGGCCTTGAGATCGGCCAGCAGGTTCAGCACCTGCGCCTGCACCGAGACATCCAGCGCCGAGACGGGCTCATCGAGGATCAGGATCCGCGCCTCGGCGGCCAGCGCCCGCGCGATGCCGATCCGCTGCGCTTGCCCGCCCGAAAACTCGTGCGGGTAGCGGTCGAGGAAGTCCTCGCGCAGGCTGACCATGTCGAAGATCTCGGAAATCCGCTTGGCCCGCGCCGCCCGGTCCATCCCGTGCAACAGTTTCAGGGGCGCGTCCATGATCTGACGGATGGTCTTGCGGGGATTCAGGCTGCTGATCGGGTCTTGAAACACGTACTGGATGCGCTTGCCGAAGACCGCCGGGTCGGCATTGTCGAGCGCCGCACCCTCGATCTCGATCGTGCCGGTCGTGGGCTCCGACAGCCCCACCAGCATCCGCGCCAGCGTGGACTTGCCACATCCGCTTTCGCCCACGATCCCAAGCGTTTCCCCCGGCGCGACCTCCAGCGAGATCGGGTGCACGGCCCGCACGCCCGGCCGTTCGGGGCCGAAAAGCCTGCGCCCCAGCGAAAAGGTCTTGGACAGGTCTTCGAGACGCAGGGCGGCGGTCATTCGGCGGCCTCCTGTTCTGGCACGGGATTCAGGCACCGCACGGCGCGGGGTCCGCTTGGCTCCAGGGCGATGTCGCCCTTGCGGCAGTCCGGCTGCACGCGATTGCAGCGCTCGGCAAAGGCGCAGCCCGGCGGCAGGTCGTTCACGGCAGGCGGCAGGCCGGGGATCGCCTCCAACCGCCGGCGCCCGCCGCCCAGTTCGGGCACGCAGGCCATGAGGCGCGCGGTGTAAGGGTGGCGCGGCGCATCGAGGATGTCGCGCGTCGGCCCCTCCTCCACGATGCGGCCGGCATACATGACGGCGACCCGGTCGCAGAGTTGCCCGACCACGCCGAAATCATGGGTAATGAAGACGATGGCCAGCCCCCGTTCACGCCGCAGATCGTCCAGCAGCGACAGGATCTGCGCCTGCACGGTCACGTCCAGCGCTGTGGTGGGTTCATCGGCAATGATGACCTCGGGGTCGTTGGCCAGCGCCATGGCAATGCCGACCCGCTGGCGCATGCCCCCGGACAGCTCGTGCGGGTAATTGTCGATCCGGCTGGCGGCGTTGGGGATGCGCACCGCCTCCAGCAACTCGATGGCCTTGGCGCGCCCCTCGGCCCCGCTGATGGCGCGATGCGCGGAAATCGCCTCGATCAACTGGTCGCCGATCCGGTAAAGCGGGTGCAGCGTGGCCAGCGGGTCCTGGAAGATATAGGCGACCTTGCGCCCCCTGAGCGTACGCAAGCGGCGGTAGGGTGCGCCGATCAGGTCCTCTCCCTCCAGATGCACCGAGCCGCCGGTGACGATGCCCGGCGGCGAGGCGACCAGCCCCATCACCGACAGCGCCGTGACCGATTTGCCCGAGCCGCTTTCGCCGATGATGCCAAGGCATTCGCCGGGGCGCACGCCAAGCGTGACGCCCCCCACTGCGCGATAGACGCGGTCCTTTACGTGAAACTGTGTCTCCAGGTCGGTCAGCGTCAGGATGCCCTCGCGCTTCGGCTCGACCGGCTTGCGGTCGCGGGCCACCAGCGTGGCCGGCAGCGGGCGGTTCAGCGCGCCGGATTTCAGGCGCGGGTCCAGCGCGTCGCGCACGCCGTCCCCCAGCAGGTTGATCGCCATCACGATGACAAGGATCATCATCCCCGGCACGATGGAGGTATGCGGGTTGGTGATCAGCGCCGAGCGCGCCTCGCCCAGCATGGAGCCGAGATCGGCCTGCGGCGGCTGCGAGCCGAGGCCGAGAAAGCTCAGGCCTGCGGTTTCAAGGATCATCCAGCCAACGGTCGTGGACATGGCGATCACGATGACCGGAATGACGTTGGGCAGGATCTCGGTCAAGATAATGCGCGCGTCCGACATGCCCGACAGCCGCGCGGCATCGACGAATTCCTTGTTCGCGATGCTCACCGTGATGCCCCGGATGTTGCGCGCGAAGAACGGGATGTTGACGGCGGCCACCGCGATCAGCGCGTTCAGCAGGCCCGGCCCAAGGGCCGCGACGATGGCCAAGGCGAGCAGGATGTAGGGAAACGCCATCAGCATATCGACACCGCGCATGATGATGTTGTCGGTGCGCCCGCCGTAATAGCCCGCGATGATGCCGATGGCCGCGCCGATCGTGGCCGCGATCAGCGCCGCGGCGAAACCAACGGCGAGCGACAGGCGCGTGCCCCACATCAACCGGCTGAGCAGGTCGCGCCCGAGGTGGTCGGTTCCCAGCAAAGCCCCTTCGGAAAAGGGCGGCACGAAGCGGTTGGAGGTGTTCGTGACATCCGGGTCGGGCAGCGGCAGGAGCGGCGTGATCAGGGCGAAGAACACCACGAGCGCCATGACGATCAGCCCGGCCAGCGCAAGACGGTTGCGCGCGAGAAGGCCCAGAAACGCCCTCATGTCTTGATCCTCGGATCGAGCAGGCTTTGGGCGACATCGACGACGATGTTGAAGAAGACGTAGCAGGCCGCGACGATGACCACGCCGCCCTGCACCAGCAGGATGTCACGCCGCAGGATCGCGTCCACCAGCATTCGCCCGATCCCCGGCCATTGGAACACGACCTCGATATAGACCGCGCCGGACAGGACGAAACCTGCCTGGATGCCGAGGACGGGGATGATCGACACCATGGCCGCGCGCAGCGCATGGCGCCAGATAACCCCCCGTTCCGGAACGCCTTTTGCCCGCGCGGTGCGGATGAAATCCTGCCGCAGGACCTCCAGCATGGCGGAACGTGAGAGGCGCGCGATGACGCCGGTGGCGACGACCGACAGGGCGAAAGCGGGCATGACGAGGTGATCCAGAAGCGCCCAGATATCGCGGTCGCCATAGATGGGCCACATGCCCGAGGCGGGGAACCATCGCAGGTTCACCGCGAAGGTCAGGATCATCATCATTCCCAGAAAAAACGAAGGAATAGAGATACCTAGCAGGACGACGAAGGTGATGGCCTTGTCCGCTGCGCCGTATTGATTGGCCGCCGAGACCACGCCCGCCATGATCCCGAGCACGGAGCAGAAGACGAAGCTGGTGCCGGCCAGAACCAGCGTGGCGTTGAAGCGTTCCAGCACCTCGTCCAGCACGGGGCGGTTCAGCGCGAAGGAGCGTCCGAAATCGCCCTGCAGCATGTTGCCCAGCCAGATGAAATACTGCTGCACCAAGGGCTTATCGAGGCCCAGATCCTCGTTCAGGGCGGCGACGTTCTCGGGCGTCGCATAGCTGCCGAGGATCGCCGTGGCCGGGTCGCCGGGGATCATCGCCATGATCGCGAAGACGATCACCGAGATGCCCAGAAGGACCGGAACGGCCGAGAGCAGGCGGCGGAGAATGTAGCGGGTCATCGGGCCCTTTCCGGCGAAAAAAGCGAGTCACAGGGCGTACACACCCCGTACACAGCCTGTGCATATACGCATGCAGAAATTCTCGAGAATTTCTGGACGGAATTCTCGAGAATTCCGGGTCGGCCCCGGCGCGACCCTGTCGCGCCGGGGCCAGGGGATCAGTTCTTCACCACGTCGTCGAGCAGCAGGAAGAAGGACGGCTCGAGCGCGAAGCCGTCGACCCGGTCGCTGGTCACCGCGTTCTGCACCCAGTTGGCGACGAAGACCCAAGGGGCGTCTTCCTGCACGATCACCTGCATCTCGCGGTAAAGCTCGGCGCGGCGCGCCTGGTCGGTGGCCGTGCGGGCCTCTTCCAGCAGGGCGTCGACCTCGGGGTTGGAGTAGTAGCCCGAGTTGAAGCCGCCATTCTCGGGCCAGGCCTCGGTGCGCAGGGCGAGATAGGGCAGCGTGTCGGGATCGTTGGTCATCCACGCCATCTCAGCCATGTCGGCCTCGCCCTCCAGACCCGGGTTCACGCGGCCAAGGAAGGTGTTCCACTCGTAGGTCTCGATCGTCACGTCAAAGCCCACGGCCTCCAGATCGGCCTGGATCGCGGTGCCCATGGCGACCGGGTCGAGCATGCCCGAGCCGCCCTCGGTCACGTAGAAGGTGATCTCGGGGTTCTCGACGCCCGCCTCGGCCAGCAATGCGCGGGCGCGGTCGGGGTCGTAGGGATAGGGCTCCAACTCTTCGTTATAGGCCCAGGCGAAGGCGGGCGGCGTCGGGCCTGCGGCCACGGCGGCGGTGCCTTCAAGAACCTCGTCCACCAGTGCGGTCTTGTTGATCGCGTAGTTGGCCGCCTGCCGCACGAGCTGGTCGGTGAACGGCCCCTCGCGCATGTTGAGGATCAGGAACCAGACATGGGGGCCGGCCTGTTCGACGATGTTGAAGGCGTCGCCCTCGAACTCGGACAGGGCCACCGGGGGCACCTCGACCATCATGTCGATGCCGCCCGACAGCATTTCGGCCACACGGGTGTTGGCGTCGGTGATGGGGCGGAAGACCACGGCCTGAAGCGCGGGCGCGCCATCCCAGTAATCGGGGTTCGCCTCGACCACCACGGCTTCGTTCGAGCGCCATTCGGCGAAGGTGAAGGCGCCGGTGCCGACCGGGTTGCGCCCGAACTCGGCCCCATGCTCCATCACCGCCGCGGGCGACACGATCAGGCCGGTCGGATAGGCGAGGTTCGACAGGAAGGGCGCGTAGGGCGCGTTCAGCGTGAAGCGCACGGTCATGTCATCCACGGCCTCGACGCTTTCGACCGCCGAGAAGAAGAAGCTCAGCGGGAAGGGGCCGGTGTCGTGATAGGGGTGATCCTCGTTCAGCATCCGTTCGAAGTTGAAGACCACGGCCTCGGCGTTGAAGGGCGTGCCGTCGTGAAACTCGACGCCATCGCGCAAGCTGAAGGTGTAGACGGTGCCGTCCTCGGAAATCTCCCAGTCGGTGGCCAGTGCCGGTTCGACCTCGAGCGTGCCGGAGGCGTAGCGCACAAGCCCGTCATAGACATTCATCAGGATGCGGAAATCATTGACCGCCGTGACAGCGTGCGGGTCGAGCGCCTGCGGCTCGGCCACCTGTCCCACGACCAGGACACCGGGCGGCGTCTGCGCAGACACGGGCGAGAGCGCGGCGAGGGAAAGCGCAACGGCGGCCCCACCCGCGAGGACCGCGCGGCGGGTCCAGTTCAACAAAGCCATTTTCTTCACCTCTCCTGTCAAAACATTCTCGTATTGATCATGATAAATTGAATGACGCCAAATTATCATGATAAATGCAAGGCTCATGGCAGCGGAGGCAGGCGCGTGACGATTTCTATCCTCGCATATGATGAAAAAACGGGCCTTATGGGCGGCGCGGCGGCCACAGGAAGCCTGTGCGTCGGCGGCTGGGTCCTGCGCGGCGACGCCGATTCGGGCATGTCGGCCAGCCAGGGCACCGCGCCTTCGACGCTGTGGGGCGACGGGGTGTTGCGCCTGATGCGGGACGGCGCCCCGGCCTCGGACGCGGTGGAGCGGATGGTTGCACCCGACACGGGCCGCGCGCATCGGCAATTGGCGGCGCTGGACCCCAGGGGCGGGACCGGTGCGCATACCGGCGTCGAAAGCGTCGCCTATGCGGGCGAGGCGTTCGCGCCGGGCGTCGTGGTCGCGGGCAACATGCTGACCGGGCCGGAGGTGATCGAGACCGCCCTGGCGCGCTATCTCGGGGCGGCGGACCGCCCCTTTGCCGAGCGCCTGCTGGTGGCGCTGGATGGCGCGGCGCAGGCGGGCGGCGATGCGCGCGGGCTGAAATCGGCGGCGCTGCTGGTCGTGTCGCGCCGCGCGGCGCCCCTGACGCTGCGCATCGATCATTCCGACCGGCCGCTGGCCGCGCTTGGCGATCTGTATCGCGTGGCCCATGCCGACCCGTATTTCGGCTGGACCAAGGTGGTGCCGGTGCTGGACGACCCCTACCGCGCGCCGCCCTCCGAAGCGGTGCCAGAGGTGCCCGAGCCGATTATAGAGGCCTCACCGGCCGTGAAGCGCTGACCCCCTGCCCTATTCGGCGATGAACCGGCGCAATACCTGCGCCTCCTGCCGCTGCATCAGCGCCTCGGCGGTTTCCATATGGGCGCGCATGATGGCACGGGCATCCTCGGCCCGGCCATCGCGCAGGGCGGCGATCAGGTCGGTCTGATAGGCGAGGCCCTTTTCATAGAGCTCGGGGTTGGGCGGGTCGTAGAGCTGCCGGTAAACGGTCAGGTCGGTCAGGATCCGGCCCATGAAGCTGACCACGAAGGCCAAAAGCGGGTTGGTCGAGAAATTGGCCAGCCGCCGGTGAAAGGCGAGCGAGGCGACATGCTGGTCGCGTTCTTCCTCGGCGGTCTTGGCGGGCTCGGGGTATTGCGCGACCACGGCTTCGAGCGCGGCGAGTTGGTCGTCGGACAGCTTCCCGGCGAGCGAGGCGGCCAGTTCAGGCTCCAGCACGCGGCGCAATTGGTAGATATCCGCGACCGATAACTCATTGAAATAGAAGTAGTTGGCCAGCAGCGCCTTGGCGCGGTCGGCGGTGACCTCACCGATGAAACTGCCGCCGCCGGGGCCGGTGCGGGTTTCGATCAACCCCTGGGCTTCGAGGATGCGCATCGCCTCGCGGATGGTGCCCTTGGCCATGCCGAAACGCTCCATCAACTCGGCCTCCGACGGCAGACGGTCGCCCTTTTGCAGGTTGCGCTCGACCACCCAGTCCTTGATCGCGTCGGCCACGCGCACGGGGCGCGAGCGGCGGGGTTTGTCGGCGGAGGCGGCGGTCATGGCTGTCGTCGGTCACCTGGGGATCGGGTGATTTATCATGATGAATGGCGCGCGGCCTTGCAATGAAAAGGGGCCGCGCATCACACGCGGCCCCGGTCCCCTGTTCGCGATGGGGATCTTCTCAGCGGATCACTTCACGTCGAAGCGGTCGGCATCCATGACCTTGGTCCAGGCGGCGACGAAGTCCTTCACGAACTTCTCCTGCGCGTCGTCCTGGGCATAGACCTCGGCATAGGCCCGCAGGATCGAGTTGGAGCCGAACACCAGGTCCACACGGGTCGCCGTCCACTTCACGTCGCCCGACTTGCGGTCGACGATCTCGTAGAGGTTGTTGTCCGCCGGCACCCACTTGTAGGCCATGTCGGTCAGGTTGACGAAGAAATCGGTCGTCAAAGCGCCCTCACGGTCGGTGAAGACACCGTGCTTGGTGCCGCCGTGGTTGGTGCCAAGCACCCGCATGCCGCCCATCAGGCAGGTCATCTCATGCGCGGTCAGGCCCAACAGCTGCGCCCGGTCGAGGAGCATTTCCTCGGGGCTGACGACATAATCGGCCTTCAGCCAGTTGCGGAAGCCATCGGCCAGCGGTTCGAGCGGTTCGAAGCTGTCGGCATCGGTCTGCTCGTCGGTGGCATCGCCACGGCCCGGCGTGAAGGGCACCGCGACGTCGAAGCCGGCCGCCTTGATGGCCTGCTCCAGACCCACGTTACCGGCCAGAACGATCACGTCCGCGATGGACGCGCCGGTTTCCGCCGCGATCGGCTCCAGCACCGAGAGGACCTTTTGCAGGCGGGCAGGCTCGTTGCCTTCCCAGTCCTTCTGCGGGGCCAGACGGATGCGGGCCCCATTGGCGCCGCCGCGCATGTCCGAGCCGCGGAAGGTGCGGGCGCTGTCCCATGCGGTCGAGATCATCTCGGCCACCGACAGACCGGCATCGGCGATCTTGGCCTTCACCGCATCGACATCGTAGTCGGTGGTGCCGGCCGGGATCGGGTCCATCCAGATCAGGTCTTCTGCCGGAACCTCGGGGCCGAACCAACGGGCCTTGGGGCCCATGTCACGGTGGGTCAGCTTGAACCAGGCGCGGGCGAAACAATCGCGGAAGTACTCGTGGTCTTCGGCGAACTTCTCGCAGATGGCGCGATAGGCCGGGTCCATCTTCATCGCCATGTCGGCGTCGGTCATGATCGGGTTGTGCCGGATCGAGGGGTCGGACGCGTCAACAGGCTTGTCCTCTTCCTTGATGTCGATCGGCTCCCACTGCTGGGCACCGGCGGGCGATTTCCGCAGTTCCCATTCGTAGCCGAAGAGCAGCTTGAGATAGCCGTCATCGAACACGGTCGGGTTGGTCGTCCAGGCGCCCTCGATGCCCGAGGTCACGGCCTTGGACGCCTTGCCACCCATGTTCGGGTTATCCCAGCCAAGGCCCTGCAGCTCGACCGGGGCCGCTTCGGGCTCGGCGCCCAGAACGGAGGCGTCGCCATTGCCGTGACACTTGCCGACGGTGTGGCCACCAACGGTCAGAGCCGCGGTTTCCTCGTCGTTCATCGCCATGCGGGCGAAGGTTTCGCGCACCTGCTCGGCCGTTTTCAGCGGATCGGGCTGACCGTTCACGCCTTCGGGGTTCACGTAGATCAGGCCCATCTGCACGGCGGCCAGCGGGTTTTCCATGGTCGAGGGCTTTTCGACGTTCTCGTAGCGCTCGTCCGAGGGGGCCAGCCATTCCTTCTCGGCGCCCCAGTAGACGTCCTTTTCCGGGTGCCAGATGTCTTCGCGGCCAAAGGCGAAGCCAAAGGTCTTCAGGCCCATGGATTCGTAGGCCACGTTGCCCGCGAGGATGAGCAGGTCGGCCCAGCTGATCTTGTTGCCGTATTTCTTCTTGATCGGCCACAGCAGGCGACGCGCCTTGTCGAGGCTGGCGTTATCCGGCCACGAGTTCAGGGGGGCGAAACGCTGGTTGCCGGTGCCGCCGCCGCCACGGCCATCGGCCAGACGGTAGGAGCCCGCGGCGTGCCACGCCATGCGGATCATGAAGCCGCCGTAATGGCCCCAGTCGGCCGGCCACCACTCCTGGCTGTCGGTCATCAGCGCGTGCAGGTCGGCCTTCAGCGCGTCGACGTCGAGCTTTTCCAGCTCCTTGCGGTAGTCGAAATCGAGGCCCAGCGGATTCGTCTTGGTGTCGTGCTGGTGCAGGATGTCGAGGTTCAGCGCATTCGGCCACCACTCCATCACGTCCGAATTGTGATGCGTGGCCCCGCCATGCATCACCGGACAACCCCGACGGCTTTCGTTCAGTTCGCTTTCGACAGTATTGCCGTCCATAGCTTTGCTCCCTTCCGTTGGTCACGGGCCGGGGCGCTGCACCCCGACTTTCTGGAATCGTTCTAGCATGACTGTTTGATTAGTTTTAGTTGGATTTACTGATTGTCATGATAAGTTCATCTTATGCTTAATCTGACCCTCAAACAGATGCGCTATTTCGAGGCGCTGGCCCGCCATGGCCATTTCGGGCATGCCGCCGACGCCTGCGCAATCTCGCAACCCGCCTTGTCCATGCAGATCAAGGAGATGGAGGAGGTGATGGGCACGCCGCTGTTCGAACGGGGCGCGCGGCAGGTCCGCCTGACCGGATTCGGAGAGGAGGTCGCCTCGCGCATTCGCGACATCCTGCGCGGGGTCGAGGAGTTGAGCGACCTTGCGCGCAGCACGGGAAACCGGCTGGCGGGGCGGCTGCGCATCGGGGTGATTCCCACCATCGCCCCCTATCTTCTGCCGCGCATCATCCCGCACCTGACCGAGGGCAACGGCGCGCTGGATGTCCGCGTGCGCGAGACGGTGACGCCGAAACTGATCGAGGAATTGTCCGAGGGGCGGCTGGATACCGCCATTGTCGCGCTTCCGGTCTCGGAGCCCGCCTTGACCGAGGTGGACCTGTTCACGGAGGATTTCGTGCTGGTGCGTCCCGGCTCGGATGCGAACAAACCCGTGCCCAGCCGCGACATGCTGCGCGAGATGCGGCTGCTTCTGCTGGAGGAAGGGCACTGTTTCCGCGACCAGGCCCTGTCGTTCTGCAACCTTGCCAGCAATGCGCCGCGCGAATTGCTGGATGGCAGTTCATTGACGACGCTGGTGCAGATGGTCAGCGCCGGGATCGGCGTGACGCTGATCCCGGAAATGGCGGTCGAGGTCGAAACCCGCGCGGCGCAGGTCTCGGTCGCGCGGTTCGACGGGCCGCAACCCTCGCGCAGGATCGGGATGATCTGGCGCAAATCCAACCCGCTGGCCCCGCAATTGACGGAGCTGGCAGGCCTGGTGCGGGACGCGGGCGAGGAGATGCGCGCGGCCATGGCGCCCCTGCCCGTCGCCCCGGTGGCGGGCCAGATGCCGGGGGACCGCCCCGCCTAGTGCAGGGTGGCGCCCGACCAATCGACGCCGCGCGCCCCCGACAGGAACCCGTCGGACAGGGAATGGCCCGGCTCGACCTGCTGGATCTCGGCGGTGATTGCCCGTGCGTCGCGCGTGCCATCGACCAGCTCGCGGTACAGGCCGCAGATCTGCGCAAAGCCCGAGGATTGCGGCGACAGGCGCAGCGCGTTCACGCCGGCCTCTTCCAGCGCGGCCACGTGCGGCGCGGCACAGGCGTAGCTGTCCGACAGCGTCTGCACCCCGTTCATGGCAAGGAAAGGCTGGTCATCCATCGTGTGCACGTCCAGCCCGTCGGGATCGTCCTCGCAGGCGAATTGGCAATTGTCCTTGGTCCGGCCATGCATCCGCGCGTGGTAGCAGCGCCCCGAGATCGCCAGCGGCACGCGGCCATGGCCCCAGACCTCGATGGCGACGCCCAGATCCGCCCCCGCCTTGGCCAGCACCGCGATGGAGCTGAGCGGCAGTTCCGGCGGCAGGCAGACGCGGGTCGCGCCCTTTTCGGCCAGCCAGGCCAGCGTGGTCTCGTTATAGACGTTGACCAGTGGCCCCACCGTGAAGGGCGCGCCTTCGGGCAGGTAGGCCAGCGCGGTCAGGTCGTTGACTTCGACCAGGGCGCCCGCCTCGGCCAGTTCGGTGGTCAGCTTGCGCTCGCGCTTCAGCGTCACGAGGGCGAGGCTGGTCAGCACCACCTCTTTCCCGGCCTGCGCCAGGGTCTCCACAGCCTGCGGGATGCGATCCTGGTAGAAGGGCAGCCGCTTGGAACACACAAGCTCCCCCAGCACGACGCGATCGACAGGCGCGGCGGCCAGATCGTCATAGAGCGCCGCCCAGCGCTCGGCTTCCCAGAAGAATTGGTTCGGTCCGACGGTCAGTTCCATGCCCTTACCTCCAGGTCTTCTTGTAAGCGCCGGTCGTGGTCGCCTGCCCCTCGGACAGCCGCGCCAGCATGCCGGTCGGCAGCGGACGCCCCGCGTCCAGCGCATCGACGGCGGCGCGGAAATTGCGCACCACCTCGGCCACGTAAGAGCGCGAGCGTTGCCGCCCCTCGATCTTGAGCGCGGTGACGCCGGCCTTCTGCAACTCGGGCAGCAGAGCCTCGGCGTTCAGGCTGACCGGGTCTTCGAACAGGTGGCCGGTCTTCTCGCCCGCGCTGAAACAGCCCTTGCAGAGTGTCGGATAAGGCGCGCTTTCGCCCTTGCCCACGCGGTGGATCGTGTAGCCGCCCAGACGCGCATCCAGAACGCCGCCGTTATCCTCGTACTCGACATGGGACGCGGGCGAACACACGCCGTTCATGTTGGGCGACCGGCCCGTGGCATAGGAGGACAGCGAGCAGCGCCCCTCGGCCATGACGCAGAGACCGCCGAAGACGAACACCTCGGTCTCGACCTCGGTCTCCTTGTTGATCGCCGCGATTTCCGGCACCGACAGGACGCGCGGCAGCACCACGCGCTTCACGCCGAATTCCGTGCCGTAGAAATTGATCATGTCGGCATTGGCCGCCGCCGCCTGCACCGAGAGGTGACGCCGCAGGCCGGGATGGGTTTTCGCGGCATAGGCCAGAAGCCCCAGATCGGCGAGGATGACGGCATGGGCGCCGCAGGCCTCGGCATCCGCCACGGCGCGGTGCCACATCTCTTCGCCGCCGGCGCGGGGAAAGGTGTTGATCGCGACCAGCACCTTGGCGCCGTGCGATCTGGCAAAGGCGATGCCCTCGCGCATTTCATCGCGGTTGAAGTTGAGGCCCGGAAAGTTGCGGGCGTTGGTTTCATCGTTGAAGCCGCAATAGACGGTATGCGCGCCGGCCTTCACGGCGGCGCGCAGCGCGGCGGGGGTGCCTGCGGGGCAGACGATTTCCATTACCATAGATCGACCTCCTCGGGTCGCGAGAGGCTGACGCCGGTGCGCCGTTCGGCGATGGCCATCAGCTGTTTGATGGGAGCGGCGAAGGGCCCGGTGAGCCGGGCGATTTCCTCGGACAGGTCCAGTTCGGCATCATCGACGGCGTTGCGCAGCGCCAAGGCGGCCGAGGTGTCGCCCTCGATCACGAGATCGCGCGAGAAGAACAGCGCGTCGCCGTCATAGGCCCCGTGAACCAGCCCGAGCAGCGCGGCCAGCGGCCCGGCGATGCGCGCCTCGCCCTGCCCGGCCCCGCGCACCACGCGGACCGAGGGGCGGCCCTTGTTGGGCTGCAACTCGATCACGATGGGCAGGTCGGTCGGGTCCAGCACGAAGGGCGTGCTGTCATACTCGCCCAAACGCTGGAACAGGCCCGGATGGCTTTGCGCGATGCGCCGCGCATAGACCGTCAGCGACAGCGACATGGGCAGAAGCGGCGCAACCCGCAGGCCCAGCGCCAGCGGCTGCGGGAAACGGGGGATCGGGGCATCGGATGGAGGCACGCGTTTTCCTCTTCGCGAAGACAACAAGGGGGCTCACGCGGCTTTCCTATGCCGGAACCTGTCAACCGGAATTGACATCCATCAAATCGGGGCAGGTTTTTTACTGCTAGGCGGAGAGCCACGCATTCGATCGAAGGCCCCTCCGTTGCGAAACCTGCCCCCCTTTCCGACCTTGCGCAGCTTCCTCGACTGGTGCGCAGCCACCGACCAGTTGGCCCGCATCGCGGAGCTTGTGCCGATCCGCCATCGCATGACCGCCGTGCATCGCCGTGTCTTGGAGGATGGCGGCCCGGTCCTGCGCTTCGATGCGCCGGTGGACGGGGCGACACGCCTCGACATGCCGGTTGTGACCAACCTGTTCGGCACGACGGACCGCGTGGCGGCGGGCCTTGGCATGGGGCTGGACGGGATCGACGGGCTGGGCGAGTTCCTTGCCGCCCTGCGCGCGCCCACCCCGCCCGAAGGGATCAGTGACGCGCTGTCGCGCTGGCCGATGCTGAAAGCGGCGCTCTCGACCCGGCCCAAGACGGTGAAAAGCGCGCCGGTGCAGGACGAGGTGGTCGAGGGCGCGGACGTGGACCTGTCGCGCATCCCGGTACAGACCCATTGGCCGGGCGATGCCGGGCCGCTGATCACATGGCCCATCGTCGTCACGCGCCCGCAGGACAGCGCGCCGGGCGATCTGAACCGCTATAACGCGGGCGTCTACCGCGTGCAGGTAATCGGGAAGAACCGCGTCATCATGCGGTGGCTGCAACATCGCGGTGGCGCGGCGCATCATCGGACATGGGGCCGCGCGGGAGAAAGGACGCCGGTGGCCCTCGTCTTGGGGGCCGATCCCGCCAGCCTGCTGTCCGCCGCCCTGCCCCTGCCCGAGACCGTGTCGGAGCTGACCTTCGCCGGTGCCCTGAACGGGTCGCGCCCGCGCTTCGTGCCCGCCAAGACGGTGCCGCTGATGGTGCCCGCCGAGGCCGAGATCGTGCTGGAAGGCTGGGTGTCGCAGACCGAGACCGCGCCCGAGGGGCCGTTCGGCGATCACACCGGCTACTACAACAAGGCCGAGCCCTTCCCGGTGGTCGAGATCACCGCCGTCACCCACCGGCGCGATCCGCTTTACCTCTCCACCTACACGGGCCGTCCGCCGGATGAGCCCGCCATCATCGGCGAGGTGTTCAACCGCCTCGCCCTGCCGACGATGCGCGCGCAGATCCCGGAAATTCGCGACCTCTGGCTGCCGCCCGCCGCGTGCTCCTACCGCATCGCGGTTGTGTCCATCGACAAGCGCTATCCGGGGCAGGCCCGGCGCGTGATGATGGGGCTGTGGGGGATGCTGCCGCAGTTCAGCTACACCAAGATGGTGATCGTGGTGGATGACGATATCGACCCGAAGAACTGGGACGATGTCGCCTGGGCCATGGCCACCCGGATGGATCCGGGGCGCGATTTGATGCTGCTGGAAAACTCGCCCATGGATTACCTCGACTTCGCCTCGCCGCAGCCGGGGCTGGCGGGAAAGATGGGTATCGACGCCACCACCAAGATCGAGGCCGAGACGACGCGCGACTGGGGGACGGTGATGAAGACCGCGCCCGAGGATGCGGCTTTCGCCGAGGACCTGGTCACACGCCTGCGGCTGCGGGGGGCGGCATGACCCCGGCGCGCATCATCCTGGGCGTTGCAGGCGCGTCGGGTGCCGTTCTGGCGCTGGAGGCCGCGCGGCACCTGCGCAGCATCGGGGCGGAGATCGACCTTGTGGCCAGCAGCGCCGCCGAACGCACCCTGACCGAGGAAATCGGGCCCGACGCGTTCGGAGAGTTGCGCGCCATGGCCACCCGGTGCCACGCAATCGGCAATATCGGGGCGGATATCGCCTCGGGCTCGGTCCCCGTCTCGGGCATGATCGTGGCACCCTGCTCCATGCGGTCGCTGGCGGCCATCGCCCATGGGCTGGACGACAACCTGCTGACCCGCGCAGCAAGCGTACAACTGAAGGAACGGCGGCGGCTGGTCCTGCTGGCGCGGGAGGCCCCCTTGACGCTGGCCCATCTGCGCAACATGACCTCGGTGACCGAGATGGGGGCCATCGTGCTGCCGCCCGTCCCGCCCTTCTACCTGCCCCATGCCACCGTGTCCGAGATCGCCCGCCAGATCGCGGCGCGCGCGGTGGACCTGCTGGCCGTCGCCCCGCCGGTCGCCAAGGCCTGGTCCGGGTCGGACTGAGCGGTCAGTTTCCCTGCTGGCGCATCATGCGGTCATGCACCGCCGCCATGCCCCATCTGCGCCGCTGCCATGCCCGTGCCGCTCAGGACCATCAGGGCCACGGCCAATAGCTGTCGTCCCATGCGCTTAACCCTTGGCCACGGTCGCGTCCCGGATCAGGAACCCCCGTCCCCCCTGAACAGGTCAATCGAGGACGATGCCCCGAACGGGAACGTGATGGCCCTTTCGTCGTTTCACATGGGAGGGAACCCGTTTACCCCTTTCGAGACGACCCGCCAGAGGAGACCGCCATGCCAGATCCCAAACGCCCCATCCGCCGCATCGCCTGCGTGGGCGAGGTGATGATCGAGTTGATCGCACGCGCGGATGGCACGGCCCGGATCGGCGTGGCGGGCGACACCTACAACACGGCGGTCTACATGGTAAGGGCGCTTCGTGGCAGCGGCATTCACGTGAGCTACGTGACCGCCTTGGGCGATGATCCCTATTCCGACCGGATCATGGACGCGCTGCGCGGACAGGGCGTGGAAAGCGACCTTGTCGAACGGCGGGTTGGCATGATGCCGGGGCTTTACGCTATCGACACGGATGCCAGGGGCGAGCGCAGTTTCAGCTATTGGCGCTCCACCTCGGCGGCGCGGAGCCTGTTCGATGAGCCGTGCGAGATTGGCCTTCCCGCGCTGGACGGGTTCGACTTGGTGTACCTGAGCGGCATCACGCTGGCCATTCTGCCCGAACACAGCCGCGCGCGCCTGTTCGACTGGGCCGAGCAGTTCACCCGCTTGGGCGGCACGCTGGCCTATGACAGCAACTACCGCCCGCGCCTGTGGGACAGCCCCGAGGCCGCTGTAGCGGCCAACACCCGGATGTGGCGGCTTGCCGATATCGCCCTGCCCTCGCTCGACGACGAAGAACGTCTCTCCGGCCTTGATGGCAGCGCCGCCGTTCTGGCGCATCTGCGCGCCCTGGGCGCGACGCGCGGGGCGTTGAAACGCGGCGACCAGGGGCCGATCGACCTGGCCACCGGCCAGACGCTACCGGCTGGCAGCCCGGTCGAGGTGGTCGATTCCACCGCCGCCGGCGACAGTTTCAACGCGGCCTATCTCGCCGCGCTTGCCCGCGGGCAGGACGAGCTAAGCGCCATGGCCGCCGGGCATGGCCTTGCAGCCGAGGTCATCAGGCATCCCGGTGCCATCATGGCGGGCTGAGAAACCTCGTTTCTCAAGGCTCGGTGCAGACCTGTGCAAACCGTCCATTTCATTGGCCTACATGCGCGGATCGGCGGAGCCTCGGGCGGGTGAGCACTTGCGCATGATCCATTTCCCGACTAATTCAATCAACTAATGCCGCGCGCATTGGCCAGCCCTGCCCTGTTGCAGAGCCAGCGATCCCCGACACCTTTCGCCGAGAGATCGCCCAAGCCATGGTTTCACGCCCGTTTTCCTTTGTCTTCCGCCTGACGCCCGGACACTGCCACGGCGGATTGTCCGTGCTTCTTGCCGTCATCGCGCTTGTCCTCGGGGTGTTCACGGGGCCGGTGCAGTCCCAGGAAGATCGCGGGCGCATCATCTCGCTTGGCGGATCGGTGACCGAGATCGTCTATGCGCTTGGGGCGGGCGACCGGCTGGTGGGGCGCGACACGACCTCGACCTGGCCCGAGGCGGCGCTGGCCTTGCCCGATGTCGGCTATGTCCGCGCCCTGTCGCCCGAGGGGGTCCTGTCGCTCGATCCGGGCCTGATCATCGCCATCGAAGGCAGCGGCCCGCCGGAAACGCTGGAGGTGCTGGACAGCGCCTCGGTCCCGCTTGTGACGGTGCCGGAGGGCTACGACATGCCCGCGATCCGCGCCAAGATCGAGACCGTGGGCGAGGCGCTTGGCCTGCCCGAGGACGGCGCAGCCCTTGCCGACCGCGTCGAGGCGGAGCTGGCGGCAGCGGTCGAGGCCGCCCGCATCGACACCCCGCCGCGCGTGCTGTTCATCCTGTCGATGCAGGGGGGCCGGATCATGGCCGCAGGGGCCGGCACGGCGGCGCAGGGGATCATCGAACTGGCCGGTGGCATGAACGCGCTGGAGGGGTTCAGCGGCTACCGGCAGATCAGCGACGAAGCGGTGCTGCTGGCGGCACCCGACGTCATCCTGATGATGGACCGGACCGGCGATCACGCCATGGGCGATGACGCCATGCGCGCCCACCCGATGCTCCGCCACACCCCGGCGGTCGAGGCCGGGCGCATCGTCCGCCAGCCGGGGACGCGCCTTCTGGGGTTCGGCCCGCGCACGCCCGAGGCGGTGCGCGCGCTGGCCGACGCGTTCCAGACCACCGGGAGCTGACCTTGGCGATGTCGCACGCCATGACGGCACATGCTCGTGTCACCCTGCCCGGCGACCGCGATAGGCGGGGTGCGCGGGCCATGGTGGCGCTGAGCCTGCTCTTGCTCGTCACCTCGGTCCTGAGCCTCGGCACCGGGGCGTCCGGCACCAGCCTGTGGGGCGCGCTCTCCAATCTTCTGCGGGGGGAGGAGATCGCTGCGCGCGACGCGGTGATCCTGCTCGACATTCGCTTGCCGCGCCTTGGCCTCGGCATTCTTGTGGGGGCGGCGCTGGCCGTGTCGGGGGCCGTGATGCAGGGCCTGTTCCGCAACCCGCTGGCCGATCCGGGGCTTGTCGGCGTCAGCGCCGGGGCCGGGCTTGGGGCTATCGGGGCCATCGTGCTGGGCGGGCTGTTGCCCCTGGCCGTTTCGGAGAGCCTTGGCTTCTACCTCGTGCCGGTATCGGCCTTTCTGGGCGGATGGGGCACCACGCTGCTGCTCTACCGTTTGTCCACGACGCGGGGGCGAACCTCGGTCGCGGTCATGCTGCTCGGCGGGATCGCCATTGCCGCGCTCGCGGGCGCACTGTCGGGTATCCTGATCTACCTCGCCGATGACGCCCAACTGCGCGACCTGACCTTCTGGGGGCTGGGATCGCTGGCGGGGGCGACATGGGACAAGCTGCTGGTCGCTGGTCCGCTGATCGGGCTGGCGCTGGCGGCCTCGCCCTTTCTTGCGCGTGCCTTGAACGGACTGGCCTTGGGCGAAGGACCGGCGGCGCATCTGGGTATCCCGGTGCAGAAAATGAAGAACATCGCCGTCCTGATGGTGGCCGCGGCGACCGGGGCGGCGGTGGCGGTTTCGGGGGGTATCGGCTTCATCGGGATCGTCGTGCCGCACCTGCTGCGCCTTGTGATCGGGCCGGATCACCGTTTCCTGCTGCCCAATGCCGCGCTTCTGGGGGCAAGCCTGCTGATCCTGGCCGACATGATCTCGCGCAGCGTCGTCGCGCCGGCGGAACTGCCCATCGGGATCGTCACGGCCACCTTGGGCGGGCCGTTCTTCCTGTGGATCCTGCTGCGCAACCGCAGCCTTCTGGACGTGTGAGATCATGCTGAGCGCCAAGAACATCCGGGTGAACCTGGGCGCGACAACCGTTCTGCACGGCGTCGACCTGACCGCGCAGCCCGGCGAGGTCACCTGCATCGTCGGCCCCAACGGGTCGGGCAAAACAACCCTCCTGCGCGCCATGACGCAGGATCTGCCCTACGAGGGGGACATCCGGCTGGACGGGGACGACATCGCGCAGATGCCCGGCTGGCACCTGGCCACGCGGCGCGGGGTGCTGCCGCAGGCCAGCCGCATCGCCTTTCCCTTCACGGTGCTGGAAATCGTGCGCCTTGGCCAGATGGCCGCCGCCGACCGCGCCCCGCCGCATCGCGCCTCGGAGGCGCTGGAGCGTGTCGGGCTGGCCGGGTTCGAGGGGCACTATTACCAGGAATTATCGGGCGGCGAGCAGCAGCGCGTGCAACTGGCCCGCGTCCTGACGCAGGTCTGGCACCCGGTCGGGCATGACGGGCCGCGCTGGCTGTTTCTCGATGAACCGGTCTCCAGCCTCGATATCGGGCACCAGCTGGAGGTGATGGACCTGATGGCCGATTACGCCGCGCAGGGCGGCGGCGTCGTGGCCGTCATGCATGACCTGAACCTGACCGCGATCTACGCGCAGTCGGTCGCCATGCTTGCGGGCGGGCGCGTGATGGCGCAGGGTTCCCCCGCCGCCGTCCTGACCGATGCGGCCCTCAGCCACGCCTATGGCTGCCAGCTGCGCGTGAACGCGACGCCGGGCGAGGCTGCGACGTTCCTCTTGCCCCACATGGCCCGCCGGGCGGGCTGACCCAGTTTCAAGACAGTGAAAGGAAACGACCCCATGTATCTCGCCATGAACCGCTTCACGGTGCGCAGCGAAAATGCCGACGCCTTCGAGGCGCTGTGGCTCGGCCGCGACAGCCACCTGAAAGACATGGAGGGCTTTGTCGAGTTCCACATGCTCAAGGGCCCGGAAAAGGAGGATGGCACGATCCTCTATGCCTCCCACACGGTGTGGGAAAACGAAGAGGTCTTCCGCGCCTGGACCCGCTCCGAGGAGTTCCGCAAGGCCCATGCCAATGCCGGCACCACCTCGAAACTGCACGAGGGCAGCCCGAGCTTCGAGGGCTTCTCGGCGATCCAGCACATCGCCCGCGACGCCGCCGCCTGATCCGGAACCAAAATCGAGCAAAAAAGCCCGCCGCGGTCCGAAAGGAGCGCGGCGGTTCTTTTTGGCGAAATGACGATCAGGTCAGAAGGTGAAACTCGCCGTCAGTTCGAAACTGCGGCCGGTCTGAGACAGGCCGTTGGGATAGATCACGTAGTCTTCGTCAAAGACGTTATCGATGCCGAAGCGGATCGTGCTGCCTGCAAACACGCCGTTTTCCGGCGCGACGGAGGCGAACAGGTCCAGCGTCCGGTAGCCGTCGAACGTGTCGTCGGCAATCGGCTCGGCGGCGAAGGTCGCGCGCGCGCCGACGCTCCAGTCGTCATTGGGGCGATACCCGGCCTCCAGGGTCAGGCGATCTTGCGGCAGCGACGACAGCCAGTCGCCATCGGCCCCTTCGCCGCGCGCGATGCTGAGGCCCGCGCCCGCGAACCAGCGCTCGGCGTCGTAATCGACCTCGGCCTCGAAGCCCCAAAGCTCGGCATCGACATTGGTGAAGGTCGTGGTGCCGGCAAGGATGTTCACGGCCATCTCGATGAAGTTCTCGACTTCGGCAAAATAGGCATTGGCCGAGAAGCTCAGGCGGTCGCCCGCGCTGAACACGCCCATGCGTTCGAACCGCGCCCCGATCTCGAATTGCGTCGACTCCTCGGGGTCGAGGTTGGGGTTCGGAACGAAGAAGTTGTCCGGCGGGAACGGTGCCCCGATCGCGAAGTGCAGACCGCTGTTGTAGAGCTCGGTCAGCGACGGCGCGCGGAAGGCGCGGGCCACGTTCGCGAAGATCTGCCATTCTTCGGTCGGTCGGTAGCTGACGCCGAGACGGGGCGACAGGAACTCTTCGCTGACCTCGTCGAGCGTCGCGTCACTCGGGTCGCGCTCGTACAGGTCGTAGCGCAGGCCGGCGATCACGTCGAAGGACGGGCTGACCGAGACCGTGGCCTCCATGAACACGCCCACCGTGTCGGCCTCGGCATCGGGGAAGGCCGTGCGCGGGGCGCCGTCACGTTCGCCTTCCTGCGTGTCGCGGAAGGCTTCGAACCCGTAGACCAGGTCCACCGGCACGCCCAGATCGAAGCTGGAGCGGTTCGTGACCTCGAAGCCGAACGTCTCGTAGCGCGTCTCATCCAGACGGGGCGCGGTCACGCGGTCTTCGGTGATCTCGAGCCATGTGCCATAGGCCAGGACCGACAGATCGATCCAGTCCGAGGCGACCGGGGCATAATCCCACGACAGGCGCAGGTTGGTGACCTCCGCCTCGCGGTCGACCAGCGGGTTCGACCCGGTGACCGCTCCGTTGGAGTTCGACGGAATCTGCCCCTCGTCGAGGTAGCTGGAGAACGTCAGTTCGAACCGGCTGTCGGCCGACGGCTCGAACCCGATGGCGACATGGCCGTTGACCGAGTCGACTTGCGAATAGGCGATGTCGTCGCCGCCACCGGCTTCGAGATCGGCGTTGATCTGGCGCCCGCCGACGAACAGCAGCGCATCCCAATCGCCCCAATCGGCATAGACCATCGAGTTGGCGTTGACCTGCTCGCCGTTCGAGCTGTAGCCGAGCGTGACGCGCCCGCCTTCGGTCTGGTCGGGGCCGAGCAGATCCGCCGCCGAGATGGTCTCGACCGAGACGACCCCGCCAAGCGCGCCCGAGCCGTAGAGGGTCGATCCGCCGCCGCGCACCACTTCGACGCTGCCGACCAGGTCGGGATCGACGAAGAACCGGCCCCGGTGACCCTGGCTGTAGTTGAACCGCCCGCCGTCGAAGCGCAACACGATCTGGTCGTCGGAGAAGCCCCGGATGTTGATCTCTTGCGACATGCCGCGCGGGCCGCCGTTGATGGATACGCCCGGCAGATCGCCGATCAGGTCCTGGAAATCGCCGGCCTGTCGATTGGCGAGGTCTTCGCCCTCGATGACCGAAGCCGCCGCCGGCGTATCGAGCACTGCGCGTTCATCGCGGAAGGCGGTCCCCAGGAGAATCGGATCGAGCACGAAACCCAGATCCTGTGCTTGCGCGGACGCACCCGAGGTGGCCAGCGCTGTCGTCAAAAGCAACACCGTGCGACGCATGATTTGCCCCTTTTCCTTGGCATTGTCTGTCGCGGGACCTGCCTGCGGGTGGGGCGCGTTCGTGAGGCTGCGCTACATTTCCCGATTGTTTTAGTCAAGAAAGCAGATCGCGATTTTTCTCAGCCTGTTACCGGCCGCGCACAGCCACGCTGTAACTGCGCTGCGCGCCGGGCGGCGGTGGCGGAAACGGGGCCGCGCGCTGCACATGCGACAGCGCGATCCGGTCGAACTCGGCATTGCCGGAGGAGCGCGCGACCGAGATCGCGGCCAGCCCGCCAGACGGCGCGATGGTGAAGGCGATCACCGCCGCGCCGCTGAACCGAGTGTTCGGACGGCGCAGGCGCGTCAGCTGGCGGTTGACCAGGTTCGGATACCGCGCTGCGGCCCGACCGTCGCTTGCGCTGCTGCCCGTGTCTCCGGCGGCGGTCTGCGCCCCTGCCCCGGTCTGCTGGCCTGCCGCCTCGCCCGCCCGCGTGGTGGTCGCGGCGCTGCCTTGAGGGGCGGGTTGCGACGGTTGCGGCGCGGGGCGCGCGACCCGGGGCGTTGGGCGCGGCGTGTCGGCCTCGGGGCGCCGCACCACGGGATCGGGCTGCGCTTCGACCCGTTCCGGCTGGGGCCGGGTCGCGGGTTGCGCGGGGCTGGGGGTGACGGGGGTAGCGGCGACCGGGACCGTCGGGGCGAGCGCGCTCGGCGGCGTCGGGGTGACCTCGGCCATCATGGGACTGGGAATGGTGGGCGGATCTGTGGGACGGGTTTCGGCGACGGTCGCCTGCGCCACCGGCTCAGCCTCGCTCGGCGCGATCCGGTCTGGCCGCGCGGCCTCGGTCGGGTCGATCCGGTCGGGCGTTTCGGTGACCTCGGAGGGCGGCACGGGGGTGGCGACACCGGCCACGGCATCCTCGAAACTGTTGCCGATCATCGCGATCTGCGGCGGGCCACCGGACAGGGTTTCGCGCTCCTCCCCGCCGAGCGCCACGATGCCCGTGCCATGCAGGGTGACGGAGAGCAGCGCCGCGACGCCGACTGCGAAGGGCGCGCGCCTCCTCATGGCAGGCCCCGCTCGGTCACGATCCAGATCTCGGCCGCACCGGCCGCGCGCAACTCGCGCGCGATGGCAACGAGGTCCTGCGCAGGCAGGGCGCGGTCGGGGACAAGCCGCAGCGCAACCTCGGCCCCGCGTTCGGACAGGCGCTCGGTCAGGTAGGCCTCGGAGGTGATCTCGGCGCCGCGATAGACCATGGTCCCGTCCGCCCGGATCACGGCGGCGTCGGGCGGCGCGCGCCCCTCCAGCCGGTCGGCGCGCACGAGGGTCACCCCGCGCTCCATCGGCGGGGCGATGCTGGCGGCGACCAGGAAGAAGACCAGCATCAGGAACACGACGTTGATCAGCGCGATCATCGGCTCGGGGCGGCGGCGTTTGCGCGAAGGGGCAAGGGCCATGGCGTTATCCCAGCACGGAAACGGCCAGCCACGGCACAGGCCGCAGCATCACCAACAGGTCGATCAGGCGCTGCGATGTGACGACTTCGGACAGCGTCACCAGAAGGGTCGTGGGTTCCCCTTTGTCGGGCCGCAGCGCGGTCAGGGCGTCGATGAGATCGGCATCGCCCACGGGCGCGCCGTTCAGGCGGAACGCCTCGGGCCCCAGTTGCAGGAAGATCGGGCGCGGGCCCGGCGCGGCCCCGCCACCGGCATTCTGCAACGGCACCTCGGCAAAGCGTGTGAAGGTGGAACTGAGCATGAAGAACAGCAGCAACAGGAAGATGACGTCGATGAGCGGCGTCAGGGTGATCGGGCGCCGCCGCCAGATGCGCGTTCTAACCGGCATGGATCGCCTCGACCCGCGCAGGCTGTGCCGCGACCTCGGGCCGTCCGTGCGACGACATCGGGTGGAACGCGGTCTCCAAAGCGAGATCGGCGCAGGCCCGTTCGCGCGCGGCGCGGCTTTCGAACCAGGTCAGCGCCAGCGTGGTCGGCATGGCGACGGCAAGGCCCGCCGCCGTGGTCAGCAGCGCGACCCAGATGCCGCCCGCCAGAACCGACGGGTCCACCGCATCGCCCGCCTGTTGCAGGGCGCGAAACGCGTCGATCATGCCCAGAACGGTGCCGAACAGCCCCAGAAGCGGCGCAACCTGCGCGATGCTGTCGAGCAGGCGAAACCCGCGTTCGACGCGCCCCAGCCGATCCTCGGCCATGGCGACCAGGCGCGCCCTGGTGTCGGCGGCGCCCTCGATCGCCATGGCCAGCACGGGGGCAAGGTGGCTCCGGCATCCGGCGAGGATCTGCGCCGCCTCGGCCGGGCGGCCCGCATCGATGGCCGCACGCGCGCGGGCGATGCCGCCATGCCGGCCCACGCCGAGCGCCTGGAATTGCCACAGCTTCCAGATCACCGTCGCAACCGCGATGATCGACAGGAGCAGCAGCAGGCCGATGACCGGGCCGCCAAGGTCGATAATGTCCTGAAGGCGCGCAAGAATGGTGTCGAGGAGGTTCATCCGATCACCTCCACATCCGTGCGGGAGGAGACGCCGAGGGCCCCCGCGCAATCCGCGCCGCCGCTGCATTCGGCCACGCCGTTGATCAACACCCGCCCCAGTTGCGCACAATCGAGCGCCCCCAGATCGAACTGGCGCACACGCGGCAGGCCGTCAGGCAGCGCGCCGAAGTCGAACAGTGTCAGGCGGTCCACCTGCCCCGCGGTGTCGATTAGCACGGTTTCCAGCGACAGCGTTGACAGGTCCGCGCCGGTGGCATTCTCGGCCATGAAGGTCAGGCGACAGGCGCCGTCCAGCTGATCGACCCGGTTCAACTCGATACCGAGGCGCGGGGGCTGATCGGCCTGTTGGGCCAGAACGGGGGCGGACAGGAGCGTGAACGCAAGGGTCAGGTGGCAGAGGGTGCGCATGAAGCCTCCGGTGCGGTCGAAGTTTCGGGATGATTGGCTGGCACCGAACGGGCTTGCGCGTGGGGCGATGCTTGGTTTCCATCGCCTGACTTGCATCATCTACGAAAACCGATAAAAACTGTCAACAAATGCCGGATCCGAGGTGGTTACCGGTCTGACCCAGCCCTTTCCCCCCTGACCTCGAACCGAACAAAGGTCCTCGACATGACTGAGTCCGATACTCTTGCCGACACACGCCGCACACCCAGTGCCGCCGACCTGCGCACCGCGCTGGAGGATGCGACCCTGCGGGCGCGCGATCTGGCGAAAAGCCTTGGCGTGACGGAGGCCGATCTGGTCGCCGCGCAGGTGGGCCATGGCGCCACGCGCATTCCCGCCGACCCGAACCGTCTGATGCCCGCGATCCGGTCCCTGGGCGAGGTCATGGCGCTGACCCGCAATGAAAGCGCGGTGAACGAGCGGACCGGCACCTATGACGACTGGCACCCGGGCGATCATGCCGCGATGATCCTCGGGCCCGAGATCGACCTGCGCATCTTTCCCAAGCATTGGGTGCATGGCTTCGCCCTGCGCAATGACAGCGGGAAAGGCCCCGCGCGCGGCCTGCAAATCTTCGATGCCAGCGGCGAGGCGATCCACAAGGTTTATTCGCAGGACGGCACCGATCTGGACGCCTGGGACCGGGCGGTCGAGGGCTTGGCGACCGGCGACACGCGCGACACGCTGACACTCGACCCCGCCCCGGTGGCCGAGGGCGTCCGGTCCCGCCCCGAAAAGGCCGAGGCGTTGCGCGCCGAGTGGTCGCGCATGACCGACACGCACCAGTTCCTGCGCGTCGTCTCCAAGATGAAGATGAACCGGCTGGGGGCCTACCGCATCGCGGGGGCACCTTTCGCCACGGCGCTGCCGCCCACGGCCCTGAACGACGCACTGATTGCCTGCGGGAACGGGGCGGTTCCGATCATGCTGTTCGTCGGCAACCGGGGGTGCATCCAGATCCATTCCGGCCCGATCGACACGTTGAAAGAGGTGGGGCCGTGGCAAAACGTGCTCGACCCGCGCTTCAACCTGCATCTGCGGCTGGATCACGTGGCCGAGGTCTGGCTGGTCGAAAAGCCGACCAAACGCGGAGCGTCCCTGAGCATCGAGGCGTTCACGGAAACCGGCGAGTTGATCCTGCAACTCTTCGGCATGCGGAGCTCGGCGGTCGATCACAGCGCGGCCTTCCGGACGATGACAGAGGCCCTACCAAGGCTCTGATACGGCCAGTCCGAAAAAGGCGGGCGCTGGAGATCAGCGCCCGCCTTTGTGTCTCGTCTCTATCCGAATGCCTTGCCCCGGCTTCAGATGATGGCGTGACGCACCCGCGCCGACACCCATTCGCTGAGCACGACGGTGGCAAGGATCAACAGCAGGATCACGGACACCTGGCTCCAGGCCAGCGTGTTGAGCGAGGCCTGAAGCTTGAGCCCGATGCCGCCCGCGCCGACAAGGCCGAGGATCGTGCTTTCGCGGATGTTGATGTCCCAGCGGAAAACACTGATGCCCCAGAAGGCAGGCATGATCTGCGGCACGATCCCGTAGTTCAGCACCTGCGCGCCACTGGCGCCGGTGGCCTGGACCGCCTCGATCTGCTTCGCGTCGGTTTCCTCGATCGCCTCGTACAGCAGCTTGCCCACGAAGCCGATGGAGCGCAGCGCGATGGCGACGATCCCCGCCAGAAGGCCCGGACCGATGATCGCCACCAGAAGCAGCGCCCAGATCAAGGAGTTGATCGAGCGCGAGGCCACGATGATGAACAGCGCGATGGGCCGCAGGATGGTGGCCGAAGGCGTCGTGTTGCGCGCCGCCATGAAGGCGACCGGCACGGCCATGATGACGCCGCCGATGGTGCCGAGCGTGGCGATGTTGATCGTGTCCCACAGGGGCTGCATCAACTCGGGGAAATACTCCCACCGCGGGGGCACCATGCGGCCCCCGATATCGGCAGCCTGCCGCGGGGCGTCGGCCACGAAGAACCAGATCGTGTTCTCGTTCATCAATTGCCAGCACCACACGAACAGCGCGACCAGCGCCAGCCACCCGCCCCAGAGAAGCAGGCGCTTGCGCGGGGTGCGATGGGTCCAGACCTGGCTGTAATGGGTGATCTCGGTCATTGCAGGAACTTCCGCAGATAGCTGGAGCTGTATTCGGCCACCATCACGATGGCGATGATGATCAGCAGGATCGCGCCCGCGCTGTCGTATTCGTAGCGGTCGATGGCGGTGTTCAGGGTGGCCCCGATCCCGCCCGCGCCGACGATCCCGATCACCGCGCTTTCGCGGAAATTGATGTCCAGCCGGTAGAGCGACAGGCCGATCAGGCGCGGCATGACCTGCGGCTGGACGGCGTAGTTGACCAGTTGCCACCACGACGCGCCGGTCGAGCGGATCGCCTCGGCCTGGGTTTCGTCGATCTCCTCGATGTCATCGGCCAGAAGCTTGGCGATGAAGCCGATGGTGGCGAAAGACAGGGTCAGGAAGCCTGCGAAGGGGCCGAAGCCGAACATCGCCACGAAGAAGATCGCGATGATGATTTCCTGAAGCGCACGGCTGACCGCGATGATCGCGCGGCAGATGTAGTAGATCCAGCGCGGGGCAAGGTTGCGGGCCGCCCCGATGCCGATGGGCACCGAGATGGCGACGCCCACGACCGTCGAGGTAAGCGTCATGGTGAGGCTTTCGACGAGCCCCTGGCTGATATCGCGCCAGCGGCTGGCGAAATCGGGTTGCAGGAAGCCCATGATGAAGCGCTGTCCGCGCTCCAGCCCCTCGTAGACGCGGGACCAGTTCACCTCGACCGAGCCGATCGCCAGCACGAGGTAGACGACGATGCCGATTTGCAGGGCCAGCCGCCAGCGCCGGTCGGTGACGATCTGCGGAGGCCTGCGCCACGTGCTCGGGTATTGATCGGGCGCGCTCATTTGGCCAACGCGGCCATGCGGTCGCGCGCCTCCGCCTCGGCCTCCTGCTGTTCCTGGTCGCCCCGGCGCATCTCGTGCCAGTCTTCCTCGCCGTAGATCGTGGTCAGGGTGGACTCGGTCAACTGGTCGGGCGTGCCGTCGAAGACCACGCGCCCGGCGCGCAGGCCGACGATGCGCTGCATGAACTGCTGCGCCAGCGGCACGTCGTGGATGTTGACGATGGCCGGCAGGCCACGCTCGGCGCAGATCTCGGTCAGAAGGCGCATGATCTGGCGGCTGGTCTTGGGGTCGAGGCTGGCCGTGGGTTCATCGACCAGCAGCAATTCGGGGTCTTGCGCCAAGGCGCGCGCGATGCCGACGCGCTGGCGCTGACCGCCCGACAGGGCATCGGCGCGGTTGTCGGCCTTCTCCAGAAGCCCCACGCGATCCAGCAACTGGTAGGCGCGCTGGATATCGGCGGCGGGGTATTTCCGCATGAAGCTGCGCCAGAAGGGCACGTAGCCCAGGCGGCCCGACAGGACGTTTTCCATCACCGTCAGACGTTCGACCAGCGCATATTCCTGGAAGATCATGCCGATGCGGCGGCGTTGGCGGCGCAGGTCGGCCTTCGACAGGCCCACAAGGTTCACATCGCCCAGCATCACCTTGCCCGAGGTCGGCTCCACCAGCCGGTTGATGCAGCGGATCAGGGTGGATTTGCCCGCGCCCGACGGTCCGATCAGGCCAAGGATCTGGCCCTTGGGCACGCTCAGCGTCACGTCCGAAAGCGCCGGGTCGCCGGTTTTGTAGGTCTTGGACAGACCTTCGAGTTTCAGCATTCAGGTAGCCCCCGCAAAGTTACACGGGCGGCACCGGGCCGCCCGTGTGTCGCCTTTGTCAAACAGGTTCAGTCGCAGTCGTACTCGACGCCGTTGAACGCGTCGATGGTGCGGATCACGGCCCAGTTGTTCTGGAAGGTGATCGGGATGAACTGCGATTCACCGTTGCGGCCGAATTCCTCGGCCAGCGGGGTGCCTTCCCAGTCATAGCTGAAGAAGGCCCCCTGGATGGCCTCCTGCAACTCGGGGGTCAGGTTGTAGACGACACCGTAGCCCGTGGTCGGGAAGGTCTGCGAGGTGTAGATCGACACGATCTGGTCCTCGGTCACGACCTCGCGGTCGATCATGCGGCCCAGAACCGAGTTGGCGATCGCGGCGGCCATGTAGTCGCGGTTGGCGACGCCGAGGATCGAGTTGTCATGCGCGCCCGAGAAGACGGCTTCGAAATCCTCGCCCGGGGTCATGCCGAACTCGTCATTCAGGATCGCCGAGGGGGCCTTGAAGCCCGAGTTGGAGGTTTCCGAGGTAAAGGCCATCTGCTGACCACGGATATCCTCGACTTCGGTGATGCCCGAGTCCGGGTAGGTGATGATTTCCATCTCGTACCCGAAAGAGCCATCTTCAGCCGCCATCATCGCAAAGGGGCGGAAGCCGGCGCAGGCCACGGCCAGCGGGTTCGAGCCGGTGTTGAAGCCCGCGATATGCAGACGGCCTGCGCGCATCGCCTCGATCTGGGCGGCGTTCGACTGCACCGGGAAAAATTGCACGTTGCGCCCCGTCGCCTCGGACAGGTGGTCGAGGAAGTCGGCCCAGACCTCGGCATAGACGGCGGGGTCTTCCACCGGCGTGTAGGCGAAGATCAGGGTATCGGGGTCGATCAGCTGATCGGGATCGGTCGGAATATCCGCGATGAGGTCGCCATCTGCATCGGTGAAACGATCGCCGAGCGCGAATTCGGCCTGCACCGGAAAGGCGACTGCAAGCGCGGCAACCGCCGCAAGAGTTGTGTAGGCTTTCATGATTCTCCCCAAGATGTTGTGGAACCTCGCGGCTCCTACCGATCCTCCGTAACCGGAGTATGACAACCGATGAAATTTGTCGCAATAAGCAAGGCGCGGCTGGCGCAGGGACAGGTCCAGCCGACTTGCAGGTCGATGACCCCGACCCGGCGGGATCCTGCAATGAGGACGGAAATGCCGGCGGCCGCGGACAACGGGGACACGCCGGAAACGCGCGGTCTATCCCCGCCACCGCGCGTGCAAGGTCGCGACCGGGTTTTCACCGAAGGCGTCCTTGTACTGCTGGCTGAACCGCCCGTGATGCTCGATCCCGCACAGGCGGCACACGTCGGACACGGTGGCGGGACCCTCGCGATCGAGCAGGGCGCGACGGGCGCGATGCAGCCGCGCCTGACCAAGCACTTGCGTGGGCGTGGCGCCGCGCACCTTGCGGAAAGCGGCCTGCAAGGTCCGTTCGGACACGCCGACATGGCGGGCGATGTCCCGAATGCTGCCGATCTCATCCGGTCGTCCGTAGATCAGGTCCTCGGCTTTTCGGACATGGCGCAGCGACAACTCGTGGATGTCGTCCGGCAGATCGGACCTGTCCGAGCCAGGCTGCGCGTCCAGGCAGCGATTGATCTGGCCGGTGACGACCGTTGTCCACGCGTCTGCCACGTTCCGGTCGAGCGTGGGTGTTCCCGACAGAGTCACCTGTGCGGCGAGGTCCATGACAAGACGTGCAAGATACTGGTCCTCTGCGCGTGACTCCGTGCCCCACACCATGCCACCCCGCGCTTCCACCTGCGCCAGCCGAGGCCCAAGGAATTGCGGCGGCATCGACAGCACGAAGGCCTCGTATTTCGTATCCCGCGACGCCGTCACCCGCGTCTGTCGCGTGCCGCGCCCCGTCAAAAGCCAGGGTTTGTCCAGGCTATCGCAGTGCATATGCTGGTTTCGGGTCTCCAGCTTGCCCGAAAAGACCACCAGGAGGTTGGGTCGCTGCAACTCCGTCAGGATGACGTCATGCCCGGTCGACCGGATATAGGCGAGGCTCATCAACCCGATATCGCCGATGGCCACCACCGCGCGACCGGCCAGGGGCGCGTGCAGATCCAGCACGGCCTTTCCGGTGAACTGACGGCGGTAGAGCTTCGAATCATCGCCGCGGTATTCGGCGCCGAGCCGGAATCCGCCCCTGCCCTGGGGGACAAGGTCGTCGGGCGCGGCCTGCGGCGCGTCGGACATGGCCCAATCCAGCGGATCGAAAGCGCAGGCGGACGAAAAAAAGCTTTTCAATAGCGCTATTTGGATATCCTCCTCGCTGTTTGGATAGACGCCTTACCGGCCCTTCGCAATCTTTGTCGGTGACAACGATAGAGCGCCTGGCAGATCCGAGATCCGGAGAGCGGACGACCAGAAGCGACTTTACGAGTGGCCGATCAAGCCTATGTGCCCAGTCGGCAGCAGGCGTGATGCCTGCAGGGTCAGCCGTCCGAACGCACAATGCGCCGGTGATTGACAAGACGCCAAGAAAGGGAGTTGTGGACCATGAACAGGGTGCTTT
Source organism: [Roseibacterium] beibuensis (assembly GCF_039542305.1). Classification (NCBI taxonomy): domain Bacteria; kingdom Pseudomonadati; phylum Pseudomonadota; class Alphaproteobacteria; order Rhodobacterales; family Roseobacteraceae; genus Roseicyclus; species [Roseibacterium] beibuensis. The sequence goes on along the minus strand of NZ_BAABHW010000001.1, from coordinate 844,385 downwards.
GTGCCGTTTTGGCACTACTGGTAACGGCCGCGGTCGCCTCGGCCCAACCGATGCTCAACCGACATGACGTTGATTTCGCGGGCTGGACCGGCACGGCCATCGACGGCGAGATCGTCGGGCGCGATTTCGACCGCTACGAGTTGCAAGGCGTGGCGGGCAACACGCTGACCATCCGGCTGAATACGCCGCATACCGGCACGTATTTCAACGTCTACACGCCCGGCAACGGCCCCGGCGACGAAGCGCTTGCCAACAGCAGCCTGATCGGCGGTCCGGTGCTTGACCTGAACGAGTTCTCCGGCACGCTGCCCGAAACCGGTGTGTACGAGGTCGTGGTCTACATGGTGCGCGCCGCCGCCCGGCGGGACGAAGTGGCCCCCTACTCCATCGAGTTCGACATGCTGCAACCCACCGATGCCGACGATCCGGATGCGGCCTTGCGCTACTTCCAGGTGCGCACGCGCGCGCGCGGTGGCCATCTGAACGTGCATACGGGCCCGTCGACCGACGCGCCCCGTGTCGGGCGCTACGACAACGGCGCCGTCCTGCGCGATATCGGCGGCTGTGCGCAGAACGGCGGTCGCGAATGGTGCGAGGTGATGGCCTATGACGGCGGGCTTGCGGGCTATGTCGCGCGCGAATTCCTTGCGCCGGTATCCCGCCATCACGGGGCCGCGCCGGTGACGCCGCCGCGCCGCGGTTCCGCCCTGCCCCAAACGCCGGCGACGCCGACGCGCGCGGGCATCACGACCACGTCGGACTGGTTCCACGTGCACCTGACCAATCCGGGCGGGCATCTGAACGTTCATGCCGAGCCGTCCGCGGCCTCGGTTCGTGTCGGTCGCCTTCCCGACGGGGCCGACCTGCGCAATGTCGGCGGCTGCGTGGCCTCGGGCGGGCGCACCTGGTGCGACGTGATGCAGGCCGGTGGTGGCGTCTCGGGCTGGGTCGCGGCGGAATACCTCCGCGACGGCCATCCCCCGGCAGCGGCGCTGACGACCCGCAGCGGCGCGCCGCGCCCGGTCACGAACGATTTTGCCGATGGCATGGCGGGTGGACCCGACTGGTGGCAGGTCGACCTCAACCGCTCGGGCAGCGCGCTGCGCGTCCACACCCGGCCCTCCACCCATGCGCCGATCTTAGCCCGCTTCCCTAACGGTGCGACCCTGCGCAACGCGGGCGGCTGCCGGATGAGCGAGGGGCGCCGCTGGTGCTATGTCAGCTCGGTCTCGGGCGATGCCACGGGCTGGGTTGCGGGCGACTTCCTGCGCGAAGGCGCCGCGCCCGGCGTGGCCTCCCACCTGCCCAGCCCCGTCCCGCAAGCCCCCGTGGCCCCGGCAGCGCCCGCTGCACCGGCGGACCCGGCGCCGCAGGATTTCGGGCCGAGCTACGACATGACCGGGACGCTCACCTGCTACGCCGATCGTGACGCCAGCGCCGCCGAGTGCAGCTATGGCACCGTCCACGAAGGCTCGGGCAATGGCTTCCTCCAGATCACCGAGGGCGGCTATGGCGGCCGGGCGATCAGCTTCGAGGCCGGCGTTCCCGTCTATTTCGACCAGAGCCAGGCCGATGGCGACATCTCGATGATCGTCGCGCAGCAGGGCGATCTGTGGATCGTCAGCATCGGCGAGGCGCGGTTCGAAATCCCGGTGGCGCTGTTCCAGCCGCACCGGGACATGGGGGCCGCCGTCCAGCTGCCGCTGGCGCCGCCGCCGATGGAGGAGGACGCCACCGTGCCGGGCACCAACTTCAACGCCACCACGCAGATCCCCTGCGTGCGGGACATGGATGCCGCCGAGGCGATGTGTGACGCCGGTGTCGTGCGGAACGGCGATGGCACGGGCTACATCGATATCTCCTGGCCCGATGGCGGTGGGCGCGTGATCTACTTCGAAGGCAACACGCCCCACCACTACGACGAGGCGCAGGCAGATGGCGGCGCCCAGATGACGGTCAGCCGCGATGAGAACGATAACTTCGTCGTCTTCGTCGGCCAGGCCCGCTTCGTCATTCCCTCGGCGCTTATCACCGGCGGCTGACCGCACAGTTGCTCCCGGCCCCTTGTTCGGGCCGGGGGCGTTCATTCCCCTCATCGCGAACCAGGAGGCTCATGCCCATGAAACTTCGCACCGCCGTCACCGCGGCCGCCCTTGCGCTCGCCGCCCCTCTTCCGGCCACCGCCCAGTCGGTCGGCATCCTTCTCGACCGCTGCGCCTCGGTCGCGCGCGACTATTTCAACGCGCCAAGCGCCCAGACCAACATGCGCTACAACGGGGCCCGCGTGGACGGCACCGAAACCATCGGCGGCGAGATCTACCTGCGCGGCCGCGCCCCCTACATCGCCTGCGCCTTCACCCGGCCCGGCCTGCGCCAGACCGAGTTCTTCGTCGACGGGCAGGACCAGAGCGGCTTCCTGCGCGCCTCAAGCGGGGGCGGCGGCGGAGGGGCTGGCCAGACCGACACCGTCCGCGTTCAGTTCCCCGCCGGCACCAGCGGCACCGAGCTGAGCGACAACCTCGCCCCCGGCGCCAGCCGCCGCTACGTGCTCGGCGCGGGCGACGGCCAGTTCCTTTACGTGCGCGTCGCGCCGTGGAGCGGATCGCTGGACTACCAGATCTTCAACCCCGACGGGTCCTTCCTGCTCGACATGGTTCCGTCCCGGCAGGAGTACCGCGGCCAGCTTTGGCAGGACGGCGATCATGTCGTCGAGGTGATCAACCGCACCAACCGGACCGTGTCCTACAACGTCATCTTCGGCATCGACTGAGCGCCGACACGCCCCCCAACACCAGAAGGAGGAACAGAATGAAAACCCCACTGACGATCGCCACGGCCACCCTTGCCGCGATAGGCCTTGCCGGCTGCATGGAGATGGGCGGCGATATGGGTATGGACCCCGGTCCGGGCAACTCGGCCGAGGCCGACGCGCGGGCCGCCTGTGTCCGCGACACGCGGGCGGAAACGGGCAACCCCGACGTGCGGGTCCAAAGCTCGTCCTTCTCGGAAGCCGGGACCGAGGTCATCATGCTGGTCGGCGGCACCGGCACATGGCGCTGCATCGCCTATCGCGACGGCACCACCGCAGGCATCATGTCGATGACCAACGAAGGGTATCTTTGACATGACGCTGTGCACGGACCCGGGGTCCCTCGTCTCCGGGTCCGTGCACCTTGATCGGCATGAGTGAGGGCCACGGATGGGCCACCGCATCTGCAAAATCCTGATGATCGTCCTGATCCTGCTTTACCTAGCGGCCTTGGCCATCGGGCTGATCGGCACCTATGGCTGGTTCGGACAGGACCGCGACCCGCTGTCCTGGATCTTCATCCTGCCCCTTGGGTTGCCGTGGTCCCTGATGCTGGACCGCGCTGGTGACACGGCTGCGCCGGTGCTTGTGGCGCTCACCCCGCTGCTCAACATCGCCATCCTTTGGCTCCTCTGCCGCTTCCTGAAAGGAGGCTCTGCGTGACCTTCGATATCGCCCACGCCCTGGTGACCGGCGTCCTGATCCTCCTGACAATCGTCGGGATGGAACAGGCGGGGCTTTATGTCCCCCACAAGAAAGGCGGACCGCGGTTCAGCTGGCCCCTTTTCCTGGCGATCTTCGTGGTCGTCCTGATCTTCAACCTCATCTGGCCATAGGGCCGGACATACAAGAAAGGCACTCATCATGGGACGTATCCTTTTCGGCATCATCGGCCTGATCCTCGGCCTCATCGGCGGCGCGCTGTTCGGCGGCGCCATCCTTGGCGGCACGGCGGCCGGCGTTGGGGTCGCCACGGGCATGACGACGGGCGTTTGCAGCACCGTCATGGCCGCCACCGAGGAGGGCTTGCTGACCGCCGAACAGGTCGAGCAGGTCATGGTCCGGGCCGCCGCCGACCTCGGCGCAACCATGGACGCCACGCCAGAAGCGACGACCGTCGCGCAATGCGAAGAGTTCATGCAGACCCTGATGAGCGAGAGCGACGGCTAAGGCGTCGGCGACCCCGAGGAGATGACATGAAAACAGACCGCCGCACCGTCACCCTGTCGCTGGCCGCAGCCCTTGGCCTGCCCGCGATCCCCCTCCGGGCGCAGAGCAACGCGGAGGAAGAAGTCGTCTTCGACGTGGCCAACATGCTGCCCGGCGATTTCACCTGGCACCCCGAACGGGAGCCGCAGGGCGCGGTCGCGGTCATCTGCTCGATCCCCGAGCAGCGCGTGCATGTCTATCGCAACGGCATCCGCATCGGCGTCTCGACCTGTTCCACCGGGCGCCCGGGGCACGAAACGCCGACGGGCGTGTTCACCGTGCTGCAAAAAGACGCCGACCACCGGTCTTCGACCTATAACAACGCGCCGATGCCGAACATGAACCGGCTGACCTGGGGCGGGATCGCGCTGCATGCCGGAAACCTGCCGGGCTACCCGGCCAGCCATGGCTGCATCCGCCTGCCGCTGGAGTTCTCGGCGCTTCTGTTCGAGGTCACCCATATCGGCACGCCCGTCATCATCTCGGGCGCGCGCAACGACCCGTGGGAGTTGATCCATCCCGGCTTCGTGCTCAGCGGCCTCGCCGAGGCAGACATGGAAGAGGCCGTCGCGGGCCTCGATGGGCGCTCCCACCCCTCCGACTGGACAAGCGGCGCGGACTATCCGGTGACGGCGGTGCTCGCCACCCGTGCGGATCGCAAGATCATCCTCATGGAAGACGGCCGAAAACTGGTCGAAAGCTCGATCGAGATCGACGACGACCGCCCCCTGGGCGAACATGTCCTCGTCATGCAGGGCAGCCGCGAGACCGGGCTGCACTGGACGGGCCTCACCCACCATCCCGACCCCGAGCATCCGCTTTGGCCCGAGGAGCAGGTGCTCAATCGCCTGCGGGTCCCGGAAGCCTTCTCGCAGGCGATGATGGCGCGGCTGCATCCCGGCCTCGTGCTGGTCGTGTCGGACCTTGCCGCCACGCCGGATCGCCAGTCTGGCCGCGATTTCGTGATCATGACCGGCGAAACCCTCACCTCGCCCCGTCCCCTGCCCAATCCGAGAGACTGACCACAGCGACCGGCACTCTTTCAAGACCGGTCCGGCCCTTGTCCTCCGCCGACGCAGGCACCAAGGTGGCCTCCGAGCCACCAGCGACCGCTGCCTCGTCCGCGCGGCCGGTGCCAAAGATAACAATCGCAAGGACAGGCCGGAGATGAGCGAACCGACATCCAGACCCCTGTGGCAGTGGAGTGCCACCGACATCGCCCGCGCGACCCATGCCGGTGAGATCACCGCAAGCGAGGTGACCGAAGCCATCCTCGCGCGGATGGACGCGGTCAATCCCGCGCTCAACGCCGTCGTCGAAAGCCTCGCCGAAGAAGCCCGCGCCGAGGCCGCCGCCCTGGATGCCAGCGATGCGCCCAAGGGGCCGCTCCATGGCGTGCCGGTGACCATCAAGGTGAATGTCGACCAGAAAGGCCATGCCACCACGAATGGCGTCGCCGCCCTGAAAGACCTCATCGCCCCCGACGACGCGCCTGTGGTGCGCAACCTCAAGGCAGCGGGCGCACTTATCATCGGGCGCACCAACACGCCCGAATTCTCGTTTCGCGCCGATACCGACACCCCGCTCCACGGGCGGACCTACAACCCCTGGGGGCGGCACCTGTCGGCAGGCGGGTCGTCGGGCGGGGCCGGATCGGCGGTAATGGCGGGCATCGGCCCCCTCGCCCATGGCAACGATATCGGCGGCTCGCTGCGCTTTCCGGCGTCGGCCAACGGGGCCGTGACGGTCAAGCCGGGCCTTGGCCGGGTGCCGGCCTGGAACCCGAGCCAGACCGCCGAGCGCGGCCTTCTGGCGCAAAGCATGTCGGTCCAGGGGCTGCTGGCGCGCTCGGCCAAGGACCTCCACCTGTCGATGCCCGCGCTGATCGCGCCGGATGCACGCGACCCGTTCCATGTGCCGCTGCCGTGGCGTGGTGCCCCGCCCGTTCCCCCGATCAAGGTCGCCGTCACACGGGACGATTTCGGCTTCGGCCTGCACCCCGAGGTCGCGACGGCGATCGACAAGGCCGCCTCGGCGCTGTCCGACGCGGGCTACGACGTGACCGAGGTCGAACCGCCGCTTGCCTTCGAGACCGGGGAGGAGGGCTACAGGACCCTTCTGGGCGAGGTCAAAGCCTTGATGGGCCCCGACATCGCCGCTTATGGCTCCAAGACCGTCAACGCGATCTTTGACGCCTATTTCGAGCTGTTCCCCCCCTACGAGGGCCCCGACCTGCTGCGCGCGATGGCCAAACGCAGCCATTACGCGCGGGCGTGGTCCCTGTTCCTCCAGGACTATCCGTTGGTCCTGACGCCCTTCCTGCTCAAGCCCTTCTTCCATGCCGGGCGAGATGCCGAGGGCCTCGACGGCGCCCGCGACGCCCTGGGACAGGCCCACTGGTCGTTCATCATGAATTTCACCGGCCTGCCCGCGGGCAACCTGCCGACCCACATCGCCGATCTACCCGAAGGCCCACAGCCCATCGGCGTTCAGATCGCGGGCCAAAGGTGGCGAGAGGACCTGATCGTCGACGCCATGCGCGCGATCGAGGAACGAATCCCGCCGGTCTGCACGACCTTGTGGGAGAGAATGGGCTGAGGATTTAAGGGGGCACATTCGGTGCGGCACCAAGACCGCCAAGCAGGGGGTGTCCGATGCCGATCCAAGGCCGGACGGGTGGCGTTCAACCGAATGATTTGTCGGTGCTAATGGTGCCCCCAGAGAGACTCGAACTCCCGACCCTCTGATTACAAATCAGATGCTCTACCAGCTGAGCTATAGGGGCGCTGACGTGCAGATACTGCGCAAAATGATGCGGCGCAAGCACCGGGCGCGGCAGCAATGGTCGTTTGCACGTGCTTTCGTCCTTCTATAGGGTTCTGAAAAACAGACGGGGCAGCCGGGGCATCTGCGATCATGGAGGTTGTGTTTCATCTCGGGGCGCCCTGCACCGACAACGATCTGTTGATCCAGACCCTGCTCAAGAACCGCAACCGTCTGATGGCCGAGGGGACGTCCGTGCCGCCGCCCGGCCGTTACCGTGCCGTCGTGCGCGACACGGCCCGCGCGCTCAAGGGGCATCCGGCGAGCGAGGAAATCCAGGGTGCGCTGCTGGATGCGATCCTCGACGATTTCGACGTCGAGCGGCTGATCCTGTCGGACCCGCGCTTCATCTGCATCAACCGCCTCGTGATCCAGCGGGCGCAGATCTGGCCGATGATCGACCGGCAAACCGCGCAACTGCGGGCGCTTTTTCCGGAGGCGCAGGTCGAGTTCTTCATCGGCATGCGCGATCCCGCCACCCATATCCCGGCCCTGTTCAAGGCGTCGCGCTTCAGCAATTTCGCGGAATTCTCGGAAAACATGCAGCCCCATGCCGTCGCCTGGTCCGAGATGCTGCGGCGGCTGAGCATGGCACATCCCGATTGCCCGATCACCGTCTGGTGCAACGAGGACACGCCGCTTTTGTGGGGCGAAATCCTGCGCGAAATGGCCGGCGTCGGAGAGGCCACGGCGCTGGAGGGGGTCGACGACCTGGTCGAGAAGATCATGGAACCCGCCGGGTTCAAACGGATGCAGGCCTATATCGCGGATCACCCGCCAGAGACCGACTGGCATCGGCGGCGCATCGTGGCCGCCTTCCTCGAACGCTATGCGCTGGAGACCGAGGTCGAGGTGGAACTGGACCTGCCGGGCTGGGACGAAGGGTTCATCGACGAGCTGTCCCTCGCCTATGACCGCGACATGGAAGAGGTCGCGCGCATTCCGGGTGTGACCTTGCTGATGCCGTGAGCGGCCTTCCCGGCGACTGGGTTATCGGCCCTTTGCGCATACGGCCCGTCTGCGCCGGAGACCTCCCCTTCCGCCAAGAGTTGTTCGCTGATCCGGCCCTTGCGGCGCACAAGCCCGATCCGACCCCGGACAGCGCGGGGGATATCGCCCGCCAGCACGCCAAGGATATCGCGCATTGGGGACGCCATGGCACGGGCCGTTGGATCGTGTTGGATGACGGCGCGCCCGTCGGCTTTTGCGGCTTGACCCGGCGCGACAGGGTGCCTGGGCTCAACATCTCCTACCATCTGACGCCCGACCGTTGGGGCAGCGGGATAGCCTCGCGGCTCGTGCGCGGCATGGTGGACCTCGTCTCTTGCACCTGGCCCGATCTTGACGGGCCGATCTACGGTTTGGTGCGAGCGTCCAACCCGGCCTCGGGCCGCGTGCTGGAAAAGGCCGAGTTTCAGCGGAGCGGTGAGGTGATCCATGCCGGCGCCCCCACGATCCGCTGGGTCCGCCCGATCCATGAAAAAGGGGGCGATCCGCTTCAAGATCGCCCCCCCAATCCTTGATTTGTCGCGCCATTTGCCAGGCGCTGACACGTCCTCAGCGCATGCCGAGCGCTTCCTTGTACATCTCCAGAACCGCCTCTTCCTCGGCGATGTCATCGGGCTCGCGCTTGCGCAGCGCGATCACCTTGCGCATCACCTTGGTGTCGTAGCCGCGCGATTTCGCCTCGGCCATCACCTCTTTCTGCTGTTCGGTGATGTCCTTCTTTTCGGCCTCCAGCCGTTCGTAGCGCTCGATGAACTGGCGCAATTCGTCGGCGGTGACGCGGTAGCTGTCGGGGCGGGCGTCGGTCTCGATCATCTCGTCCATCTGGCGGTCCTCGGGCAGGGTCGTGTGACATGTGGCTCGCGGTGACCCGCGATCGCGCCGCGCGAGGGGTCGCGCCGGCTGAGCCCGAGGTCTAGCCGCGCCCAACGCGGCCCGCAAGACTTGCCTGCCCTGTCGCGATGGGCTAGCCCCAAGCGGCGCGCAGCGATGAGGGGACATGCCATGGGTTGGCTGATCTGGGTGGGCACGGGACTGACGGTCATCGGCCTCAGTGCATTGGTCTATTGCATCTTCGCGGCCATGTCCGCCAAGCGCGCGGGCCTGCCGGACGACGTGCTGCGCGGCCGCTTGCAGCGGATCGTCGCGATCAACATGGGCGCGCTCCTGATCTCGGTGCTTGGGCTGATGTCGGTCGTGATGGGCGTGTTCCTGGGCTGACGCCACACCCTTTTGCTGCCCGTTTCGCAACAGAGCCGGTATCGGAAATGAAAAAGGCAGGACGCGATCCGCGCATCCTGCCTTTTTCATTGCACCCTGTCTTCGTCATGGTCCGTTGCGGGCGGCTCTCCTCCGCCTAGACCGGCATATCGTTGAACAGGTCGTCGTCATCATCCGGGTCGGTCGGCTGGACCTTGGATCTCGGACGCGGGCCCTTTTTCGTACCGCCCTCTCCCGATCCCTGCGGTCGAACCTCGGTATGCGCCTTTTCCTCTTGCTCCGGCGTCTCCTTCGGCGCGGCGTCGTCCTTGTCACTCAATGGTCTCTCCTCCCTGGTGCAAGTCATGGCGCCGCATCGCGCAGAATGGCCCGTTCGGCCCTCCGGTTACCCCGCGGCGCGGCGCAGGACGATCACGTTTTCCCGCGCTTCAAGCTCCTTTGCGCAAAGCGCCTCGACCCTTCGCGATCGCAGATCGGCCATCGCGGCGCGATCATGCCATCCGGCATCGGCTTGTTTCAATCTTTCGGCAACCTGACTTCCCGCCACCTGCGTCATCAGCAGGCGGGCGATCTTGTCCTCCAGGTCTTCCGGTCGTACTTGGCTCGCCATAGTCAACTCCCTGTAGGGTGGTATTCGCGCGTTTCCCTACACACTTTTAAGATGCACATTCCCGGCAGAACGGCGTGAACGGCAGCAGGTCCAACCTCTGTTCCGAAACTTCCTTGCCGCATTTCACGCAGTAGCCGTATTCGCCTTCATCCATGCGCTTCAGCGCCGCCTTGATCTGCTGGATCTCGGCCTGCCCCGATACGCCCAGCCGTTCCAGCACCTCGTCGCCTTCGCGCTCGGTCGCCAGTTCCTCCCAGTCCTTGGACTGGTGGCTGTCGAGTTCTTCATCAATCTCCTGCAAGCGCGCATTCAGATCGGACAGCCGTTGTTCAAGCTGTTCACGACGCTTCGCCAGATCCATGTCGGCCTTGGTCATTCCTACGCCCTCCGAATGCGCCCGGCCTTCCTCTGGGCCGGATCGTTCCCACATGCGTAGTCCCGTTCGTGGGGCGGCAGCCTTGATCTCGATCAAGAACCCGTGAGGCGGGGCCTTCCCTCTGCGCGCGGCATCCGGCATGGTCGCGCCGGACACGACTCCGTTTGAGTTAGCGAACAGGCAGGACACGCGACATGGACATTCGCCAGGTCACAGACCGATATTACACCGCCCCCCAATTGCAGCCGCAGGACATGGAAAAACTGGCCGAGCAGGGAATCACCACGGTGATCTGCAACCGCCCCGACGCCGAGGTGCCGCCCCAGATCCAGGCCGCCGCCATGCAGGAGGCCGCCGAGGCCGCCGGGCTGAATTTCGTCTTCAACCCCGTGGGCGGCGCGCTGAGCCAGCCGATCATCGAGGAACAGTCCGAGGCCATCGAATCGTCCGAAGGGCCCGTCGTGGCCTATTGCAACACTGGCAACCGCTCGACCATCGTCTGGGCGCTTGGCGTGGCCGGAGAGATGGAGATCGACGAAATCCTCACCCGCGCCCGCGATGCCGGACAGAGCCTTGACTGGCTGCGCCCCAACCTCGTGGCCTGCGCCGCCCAGAAATCACAGGGCTGATCTTGCGCGCGCTCTCGCCCACCGCGCAGGGCATCGTGATGATGCTCGGCGCGATCTTCCTGTTCTCGACCATGGATGCCATGGCCAAGGGGCTGAGCGCGACATACGACCCGTTGCAGGTGGTCTGGGCACGCTATGCCGGGCAGACCGCCGTGGTGATGCTGGTCCTCGCCCCCCGGTTGCACCTGCTGATCCGCACGCATCACCTTGGCCTGCAACTGCTGCGCTCGGGGCTGCTCTTCGCGGCGACGCTGTGTTTCTTCACCTCGCTCGGCCAGCTGGAGATCGCCTCGGCCACCGCCGTTCTGAACGTGCATCCGATGCTGCTGACGCTTGGTGCGGCGCTGATTCTCAAGGAACCGCTTGGGCCCCGCCGCCTGATCGGGATCGGCGCGGCGCTGCTCGGGGCGCTTCTGATCATACGGCCCGGCTCGGACATCTTCTCGCTCGCCTCGCTCCTGCCGCTGGCGGCGGGGGTCTTCCTCGCGTCCTATGCGCTGGCGACACGCTTCCTTGGCCGCGATGAACCGATCCTTACCTCGTTTCTCTATACCGCGCTGATCGGAACGCTGGTGGCGAGCCTGCTGGTCCCGACCGCGTGGCAGACGCCGCCGCCCATCGACGCGCTGCTGTTTCTGGTGCTGGGCACCGTTGGCGCGGCCGGTCAGTTCCTGCTGATCCGCTCGCTGACCGTGGCCGAGGCCGGGGCCGTCGCCCCCTTCGGATATGCCGGGGTGGTCTTCGCGACGCTCTACGGCGTGATCTTCTACGGCGAAACGCCTGACGCGCTCTCGGGCCTTGGCGCGCTTGTGATCATCGGGGCCGGCGTCTATGTCTGGCATCGCGAAACCCGCGCCCGCCAGGCCGAGGTCAAGGCCCCGGCCGCCCGCTGATCCAGGCGGCGAAAGGCGCCCCTGCCGAGCCGCGAGATGTCCAAACGCAAACGTATCAACTGGATCGACTGGTTAAGCGACCTCGCCGCGCGCACGCTGATCGCGGCGATCCGGCTGATCCCGTGGCGGTGGCGCGTTCCGATGATGGGGGCGCTGATGGCGCGCGTGATCGGGCCGTTGGCCGGCTACCGCCGCCGCGCCGAGGAAAACCTCGCCTATATCCACCCCGAGATGGGCGGGGCGGAGCGGCGCAGGATCGCCACGGCGGTGCTCGACAATATCGGTCGCACGATCATCGAGAACTACTCGCCCCGCGATCAGATCGCGCGCTTTGCAGATCTGGAGCCCACGGGGCCGGGTTGGCCCATCGTCGCCCGCGCCCTCGAACAGAACCGCCCGATGCTGTTCGTGACCGGCCATTTCGGGAACTGGCAGATCGGGCGCGTGGCGCTGAATGCCAAGGGGTTCGAGATCGGGGGACTCTATCGCCCCTTCAACAACCCCTACGCCAATGCCCATTACGTCTGGTCGGTCGAGGCCGTGGGCGGCAAGGCCTATTCCCGCGACCGGCGCGGGCTGGCCGCCTTTCTCAAGACCCTGCGCGGCGGCGGGCAAGCGGCGATGATGCTGGACCAGTTCGTCTCGGACGGGGCCTTCCTCAGCTTCATGGGCAAGCCGGCGCTCACCTCGCTGTCGGCGGCGGAGATGGCGCTGCGCCACGATGCCCTTCTGGTGCCGATCTATTGCCCGCGCGGGCCGGGCGGAATGAGCTTCACCGTAGAGATCGAGGCGCCGATCCCACAGGGCACGCCCGAGGAGATGACGCAGGCGCTGAACGACAGCCTCGATGCGCAGATCCGCAAGCGCCCCGAACAGTGGTTCTGGATTCATCGTCGGTGGAAGCCCGAGCGGCTTGAGCGGAAACGGCGAAAACGCCTCGCGGCCGAGAAAGCCGCCTCACACGACTAGTCGACGCGCGCCGCGCCCAGGATCGCGCCGTAGCCACTATGTTGCACGATCACGACATGCGGCATGTCCTCCGACACCGCCAAACGGGCCGAGAACGGTTCGGCGCCGTCCCATTCGCCCACCACCTGCCAGTCGCGCACGATATTGTGGTAGGTCACCGACCGCCCGGCATTCTCGCCGCGCGTGATCTCGACCTCTTCACTCGGCAGATAGGCCACAAGCTGCACCACCATCGCGGGCGCGGGCGGCGTTGCGCGCCACTCGGCGGTCAGGGCAAAGCCGTCTCCATCGGGCTCGACATGCACCGCGACCGGATCGGGCTGGCGGGCATGTTCGGCGATCACGTCCGCCACCTGCATCGGGCGGAACCCCACGACATGCTCGATCCCGCCGATCACCATCTGCGGCGTGTAGACCACGTTGGACCCCGCCGCGACGCCGTAGCCGTGCTGGCGCTGCGTGAACTCGGGCCGGGCAAAGGTGTCGGCCCAGCCGATATAGTCCCAGTAGTCGACATGAAGCGCCAGCGCGATCACCCCGTCACGGCTCGCCAATTCGCCCAGCAGGCCATCGGCCGGCGGGCAGGAGGAGCAGCCCTGGCTCGTGAACAGCTCGACCACGACGGGCTGACCGTCCTGTGCCGAAGCGGCAGACGCCATGATCCCGAACCCTGCAAAAAGGAAAGCGAAGCTGCGTGTCAGGCGCATGCGCGATGGTCCCCAGATGATTCAATTCGTCCCCAACTTGACCCAGAGCTAAGCCGATCCCCCCTCTCTTGCCAATCAAGCCTTTGCGAGAGCGCGTTACAGTCCGGCTCAAAACCAGCGATGCGTGCGGTTGAGATAGAGGTTGGCCTCGGTCCCGAAAATGCGCCGCAACCCCTCTTCTTCCGGCTCAATGAAGCGACGCGTCAGCACCTCGTAGAAGAGATAGGGCAACAGCACCGGGCTGAGCGATCCAAGCCAGAGAACATAGCCCGTCAGGATCGCCAGAAGGCCAAGGTAGATCGGATTCCGGCTGAAGCGATAGGGGCCTTCGACGATCAGCGCGGTGGGTTCGTGATGCGGCTCGATCGTCGTCTTCTTGCGCCAGAACCACAGCGCGGACCACGCGATCACGCCGAGGGCCGCGCCGATCAGCAGCCCGCCGGCCGCGCGAAAGACGAGGCCGAAGGCGGTGACCAGCGGCAGGTATTCGTTCAGCACCCAGGCTGCGGCGAGGAAAACGCTCAGCCAGACCGGCGGGATATCGGGAAAGCCCTTGAGCGGCCCGTCCAGCAACCAGCGGATCATGCGCCCCCCTGCCCGTCCGGCATGGAATAGCGCAGCGACATGCAGGACAACCCGCCATCGACCAGGGCGGCCTGCATCGTTTCCAGTTCCACGACCTCGTAGCCCGTCTGGGCCAATCGCTCCGCCGTGCGCGGGTGACCGGCGCTCAGGAACACCGGCGCGTTGAAGCGGACGGCGTTGGCCGCCGCCTCTTCTCCCTCGGCGGTTTCGATCACGCGGTAGCCCGCGAAGCAGCCCGTCGCGGCAAGGCGCGGCGTGGCGAGGACGGTCTCGGGGTCCAGCAGGCTCGACTCGGTCTTGAAATGGAGGATCTCGGGCGGCGTCTCGACCAGCCGCAGACGATAGCCGAGGTCTTCGACGATCGGGCGCAACGCCGCGATGCCCGCGCGATCCGTGCGGGCCGAGAGGCCGACCATCACCTCGCTGTCGGAACACAGGATGTCGCCGCCATCGACCGCGCCCTCGGGCAGGTCGATCACGCCGGCGCAATGGCGTACCAGGTCGGGGCGCAGCGCCGCGGCCTCCCCCGCCCGGCTGGGCGCGCCGGGGCGCAGGGTGATCGCCACACCGTTCAGCACCAGCGCCGGGTCTTCGATGAAGACGCTGTCGGGGAACTCCTCCAACGCGGGCAGAACGGTGACACTCGCCCCGGTCGCGCGCAGCGCCGCCACGTAGGCCGCATGTTCGCGCGCAAAGGCCACCGGGTCCGGGTCGCCCTGGTCGACAGCGCGCAGCCCATCCGTGACCGAGCCAGCCGGCGCGCGGCACAGCGCGTGGGTGAAACTGATCGAGCGGTTTTCCATCAACGCAGTCATCGCGCCCCCGTACCGGCTTGTCGAGCGCCCATCTCGCCGCGCATGAAAAAGGCCCCCGGTCCGAAACCGGGGGCCTTCATCCTCACTGTCCCTTCGAAGTGAGTGCCTCGCGCAGCTCTCAGGCCGCTTTCGCGAGGTCGCGCAGCACGTAGTGCAGCACGCCGCCATGTTCGACGTATTCCTTCTCGATGGCGGTATCGATCCGGCACTTGAGCATGATCTCCTTGGTCGACCCGTCCCCGTAGGTGATGGTGCAGGGCACTTCGGAAAGCGGCTTCAGATCGCCTTCCAGACCGTGGATCGCCACCGTCTCGTCGCCCTTCAAGCCCAGAGACTTGCGGGTGTCGCCGCCGGTGAACTCGAACGGGATGACGCCCATGCCGACCAGGTTCGAGCGGTGGATACGCTCGAAGCTTTCCGCGATCACGGCCTTCACGCCCAGAAGCGCGGTGCCCTTCGCGGCCCAGTCCCGGCTGGAGCCCGCGCCATACTGCTCGCCCCCGAAGATGACGAGCGGCGTGCCCTGTTCCTGGTAGGCCATGGCCGCGTCGAAGATCGAGGTCTGCTGCCCGTCCGGCCCGAGCGTGTAGCCGCCCTCGACCCCGTCCAGCATCTCGTTCTTGATGCGGATATTGGCGAAGGTGCCGCGCATCATGATCTCGTGGTTGCCGCGGCGCGACCCGTAGGAGTTGAACTCGCGCACCGGCACCTGACGCTCGATCAGGTACTTGCCCGCCGGGGTGGTATCCTTGAACGAGCCTGCGGGGCTGATGTGGTCGGTCGTGATCATGTCGCCCAGCAACGCCAGAACGCGCGCGCCCTCGATGTTCGAGATCGTGCCCGGCTCGGCGCCCATGCCCTGGAAATAGGGCGGGTTCTGGACGTAGGTCGAGGTGGCCGGCCAGTCGTAGGTTTCCTGCTGCGGAACCGAGACGCCCTGCCATTTCTCGTCGCCCTTGAAGACGTCGGCATATTTCGTCTGGAAGGCCTCGCGCGTCACGGTCTTCTCGACCAGGTCGGCGATCTCCTTCTGCGACGGCCAGATGTCTTTCAGGTAGACGGGGTTGCCGTCCTGGTCATTGCCCAGCGGCTCGCGGGTGATGTCGACATTCATGTCGCCCACCAGCGCATAGGCCACGACCAGCGGCGGGCTGGCGAGGTAGTTGGCGCGCACGTCGGGGCTGATGCGGCCCTCGAAATTGCGGTTGCCCGACAGGACCGAGGTCGCGATCAGGTCGTTGTCGTTGATGCACTTGCTGATCTCGGGCTCCAGCGGGCCGGAGTTGCCGATACAGGTGGTGCAGCCATAGCCGACGAGGTTGAAGCCGATGGCATCCAGGTCGTCCTGCAACTCGGCCGCTTCGAGATAGGCCGACACGACCTGCGAGCCGGGCGCGAGCGAGGTCTTGACCCAGGGCTTACGCGTCAGGCCTTTCTCGCGCGCCTTGCGCGCCACGAGGCCCGCACCGATCATCACGTAGGGGTTCGAGGTGTTGGTGCAGGAGGTGATCGACGCGATCGCGATCGAGCCGTCATGCAGCTGGTAATGGCCGTCCTCGGTCTGGACGAAGCCGCGCTGGTGGTGGCCCTCGTCGCCCGGGATCTCGGTCGGTTCGGGCGCACCGCCCTCGCCTTCCCAGCGGACCTCTTCCTTCGGGGTGGCGTCCTTGCCCTCGCGCTCGCCCTTCACGTAGGCGGCAAAGGCCTTTGCCGCCTGGTCGAGTGCGATGTAATCCTGCGGACGCTTGGGGCCCGAGATGGCGGGCACGATGGTGTTCATGTCCAGCGACAGCGTGTCGGTATAGACCGGCGCGTAATCGGCGCCGCGCCAGAAGCCGTTTTCCTTGGCATAGGCCTCGACCAGCGCGATCGTGTCCTCGTCGCGGCCGGTGTTGGTCAGGTAGCGCAGGGTTTCGTCGTCGATCGGGAAGAAGCCGCAGGTCGCGCCGTATTCCGGCGCCATGTTGGCAATCGTGGCCCGGTCGGCCAGCGGCAGGTGATCGAGGCCGGCGCCGTAGAATTCGACGAACTTGCCGACCACGCCCTTGGCGCGCAGCATCTCGACGACCTTCAGCACCAGGTCGGTGCCGGTGGTGCCTTCCATCATCTCGCCGGTCAGTTCGAAGCCCACGACCTCGGGGATCAGCATCGAGATCGGCTGGCCCAGCATCGCGGCCTCGGCCTCGATGCCGCCCACGCCCCAGCCCAGGACGGCGGCGCCGTTGACCATGGTGGTGTGGCTGTCAGTGCCCACCAGCGTGTCGGGATAGGCCACCATCTCGCCCGACTGGTCGGTGTCCGACCACACGGTGCGCGACAGGTATTCCAGGTTCACCTGGTGGCAGATGCCGGTGCCCGGCGGCACCACGCGGAAGTTGTTGAACGCGGTCTGACCCCATTTGAGGAAGGTATAACGCTCCATGTTCCGCTCGTATTCGCGGTCCACGTTCATCTGGAACGCGCGCGGGTTGCCGAACTCGTCGATCATCACCGAGTGGTCGATGACCAGATCGACCGGGTTCAGCGGGTTGATCTTCTGCGGATCACCGCCGAGCGCCTTGATGCCGTCGCGCATGGCGGCGAGGTCGACCACGGCGGGAACACCGGTAAAGTCCTGCATCAGCACGCGCGCGGGGCGATAGGCGATCTCGCGAGGGTTCTTGCCACCCTTGGCGGCCCAGTCCGAGAAGGCCTTGATGTCGTCGGTCGAGACGGTCTTGCCGTCCTCGAAACGCAGCATGTTCTCCAGCACCACCTTCAGCGCGGCGGGCAGCTTGGAGAAGTCGCCGAGCCCGGCGGCCTCGGCTGCGGCGATGGAATAATAGGCGTAGGACTTGTCGCCGACAGAAAGCGTCTTGCGCGTCTTGGCGGAGTCGTGGCCGACGGTAATGGGCATGGGTGCCTCCCTTAATCCGGTCGTGGCTGCGTCACAATTGGCCTGCTGTTGCCATTGACGCGAGGCGCAATCAAGGGGTCACAGCGGTTCTGCGACAATTTTTGTATGCAATCGCATACTGGGTGTGCAATTTCGCGCCCGAACACGCCCGCCGACCTCGCCCGGCGGCCTGCCGGATGCCCGCCGGATGTTCGCCGGGCTTGGGTGAGTCGCATGCCCGGACAGCGCGGCATTGCGGCGCGGGGCCTCGGCGCTTCCCCTTCGCGCGGCAATCGGATAGCGCTTGACCGCAATGAACTTGACCGTCACTGATCTTTCCTGTGCCCGAGGTTCCACGCAGGTCCTCGCCGATGTCAGCTTCACCGTTGCGGCGGGCGAGGCGCTGATCCTGCGCGGCCCCAATGGCGCGGGGAAAACCACGCTTCTGCGCACGCTGGCGGGCCTCACCCCGCCGCTTGCGGGGCGCGTCGATTGCCCCCCGGACGCCATCGCCTACGCGGGCCACGCCGACGGGCTGAAAGCGCAGCTGACGGTTCAGGAGAATCTCGAATTCTGGGCCGGCGTTTTCGCGTCGGGCACGATCACCCGCGCCGTCGACGCCTTCGACCTCGAAGGCCTGCTCGACCGCCGCGCGGGCGACATGTCCGCCGGGCAGAAGCGCCGCCTGTCGCTCGCGCGCCTTCTGGTCACCGGTCGCCCCATCTGGTGCCTCGATGAACCCACCGTCTCGCTCGATACCGAGAACGTGCAGCGGTTTGCGGCCGCCGTGGAGCGTCACCTCGACGGCGGAGGTTCGGCCGTGATCGCGACCCATATCGACCTTGGCCTGCCCGCGGCGCGCAGCCTCGATGTCTCGCCCTTCATCGCCAAGCGCCTGCGGGCGGACGACCCGTTCGCCCAGGGTCTCGACGATCCTTTCGCCGACGGGGTGGAGCCATGATCGCCCTGCTCAAGCGCGACCTCGCGCTGGCCATCCGCGCGGGCGGCGGCTTCGGCCTCAGCCTCGCCTTCTTCCTGATCTTCACCACGCTGGTGCCTTTCGGCGTTGGCCCGGCGGCCGGCATCCTCGGCACCATCTCGCCCGGTATCCTGTGGCTTGGCGCGCTGCTGGCCTGCCTGCTGTCGCTCGACCGGATCTTCCAGCTCGACTGGGAGGACGGGACGCTGGACCTTGTCGCGACCTCGCCCGTCCCGATGGAGGGGTTGGCCGCGATGAAGGCGCTGACCCACTGGATCACCACCGGCCTGCCGCTGGTCGCCGTGGCGCCTGCGCTGGGGATGCTGCTGAACCTGCCCGGCCCGGCCTATCCCTGGCTGATCGCCTCGCTCGCGCTCGGCACGCCCGCGCTCAGCGCGATCGGCACCTTCGGCGCGGCGCTGACCGTCGGAATCAAGCGCGGCGGCCTGCTGCTGTCGCTTCTGGTCCTGCCGCTCTACGTCCCGACCCTGATCTTCGGCGCGCTGGCCGTCAGCCGCGGGGCCGAGGGGCTGGACGCCACCACGCCGCTGGCGCTTCTGGCCGGCATCACCCTCGGCACGCTGGCGGTGCTGCCTTTCGCCGCCGCCGCCGCGCTCCGCGTCAATCTGCGCTAGACCCGCGCGGCCCTGTCCCATTGAGAGACCGACCATCCATGCCTAAAACTCAGACCATGTCTTCACTCTGGGAATACGCCAATCCGCGCAAGTTCATGGCCACCTCGGCCTGGCTGCTGCCGTGGGTGACCGCGATCACCGTGATCTGCCTGGTGGTCGGGCTGGTCTGGGGGTTCTTCTTCACGCCGAACGATTTCCGCCAGGGATCGACGGTGAAGATCATCTATGTCCACGTGCCCGCCGCAATCATGGCGATCAACGCATGGCTGATGATGCTGGTGACCTCGCTCATCTGGGTCATCCGGCGTCACCATGTCAGCGCGCTGGCGGCCAAGGCCGCGGCCCCGGTCGGCATGATCTTTACCCTGATCGCGCTGTTCACCGGCGCGGTCTGGGGTCAGCCGATGTGGGGCACGTGGTGGGAATGGGACCCGCGCCTGACCTCGTTCCTGATCCTGTTCCTGTTCTACCTCGGCTACATGGCGCTGTGGGAAGCGGTCGAGAACCCGGATTCGGCGGCGGACCTGACAAGCGTGCTCTGCCTCGTGGGCTCGGTCTTTGCGATCATCTCGCGCTACGCGCTGCTGTTCTGGAACCAGGGCCTGCACCAGGGCGCGACCCTGTCGCTGGATGCCGAGGAAAACATCGCCGACGTCTTCTGGTACCCGCTGGTCATTACGCTGGCGGGCTTCGGTTTCCTGTTCCTCACGCTGGTCCTGTACCGCACGCGGACCGAGATCCGCGCCCGCCGCCTGAAGGCGCTGATCGCGCAGGAAAGGATGGCCGCATGATGCCCGACCTTGGAACTTACGCCGTTCCGGTCCTTTCGTCCTATGCCGGCACTCTCGCACTGTTGATCGGGCTGGTCGTCGGTTCGATCTGGAAAGCCCGGCGCGTCGCGCGCAAACTGGATGCCGTGGAAGAACGGCGCGGGAAGGGCTGATGAAGATCAACTGGTTGATGATCGTGCCGCTGGCGGTAACGCTGGGGTTCTTCGGGGTCGCGGGCTACCAGCTGCTCAGCACGCAGGATGCGCTTCGCGAGGGGGTCGACACCGCAGCCTTGCCCTCGGCGCAGCAAGGCCGCGCCGCGCCGCCGCTGTCCCTGGAGGAAATGGACGGCACGCCGCTCCTGACGCGCGAGATGCTGGAAGGCCATGACGACATCATCATGGTGAATTTCTTCGCCAGCTGGTGCCCGCCCTGCCGCGTCGAGCACCCGAACCTGACCGCGCTGGCCGAGGCCGGCGTGACGCTTTACGGCGTGAATTACCGCGACCAGCTTTCCCAGGCCGAGCAATTCCTCGACGATCTGGGCAACCCCTATCACGCGATGGGCCGCGACCCCGAGGCGCGCAACGGGCGCGATTGGGGGGTGGTGGCGATGCCCGAAACCTTCTTCATCGACCCCGAGGGCACCGTGGTCCTGCATTTCCGCGGCCCGGTCACCCGCCGCTCGATCGCCAACCAGATCGCGCCGGCGCTGGCCGAGGCCGGGTACAGCCTGCCCGATCTGCCCGAGCTTGGTGCAGAGACCGACTAAGGCCACCGTGCCGCGCATCGCTCAGTAGATATAGCGGATCTGGTCCGACCAGTACCGCTCGATCCGTTTCAGGGAATGGTTCACGCGGTCGATCCCGTCGGTGTCCAGCACGCCTTGCCGCTCCAGCCCCTCGGCCTGCCGGGCGAACAGATCGGCCACGGCGGCGCGCACGTGCCGCCCCTTCTCCGTCAGGCGCACCCGGACCGAGCGGCGGTCGATCTCGCAGCGCTGGTGGTGCATGTAGCCCATCTCGACCAGTTTCTTGAGATTGTAGCTGACATTCGAGCCCTGGTAGTAGCCGCGCGATTTCAACTCGCCCGCCGTCACCTCGTGATCGCCGATATTGAACAGCAAGAGCGCCTGCACGGCATTGATGTCGAGGATGCCGAGGCGTTCGAACTCATCCTTGATGACATCGAGCAGCAGCCGGTGCAGACGTTCGACCAATGACAGCGACTCCAGGTACCCGGCCAGGAATCCGGCCCGGGCAGAGGGCGCAAGGGGCGCATGCATACTCATCTTCAACTCCGCAAATCTGACTTGCGGGGAAGATTCGGTCAAAAATGGAAATAAGTCGTTAAGCGCCTCGCCCCGCGGCCGCCCCTCCCGGCAAGCCGTTGAATTCGCTGGACACACGCAGCAGCATCGGCGCGATATCGGCAGGCGGCTCGGACTGGCCCGAGACCCAAGCGTAAAGGTCCTGGTCGGCCTCGGCCAGCACCGCCTCGAAGGCATCGAGCGTGGCGTCATCGGCCCCGTCGAGGTGCCGATCCGCCCAACCGCCCAGGATCAGGTCCATTTCCTTGATTCCACGGTGCCAGGCCCGCATGCGCAGGCGCTTGACCCGGATCTCTCGTGTTTCCTCGACCATCTTGTCCTTTACAGATCCTTTGCCAGAACCAGCCGCAGCCGTTTTTCCAGGCGCCCCATTTCCTCGGCGATGCGCGCCTGCTGGACCTTGAGCTTGCGCAGGTCGGTCAGCACCGCCGTCATGTCCTCCGAAAGGATATGGTGTTCGTCGGGGCCGTCCAGCCCGTCGCCCTCGCCGCTGAGCAGCCACATGATCGAGACGCCCAGCATGCCCGCCAGCATCTGGAGCTTGTTGGCGCGCGGTTCGGCCTGGTCGTTTTCCCAGCCTCGGACCGTCTTGACCTTCACGCCCAGCCGCTTGGCCAGCTCTGCCTGGCTCAGCCCCGCCGCCTCGCGGGCGCCGGTCACGCGGTCGCCGAAGGTGGTGGCCTCGGCATCGTACCAGCCGGGGCCGTCGGTCTCTTGGCCGTTCTCGGGGGTGGTGGACATTGCTCCTCCTCTCGGTGGCGGCTTGATTGCCGCGCGGGCGCACCCTAAGCATGGGCCCGACCTATTGCAAACGACCCCGATCGGCGGGGTCAGGCCCAACCCGGAGCGACTTGATGCCCTTCCTTTCCGACACGCTGGCCCGTGTGAAGCCCTCGCCCACCATCGCCGTCTCGAATCTCGCCGCCGAGTTGAAGGCGCAGGGCAAGGATGTCATCGGCCTCGGCGCGGGCGAGCCGGATTTCGACACGCCGCAGAACATCAAGGACGCCGCCAAGGCCGCGATCGACGCAGGCAAAACGAAATACACCGCCGTCGATGGCATCCCCGAGCTGAAACAGGCCATCTGCGACAAGTTCCAGCGCGACAACGGCCTGACGTACACGCCCGCGCAGGTCAGCGTCGGCACCGGCGGCAAACAGATCCTCTACAACGCGCTGATGGCCACGCTGAACCCGGGCGACGAGGTCATCATCCCCGCGCCGTATTGGGTCAGCTACCCCGACATGGTGCTGCTTGCGGGCGGCGCGCCGGTGATCGCCGAGGCTGGCGCCGACACCGCCTACAAGCTGACGCCCGCCGCACTCGAGGCCGCGATCACGCCGAAGACCAAGTGGTTCATCTTCAACTCGCCCTCGAACCCCACCGGCGCGGGCTACACCGCCGAGGAACTCAAGGGCCTGACCGATGTGCTGATGCGTCACCCGCATGTCTGGGTGATGTCGGACGACATGTATGAGCACCTCGTCTATGACGGATTCGAATTCGTCACGCCGGCACAGATCGAGCCGGGCCTTTACGACCGCACGCTCACCTGCAACGGCGTCTCCAAGGCCTATGCCATGACCGGCTGGCGCATCGGCTATGCCGCAGGCCCCGAAGAGATCATCAAGGCGATGCGCAAGATCCAGTCGCAATCGACCTCGAACCCCTCGTCGGTCAGCCAGTGGGCCGCGTTGGAGGCGCTGACCGGGCCGCAGGATTTCCTTGGGCCGAACAACGAGACCTTCAAGCGCCGCCGCGACCTGGTGGTCGAGATGCTGAACGCGGCCGAGGGCGTGACCTGCCCCGTTCCCGAAGGCGCCTTCTACGTCTATCCGTCCATCGAGGGCTGCATGGGCAAGACCACGCCCGGCGGTGTGACCATCGACAGCGACGAGGCCTTCGCCACCGCACTTCTGGAAGAAAAAGGCGTGGCCGTCGTCTTCGGCGGGGCCTTCGGCCTGTCGCCCTGTTTCCGCGTCAGCTACGCCACCTCGGACGAGAACCTGAAAGAGGCCTGCACCCGCATCCAGGATTTCTGCGCTTCGCTGACCTGACCCGCGCCCGTCGCGCCCGCCTCGGGCGCGGCCTCGGCGGAACGTTTCACGGATCGGCACGTTGTCGCGAGGAGCGGCGACGGCGCACCGGCTGCGCGCGGCCCCCGATGAAAGGAACAGGCGCGCACGATGCTGGCCGAATGGTCCACTCCGATGATCCTCGCCGCCTTCGCGGCCGCCGTCCTGGTCGTGCTGGCCAGCGGGGTGCGCATCACCGGGCTGGTGGACCGGCTGGCCGACCGCACCGGCATCGGCGAGGCCATCGCGGGCGCCGTCCTTCTGGGGGCGGCGACCTCCCTCGGCGGCTCGGTCGTGTCGATCACCGTGGCGCTCGATGGCTATGCGTCGCTGGCCTATTCCAACAGCATCGGCGGGATCGCGGCGCAAACCGCCTTTCTTGCGGTGGCCGATGCCGTCTATCGCCGCGCCAACCTCGAACACGCGGCGGCGGACTTGACCAATATCTTCCAGGCCGTCGTCCTGGTGATCCTTCTGACCCTGCCCCTTCTGGCCGCCTCGCAGCCCGAGGTGACCCTCTTCGCGATCCATCCCGTCTCGCTGGCGATCCCGATCATCTACGTCATGGCCCTGGTCGGCGGGCGCGCGCTGCGCGAGGCCCCGATGTGGCGGCCCGTGTCAACCACGGACACCCGCACCGACACCCCGGAGGAGGAAGACGCCGACACCGCGCGGATCAGCACCCTGCGCCTGTTTTCCACCTTCCTGCTTCTCATGGTGATCATGGGCATGGCGGGCTGGGTCATCGCCAAGACCGCCAGCGAACTGACCGACCGCCTGTCGCTGTCGCAATCTCTGGTGGGGGCGCTGGCCACCGCCGTCGCAACCTCGCTGCCCGAACTGGTCACCACCATCGCCGCGGTGCGCCGGGGCGCGCTGCAACTGGCCGTGGGCGGCATCATCGGCGGCAATTCCTTCGACACGCTTTTCCTGACGGCGGGCGACATCGCCTATCGCGACGGGTCGCTCTACCACGCCGCGGGCCTCAGCGACCAATTCTGGACGCTGACCGCGATCCTGATGACCGGCGTCCTACTCAGCGGCCTTCTGTTGCGCCAGCGCGAGGGGCCGGGCCGCATGGGATGGGAAGGCGCCCTGATCCTTGCGATCTACGGCGCGGCGGTAACGATCCAGGTGTTCACCGCAAGCGCCGGGTAATCGCGCGCGCCTTCGAGAAATTTGCGCCTTTTTAACGGTTTCTTAAACGTTTCGGTGTAGCACGTTCCCCGTGGCCACATCGTGAGGACGGTTCGCGCGGGTCTTTGCGCAGACAGCCCCCTCAAAGGGCCAAGCATCCCCCGCACCACCGCCGGCATC
This sequence comes from [Roseibacterium] beibuensis, assembly GCF_039542305.1. Classification (NCBI taxonomy): domain Bacteria; kingdom Pseudomonadati; phylum Pseudomonadota; class Alphaproteobacteria; order Rhodobacterales; family Roseobacteraceae; genus Roseicyclus; species [Roseibacterium] beibuensis. The sequence goes on along the minus strand of NZ_BAABHW010000001.1, from coordinate 819,753 downwards.
CGCCCCGATTGACGACCGGGGCATCAAGGAACCGCTCCGCCAAACCCGAGGCGGCGCCGCTTCACCTTCTCGACCGGGCACCGGGGCAAGGCCCCGCCGCCCCTCCCCGGACAGAGACAGCATGCCTCCCCCGGCCGATCTTGCCACCGGGCGGGAAAAGCGTATGCCGAACGCACACCGCCCGAAAGGCCGCCATGCCCCGCACCTCGCCCCCCGATTTCTGGAACCGTATCGCGCGCCGCTATGCCGAGCGGCAGATGGGCAACCCCGAGGCTTACGAGGCCGCCATGGCGCGGGTCATCGCGCATCTGGCCCCCACCGACCGCATGCTGGAACTGGGCTGCGGCACGGGCTCCACGGCGCTCAAGCTCGCGCCCCATGTCGCGCAGATCACCGCCAGCGACTACGCGGGCGAGATGTGTGCCATCGCCGGTGAACGCATCGACCAGGCCCGCGCGACGAATGTCACCGCGCTTCAGGCCAGCGTGGACGAGGCCCTGACGCACGGCCCCTTCGACGTGGTCTGCGCCTTCAACCTGCTGCACCTGCTGCCCGACCTGCCCGGCACGCTGGCGCAGATCCATTCGGCCCTGCCGGAGGGCGGGCGCTTCATCTCGAAAACCGTCTGCCTTGGCGGATCGCTGAAATACCGCGCCATCGTCACCGCGCTGCAATGGGCCGGCGTGGTGCCGCAAATGCGCTTCGTGACCGCCGAAGGGCTGGAAGCCGAGATCACCGGGGCGGGCTTTGCCATCATCGAGACCGGCACCTACCCCGCCGCGCCGCCCGGCCGCCTGATCGTCGCGGAAAAACGATAGCGCAACGAACCGTTGACCATGGGGAACGCTTGGCTTTGACAGGGCGGGACCAAACGGCATACTTGCCGCATCGCAACGCGTGAGCAGAGCACGAGGGTTCATGTCCGACCTGCCCGAATACTATTTCCGCGTCCGCGAGAACGGGGCCGCCGTCTTCCGCATATCGACCGAGAACCGGCAGCGCCGGATCGAGATGGACGAGATCGCGGTCATCAATATCCGCAATGGCAGCGTCAAACCCCATGGCGACCATGTCCTGACCGACGAGGAACACGAGGTCATCGCCGACTGGATGGAGGAACGCCGCGCCGTGCTGGCCGAGCGTGACCTCGACGACATTCACCGCGCCATCGACTACCTGAACCTCACGACCCATTGGGCGCAAAGCCGGGCCTCGGACGAGGATCTGGAGGAGGTCACGGACCGCCTGCTTCTGGCCATGCACGATCTGCGCAGCGTTCTGGTCCGCAAGAAGGCCGACCGGCTGATGGCCGGGGCCGCCGACGCACAGGAGGACAACGCGGCCGAGTGACCGGCCGCGCCGCCTCATTCGTTTCCGAAAAACTGACCCGGCCGCGTGATGCGGAACCTCTCCTGCCCCGCGACGGGGCTGAACATCTCCAGGCAGTTGCCCGGCCCGTCCGTGATCATCCAGACATGGCCGACGAAGGTGAAGAAGGCGGTGCTCGCGCCGGGGTCGAGAAAACCCAGATCCTGCACGCTGCCATCGCTCGCCACCCAGGACAGGCCGCGCCCGCCATCGCTGGCATTCTCGAAGGTCACCGTCAAAGGGGCGCCCCCGCCCGTGGACACGGCCTGCCCCAGCTGATCGCAGGACATCGCCCCCGGCTCGGACGAGGCAGCCGCCATATCGCCCCCGCCCGGAGCAGCTTCGGCAGCGACCGGGAACAGGATGTCCCCGTTCGGATCGGGTTGCTGGCTGCCGAAATGCGCGCATTCGTACAGGAACCGGCCTGCGATATGCTGGTTCACGCTGGCATCGACGGTAAAGCTTGCCTGCCCGTCGATCGCCCAGGTCAGAACCGGCGCGGCCACCAGTGCGAAGTTGAACGGGTCGGTCGGTGTCCGGTCGATGAAAACGCCGCCGATGAACTCGGTCGCGCGGGTCGTCGCCGGCACGGTCGAGGGGTTCAGCCCCTCGGGGGTCACGGTGAAATCGACATCCGTTTCCAGCGGAATGGCCCCGGCATCAGCGGCGAAATTGAACGAGACCTGCGGGCCCGAGGTCAATTCGCAGCGCGCCTCCAGCACGACGTCATCGGTTTCCGGCACGCCAAGCCGCAGCGCCATGACGGTATTCATCGGGTTGGGCTGAATATCGCGGAAGTAGCTCCACTCGTAGCCGGTGACTTGCGCGAAGGACGGGGCGCTCGACAGGGCGAGCAGCGCCGCGCTGAGTTTGAAAAATCGGGAACCGGGCATTGGCGTCTCCTTGCGGGACAAAGGATCGAAACCGTGAATGCCCGATCAGCCTACGCAGCCCGCCCGCGATCTGGCAAGCGCGGGGTTTCCCTACGTCACCGGGGCATCTTCGGGAACGAAACGCGAGCGGATGATCAGGTCCTTGCGCGGCCCAGAGACACGCCAGACGCTGCCCCAGCGCGGCCAATCGGTGAAATCATAGGTCACGTCATAGGTGTCGGGATCGCACCAGTGGCGGTCGCCCGCCCGGCCCGGCCCGATCCTGTGGAACGGGCGACCGTCCTCGAAGAACACGGCCAAGTCGGTCCCCTCCGCCCGCCAGAGGTAGACCCGTTCGGCCCGCATCGGCGCCGCCGCCCCGTAATGCAGAAGGCCGCTTTCCTCCTGCCGCAGCCCGTCGCCATCGGGCCGCCAGACCGCCCTGCCCTCCAAGTGCCCCGTCAGTCCAGCGCGCGCATCCTCGATCACGCGGCTGAGCTGCCAGCGCCCTACCAGATCGGCCAGCGCGATCATTCCGCCTGAAACCGCCCGGCACTGACATTGCCGTGGTCGTCGATGAAGCGGACGCCGTCCTCGCCGTCATATTCGACCGTGTAGCAGGCCCAGTCGCCCAAACGCACCCAGCGTTGGCAGGACTGGCCGTCGCGCACGATCCAATCGCCCAGGCTGGTCTGGCCCATCCGCGCCTCGCCCGCGTGGAACGCGGTGCGGCCCGCCTCGGTGAAGATCTGCCAGCCGACATCGTCGTAGACCACGGTCCGCCCGGTCAGAACGCCCTCGATCTCGGCATCGCTCAGCACGCGCCACTCGGCCAGCGCCGGACCGGGCAGAAGCGCCAGAAGCACCGCCCAGACCGGACCTTGCGTCAGTTTGCGTGAAACGCTCACCTTGTCCCTCCCGTTTTGCGCCTCTATGAGACCCCTGAACTGCCAAGCAACGCAAGGCCTGCCGATGATCCCCCGTTATGCCCGCCCCGAGATGACCGCCATCTGGGAGCCCGCCACCAAGTTCCGCATCTGGTACGAGATCGAGGCCCATGCCTGCGACGCGCAGGCCGAGCTGGGCGTGATCCCCCGCGAGAACGCCGAGGCCGTGTGGAAAGCCAAGGACGTGGAGTTCGACGTCGCCCGCATCGACGAGATCGAGGCCGTCACCAAGCATGACGTGATCGCCTTTCTCACCCACCTCGCCGAGCATGTCGGGTCCGAAGAAGCGCGCTTCGTGCACCAGGGCATGACCAGTTCGGACGTGCTGGACACCTGCCTGAACGTGCAGCTTGTGCGCGCCGCCGACATCCTTTTGGCCGATATGGACAAGGTGCTGGCCGCGCTGAAAAAGCGCGCCTTCGAACACAAGATGACGGTTCGCGTGGGCCGCAGCCACGGCATCCATGCCGAGCCGACCACGATGGGCCTGACCTTCGCCCGGTTCTACGCCGAGATGGACCGCAACAAGGCCCGCCTGCAACAGGCCCGCGACGAGGTCGCCACCGGCGCGATCTCGGGCGCTGTCGGCACCTTCGCCAATATCGACCCGCGCGTCGAAGAACATGTCTGCGAGAAGCTGGGCCTGCGCCCCGAGCCGATCAGCACGCAGGTCATCCCGCGCGACCGCCACGCGATGTTCTTCGCCGTGCTGGGCGTCATCGCCTCCTCGATCGAGAACATCGCGATCGAGATCCGCCACATGCAGCGCACCGAGGTGCTGGAAGGGGCCGAGTTCTTCTCGATGGGGCAGAAGGGCTCCAGCGCCATGCCGCACAAGAAGAACCCGGTTCTGACCGAGAACCTGACCGGGCTGGCCCGGCTGGTGCGCATGACCGTGATCCCCGCGATGGAGAACGTGGCGCTCTGGCATGAACGCGACATCTCGCACAGCTCGGTCGAACGCGGCATCGGGCCGGACGCAACGGTGACGCTGGATTTCGCGCTGAACCGTCTGGCGGGTGTCGTCGACAAGATGCTGATCTTCCCCGAGAACATGCTGGAGAACATGAACAAGTTCCCCGGCCTGGTGATGAGCCAGCGCGTGCTTCTGGCCCTGACGCAAGCCGGTGTCAGCCGTGAAGACGCCTATTCCATGGTGCAGCGCAACGCGCTGAAGGTCTGGGAAGAGCGCCTCGATTTCCGCGACTTGCTGCTGGCCGATCCGGAGGTCGTCGCGGCCCTGGGCGAGGACGGCATCAACGAGAAATTCGACATGGAATACCACACCAAGCATGTCGACACGATCTTTCAGCGGGTCTTCGGCGAAAGCTGATCCGCCGCGCGATCTGCCTGCGAAACAGGCACGGACCCTGCCCTGCGCCCGTCGCGGGGCAGGTTCTTTTTTGTCTTTCCGCCACGTCATGCTACCGTTCGGTCATACGACGACGACCAGACCGATCCTGACAGGAGTGCCAAGATGACCAAGCTGAAGACCCTGCTGGCCGCCGCCGCGCTGATCGCCGCGCCGGGCTTTGCCCTTGCCGACTGCCCCTATGACCATCAGGTCACGATGAGCTGCGCCGATGGCACCAGCTGGGATTCCGAAAGCCAGAGCTGCGTGCCCAGCGGCATGAGCTGAGGCGCCTGAACCTTCTCTCTTCCGGCCCCGCGCGGATTGCCCTGCGCGGGGCTTTTTCGTCTTTGGGCAATTGTCGGAAAATCCCGTGCAACGGGGACAGCCCCGTCAAGCCCGTCTTAATCCGCGTCCGGCATGGTCGGGTCCGGGTGAAGTGGTGCCACGTCAGTGGCGCGGGACGGGTGGAACCGATGACCATTCAACAGGCAATTGGCGCGTCGCAATCCGACGCCATGGACGTCGATGAGATCCGCGACGCGACGGCGCGGGAAATCACGCCCCGGCCGCTCAGTCCGGGGCAGAAGGCTGCCGTGATCGTGCGGCTTCTGCTGGGACAGGGCGTTTCCCCCGGGCTTGACCGCTTGACGCCCGACCAACAGGCCCGGCTGGCGCGCACGATGGCGGGGTTGGGCAATATCGACCGTGCCACGCTGGCACACGTTGTGCAGGAATTCACCGGTCGGCTCGATGGCCTCGCGCTCACCTTCCCGGCCGGGCTGTCCGACACGCTGACCCTGCTCGAAGGCCACATCTCGCCCATTGCGCGCGACGGGCTGAGGGCCGAGGCCGAGTTGGGCGACGCCACCGACCCCTGGGCGCGGCTGGCCGCGATGGAGCCCGACCGCCTGCGCCCGCTTCTGGAACAGGAAAGCGCCGAGGTCTGCGCGATCCTGCTGTCCAAGCTGGGCGTCGCCAAGGCCGCGGGCCTCCTGGCCGACCTGCCCCCCGACCGCGCCCAGGTCATCGCCCATGCCGTGGCGCTGACGGCCACCGTCACGCCCGACATGGTGACCCGGATCGGCGAGCATCTGTTCCAGCAGATGACGACCAGGCCGCAACCGGCCTTCCGCGCCAGCCCGGTTGACCGCGTCGGCGCCATCCTCAATGCCGTGAGCGGCGCGGCGCGCGATACCCTGCTCGAAGGCCTGGACGCGCGCGATGCCGGTTTCGCCGCCGAGGTGCGCCGCGCGATCTTCACCTTCCATCACATCCCCAAGCGGGTCGAGGCGACGGACGTGCCGCGCATCCTGCGCCGGGTGGAGCCGGACGTGCTGAACACCGCGCTGGCGGCAGGCCTGAAAAGCGCCCCGCTTTCGGTGGAATTCCTGCTGGAGAACATGTCGAAACGCATGGCCGAGCAGTTGCGCGACGAGGCCGAAGCGATCCCCACCCCGCGCGAAGACGATGGCGAGGCCGCCATGGCGCAGGTCGTCTCGGCCATCCGCGCCCTGGAAGAGGAAGGCGAGATCCGCCTGATCCCGCCCGAGGATTAAAGCCGCAGCCGCTCGGCCCGGCTCATGGCACGGAACCGGCGGTTGGTCTGTTCCTGGTCGTACTCGGTCTCGATCCATTGCCGCAGCGGCACGCCACGCGCCTCGGCCTCGGCCGCATCGGCCAAGAACAGGTCCAGCACACCGGCCTTCGACCATTTCGCATGCAGCCGCGCCAGAGACAGTTCGCGCTTCGCTTCAGCGGCCGGCACGCCATGCTTCGCGATCAGGTAGATCGCCGCCGCCAGCCCCGTGCGGTCGGCGCCGGATTTGCAATGGACCAGCATCGGCGCGTCGAGGTCTTCGAAAAGATCGAGAAGGCTGAGCAAGCGGGCGCGCTTGGGGGCGCGCTGCGCCGAAAGCGGGATCTGCAGCAGCGTCATCCCGTGTTTCTCGCAGGCCTCGGCCTCGAACCGGTACGGGGCCACGTGCTGCCCGCCGCGCAGCGTCAGAACATGGGTGATCCCCATGCCCGCGTAGCGACGCAAGCGGCGCGGGCTGGGATGGTTCGACCGGTAAAGCTTGGGGGCGACCTGTTTGAAGTTGTGCCACCCCGCACGCAGGGCCGCGTGATCGAACAGTTGCGTGTAGACACCGGACATGAACCGATCCCACGGCCTGTCGATCCTGTGCGAGAACGCATCGCGCAGCCAGCGGTTCATCGACTTGTTCACGGAATGCTTTTTCGCGGCCTTGCGCGCGCGCCGCGCCGCGCGTTCCTTGGCATCGGCGACCGATGGCTGGTGCTGGTCTTCGGTCATGAACGGCCCGTGTGGTGACAGCGCCTGTTCCGGCGCTGGCGGTCTGGTAAAGCAGGCGGCGGTGCAGGGCAACACCGCCCAGGCCGGTGCGCCCCCTTCTCTTGCCGGCCGGGACCCAATAGAGACGGAGGGGAAACGACGGGAACGGAGGCCAGATCGATGCGGGTCGCCCAATTGGTGCCGGCGCTTGGCGATGGCGGGGTCGAGCGCAGCGCGGTCGAGATGGCCGCTCGGCTCTCGGCCGAGGGCCACCCGAACTGGGTGGTCAGCGCGGGCGGTCGGCTCGAGGCCGAGCTTGCGGCCCTGGGCACCGGCCATCTTCGGCTGGAGATCGGGCGCAAGTCGCCCCTGGCCATCCGCGCCAACGCCACCCGTCTTGCCCGCTGGATCGACGCCGAGGGGATCGACCTCATCCACGCCCGCAGCCGCGCACCGGCCTGGGTCGGCTGGCTGGCCAGCCGCCGCGCACGACGCAAGCCTGCCTTCCTGACCACCTTTCACGGGGTCTACGGCCACAAGGGCGCGCTCAAGCGCTGGTACAATGGCGCGATGCTGCGCGGCCCGGTCGTGATCGCCAATTCCGAGTTCATCCGCGATCACCTGCAAACGGTCTATGGCGTTGCGCCCGGTCGCATCCTCGTCGCCCCGCGCGGCGTGGACGAAGCGCGCTTCGACCCGGCGAAGGTAAGCGGAGCGGCGACCGCTGCAATCCGCACCGAATTCGGGGCCGGGGACTGTCCCCTTCTGGTGCTGGTCGCCCGGATCAGCCGCTGGAAGGGCCATAGGCTGCTGCTGGACGCGTTGGAGCAGGTCACGGATCTGCCGTGGCGACTTGCGCTGGTCGGCGGAACGGATTCGGGCACGCTGGAGGCCGAGTTGCGGGCGCGGGTTTCGGACGGGCCGCTGACAGACCGCGTCATCTTCACCGGCAGCCGCTCGGACATTCCCGCGATCCTGGCCGCCGCCGACCTCGCCTTTTCCGTCTCGACCGAGCCCGAGGCCTTCGGGCGCGCCGTGATCGAGGCGGGCGCGATGGAAACCCCGGTGATCGGCGCGGCCCATGGCGGCACCTTGGAAACGCTCGTCGCGGGCGAAACCGGCTGGATGGTCCCCCCCGGGGACGCGACGGCGCTGGCCGAGCGCATCCGCGCCGCCCTGACCGCCCCCGAAGGCGCGCAGGCCATGGGCCGGGCGGGCCGCGCGCATGTGCTGAGCCGCTTCACCACGCGCCACACGCTCGATGCGGAGCTTGAGGGCTACCGCCGCGCGCTGGCGGAACGGGGGGCGGCATGACCGACGCCCCGCGAGTCTGGATCCTGGGCGATGGCCGGATCGGCCACGCGGTGCCCATGATGGGCGTGGCCGAGCGCGCCGGATGGCCCTACGAGATGCGGCAGGTCGCCCCGCGCAAACCCTTCGAGCTGTTGGCCCCCTTCGGCCCCATCGACCCGGCCGAGGCGCCGGACCGCGCGGGCAGCCCGCTTGCCCCGCCCTACCCCGATATCTGCATGGCCTCGGGGCGGCGGACGATTCCGTACCTTCGGCACCTCAAGCGCGTCTCGCCCCGCACCTTCACCGTGCTGTTCCGCATGCCGCGCACGGCGCGGACGGGCGCGGACCTGATCGTGGTGCCCGAGCATGACGGGTTCACCGCCCCGAACGCCATCACTGTCCCGGTCCTGCCGCATCGCTTCTCGCCCGACAGGCTGGCCGCCGCCCGCGCCGCACCGTCCAGCGCCCTGGAGGGCCTTCCAATGCCTCGCGTCGGTGTGCTGATCGGCGGCGACAGCCGGCATCACAGCTTCACGCCGGACGATATCGCGCGGCTCGCGACAGGGCTGAGCGACCTCGCCGAAAGCGGCGCGGGCCTGATGGTGACGCTCTCGCGTCGCACGCCCAAACCGCTCGCCGACGCGATCACGGCGCTTGGGAAGGCCGAGACCGTTTATGTCTGGGACGGGACCGGCGAGAACCCCCTGACCGCGATCCTCGCGCTCTCCGACGCGCTGGTCGTCACCGCCGATTCCACCAACATGGTCGGCGAAGCGGCGGCCACCGGCGCCCCGATCCACCTGTTTCACCCCTCGGGCGGTCATCCGAAGATCACCCGCGCCTACGAGATCCTCGAACGCGCCGCCGAGATCCGCCCCTTTCCGGGGCCGCTCGACGGCACGACCTACCCGCCCATCGACACCACCGCGGACGTTCTGGCCGAGATCGAGGCACGCTTTGCCGCCCACCGCGCCCGCAACAGCGCTTGACGCCGGACGCCCTACGCGGGAAGGAACGCCGCGATGACTGAGACACGCACAGATGACAGCCGCCAGACGGTGATCTGCCTCAAATGGGGGGATCGCTACGGGCCCGATTACGTCAACCGGATGTATCGCATGGTCAGCCGCAACACGGCGCGGCCCCTGCGCTTCGTCTGTTTCACCGATGACCCGACGGGTATCGGCGACGGGGTCGAGGTCAAGCCCATGCCGCCCTTCGACCTGCCCGAGCGGATGCGCTTTCACCCGTTCCGGCGCATGTTCCTGTTCCAGGAGACGCTGGACGACCTCTCCGGCCCGCTGCTGCATCTCGATCTGGACCTTCTGGTGACAGGGTCGATCGACGCGTTCTTCGACTACAAGCCCGAGGCGCGCTTCGTCGTGGCCGAGAACTGGACACAGAAGGGCCAGGGCATCGGGAACATGTCGGTCTTTCGCTTCCGCGTGGGCGAGTTGACCGAGGTGTGGGAGCGCTTCCGCCCCGATCCCGGCGCGATGATGGACCTCTACCGCAACAGCCAGACTTTCGTCTGCCGCACGCTGGGCGAGGTGGAGTTCTTCCCCGAGGACTGGTGCCTCAGCTTCAAGCATTCGCTGGTGCCGGCCTGGCCGCTGCGCTTCTTCGTGGCGCCGAAACTGCCGCCCGAGGCCCGCACCGTGGCCTTCACCGGCAAGCCCGATATCGACGAGGCGACGCGCGGCGAATGGCCGGTGCGCGCAGGTTGGAAGAAGCTCTACAAGCACATCCGCCCCGCCCCCTGGATCGCCGATCACTGGCGTTGAGCGGGAAAAGCCCATGCCCCTGGCCGAGATAAATGGAAACACGGTCCTCTTCGCCCATGTGCCGAAGACGGGCGGCTCCTCCATCGAGCGGTACCTGGCGACACACGGGACGGTGACCCTGAAGTCAGACCGGCGCGCCGAGGGCTTTCCCTGCTCGGCCCAGCACCTGCATGCCGAGCCGCTGTCCAGCCTGGTCGAGGCGGCCACGGTCGACCTGAGTTTCATGATGGTGCGCCACCCCGTCGCCCGGATCGCCAGCGAATACCGCTACCAGATGCGCAAGCGCGGCTGGCTGCGCGACCGGCTGAGCTTTTCCGGATGGCTGCGCTATGCCCTGACCCGGCGCGCGATAAACCCCTGGTATCGCGACAACCATTTCCGGCCGCAGCACGAGTTTGAACTGCCCGGCGCCGAGGTGTTCCGCTTCGAGGATGGCGTTGATGCCTGCATCGCCATGCTGGCCGAACGGCTGGGAACACCGCCGCCCGCCAAGCAGATCCGCGAAAAACCCTCCCCCGCCCGCGCCTTCGCCTTTTCCAGCAGCGACCTTGCGCGGATCGAGGCGGTCTATGCCGAGGACCTTGCCCGCTACGGCTACGGCATGGGGCGCGACGCCCTGTTGGAGGCCGGGCTTGGCGCGGATATGCTGCCGTGATGGAAAAGACTGCCCCCACCATGACCGACACAGCCGCCACCACTGCCGCTGACCCCGTCGAAAAGGTCTTCGTCATCGGCCTGTCCAAGACGGGCACGACCACGATGAAGGACATGCTGACGACGCTGGGCTACCGCGTGCGCGGCCCGTCCAAGACCCTGCTGGCCGCGATCCGCGCCGGTGACATGGACGCGGCCCTGCCGGTGATGGAGGCCTATGACGCCTTCGAGGACTGGCCCTGGCCGCTGGTCTATCGCAAGGCCTACGAGGTCTATGGCGACCGCGCGCGCTTCGTCCTGACCGTACGCCGGGACGAAGACACCTGGTTTCGCTCGATCGAGCAGCATGGCTATGGCACCAGCCCCCTGAAATCCATGAAGGATGCCTACGGCCACTACCGGCCCTTCGGGCGCAAGGCCGAATTCACGGCGCTTTACCGCGACCACACCGCCGCCGCGCGGGCGTTCTTCGCCGACAAGCCGGGCCTGTTCATGGAATTCTGCCTCGAACACGGGGATAGCTGGGACAAGCTCTGCCCGTTCCTCGGCCATCCGGTTCCGACGGGTGAACCCACGCCCCACCGCAACAAGACCGCCAAGGGCAAACGGGCGCTGAACCGCAAGCTGAACGCCCTGATCGCGCCGATCTACGCGCGCCTGCCCTGAGCCACGCAACACAAGAGGACATCCCGTGCCCGAGACCACCGACACACGCGGCGTGATCTACGTCGCCACCGGGGCCGCCTATGTCACCGACGCCTGCGCCTCGGCGCGCACGCTGCGCGAGGCAAGCCCGGGCATCGAGATCGACCTCTATTGCGACGCCGCCGACGGGGTCGAGGACGGGCTGTTCGACAAGATCCATATCATCGAGAACCCGCACAAACGCTCAAAGGTCGATTACATCTGGCAAACCCGCTTCGACCGGGCGCTGTTTCTCGACAACGACACGCGGATCGTCGCGGATATCTCCAACCTGTTCGACCTGCTCGACCGGTTCGACCTCTGCCTCGCGCATGCCCATTCGCGCGAACGTCCCTCGACCAACCAGACCTGGCGCACCGAGATCCCGAGCTGTTTTCCGCAACTCAACAGCGGCGTCTTCCTGTTCCGCAGGTCCGAGGCCGTGGTCGCGATGTTCAGGGAATGGGCCGACGCCTATCACGCGAACGACTTCACGCGCGACCAGGTCACCCTGCGCGAGTTGATCTGGCTGTCGGATCTGCGGCTGTTCGTGCTGCCGCCGGAATACAACATCCGCTATCCGAAATACCTCGAAGTCTGGGACGACAACGAAGCGCATCCCAAGATCCTGCATTACCCGGAATTCACCTCGGGCCGGACCGGCAAGCTGCGGCACGCGTGGAACAAGCTGCGGGGCCGCAAGGATTGACCGCTCAGAAGGTCATGCCGAACAGGTCGATCTCGCGCGCATAGCGGCGGCGGACGATCTCGGCGGTCTCGTCGGTATAGAAATCGCGGTAATCGCGCTTGGCCTTGGTGCGGAAACTGCCCTTGGCGCGCGGCAGGACAGGCACGTGGTCAAGCCCGAGACTGCCGACGAAGCTGGCGAAATCCTCCGCCAGCGTTTCATAACGCATCACGGTGTCGGCGACGCTCTTGCCGTTGATCGAGTAGATCTCGAACGTCTTCATCCCGGGCCGCCAGACCCTGCGACGCACGAACTGCTCGAAACCGGGTTTCTCATCCAGCTTACGCGTCGCCCAGAAATACAGCGACACTTCCCGGTCCCAGGCATTTCGCACGATCGTCACCTTGCGGTAGCTGTCGAACTCTGCCGGGTCCATGCGGCGGCGGACAAGCGCGGCCGGCATGTGCTGGAAATAGGAAAAGCCGGATTTGCGCGCCCGTGCCCCCATCCGGTGCAACAGCGCCGCGCCGAGCGGGCGGTAGGCAGGCGGAACATGGTAATTCTGCGGGCCGCGCCGCGCCGGATCGTCCTCGCGTTCCACGGCGTTCATCGGCGTGATGACATCCTCGGGGCCGCAGATCTCGGACAGCGCCAGCTCGACGCTGCTGCCAGCGGTTTTCTGCGTCTTGAGAAAGATGAACCTGTGACGGTGCGAGATGATCATGGGGCGCGGGCCGGGTCGGATCGGCCAGAACGGCCTTGGGCTGGAGATCACGCTTACGCGCCCCCCTTCCCCTTGTCCAGTTCGCGCCCCCGGCGCGGTCGCTTGCCTTGCCAGGGGCAGGCCAGTAAGACGCGGTGCATCGAGCGATGCCACCGCTCCGCCCGCATCCCCGCGCCGCTGACCGAAGAAGATCTGACGGATATGCACCCATGACGGCCGTTCTGCCGACCACGACCGAGCCCATGCCGCCCTTCTTCTGGCTGCACATCCGCAAGAGCGCGGGGCAATCCACCCGGGCGGTGCTGCACGAGACCTATGCCCAGTCCTGCCGCCGCGGCAACATCCAGAACTTTCCCGAAAGCCCGCCGAGCGAATGGAACGACGTGCTGAACAACCACCGCGTTCCGCTGGGGCGCTGGCAGTTCCGCCGCTGCATCTATGCGCGCGATTTCATCTACCGCGAGCATTGGGACAAGATGGTCCGCTTCGCCTTCAGCCGCGACCCGCTCGAGCGCTGCATCAGCGGGTTCTTCTACCTCGACAAGCCGGGCTATCGCGGCGGGCTGCTGAGCCGCTCGGCCCGGCTGCCGATCGGCCCCCTGCGCCGGACCGCGCTGAACCACCGGTTTGACCGTCACCTGGGCAAGATCGAAGCCTGCCTCGCCAGCCCGGTCGCGGAAAAGCCGCATGGCGTGCATTTCGCCACGCACACCGCGCCCATGTGGCCCGATATCGTGGACGAAGACGGGAACATCCTGCTCAGTCACGTCTTCGACCTGAGGGATTTCGACAAGGGCATCGCGTTGGTGCACGAGCTTTGCGGCCTGCAGCCGCCGCCACGCGCGACCGTCGAGAAAAAGACGAATGTCAACGCGCGCCGCATGCCCTTCACCCCCACGCGCCAGCAGATCGCGCGGGTCGAAAAGATCTACGAGCGCGATTTCACGCTGCATCACGACCACCTGCACAGGTTCGACTGATCCGCGCGCCCCCGTCGACGGATCCGTTGTTTTGCGCGAGCCGCCCCGCTATCACCAATGACGAGTTCCGCGCCAGCCCCTGACATCACAGGACAACCCGTCAATGAAGAGCCCGCGCCTCCTCTACCATCGGGCGATCGCCGATCTGCATAACTGGCGCGTTCTGTCTGCTTATCCGGACCCGAAAGACCACCCGATGCTGGCCAGCACGCCCGGGCACGCGAAAAAGGCGGTGCTGTCGCGCTGCTACTACATTCCGAAATTCGGTCTCTACTACGCGCGCATCCCCAAGAACGCGAATTCCACGATCTCGCGGACACTGACCGCCCATGCCGGGGTGAAGCGGCAGGACGAGGTCGGGCTGCTGGCCAAGAACATCTTCAACCGCATCCCGACCGCAGAGCAGTTCAGAGATGCCAGGAAGGTCGTGTTCCTGCGTGACCCGGTGGCCCGGGCCATGTCCGGTTGGAAGGACAAGGGCGTGTCGAGGAGTTTCCACATCCGCTACGGACTTTGCGGCGCAGAGGGTACGCCGCCGAATTTTCTGGACTTCCTGCACTGGCTCGAAGACCACCGTTATTTCACCAACCCGCATTTCCTGCCGCAGGTCGACCTGATCCCGGGCGATGTGTCCGACTACGGCGTTCATGTCATCGAGGATCTGGAGACCGGCCTGCGCGAGGTCTGCCAGGAGGTGTTCGGCCATTTTGGCGGGCTGGAGGAACGCCACTCGGGGCGGACCGGGGCAAGGTCCCTGCGCGAAAACGTCTCGGACGCGGAAATGGCCATGATCGAGCGCCTCTATCCTCGGGATCTCGCCCTCTACGCCAAGGTGACGGGCCAGACCGCCTGACGCGCCTGTTCGGGGGGCGCATTCCTTCCTATAACCGTTCCATGGTTCTGGAATTCACCGAAGCCGGCATCTACTGCCCCGCGGCCGATGCCTATATCGACCCGTGGCGGCCGGTCGAGCGGGCGCTGATCACCCACGGCCATAGCGACCATGCGCGATGGGGCCACCGCGCCTACCTCGCGACTGAGGCCGCCGCGCCGGTGATCCGGCATCGGCTGGGCGATATCCGGCTGCAAACCACCCCCTACGGCGAGGTCCACAGGATCGGCGACGCCAATATCAGCTTCCACCCCGCCGGCCACGTTCCCGGCTCGGCCCAGATCCGCGTCGAGGTGGGGGGCGAGGTCTGGGTCGCCTCGGGCGATTACAAGGTGGTCGATGACGGGCTGTCCGAGCCGTTCGAGCCGGTGCGCTGCGACACCTTCATCACCGAGTCGACCTTCGGATTGCCCATCTACACGTGGACGCCACAGGACGTGCTGGCCGAGGAGCTGAACCAGTGGTGGGCCGACAGCGCGGCGCAGGGCAAGCGCGCCGTGCTTGGCGTCTATGCCCTTGGCAAGGCGCAGCGCATCCTGCGGCTGCTGGACCCGTCCATCGGCCCGATCCTGACCCATGGCGCGGTCGAGGCGGTGACACAGGTTTTACGCGACCAGGGACTATCCCTGCCCGACACGGTCCAGATCAGGGCCGAAACCGACCTCACGGCCTATCCCGGCGCGATGGTTCTGGCCCCGCCCTCGGCGCTCGGGACGCCCTGGATGCGCAAGCTGGGGCCGGTCTCGACCGGCTTTGCCTCGGGCTGGATGCGGCTGAGGGGCGTGCGGCGCAGGCGGGCGGCGGATCGCGGCTTCATCGTGTCCGATCACGCCGATTGGGACGGGCTGAATACCGCCATCGCCGAGACCGGGGCCAGCCGCGTCTATGTCACCCATGGCTACACCGCGCAGTTTTCGCGATGGCTGTCGGACCAGGGCTACGAGGCCGGGATTGTCGAAACCGAATATGGCGGCGAAACGCTCGATGACGCCGAACCTGAAGGAACACCTGATGAACGCTGAGCTGACCCTCAAGGACCGCCTCTATCGCGGCATGGCACGATACATGGAAAAGCCGACACTGGCGAACGTGCCGTGGCACAAGGCGTTGCGCGTCCTCTTCGCGACCTCCGCGCTGTCGGGCGGGAAGAAACCGCGCGGCACGCAGGTCGAAAGCGACGGGCGCGACGGGCTGATGATCACCCCGCCGGGCGTGGGCCCGGAGGCGCCGCTTCTGTTCTACATCCATGGCGGCGGCTTCACCATCGGCAGCCCGCGCACGCACCTTGCGCTGGCCAGCCACGTCGCCAAGGCGGCGGGCATGCGGATGCACATGCCGGGTTACCCGCTGGCGCCGGAAAACCCGTTTCCCGCCGCGCCTGACGCGATCCTTGCCGCCTACCGCGCCCATTGCGACGCGGGCGACCCGCCTGCCGCCATCGGCGGGGACAGCGCGGGCGGCAACCTTGCGCTCGGGACCGTCATGGCAGCGCGCGACGCGGGCCTGCCCCTGCCGCGCGCCATCGCGCTGATCGCGCCCGCGCTGGATCTGACAGGCGATGTCGGGGCCCGCGCCGACGAGGCAACCGAGGAATACCTGATCCCCGCGGCCTGGGCGCAGCGCATCTTCGACGCCTATCTCGACGGGGCCGACCCGACCGATCCGCGCCTCAGCCCGCTCAAGGGCGATCTGGCGGGTCTGCCGCCGATCATGGTGCAGGCCAATGACGGCGAGGCGCTGGCGCCCGACGCCCGCGCGCTGGCCGCCCGCCTGCCCGAGACGCGGCTCGACCTGTGGCACGGGTTGCAGCATGTCTGGCACCTGCGCGCCGGCGCCACCCCCGCAGCCACCCGCGCCTGCGCAGAACTCGGCGCCTGGATCAAGGAGACCGCGGCGGCATGAAACGCTTCGCCGCGATGTTCACGCGGCTGGATCAGACCAACTCGACCAAGGCCAAGACCGAGGCGCTTGCGGACTATTTCCGCAACGCGCCCGAGGCTGACAAGCTGTGGTGCATCGCGCTTCTGTCAGGCCGCCGCCCGCGCCGGACGATCACCACGACCAAGCTGCGCGAATGGGCGGCCGAGCTGGCGGGCATCCCCCTCTGGCTGTTCGAGGCCTGCTACCCCGTGGTGGGCGATCTGTCCGAAACCATCGCGCTGGTCCTGCCGCCCAACACGCGCGACGCGGAGCTCAGCCTGGCCGAGTGGATCGCGCGGCTGCGCGCCCTCGATGCCGAGGACGAGGAGGCGCGCAAATCCGCCATCTTCGACGCGTGGGACAGCCTCGGCCCGGTGGAACGCTTCGTCTTCAACAAGCTTTTGACGGGAGGCTGGCGCATGGGGGTCAGCCAGAAACTGATGACCCGCGCGCTGGCGCAGGCCACCGGCATCGACGAGGCCGAACTGACCCACCGGCTGATGGGCGACTGGACCCCCGACAGCGTGACATGGCAAACCCTGATCGAGGCGCCGGACCCGACCGCCGACCTGTCGCGCCCCTACCCGTTCTACCTCGCCTACCAGTTGGAGGATGCCCCCGAGGACCTCGGCGATGTCTCCGACTGGCTCGCCGAGCGCAAATGGGACGGCATCCGCGGCCAGGTGATCCTTCGCGGGGGCGCGCATTGGCTGTGGTCACGGGGCGAAGACCTGATGACCGACCGCTTCCCGGAACTGGCGCGCCTGCGCGATTTCATCCCCGAGGGCACCGTGATCGATGGCGAGGTGCTGGCCTGGGACGCCGAGGCCGCCCGCCCCCTGCCCTTTGCCCGCTTGCAGCCGCGCATCGGGCGCAAGACGGTGCCGAAAAAGCTTCTGAAAGAGGCGCCCGTGATCGTCATGGCCTATGACCTGCTGGAATGGGGCGGCGAAGACTGGCGCGATCGCCCCCTGTCCGAGCGACGGGCGCAGCTCGAAACCCTTGCATCAGACCTGCCCGAGGGCGCGCCCCTGCGCCTGTCCCCCTCGGTCGAGGCCGACACTTGGGCCGAGCTGACCGAGGCCCGCGCCATCAGCCGCGAGATCGGGGCCGAGGGGCTGATGCTGAAACGCCGCGCCGCGCCCTATCTCGCGGGTCGCAAGAAGGGCGATTGGTGGAAATGGAAGGTCGATCCCCTGACCATCGACGCGGTGATGATCTATGCGCAGGCCGGCTCGGGGCGGCGGGCGACGCTCTATACCGATTTCACCTTCGCCGTCTGGGACGGGGACGCGCTTGTGCCCTTCACCAAGGCCTATTCCGGCCTGACGGATGCGGAGTTCCGCAAGATCACCGCCTGGGTGCGCAAGAACACCACCGACCGCTTCGGCCCGGTCCGCGCGGTCAAGCCCCACCATGTCTTCGAGATCGCCTTCGAAGGCATTCAGGAAAGCCCGCGCCACAAATCCGGCGTTGCCCTGCGCTTTCCCCGCATGGCCCGCTGGCGCCAGGACAAACCGGTATCCGAGGCCAACACGCTCGACGACCTGAAGGCGATGCTGGCGCAATACGGCTGATGCCCTGACCTGCATCAAGGCGTCTCGATCTTTTCATGCGCAACCTATCGGCGTCTTTTCGCGGCACGCAGGGAGGTTGCCATGACGGACGTGGACGCGCTTCTGACATCGACGGTCGAAGACCTCGACAAGCTGCTCAATCCAAAGAACGTGCTCGGCGACCCGATCGAGCGGGATGGCGCGACGGTCATTCCCATTGTCAGCTACGGCTTCGGCTTTGGCGCGGGCGGCGGCGAAGGCACAGGCGATGCCGGCAAGGGCGAGGCGCAGGGCAAGGGCGGCGGCGCGGGCGCCGGTGGCGGGATCAAGCCGCTGGGGGCGATCATCATCGACCAGAACGGCGCGCGCGTCGAAGCGGTGAAAGGCGCCATGACCTCGGTCGCGACCGTGCTGGCCGAAACCGCGGGCCGCGCCATGGGGCGCAACGCGGCCAGGGAAAACGACGCCTGAGCCGATGGTCCCCGCGCTCGGCATCCTTTTGACGTTGCTTGCGGCAGTGGTGCTGCTGGCCCTGCTGCCGTGGCACCTGCGGTTCCGGGCGCGCACCGCACCGGCGGAGCTCCGCTTGGACCTGCGCCTGTTGGCGGGGCATGCGCCAGCCATCCCGCTGGCGGGTGACAAACGGCGCGACAAGCCTGCGCGAGATCGGAAAAAACGACCCGCCCCCCACCGCGCCTCGCGCCACCTGCGCAGGTTGCAACAGGTGCAGGGTGTGGGTGCCTTGGTGGCAGGCCTGCTTTCGGCCTTTCGCCTGCGCGACCTCGAACTGGACGGCCGGATCGGCACCGGTGATCCCGCCGATACCGGCGCGCTCAGGGGCTGCCTCACCCCCCCCGATCTACGGGCCGGGACAGGCCGCGCGCCGGATCGAGATCGTGCCGGATTTCGCCAACCGGGTGTTCGAGTTCAGCGCAGCGGGCACCCTGGCGATCCGCCCCGACCGGGTGCTGGGAACCGGCCTGCGCTTTGCCTGGGTCAATCGCGGGATGCTCTTTTCACGGGGTCCCGCATGAGACGGCGGCGCGTCTCCCTCGGCCCGGTGCGGCAGTGCGGACCCAACGCGGTCAGCACCGTGGAAGAGGTCACGCTCGACGTGAGGCGCGGCCCGTCCCCCGAGCGCGGTCTGGCCGGATGGGGCGGGAAACGCCCCCTTGCCATCCTGATCCAGACGCCCGGCGGCCTCATCGCCACCACGCCCGATGGCCGCCCTCTCGCCCCCGACACGCTCGACGCGCTCTGCCCGGGCGCGCGGGATCACCTGACATCAGACCGGATCAACCAAGGAGGAGACCAGATGGAAACCAAGGACATCATCCAATACGCCCATGCGCTTTACGACGCCCATGGCGACAAGGCCGAGGCCGAAGCAGCGCAGAAGGCCGCCGCCGCCCGCGACGAGGGCAACACCGCAGACGCCGAGAAATGGGACAAGATCCGCCTCCATATCAAGGAGTTGCGCGGCCCCAAATCGACCTGAGCGCATCACGCCGGAGCGCGGGGTGCCTTGCTGCAAGGCGAAACGCGCGCTCCACGCGCCATGGCCCGACATGGTCACACCGCGCATCGCGCTGGCGGTGCCGCTTGGCTGCGCGCCGGTGGTGGCCCGCCACGCCCGTGCTTTGCGGCGATGCGGCCCAATCGGCCAGCGCGGGGCCTGCCAATGCGCCGGCCGCCATGGCGGCGCGTATGCGGAAACGGCACATCGTGACCCCGTTTCGAGATGATGACGAGAGGGTCAAGCGCGTCGCCATCGGCCCAAGGCATGACCGAAGCGGCGCAAAAGCGGGGTGTTCCTGACAGCGCAGGGCCGATCAGGCGACCTCGGCGACCGAGACGGGCCGTTTCCGGGCCTGCCAGTCCCGCGCCGCCTGCCCGAAAGCCTCGAACAGCGGGCGGCTGACCGGGTCGGTCGCCGCGCGGTACTCGGGGTGCCACTGGACCGACAGGGTGAAGCCGGGCGCGTCCTTCACATAGGTTGCCTCGGGCGTGCCGTCGGGCGCGTGGCCGTCGATCACGATCCGTGCCCCCGGCGTCTTGATCCCCTGCCCGTGCAGCGTGTTCGTCATCACCTCGGTCGAGCCGAAGAGCCGATGAAACGGCCCGCCTTCGGTGAAGGTGACGGTATGGCGGAGGGCGAATTTCTCTTCGATCGTGCCATCGGGGGGCATGCGGTGGTTCATCCGTCCGGGCAGATCCCGGATCTCGGGGTAGAGCGTGCCCCCCATCGCCACGTTGACCTCCTGGAAGCCTCGGCAGACGCCGAAGATCGGCTGTCCCCGCTCGACGCAGGCGCGGATCAGCGGCAAGGCCACCGCGTCGCGCGCCCGGTCGAACGCGCCATGCGCCTCGGTTGCGTCCTCGCCATATTCCTCGGGGTGCACGTTGGGCCGCCCGCCGGTGAACAGGAACCCGTCGCAGGCCGTCATCAATTCCTCGGTCGCTACGAAGCGCGGATCGGCCGGGATCAGCAGCGGCATGCAATCGGCCACGCAGGCGATCGCCTCGGAATTCATCGTCCCGCCCGCATGGGTCGGGTACTCGTCATTGACGAGGTGATGGTTGCCGATGATGCCAATGACGGGCCGGGCCATGATTGTCCTTCCGGGTCGTTCCGATCCTTCCCGATATAGCCCGGCTAATCGCCGCCGCAAAGGGACAGCCCCGCGCAGACCGCCCGCAGCCCGTGCACATGCCTAAGTCTTGGGCAATCTTGCGGTCACTTCGATCTCGATTTTCATGCGCGGGTCCTGCAAGGCCGCCACGATCATGGTCGCGGCAGGCCGCACCTCGCCCAGCCAGTTGCGCGTCACCGGCCAGCAGGCGGGCCAATCTTCGGCATCGGGCAGGATGTAGCGCACCCGCACCACGTCAGCCATCGAGGCCCCGACCTCGGCCAACGCCCCGGCAATGGTGCGAAAGGTCTGATCGGCCTGCGCGGCCACGTCGTCGGAGATCTCCATCGTCGCATAGTCGAACCCGGTCGTGCCCGCGACGAAGACCCAGCCATCGGCCACCACGGCGCGCGAATACCCGATCTCGGCCTCGAAGGGCGATCCGGTGGAAATCAACTGGTCAGCCATCCTTTCCTCCGCTCTTGCGCCCGCGCTTCGCCTCGGCCCGGCAGCGGTCCGAGCAATAGCGCAGCTCGTCCCAGACCTTCTCCCATTTCTTGCGCCACGCAAAGGGCCGCCCGCATTGCGCGCAGGTCTTTTGCGGCAAATCCGAATTCCGGCGCATCCTGGCCATCGCTTCCCCTTTCCGGGCCACCCCGCCCCATCTTTATCCCTCAAATATGCAAACCAGCGCCGAAAGGGGCTCAAGGCCCCTTGAGGCGCTTGCCCGGGCGACGCGGCGCAGGCGCGGCGCACCCTCTCACAGGTCCATGCGCAACTGCCGGGCGTCGCCGCCGCCGCGCCGCCGGGGTGCACGGTCATTCACGAAATGCCGGCCCGCGCCCCGATCCTTGCGGCTGGCATGCTTCTCGACAATCCGCGCGGCCTCGTCGCGGAAAGCCGCGCCGCGCCGCACACCCCAGACCTTTTCGCGCGCCTCCTTCGCGGCCCTGGCCACATCCACCAGCGGAACCGGATAGCGTTTGCCCAAGAGCCGCCCCGCCCCCTCCCAACGCCACGGTTCCTGCAGGAAAGCATCGGGCACCTCGGCCAGTTCCGGCACCCACCGTCGCGTGAACACCCCGTCCGGGTCCTGGTCATGCCCCTGCTTGACCGGGTTGTAGATGCGCACCGTGTTCATGCCGGTCGTGCCCGATTGCATCTGCACCTGCGGCCAGTGGATGCCCGGTTCGTAATCGGTGAACATCCGCGCGAGATGCGGCCCGGTCGCGCGCCAGTCCAGCCACAGGTGATAGGAGGCCACCGCCACCAGCATCGAGCGCATCCGGAAATTCAGCCAGCCGCCATGGGCCAGGTACCGCATGCAGGCATCGACAAAGGGCAGGCCCGTCTCTCCCGCCTGCCACGCCGCCAGACGCGCGGCATCGGGCGCGACCGGGCGCAGAGCCTCGTAGGCCGGGTGCAGGCAGCGCGTCTCGATGCTGGGCTGATCCTCCAGCTTCTGCATGAAATGGTCGCGCCAGGCGAGCCGCGCCTCGAAGCTTTTCAGCGATCCCGCCCACTCCTCGCGCGTGCCTTTCACCTCGGATTTGCGCGCCTTGGTCGCTTGCACCACCTCGCGCGGGCTGAGCGTGCCCCAGGCCAGGTGCGGCGACAGGCGGGAACAGGCCCCCTCCCCGGTCAGGGGAGAGGACATGTCGCGGCGATAGCTGCGCCCGCGTTCGGTCAGAAACCCCTGCATCAGCGAAAGGCCGTGCGCGCGCCCGCC
This sequence comes from [Roseibacterium] beibuensis, assembly GCF_039542305.1. Taxonomy (NCBI): domain Bacteria; kingdom Pseudomonadati; phylum Pseudomonadota; class Alphaproteobacteria; order Rhodobacterales; family Roseobacteraceae; genus Roseicyclus; species [Roseibacterium] beibuensis. The sequence continues at coordinate 797,382 of NZ_BAABHW010000001.1, read as the reverse complement.
CTTCTGACGCCCCGGACAGGGATCGAAGGCAAGGCCCAGATCGCGCGCATCCGGGATCGCCCCCGCCTCTTCCGGCAGGGGCTTCAGCGCCTCGGGCGCGGCCATCGCTTTGCGCCGCATGGCCTTTTCGCGACCGGCGGCCCACCCGTCGCGCCCCGACAACCGCCGCACCACGCCCAGTTGCGGCACCTCGACCCAGGCGATCCCGGCCTCGCGCGCCCAGGCCCCCACGCGGCGGTCGCGCGCATAGGTCCAGAGGTTGCCGGTTTCCTCGCTGCTGACGATCTGCGCGATGCCGTGCCGCGCGCAGAGCGTCCGCAGCACCTCGACCGCATCGCCCATGCGCACCACCAGGGGCGCGCCCAGCCCGGCCAGGTCGTCCCGCACCCCGGCCAGGCTCTCGGCCACGAAGCGCCATTGCCGGGCAGAGGCGTCGGGCTGCGCCCAGAGCTCGGGCTCGACGATGTAAAGGGGCAGAACGCACGCACCCCGCCCGGCCGCCTCGGCCAGTGCGGGGTTATCGTGAATGCGCAGGTCGCGCTTGAACCAAACGAGAACATTGCCGTTCATGGGCGGTCAGATAAGGGGAAATCGCCGCGCGTCAAAGCGATTCCCCGCGCTGCCTCAATCGACCGCAGCAGAGGGGGCGCTGCCGGTTTCCAGCTCTTCGGCGATCGGGTCGCCCGAGCCGAGCATCTGCAGCGCAACGAAACCGACCAGCGCCAGCACGGCGAAGGCGATAACCAGCCGCAGGGCGATCATCGAGGGTTTGTGGCGGCGTTCCTGTTTTTCCAGATTGGTGTCGGGGGCGCTCATCTGAGGTCTCCTGTCCTGTTCTTGCGTCAGCCTCTCAACGCCGCAGATGCGACATGGTTCCCATTCAGCCGCTTGGCGCGGTTGCGGCCCCGCCCCGCGCGGCCTAGCTTTCAGACAGCCCCAACGACAGGACCCGCGCCATGAAGGACGCCGCCCCCCAGCCGATCCACCTTGCCGATTACCGTCCACCCAGCCACCTGGTGGACAGCGTGCACCTGACCTTCCGGCTGTCACCCAAGGACACGCGCGTGAAATCGAAGATCGCCTTCCGCGCCAATCCCGAGGGGCTGGACGAGGGCAACCTGCGCCTCGATGGCGAGAACCTGCGCCTGATCACGCTGTCGCTGAACGGCAAGCCGCTGACGGCCTTCGACTACCTGCTGACGCCCGAGGGGTTGACCATCCCCGCCGAGCGCCTGCCCGGCGACGCCTTCACGCTGGAGGCCGAGGTCGCCATCGACCCCGAGGCAAATACCGCGCTGGAGGGGCTTTACACCTCGAATGGCATGTTCTGCACCCAGTGCGAGGCCGAAGGTTTCCGCAAGATCACCTTTTACCCCGACCGGCCCGACGTGATGGCCCCTTTCACGGTGCGCATCGAAAGCGACCTTCCGGTGCTCCTGTCGAACGGCAACCCCATCGCCCAGGGCGACGGCTGGGCCGAGTGGCACGACCCCTGGCCCAAACCCGCCTATCTTTTCGCGCTGGTCGCGGGCGATCTTGTCGCCCATTCCGACAGCTTCACCACCGCCAGCGGCGCCAAGGTCGATCTCAACATCTGGGTGCGGCCCGGGGACGAGACCCGCTGCGCCTATGCGATGGACGCGCTGAAACGCTCCATGGCCTGGGACGAGCAGGTCTATGGCCGCGAATACGATCTGGACGTGTTCAACATCGTCGCCGTGGACGATTTCAACATGGGCGCGATGGAGAACAAGGGGCTGAACATCTTCAACTCCAAATTCGTGCTCGCCAGCGCCGAGACCGCCACCGACCGCGATTACGACTTCATCGAGGGCATCGTCGCGCACGAGTATTTCCACAACTGGACCGGCAACCGCATCACCTGCCGCGACTGGTTCCAGCTGTGCCTCAAGGAGGGGCTGACCGTCTTTCGCGACCAGCAGTTCAGCGCCGACATGCGCAGCGCCCCGGTCAAGCGCATCGAGGACGTGCTGCAACTGCGCGCGCGCCAGTTCCGCGAGGATGCCGGCCCGCTGGCCCACCCGGTCCGGCCCGAAACCTATATCGAGATCAACAACTTCTACACCGCCACGGTCTACGAGAAGGGCGCCGAGGTCATCCGGATGCTGCGCGAGCTGGCCGGCCCCGACGCGTGGCGCGCCGCCCTTGACGAGTATTTCGCCCGCCATGACGGGCAGGCCTGCACCATCGAGGATTGGCTTCAGGTCTTCGAGGATGTCGCGCAACGCGACCTCAGCCAGTTCAAGCGCTGGTATTCGCAGGCGGGCACCCCGCGCGTGACGGCGGAGTGGTCCATCGCGGGCGACGACCTGACCCTGACCCTGCAGCAAGAGGTGCCGGAAACCCCCGGCCAGCCGCTCAAGGAACCCGCGCTGATCCCCGTGCGGCTCGGCTTTCTCAGCCCCGAGGGCGTGGACCTGTTGCCCGACACGGTGCTGGAACTCGACAGCCCGGACCTCACCCGCACATGGGACCTCGCCGCCCTCGCGCGCGAGGCCGGCGTGCCCCGCCCGGACCGGGTGATCCCATCGCTGCTGCGCGGCTTCTCGGCGCCGGTCATCCTCGACGCGCCGCTCTCGGCCGAGGATCGCGCGGTGCTGCTGGCCCATGACAGCGACCCGTTCAACCGATGGGAGGCGGGCCGCAGCCTGCTGCGCGAGGCCATTGTCGCCGACCTGTCGGGAACGCCGTTCGACACCGGGATGGTGATCGACGCGATCGGCAAACTGGCCGGGGACGAGACGCTCGACCCGGCCTTCCGCGCGCTTGCGCTCGGCTTCCCGTCCGAGGATGACATCGCGCAGGCCGTCCATGATGCGGGCCTCGTGCCCGATCCGACCGCGATCCACGCAACGCGGCAGGCCATATCGGAGCGGATGGGCACGGCCCTGGCCCCCCTCTTCCGCCAGCTTTACGAGGCGCATGACCCCGGCCCCGATTACAGCCCCGACGCCGCCTCGGCCGGCAAGCGCGCCCTGCGCAACACCGCGCTGCGCTTCCTGTCGCCGCCAAGCGACCCGTCGCTGGCCCGCGCACAGTTCGACGCCGCCACCAACATGACCGACCAGGTCGCGGCGCTGACCTGCCTGATCGCCGCCGGCGACCGCGCGGCCCCCGCCGCCTTCGAGGCGCAGTGGAAAGGCGACCGGCTGGTGATGGACAAATGGTTCATGCTGCAGGTCAGCACGACGCCGCCCGCCGACGCGCTGGCGGTCGCCCGGGCGCTGACCGAACATCCGCTCTTCGACTGGAAGAACCCCAACCGCTTCCGCTCGGTCATCGGCGGGCTCAGCATGAACCCGGCGGCCTTCCACGATCCCTCCGGCGCGGGCTACCGCTTCGTGGCCGACTGGCTGATCCGGATGGACGGCGCCAACCCGCAAACGGCGGCGCGGCTCTCCACCCTGTTCGAGACCTGGCCGCGCTATGACACCGACCGGCAGGAGATGATCCGCGCCGAACTGGACCGCATCGCCGCGACCGAGGGGCTGAGCCGCGACATGACCGAGATGGTGGCCCGCATCCGCGGGTGACCCGCGCGAGTCGGCGGGCGGGTCAAGGATCGCCCGAAGGGCGACCGCGCAGCGCGCGGCTTGTCCTTGAGGCGACCGGCGACTCGCCTGCATCCTCGGGAAGGCCTGTTTGCCTGGCAGAATGGCCAGCAAACGGCCTCTCTACAAATGGCCGACCCCCGCCATGCCGCGCGCCGCATCCGGCCGGGCGCGCCCCCGCGCGGACCCGGCCAAAGGCCGGCCCGCGCGCCACGCCCAAACCAAGGCGGCGTGGCACAGCCATGCCGGCCTTGGGCGGGAGCGCCCGCCTCAGCGCATCAGTTGCGTGTAGGACCAGACCAGCGCGATCAGGACCGGCTGGTGCAACAGGTAGACCCAAAGCGAATGCTTGCCCGGCCAGGCCAGCGCGCGGGCCAAGCGCCCACCCTGCCATGTCGCGGCCCGGGTCCAGAGGCCCGTCACCGTTCCGATCCGCCCCGCCGCCAGCCCCAGCAGGAACGGCCCCAGCCATGGGAACAGCGGCACGTAATCCACCGCGATGATCGGCACGGTCTGCAACCCCGTCCACCACAAGGGCCATGGATCGAAGAACGCAGAGCGCGCCACATGCGGCGCCGCGAAGGCCAGCGCCGCCAGCAGGATCACCCCCACCGCTGGGATGCGGATCACCAGCATCCCCACAAGGCTCGCCGCCGCGATGGCATGCAGGATGCCGAAGAAGATGAAGGCCTGCGGGATCGCGATCCGGGTCGCCACCGTGATCAGAAGCGCCGCCGCCGCGATCTTGGCAAAGCGTTTCCAGAAGGACGGCCAGCGCGCGCCCTGCCCGTGCGCCAGCCACAGGCTCACCCCGGCGAGAAACAGGAACGACCCCGCCGTGCAGATCGCCAGCATCCGCCAGCCCCCGGTCAGAACCGTGCCGCGCGGCAGGTATCCGAATGTCTCGAGGTCATAGGCGAAGTGAAAGATCGCCATGGCCAGAAGCGCGAGGCTCCGCGCATGATCAAGCGCCAGCACCCGCCCGCGCCGCAACCCCGTTCCGGCCCTCACCGCGGGGCCATGCCTGTGCACAAGATCCACCATCGCGCCCGACCCTAGCAGCGGGACTTCGCCTTGCCCATGCCCGACGCAAGCCGGGGGCTGGAAAGGGCGCTGCGTGATCCCCATGTCATGACGGCGTTACAGGAGCATGTGATCCGGAGGATGCCATGCAACCCGCCGCACGCCACTCCGATGCCTTCGACTGGCCGCCCGCCGCGGCGCCCGGCCCGATCGAGGACCGGCTCGCCCCGCTGATCGAGGAGCGCGCGCCCTGGCTCTTCTCGGGACGGCGCGGCACGGCGACCGCCCGCGCGGCGCTCGACCGGCTTCTGGGCCAGAAACGCACCGTCGAGATTGCCACCGCGCTCGACCCGCATGCGGGCCCGCGCGTCATGGATACCGCGGCGCGCCTCGTGTGTCGCAGGCTCGATGTCACGGGGCTCGGCAACATCCCCGCCACCGGACCCGCCCTGATCGTGGCCAACCACCCCACCGGCATCGCCGACGGCTTGACGCTTTGGCGGGCGCTGGCCACGCGGCGACCCGATCTCTTCTTCTATGCCAATGCCGATATCCTGCGCGTCCTGCCGCAACTGTCTCAGGTCATCGCCCCGGTAGAATGGCGCGAGGAGAAACGCTGCCACGCCAAGGCGCGCGCCACCATGGCCTACACCCGGCAGGCGCTGGTCGAAGACGGGCGTCTCGGCGTGATCTTCCCGTCGGGGCGGCTGGCCAAGCGGCGCGGGCTGCGCCTGCATGAGCGGCCCTGGATGGCCTCCGCCGCGCAGATCGCGCGGCGCTTCGACGTGCCGGTGATCCCGATCCATATCCGGGCCCGCAACTCGGCGCTGTTCTATACCTTCGACGCGATCCACCCCACGCTGCGCGACATCACCCTGTTCCACGAGGTGCTGAACAAGGCGCGCCAACCGTTTCGCGTCACCATCGGCGCGCCGATCCCGGCCGCCGATCTGCCCCGCGCCCCGGAGGCGGCGATTGCCCATCTGCGCCGCGCCACCCTTGCCCTTGGCGAGGACCAGGGCGGCGGGGGGCTGTCGCTGCTCAAGGCCGGGCCGCCGCGCCTGTTGCCGTCCCCCCGGCCGGGCCTCGGCTGAGCGCCCGAGGGCCGCCGATCCGGTCGAAAAAGCGGACTGTCTCCAAGGTTTCCCAGTGGTGACACAAACTTGTCCAAATCGGGCGGTTTAACATCGCCATGACCGACACGTTCGAATACGCAGCCCGTCCGGGCAATACCGCGCTCAGCCTCGCAGCCTTTGCCGGGCTTTCGTTTCTGACCGTGCAACTCTGGGCCGTGATCCCGGGCTACGTGCTGCTTCTGCTGCTGCCCGCCCTCGCGATCAGCCTTGCACAGATGATCTTCGTGCCGAACTGGGGGCTGCGCATGGGGCGCTCGGTCTGGCAGCTGGATATCGGGCGCGACAAGGTCTCGATCCCGGTCGGCCGGATCGCCTATCTGGAGGTCGCGGACCGCCGCGGACAAACCCGGATCGCGGTGGTTCTGGAAACGGGCGAGCGTATCGCGATGCCGAAGCAGGCGCTGCCGGACCCCCTCGTGCTGATCCGCGAGGCGACCAGCCGCGGCATCCCCGTGCGCCACACCTGATCTTTTACGGCAAGCCTACCCCGCGCGCGCCGGACGCGCGACGGGACGCAGGCTCAACCTGTTCATCGGCCCCGAGATGGCCTCCATCACCACCGATCCGCCGGGCCGCGCGGCCTCGGCCAGGCCGGCCGGCCGCATTTGCGGGCGGGTGGCGGATTGGCAATAATCCTGCGACCGGACCCAGTTGCGCATATCCTCTCGCTTGCGGCGCGAATGGAACGGCCCCCAATCCGCGGCCACCCCGCGCATCCCTTCCGAGACGACATTATCGCGCGGCACGGTGATCCCCATGATCCGGATGCCGCAGCGCAGGTTCGCCGACCCGTCGAGCAGCGCCTCGGCGCTGGTCACGTCGCAATTGCGCCAGCGCGCCGTCCCCGGCGCGATCTGGACAAGGCCGAACCATTGGCCGCCGCCGCCCACGGCGCGCGGGTTATGCGTGCTTTCGTGCCACGCCAGGGCCGAGATCAACCCGGCCCAGAAGGCCGCACGCTGACCGCGATCGGCAGTGATGTATCCGGGGCACCAGGCCTCGATATCCTCGGGCACGGTATCGAGCAGCGGCGCCCCCGGCCCGCGCAGCGCGGCCATGACGGCGGCGGTCCAGCGGTCGCCGCGCGGATGTTCGTCCCACCGGGCGGCCGGCACCAGCCACCCCTCTCGGTGGCGCGGCCTGAGGCTCCGGGCCGGGGCCAGCGCGCTGATCTCGGGTTCGGGCGGCAGGCTGACGGGGGTGTCGGCATCGGCCAAGGGGGGCGCCAGAGCCATCTGGCCCGCGGTCACCTCGACCTCCGGCACGCTTGGTGGAGTCACCTCAGGTGTGGCCGCGACAGGGCGCGGGATCGGGCGTAGCGACAACACCCCGGCAGGGCCGTCCTGCGCCGTCGCGGGCCGGGGCAAAAGCCCCGCCAGCACGATGCAGACGGCCAGTGCCACAGCCTTGGTCAATGGCTTGGCAGCCATGCGCTCTCCCCCCAGTTGCGATCGCGCACCGCGCGACACTGCACCCGCACGCGCGAAAAGGCAAGGAAAACAAGGGGCGAACATGGGGCTTGGCCCGCGTCAGCCCGCGCAGAAGGGCTGGGCGCTGACCCAGGCGCGCATGTCCTCGCGCTTGTCGGATTGCACGAACGGCCCCCAATCGGCGGCCACGCCGCCCCGACCGCTGGCCACCACGCCATCGCGCGGCACGGTCTCTCCCCAGATCCGCAGCGCGCAGGAAAGATTGGCCTCGCCATCGCGCAGGGCGTCGCCGCTGGTGGCGCGGCAGCCGTAATGGCGCGCGGTGGCCGGGCTGATCTGGACCAGGCCGAACCAGCGCCCGCCGCCGCCCACGGCTTGCGGGTTCCAGGTGCTTTCATGGCGGGCCAATGCCGACAGCAGGCCAACCCAGAAGGCCTCGCGCTCGGCGCGGGTGCCCTCGGTATAGGCCGGGCACCAGGCCTCGATATCGGCGGGAACAAGGTCGGGCAGATGACCCGCGGGCGCGCCTTCTTCCAGCATGGCGAGGCTGGCATCGGTCCAGGCGGGGGCTTCGGGGCGGTGGTCCCAGCGCATCACGAACTCGGTCGGTTCCACCTCGGACGCGCCGAGCGGCAGCATGGAACAACCCGACAGGCCCAGCACGGCAGCAGCCGCCAGAATGAACGCTCGCATAATGATTTCTCGAAACTATTGCAGACAGCGCGGTGTGCCCGAGCCTGTATGGCCGAGTCCATGACCCTGTGGAAAACCCGGCAAGGTCGGCAGAAGCCCGCCGAAACCGGGCGGAAAGAAGCGCATCCGCCAAGAAACGACCGGCGCCCCGTTCGGACATCGGAAACGGGGCGCCGGGGTGGTCAGCCTAAAGCCGACCGGGGGGAAAGATCCTGCGGTCAGGCGGCCTTTTTCTCGTGGCGGCCTTCCTCGATCTCTTCGACGATCTTGCCGACGAACTCCTTCAGATCGTTCGGGTTGCGGCTGGTGACGATGCCACTGTCGGCCACGGCGGATTGATCGACCCACTCGCCGCCCGCGTTGATCACGTCGGTCCTGATCGAGTGATACGAGGTCATCTGGCGGCCCTTGGCAAGGCCGGCCTCGACCAGCAGCCACGGCGCGTGGCAGACGGCGGCGATGACCTTTCCTTCACGGGCGAACGCCTTGACCGTCTCGATGGCGCGGTCATCGACGCGTAGTAGGTCGGGGTTGATCTGGCCGCCCGGCAGAACCAGCGCGTCATAGGCCGCGACATCGATCTGGTCGAAGGACAGATCCGCCTCGGCCTCGCGGCCCCAATCGCTGCCTTCCCAGCCCTTGATGGGCTGGCCATCGGGCGTGGCGATATGGACCGTCGCGCCCTTCACGCGCAACTGGTCACGCGGGAATTCGAGTTCGGACTGCTCGAACCCGTGGGTGGCGATGATCAGGATGTTCGACTCGGTGATGCTTGGCATGGCGTGTCCTTTCGGCTCGCTTGCATTTATGGTGGAACGCGCCCGTTCGGCGCGCCCTTCGCTTTCAAAACGCGCGCCCCCGGCTTGCGTTCCATCGCTTGGCGCATGCCGCCCCCTTGCCCGCTTCGCGCCGCTGACCTAAACGCTTGGACAAACGAGACGGAGGCCCGAGAATGCTCGACCTGACCCCAGACGAAAAACCGACCCCGAAACCCAAGATCATCCCCGGCGCCAAGCAGGATTGGGAACTGGTGATCGGCATGGAGGTGCATGCGCAGGTCTCGACCCGCGCCAAGCTGTTCTCGGGCGCCTCGACGCAATTCGGGGCCGAGCCGAACTCGAACGTGGCCTTCGTGGACGCGGGCATGCCCGGCATGCTGCCCGTCATCAACGAGGCCTGCGTGGCGCAGGCGGTGCGCACCGGGCTGGGCCTCAAGGCCGAGATCCACCTGAACTCGGCCTTCGACCGCAAGAACTATTTCTACCCCGACCTGCCGCAGGGCTACCAGATCAGCCAGCTCTACCATCCGATCGTGGGCGAAGGCGAAGTGCTGGTCGAGATGGGCGACGGCACCGCGCGCACGGTGCGGATCGAACGCATCCACCTCGAACAGGACGCAGGCAAGTCGATCCACGACATGGACCCGGCGATGAGCTTTGTCGATCTCAACCGCACGGGCGTCGCCTTGATGGAGATCGTCAGCCGCCCCGACATCCGCGGCCCCGAGGAGGCAGCGGCTTACGTCGGCAAGCTGCGCCAGATCATGCTCTATCTGGGCACCTGCGACGGCAACATGCAGAACGGCAATCTGCGCGCCGACGTGAACGTGTCGATCTGCCAGCCGGGCGCCTACGAGAAATACCGCGAGACGGGCGATTTCGGCTATCTGGGCACCCGCTGCGAGATCAAGAACATGAACTCGCTGCGCTTCATCCAGGCCGCCATCGAATACGAGGCGCGCCGCCAGATCGCCATCGTCGAGGGCGGCGGCAAGGTCGACCAGGAAACCCGCCTCTACGACGCCGACAAGGGCGAGACGCGCTCCATGCGCTCCAAGGAAGAGGCGCATGATTACCGCTACTTCCCCGATCCCGACCTTCTGCCGCTGGAGATCGAGCAGGCCTGGGTGGACGAGATCGCGGCCAACCTGCCCGAACTGCCCGACGCCAAGAAGGCCCGCTTCATCGGCGATTACGGCCTGTCGGATTACGACGCCAGCGTGCTGACCGCCGATCTGGAGGCCGCGCATTACTTCGAATCCGTCGTGGCCGAGGCCAAGGACGGCAAATCCGCCGCGAACTGGGTCATCAACGAGTTGTTCGGCCGTCTCAAGAAAGACGAGACATCCATCACCGACAGCCCGATCACGCCCGCGCAGCTGGGCCAGATCGTCAAGCTGATCAAGTCCGACGCCATCTCGGGCAAGATCGGCAAGGACGTGTTCGAGATCTCCTACACCACCGGGCGCGACCCCGAGGAGATCGTCGAGACCGAGGGCATGAAGCAGGTCACCGATACCGGCGCGATCGAAACGGCGGTGGACGAGATCATCGCCGCCAACCCCGCGCAGGTGGAAAAGGCGCAGGCCAACCCGAAACTGGCGGGCTGGTTCGTGGGCCAGGTGATGAAAGCCACCGGCGGCAAGGCCAACCCCAAGGTCGTGAACGAGATCGTGACGGCGAAGCTGGGGCTGTAGCATGGCGCGGCCCGCCTGCGCGACGAACTGGCCACCCGTAACCGGCGGGTGAAGCTGCTGGCGGGGGTCCTGAACGCGGTCGGGCTGGGCCTGATCGGCTTTGCCGTCCTGCGCCCGCTGACCGATAACGCCATCCCGCTGACGGTCATGACGGCCATCTGGGCGCCTGCGGGACTCGCATTGCACGCCATTGTACACTATATTCTTGGCATGACGCGCAAGGAGGCTTCCCATGACGCCCTTTGAAATCGCCATCCCCGTGATCGCCCTGGCCGTGGCCGGGATCGGTGTCATGCTGATGCGTCACGAGACCCGCAAACTCGATGCCCGCATCGAGGTCGAGGCCCGGCGCCGCCATCCAGCCGAGTGAAGATTGGGGCTATGCGCCCCGATCCCCCTTGCCCCGGCCCCGTGGCACGGGCTAAGACGCGCCGATCCAACGCCGCGCTCCGGAGAGATCCATGCCCTATTTCGAGTACAAGGTCGTGCCCGCCCCCGACAAGACGCCGCGCGTGAGGGGTCTGAAGGGCGCTGATCGCTTTGCCTACACGCTCGAAACGATCCTGGGCGAAATGGGCGCCGAGGGCTGGGAATATGTCCGCGCCGACACGTTCGACGATACCGAGCGCAAGGGCATGGGCCTTGGCACGAAATCGACGGTCAAGCGCTGCGTCCTGATCTTCCGCCGCGAGATCTTTTACGAAGACGAGGCCGCGACGGAGCACCCCGAGGACACCGCCGAAGCCCCTGCCCCCGAGGGTGCCGAGGACGCCTGGGCCGAACCGCCCGCAGCGTCCGCCGCCGGGCGGCGTCTCGTGGCCGACCCCGCCGACCGCGCCGCCGAATAAGGCTCAGGCGCTGATCTTCAGCGCCAGCGCGTGGATCTCCGACACGAGGTCTTTTCCCAACGCGTCATGGACGGCGCGATGCTGGGCGACGCGCGACAACCCGTCGAATTTCTCGCTCTCGATGCGGACCCGGAAATGGCTTTCGCCGCCCTCCTGGTAGCCCGCATGACCGCGGTGGCGTTCGCTGTCATCGACCACCTCCAGAACCCGGGGCGCGAAGGCCTCCTGCAGTCGTGATCTGATTTTCTCTGTCCGCGTCACGAAATCCGCTCCTCGCCTCTTTCCCTTGCCGTCCAAAACCCTAAACTGCCTGTTCCGAGTCGAGAAGGGGCCGAGCATGAGTGACAAAGACCCGTTCAATTTCGACCTGCGCGTCTCCACCGACAAGAAAAAGCGCCGCTCCGGCAGGCGCGGGATGTCGGGCGCGTTCGAGACGTCGCAGCGCGTCTGCGAGCATCCCGGCTGCAACGAGCCGGGCCAGTATCGCGCGCCCAAGGCCCCCGACGTGCTGGACGATTATTACTGGTTCTGCCGCGACCATGTGCGCGAATACAATCTCAAGTGGAACTTCTTCGAAGGCACCACCGAGGCCGAGATGGAGGCGCAGCTGGACCGCGACCGGGTCTGGGACCGCCCGACCAAGCCGTTCAAGAAATCGACCGAGGAACGCGCCTGGGCGCGTCTCGGCATCGAGGACCCGCACCAGGTGCTGGGCGAGAACGCGACGCGCAACCCGGGCCGCTCGAACGGGTCGACCGGCCGCCGCCTGCCGCCCACCGAACGCCGCGCGATCGAGATCCTCGACGCCAAGGATCACTGGACCAAGGCCGAGATCCGCAAGAGCTACAAGGCCCTCATCAAGGTACTCCACCCGGACATGAACGGCGGCGACCGCTCGGACGAAGACCGCCTGCAAGAGGTCGTCTGGGCCTGGGACCAGATCAAGGACAGCCGCAATTTCGGGGATTGAGCGAAATGATGCGCCCGCCCGGGATCGCGTCTTGATCTTTATCCTTCAAATATGCCCGCCGGAGGCGCCAGCGCCGCGCGGGGCTCGATGCCCCGTGCGGCGCTCGCCGGGCGACGCCAAAGGCGGCGCAATCCCTCGATGAGTGCGAAACCGACAGACGTGACCACCCTGATCCTCGGCGCGGGCGCGGCGGGGATGATGTGCGCGGCCCATTCCGGCCCCGGCACGCTGGTCATCGACCACGCCAAGGCGCCGGGCGAGAAAATCCGCATCTCGGGCGGCGGGCGCTGCAACTTCACCAATCTCTACACCGAGGCCGAAAATTTCCTCGGCGAGAACCCGCATTTCCCGAAATCCGCCCTCAGCCGCTACACCCAGTGGGATTTCATCGACCTCGTCGACCGCCACGGCATCGCGTGGCACGAAAAGACTCTGGGCCAGCTGTTCTGCGACCGCTCCGCCAAGGACATCATCGCGCTCCTGCGGGCCGAGATGGACCGCGCCGGGGCCGATCTGTGGCTCGAGGCCGACCCGGGCGAGATCACCCAGGCCGATGGACTTTTCCGGGTCGAGGTCACGCAAGGCGGCACGCCGCGCAGCGTCACCGCGCGGAACCTCGTTCTGGCCACGGGGGGCAAGTCGATCCCCAAGATGGGCGCGACGGGGCTGGCCTACCGCATCGCCGCGCAATTCGGCCACCGCGTGACCGAGACGCGCCCTGCCCTCGTGCCGCTGACCTTCGACGAGACGCGCAAGGCCGGTTTCGCCGACCTGCCCGGCACGGCGGTGGACACGCGCATCACCTGCAACGGCGCCAGCTTCGACGAGGCGATGCTGTTTACCCATCGGGGCCTCTCCGGCCCGGCGGTGCTGCAGATCTCGTCCTATTGGCGCGAGGGCGACAGCTTGTCGGTCTGCCTGCGCCCCGATCTCGACCTGTTCGAACATCTGCGCGCCCGCCGTGCCGAGGCTGGCGGAAAGGCGCTCTCCACGGTCCTGTCCGAGATCCTGCCCCGCAAACTCGCCCTGCACCTGGCCGCCGAATTGGGCCTTGCGGGCAATCTTGCCGACCAGTCCGACGCCGCGCTGCGCACGCTGACCGACCAGTTGACCCGGTGGGAGCTGACGCCGACCTCCTCCGAAGGCTACCGCACGGCGGAGGTCACCTTGGGCGGCGTGGCAACCGATGCGATCAGTTCCAAGACGATGGAAAGCGCGCTGGTCCCCGGCCTCTTCGTCATCGGCGAGGCGCTGGACGTGACCGGCTGGCTGGGCGGCTACAATTTCCAGTGGGCCTGGTCCTCGGGCGTGGCGGCAGGACGGGCCATCGCCACGCGGTGAGGGGGGCGTTTTCCGCAACGGAAAACGCCGGAAAAGCCGGCTTTTCCGGTCCGGAAATCTCGAGATTTCCGCCCCTCACGTCCGCCAGAAGGCGGTAGTGAACAGCACGAAAACCGCCATCAGTTCCAGCCGTCCCACCAGCATGGCCAGCGACAGGATCCATTTCGCGGCATCGTTGAGCGATGCGAAATTGCCCGAGGGTCCGATGGTATCGCCCAGCCCCGGCCCGATATTGCCCAGCGCCGCCGCGGCCCCCGAGACCGAGGTGATGAAATCCAGCCCGGTCAGCCCCAGCGCCACCGAGACGATGCCGAGCGACACGAAGAACAGCACGAAGAAGGCCATGACCGAGGACAGGATCTCTTCCGAGATCGGGCGGCCCTCGTAGCGCGGCTCGAACACGCCGTGGGGGGCGTAAAGGCGGCGCACCTGCGTGGCGATCGAGGCGAAGAGCAACTGGTAGCGGAACACCTTGATCGAGCAGGAGGTCGACCCGGCGCAGCCGCCGATCAGGCCGACGAAAAAGAAGATCACCACCGGCACCGGCCCCCACAGCTGGTAGTCGACGCTGGCATAGCCCGTCCCCGAGATGATCGAGGTGACGTTGAAGATCCCCTCGCGGAAACCGTGTTCCCAATGGTCGTCATTGGCAATCACCCGGTAGAGCGTCAGGAACACGGTCAGCAGAAGGATCGTCGCGATATAGGCGCGCACCTGGCTGTCGCGCAGGATCGGGCGCGCGGTGCCCGCGACCAGCTGGATGTAGCGGACGAAGGGCAGGCTCGCGAGGATGATGAACACGGCGGCCACGTATTCCAGCGGCCCCTGATACGCGCCGAAAGACGCATCGCGATTGGAGAATCCCCCTGTCGAGATGGTCGTCAGCGCATGCATCAGCGCGTCGAACCCCGGCATCCCCAGCGCGGCATAGGTCAGCGCACAGGCGACCGTCAGGCCCAGGTAGATCACCGAGATCCGCGCCGCGATCTCGGTCGCGCGGGGCAGGATCTTGCCCATCGTGTCGAACGCCTCGGAGCGGAAGATCTGCATGCCGCCCACGCGCAGCTCGGGCAGGAACACCATGGCCACGACGATGATCCCGATGCCGCCGAACCATTGCATCAACCCGCGCCAGAGGTTCAGCCCCACGGGCAGATCGTCGAGCCCCGAAAACACCGTCGCCCCGGTCGTGGTCAGGCCCGACATCGCCTCGAAGAAAGCGTCGACATAGCGTGCCTCGGTCGCGCCGAGCACGAAGGGCAGCGCCCCGAAAATCGGAAGGACCAGCCAGACGCCGGTGGTCAGCAGAAAGGTCTGCTGGATCGACAGGCCCTCGCTCACCCCATTGGCGCAGGCCAGCGTCAGTAGCAGCCCCGTGACGGTGGTGATCGCCATGGCCTCGGCGAAGGGGCCCCAATGCCCGTTGCCCGCCGCGAGATCGAAGGCGAGCGGCACGATCATCGTCGCCCCGAGCACGAGCACGAGAAGACCGAGAACATAGACGACGGGGCGCAGGTCGAACATGGCGCGGAGCGTTGGCGCGCGCCGCCCCCCCTGTCAAGCGACCGAGGCTGCGCGGGCGCGGTTTCCGGGCAAACCCCGCTCCCGCTTGGAAAAACCGTGGCAGCCTGTCGCAGGAAAATGTTGCCGCAAGGTCATTTGGTCGTTAGCCTTTTTTGGAAAGGTTCCAGAGTGAGGGCGATTTTGGCCCTTTGGTGGAGCTCAAACCCCCGCCAGCCGCCCTCGGGTGGCCCGCCAGGACAAAGGGGACGCCATGGGCGCCCAGGACCAAAAAGGCCAGAAAACGCTGACCGACGATGACATCGCCACCATCCGCTATCCTCGCGGACCTGCGGGCGGTGGCCATGACGTCGACAGCGACGCGCACGCGCATACCGATTCGGACGCCGCACCGGCGCACAGCACGGATTCAGACACCAGCCACCCCGCCCCCGCCCATGACAGGGACGCGGGATAGGCCGATTTTAACCTGAATTTTCAATCCACCCATTCACGCACGGAGGACAGGACCGATGACGGACAAGAAGGAAGACAAGGCCAAGCCGACGCTGGACGAGAGCCAGATCGACACCAAGCGCGGCCTCAACCGGCGCACCATGCTGCGCGGCTTCGGGATCGGGGGCCTTGGCCTTGGGACGGCGGCGGCAACCGGCTGTGTGCCCGTTGGCTATGCCAGCGGCATCACCGACTCCGACAACGGCCCGATCATCGACCCCGCTGGCTGCGGGCGCGGCGGGCGCCGGGGCTACTACACCGGCTACACCGACGCCGATAACGGCCCGATCGTCGATCCGGGCGGCCAGGGCCGCGGTCCGCGCACCTGCTGAGGCGATCAAAGCTGTTCATGACGAAGCGGTCACCGGCCCAGGCGCCGGGGCCGCTTTTTCATTGGAACCCGGTCCGGTTCCGCGCGGCGCATCGCCTGTCGCCATTGCGCCGCACCGCTGGCGAAACCCGGCGAAGGGCTTGAACGCCGCGCCCGTCCAGTCCAAGGCGCGCAAAACTGCGCAGCAACACCTCGGAGATCGCCGCCATGGGCCTGTTCGAACGCTACCTGTCCGTCTGGATCGCCCTGGCCATGGTGGCGGGCATTGCCATCGGTGCCACCCTGCCCGGCCTTGTCGAGGCCATCGCGGCGGCTGAACTGGCCAGCGTCAACCTTGTCGTGGCCGTCCTGATCTGGGCGATGGTCTACCCGATGATGGTGGGCGTCGACCCAGGCAGCCTGAAGGACGTGGTGAAACAGCCGCGCGGTCTCGCCATCACGCTGGCGGTGAACTGGCTGATCAAGCCCTTCACCATGGCGGCGCTTGGCGTCCTGTTCTTCGAGGTGGTCTTTGCCGACCTGATCGCCCCCGAGGATGCCCAGCAATACATCGCCGGTTTGATCCTGCTCGGCGCCGCGCCCTGCACGGCGATGGTCTTCGTCTGGTCGCACCTGACCCGGGGCGATGAAAGCTACACGCTGTTGCAGGTCTCGGTGAACGACGTGGTGATGGTCTTCGCCTTCGCCCCCATCGTGGCCTTCCTGCTGGGGGTCACGGATATCGCCGTGCCCTGGGGCACGCTGATCCTGTCGGTGGTGCTGTTCGTGGCGCTGCCCTTGGCCGCGGGCCTCTGGACCCGTGCACGGCTGGGCAGCGAGGACCGGATCGAGGCGTTTCGCAACCGGGTGAAACCGTGGTCGGTGATCGGGCTGATCGCGACAGTGGTGATCCTGTTCGGCTTGCAGGGGCAAGTGATTTTGGACCGCCCGCAGGTGATCGCCCTGATCGCGGTGCCGATCCTGCTGCAATCCTATGGCATTTTCGCGCTGGCCTACGCGGCGGCCTACATGCTGCGCGTGCCGCACCGCATTGCCGCGCCCTGCGCCCTGATCGGGACGTCGAACTTCTTCGAACTGGCCGTCGCTGTCGCGATAAGCCTGTTCGGCCTGAACTCGGGCGCGGCGCTGGCGACCGTGGTGGGGGTGCTGGTGGAGGTCCCGGTGATGCTGTCCCTTGTGGCCTTCGCCAACCGCACGCGGGCACGGTTCACCTGAGATAAAAAAGACCCCCGCACAGGATGCGGGGGCCTTTCGGCGATCTTGGGAGGAGCGCCGCGCAGGCGACGGGTCAGCCTGCGTGTATCAGCGACTGGAACAGGCGCGGGTCGAGGCTCGCCGCCTCGAAGGTGGGCCCTTCGGTCAGCACGCTGACCGCGTCGTGGCTGTGCAGGCTTTCCTGGTGGCTGGCCAGCACGCGGAAATCTCCGACACGCAGGTCATTCTCCAACTGCTCGGCAAAGAGCCGCGCGGCATCCTCGACGAAAACCGGGTTGGCGGCGTTCAACTCGGCAAAGGCCTGTTCATCCTCGCGCTTGACCATCACCTGCGTTTCGGTCGGCACGGCGGCGCGCGCCATGTCGATCAGATCCTCGAACCACAGGCAGTCCTGCCCGTCGGCCAGTTCGACCGAGATCCGCGCGACCGAGCGCTGCGAATGGGGCGTCGCCAACTGGTTGCGCGTGGCTCGCGCATGTTCACTCAGTTCCAGCGAGCACGGGCAGGTCGAGGAATAGACATAGTCGAGATGGATGATCTTCTGCCGGACGCCGCCGCGCTCCACCAGTTCCAGCGCGATGTCGTAATACTGGTAGCCCGACAGCCCCGAGCGCAGGCTGTCCACCTTCATCGGGAAGGACAGGCGCATCTGGATGCGGGCGTCGAAGCTTTCGAGATCGGCCTTGTAGTCGTCCAGCGCCGCCTCGATCACCTCGAAGCTGAAGGTTTTTTCGGCATGGGCATAGAAGGACCGCATGATGCGGCTCATGTTGATGCCCTTCTTCTCGGCTTCGAGGCTGACGGTGCCGGTAACGCTGGTCTCCAGCGTCAGGTCGCCATTGTCGCGCGTGTGATAGTGGATCGGCAGGCGGAAATTCGAGATGCCGACATGCTGAATTTGCCGCTGCGCGCCACGGATCAGCGAGGACGGCCCGTTCTGGAGGTCGGGCAGACCGGCCTTGTAGGCGGCATCGACGGTGAACGCCTCGGGATACTCGCGCGAGAAGGACGGGTAATCCCCCTGCCCGGTCAGCAGACGGGCGATGCCCGGATCAAGCTCGGCCAGATCGGCATCGCTGGCGCCGGCGGCCCAGTTCTTCAATAGGCGCAGTGCCTCGGCCGCGTCCTCGCGGTTCGGCTGCTCGGGGGTGCTGGTTACATGCATATTCATGGGGGTCACCCTGTCCTGTCTCTCATCCAAGAATATGGGGCGCGAGGGTCGCGACCCAAGTCTTGTCTTTCGAAAGAGTTACGCTAAGCGCCCGGAAACGGATTATTTTCCAACGTTCACGAGCACGTTATCCGCCGAAACGACGGGTGAAATTCGACAGGATGCGCTCCGGCACGGTGATCTCTTCGGCAAGGCAGGCCTCGGTCAGCGCCTCGGCGTCGGACGGGTCGAAATAGCCGCGATCGCGGTAGATGCGGATGCGGTTGGCGAAATTCTGCCCCTTGGCTTCGGGGTGGAACTGCGTGGCATAGACGTTGCGCCCGGCCCGGATCATCTGGAACGGGCACGGGGCCGAGGCGACCAGGTGAACGGCCCCCTCGGGCAGGGTTTCGACCGCTTCCTTGTGGCCCACCAGCGCGCGGAAGTCGCGCGGCAGATCGGCAAGGATCGGGTCGGCCGCCCCCGCCTCTGTCATCGTGCAATCGACGCCGCCGATCGGCTCGCCATAGCGGCCCTTTGCGACCGTGCCGCCCAGCGTGTGGCCCAGGATGCCCATGCCGTAGCAACAGCCCATGAAGGGCATGTCCCGCGACAGGACCTCGGGCATGAGCGACAGGATGTCGGCCTCGATCCGGGCTTCCAGCGGGTCCTTGTCCTCGGGCGCATCGCTGACGCATCCCGGACCGCCGCCGACGATGATGCCCGCATAATCGTCCAGCGACAGCGCGGGCAGCGGCGCCTCGTCCAGCCGGATGCGATGCACCTCGGCGGCGCTCAGCCCGCCACGGTCGAGAAAGGCGTCGAACTCCTCGTCGGCGGCCTCGGTCTCGGGGCGCAGTTGCAGGACGAGGAACCGTCTCATGCCGCCACCTCCGCCGCGACGAGGGGCTTTTCCATCACCGCGTTGGGCAGGCCGATGCCGTGGCGCTTGACCCTCTGACGGCGCAGGACCGACCAGCCGCGCGCGGCAAAGAACGGCTCGGCCACGCGGCTGGCCTCGGTTTCCAGACGGTCGATCCCGGCGGATTTCGCCCGCCCCTCCAGCACGGCCAGCAGCGTGCCGCCGACGCCCCGCCCCGCCGCCTCGGGCAGGACATAGGCGAAATCGAGGAAGGCATCGTCGAGGTTCAGCGCCATGAAGCCAAGCAGGCCGCGCCCATCCTCGGCCACCATCGTGTCGAGGCGCGACAGGCGCGTATCCCAATGCTCGGCCGTCTGGGGGCGCGGCGACCACGCCACGCGCTGCGGCAGGGTGTAGTAGCGCGCGGCCCCGCGACGGACGGCGCGGTGGAACACGGTCGCCAACCCCGCCGCATCCTCGGTGCGATAGGGTCGGATGATGAGCCCGCTCACCGCGCGGCCCTCAGGCGGACCTTGCGGCGGCCAGCGCCGACCTCAGGTCCTCGACCAGGTCCTCGGGGTCTTCGAGGCCCACCGACAGACGCACCAACCCGCGCGTGATCCCGAGGCGATCGCGCTGCTCTTCGGACAGGCGCTGATGCGTGGTGGTCGCGGGATGGGTGATGATCGACTTGGCATCCCCGAGATTGTTGGAGATCGTGATGATCTGCAGCGCATTGAGGAAGCGGAAGGCCGCCGCTTGGCCGCCCTCGATGTCCAGCGCGATCACGGTGCCGGGCCGATCCATCATGCGCGCGGCCAGTGCGTGCTGCGGGTGATCGGACAGGCCCGGGTAGATGACGCGAGAAAGCCCCGCCTGCCCCTGCAACGCATCGGCAATGGTTTGCGTGCTGTCCGATTGCGCGCGAACGCGCAGGTCCAGCGTTTCCAGCGATTTCAGCAGAACCCAGGCGTTGAACGGGCTCATCGCGCCGCCGGTATGTTTCATGTAGGGCTCAACCGTCTTGCGGATCATCTCGCGCGTGCCGAGGATTACGCCGCCCAGACAGCGCCCCTGCCCGTCGATATGCTTGGTCGCGGAATAGACCACCAGGTCGACGCCCTGCGCGATGGCGTTGGAATAGACGGGCGTGGCAAAGACATTGTCCACCACGACCTTGGCCCCGACGGCATGGGCCAGGTCGGCCACGGAAGCGATGTCGATCACCTCGAGCGTGGGGTTCGAGATGGTCTCGAAGAACACGGCCTTGGTCTCGGGACGGATCGCCGCGCGCCACTGGTCGAGCTCGGTGCCATCGACGAAGGTCACCTCGACGCCGTAGCGGGTCAGCACCTCTTCGAGGATATACAGGCACGATCCAAAGAGCGCGCGGGCGGCAACCACATGGTCCCCGGCCTTGAGCAGGGACACCAGCGCCCCGTTCACCGCGGCCATGCCCGAGGCGGTGGCAAAGGCATCTTCGGCCCCTTCCAGCGACGCGATACGCTCTTCGAACATGGCGACGGTCGGGTTGCCGTAGCGCCCGTAGATGAACTCGTCGGGGCCGGTTTCGATGAAGCGCGCCTCGGCGGCCTCGGCGGTGTCGTAAACGAAGCCCTGCGTCAGGAACATCGCCTCGGACACCTCGCCATACTGGCTGCGGCGGGTGCCGGCATGCACGGCGCGGGTGCGCGGTTTCAAAACGGGTTTGGCGGGAGCGTCCTTCATGCGCCCAATCCTCCTGATCCGGGTGCGCGGACCAAAAAAGCCCCCGCACCATGTCCTGGCCGGGGGCGGGCGGTTCTAGCGCACTCCTCGACCTCTTTAGCGGTTTCTTTAGCGTGGCCCGCAATCCGGTTCACAAATCGCCACGAATGCCGCGATGCCTAAGCTCGCCGCGCGGGACGGTCAAGCGAAATGAGGGGCGGCCCGCAGGTGGCGCGCGGGTCACGTCACCGAACTGTCGTGCCCGCGTTACCGAGATGTTGCGGAGGCCACCTATCCAGCCATCAAGCTCTGGTGGAAAACGGGCGGCAGGATGGCGCTGATCGGGCTGAACGTCGATGGCACGGGGATCGAGGGGGCAGAGGCGATCTGGCCCGCGCTCGATGCGCTACCCGAGGGCCGCGCGGTTACCGTGATGACCCATGGCTACCGCTACAGCCCCCGCAGCCCCGAGACCGATCCGCATACCCATATCCTGTCCCTGCGCCCCTCGCGCCGCTGCTGGAAGGCCGTCAGTTGGCCGCGGCACCTGCATCTGCACCGCGCGGGGGCCGATCTTGGCCTCGCGCTCGGCTGGCATGCGACGGGCGCCCTGCCCCGCGTCGCCCTGCGCGCAAGCCGCGTGGGCGGTATCCTCGGTGGCCTGATCGGAGAGATCCACGCACGGCGTCCCGATCTGCGCATCAACCTCGTGGCGCATTCGCTGGGGGCGCGGGTGGCGCTCGCGGCCATCGCGGATGCGCCCGCGGGTTCCGTCAGCCGGGCGATCCTGCTCAGCGGAGCCGAGTATCGCAGCACGGCACGGGCCGCGATGGCCGCGCCCGCCGGACGTAGCGCGCAGGTTCTGAACGTGACCAGCGGCGAAAACCTGCCCTTCGACGCGATGTTCCGGCTGGCCGCGCCGCCGCTTTGGCCCGCCGACCGGGCGCTCTGCGCCGGGCTGCCCGGCCTGCCCGGCTGGACGGACCTGAGGATCGACTGCGCCGACACGCGTGCGGCCCTGTCCGCGATGGGCTATCGCACGCGCCCGCCCGTCACGCGGGTCTGCCACTGGTCGGGCTATCTGCGCCCCGGCCTCTTTCCGCTGTATCGCGATGTGCTTGGACCGAACGGCTCCGAAACGCTCGCCCGGATCGCAACGCGAACGGGCGCGGCCCACCGCGCCGCGAACCGCGTCAGCCTGGGCAAGGGGATGGTCCGCGCCTGACCCGGCCCCCGCATCGGGGAGAGAAATTTGCCCTTTCCCCCTTCACGGATCGCGCATGTGTCCCGATCTGATAGGCATCGCCGGCGACGCAGCGCGCGGTGGCAAGAAACTGCAACAGGGGACGGCAATGTCTGGTTTTCACAAAGAATCCTGCCTATCGTTTCGACAGGCGCGTATGATTGCGTCTGAAACGACCACGGGGCCGACATGAGTTCGAGTTTTCTTCAGGGCGTGGCGTTCTTCGCGCTGACCATCATCATCCTGATGGCCATCTTCGGCGGATTCGGGGCGCTCTGATCATGGCGAAGCGATACGGCGGAGAATTCAGCCCCACCGGCCAGCGCCCCGATAGCGGCGCGCCCCGCGACATGGTGACGGCCGAGCGCATCACCCATGCCAGCTTTGCCGGGCGCAAACCCCTGCGGCACGGCGCGAAGATCAACCTGATGTTCGTGCTGCCGCTGCTGAGCTTCTTCACCGCCTTCTTCCAGCCGGTCACGGCCATGGCCACCGATCTGGCCGGCGCGGCCGCGATCCTGCTGGCCGCATGGTTGACGCGCGACGGCGTGCGGGCCGAGGATGCCTTCAACGAACGCAAGGTGGCGCGCCGCCCGGCGATCCCGCGCAAGATGTTCGGCTCGGTCCTGACCGGGATGGGGGTGTTCCTGCTGGTCTTCGGCGGGCAGTGGAACCCGATCACGGCAACGCTGATCGGCCTGATCGCGGCGGGGCTGCACCTGTTCTCCTTCGGACCGGACCCGCTTCAGGACAAGGGGCTTGAGGGGGTCGACCGCTTCCAGACCGACCGGATCGCCCGCAAGATCGAGGAAGCCGAGGCCGTGCTGAGCGAGATGACGGACGCCATCAAGCGCGCCCGCGACCGCGAGATCGAGGCCCGCGTCGCCAGCTTCGAGGAGACGGTGCGCCAGATGTTCCGCCAGGTGGAGGCCGACCCGCGCGATCTCGCCTCCTCGCGCCGGTATCTCGGGGTCTACCTGCAAGGGGCGCGCGACGCGACGGTGCAGTTCGCCGATCTCTACGCGCGCAACCGCGAGACCTCTGTCCGGGCCGATTACATGGCCTTTCTCGATGACATGGAAACCAATTTCGCCCTGCGCACGCAGAAAATGCTGACAGATGACCGCGAAGGCCTCGATATCGAGATCGAGGTGCTGCGCGAAAGATTGAACCGGGAAAACCTTAGGATCGAAGGGTAACAAAAATGAGCACACAAGTCAGGGAACAGGCCGAACAGGCCGCCAAGCTGGTCGATGAAATCAACGCCGTCGTCCTGCCCGAACCGAGCGCCGACATGGTGCCGCTGCCCGCCGCCGACGCACCGACCGCCGAACAGATCAACCGCCGCATGGCCGAGATCAACATGTCGGACACCAACTCGATCGTGACCTTCGGCTCGAACGCACAGGCCGAGTTGCAGGCGATCAGCCAGGAAATGCTGCAAGGCGTCAAGAACAAGGATGTCGGCCCCGCCGGCGACAGCCTGCGCGAGATCGTCGGCACGATCCGCGGCTTCTCGGTCGATGAGCTGGACCCCAACCGCAAGCGCAGCTGGTGGGAGCGCCTGTTCGGCAAGGCCAAACCGATCCACGATTTCATGGCGAAATACGAGGAGGTGCAGGACCAGATCGACCGCATCACGGACAATCTGCTGAGCCACGAGCACATCCTGATGAAGGACATCAAGTCGCTCGACAAGCTCTATGAAAAGACCCTCGATTTCTATGACGAGCTGGCGCTCTACATCGCCGCGGGCGAGGAAAAGCTGCGCCTGCTGGACGAGGTCGAGATCCCCGCGAAATCCGCCGAGATCGAAGCCGCCCCCGAGGGCGACCAGGTCATCAAGGCGCAGGAACTGCGCGACCTGCGCGCCGCGCGCGACGACCTTGAACGCCGGGTGCACGACCTGAAACTGACGCGCCAGGTCACGATGCAATCGCTGCCCTCGATCCGCTTGGTGCAGGAAAACGACAAGAGCCTCGTCACCAAGATCAACTCGACGCTCGTGAACACCGTGCCGCTGTGGGAAACCCAGCTGGCGCAGGCCGTCACGATCCAGCGCTCGACCGAGGCGGCCAAGGCCGTGCGCGAGGCGACCGACCTGACCAACGAATTGCTGGAGCAGAACGCCTCGAACCTGCGCGAGAGCAACAGGATGGTGCGCGAGGAAATGGAGCGCGGCGTCTTCGACATCGAGGCCGTCAAGCGCGCCAATGCCGAGCTGATCGCGACGATCCAGGAAAGCCTGGAGATCGCCGACGAGGGCAAGCGCCGCCGCGCCGAGGCCGAAGCCGAGATGGAAAAGATGGAGGCGGAACTGCGCGACACGCTGGCCGCCGCCTCGGCCGGGCAAACGCCCAGCGGCCAGGCCGCTTCCGCGACGCCCCCCACCCCGCCGCAGAACGGCTGACAGGAAGAAAGGGGGCGCGCGTGCCCGCACGGTTGCAATCAGACAAGGCGACGGGGATCGGACGCATCCTCGGGCGCGCGGCCCTGGTCGGCGCCTGCCTTGCCCTTGCGGCC
This sequence comes from [Roseibacterium] beibuensis, assembly GCF_039542305.1. NCBI lineage: Bacteria > Pseudomonadati > Pseudomonadota > Alphaproteobacteria > Rhodobacterales > Roseobacteraceae > Roseicyclus > [Roseibacterium] beibuensis. Next base: position 772,846 of record NZ_BAABHW010000001.1, on the reverse strand, counting down.
TGCGTCATGCCCACCCCCGACACCTCGCCCCGCCCCGAACCGCGCGAGGCCGAGGGACCGCCGCCCCCCTCTGCCGAAAGCGAAAGCTTCGCGCGCTACTACGCCTCGGTTCAGGCGCGGCTGGTCAGCGACGGGATGCTCAGGACCGATGGCGGCGGGGTCGACACGCCCTTTTCCGCCGCGCAACTGGCCGCCAATTTCGAGCGCATCGCGCTTTACGACGAATACGCGCTGTCGGGCGGACGCTTCATCGCGCAGCAAACCCCGTCGCGCCTGCGCCGCTGGGACCAGCCGGTGCGCATCCAGCCCCATTTCGGCGCCTATGTGGACGACGCGCAGCAGGCCGAGGACCGCTCGGTCCTGTCGACCTACGTGTCGCGGCTTGCGCGGGTCTCGGGCCATCCGATCCGCGTGGTCAATTCGGGCGGCAATTTCCACGTGCTCTACATCAACCGCGACGAGCAGCGCACCGCCGGGGATCTCGTGCGCCAACTGGTGCCCGGGATCAGCGCCGAGACGGTAAACGAGATCCAGACGCTGTCGCGCTTCACCTTCTGCTCGGTCTACGCCTTCTCGCAGGCCGGGGGCGGCTCGACCTATGTGGCGGCCATCGCGATCATCCGCGACGAACACCCGGACCTGCTGCGCCGGTCCTGCGTGCACGAAGAGGTCGCCCAGGGCATGGGCCTGCCCAATGACAGCCCCGCCGCCCGCCCCTCGATCTTCAACGATGACGAGGAATTCGCCCTGCTGACCCGCCATGACGAGCTGCTGTTGCGCATCCTCTACGACGACCGGCTGACACCGGGGATGCAACCGGACGAGGCGCGCCCCATCGTGCGCCGGATCGCGGAAGAGGTGATGGGCGGGCCATCCTGAGGCGCCCCACGGGGTGAAACAAGGTCGGGTTTTCCCCGCCCGATTCCCTGTAGCTAGGGGCGGCTCGTCCCTATATCATGTGTGCAAAGATCGGCTTTTCGACAGGGATTGCAGCGCCATGCCATTTTTCGATTTCCTTTCCGGCCAGTTCATCGACGTCATCGAATGGACCGACGATACCCGTGACACGATGGTCTACCGTTTCGAGCGGCATGGCCATGAGATCAAGTACGGCGCCAAGCTGACCGTGCGCGAGGGGCAGGTCGCCGTCTTCATCCACGAGGGGCAGCTCGCCGATATTTTCACCCCCGGTCTCTACATGCTCGAGACCAACAACATGCCGATCATGACCAGCCTTCAACACTGGTCGCACGGGTTCAAATCGCCCTTCAAATCGGAAATCTACTTCGTCAACACCAACCGCTTCACCGACCTGAAATGGGGCACGAAGAACCCGATCATGCTGCGCGATCCCGAATTCGGGCCGACGCGCATCCGGGCCTTCGGCACCTATTCCGTCAAGGTGATCGACGCGGGCAGGTTCATGACCGAGATCGTCGGCACCGATGGTGAATTCACCACCGACGAGGTCACCTTCCAGATCCGCAACATCATCGTGCAGCAGTTCAGCCAGACGGTCGCGGGGTCGGGCATCCCGGTGCTCGACATGGCGGCCAACACGGGCGAATTCGGCGGGCTGGTCGCGGGCAAGATTTCCGAGACGATCGCGGCGTACGGCCTGTCGCTGCCCGAGCTTTACATCGAGAATATCAGCCTGCCGCCCGCCGTCGAAGAGGCGCTGGACAAGCGCACCTCGATGGGGGTCGTGGGCGACCTGCACAAATACACCCAGTTCCAGACCGCCGAGGCGATGCGCGCCGCCGCCGAGAACCCCGGCGATGGCGGCATGGGCGCGGGCCTTGGCATGGGCATGGGCATGGCGATGGCCAACCAGATGGCCAATGCAGGCCCCTGGGGCCAGGCCGCGCAGCAGCCGCAGCCGCACCAGGCCGCCCATGCCGCGCCGCCGCCCCCGCCGGTCGAACATGTCTGGCACATCGCCGAGAACGGCCAGACCAAGGGCCCGTTCTCCAAGGCCGACCTTGGCCGCATGGCGACCGATGGCAGCCTGACCCGCGAGACGCTGGTCTGGACGCCGGGTCAGGACGGCTGGATGAAGGCCGATGACGTGCAGGAACTGGCGCAGCTCTTTACCGTCATGCCGCCCCCGCCCCCACCACCGCCGCCGGCCGGCTGAGACTTGATCGCAGCCTCATCTGCCTCACATCTTGGGGCAGCGACCCCGGCGCCCCTGGTTGCCGGGGTTTTTCTTGCCGAAACTTTCCCGCGCCGTCGCCCGTGACTGTCCCATGACCGAAACGCTCACATCGCCGCCCCCTCGCCCGCTCAGCGCGCTGCGCAGGCGGCTTCCGCGCCGCCGGACGGTGCTGAAAGCGATGCATCTGGCGATGATCCCGCTGACGGTCTGGTTCGTCATCGCCACGCCCGAATTCGTCCGCTCCATCTGGGGCGCGCGCGGGGCCGAGATCAATTCCGACATCGCGCTGGTCTTCGTGACGATCTGCCTGATCTGGTCGGTCGACACTTTCTTTCGCGGGCTGGCGGGACGCCCGGGGCCGAAACTCTCGCCACGGCTGAAGCTGTTTCACCAGGTGCTGCACAAGACCATCGTCTGGGGCCTGTTCCTGGTGGCGGCGGGCGGGTTCCTGATCGGGCTGACCTCGGACCGGATGCTGTTCGCGGGCGGCTGGCTGCCGATCGCGCCGCCCCTGGGGCTGGAGCGCGCGAACGAGATCATCGGCAAAATCCACATCTACCAGTTCTACGCCCTCGCCGGGATCATCGTGATCCACGCGGGCTTCCATGTCTGGCGGCATCTCCGGCTGAGGGACAACGCGCTGCGCATCATGGCGCCAAAGGTGCTGCACCGCTTCCTCTGACGCGGCCAATTGCCGGGAAAGATAAGGAAATCCACCCTTGCCGCGCGGGCGCATGGGGTGTCTGATTGCCCCAAGCCTCCCGAGCCGCGGAATCCCTCATGTCCGACACTTTCGACGCCGACCCCGAAGCCCGCCGCCCCGAGGACGAGCATCGCTTTCCCTGTCCGTCCTGCGGGTCCGACATGCGCTATGCCCCCGCCGACGGGAAACTGATCTGCGACCATTGCGGCCACGAGGAAGGGATCGAAGCGGGCGAGTTGGACGGCACCGGCGAGGCGCATGTCGAATTCGATTTCGAGGACGCCCGGCGCAGGGACCACTCCGAAATCGAGATGGAGGAAACCCGCGTTTCCCAATGCCCGAGCTGCGGCGCGCAGGTGGAATTCGACCCGAATGTGCACAGCCAGGAATGCCCGTTCTGCGCCACGCCCGTGGTCACCGATACCGGCACGCACCGCCATATCAAGCCGCAGGGCGTCCTGCCCTTCGGCGTGACCGAGCGCGAGGCGCACAAGGCGATGAACGACTGGTTGGGCAAGCTGTGGTTTGCGCCCAACGGGCTGAAGGAATACGCCCGCAACGGGCGCAAGCTCGACGGGATCTACGTGCCCTACTGGACCTATGACGCCGATACCCGGACCGCCTATCGCGGTCAGCGCGGCGATGCCTATTACGTCACGGTCCGCGGACCCGATGGCAAGCCACGGCAGGAACGGCGCATGCGCTGGACCTTCGTGCGGGGCCGCGTGGCGCGCTTCTTCGACGATGTGCTGGTGCTGGCCTCCCGCTCGCTGCCCAAGTCCTATACCGACGGTCTTGCGCCTTGGGACCTGACGAAACTGGCCGATTACAAGCCGGAATTCCTGTCGGGGTTCCGGGCCGAGGCCTACCAGATCGACCTGGAAGACGGGATGGTCGAAGCGCGCGCGATCATGGACAACCAGATCCGCCGCGACATTCGCCGCGATATCGGCGGCGACGCGCAGCGCATCTCGAAGATGGACGTGAACGTCTCTGCGGTGACGTTCAAGCATGTCCTGCTGCCGGTCTGGCTGGCCGCCTACAAGTATCGCGGCAAATCCTACCGCTTCGTGGTGAACGGCCAGACCGGCAAGGTGCAGGGCGAACGCCCCTATAGCTGGATCAAGATCGCGCTGGCGATCCTGGCGGCGATCATCATCGCAGGCGGCGTTCTCTACGGGCTGGAAGTGCTGGACAATGGCGGCTTCCCGCAAAGCGGCAGCCTGCCCGCCCCCAGCCAGACGACCGGCTTCACGCCGCCGCAACCCGTCCAGACGCCGACCTTCACACCACCGACCAAGTAACGCGCATCAGCCCTTGCGGATGGACACCTTGCGCGCGCCTTCGGGCGGGGTCTCGGCCCGCTTGGGCACTGTGATCGTCAACAGCCCGTCCTTCAGGTCGGCATCGACCTTGTCGCCATCGGCATCGGGCGGCAGGCGGAAGCTGCGCGAGAACGACCCGTATTCGCGTTCCGAGAAGAACCAGGTTTCCCCTTTCTCCTCGCGCTCGGATTTCTTCTCGCCGGTCACGGTGACGACGCCCTCGTGCACGGTGACGTCGATATCGCCTTCGGCAACCCCCGGCACCTCCATCGAGATGCGGTAGGCGCTGCCGTTCACCGCCGCCTCGGCGGCGGGCGCGAACCAGTCCGCGACCTTCGATCCGAACTGGCGCAACGGGTCGGCGAGAGATGGGAAAAAGCCGGATTTATGGGCAGATTCAACCATGACACCCTCCTTCGTGAAATGGTTTCATTGCAGGTGCAATCATCCTGTCCGAGCGCGCGACTCGCCTTGATTTGCGTCAAAAGGGCTGGCGACCGGCCGGTCCACGGGCTAGCACTTGGGCCGTGCCAAAAACGGAGGGCTCCGATGATCCTGTGTGCCGGAGAAGCGCTGATCGACATGCTGCCGCGCAAGACGGAGAAGGGCGAGGCGGCCTTTGCCCCCTATCCCGGCGGCTCGGTCCTGAACACCGCCGTGGCGCTGTCGCGCCTCGGCGTGGCGACGCAGTTCTTCACGGGCCTGTCCACCGACCTGTTCGGCGAGCGTTTGTCCAACGTGCTGACCGCGAATGGCGTGGGCCATGGCCTTGCCGCGCGCTCGGACCGCCCGACCACGCTGGCCTTCGTCACGCTGACCGATGGGCAGGCCAGCTACGCCTTCTATGACGAGAACACCGCCGGGCGCATGCTGACGGAGGCCGACCTGCCCGCGATCCCCGAGGATTGCGCGGCCTGTTTCTTCGGCGGCATCAGCCTTGCCGTCGAACCCTGCGCCGAGGCCTATGCCGCGCTGGCCGCCCGCGCCGCCGGGGCGGGCCGCGTCGTGATGCTCGATCCCAATATCCGCCCCGGCTTCATCGCCGAGGAAGAACGGTTCCGCGCCCGGATGGACCGGATGCTGTCGCATGCCGATATCGTGAAGCTCTCGGACGACGACCTGCGCTGGCTGATGGGCGACCGCAGCTTTGTCGAGCTGACCAGCGAGTTGCAGAAGAAAGGCCCGAAGCTGGTTCTGGTGACGCAGGGCGCCGCGGGCGTGACCGCCTTCGGCCCCGGCGGCGAGGTGCATGTCGATGCCACCACGGTCGAGGTCGTCGATACCGTCGGCGCGGGCGACACGTTCAACGCAGGCCTCTTGGCGGGCCTGTCCGATGCGGGGCTTCTGGACAAGGCGTTGTTGGCCGAGGGGCTGCCCGAGGACGGGCTGCGCGCCGCGCTGGAGCTGGGCGTGAAAGCCGCCGCCGTGACGGTGACGCGCGCCGGCGCCAACCCGCCCCGCCGCGAGGAGATCGCGTGAGGGCGCTGATCCAGCGTGTCACCGGCGCCCGCGTCGAGGTCGCCGGAGAGGTGGTCGGCCAATGCGGTCCGGGGCTGATGATCCTCGTCTGCGCCATGCAGGGCGACACAGAGGCCGAGGCCGAGAAGCTGGCCGCCAAGACCGCCAAGCTGCGCATCTTCAACGACGACGCGGGCAAGATGAACCGCTCGCTTCTGGACGTGGGCGGCGAGGCGCTGGTTGTCAGCCAGTTCACGCTGGCCGCCGACACGCGCTCGGGCAACCGGCCCGGCTTTTCCACCGCCGCCCCGCCCGATGAGGGCGAACGCCTGTACGAACATTACGCCCGCGCCCTGGCCGCGCTTGGCCCCAAGGTCGAGACCGGATGCTTCGGCGCCGAGATGGCGGTCAGCCTGACCAATGACGGGCCGATCACGATCTGGCTCGAAACCTAGGCAATTTGCCTAAAATTCAGGCATTTGCCCGCATCCGGGCGCGACAACCCCTTGGATGCAAGCGGTTTTGCCGTCACATTTGCAGCGATGTGACCGGGATGCGACAGTAGTGACATGTCAGACACGACTCAGTTTTTCGACGAGATGACGGGCGGTGCCGGCGGGGCCCGCCCCCCCTACAGCGCCTATGACGCGTGGTTCTCGGGCGAGGACCTGACGGAACTGCGCAAGAAATCCCTCGATGCCGAGGCCTTCTTTCGGCGCACCGGGATCACCTTCAATGTCTATGGCGAAGCCGAGGCAGACGAACGCCTGATCCCCTTCGACATCGTGCCACGCATCATTTCAGGCCGCGAATGGGCGCGCCTGACGCGCGGGATCGAGCAGCGGGTGCGCGCGATCAACTCGTTTCTCTACGACATCTATCACCGGCAGGAGATATTGCGCGCCGGCCGCGTGCCTGTCGATCTGATCGCCAAGAACGAAGCCTTCCTGCCGCAGATGATCGGGATGAAGCCGCCGGGGGGCGTCTATACCCACATCGTCGGCACCGACCTTGTCCGCACCGGCGAGGACGAGTTCTACGTGCTCGAGGATAACGCGCGCACGCCCTCCGGGGTCAGCTACATGCTGGAAAACCGCGAGACGATGCTGCAGATGTTCCCCGAGCTGTTCAGCCGCATCAAGGTGCAGCCGGTGCAGGATTACCCGATCCAGCTGCGCCGCTCGCTCGCGGCCTGCGCCCCCGCCATGACCACGGAGACACCGACGGTCGCGGTGCTGACGCCCGGCATCCACAACTCGGCCTATTTCGAACACGCCTTCCTCGCCGACCAGATGGGCGTCGAACTGATCGAAGGCCACGACCTGCGGGTCCTCGACGGACGCATCGCCATGCGCACCACGCGCGGCTACAAGCCCATCGACGTGATCTACCGCCGCATCGATGACGATTTCCTCGACCCGCTGAACTTCAACCCCGACAGCATGCTGGGTGTGCCGGGGATCATGGATGTCTATCGCGCGGGCGGGATCACCATCGCCAATGCGCCCGGCACGGGCATCGCCGATGACAAGGCGATCTACAGTTACATGCCCGATATCGTGGAATTCTACACCGGCGAGAAGGCGATCCTGCAAAACGTGCCCACCTGGCGGTGTTCCGAGGCCGACAGCCTGGCCTATGTGCTCGACCACCTCGAAGACCTGGTCGTGAAAGAGGTGCACGGCTCGGGCGGCTACGGCATGCTGGTGGGCCCCGCCGCCTCGAAGAAGGAGGTCGCGGCCTTCCGCAAGAAGCTGGAGGCCCGGCCGGGCAACTATATCGCCCAGCCCACGCTGGCGCTGTCGACCTGCCCGGTCCTGACCAAGGCGGGGCTGGCGCCGCGCCATGTCGACCTGCGCCCCTTCGCGCTGGTCAGCCCGCAAGGCTGCACCATCACGCCGGGTGGGCTGACGCGGGTCGCCATGAAGAAGGGCAGCCTTGTCGTGAACTCGTCCCAGGGCGGCGGCACCAAAGACACCTGGGTTCTGGAGGAATAGGCGCATGCTGGGCAAGACAGCCGGCGGGCTCTTCTGGATGTTCCGCTATCTCGAACGGTCCGAAAACACCGCGCGCCTGATCGAGGCGGGGTTCCGCATCGCGCTGACACGGGCCGCCGGGGATGACGACGAATGGCACAGCGTGTTGCAGACCGCCGCCGTGGCCAACCTCTACTACCAGCGCCACGAGGAGTTGGAGGCCGCCAAGGCCATCGACTTCATGCTGCGCGACATGTCCAACCCGTCCTCTGTCCTGTCTGCGATCACGGCGGCGCGGCAGAATGCGCGCCTCGTGCGCACCGCGATCACCCGCGAGGTGTGGGAGGCCGTGAACGACACCTACATGCTGATGAAGGACGCGCTGGCCCGTCCGGTGCGTCCGCGCGACCTGCCCGCGGTGCTGGCCATGGTGCGGCAGCAATCGGCGCTGGTGCGCGGCTCGATGGCGGGCACGATGCTCAGGAACGACATCTTCGATTTCGCCCGCCTCGGCACCTTCATCGAACGCGCCGACAACACCGCGCGCATCCTCGACGTGAAGTATTACGTGCTGCTGCCGTCGATCAACCAGATCGGCTCCAGCCTCGACAACGTGCAGTGGGAGACGATCCTGCGCTCGGTCGCCGGGCAACGCGCCTATCGCTGGCTGAACCAGGGCGAGTCGAACCCGATGGGCATCGCCGACTTCCTGATTTTCGACGGGCGCATGCCGCGCTCGCTGAAATTCTCGGTCGCGAAGATGTCGACGAACCTGCGATATCTCGCCGAACAATACGGCCAGCGCCACGCCAGCCACGACCAGATCGACGGGCTGAACGCGCGGTTGAGCAGCGCCACGATCGAACACGTTTTCGAGGACGGGCTGCATGAATTCCTTACCGACTTCCTGACCGATGTGGCGCGCCTTGGCGGGCAGATCGAACAGGACTACCGTTTCCTCGGATAGCGCGCGTCAGGACCCCTATGAAACTGAAGATCAAGCATACGACGACCTACAATTTCGACCAGCCCGTGCCATACGGGCTGCAACAGCTGCGACTGACCCCCAAGAGCCGGGCCGGTCAGGCCGTCGTCGATTGGCAGATGTCAATCGAGGGCGGCGAGATCCAGACGGACTACAACGACCACCACCAGAACCGGGTGACGCTGATCTCGTTCGACGCGGGCGCGACCTCGGTCGTGATTCATTGCGAGGGCGAGGTCGAGAACGCCGACCTGCACGGGATCGTGGGCAAGCACACCGGGTTTGCCCCGCTGTGGCATTTCCAGAAATCCACCGAACTGACCCGCGCGGGCCCCAATGTGCGCCGTCTTGCCAAGGGGTTGCGCGACGAGGTTGCCGAGGACGTGCCGCGCCTGCACGCGCTGTCGGCCCGCATCATCGAGGAGGTGCCCTACGAGATCGGCACCACCCATGCCACGACCACCGCCGAGGAAGCGATCGAACACGGCTGCGGCGTCTGCCAGGACCATGCCCATATCTTCGTCGCCGCGGCGCGGTCGATGGGATACCCGGCGCGCTATGTCTCGGGCTACCTGATGATGGAAGACCGCATTCACCAGGATGCCAGCCACGCCTGGGCCGAGGCCCATGTCGAGGGGCTTGGCTGGGTCGGGTTCGACGTCTCCAACGGCTATTCGCCGGATGCACGCTACGTGCGCGTGGCGACGGGGCTGGACTACCGCGAGGCCGCCCCGGTTTCGGGCATGCATTTCGGCGGCGCGGGCGATGCGATGGGCATCGACATCATGGTGCAGCAGCAGTAAAGCGATGCGTCCGCATCCAATCGAAAAGGCGCCGGGGCAATGACCTATTGTGTGGGGCTGAAGCTGGACCGTGGGCTGGTCTGCATGTCCGACACCCGCACGAACGCGGGCATCGACAATATCAGCGTGTTTCGCAAGATGTTCATCTGGGAGACCGAGGGCGAACGCTCGATCACGCTGATGACGGCCGGCAATCTTGCCACCACGCAAGCCGTGATCAGCCTTCTGAACGAGCGCAGCAAGCCCGCCGAGGATCGCGGCGCGCCCTCGATCCTGGAGGCGCCGTCGATGTTCCAGGCGGCCAAGCTGGTGGGCGAAACCCTGCGCGAGGTGATCCGCGACCAGTCCGGTATCGAAGGGCCGCAGGCCGACAGCCCGTTTTCCGCCACCCTGATCCTTGCGGGCCAGGTCCGCGGCGGCGAGCCGCGCCTGTTCCTGATCTACCCCGAGGGCAATTTCGTCGAGGCCGCCGACGACACGCCGTTCTTCCAGATCGGCGAGACGAAATACGGCAAGCCGATCCTCGTGCGCGCCTATGATCCGGCCATGAGCTTCGAGGAAGCGGTGAAGCTTCTGATGCTGAGCTTCGATTCGACGATCAAGGCGAACCTGTCCGTGGGGCTGCCGCTGGACCTGCATATCTACGAGGCGGACACGTTCCGCACCGGGATCCTGCGCCGGATCGAACGCGACGACGCGTTTTTCGAAGCGATCTCCTCGGGCTGGGGCGAGGCCCTGCGCGAGGCGTTCAGCCACCTGCCGGATTACTCGTTGACCTGAGGGGTTTCGCCCGCTGCGCGGTCGACCCGTGCGAGGGGGCGCTGCCCCCTCGCGCTCCCCCGGCATATTTTCCAGGATAAAGAGGGGATCAGGCCGTCACGTCGTGGGTGTGGATCCACGCGTAGCGGTTGGTCACGGCGTGCGGAGCGGCGCGGGCGGCCAGCCGCAGCGCGCTATGGGCGGCAAAGCGCAAGGGACCCGGGCGCAGGTGGTAGTTCGTCGCGTTGTCGGTGGCGGCCTCGACGATGCGGGCGGTGCGGTCGCGCCGCAGGGCCTGGTAGCGGGCGAGCGCGGCCTCGGGCAGATCCTCCTCGGAGAGGCAGCGCGCGAGGGTCCAGGCGTCTTCGAGCGCCATGTTCGCGCCCTGCGCAAGGAAGGGCAGCGTCGGATGCGCCGCATCGCCAAGCAGCGCAAGGCCGCCCTGGTACCAGTTGACCGCAACCGGGTGGCGGAAAAGCCCCCAGAGGTTCACCTCCTCCGCGCGGGCCAGGAGGCCCTTCACCTCGGGGCAGAAATCGGAAAAGGCGCGGCGCAGGTTGGCGGGGTGATCGGTGTGATGCCACCCCTCGGCGACCCAGCCATCGCGTTCCTCGACGGCGACGATATTGACCAGCTTGCCCCGCCGAAGCGGGTATCGCACCAGGTGACGGCCCGGCCCCATGAACACATGCGCCTCGGGGGCGAGGCTGCCATCCTGCGGGATGGTCGCGCGCCAGGCGACCTGACCGGTGAAGAAGGGCCGCGTGCGCGGGTTCAGCACCTTGCGGGCGGGCGAATGCAGGCCGTCGGCAGAGATGGTCAGGCCGTGGACCTCCTCGCGTCCATCCTCCAGCGTGATCCGCGCGCCCTCCCCCTCGGGCGTGACGGCTGTGATGCGGGTGCCCAGCCGCAAGGCGACCCCGGCGCCCCGCGCGGCCTCGGCCAGCACCTCGACGAGATCGGCACGATGGACGAAATGCCAGGGCTTGGCAGGATCGTTCAGCGGCATGGAGAAGACCTCGGCCCCGCGGCGGAAATCGCGCAGCCGCACGGCGCGCGCGCGCGGCGCCTGCTGGGCCACCGCCTCGGCCACGCCGAGCGCTTTCAGAACGACCCAGCCATTGGGGCTGATCTGGATGCCGGCGCCGACCTCGGTGATCGCGGGCGCCTGTTCCAGCACGGTGACCCGCGCCCCGTGCCGCGCCAAGGCCAGCGACACCGCCAGCCCGCCGATGCCGCCGCCCAGAACCGTGATCTCTTGCCCGATCAACATGCCTGTCCCCCGAAAACCCAAAAGGGCGCCCCGGATCCGGAACGCCCTTGTTCTTTAGCTCTGCTGGCCGGCGGATACCGCGCGGTCAGTCGTCGCGATGCACCTTTTCGCGGCGCTCGTGGCGTTCCTGCGCCTCGAGGCTCATGGTGGCGATCGGACGGGCATCGAGGCGCTTGAGCGAAATCGGCTCGCCCGTGACCTCGCAATAGCCGTACTCGCCTTCCTCGATGCGGCGCAGCGCCGAGTCGATCTTGGCGATCAGCTTGCGCTGGCGGTCGCGCGTGCGCAGTTCCAGCGCGCGGTCCGTTTCCTCCGAGGCGCGGTCGGCCACATCGGGAATGTTGCGCGTGCCATCCTGCAACGTCTCCACGGTCGACCGGCTTTCCTCCAGCAGATCGGCCTTCCAGGATTCGAGTTTGCGACGAAAATATTCGAGCTGGCGCTCGTTCATGAACGGTTCGTCCTCGGCGGGACGATAATCTTCCGGCAGAAAGATCTCGGCTTTCATCTTGCTCCCCTCGACGGGGCCGGGTTCGATCTCAGACATGAAATTGTCCTTTCCGGCCACCCGCCGCCCGATTACCCGAGCGGCCTTGGCTTGTCACCTCCTAATGCGCGTGGACCCAAAAGGAAACCTGTCCCGCTGCCACAACGGGTCCTGTCTGGGCAAATCCGCGAATCGCCGCCCTGATTTGCATCAAGCCCGCGTTGCCGAGGTCGGGCAAAGGCCGGGCTCAGGCCTGTTCCGGCCGCTTGGCTGGACTTCGCCGCGCGCGCCGCCTAGGTCGGAGGGAATGCGAGCGGAAACGAGGGCACCCATGCGGTTCGAAGGCACATCCGACTATGTTGCAACCGAGGATCTGACCGTGGCGGTCAACGCCGCCGTCACGTTGGAACGGCCCCTGCTGGTCAAGGGCGAGCCGGGCACGGGGAAAACCGAACTGGCGCAGCAGGTGGCGACTTCGCTGGGGTTGCCGATCATCGAATGGCACATCAAGTCGACGACGCGCGCGCAGCAGGGCCTTTACGAATACGACGCTGTCAGCCGCCTGCGCGACAGCCAGTTGGGCGACGAACGCGTCCATGACGTGAAGAACTACATCAAGAAGGGCAAGCTTTGGGAGGCCTTCGAATCCGAGGGCAAATCCGTCCTGCTGATCGACGAGATCGACAAGGCCGATATCGAGTTTCCAAACGACCTGTTGCAGGAACTCGACCGGATGGAATTCTTCGTCTACGAAACCGGCGAGACGATCCGCGCCGTCACGCGCCCCATCGTCATCATCACCTCGAACAATGAAAAGGAACTGCCCGACGCCTTCCTGCGGCGCTGTTTCTTCCATTACATCCGTTTCCCCGAGATGGAGGTGATGAAGCAGATCGTCGAAGTGCATTTTCCGGGCATCAAGCAGCAGCTTCTGAGCACCGCGCTGACGCAGTTCTACGAAATCCGCGAGCAGCAGGGGCTGAAGAAAAAGCCGTCCACCTCGGAGGTTCTGGATTGGCTCAAGCTGCTCCTGGCCGAGGATCTGGACCCCGAGGACCTGCGCCGAGACGGGGCCAGCGCCTTGCCGAAACTGCACGGGGCGCTCTTGAAGAACGAACAGGACGTGGCCCTGTTCGAACGGCTGGCCTTCATGGCGCGGCGGCAAAGGTAAGGGCGTTCCGGCAACACACCGCCGACGCGATCGCAAAGCGGCTGGTTCCCATCCCGATTCCTGCCATAATCATTCCCAAGGCTCGTGGATAAACGGGCAGACGCGCAAGGCAGGCAGAGTGACGAACTCCATCCAGATCCGCCCCCTCGAACCGGGCGACCGGGAGGCATGGGCCCCGCTGTGGCGGGACTACCTGGCCTTCTACGGCACCGAGCGGGATCAGGCGGTCTATGACACGACCTTCGGGCGCTATACCGATCCCGCGCGCGAGGACATGAAGGCGTGGCTGGCCTGGGATGGCGGGCGCGCCGTGGGGCTGGTGCATGTGATCGTCCATGCCCATGGCTGGCAGGTGGCGCCGATCACCTATCTGCAAGACCTCTACGCCCGGCCAGAGGCGCGCGGCACCGGCGTGGGCCGCAAGCTGATCGAGACGGTCTATGCCGATGCCGACACCCATGATCGGCCCTCGGTCTACTGGATGACGCAGACGGGCAACGCCACCGCGCGGCGCCTTTACGACCGGATCGGTGTCGCCACCGATTTCATGAAATACAGCCGGAGTTGAGGTGACCATGCCCCCCTGCCCCAAGCGCCTGACCCGGACCCTTGCCGGCATCGCCTGCCTCTCGGCCCTGGCGCTTGCGGGCTGCACCCCGTCAACGGCCGGCTACACCGAGGTCTCGGCCCGCCATGACGCGGCGCTGCCGCAGGACATGCCGCCGATGAACCGCTTCGGTCCCGAGCGCACGGACCCGCCCAGCCGCTCGAACGCCGAGATCGCGCGCGATTTCCTCGACCTGTCCTTCATGATGGAATCGGGTCGCCCGATCGAACGCCTGAGCCGGTTCGAAGGGCCGATCACCGTCGCCGTGGCCGCCGGGGCGCCTGCGACCCTTGGCGCCGATCTCGACCGGCTGATCGCGCGGCTGCGCGCCGAGGCGGGGCTCGACATCCGCCGCGTGGGCGCGGGCGACGGGCCCGCCGGCATCACCATCGAGACCCTGCCGCGTGACCGCATGCAGCGCGTCGTGCCGCAAGCCGCCTGTTTCGTGGTCCCGCGCGTCAGCAGCTGGGGCGAGTTCCGCCGCGCACGGTCCGGCGGGACGCTGGATTGGACGACGCTGCAAACCCGCGAACGCGTGGCCGTCTTCATCCCGTCCGACGTGGCCCCGCAGGAAATCCGCGACTGCCTGCACGAAGAGGTCTCGCAAGCCCTGGGGCCGCTCAACGACCTCTATCGCCTGCCCGATTCCGTCTTCAACGACGACAATTTCAACGCCGTGCTGACCGGCTTCGACATGCTGATCCTGCGCGCCTATTACGACGAGACGCTGCGCTCGGGCATGACGCGGGCCGAAGTGGCCGCCGCCCTGCCCGAGATCCTGTCGCGCCTGAACCCGCGCGGGAACCGCAGCGCGGGCGGCCGCATCAGCCCCACGCCCCGCGCCTGGATCGAGGCCATCGAAACCGCGCTTGGGCCGGGCAGTTCGGACCGCGCGCGCATCGCCGCCGCCCAGAACGCCGTGACCATCGCGCGCAACGCGGGCTGGACCGACGGGCGGCTGGCTTTTTCGCATTTCGCCCTCGGACGCCTGACGCTGTCCAGCGACGTGGAAACCTCGGTCGCGGCCTTCCAGCGCGCGGCGGGGATCTACGACCGGATCGCGCCGAACGGCATCCAGACCGCCCATGTGGACATGCAGCTGGCCGCCTTCGCGCTTTCCTCGGGCCGCGCGGACGAGGCGCTGCGCCTGACCAATGCCGCGATGCCGGCGGCCACGCGGGCGCAGAACGCGGCGCTTCTCTCGACGTTGCTGATGATCCGGGCCGAGGCGCTGGAAGATGTCGGGCGCGCCTCCGAAGCGCGGGCCGTGCGCCTCGACAGTCTGGCCTGGGGCCGCTATGGCTTCGGCGCCAGCGCGGCGGTGGGCGCGCGGCTGACCGAGGTGGCCGCCCTGTCACCCGGCGGCTGAGGCAGGCGAGACGAGGACCTATCAGATGCTGAACCTGATCGGCGCCCTTCTGGGCGCGGCGCTTGGCGCCTTTCTGGCATGGCGGCGCAACGGCAACCGGCTGGACATCGCGCAATACACGGCTGTCCTGGCGATCATCGGGTTTCTGCTGGGCACTTTCGCCATGCTGCTGATGCCCGCGCCCTGAACGGTTGCGGACCGGGCCACGCTGCTCCTAGATAGGGGGCATGTTCCTGCCCTTCTTCGAAACCCTGCGCGCGGCGCGCATCCCGGTCAGCTTGCGCGAATATCTCGCCTTTCTCGAAGGCATGTCGAAGGGCCTCGTCACCTATGACGTGGACGGGTTCTATTACCTCGCCCGCGCCGCGATGGTGAAGGACGAACGCCACCTCGACCGCTTCGACCAGGCCTTTGCCCATACCTTCGGCGGGTTGGAGCAGATCACCGCCGAGGACGTGCTTGAGGCGACCGAGATCCCCCGAGAATGGCTGGAAAAGCTCGCCGAAAAGCACCTGACCGCGGAAGAACGCGCCGAGATCGAGGCGCTTGGCGGCTTCGACAAGCTGATGGAAACCTTGCGCGAACGGCTCAAGGACCAGGAGGGCCGCCACCAGGGCGGCAACAAGTGGATCGGCACCGCCGGCACCTCGCCCTTCGGCGCCTATGGCTACAACCCCGAGGGCGTGCGCATCGGCCAGCACGAAAGCCGCCACCGCCGCGCGGTCAAGGTCTGGGACAAGCGCGAGTTCAAGAACCTCGATGGCGACGTGGAACTGGGCACCCGCAACATCAAGGTGGCGCTCAAGCGCCTGCGCCAATGGGCGCGCGACGGCGCGGCCGAGGAACTCGACCTCGACGGCACGATCCGCGCCACGGCCGAACACGGCTATCTCGACGTCAAGACCCGCCCCGAGCGGCGCAACGCGGTAAAGGTGATCCTGTTTCTCGACGTGGGCGGCTCGATGGACGACCATATTCGGGTGGTCGAGGAACTGTTCAGCGCCGCCCGGGCCGAGTTCAAGCACCTGGAATACTACTATTTCCACAATTGCCTGTACGAATCCGTCTGGCGCGACAATCGCCGCCGCTGGAACGAGCAGATCCCGACGCATGAGGTGATGAACACCTACGGCTCGGACTACAAATGCATCTTCGTGGGCGATGCCTCCATGTCGCCCTACGAGATCGCCTTTGCTGGCGGCGCGAACGAGCATTGGAACGAGGAACCGGGGCAGGTCTGGCTGCACCGCGCGCGGGCGCAATGGCCCGACCACATGTGGATCAACCCGGTGCCCGAGAGGCATTGGAAATATACGCAATCCATCGGCATGATCGACCAGATCTTCGAAGGACGCATGGTGCCAATGACGCTGGAAGGCATCGATCGCGGCATGCGGGAACTGGGCCGGTGAGGGCCGAGCGCCCCCGCGCCCTGTCCTACCTTTGGGCGCATCACCGCCCGGCCCTGGTCGCCTTCGCCCTTGCGCTGGCCGTGGCGATCTTCTTCCTCGTGCGCCTCGTATTGCACACGCTTTACTGGGCCGATCCCGCGCATCGGAACCAGCCGCTCGAAGGCTGGATGACGCCGGGCTATATCGCCCGCTCCTACCAAGTCGAGGGCGAGGTCTTGCGCGACGCGATCGGCCTGGCGCATCCCGAGTTTCCCACCGCGCGCCCGACGCTGAACCAGATCGCCGAGGCGCGGGGCGTTCCGCTTGAGCAGGTCATCGCCGAGATCGAGGCCGCCCTTGCGGCCACGGGGACGGGCACGGGCGCCGGACGTCCGAGGCGCGGCGAATGACCGAGGACATCCTCGCCCTTGTCCCGATTTACGGGCTGGTCGTGCTGGGGGTTGGCACCTTCCTGTCCTGCCTCGCCCTGCCCGTGCCCAGTTCGCTGCTGATGCTGTCGGCGGGCGGGTTCGCCGTCTCGGGCGACCTTGTCTTGTGGCAGGCCGCGATGGCGGCGCTGACCGGCGCGATCCTCGGCGACCAATTGGGGTATTACATCGGCCACGCGGGCGGACGCTACGCGGCCAGCGCCAGCCGCTCCCCCCGGCGCGCGCACCTGATGGAAAAGGCCCGGCGCCAGATCATCGACAAGGGCGGGTGGGCCGTGTTCTTCAGCCGCTGGCTGGTCTCGCCGCTCGGCCCATACGTGAATTTCGCCGCCGGGGCGGCCGGGCTGCGCTGGAGCCGCTTCACCCGCGCGGGCGTGGCGGGGGAACTCGTCTGGGTCACCGTCTATGTCGGCCTCGGCGCGGTCTTTGCCGACAATATCGTGGTCCTTGGGCAGCTTCTGGGCGACGTGACGGGCCTTCTGGCGGCCCTTGTGGCGCTGGGGCTTTGCGCGCTCTGGCTGCGCGCCGCGCTGCGTCAACGGCCCCTGATCCCCCGCGGCGAAGCCGGGCGGCGGGCGAAAGAGGCCCTCGTTCGCCTGCAGGAACGCCGCAAATCCTGAGGCGCACCCCACCTGAGCGCATGCGCCCATTGCCGGGTCCCGCGCCGCGCCCCATATCTGGGTCATGTTGAAATTCACGCCCATCCTTCTCGCCATCCTTTATGCGCTTGCGATGTACCAGTTCTCGGCCTGGCGCACCCGCAAGGAGCTGGATGCGAAATCGACCGAACTGGCCGATGCGACGCTCAGGCGCCTGACGGACCGCATGGCCGAGGCGCTGGGGCTGGAGCGCATCCCGGTGCATATCTACGAGGTGCCGGTTGTGAACGGCCTCGCCGCGCCCGACGGGCGGATTTTCCTGACGCGCGGGTTCTACGACCGCTACCGCAGCGGAGAGGTCAGCGCCGAGGAGCTGGCCAGCGTGATCGCGCATGAGATGGGCCATGTCGCCCTTGGCCATTCGCGGCGGCGGATGATCGACTTTTCCGGCCAGAACGCCGTGCGCGTGGTGTTGGCGGGCATCCTGGGCCGGCTGATCCCCGGCGTTGGCGTGTGGCTGGCCAATACCCTCGCGTCGCTTCTGGCCGCCCGGCTCAGCCGGCAGGACGAATACGAGGCCGACGCCTATGCCTCGGCGCTGCTGACCAAGGCCGGGATCGGCACAACGCCGCAGAAATCGCTGTTCGAAAAGCTGGAACATCTGACCGGCATGGCCGGGCGCGGCACACCGGCCTGGCTGATGAGCCACCCCAAGACCGAGGACCGGATCGCGGCCATCGAGGCGATGGAGGCCCGCTGGCGCCGCGAATTGCCGAGCGAGTGACTTGGGGGCGCTGCCCCCAAACCCCCGGCATATTTCAGGGATAAAGATGGGGTCAGGTCCGTGCCATTGCCTTGGCGAGGCGCGGCAGGCGGGCCCGTTTCAACAGCGCGCGCAGGGGCAGGTCTTCCCCGGCCAGGCGTTCGGCCTCGGCATGGGTCGCGGTGACGGCGGCGCGGACCGTCCCGGCGTCGCGTTCCAGCGCGTTCAAGAACAGCGTATCGGGGTGCAGCGCGATCAGGCCGAACCCGGCCAGTTCCCGCGTCGGGAAATCGCGCATGTTCAGCGTGACGATGGCCTGCGCCCCGCCCGCGCGCGCCGTGGCCAGCACGTGGATATCGCCCGGATCGGGCAGCCAGAGCGGTGCCTCTTCCTCGGCCTCGTGCCGGATCTCGGCCTCGGGGAAAGTCGCGCGCAGCCGCGCGATCTCGCCCCGCGCCAGCAACTCGTCCGCCGGTCCGCCCTGTTTCAGCGCCGTGCGCGCCCATTCTTCCAGCAGGCGCGGCGACCAGAGCGGCGCGAACAGCCCCCCCGCCGCGCAGCCCAGAAGGATCTCGCGCAGCACGGTGGGATAGAGCACGCAGGCATCCAGCACGTAGCGCGGTGCGCTCATGGCATCAGCCGGAACGCGAGCGCCTTGAGATAGCCCGTCTCGGTCAGGCTGGGATGCTGCGGATGATCCGGCCCGGCAAAGCCCGTGTAGATCAGGCGCGGGTCGCGCCCCGCCCGCCCGATCCCGCGCAGGCAGGCCATGCGGAATTTCGACAGGTCCGCGGCGTGCGAACAGGAACACAGGATCAGCGTGCCCCCCGGCGCAACAAGGTCGGCTGCCAGCCTTGCGACACGTTCATAGGCGCGCAAGCCCTGTTGCAGCGCCTGTTTCGACGGCGCGAAAGCGGGCGGATCGCAGATGACGAGGTCGAACTGCGCACCCTCGCCCTGCAACGCGGTCATCACGTCGAAGGCATCGCCTGAACGGGTGGAAAACCGATCTGCCACGCCCGACAGTTCCGCCCCCTGCCCCGCCAGCGCCAGCGCGGCCTCGGAGGCATCGACCGACAGTGCGCTCTGCGCGCCATGGGCAAGGCAGGCCAGCGCAAAGCCGCCCACATGCGAGAACACGTCGAGCACCCGCGCGCCCTGCGCCATCCCGGCGGCAAAGCCGTGGTTCGGGCGCTGGTCAAAGAACAGGCCGGTCTTCTGCCCGCCCATGACGTCGGCGGCATAGGTGGCCCCGGTCATCGGCACCGGGATCGGGCCATCGGGCGCGTCACCGGTCAGAACCGCCATCTCCTCGGGCAATCCTTCGGCCGCGCGGGCGCGCGAGGTGCCGTTCTTGAGGATCGTCAGCGCCCCGGTCAGTTCGGACAGAAGCGCGGTCAGGGTGTCGAGACGCTCCTCCAGCCAGAGCGCGTTGGGCTGCATCACCAGCGTGTCGCCGAAGCGGTCGACGATCAGGCCGGGCAGCCCGTCCCCCTCGGCATGGACGAGGCGGTAGAAGGGCTGATCATAGATCCGCGTCCGAAGCTCCAGCGCCGCCGACAGCCGCGCGCGCAGCCAGTCCGCGTCGATCTTCGCCGACGCGTCGCGATCCAGAAGGCGCAGACCGATGCGGGCCTCGACCGTCGCGATGCCCACGCCAAGCGGCTGACGCTCGGCATCTTCGAGGATCGCCAGGGCGCCGGGCGCGATCTTGCGCGACCGCCGGTCAAGCACGAGGTCGTCGGACCAGGCCCAGGGGTGGCCATGGCGGATGCGGCGGGCATCGGCCTTGGGTTTCAGGCGCAGGACGGGAAAGGGGGACGCTGTCATGCGCCCCCCTTAAACCGGGTTCGGAATTTGCGAAAGGGTTAGCTGCCGAGCGCGCCCACAAGGGTCTGTGAAAACTCGGTATGAACCCATTGTTGCAGGCGCTGCGTGATGCGCACGCGCTGCGTGATGCCCTGCGCCTCGGCATCGACGGCCTGCTGGCCGCCATAGGCGCGGAAGGTCAGGTCCACCTCGCGCGGGCCGGACAGGATCTGGCCGGTTTCGGCATGGGCGACGGTGACCGTGAACTCGATCTCGTGCTCGCCGCCGATGGTGTAGCGGGCGCGCTCGGTCAGGGCGTGAAAGCGCGTGACCTCGATCTGGACCGTGACCGGCGTCGCGCCCTGCATCGGGGCCAGGGTCGGCTCGAGCGCCGCCTGCATGACGGCCTGCACCTGGGCATGGCGGTCGCCGACCGGGTCCTCGCGCCAGACGATATCGGCGCGCGGCTTGATCGAGTTGGCCTCGGAGACCTCGAGGTTTTCGGGAACCAGAACCACGAGGCGGGCGAAATCCCAGTTCTGCGTCGGAACGTCGATTACCGGGCCGAGGTCGAGGCCGGCGTTCCGCGACGAGACGTTCACGGCGGGCGTCGTCACGCAGCCCGACAGGATCATTGCGGCGCCGAGCGTGATGGCGGGAAGGATGCGCTTGATGGTCATGACTGTTCCCTTTTCTAGGGCCGGTTCGTGCCAAACCGGATGGTGTTTCTGCCTCTGTCGCGCGGGTCTTGGCCCTTTGCGACATTCCGAATATCGCGCTTTAGTCGGGTGAAACCGGGATCGAACCCGCGCAGGGGCGGGGTGTTTTCAAGGTCATTTGCAGGCGCAATTGCGGCAGATTTGCCTTAAAGGCCACCGATCGGCGGCTGCATCGCTCAGGAAAACTCGCGGATGCCCGCGACGGCGGCACGCGCGCCCTGCAGCATCCACGCCTGTTCCGAGGCGATGAAGAACATGCCCAGCCCATGCGCCTCGGCCAGCGTCCTGGCCGCGGCGGCGTTCGGCACGAAGGTCGCGTAGCCCAGCCCGTTGGCCTTGGCCGCCGCCCCCACGCGGGCCAGCGCGGCGGTCAGTTCCGGGCTGTCCTGCCTGTCCTTGCCATAGCCCACGGACAGGTCCGCCGGCCCCAGGAACAGCGCGTCGATCCCCGGTGTGGCCGCGATCTCCTCGACCGCGCCGACCGCTTCGGCGTCTTCGATCTGGGCGATCACCACCGTTTCCTCGCGCGATTGCGCCAGAAGCTCTGGCATGGGACGCGTGGCGAACCCCGCCCAACGCGTGGACCCGGCAAAACCGCGCCCGCCGGGGCCAAAGCGCGACTGCCGTGCGACGCGGGCGGCGGTTTCGGCATCGGTCACATGGGGCACGACGACTCCCACGGCCCCGAGATCGAGCACCATGCCGATCCGCTCGGCGCTGCTGGACGGCACGCGCACCAGAAGCGGGAAATCGGCGGCGCGCGCCAGGGCGGCGCAGGCATTCATCGCCGCGCGCTCGAACGGGGCGTGCTCGGCATCGAGGCAGACGAAATCGAGCCCGGCGAGGATCAGAACCTCCAGCACGTCGATGGCAGGCGTCTTCATGAAGGTGCCCGCCAGCGGCGTGCCCGACCGGACCCTTTCCTTGAAATCAGCGATGCCCATGCGCCTGCCCCTTTCGCCCTTGCTGCGCGAGCTTGGCCAAGCTCCGGTCCGATTGCAACCGCGTCTCAGCCCTTTGCCACCTGTGCCACAGCGGGGCCGTCACCCCCGGAGGCAGGCGCGGGCGCCGGGATGTCGGCTGCGGGCCGGTCGTCGCCGTCCAACGCCGCCTTGTCCGGGGCCGACGGGGGCCTGTCCGGCGCCGCGACCCGCAAGGCGCGGCGGCCACCCTGCTGCCCGAGGGCGGCGCTGAGGACCACGGTGCCATCCGGCGTTTCAAGCGCGACCGAGGCGAGGTCCGCGCGGTCGAAGGGCAGGATATCGCCCTCCGACAGCGCCTCGACCTCGCCCAGGGACAGGGTCAGGCGCATCAGCACGGCATCCAGCACCAGCGGCGCTTCGGACAGGGACGCGCGCAGCCCCGCCTCCCAGCCCGGCGGGGGTGCGGGCGCGTCGCGGCCAGGTTTGCCCCCTTTGGCGTCGGCCAGGGCCGCGTCGCGCGGCAGGACCAGCACGATCTGCCCCTTGCGTGCGCCCGTTTCGCCCAAGGCGACCTCGGCGGTGAGGGCGTGATACGCCCGCTCGGGCAGCAACAGGGTCAACCGATCGCGCGCCTCGACCCGGCTGCCATAGGCCATGCGCGCGGGCCAGTCGCGCCCCTCCCCCTCCGCGGCCTCGCGCGCGAAGGCGGCAAGCGTCAGGTCGATGAAATCGCGGCTGAGCGCCTCGTCGATGGCGGTGACGCGGCGCGGCGGCAGATCGGCGGCCTCGACCCGCCCCGTGGTCTGCACCTCGATCAGCGGGTCCATCGCGCCATGCGACAGGGCGATCATGCCGCGCGATCCGCCCTCGGCCTCCAGCACGGCGACCAGCCCATGCGCGGGCAAGGCGGCAAGCGCGGCGTCCAATGGCACGGACGTGGCGACGGTGACGGAGCTCGGCGACAGGCCCAGCCCCTCGAACGGCACGCTCGCATGCCGGAGCGCCCGCGTGAAAGCACGCTCCAACACCGGCGCAAGGTCGGGCGCAGGCGGTCGCTGCCCCGCATGGGCCGCGACGATACGGCGGAGCACGGCCTCTCCCTCGGGTGTCGCGCGCTGGTGGGTCACGGTCTTTGGCCTGCAAAAGGGGTGATGGGCATCACCCCGGTTCTGCCATGGAAAGGGTTAAGAAAACCCCAACGCGCCGGCGTCAGGCCGCTTCCTGCGCGCGCGCGGGCAGGCGCACGCGGAACCGCGTGCCGACCTTCGATGGCATATAGGCCAGGTCGCCGCCGAGCCGCGCCATGATCTCGCGGCTGATGGCCAGGCCCAGCCCCGCCCCCGGCGCGCCCTTGGCCGTGTCCAGCCGGGCGAATTTCTCGAAGATCAGGGTCTGCTGGCGCGGCGGGATGCCCGAGCCATTGTCGACGAAATCGACCTCGATCTCGGCTCCGCGCCCCTGCACGGTGATCGAAAGTTCCGGCGCCTCGGCATCGCAGTATTTCTGCGCGTTCGAGATCACATTGATGAAGACCTGCGCCAACCGGTCCGCGTCGGTCCAGAGCGTCACCGCCTCGCGCGCGCGGTCGCGGCGGATGGCGATGCGCCCGCCCTCCTCCAGCGCGCCAGCGGCGTAGATCGCCCGGTCCAGCACGTCCGACAGGCTCGCCTCCCCCTCGTTCAGCGACACGCGCCCGTTTTCCAGCACCGACAGGTCCAGAAGGTCGTCGAGCAGCCGCGTCAGGCGCAGGCTTTCGTCGTGGATGATGCGCGAAAAGCGCGCCCGCGCGGCATCGTCCAGCGGATCGGACTCCATCAGGATTTCCGAGAACGACCGGATCGAGGTCATCGGCGTGCGCAACTCATGGCTGATCTGGCTGAGGAAGGCGTCCTTCTGAACCGACAGTTCGGTCAGTTTCTGGTTCACCTCGCGCAGGCGCTCCGCCGTGCGGACCAGTTCGGCCGATTTCGCCTCCAGCTGGCTGGAATATTCCATGATCTGCGCCGTTTCATCGGCCACGGCCAGCAGGTCGCGCACCGACACGCTGGCCCCCCCGGTGATCTGCGCCACCATCGCATGCGCCGTCGCCGCGCCGACCGAGCCCGCCAGTTCACGCTCCAGCGTTTCAAGGAAATCGGCGGTCGGTTCCGGCAAGGCCCCCTCGCGCCCCTGCGCGGCGGCGGCACTCTGAAACAGCCGCCCTGCCCGGCCCGACCCGAGGATACGCTGCGCCATGATCAGCAGGTCATCGGCCGTGCCCGCCGCCCCGCGCCAGCCCAGAAGCGCGCGGGAATGGTCATAGACATTGACGAATTGCGCGCCCTGCAACCGCTCCAGCGGGCTGGGAAAGGAAAACAGCGACCCGAGGATGAAGAGGAGCGTGTTGGTCCCCAGCGACAGGATCATCGCGGTCAGAAGGCCATCGGTCGCCTGCAAGCCAAGGGGCGTCGCGGGGCTGAGCCAACCGATGCCGAACGGCCCCTCCTCCAGCATGGCGGGGATCAGGCCGCCGGTCTCGGCCATGTTCGGGATCAGGAGCAGCCACGCCCAGATCAGGAAGCCCGCCCCGATGCCCAGCGCCGCCCCCACCCGCGTCGCCCCCCGCCACAGGATGCCGCCCAGAAGCGCGGGCAGCACCTGCGCCACACCGAGGAAGGCGATCAGCCCGATATCGGCCAGCGCGTCGGCCCCGCCCGACAGGCGATAGTACCACAGGCCCAGGAACAGCACGCCCGCGATGGACAGCCGCCGCGCCGTCAGCGCCACGCGCCGCATGTCACCCGAGGTCGGCCCCTCGGCCCGCGAAAACCGCAGCCAGAGCGGCACGATCACATGGTTCGACACCATCGTGGACAGCGCCAGCGCGGCAACGATGACCATCGAGGTCGCCGCCGAGAAGCCGCCGAGAAACACCAACAGCGCCAGACCGTCGCGCCCCAGGCCCAAGGGCACGGTCAGAACGAAAAGGTCGGGGTTGTCCCCGGCGCTTGGCAGGTCCAGCCCGATCACGGCGATGGGCACCACGAACAGGCTGATCAGCATCAGGTACAGCGGGAAGGCCCAGCCCGCCGTCGCAAGGTGCCGCTCGTCCGAGTTCTCGACCACCAGCACCTGGAACATGCGCGGCAGGCACAGGATGGCCGCCCCCGCCAGCGCCGTGATCCCCACCCAGCGCGCACCGTTCCAGCTTGTGTCGATCACGGGGCTGGCCTCGATCCGGGCCAGCATGTCGCCGGGGCCGTCCGCCACGCCCCAGACGACGAAAACCCCCAGCGCAAGGATCGCGAAAAGCTTCACGATCGCCTCCAGCGCGATGGCCGAGACCAGGCCGGGATGGCGTTCGTTCACATCCAGCGACCGCGTTCCGAACATGATGGTAAAAAGCGCAAGGCCCGCCGCCACCCAGATCGCCGTGGCCTCCGCATCCGGCGCGTCCGCCCCGCCATTGCCGGAAAAGACCGAGAAGGACAGCGTCACCGATTGCAGTTGCAGCGCGATATACGGCGTCGTGCCCACCACGGCGAGCAGCGTCACCATCGCCGCCAGCGCGCCTGACTTGCCATACCGGCTGGAGATCATGTCGGCGATCGAGGTGATCCGCTGCGCCCGCCCGATCCGCACCATCTTGCGCAAAAGCCAGAACCACCCGATGAAAACCAGCGTCGGGCCAAGGTAGATCGTCAGGAACTCCAACCCCGAGCGCGCGGCAGAGCCGACGGCGCCGTAAAAGGTCCAGGCCGTCGTGTAGATCGACAGGCTGAGCGTGTAGGTGATGGGCGAGTTGAGCCAGCGCGCCTTGCCCTCGGCGGCGCGTTTCTCGGCGAGGAAGGCCACCGCGAACAGTCCCGCCACGTAGAGGACGCATACCGCGACGAGGCCGTTGAAACTCAGCATCTCAGGGATCCGGTGCGCCGCGTGGCGCGGGGGCGGCATCCGCCTCGCCCGGCATGTCGCGCATCAGGGACCGGTTGATCCAGTAGGTTGCGCCGATCAGCCCCGCCCAGATCGCGAAGAAATAGACCAGCCAGGCATCCAGCCCGGCCGCCGCCGTCTGCTCGGCCTCGGAGCGGATGAAGACCGGCCCGAACAGCAGCACCGCACCGAGAACCGGCAACAGCCGCGCGGCATCCTGCAACCGGTTGTGCCGGTAGGTGCGTCGCTCCAGGAAAAGCCGCCGCGCCACGGGTCCGGCCCTCAGGCCCCGCCGCCCGACCGCGCCGCGGCCGGGGCGTCTGTCAACGTGCCGACGATCGAGACCAGTTCCGCGTTGGAAAAGGGCTTGGTCAGGAAGGCATTCGCGCCCAGCGC
This sequence comes from [Roseibacterium] beibuensis, assembly GCF_039542305.1. Classification (NCBI taxonomy): domain Bacteria; kingdom Pseudomonadati; phylum Pseudomonadota; class Alphaproteobacteria; order Rhodobacterales; family Roseobacteraceae; genus Roseicyclus; species [Roseibacterium] beibuensis. The sequence continues at coordinate 746,811 of NZ_BAABHW010000001.1, read as the reverse complement.
CATCGCCTGTTCGCGGTCTTTCGCCTGCCCCTTGGCCGTCAGCATCAGCACCGGCAGATCGCGCGTGGCGGGGTCGGCGCGCAGGTCTCGCAGGATTTCCAGCCCCGACCGCCCCGGCAGCATCACGTCCAGAACCACGATATCGGGCGAGACGCGGGCGATCTCGGCCAGCGCGCTTTCCCCCTTGCCATGGCCCTGAACCTCCCACCCTTCGCGGGACAGGAGAAACCCGATGGCTTCGAGGATGTTGGCCTCGTCCTCGATCAGTAAGATACGCTTGCCCAAGTATTCCGGCCCTCCCTCAGGTCGGTTCGATCAGTCTGCAAAACGCCGACCAAATAGGCAATGGCCCATCTGGCAGGACTCAGCGCCGCGCGGGGCATGCCTCGCGCGGGCACAAATGGCACCCCGGACCGGCGGGAATGGCCGCCTCGGCCCCGTTGTCCGAGCTGGCGGGCGCAACCAGCATGGTGGCCTGCACCACCGGCGCGCGGCCAAAGCCTGTCTGCGCCACCGGTTGCGCCACGGCCCAGGCGTCGAACACCCCGCCTTGCGGCAGGTCCAGCCGCGCCGCCTCGGGCTGGCCGGGACGCGCCAGAACGGCATAAAGCGGCCAGAGCGGGCAACCGGGCCCGAAGCGCGGGATGGAAAAGGACGGCAAACGCCGCCGGAACAACAGCGCCCCGGCCGCATCGCAGACCGCCAACCCGAAATCCGGCGCCCCCGCCGAGAGCGGCAGGCTCGCCAGCCGCCGCAACACCAGCGCCACGTCCCCCTGCCCCAGCATCAGCAGGCGGCCCGGGTCGAACCCGGCCTCGCGCGCGGCCGGCAGGATCACGTCGAGCGGAAGGCGCGCGGCATCCTGCGCGTAGCGCTCCAGCATGTCGCGGGCGAGCGCGTGGCTGGCGCTATCCTCCATCCCCGCCGCCCGCGCGATGACCCCCTCGATCCCGGCACGGCCCTGCGTCTCGATCTCGGGGAAATGGTGGCCGGCGGCCTCGAACAGCGCCTCGACCGTTTCGATGGGCGTCGAACTGGCGCCCGCCTCCTCGGTATCGGGCGCTTCGAAATGGGCCAGCATCGCCGTGGCGCGGATCGACAGGCGCTCGGCCTCTTCGTGGAGGTTGCGGTGAAACCGCCCGCGCCACGCCGCGTCCAGATCGGGGTCGCGCGCAAGGATGTCGGCGGTCGAACGGATCGCCGCGACCGAGGACAGCATCTCGTGCATCGCCTCGGCCAGAACCGGGTCGTGGCCCAGCCGGTCGCGCAGCCCCTCGGCCACCGCCTCAAGGCCCGCGATGCGCTTGTGCTGCGCGGCGATCAGGCCGGTCCAGCCCGGAAAGCGCGCGGCCAATTCGTCGATCCGTGCCGTTTCGGGCAGCACGCCGCCCAGCCCCGCGCGGGTGTCGCGCGCCGAGGCCTGCAACGTATCGTAAAGCGTGGCATCCGCCCCTTCGGACAGCGCCGCCGGTTCGACGTCCAGCGCGCGGGCCAGCGCGTTCAACAGCTTGCCCCCGATCTTGCGGCGGTTGTGTTCGATCAGGTTGAGGTACGAGGCCGAGATGCCCACCGCCTCGGCCAGCGCCGCCTGCTTCATGCCGCGGGCAAGGCGACGTTCGCGGATCCGATTACCGGTCAGCTGCGCGCGCCGCATCCCGTCGGGCAATCCGGCCATCTGGTTTCTCCTCCCAAGACGCGCGCAGATTAACAGGTTTTACAAACCCGGCAAAGGATTTACCGACCGCGCCCGCCAGCATCTGGAAAACCGACGAAAACCAAAGAACCTTGCCTCCCCTCCGGCGATGCGGAACACTCCCCCCGACTGCCGGACCGGAGGAGGGTTCGGTTGCCAATCTGACCTGAAGGGGAGGACCCATGCCCAACGATATGACACCCCCGTCCGCCGATTTCGCGAAATCCGCCCATATCGACGCGGAAACCTACGAAAAGATGTATGCCGCCTCGGTCGCCGACCCCGAGGCCTTCTGGGCCGAGCATGGCCAGCGCATCGACTGGATCAAACCCTATACCAAGGTCAAATCCGCCAGCTTCGCGCCCGGCAATATCGACATCAAATGGTTCGAGGACGGCACCCTGAACGTCGCCGCCAACTGCATCGACCGCCACCTGGCCACCCGCGCCGACCAGACCGCGATCATCTGGGAGCCGGACGACCCCAACGACGCGGCCAAGCACATCACCTATGCCGAGTTGCACCGCGAGACGTGCAAGATGGCTAACATCCTCGAGGATATGGGCGTGCGCAAAGGCGACCGCGTGGTGATCTACCTGCCCATGATCCCCGAGGCCGCCTATGCCATGCTGGCCTGCGCGCGGATCGGGGCGATCCATTCCATCGTCTTCGCGGGCTTTTCGCCCGACGCGCTCGGCGCGCGGATCAACGGCTGCGACGCCAAGGTCCTCATCACCGCCGACTATGCGCCGCGCGGCGGGCGCCAGACGCCGTTGAAATCAAATGCCGACGCTGCCCTCCTGAACGTGTTGCGTGACTGCAAGGTGCTGGTGGTGCGCCGCACCGGCGGCCAGATCACGTGGAAGGACGGGCGCGACCACGATTACAACGAACTGCGCCTCGAGGCCGACAATCACACCCAGGCGGTCGAGATGAGTGCCGAGGATCCGCTCTTCATCCTCTACACCTCCGGCTCCACCGGGCAGCCCAAGGGCGTGGTGCACACCACCGGCGGCTACCTTGTTTATGCCTCGATGACCCACGCCTATACCTTCGACTACCACGATGGCGACATCTTCTGGTGCACCGCTGACGTGGGCTGGGTCACCGGCCACAGCTACATCATCTATGGCCCGCTCGCGAACGGGGCCACGACCCTGATGTTCGAGGGCGTGCCCACCTACCCCGATGCGGGCCGGTTCTGGGCCGTGTGCGAAAAGCACAAGGTCAACCAGTTCTACACCGCCCCCACCGCGATCCGGGCGCTGATGGGACAGGGGGACGAGTTCGTCACGAAATACGACCTGTCGGACCTGAAACTGCTGGGCACCGTGGGCGAGCCGATCAACCCCGAGGCGTGGAACTGGTACAACAGCGTCGTCGGACAGGGCCGCTGCCCCATCGTCGACACGTGGTGGCAGACGGAAACCGGCGGCCACCTGATCACCCCCCTGCCCGGCGCGATCCCGACCAAGCCCGGCAGCGCCACGCGCCCCTTCTTCGGGGTGCAGCCGGTAGTGCTTGACCCCCATTCCGGCGCCGAGATCACCGCGACCGAAGCCGAGGGCGTGCTGTGCCTGAAAGACAGCTGGCCGGGCCAGATGCGCACCGTCTGGGGCGATCACGAGCGCTTCGAGAAGACCTATTTCTCGGACTACAAGGGCTACTATTTCTCGGGCGACGGCTGCCGCCGCGACGGGGATGGCTACTATTGGATCACCGGCCGCGTCGATGACGTGATCAACGTCTCCGGTCACCGCATGGGCACCGCCGAGGTCGAAAGCGCGCTGGTCGCCCATGCCAAGGTCGCCGAGGCCGCCGTGGTCGGCTACCCGCACAAGATCAAGGGGCAAGGCATCTACGCCTATGTCACCCTGATGAACGGGGTCGAGCCCTCGGACGAGCTGCGCAAGGAGCTGGAAACCTGGGTCCGCACCGAGATCGGCCCCATCGCCAAGCCCGACCTGATCCAATGGGCCCCCGGCCTGCCCAAGACCCGCTCGGGCAAGATCATGCGCCGCATCCTGCGCAAGATCGCGGAGAACGATTACGGCAGCCTCGGCGACACCTCGACGCTCGCCGAACCCGCCGTGGTGGACGAGCTGATCGAGAACCGCATGAACAAGGGCTGACGCCCCCCTGCCGAACCGAAAAGGGCCGCCCGATCCGGGCGGCCCTTTTTCTTGGCGTGTCGCCCCTCATGGGCGAGATCCGGGTGGGCGTGACGCCACGTCTGACAAAGTGCCCAAGGAAAGTTTCGAGATACGTCTGCGCCAAGGGTCGGCTTGGCGGGACCGAACCCAAATTCGCTGCAACGGCACCAATGGCAGGTTGTGACGTACGAAGTGTTTCCGTCAATCTGAAGTGATTACCCTATGATTCTGGCATTTTCAGCGGAAACTGACGTCAATGTGCAATCGAGTTTGAGGAGCGGACTCCAAAATGACTTCCCGTTGTGCAGGTAAGGCACATTTCTGCCGCAATCTGGTGAGACAAATGTGCTGGGAGACGGGTTTCTTCGAAGAAAGTCGGGAGCAAGCCTGATGTAGACCGCCCGTCCCCGTGATGTAGATAGCAAAGGTATCTAGTTTTGGGTACGTCAACGGCATTCATATCAGAGATGCACTACCGGACCGGTGAAGGTCCGGCGGAATTCCTTGAGGTGACGCTTCTCGCGACCGAGGACCCGGCTGACTATACAGTATCTTTTTACACCCCATCTGGCACTCTTCAGACTGCAATTCCTGTAACTGGTGCCGTTGGAGGGGAAATCACGCTTGATGCCGCGTCGGTCACCGCTGTTGCAGACCCCGACAACCCTGACTACGTCATTTATACGATCACCTCAAACACCGGTTATTTGTTCACGGCAGGAAGTACCGCCTCGGGAGAAGCCCGCGCGGTTACGCTGACCAATACCGATACAAGCACCGTAATCGATGCGTATAACGTCAATGGCGGGACAACAACGACGACCCAAGGTGCCGGCTCTGGCGTGACGACGGCACCGTCGGGTGCCGCAGGCTCAAACCAATCGGTACATTGGGATATATTTGGCAATCAGACCTCCGGCACCTATACCCCTGACGACGCTGTTTTGTGCTTTCACTCCGACGTTAGGATACAAACAGCCACCGGTGAATGCCGGGCAGGCAACTTGAAAGTTGGCGATTTGGTCAAGACCTTGGATCATGGTTATCAACCGATCCGCTGGATTCATAAAACACCCGTTTCACCTCAAGCACAGCAGGCAACCTCGAAGAACTGCCCGATCCAAATTTCCAAAGGTGCATTGGGTGATAACTATCCAGAGCGTGATCTACTGGTTTCTCCGCAACATCGTATTTTGCTGCAATCACGAATTTGCGAAAGAATGTTTCGCACTTCTGAAGTTCTTGTCAACGCCAAAAGCCTGCTGACAATTAACGGAGTTACTCAACTTGAGCCAGGCGAAGAGTTCAGCTACGTACATATACTGTTCGGGAAACACGAAATCGTTTTTGCAAACGGTCAGCCCTGCGAAAGCCTGTTGCCCGGCGAAATGGTCTTCCAAACGCTGAGCCAAGTTGACAGTTATGCACTTGAAGAGGCGCTTTCCAAGTATTGCCCTGTTCTGGAACGAGTCAAACCGAGCCGACCCATCGTGAGGGGCCACGCTGTGAGAAAGATGATTGCGCGCCATAAAAAGAACGAAAAGCCACTAGTTGATTTGAGTTTGAATTACCGCTCCTCCCCCCTGCCAAAAGCCTCATAGTTTTTTTGAAGGCGGGAGGTTTTTGAACGCCATTGTCGCGTTTCCAAAGCGAGATCAATTTTCTCAATGCTGCCATTCAGCTACTTTGCAGCATCCTGAAATGTGGGTTCCAAACCGACAACACCCTCCTTCCCCTCCGCGCTCATCTGCGCCCCGAACCCAAAAGGACCGCCCGATCCGCGCGTCCTTTTTCAGCCGGGGGGCAGGCCTTATGCCGCCTCCATCAGATCCTTCAGATGCGGAGGCAGCATGCCGTTCCGCGAATACTCGCGGGCCGCTTCGCCCAGCACCTTGTCGACATTCACGCCGGTCAACTCCGGGAACAGGCGGTGCAATTCCTCCAGCGCCGCGTGGTCCAGGCTGCCATAGCCCATCGGGCCGGGATAGAAGCTCTCGCTCGGGATGCCGTTCGACCAGATCACCTCGTGGCGGTCGAACAGGATGTGGTAGTAGGTCACCGACCGTGCCCCGTTTTTCACCCGCGCCGCGCCGCCCGGCATGCGCGCCAGGTGCGTCGCCCGGTAAAGCACCTCTCCGCCCGGATGGTCGCGCGGGGACAGAAGCACGCCGTGCTGCGGCGATACGATCAACTCGCGTTCCAACCCGAAATGGCCCGCCTGCAACTGGATCGGCCGCAGCCATGGCGCGGCCGCAAGATCCTCGGGCCCCAGCCGCTTGCACCCGACCCAGAGGATCGGCTTGATCCCGTTGTCGCGCGTCTGCACCAGATCACCCACACGGAGCATTTCGATCGCCACTTCGCCCGAGGGCGTCGCGATCATCGTGCCTTCGGCGAAACAGACCACGCCGGTGTTTTCCTGCGTGAAAAAGGTCTCGTCTGCCGCGCCGCCCTCGAAGACGATACCCTCGCCCGAGCCGAACTGCGTGTTGTCCGAGTAATCGACCGTGTTGCCACGGGTATCGGTGGTGTTGGACTGGTTCAGGATGCCGTCATCGGCGTAGTCGGCATAGAGCTCCGAGATATGGTCGTAATGGCCGGACAGGTCGATCGCGTCGTTATTGGTGGCATCGCCATCGTCGATCGCACCGGCGGTCGTGTCGTTGAAATCGGTGATCGTGTCGAGACCGCCGGTATAGGCAAAGGTGTCGTTGCCCTCGCCGCCGGTCAGGCTGTCGTTCCCGGCACCGCCATCGAGGCTGTCATCGTCCAGTCCGCCGTCCAGCACGTCATTGCCGTCCTCGCCCGACAGGGTGTCGCCGCCCGCGCCCCCGGTGATCGAGTCGTCATCGGCCCCGCCCAGGATCGTGTCGCTGCCGTCGCCCCCCTCCAGCGTGTCATTGCCACTCCCGCCGAGAATTTCGTCATTGCCGGTGCCGCCATCGACGCTGTCCGCCCCGGCTCCGGCGTCGACGCTGTCGTCGCCGCTGCCGGCAAAGACGATGTCGTCGCCCGCCCCGGCCAGAACCGTGTCATCGCCGCCCCAGGCCTGGATCACGTCACCGTCGCCCGTCGTACCCAGAACGCCGGTCGCATCGCCCGCATCGACCATGTCGCCGTCGGGGTCGCCGGTGTAGCTTGCGTCGATCACCTCTCCGGCGGTGGTGCCGTCGACGATCCCGTCCAGCGCCGGCACGGCCTCGGTGTTGAGCGTCAGGTAGCCGACATCCGTGGTGCCGTCGCCATTCTCGATTGTGTAGGTGATCTGCGTGGTGCCGACATCGCCGTCGGTCTGGATGGTCAGCGTGCCATCCGCGTTCAGCGTGATGACCTCACCCGTGGACAGCGTCACGCTGCCGCCAACCGCGATGGCCTCGCCATTGATCTCGGTGATGGTCAGGCCCTGCCCCAGATCGTCCACGTCATTGGCCAGCACGTCGACGACGCGCGCGGAATTGACCGGACAGGTCACCTCGTCATCGAAGGCCAGCGCGACGGTCTGGAGACTGTCGGCCGCGAACAGGACATTGGTGTCATAGGTCCCGTCGCCCTCGTCGGCGAGCGCGATCTTGATCGTGTTTTCCTCGCCCGCATTGACCGGCGCCTTGAAGGAGAGGTTGACCGTGAACCCGTCCATCTCGGTGTTGTAGGGATCGCTCCCGGCGGGATTGTCGATGTAGAGATTCGAATTCGAACTGTCGTTGACCGTGTCGATGGACACCTCGTCGCCGAGGGGCGTCACCGCGATGTACTCGCCGTTCACCCAGACGCCCAACGTGTCGCTGAACCCCGAATTCACGTATTCCAGGTACTCCTCGGACGAAAAGGTGAACTGCATCGTGATGTAGTCACCATCGGGCACGAACACCGCCTCGAACACGACCGCGTCGTAGGTCCAACTGCCGGTGATGGCCTGGAGGTCCGCATCCCCCGTCCCGCCATGGTCGGTGGATGTCCCGGCGGAGGTGTTGGTGTTCGTCGACCCGCCGGAATTGGTGAAATCCGTGACATTCCCGGTCGAGAAGATGACGCCGGAATCGCCCGCCGCCACGCCGGGCGAGGTCGTGTCGGCATTGCTGTAAAGCCCGGTCTGGCCAGTGGCCCCGCTCAGCGTGGCCGACTGAACGGTGATCCCGTCGCCGAAAAGCTGGTTGGCAACGGCCGTCGCGTCGGTGGTGACGGTGACATCGAGTTCCGCGGCGGTGGCCATTCTGAAATCCTTCGCGCGTTGATCATTACAAGGGACAACGCATACCAGACGACCCATCGGAGATGGGGGCCAGGGTCTGCCTGCACGTTGCCTCGATCATGGACTACCGGGCCAAGGTGCCGCGAGTGCGACCAGAACGTGGCATTTTGTGCGAACTCTGCGGCGGAAAGGGTGCACAGGACGGATACGGGCGGCGCGCGGGCCGCATCAAGCTTGGATTTTAACCATCTCGGGACAGACCGACTCCGGCTGTGGTAAACGGGTCTCGGGTCGGGGCATCACCATGCAAACCAAGGGTGATCGTGATGCTGACCATGCCTTTCCCCCCTGTCACCGCAGGTTCCGCGGCCCCGGTCATGGGCCCTGCGTCACCCAACACGCCCCCGCCCGGAACGCCCACGGAAACCGGCCGGCAAGCCGTCACGCCTGCATCCGATGCGACGCCGGCCGACATGCGGCAGGCACCATGCGGGACCAACGGCGTCGAACCGCTGGACCCACCCGCCGATCCGCCGCCGGTGAAAGGCCTGGGCATTCCGCCGCTCGACGTGACGCGGGTGGGCGATTCCGACAGCCCCGAGGCCCGGCCACGGACCCCGGCCGAGGCGCTGTTCGCCGCCCGTCTCGACGGTGCGCCAAAACGCGACGGCGCATGAAAAAGCGGCCCCGCACAGATGCGGGGCCGCCTCTTGTTCAACCGTTCAGCAGGATTATTCGCCCAGCGCCATATCGGTCACGGCATGGGTGAAGGCCCCCTCGGGCGCCTCGGAGATCACCGGGTCCGAGCCGCCGGCCAGAAGCGTGTCGACCGTGCGCTGGTAGGCCTCTTCATCCAGCGTGCCGTCTCCGCCTTCGACCAGCAGGGCGATCTCGCCCATCATGCGCATCTGGTGCTGTTCGGTCTGGGCTCCGGTCTCGTCATAGTCGAGCACGATCATCGCCGCCTCGTCGGGGTTTTCCACCGCCCAGGTCCAGCCGCGCATCGAGGCGCGCACGAAACGCGACATGCGCTCGACAAATTCCGGATCTTCGAGGTTCTCTTCCAGCGTCCAGATCCCGTCTTCCAGCGTGGCGACGCCGTAATCTTCATACTTGAAGGTCACCAGTTCCTCGGGCGTGATGCCCGCGTCGATGATCTGCCAATACTCGTTATAGGTCATGGTCGAGATGCAGTCGGCCTGACGCTGCAACAGCGGATCGACGTTGAACCCCGCCTGCAACAGCGTCACCCCGCCCTCGGAGCCGTCGGTCGGAATGCCAAGCTGGCTCATCCAGGACAGGAACGGGTACTCGTTGCCGAAGAACCAATGCGCCACCGTATGACCGGCCAGGTCGGCGGGCTCGCTGATGCCCACGTCCGCCCAGCAGGTCAGCATCAGGCCCGAGCGCACGAAAGGCTGGGCGATGTTGACCACCGGCAGGCCGCGTTCGCGCGCGGCCAGGGCCGACGGCATCCAGTTCAGCATGACGTCGGCCGCCCCACCGGCCAGCACCTGCGGCGGGGCAATGTCGGGGCCGCCCGGCATGATGTTTACGTCGAGGCCTTCTTCCTCGTAATAGCCGTTTTCCAGCGCCACGTAGTAGCCGGCGAACTGCGCCTGCGTGACCCACTGAAGCTGCAGGTTCACGGTATCCATCCCGCCATGGGCCTCGGCCCAGGCTCCGGTGGTGGTCATGGCAAGGGCCGCAGCCCCCATCATCGTCTTTTTCATGGTCTTCCCTCCTGTTGGGCTCTCTTGGTTTGTTATGCCGTTTTATCAGCCCCGCCGTTGCGACGGATGCCAGAATGTCGTCTTGCGCTCGATCAGCGCGACAAGCCCGTAAAATCCAGACCCTGCCAGCGCCGCGACCGCGATCTCGGCCCAGACCATATCCATGGCTAGGCGTCCGACCTCGATTTTGATGCGGAAACCCATGCCGACCGTGGGCGAGCCGAAAAATTCGGCCACGATCGCCCCGATCAGCGCAAGGGTTGTGCAGATTTTCAACCCGTTGAACAGGAAAGGCAGCGCCGTGGGCAGGCGCAGTTTCATCAGGCTCTGGCCGTAGCTGGCCGCGTAGGTGTGCATCAGGTCGCGCTGCATCGGCTCGGAGGCCTTCAGCCCCTGCACCGCGTTGACCAGCATCGGGAAGAACACCATCGCCACCACGACCGCCGCTTTCGATTGCCAGCCGAAGCCGAACCACATCACCAGGATCGGGGCCGTGCCCACGATGGGCAGCGCCGCGATGAAATTGCCCACCGGCAACAGCCCGCGTTGCAGAAAGGGCGACCGGTCAATCAGAAGCGCGGTCAGGAAGGCCGCACCGCAGCCGATCAGGTAGCCCGCCAGCGCACCTTTCAGAATGGTCTGCTGGAAATCGGCCCAGAGGATGTCGGTGTTGGCGGCGAAGGTCTCGGCGATGGCCGAGGGCGCGGGCAGGATGATGGGCGAGATCTCGAACAACCGCACCGCCAGTTCCCACAGCCCCAGAAGCGTCGCGCCGAAGATCACCGGCACGAGGAACCGGACGCCACCGCCGCTGTCCGTGTTCGAGATCAGCACGTTGACCAGCCACGCCCCGATCCACAGCGCAAGGATCGCCCCCAGCCGCCAGTCGATCAGCCCGCCCAGCAGGACAAGCGCGACGCCGACCGCCGGCATCATCCCGCTTCTGACCAGGCTTTGTTGCATCGCGGCTTTCATCGACCTGCCTCCATCCGTCCGGCCAGGGCGCGTTTTCCTTGAGGAAAACGGCCAGAAAAACTCGAGTTTTTCTGCGCCGCGCAGGGCGCGGCGGGCATGCCCCACCCCGTCATCGCGCAAACCCCATGCGTTTGAGGACCAGCCGTTCGATCAGCCCCAGGATGCCCACAAGCGCCGCGGCGCAGATCGCTGCCATGAACAGCGCCGACCAGATCTGGATCGTCTGGCCGTAATAGCTGCCCGTCAGCAGGCGCGCGCCAAGGCCGAACCGCGCCCCCGTGGGCAGTTCCGCCACGATCGTGCCCACCAGCGCCGCCGCGATCCCCACCTTGAGCGAGGCGAAAAGGAACGGCACCGAGGCCGGCAGGCGCAGTTTCCAGAAGGTCTCTCCACCGCTGGCCGAATAGGTCCGGAGCAGGTCCAGATCCATCCCCGAGGGGCTGCGCAGCCCTTTCACCATGCCCACGACCACCGGGAAGAAACTCAGATAGGCCGAGATCAGCGATTTCGGCAGCAACCCCTCCAACCCGATCGAGTTCAGCACCACGATGATCATCGGCGCGATGGCAAGGATGGGGATGGTTTGCGACGCGATGGCCCAGGGCATGACGCTCAGGTCCATCGCGCGGTTATGCACGATCCCCACCGCCAGCAAAATGCCCCCCAACGTGCCAAGCGCGAAGCCCAGCATGGTCGGCGCCAGCGTTTGCCACGCGTGGAAGAACAGGCTGCGCGGGTTCGGGCGATACTCGCCCCGGCGTTCGCGCAGGATCGGCTCGCCCATCGTCGTGTTCCACAACTCGGTCGCGACCTGCACCGGCGTCGGCAGAACCGGGCGTTCCTGGCTCAGCGTGTCGGCGATGATCTCGGAGGTGGTCATCTCCAGCCCCCGCCGCTCGATCTGGTCCAGCGTCCAGGCCCGGTTCATCATGATCGCCGCCGCGTACCACAGCGCCACGATCACCCCGACCACCACGAGGATCGGCAGGAGGGACCGACCGACCGCGCTGACGCCACGGCTCAGCAAGCCAGCGCCGCCGGGCCGGGTTGCCGGATCGACCGCCGCGCTCATGCCCGGCCCCCGCGTGTATGTACGGGCTGTGTACAGGGCGTGTACGGGGTGTGACGTGCCATGTTCGCGGCCTCAGTCGTCATAGGCATGCCCCGCGCGCAGCCCTTCGCGCACCCGGTGCGCGATCTCCAGAAACTCGGGCGTGTCGCGGATATCGAGCGGGCGCTCGGCGGGCAGCGTGCTTTCGATCACGTCGGTGATCCGCCCCGGGCGCGGCGACATCACGACGATCTTGGTCGAGAGATACACCGCCTCGGGGATCGAGTGTGTAACGAAGCCGATGGTCTTGTGCGTGCGCGCCCAAAGCTCCAGCAATTGCTCGTTCAAATGGTCGCGCACGATCTCGTCCAGCGCACCGAAAGGCTCGTCCATCAACAGCAGGTCGGCATCGAAGGCCAAGGCCCGTGCGATGCTGGCCCGCTGCTGCATCCCGCCCGAAAGCTGCCACGGGTATTTCTTTCCAAACCCAGCAAGATCAACCAGTTCCAGAACGTTCTTCACGCGCCGATCCTGTTCGGCCTTGTCGAAGCCCATGATCTCAAGCGGCAGCTTGATGTTCTTCTCGATGGTCCGCCACGGGTAGAGGCCCGCCGCCTGGAACACGTAGCCATAGGCCCGCTTCCGCCGCGCCTCGTCCGGGGTCATGCCGTTGACGGTGATGGAGCCGCCCGTGGGATGCTCCAACGCCGCCACGACCCGCAGGAAGGTGGTCTTGCCACAACCCGAGGGGCCGATGAAGCTGACGAAATCCCCCTTGTTGATGGTCAGGTTCACGTCCCGCAACGCCTGCACCGGACCGTCATTGGTCTGGAAAGTCAGGTCCAGGCCCTTGGCCTCGATCACGGGGGATTGGGGGGCGGCGCTCATGCTGGCAGACCCGTCGATCTCGCTTGCAACAGCCATCACACCCCGCTCGGAATATTCAGCGGATCACGCTCGATCTTGCGCGGCGTGGTCAGTTCCTTCCACTTGCTCAGCGCCTTGGACGCGCTGGCGAACGGCGCGCGCTTGACGAACTTGCCACGGCCGGGCTGCGGCTGACTGTTCTGCCCGTAGGCCCAGACGACATCGCCGCGAGACAGCGTGTACCGCGGCTGTGCCGTGACCTCCATGCCCTCGAAGACGTTGTAATCAATGATGGATTTCTGCGTCGCGGGCGAGATCGTCTTGCTGATCGTCGGGTCCCAGACCACCACGTCGGCATCCGCGCCGGGCACCAGGGCGCCCTTCATCGGATAGATATTGAGGATCTTTGCGATGTTGCTGGAGGTGGCGGCGACGAATTCCTCGGGCGTCAGGCGGCCCGTCTCGACCCCCTTGGTCCAGAGCATCGCCATGCGTTCCTCAAGGCCACCGGTGCCGTTCGGGATCTTGGTGAAATCGCCGACGCCCATCCGCTTTTGCGCATCGTCGAAGGCTGCGTGGTCGGTGGCCACCACCTGCAACGACCCCGCCGCCAGACCCGCCCAAAGGCTTGCCTGATGCTCCTTGTTGCGGAAGGGCGGCGACATCACGCGGCGGGCCGCATATTGCCAATCCTTGTTGAAATACTCGCTTTCATCCAGCGTCAGGTGCTGGATCAGCGGCTCGCCATAGACGCGCATGCCCTTCTGGCGCGCGCGCCTGATCGCCTCATGCGCCTGCTCGCAGGACACGTGCACGATATAGAGCGGGGTGCCGGCGGCATCGGCGATCATGATCGCGCGGTTCGCGGCCTCGCCCTCCACCTCGGGGGGGCGGGAATAGGCGTGGCCCTCGGGGCCGGTGACCCCCTCGGCGAGATACTTGTTCTGCAATTCCTGGACGATATCGCCATTCTCGGCATGGACCAGCGGCAGCGCGCCCAGTTCGGCGCAGCGCTTGAAGGACGCGAACATCTCGTCATCCTCGACCATCAGCGCGCCCTTGTAGGCCATGAAATGCTTGAACGTGTTGATGCCGCGCTCTTTAACGACGGCTTCCATCTCGTTGAAAATGTTCTCGTTCCAGCCGGTAATGGCCATGTGGTACGAGATGTCGACGCAGATCTGGTCCTTCGACTTGCGGTCCCAGTCGTCGATCGCGTTCAGAAGCGAACCATCGGCGCCGGGCAGACAGAAATCCACCAGCATCGTGGTGCCGCCAGCGGCCGCGGCGAAGGTGCCCGACTCGAAGGTTTCGGCGGCCGTCGTGCCCATGAAGGGCATTTCCAGATGGGTGTGCGGGTCGATCCCGCCGGGGATGACATAGGCCTCGGAGGCGTCGATCACCTCGTCACCGCTGAGGTTCTCACCGATCTCGACGATCTTCTCGCCCTCGATCAACACGTCCGCCTTGTACTGGCGGTCGGCGGTGACGACAGTCCCGCCCTTGATCACCTTGCTCATCTCGTACTCCCCGTTTGCCCGGGGCCTTTCCCGGCCCCGGTTTGATGTCATTCCCCTGTTTTCAGGGGCATTTTCAGGTCTGCACGTGGCTTATTGCGCCACGACACAGATCATGCGGTCATCGCGCGTCATGAGCGGCAGGTAGGTCGTTTCGACCGGCCCCTCGTAACGGTACCAATAGCAGCCGTCGGACTCGAGCCGCACGCTCGTCGTGTCCTGCCCGGGTGCCGCGAGCGCCAGGATCTCTTCGCTCAGGGCCTCGGTTTCCCCCTCGGGCGTCGGCGTCACGCAGCCCGCCAACAGGGCCAGCATGACCGCCGGGGCCACGAACTTCACAAATTTCATTCCACGATCTCCGCAGTTTCCACTACGGCGTGGAATAGCACATTGGCGCCCGCGGTCGCCCATTCAGGTGAAATTTCTTCGGCTTCGTTGTGCGAAAGCCCATCCACGCAGGGGCACATGATCATCGCGGTGGGCGCGACATCGTTGATCCAGCACGCGTCATGGCCTGCGCCCGACACGATATCCATGTGGGAATATCCAAGACGTTCAGCAGCTTGGCGCACAGCGCTCACGCAGTTTTCGTCAAAGGCCGGCGGGTCGAACTGCCCCACGATCTCGGCGCTGAACGCGACCCCGATCTCTTCGCAGAGTTTCGGCGCCCGCTCCATCAGCTCGTCCACCATGGCGTTGAGCTTGTCCAGCAGGTGCGTGCGCATGTCGACGGTGAAGACGACCTTGCCGGGAATGATGTTGCGCGAGTTGGGGTAGACGTCGATATGCCCGATCGCGCCAACCGCGTTCGGCTGGTTCTTCATCGCGATCTCGTGGACCAGCTCGGTAATGAGCGCGAGGCCCCGGCCCGCGTTCTTGCGCATGTGCATGGGGGTAGAACCGGTGTGGCTCTCCTTGCCGGTCACGGTGCATTCGATCCAGCGCAGCCCCTGCCCGTGCGTGACGACACCGATATCCTTGCCCTCGGCTTCGAGGATCGGGCCCTGTTCGATATGCAACTCGAACATGGCGTGCATCTTGCGATCACCGACCTTTTCCTCGCCCTTCCAGCCGATCCGCTCCAGCTCGTCGCCGAACCGCTTGCCCGCCGCATCGACGCGGTCATAGGCCCAGTCGAGCGTGTGGCGCCCGGAAAACACGCCCGAGGCCAGCATCGCGGGCGCGAAGCGCGTGCCTTCCTCGTTCGTCCAGTTCGTCACGACGATCGGATGTTTCGTCTTGATGTTCAGGTCGTTGAGGGTGCGGATCACCTCAAGCCCGCCAAGGACGCCCAGAACGCCATCGTATTTGCCACCCGTGGGCTGCGTATCGAGGTGGCTGCCGACATAGACTGGCAGGGCGTCGGGGTCGGTGCCTTCACGACGGGCGAACATGTTGCCCATCTCGTCCACACCCATCGTCATGCCCGCCGCCTCGCACCAGGACTGGAACAGGGCGCGGCCCTCGGCATCCTCGTCGGTGAGCGTCTGGCGGTTGTTGCCACCCGCCACGCCCGGCCCGATCCTGGCCATTTCCATCAGCGAGTCCCAAAGCCGCTCGCCATTGATCGTCATGTTCTCAGCCGGGGCCGCCATGAATAGTCCTTCCCTGTCAGTTTCGTCCGGGGCCCTGTTAGTCCAGGCCCTTCAGGATGTCGGCCAGCTTGCCGAACAGCGTGTCGATATGGTGCTTCTCGATGATCAGCGGCGGGCTGAGCGCGATGATGTCGCCCGTGGTGCGGATCAGAACGTCGTTCTCGTAGGCCTGCAGGAAGGCCGAGAACGCCCGCTTCGTCGGCGCGCCCGCGATCGGGTCCAACTCGATCCCCGCGATCAGGCCCATGTTGCGGATGTCGATCACATGCGGACAGTCGCGCAAGCTGTGCACGGCGTCTTCCCAATAAGGCGCCAACTCGGCCGCGCGCTCGAACAGCCCTTCTTCCTTGTAGGTCTCCAGCGTCGCCAGGCCGGCGGCCGAGGCGATCGGGTTGCCGGAATAGGTGTAGCCGTGGAACAGCTCGATCGCTTCTTCCGGGCCGTGCATGAAGGCGTCGTGGATTTCCTTGGTCGCCAGCACCGCGCCCATCGGGATCACGCCATTGGTCAGGCCCTTGGCGCAGGTGATCATGTCGGGCATCACGTCGAAATGATCCGCCGCGAAGGACGACCCAAGCCGCCCGAACCCGGTGATCACCTCGTCGAAGATCAGCAGGATACCATGCTTGCGCGTGATCTCGCGCAGGCGTTGCAGGTATCCCTTGGGCGGCATCAGCACCCCGGTCGAGCCCGCCATCGGCTCGACGATCACGGCGGCCACGGTCTCGGGGCCATGCAGGGCGACGATACGCTCCAACTCATCGGCCAGGTGCGCGCCGTGCTCGGGCTGGCCGCGGCTGAAGGCGTTCTGCCCGGGCAAATGGGTGTGCGGCAAGTGGTCGACCCCGGTCAGGAGCGAGCCGAAGAACTTGCGGTTATTGACGATCCCGCCCACCGAGATGCCGCCGAAATTCACCCCGTGATAGCCGCGTTCGCGCCCGATCAGGCGGGTGCGTGTGCCCTGCCCGATGGCGCGCTGGTAGGCGATGGCGATCTTCAGCGCGGTCTCGACCGACTCGGAGCCTGAGTTGGTGAAGAACACATGCTCCATCGGCTCGGGCGCCATGTCGCGCAGGCGCGTCGCCAGCTCGAACGCCTTGGGGTGGCCCATCTGGAAGGCGGGGGCATAGTCCAACTCGCCGGCCTGTTGGCGGATCGCCTCGACGATCTTGGGACGGTTGTGGCCCGCGTTGCAGCACCACAGACCCGCCGTGCCGTCCAGCACGTCGCGCCCGTCGGATGTCTTGTAGTACATCCCGTCCGCCGACACGAACATGCGCGGCGTCTTCTTGAACTGCCGGTTCGCCGTGAACGGCATCCAGAATGCGGAAAGGTCGTTCGGCACCGGGTTGGAACGGTCGAGGGCCATCGTGGTCATTCCCTGTCTAGCGCCCCGGTCGCGCGCCGCCGGGGCTTCGATTGTTTTTGACCAAACGGTCAAGATCACGCTAGCAGAGGCGCTGTGCCAGTCAATGAATTGAACGCCCTCGCCTGCCCAATCGCAAGGCAAATGATGCCTGAAAAGGCAAACATGCCCAGCAATCGGGCATGCCGCAAAGCAGCACCTTGCCTCTCGCCCCGCCGCCAGCCAAACATCGCCCCATGAACGCCGATCCGCCCCGCACCCGCATCCAGAAAAAGAACCGTCACGCGATTCTCGACGCCGCGCTCGAAGTCTTCTCGCGCCACGGGTTTCGGGGCGCCACACTCGACCAGATCGCCGGAGAGGCGGGGCTGTCGAAACCCAATCTGCTTTACTATTTCCCATCGAAAGAGGCGATTTTCATCACGCTTCTCAGCGGCTTGATGGAAACCTGGCTGGACCCGCTGCGCGAATTGGACCCGGACGGTGAACCGGTCGAGGAACTGCTCGCCTATGTCCGGCGCAAGCTGCAACTCAGCCGCGATTTCCCGCGCGAATCGCGCCTCTTCGCCAACGAGATCGTCCAGGGCGCGCCGCGCATGGAACACCTGCTGGCCACCGACCTGAAAACGCTGGTGGATGAAAAGGCCGGCGTCATTCGCGGCTGGATCGCCGAGGGCCAGATCGCCGACGTGGACCCGCATCACCTGATCTTCTCGGTCTGGGCGCTGACCCAGCATTACGCCGATTTCGACGTACAGGTCCGCGCCGTGCTCGGCCCCGGGCATGACCCGCTGGCCGAGGCCGAGACATTTCTCGACACGCTGTTCCGGCGCCTGCTCGCCCCCTGACGCAACGCGAAAAGGCCGCCCTGGTGCGGGCGGCCCTTCCTTCATCTTGGCAAGAAAACTCTGGGGGGTGCGGGGGGCAAAGCCCCCCCGCGGGTCGCCGCGCGCAGGCGCGGCGAAACCCTTCATTCAGCGGCGCAACTGCCGGGGTTGTTCGGATGCGTCGTCCAGTTCGCATACTCTTCCTCGACGACCTTGCCGGTGCGCGGATCGGTGGTGCCGGGCTCCATCCGCTCCATGGTGATGCAGCCCTCGACCGGGCAGACATTCACGCACAGGTTGCAGGCCACGCATTCGGCATCGATCACCTCGAAGGTGCGATCCTCGGACATGGAAATCGCCTGATGGCTGGTATCCTCGCAGGCGGCATAGCAACGCCCGCACTTGATGCAGGCCTCCTGGTCGATCCGCGCCTTGGTGACGTAGTTCAGGTTCAGGTGCTGCCAGTCACTGAGGTTCGGCACCGCGCGGCCGACCAACTCATCGACCGAGCTCATGCCTTTTTCATCGAGGTATTGCGACAGGCCCGAGATCATCTCCTGCACGATCTTGAAGCCGTAGGTCATGGCCGCCGTGCAGACCTGCACGTTGCCCGCGCCAAGCGCGATGAACTCGGCCGCGTCCTTCCACGTGGTCACCCCCCCGATGCCGGAGACCGGCAGGCCCGCCAGCGACGGCGTGCGCGTGATCTCGGCCACCATGTTGAGCGCGATGGGTTTGACCGCCGGGCCGCAATAGCCGCCATGCGCGCCCTTGCCGTCGATGGTGGGTTCCGGCGCGAACAGGTCGAGGTCGACCGAGGTGATCGAGTTGATCGTGTTGATCAGGCTGACCGCATCCGCCCCGCCATCCTTGGCCGCCTGCGCGGGCTTGCGGATATCGGTGATGTTGGGCGTCAGCTTCACGATCACGGGCAGGTCCGAATGTTTCTTGCACCATTCGGTGACCTGCTGGACGTATTCGGGCACCTGCCCCACCGCCGATCCCATGCCGCGCTCGCTCATGCCGTGGGGGCAGCCGAAGTTCAGCTCCACCCCGTCACAGCCCGTTTCGATCACCCGGTCGAGGATCGCTTTCCAGCTATCCTCGTTCACCGGCACCATGAGCGAGGCGATCAGCGCGCGGTCTGGGTAGTCCTTTTTCACCCGCGTCATCTCTTCGAGGTTCACCTCGAGCGGGCGGTCGGTGATCAACTCGATGTTGTTCAGGCCCAGCAGGCGCCGGTCCGCGCCCCAGATCGCGCCGTAGCGCGGGCCGTTCACGTTGACGACGGGCGGCCCCGCTTCGCCGAGGGTCTTCCAGACGACACCGCCCCAGCCGGCCTCGAAGGCGCGGCGGACGTTGTATTCCTTGTCGGTCGGCGGCGCCGAGGCCAGCCAGAACGGGTTGGGCGAGGTGATGCCGCAGAAGGTCGTGGTCAGGTCTGCCATGTGTCTTACTCCTTCGGTTGCGCGGCGCTCAGCCGGCTGCCTCGGTCAGCATTGCGTGGATGTCGTCGGCGGCATCGCGGCCCTCGGCCACGGCTGTCACGGTCAGGTCTTCGCCCCCCGCGGCGCAGTCGCCGCCAGCCCAGACCTTGGCGAGGTTGGTGCGCCCCGCCCCGGTCACGGCGATCTTGCCGCCGGTCAGGTCCAGCCCCTCCGGCATCTCGCCAAGGGTCTGGCCGATGGCCTTGAGAACCTGGTCGGCGGGGATGTCGAAGGTTTCGCCGGTGCCCACGAGGGATTTGCCCTCGGATCGCGTGTATTCGCAGCGCAGCGCCGTCACCGACCCGTTGCCGACCACCTCGATCGGCATGGCGTTGAAGATGAAGCGCACGCCTTTCGACGCCGCGAGATCCTGTTCGAACCGGCTGGCCGGCATCGCCTCGCGCCCGCGGCGGTAGACCAGCGTGACGTTCTCGGAGCCCAGCAGTTTCGACTGCACGGCGGCGTCGATGGCGGTCATGCCGCCCCCGATCACCACAACGTTGCGGCCCACCGGCAGCGTCGCCAGATCATCGGCCTGCCGCAGATCGGCGATGAAGCCCACCGCGTCGGCCACGCCGTCCTTGGCCTCGCCATTCGCGCGCAGGGCGTTCACCCCCGCCAGACCCATTCCGAGGAAGACCGCGTCGAAGTCGTTTTCCAACTCGCCAAGGGTCAGGTCGCGCCCAAGGGCCTTGCCGTTCTCGATGGTGATGCCGCCGATCTTCAGCAGCCAATCGACCTCGGCCTCGGCGAAGCCGCCCACGGATTTGTAATAGGCGATGCCGTATTCGTTGAGGCCACCGGGCTTGGGCTTGGCCTCGAAGATGGTGACGTCATGGCCCTTCATCGCCAACCGATGCGCACAGGAAAGGCCCGCCGGCCCGGCGCCCACGACGGCGATCTTGCGCCCCGTCGGCGCGGCCCGCTCGAACGGGTGCACGCCCTGCTCCATCAACGTGTCGGTCGCATAGCGCTGCAAGCGCCCGATCTCGACGGGCTTGCCCTCGGCCACTTCGCGCACGCAGACCTCTTCGCAGAGCGTCTCGGTCGGGCAAACGCGGGCGCACATGCCGCCCAGGATGTTCTGCTGGAAGATCGTCTTCGCCGCTGCCTCGGGCGTGCCGGTGGCAATCTGGCGAATGAACAGCGGAATATCGATATCGGTCGGACAGGCTGTCATGCAGGGCGCGTCATGGCAGAAATAGCAGCGGTCGGCGGCCACGAGCGCTTCGTGGTCGTCCAGCCTTGGGTGCAGATCGGAGAAATTCTCCTCCAGCGTCGCGGGCGCAAGACGCGCAGGCGCGATGCCGGGGGTGAAGGGGGTGTTGCTCATGTGTGGCTCTCCCGGTCGGATGGATGGCTCGGGCCTTTCACGGCCTCTTTCGTCGCAATCACGCTGGCACGGGTCCGATTTTTTATCAAATGGTAAATTATTGGATCGCGCCGCAACGGGTGCAGTTTGCCGTCCAAACCGGCGCGTTTGCCCGAAATTCGGGCAACACGGGGTTCCAATACGCCCGCGCCTCCCCAAATCACCTAGGTGATTGCGCGGCTTTTCCCCCGGGTCATGCTGCGTTATAGGGCGTCGATACCGTGGTGATGCAGCCCCGGCGCGACGCCGCCCAGGGATGAGCTCAGAGGATATACATGACCAACAAGACGCATGAGCAGGACGTGGAGTTCATCCGCGCATTGGCAGAGCTTCTGAACGAGAACGATCTGACCGAATTGCAGGTCAAGCGCGACTACGGGGAAGACGACAGCCTGAATGTCCGCGTCTCGCGCCAGCAACCGGCGCCCGCCCCGGTCCAGTACGCCGCACCAGCCGCGTCGGCCGTGATGCCCGCCCCCGGCCCCGTCGCAGAGCCCGCCGCAGCGGCACCGGCCACCGCCGAGGACCCGGCCCAGAACCCCAACGCCGTCACCTCGCCCATGGTCGGCACCGTGTACCTGCAGCCCGAACCGGGCGCGCCGTCCTTCGTCTCGGTTGGCGACAAGGTGGCCGAGGGCCAGACCCTGCTGATCGTCGAAGCGATGAAAACCATGAACCAGATCCCCAGCCCGCGCGCCGGGACGGTCAAGCGCATCCTCATCGAGGACAAGGCGCCCGTGGAATTCGGCGCTCCGCTGATGATCATCGAGTAAGCGGGGCCGCGCCATGTTTTCCAAGATCCTCATCGCCAACCGCGGCGAGATCGCGCTTCGCGTGATCCGTGCCGCGCGCGAGATGGGCGTGGGCACCGTCGCCGTCCATTCCACCGCCGATGCCGACGCGATGCATGTGCGCATGGCCGACGAATCGGTCTGCATCGGCCCCGCGCCGTCGAATGAAAGCTATCTCAGCATGGCCGGTGTCCTGACCGCCTGCGAGATCACCGGTGCCGAGGCGATCCACCCCGGCTATGGCTTCCTGTCGGAGAACGCGAATTTCGTTCAGGCGGTCGAGGATCACGGCCTGAAATTCATCGGCCCCTCGGCCGAACATATCCGCATGATGGGCGACAAGATCACCGCCAAGGACACGATGAAGGCGCTTGGCGTGCCCTGCGTGCCCGGCTCGGATGGCGGCGTGCATCATTTCGAAACGGCAGAGGCCGTGGCCAAGTCCATCGGCTACCCCGTGATCGTCAAGGCGACCGCCGGCGGCGGCGGGCGCGGCATGAAACTCGCCCGGACCGAGGCCGACCTCGAAACCGCCTTCCGCACCGCCCGCGCCGAGGCCAAGGCCGCCTTCGGCAATGACGAGGTGTATATCGAGAAATACCTCGGCAAGCCGCGCCATATCGAGGTGCAGGTTTTCGGCGACGGGCGCGGCACGGCCGTGCATCTGGGCGAGCGTGACTGCTCGCTCCAGCGCCGCCACCAGAAGGTTCTGGAAGAGGCCCCCGGCCCCGCCATCGACCCAGAAACGCGCGCCCGCATCGGCGAGACCTGCGCCAAGGCCGTGGCCGACCTGGGCTATGAAGGCGCAGGCACGATCGAGTTCCTCTACGAGGATGGCGAGTTCTACTTCATCGAGATGAACACCCGCTTGCAGGTGGAACACCCGGTGACCGAGGCGATCTTCGGCGTCGACCTCGTGCGCGAGCAGATCCGCGTCGCCGCCGGCGAGCCGATGTCCTTCACCCAGGACGACCTGGAGTTGCGCGGCCACGCCATCGAGGTGCGCATCAACGCCGAGCGGCTGCCGAATTTCGCCCCCTGCCCCGGCAAGATCACCCAGTATCACGCGCCGGGCGGCCTGGGCGTCCGGATGGATTCCGCGCTCTATGACGGCTACAAGATCCCGCCCTATTACGACAGCCTGATCGCCAAGCTGATCGTGCATGGCCGCGACCGGCCCGAGGCGCTGGCGCGTCTGAACCGCGCGCTTGGCGAGTTGATCGTCGATGGCGTCGACACGACCGTGCCGCTGTTCCATGCGCTTCTGCAGGAACCTGACATCCAGTCGGGCGACTACACGATCCACTGGCTGGAAGGCTGGCTGGAAGAGAACATGGACTGAACCGGGCCGCAGAATTTTTCCGGAAAATTCTGCCCGGTCGGGTCAAACGCGTTTTTCAATGGGAAATCGCCGCGCATGCGCCTACCTCTAGGGAATGGCGCATGACATGTATCCCCGCACCCGGCCCCCGCTCAGCCCCGAGCTGATGCTGCGCGCCTATGCGGCGGGGATTTTCCCCATGTCCGAAGGGGCCGATGACGACGACCTGTTCTGGGTCGACCCGCAGCGGCGCGGTGTCTTTCCGCTCGACGGCTTCCACATCTCACGCAGCTTGCGGCGCCGTATCCGCAGGGGTGGGTTCGAGGTTCGCGTCAACAGCTCTTTCGCCGAGGTCGTCCATGGCTGTGCCGACCGCGAACCGACCTGGATCAACGCGGAACTCTTCGGCGTCTACCTCGCCCTGCATCAGGCGGGCTTTGCCCATTCCGTCGAGGTCTATGAGGACGGAGATCTGACCGGCGGCGTTTTCGGCATCACGCTTGGGGCGGCCTATTTCGGCGAGTCGATGTTCTCACGCCGCCCGGACGCCTCGAAACTGGCCCTTGCGTGGTTGGTGGCGCGGCTGAACTACGGCGGTTTTCGCCTTTTTGACACGCAATTCGTGACCGAGCACCTGATCAGCCTCGGGGCGGTCGAAGTCCCGCGTGCCGACTATCGCGAAGGCCTGGCGCAGGCCTTGACCGAGACTGCCGATTTCCACGCCATGCCAAGCGACCTGCCCGTTCAGGACGTGCTGCAGTTGAGCACCCAGACGTCGTAACGCGCATGCTCCAGCGCGTTCAGCGCGGGCGACGAGGCGATCATCCATCCATCGAACAATTCGCTGCCCGCAGAGTCGACGACCTGCACATAGGCGAATGCGTCCGAGCTTGGGTTATCCACCGGGTAGCGGCAGTCGAGCACACGAATGGCGATCCGCCCGAAGAGAACGGTTTCCCCCATCGCAAGGTCGAGATCGGTCGGCGACCCGCGCATGCGATCGAGGGCGCGCAAGGTCACGCGCGACGCGCTGTCGGTTTCAGGCTGGCTGACCGAGGTGACCGGCCCGGTCACACCCGGAAAGGTCTGGAGCACCGCGCCGCCCTCGATCCCGTCTTCGAGCATGACGCCGTTCTCGCCAAGCGGCTGGATGATGATCTCGCCGGTCTGGTTGTCCTCCTCCCCGAGCCCTTCGATCACGAGGCCGTCGGGATTGGGCAATTGAAACCCTTCGAACGGATCGTCACCGAAATTGTCGAATTGCTGCGCCCCGAGCGGTGCGGCGATCGCGATGCACAGCCCAAGCGCGGCAGCGGCAGCGGCGCGGCGCATCATTCGCCCCCCTCCCCGCTGACGAAGCGCATCAGCAGTGTCAGCAGGCTGACCGAGCTTTGCGTATCAAGGATCGCGTCGCCCGGTTCGAGGTTAAAGGGCGACCCGCCCGGGATCACCTCGACGAAATTTCCGCCCAAAAGACCCTCGGAGGCGATGGCGATGGCGCTGTCATCGGGCAGGATCACGTCGTCGGATACGGTGAAGGTCGTGTCCGCGAGGAAGGTCTCGGGGTTCAATTCCATCGCCGTGACAGTACCGATTCGCACCCCGGCCAGTCGCACCTCGGTTCCGACGCCGATCCCCTCGGCCGACCGGAAGGACGCCTCCAGCCGGTACCCGCCGGGCGTGCCGAGCCCCCCCGCGCTGGTCACCGCGTAGAAAAAGAACCCGGCGGCGGCGGCAAGCACGAGGCCGCCGACAAGGATCTCGGTCAGGGTGTCGTCACGCTCAGCCATGGAGCCTGTCGCCTCCTTGGGCCCGATGGGGGGACCGGTGGTTCAAGGCCGGACGCGTCAAACGCTCACTCCGGGGTCCACGCCTCGTAATCCTGCCGCTCGACCGGCTCAATCCGGCGGATGGAGCCCGCCGGCGCATAGGCTGCCGGTGTGCCCGTCAGGTTCGGCAGGTGCGGCTTTTCCCACGCCTTGTGAACGACGGGTTTCTCGGTCGGCGGCTCGTCCCAAGTGTGATGCAGCCAGCCATGCCAGTCGGGGCTGACCCGGCTGGCCTCGGACAGGCCGTTATAGATGACCCAGCGGCGTTTGTCGTCGCGCGAGCGGTAGTAGATGTTGCCCTGCTCGTCCTCGCCGACCTTCACGCCTTTGCGGGCGGTGAAAATCTGCGTGCCAAGGGTCTGGCCGTTCCACCAGGTAACAAGGCGTTTGATGAAATCCAGCATGACAGGGCGTCTCCGCTCGGGGTCGGTCGTTTGCAGAGGGTAATGCCCGATCGCCGCGCGGGCGTCCAGTGGCAAGGGGCCGATCCGGTGGTCGCGCGCGGCGATGGTCTGAACGTTCGAAAGCGGCAATTCTCGACGAACAGGCATCTCCAATCGCATCTTGTCGCATGACACGCGTTCCTATCCACGCATGGGCCGTTGTGACGTTTCGACAACTCGCCTACTCCTGTCGCGATGCAGTTCGGGAGGAAGGATGACCCCATGAGTGACGCACCCAGCTACGGCTTCGACACGCTTCAGATCCACGCGGGCGCCCGCCCCGACCCGGCCACGGGCGCGCGGCAGACGCCGATCTACCAGACCACGGCCTATGTCTTCCGGGACGCGGAACATGCCGCGGCGCTCTTCAACCTTCAGGAAGTGGGCTACATCTATTCGCGGCTGACCAACCCCACCGTGGCCGTCCTTCAGGAACGGATCGCGACGCTGGAGGGCGGTGTCGGCGCGGTCTGCTGCTCGTCGGGGCATGCGGCGCAGATCATGGCGCTGTTCCCGCTGATGGGGCCGGGCAAGAACGTGGTCGCCTCGACGCGGCTTTACGGCGGCACGGTCACGCAGTTCAGCCAGACGATCAAGCGCTTCGGCTGGTCGGCCAAGTTCGTCGATTTCGACGACCTGGACGCGGTGCGCGACGCCATCGACGACGACACCCGCGCCGTCTTCGGCGAAGCCATTGCAAACCCCGGCGGTTACATCACCGATGTGCGCGCCATTGCCGATATCGCCGATGCGGCGGGCCTGCCGCTGATCATCGACAACACCTCGGCCACGCCCTACCTGTGCCGCCCGATCGAACATGGCGCCACGCTGGTCGTGCATTCGACCACGAAATACCTGACCGGCAACGGCACGGTCACCGGCGGCTGCATCGTCGATTCGGGCAAGTTCGACTGGTCGGCCAGCGACAAGTTCCCCAGCCTCTCCCAGCCCGAGCCCGCCTATCACGGGCTGAAGTTCCACGAGACTTTCGGACCGCTCGCCTTCACCTTCCACGGCATCGCGGTGGGCTTGCGCGACCTGGGCATGACGATGAACCCGCAAGCCGCCCATTACACGCTGATGGGGATCGAGACGCTGTCGCTGCGGATGGAGCGCCATGTCGAGAACGCGGTGACGGTCGCCAAGTGGCTGGAGGCCGACCCCCGCGTCGACTACGTGACCTATGCGGGCCTCGAGAGCAGTCCCTACCACCACCGCGTGGCCGAGGTCTGCCCCAAGGGCGCAGGCGCCCTGTTCACCTTTGCCGTGAAGGGCGGCTACGACGCCTGCGTCAAGCTGGTCGATGCCCTCGAGATCTTCAGCCATGTCGCCAACCTGGGCGATACGCGGTCGCTGATCATCCATTCGGCCTCGACCACGCACCGTCAGTTGACGCCGGAACAGCAAGAGGCCGCAGGTGCCGCGCCCAACGTGGTGCGCGTGTCGATCGGCATCGAGAATGCAGAGGACCTGATCGCCGATCTGGACCAGGCTTTGGCCAAGGCGACCGCCTGAGTCGCCGTCAACCCGGGCCGCAGAACACGGCCCGGGTTATCCACAGAAACCGGACTTATCCACAGACTGTGCAGGACCCGACAACGGGCTGGCAACAAACCCTTTTTTCAAAAGGGGAATCCCGGTAGTCTAAATTCCGCTTATAGCGCCCCCTCGGACCGCGCCCTGTTTCCCCAAGGGCGCGATACCTATATGAGGGGGCGATTGTTCGGGTATCTGCGCCCGCTGCTGCCGACAGAGGTCTGTCTTGACGGTTCATTTCGCGCTCTTTCTGTCGCCCGATGGTATCGCGCTTGCGCATCGCCAGGGGGCTGGACATTGGGCTTTCCTGGGCGATGTCAGTTTCGACGCGCCCAATCTCGACGGCGCCATGGCCAAGCTGCGGGCCAAGGGCGAGGAACGCGAGGGCAAGGGGTTTGCCACGATTCTGGTACTGCCGGACGACCAGATCCTCTACACCTCGCTGACCGCGCCCACGGGCGATGACGAATTGACGACCTTCCGGATCGAGGAAGGACTGGAAGGGCTGACGCCCTATGCCGTGACCGAACTGGTCTATGACTGGCGCACCATCGAAGAGGATCGCGTCAAGCTGGCCGTGGTTGCCCAGGAAACGCTGGACGAAGCGCGCGCTTTTGCCGAGGGGCACGGGTTCAACGGGGTTGGCTTTGCGGCCATGCCACCGCTTGAGAAATTCCCCGGTGTGCCGCTGTTCGACCTGTCCGGCCCCGCGCACGGGCTGAGCTTTCCCGACGAAGGGCTGGCCTTTGGTGCAGACGCCTGGGACGAGACGACCGGGGCCACGCCGGACGCGCCCCAGACTCCGGACGACACCGCCGAGGCCACGGATGTGCCGGAGGCTGACGCGGAGGCGGCCGCCACGCCTGCTGAGCCTGCTCCCGCAGATCCAGAGGTGATCGAACCGGCAGAGGATGAGGACAAAGCACCGGCGCCGGACCAGAGATCGCCCGATAAGACGCCCGGCGAACCTGCCGAAGCGGCGATCGCGGCGGACGGCACCTCGGAGGCCGAGACGGTCAGCGCCGGGGAGGAGCCTCAAGCCGCGCCGGAGCAGGGTGAGGCTGAAACCGTTGCCGCCGAGCGGGATGCGCCCACCAAGGACGCATCCTCCGAAGAAAGCACGCCCGAGGACGAGACCCCGCCGAACCCGATCACCGATCCGATGCTCGATGGGCCGGTCGCCCCTCTGCCGCCAGAGGACGAAGCCGAGGCAGCGGTCGAAGATGCGAAAAGCGCCCCCGATGCGCCGCGCCCCTCAGCGCCCGCTGCGGCAACGCCTTCGTCTCCCGTGCCGTTTCTCGATGACATGGGCGAAGAAGGGGACGACGACCTGCCGCCCCTTCCGGCGACGGCTGTCCTCGCGGCGCGTCAACGCGCCCGAGACGAAAAGGACGCCGGAAAAACGCCGGCCGGCAAAGATAAAAAACCGTCCGTGGCAGCGCCTACGCCGGGCTCTCCCGATGCGGCTGTGCCCACCTTCTCGGCTCGTCGGGCGAAGGACGCCCCGCCCGCCGATACGCCGACCGCAGCAGCCAGTGTCGCGCAACGCAAGCCACGGATCGGCTTTGCCGCGACACGCCCCCAGCCTGCGACGGGCAAGGCCCCGACGGCACCTGCAAGCGATGCACCGACCAAAGCCCCGGCAGACGCGGCCAAGTCCAACCCGCTGACGAGCCGCTTGACGCGCCTGCGCGACATCAGCCGTGCAAAACCCCGGGACGACGCGGCGACGCCGCCACCGCAAGCAAAGGGTCGCAATGGCGGAGCGTCGCCCGCTCCGGGCGCGGCCAAGCCGTCCACCCCCGATCCCTTGGCCAAGGCGGCTGCGAAAGCGGCTGGCGGCAGCGCCAAGGTCCGTCGCCCCAAGGGCGGAGAGAACGTTTCTGGCGGCACACCGACAAGCGGGGCGTCCGGTCGCGGGCGGCTGACCGGCCTTCTGGGCTCGGCCAAGGCCGGCGCGGCAGGCCAACCAGCCCCGGGCGCGACGAAACCGACCGAGGCGACGCGGCCCGGGCGCTTGTCCGGCCTGCTCGACGCGGCGCGGCAAGGCGCAAAGGGGCTGAGTGGCCAGGACAAGGGCGACACGGGCGCAGATCGTGGTCAGGGGAGGCAGGCGAAGCTGTCCGACCGGCTGGGAACGCGTACACCGACGGCCCCCACCCCCGCCGATGCGGCACCGGAAAGCCGTCTCTCGGCGCTTGGCGCGGCGCTGCGCAGCAGCGATCCCGAGGAGAGCCGGGCACAGCCCACCCCTGCGGGCAAGACGGCCCCGGCAGCCGATGGCGCGACCACCGCCGACGGGGCCTTCTCCAGCGGGCTTCTGGCACGCAAGAGCGATACGACCGCGGGTTCAGGACCGTCGCTTCGCACGGGGTTGATCTTGACCGTGGTGCTTCTGGTGCTGTTGGCGCTGATCGCCATCTGGTCGGTCCTGTTCCTGCCGGACAGCCCGATGGCGCGATGGGTCTCGGGCTCCGACACGATCGACGTCGCTGCCGAAGACCCACTGACCGCACCGGCCCCACCCGCCGCGATCACGGCACCGCCCGCAATCGGCCAATTGGGCGAAGCGCCCAACCCGGCGGCGGCCTCGGCCACCGCGCCGGTGCAACGCCCGGAGATCGCCGCAGCAGCCCCCCCCGAAGCGCAACCCGATGCGGAAGACGAGGCCGCCGCGGATGGCGTGGACCTTGCGGCATTGGAGGCCGCCGACCCGGCAGAGCCTGTCACGGTGCCCGAAGCCGCCCCCGCCCCGGCGCAGGACTTACCGGATATCGACGCCGAGTTGGACCTGCCGCCACTGCCGCCGACACCGGAAGACCTGCTGCCCTCGCTGGAGGAAACCCAGCAGATCTACGCCGAGGATGGGATCTGGCCCCGCACGCCCGAACGCCCCGACCCGGGCACGATCACCGGGTTGAACGACCTCTACGTGGCCTCGATCGACCCGACGCTCAGCACGTTTGATGCCCTGGCCCTGCCGGCCGCCGGCGTGAACCCCTCAGAGATGCTGCGCCGGATGCCGCCCCCGCCGCCCTTCGGCACCGAGATCGACACGGACGCGCGCGGACTTGTCGTGCCCACGCCCGAGGGCGTCGTGACCCCGGACGGGGCTTTGGTCATTCAGGGCCGCCCCGACATTGTCGCCGTGCCGCGCCCGCGCGAGATCGCCCCCGAGCCCACCGCTGACGCGCCGGTGGTGAACGGGGTCGAGGGCGCGATCCTCGCCACGTTCCAGCCGACGCCCCGGCCGACCGATCTGGACGAAACCCGCGAGCGCCAGGTGCTGGGTGGCCTGACCTTGGGCGAGTTGAACGAGCTGCGGCCCGATGCCCGCCCGCTCTCGGCACAAGAAGCCGCAGCGCAGGCCTCGCTCTTCCCCGGCAACGACGCAGATGCAGATGCCGACACGGATGCGGCCGCCCTGCCCGATGGCGAAGAGCCCGAAATTCAAGGCACGGCGCTGGCCGTGGCACAGTCGCTGGTGCCGCCGACCCGTCCCGCGAATATCGACGAACTGGTCGCCAACGCGGAACGGGCCCCTGAACCCACAGCGCCTGCCGTGGCGCCCAGCCAGATCGCGCCGCAGCCGCAGATCCCCTCGAACGCCGACGTGGCGCGCGCAGCCACGGAACGCAATGCGCTTCGCCTGCGGGACCTCAACCTGATCGGTGTGACAGGCACGAACTCCAGCCGCCGCGCCCTTGTCCGCCTGCCCTCGGGCCGGTTCGTGCGGGTGGCCGTCGGCGACAGCCTGAACGGCGGCACGGTCGCCGCAATCGGCGAAAGCACCCTGCAATACGTGCGCAACGGCCGCACCATCACGCTGGAAGTGCCGGGCTGAGCGCACGCCTCCAAAGACGGTCGCCTGTCTTTCTCCAGACCGCCGCTGATGCTTTCGGGTCGCACGCAACCGGCGCAGGCGGCCATGACAGTGCCCTAGAAAATCTCCGATTTTCTGCCCCCGGCGACGCGCGACAGCGCGGCGCACCCCCTTACAACAACAGCAGGACAGCCAGCCCGAGGAAGGCGAAGAAGCCGACCACATCGGTCACCGTTGTCACGAACGCCCCCGAGGCCAGCGCCGGGTCGACCTTCAGCCGATCCAGCACAACTGGCACGAGGATCCCGGCCAATCCCGCCACCAGCAGGTTGATCACCATCGCGACGGCAATCACCACGCCCAGCATCGCGCTGCCGAACCATGCCAGCCCGATCACCCCCATCACGACGGCGAAAACCGCCCCGTTGATCAATCCGACCCCGGCTTCGCGCATCACGACCCGCATCAGGTTCGAGCGCGTCAGGTCCTTCGTGGCCAGCGCGCGCACCGCGACCGTCAGGCTTTGCGTGCCCGCATTGCCCCCCATCGAGGCGACGATTGGCATCAGCACGGCCAAGGCCACGATCTGCGCGATGGCCTCCTCGAATTGCGAGATCACAAGCGAGGCGAGGATCGCGGTGATGAGATTGACGAAAAGCCATGGAAAGCGCCGCTTGGTCGTGTCGATCACCCGGTCGTTGAGCGAGCTTTCGCCATCCACACCGGCAAGGCGCAGGATGTCCTCCTCGTTCGCCTCGTCCAGCACGATCATGGCGTCGTCGATGGTGATGATCCCCACCAGCCGCCCGTCATCATCGACCACCGGGGCCGAGATCAGGTGATACTGGTTGAAGGCATAGGCCACCTCATCCTCGTGCTGGGTCGCGGGGATGGCACGAAAACTGTCCTCGACCAGGTCGGTCAGGGGCGTCTTGCGCGCCGAGGACATGATCCGCCCCAGCGTGACGTAGCCGGTGGGCTTCATCCGCGGATCGGTCAGGATCAGGTGGTAGAACTGCTCGGGCAATTCGCGCTTGTGGGCGCGCATGTAGTCGATGGCCTCGCCCACGGTCCAATGCTCGGGCGCGGCCACGACCTCGCGCTGCATCAGTCGCCCGGCGGAGTCCTCGGGGTAACTCAGCGCCTGTTCGACGGCGGCCCGTTCCGTGGGGTGCAGGAAATCGAGGATCGCCTCCTGCTGGTCATCCTCGAGATCCTCGACAAGGTCGACCACGTCGTCGGAATCAAGGTCGCGCACGGCGTCGGTCAGAACGGCGTCGGGAAGAAGCCCGATCACCTCCTCGCGCAGATCGCCATAGAGTTCCGACAGGACCGCACCGTCGATGTTCGACGGCCACAGCTTCAGCCAAGCCTCGCGCACCGGGGGCGACACCTGTTCCAGAAGGTCGGCGATGTCGGCCGGGTGCAACGGGGTGATCAACGCGTCGATGGCCGCCGGGTCGCCGATATCCACGGCGGTGCGCAGCTTGCCAAGCAGCGTGTCGTCGAGCGCATAGCTGTCGCGGGCTTCGCCGGATTGCCCCCCGGCAGCCTCGTCCAGCACGTCATCCTCGATGTCGCTCATGCCTGCCTCCCGGGATCTGTTGCGCGTGACCTGTTGCGATTGGGCCTAACATAGGGCGCATCGGATCGCTATGCAGGGATCGCATGAAACAAGGCGGGATAGACGCATGACCGGCAAGCGCCTGATCCTTGGGCAGGTTCTGGAATTTTCGGGCGATCCCGCG
Source organism: [Roseibacterium] beibuensis (assembly GCF_039542305.1). Taxonomy (NCBI): domain Bacteria; kingdom Pseudomonadati; phylum Pseudomonadota; class Alphaproteobacteria; order Rhodobacterales; family Roseobacteraceae; genus Roseicyclus; species [Roseibacterium] beibuensis. The sequence goes on along the minus strand of NZ_BAABHW010000001.1, from coordinate 714,495 downwards.
CGCGAGGGGTCCGGTGCAGCACGCCACAGACGGCGGGGTGCGGTGCTGGTGGCGGACGGGCACATCGTTGCGGTCGACGAGGCCGACATCCTGCGCGCCGCCCATCCCGAGGCCGCCGTCACCGACCACGGCGATCACCTGATCCTCCCCGGCTTCATCGACGCCCATGCCCACTATCCCCAGACCGCGATCATCGCCTCCTGGGGCAAGCGGCTGATCGACTGGCTGAACAGCTATACCTTCCCCGAGGAGATGCGCTTCGGCGATCCCGACTATGCCACCAGGGTCGCGGCGCGCTATTTCGACCTCGTGCTGTCGCACGGCACCACCACCGTCGCCAGCTACTGCACCATCCATCCCGAAAGCGTCGAGGCGTTCTTTGCCAAGGCGCAGGCGCGCGGGCTGAGGATGCTGGCGGGCAAGACCTGCATGGACCGCGACACGGCCCCCGAGGGCCTTCGCGACACGGCGCAATCGGCCTATGACGACAGCAAGGCGCTGCTCGACCGCTGGCATGGGGTCGACCGCCTGTCCTACATCGTCACGCCGCGCTTCTCGCCCACCTCGACACGCGGCCAGCTCGACGCGCTCGGCACCCTCTGGGCCGAGCATCCCGACTGCCTGATGCAGACCCATCTCAGCGAGCAGACCGACGAGATCGCCTGGATGCACAGCCTCTATCCCGAGGCGCGCGATTACCTCGACACCTACGAGGCACACGGATTGCTCGGCGAAAACGGCCTCTATGGCCACGCCATCCACCTCACCCCGCGCGAGATCGACCGGCTGGCCGAGGTCGGCGCGGCGCTGGTCCACTGCCCGACCTCCAACACCTTCATCGGATCGGGCCTGTTTGACATGAGCCTGCGCGCCCGGATGCGCGTGGGGCTGGCCACCGACACGGGCGGCGGCTCCAGCTTCTCCATGCTGCGCACCATGGCCGCCGCCTACGAGATCGCACAGCTTCGCGGCACGGCGCTGCATCCGTCAGAGCTGATCTGGCTCGCCACGGGCGCATCGGCCGAGGCGCTGAAGCTCGGTGACCGGATCGGGCGGCTGGCCCCCGGGTACGAGGCCGACATGATCGCGCTCGACCTCGCATCGACCCCCGCCATCGCACAGGCCGCCGCACGCGCCGAGGATATCTGGCAGGCCATCTTCCCCACGATCATGATGGGCGACGACCGCGCCATCATCCAGACCTATATCGCCGGCCAGCCGGTGAAACCGGACTGACCCTGCCCTTCATCTTGGCTGAAAAACTCCGGGGGAACGGCCGAAGGCCGTGAGGGGGCAGCGCCCCCGACGGGCAAGGGAGCGGCCCCCGGACACCGGGGGCCCGAGCGCGCCCGTTCCCCCTCAGACGGCGGCTTCGACCGCGCCGACGATCTCGTCGACGACGGCCATCATCAACGCCTCGTCCTCGGCCTCGGCCATAACACGAATCAACGGCTCGGTGCCCGACTTGCGGATCAGCAATCGCCCCTGCTCACCAAGCCGCGCCTCGCCCTCGGCGATGGCCTCCTGCACCTGCGGCAACTCCAACGGCGTCTGGCCCACGCCGTAGCGCACGTTCTTCAGAAGCTGCGGCACCGGGTCGAAGCTGCGCGCCAGGGCACTGGCGGGTTGGCCCGTCCGCACCATCTCGGCCAGGAATTGCAGGCCCGCCATGAGGCCGTCGCCCGTGGTGGCATAATCGGTCATCACGATATGGCCCGACTGCTCCCCGCCCAGGTTCAGGCCATGCGCGCGCATCGCTTCGACCACGTAGCGGTCGCCGACGGCGGTGCGGTGCAGCCCGATCCCCTTGCCAGCCAGGAACCGCTCAAGCCCGAGGTTGGACATCACGGTCGCGGCCAGCTTGCCGCCGGTCAGCCGGCCTTCCTCGGCCCAACGCGCGGCCAGAAGCGCCATGACCTGGTCGCCATCGGCCACGGCGCCCGTCTCGTCGATCAGGATCACCCGGTCCGCGTCGCCATCGAGGCAGATGCCCACATCCGCGCCGGTTTCCCGGATCTTCTCGGCGGCGGCCTGCGGCTTCGTCGATCCCACGCCGTCATTGATGTTCATCCCGTTGGGCGAGACGCCCACGGCAATCACCTCGGCCCCCAGTTCCCAAAGAACCTCGGGGGCGGCGCGGTAGGCCGCGCCGTTGGCGCAGTCGATCACGACCTTCAGCCCCTCAAGCATCAGACCTGCCGGAAACGTGCCCTTGACCCGTTCGACATAGCGGAAGCGGCCATCGTCGATGCGCTTGGCGCGCCCGATATTCTCGGCCTGGGCGGGTTCGACCTCTCCCGAGACGAGGTCCTCGATCTCGGCCTCGGCCGCATCCGACAGCTTGAAGCCATCCGGTCCGAAAAACTTGATCCCGTTATCCTCGGCCGGGTTGTGGCTGGCCGAGATCATCACACCCACATCCGCCCGCATCGACGGCGTCAGCAGCCCCACCGCGGGCGTCGGCACCGGGCCAAGCAGGAACACGTTCATCCCGGTCGAGGTGAACCCCGCCGTCAGCGCGTTTTCCAGCATGTAGCCCGACAGCCGCGTATCCTTGCCGATCACCACGCGATGCTCACGGCTGGTGTCGCGCCGGAAAAAGCGGCCCGCCGCCGCGCCCAGGCGCAGCGCCATGTCTGCCGTCATCGGATAGGTGTTCGCACGGCCCCGCACCCCGTCGGTGCCAAACAGCTTGCGTGTCATTTTTCTCTGCCCTCCGCCCGGGTTGGCCCCGGACCGTCGCTTAGCCTCTCGTCGCGCCGGAGACGGCGCGCCACAGGCGGATCGCCTGCGCATGCATCTCCATATCATGAACGCGCAGCATCTGTATGCCCTGCGATATGGCCCATAGGCCAACACCCGCCGATCCGGGGCCGCGCGCCTCGGGGTCGGGTGCCCCGCCGATCCGCCCGATCAGCCCCTTGCGCGACACCCCCAGCAGGATCGCACATCCAAGCCCATGAAACAGGCTGATCCGGTTCAGCACCGCAAGGTTCTGCGCTTGCGTCTTGCCAAAGCCGATGCCGGGATCGACCACGATCCGCTCCCGCGGCACGCCCGCGGCCTCGGCCTGCGCGACGGACGCCGACAGCGCATCATAAATGTCGAGCAGAACGTCGGCATAGGCCTCTTCGGCCAGGGATTGCATCGTTTCGGGCGTGCCGATGGAGTGCATCAGGATCAGCGGTGCGCCGGTTTCAGCCGCGACATCGGCCAATGCAGGGTCGAACCGCAGGCCGGAGACATCGTTCAGGATCGGCGCCCCGGCGGCCATTCCCGCCCGCGCCACGCCCGATTTCCGCGTATCGAGGCTGATCGGAGCGGACACCCCCTGCGCCCTCAACGCCGCGATCACCGGCGCGATGCGGCCGATCTCCTCCGGCTCGGGCGTCTCGGGCGCGCCCGGTCGGGTGCTTTCACCGCCGATATCGATCAGGTCTGCACCTTCCTCAAGCAAGCGCGCGGCATGGGCACAGGCGGCCTCGACACCTTCATGCTGGCCGCCATCGGAGAAACTATCGGGGGTGACATTGAGGATGCCCATGAGCCGCGGCATGTCCATGCTCAGCCCGGCGATGGGCGCACGCGGCGCGATCAGTGGCGCGCGATCCTCCTCGGGCAGATCGGACGCGGCGATGATCTCGGGCGCGGCCCCGCGTGACAGGCACTCGACATGGCTGAACCGCGCCCACCCCCCCGCCAAGACGAAGCTGCCCGGCATATCTGCGGGATCGAGGTACGGGATCGGGCGAAAATAGCGGCTCATGACGCGCCGAGTAGCGTCTGCGGCCTTGCATCGCAAGGTGCTCTCGATGGTATATGAGCCTGTCGCAGGTTATAAAGTGACGCCACGTCAATCCAGTGCCGGACCCAATGTCTGCCCCTGTCCCGTTTCAAACGCCACGTTTGTCCTGCCGCCCGCCCGAGGCCGGCTCGGCCCCGACATACCGGGCGCTCTTCAACGAGAAGGGCCCGGCGCGGCTGGCCCTGGATCGCGGCGAATGGGAACGGCGCGGCGTGGCCCCCTGGACTTTGTCACATGCGGGCCATGACCTGGGCGTGGGCGGGTTCAATATCGGGTTCGGGCGCAAGGGCCTGCAACTGAGCTGCTACCTGCTGCCCGAGCAATGGGGCAACGGGCTGGCCAGCGAATTCGTCGCCCACGCGCTGGATTACGCGGTGCGGGTGTTCCGGGAAACGGATGTGTTCGCCATCATCGGCCCCGAGCATCGCGCGGCCTTGAAGGTCCTGGAAAAGTCAGGCTTTCGGCGCGATCCGACCCCCCCGTCGCAATCCGGCACGCGGGTCATGTGCTGGTCAGCGGGACCGGCACGTCGGGCAGATCGGCGGCGCTAAGCAGGCGCAGCGGGCAATGGGGATCGGGCGCGCCCTCCGGCGGGGTCGCACCAAGGGACAGGACCTCGCGCGCGTGGAACGCGGCGGCCAGCCAGAGCGCGAGCGACAAAGGGTGCGTTACGTCGGGCGCAGGCCCCTCAACCGCGTCGAGCACCAATTTCGAGGGCGCCCAGACACTGATCTGCCCCTGCCGCATGGCCCAGTCCAGCTCGGTTCGGCTGTCGACCACCACGCAGCGCCGATCGCGCGCCGCCAGCACCCAAGCGCCCTGCTCGATCGCCAGAAGGTCGATACGACGCTGGGGCATCGGGTGGGCGGCATGGGGCACCGGCAGGTCGGGCCGGTCGACGCAGAGGATCACCGGCGCACCGGCGGCCTCCAACCGGTCAAGCAAACCGGAAAGATCCGGTCGCGCGACCGCTTCGTTCGACAAGTACACGACCAGCGGTTGCGGCGCCGTCTCGGCCAGAAGGCGCAAGGGGCGGCGGCCCTCGGGTGCCTCACGCACGATCTCGACGCCAAGCGTGTAGGGGCCACGATCCAGCTTGCCGATGCGCACGAAGACGCGCGCAGCGAGCGGATGGGCGAGGATGCCGTCGGCGATACGCGCGGCCAGCGTCTCCAGGAGGTTGACCCGCTCGGCTGCCAGTGCCGCGTCGATCGCCTCGACGATGGTGTCGTAGCTCAGGATCCTGTCCACGTCGTCGGCGGCGCTTTCGGCGCGACTGCTGACCTCGACCACCACGTCGAACCGGATGGTCTGGGTTACACCCCGCTCGGCCTGGAAAGCGCCGATCTCGACCTCGCGCAGATGCTCGGTCATCGAGATCCGGTCGCGCGGCGCGTCGCCCGCCGTCGCCTTGGCGCGCTCCGAAGGGTGGCGGAAGGCCAGGGAAATCTCGTCACTCATGGTTGGAACCCACCCGCTGTCGTCCTGCGGGTGTGGCCTAACATGCGAAACCGCCACGCGCCATGACAGGCCGCGGCGGTTCGGGCGCGAAAGACGACGCGCTCAGTATTGCTGACGGTAGAACAGGTGGATGCCGTATTCGGCGGTGCGCGGATAGACGCGCGCCCAGTTCGGGCTGACCCAATCGGCGTGGTAATGGGTGGCCCCGCCCGTCAGGTCCCGCGGCGCACCGTCCATCATGATGCGGGCGATGTGCCCAGCCCTGTGCCACGCGGTGCGCTCGGTCATGTCTTCGGGCTGACCGTCGCAGGTATAGGTGAACTGGCAGGCGAACCGGCGCCCGGTGCCCTGGTGCACCACGTCGCAGATCGTGTTGGGGTAGTTCGGACTGTCCACGCGGTTCAGGATGACTTCGGCCACGGCATACTGGCCGACGATGGGTTCGCCGCGCGCCTCGAAATAGAGCGCTTCGGTGAGGCACTGCCACTGCCGGTTGCCGCGCGGGCGGCGCAGGTCATCGAGCTCCGCGGCATCCATGATGCGCACGTCATCGCCCGTTCCACCGGTGTAAGGGGCACCCAGGCGGCGCAGGCGCGTTTCGGAGAGCGTGGCGAGCGACGCCTGCTCGATCCCCATTAGGGCGCCCAGTCGACCAGAGATCCCACCACCCGGGGTCCGCGATGTCGACATCGTCACCTCGGGATTGAGTGTATCGGCGGCGGCGGGCACCGCAAAACTCATGAGGCCGGCCACAAGGGCGGCCAGCTGCATCTTTCTCGACATTTTACCCCTTTCCACGGACGGCATGGCCCGTGCGCAGCCGTTGATTCGACCGTCGTCGAGTGGTGTACCGTGTTTCGCCTGCGTCACAAAATTCGCACCGAATCTAGTGATTGAAGCTGAACAGGTCACAAATAGTTGACGACACTCGTGCCGAAATCAGTCATCGGCGCCAATATCCAAATCAACGTCGTGCGGCAAATGCTTGTCAAGAATGGACAATTGTGCCGCCGCCAACTTGGCGACCGGAACCCGGAACGGGGAACAGGAGACGTAGTCGAAGCCGGCGCGCCGGCAAAAACCGATGGATTGCGGATGGCCGCCATGCTCGCCGCAGAGCGACAAGGTGACGTCCGGCCGGGCCTCGCGCCCGCGCTCTGCCCCAAGCAAAAGCAACTCGCCCACACCGTCGATATCGAGCTGGGTGAAAGGGTCTTCTGCGAACACGCCCTGGTGGACATAAGCCGACATGAAGCGGCCCGCATCGTCGCGCGACAGGCCATAGGTCATCTGGGTCAGGTCGTTCGTCCCGAAGGAGAGGAAGGCGGAGTGCTCCGCGATCTCGCCCGCGCGCAACGCGGCGCGCGGCGTTTCGACCATGACGCCAAGGCGATAGGTGAATTCCTTGCGCGTCTCCGATTTGACCGCGCTGGCCACCCCGTCGATGCGCGCCTTGACCAGTTCGACCTCGCGCCGGGCCGAGACGAGGGGGATCATGATCTCGGGCACGACCGGCGCGCCCTTGCGGGACGCGGCGATGGTGGCTTCGAAAATGGCGCGCGCCTGCATCTCGTAGATCTCGGGCACGGTGATGCCGAGGCGCACCCCTCGCATCCCCAGCATCGGGTTGAATTCCTGGAGGTTCTCGATCCGCGAGGCGACGCGGCTGGCGGGCAGGTCCAGCGCCTCGGCCAAGGCATGGATACCCTCGCGATCGCCGGGCAGGAATTCATGCAGCGGCGGGTCGAACAGGCGGATGCACACGGGCTGCCCGCGCATCAGCTCGAACAGGCCCTGGAAATCGGCACGCTGCATCGGCAGCAGGCGTTCCAGCGCGGCGGCGCGATCCTCGGGGTTCTCGGCGAAGATCATCTCGCGCATCACCGTCAGGCGACCGGCCTCGAAGAACATATGCTCGGTCCGGCACAGGCCGATCCCGTCCACGCCGAAGCGCTGCGCCATCGCGGCATCCCCGGCCGTGTCGGCATTGGCGCGGATGCCGATATCGCGTTCGGCATCGGCCCAGTCCATCAGCGTCGCAAAGGCCCCGCCAAGGGCCGGTTCGATCATCGTGGCGGCGCCCACCAGCACCTCGCCCGAGGAGCCGTCTACCGTGATGATATCGCCCTCGTGAAACACCTTTCGGCCCGGCACGGTCAGGCTTTTCTTCCGGCTGTCGATCTGAAGCTGGGTGGCCCCGGCAACACAAGGCACGCCAAGGCCCCGCGCGATCACGGCGGCATGGCTGGTCATGCCGCCCCGCTCGGTCAGGATGGCGTCGGCGGCATGCATGCCGCGAATATCTTCGGGGCTGGTTTCGCGCCGGACAAGGATGCAGGCCTCTCCCTTCGCGGCGCTGGCCTGCGCGGCGGCAGCGGTGAAACAGATGCGGCCCTGCGCAGCGCCCGGAGCCGCGGCGATGCCGGTCGTCAGCACATCGCGATGCGGGTCGGGCAGAACCTGCCGGTGGAGCATCTGGTTCAGCGTGTTCGGCGCGATGCGCGTCAGCGCCTCATGCCGCGGGATGATGCCGTCCTCGGCCAATGAGACGGCGATGGCGACCTCGGCGCGGGCCGAACGGGGCGCGCGCACGGCGTCGAGCAGCGACAGATGCCCGTCCATCAGCGTGAACTCGATCTGCATCTCCTCGCGCAGGCGGGTCCGCATCAGCAGTGCGGCCTCGCGCAGGGCGGCGACGGTCTCGGGCGCATCGTCTTCAAGCGACGGGCCGCGTTCGTCATGCTCGATATACCGGGCCTCGGATTTCGACAGGGCGGCACGGCCCTGCCCCTGCGGCAGGTAGCGGCCCGTCACCTGCGGCTCGCCCGTTTCGGACGAGACGAATTGGACGACGCCCGCCCCCGAAAGCCCCTTGCCGGGACCAAGCGCCATCTGCTGCACCACCAGCCCGAGGCCCGCATCGGCGGGCGCACCCTTGGCCTGCCGCAAAAGGCGTGCGGTCGTCCCCTCCCACGCGCGCGCCATTGATTTGAGCACCTGCGCAAGTTGCACGGTTGGGTCCTGCGGAAACTCTTCCTCCATCTCGTCCTCGAACTGGGACTTGGCGAGGCGGGGCGTCAACGGCCCTTCGAAGGCATCTTCGTCAAGGCGCAGCACATCGACGGCATAGCTGCGGATGAAATTGACATAGAAGGCGTCGGCGGCGGATTGACCGTGGATGGCGGCAAGCCGCTCGGCCTGCGCGTCGTTCATGCCGATATTCAGGATGGTGCCCGGACCGCCCCAATCGGCGGCCTCGCTGGAGGACCGGACCGAAACCAGCGTATCGGGGCCGAACAGCCCCAGCACCTGCGCGAGGTCCGGCATCCGCCCCTGGGCGATGGCGCGCACCGTGTCAAAGGGCAGCGCGACCGTGGGCGGCACCGGCAAATCCAGCCGGACCAGGCGTTGCAGGCATTTCGCGCGATTGCCGTGCCGGTCCGTGCGAATGTCGGCCGTCGGCGTGATCTCGGTGAAGTCGGGTGTGGTGAGCATCATGCTCGTCCTTTCGCGCGTGCAGCACACCATACTAGCACGAAATGACCTGTCCAGTTCAGGTGACAGGATGCGACGCCACGTTGCCTGTGGCAAAGCGGCCCGCCCGGGGCCGCCCGCCCTACCCGTCCAGCTTGTCCAGATCGGCCACCTGGCCGCAGGTTTCCACGATCTGGTGCAGCAGATTCAGGCGGTTGCGCCGGACGATCTCGTTGTCGGTATTGACCTGCACCGCCTCGAAAAACGCGTCGATCGGCGCGCGCAAACCCGCCATATGGCCCATCGCGGCGGTGAAATCCTCGGCCGCAAGCGCGGGGGCGATGGCCGCTTTCGCCTGATCGAGGGCCGCGAACAAGGCCGTTTCCTCGTCCGTCTCGGCGAATTTCGGATCGGCGCCGAAGCGGTATTCGACCCCGTCCTTTTCCTCGGCCTGCGTCAGGATATTGGCTGCGCGGCGATAGGCCTGAACGAGGTTCTCGCCATCCTCGGTCGCGATGACCTCCTGCAGGGCGCGGGCGCGGGCGACAACCAGCGTCAGGTCGTCTGCGGGCGGTTTCGACAGGCTCGCGTCGATCACGTCATGGCGCAGACCTTCGGCCCGCAAGTGCACTTTCAGCCGGTCATGGAAGAACGCCAGCAGGTCCGTGGACAGGTCCGGCACCATGTCCCCCACGGTGCGCAGGGGCGAGCCCTCTTCCAGATCAGGCCCGTTGCCAGCGGCCTTGAGACGGTCGGTCACCGCGCGGAAGGCGGCGCCGAAGACGCCCCGCTCCGCGATCTCTTCAAGGATCTCTTCCATCGTGTCGATCACGTCATCGCCGACCACGGGGCGCTCCAACGCGATCTTGTGGCGCAGAACCTGGCTGTCGATGAAGCGATCCAGCGACAGGCGACGCCCCTCACTCAGCACGATGCGAATGATCCCGAGCGCGGCGCGGCGCAGCGCGAAAGGGTCTTTCGACCCGGTCGGCTTCTCGTCGATGGCCCAGAACCCCGTCAGTGTGTCGATCTTGTCGGCCAGGGCGACGGCGACCGAAAGCGGCGAGGACGGCACATCGTCCGACGGGCCGAGCGGCTGGTAATGTTCCTCCGCCACGGCGGCGATATCGGGCGCATGGCCGGCGGCCTCGGCATAGTAGCGGCCCATGACGCCCTGCAACTCGGGGAACTCATAGACCATTTCCGAGGACAGGTCGGCCTTGGCGAGCTTGGCGGCGGTCGCGGCATCCTCGGGGTCGGCGCCCACCACCGGCGCGATTTCCCGCGCCAGCGACGCGATGCGCTGGATGCGGTCGGCCTGGCTGCCAAGACGGCGCTCGAAGGTCACGTTTTCCAGCGAGTCCATCCACTCGGTCATGCCGGACTTGGCGATGCGCAGATCGTTTTCCCAGAAGAACTTGGCATCCGACAGGCGCGCGGCCAGAACCTTCTGGTTCCCGGCAAGGATCGTCGCGCCATGATCGGCGGTCTCGCGGTTGGCGACGGTGATGAATTTCTCGATCCGGCCCGTGGACGGGTTCTTCACCGAGAAGAATTTCTGGTGCTCGCGCATGGAGGTCTGCAGAACCTCGGGCGGAAGGCCAAGGAACTCGTCCCCGATATCGCCCATCAGCACGACCGGCCATTCGACCAGCCCCGCCACCTCGGCCAGAAGCGCGCGATCCTCGACCACCTCCATGCCGGCGGCAAAGGCCATCGTGGTCGCGTCATGCCAGATCTTCTCTGCCCGTTCTTCGGGCGAGAGGATCACATGCGCCTTGGCCAGCTTGGCCGCGTAGTCGTCGTAAGAATTCACGGTAAAGCGGCCGGGCGCCATGAAGCGGTGCCCCTCGGTCGTATTGCCGGCCTCGATGCCATCAATGTCGAAGGCGACGGTGCTGGAGCCGTTCTCGTCTGACAAAACGCAGAGGATGGAATGCAGCGGGCGCACCCACCGCAAGGAGCCCGCCCCCCAACGCATCGACTTGGGCCAGGGGAAGGTGCGGACGGTCCGGGTGACGACCTCGGCCACGATCTCGGCGGCGGGGCGGCCCTGGGTTTCGATGGTGGCAAACCAGAAGCTGCCCTTCTTTTCCTCGCGCGCCTCAAGCTGGTCCTTGCTGAGGCCGGTCGACCGCAGGAACCCCTCCAGCGCCTTTTCGGGCGCGTCGGTGCGGGGGCCGCGCCGTTCCTCGCGCATGGTCGGGGACTCGGCGCTCAGCCCTTCCAGCGCCAGAACCAGCCGCCGCGGGGTCGAGAAGGCCCCTGCCCCGGCATAGGTCAGACCCGCCTCGACCAGCCCGTCGGTGACGAGGCGCTTGAGGTCTTCCGCCGCGCGCGCCTGCATGCGGGCGGGGATTTCCTCGGAAAAGAGTTCCAGCAGAAGGTCGGGCATCGGATTGGTCCTGAAGCTCGGGTCGGGTTGGTCGGTCTATCGCGCGAAGGGCGCGCGGGGGCAACCGGGTTCGGTGAGGGTCATTCCAGCGTGCCGTTCAACTGGTGCCACGCAAAGCCACGCCCATCGGGGAAAAGCGCGATCACGCGGTCCACGCCGGTCGCGATGTTGCGTACCCCGAGGATCGCGGTCGCCTCGTCGCGGTCGAGCGCCAGCGCGATGGTTTCGGCGTCGTAGCACTCGAACCAGCCGGGCGCGACGAGCGGCTCGGGCGTGTCATAGGCCATGCCCGCTTCGATCAGCGGGGCGACCTCTGACGGGTCAAGCGCGAAACAGGCGCGGTAGCGCAGCGGCGAGGTGCTGGCGTCGATCCCCTCGAACGCCAGCAGGGGCCGCTCCATCGGTGTTCCGTCCGGCGCGCTGAAGGTGATGTCGGGCGTATCCACCGGGCCATACCAAGCCTGGGTCTGGGCGTACCAAAGGCCCACACCGGCCGCGATGGCCGTTGCGACCAACGCAAGGACGACCCATTTGCCCGCCGTCATGCCGCGCTGTCCGCCGGGCGGAACCCGCCCGCCGCGGTCGCCACGAAGGCATCAGCGCAGAGTTTCGCCAGCGCGCGGACACGCCCGATATAGGCCTGCCTCTCGGTCACCGAGATCACGCCGCGCGCATCCAGCAGGTTGAAGATATGGCTGGCCTTGATGCACTGGTCATACGCCGGATGCGCCAGCACGATACGCTTGCCCGTTTTCGGATCGTCATGGGGCTCGTTCAGGATGCGCTGGCACTCGGCTTCGGCGTCCTCGAAATGCCGGAACAGGACCGCTGTCTCGGCCACATCGAAATTGAAGCGCGAGTATTCTTCCTCGGTCTGGCGGAACACGTCGCCATAGCTCAGCGGGATCGGCGCATCGGGGTCGTTGAAGGGCATGTCCATGACATGGTCGATGCCAAGCACGTACATGGCCAGACGCTCCAGCCCGTAGGTCAGTTCGCCCGAGACCGGATGGCAGTCATGGCCGCCAACCTGCTGGAAATAGGTGAACTGGCTGACTTCCATGCCGTCGCACCAGACCTCCCACCCGAGGCCCCAGGCCCCCAGCGTCGGGCTTTCCCAGTCATCCTCGACGAACCGAACGTCATGCATGGCAAGGTCGATGCCGATGGCTTCGAGGCTGCCGAGATAGAGCGCCTGCAAATCGGGCGGGCTGGGTTTGATGAGCACCTGGTACTGGTAGTAGTGCTGCAACCGGTTCGGGTTCTCGCCGTAGCGCCCGTCGGTCGGGCGGCGCGAGGGCTGGACATAGGCGGCGGCCCAAGGCCTGGAGCCAAGGCTGCGCAGCGTTGTCGCCGGGTGAAAGGTGCCCGCGCCGACCTCCATGTCGTAGGGCTGCATGATGGCGCAGCCCTGGCTGGCCCAGTAGGTCTGCAGCCGCAGGATGATCTCCTGGAAACTGCGGGGCGCGTCGGCTTTGGTCGTGGCGGCGGACATGGCGTCGATCCCGTGGCGTCTGTTGGGGTTCGGCGCCTTCCTATGCGCGCGGCACCAAAGGGTCAATCAGGGTGCACCGCCTTGCAGGGCGGATGCGCCACACCGCATGGCCCGAAAACGTGCTTCTTCACTGGCGTAAGGGGCAGACCCTCTGCTAACGTCCGCCGGGAACGTGCGGAGATTTTACACCGCGCCATACACAAAGCCTCGAAACGACAGGGTTTTTGAAACGATGTTGACGACTTTTCTCCGGGGCATTCTCGCCCTGACGCTGGTCTTGGGCCTTGGCGTATCGCTGGCCGGACCGGCCAGCGCACAGGACCCCGATCAGCGGGTCTGGATCCAGATCGAAAGCTACCCGGATCTTGCCACGACCGAACAGCGCACGCGCGCCTATGCGCAGCTTCTGGAGGATGTGAACGGCTTCCGCGCCGGCGCGCGCTTCTACGCCATTGCGCTTGGTCCCTACGCGCGCGCCGAGGCGGTTACGCTTCTGGGCCAGCTTCGCGCACAGGGCCTGATCCCCGGTGACAGTTTCCTGCAGGACGGACAGGCCTTCACCGAGCAGTTCTTCCCGGTGGGTGTGAACACCCTGGCCGGGGATAGTGTCGTGACCACCGAAGGTGTCGTCGCCTCGGCCGAGGATGCGTCCGAGGAATTGGCGGAAGAGGTCGTGGACGCGGTCGCCGAGGAGGTCGCGGAAGAGGTCGTCGAAGAGGTGACGCCGCCCGAACCTGCCTCCCTGCCCGAGGAAACCGTTGCCGAGGCGCGCCAGAGCGAAGCCCAGCTCACCCGCGAACAGCGCGACGCGCTGCAGATCGCCCTTCAGTATTACGGATTTTACCGCGGTGGCATCGACGGGGCGTTCGGCCCCGGCACCCGGGCCGCCATGTCTGCCTGGCAGCAATCGCGCGGCTATGAGCCGACGGGCATCCTGACCACGCGGCAGCGGGCCGAGTTGCTGAACCAACGCGCCGAAGAACTGGCAAGGCTTGGCATCACCACCGTGCGGGACGACGGCGCTGGCATCGAAATCGATCTGCCCCTCGGCATGGTCGAATTCTCGGAATACAACTTCCCCTTCGCGCAGTATGACAGCATCAACGACAGCGGATTGCAGGTGCTGCTGATCAGCCAGCCGGGCGACCGCGCCACGCTTTTCGGCCTCTACGAGATCATGCAGACGCTTGAAATCGTGCCGATGCAGGGCGAGCGGGAACGCCAGGGCGACCGCTTCCTGCTGACGGGTCAGTCGGCCACCCTGCGCAGCCATACCGAGGCGCGCGTCGTGGGCGGGGCCGTCAAGGGCTTCACCCTGATCTGGGGCCCCGAGCGGGACGAGGATGTCGAGCAGATCCTGCCCATCATGCAGGAGACGATCAGCTATTTCGACGGCGCGCTCGATCCGGCCTTCGTGCCGGAGGGTGCAGGCCAGGATATCGACCTTGTCTCCGGGTTCGAAGTGCGCCGCCCCGAGGTTTTGCGGACGGGGTTCTTCATCGACAGCCGCGGCACGGTGCTGACCACGACCGAGGCCGTGACCGGACCCACCGGGCAATGTTCCCGCGTGCTGATCGACAATGCCTACGAGGCCGACATCGCCTATCGCGACGACGCCCTCGGGATCGCGGTTCTGCGCCCCCGCACGGCGCTGGCCCCGCTGGACTATGCGCGGATGGCGGAAACGCCGGGCCGCGTGCGCGGTGAAATCGCCGTCGCAGGCTTTCCGTTCAACGGTGCCCTGTCGGCCGCGTCGACCAGCTTTGGTTCGATCTCGGCCCTGTCCGGCGTGAATGGCGAGACCACCGTGCAGCGGCTGGACGTGGAAACCGCCGATAGCGAAGCGGGCGCCCCGGTCATCGACGCCTCGGGTGCGGTTCTGGGCATGGTGCTGCCCGGCATGCTGGATGGCCGCGCCCTGCCCGGCGAGGTGACGCTGGCGCTGCGCGGCGATCAGCTGTTGCCGATCCTGCAGCAGGCCGGTGTCGCGCCGCAGATCGCCACGCCCGCCGGGATGATGAACCGCGAGAACCTGTCGCGCCTGGGCGCAGATATCGCGGTTCGGGTAAGCTGCTGGAACTGACGCTGGCGCGACACGAGACTAAAAAAGGCCGGGCAGAACGCCCGGCCTTTTTCGGTGCAGCCGTTGCCGCTCAGGCGGGCTGAAACCGCAGCGCCACGCCGTTGATGCAATGGCGCATCCCGGTCGGTTCGGGCCCATCCTCGAAGATATGGCCGAGGTGACTGCCGCAGCGAGCGCAATGACATTCGGTGCGCACCATCAGCAGGAAGGACCGGTCCTCCATCGTGCCGATGGCGTCGGGCAGCGCCTCGTAGAAGCTGGGCCAGCCCGTGCCGCTGTCGAACTTGGTTTCCGAGGAATAGAGCGGCAGGTCGCAGCCCCGGCAATGGAAAAGTCCGTCGCGGGTTTCATCGTTCAGGGGGCTGGTATAGGCGCGCTCGGTCCCGGCCTCGCGCAGGACGGCGTATTCCGCATCACTCAGCATCGCGCGCCATTCTGCCTCGGTGCGCGTGATCTCGAACGGCCCCTCGGCAAGGGCGGCTTGCGCATGGCGGGTGCTGAACGGCGTTGCGGCCAGGGCCGCTCCCACCGCGCCCATCAGGCTGCGTCTGGATATCATGGCGATCTCCTTTCGCTTGTTATGTGGGGAAGATACCCCTTGTTTCAAAGGGCGGCGGCCGAGGCGATGGCACCGGGAGGGGCCCCATGGGTCTAAGGACCCGGCACCACCACGTTGGGGACAAACACGCGCGGACTGGACCCGCGCCTCGGCCGTCGTCCAGCCCGGGGGCAATCCGGGCCGGATCGGGCTGTGTCTTGCGCGGCGCGCTTACGCGTCGGGCAGAAGCACCGTGTCGATGACGTGGATCACGCCATTGGACTGATCGACATCGGCCTGCGTGACGGTGGCCATGCGGCCCTGCTCGTCCTCGATCATGATCTGGCCGCCCTGCATCCGCGCGGTGAAGGTACAGCCGCCGACCGTGTCGATCGGGTGTGCACCGCCGTCATCGGCGATCATACCCGCGATCGCCGAGGAAAAGGCCTCGGCCGCCACCACGTGACAGGTCAGGATCTCGGTCAGGCGGTCCCGGTTGCCGGGCTCCAACAGGGCTTCGACCGAGCCTGCGGGCAAGGCGGCAAAGGCGTCATTCGTCGGCGCGAACACGGTAAAGGGACCGTCGCCGGCCAGCGTATCGACAAGGTCCGCGGTCTGGACGGCGGTGATCAGCGTGGTGTGATCGGCCGAGTTCACGGCATTCTCGACAATATTCATGTTGGGATACATCGGCGCGCCGCCCACCATGGGCACGGACTGGGCCAAGGCAGTGCCGCCAAGAATGACGGCGGTGGCGGTGGCTGCAAGCGTCTTGGGGGTGAACATATGGTTGTCCTCTCTGTTGCTTTGGTCACCGGGGCGTTTCCTTGTCCCGGAGATATGAGCAGCCACGAGAGGGGAGGCGCGGGAGTTTCAGATGGGTCAGAAAAAATCCTCAGACCCTTGGCCGGGCCGGGATTGGCGGTTTCCGATGAGGCAAGGCAGGGCCGCTTGACCGTATAATCAGAGAGGCACGAGCGTGCCGAGGGCGAGGATTGCCCCGGTCGGCAGCCCCGTGGGCGACCCGCCGGGCGGCTCATCCGAGATCGCGACGGAGGCGCCCGCTTCGAAAAGCCGTGCCGTCTCCCCGTCCGGGGTCAGAGTGGTGATCTGGTCTTCGGCCAGAAGGCCAAGCGAGATGGGCGCGTCCTGCCCCTCCACGATCAGCCACAGTTGCTGTTCGCGGCCCGGTGTCGGCGCGCCCGCCACGCGATTGACCCGCAAAGTCCCATCGGGTTCCCGCGTGAGGGCCAGTCCAAGGCCGGAATCCTCAACGGGGATCAGGTGCGTCATCAGGATCGTGCCGGGCGGGATGCCCTCGGCGGGTGCCTCAGGGTCCGGGCCCGGCTCGGGCGGCTGGATCACCGGCAGAATGGCCACCCCAACGGCGACCGCCGCGACGACGGTGCTCACACCGGACAAGGCGCGCCAGAACCCGACACGCTGCCAGAGCGTGGGCCGTGACGCGGCGCTTTCCTCGCCAAAGAGTCTGCGCTCGACGGCGGCCTTCACATGATCGGGCGGCGAGATGGCGTCGACCTCGACCTCGGCAATGCCGGCGAACTGCGCCTGCCATCTTTCGACCGCGCGCCGCATGGACAGGTCGTCGAGCATGCGCTGCTCGACGATCCGCGCCTCGCCGGGTGCGAGCAGCCCGAGGGCGTACTCCGCGGCGAGCGCGTCATCGTCGGGGCCCAGCCCCCCGCCCATCATGTCGGGACGGTCGCTCATCTCGACAGGCACTCCTTCAACTGTTGCAGGCTGCGGCGCAGCCAGGTTCGCATCGTATTGAGCGGCACCGCGTGGCGCTCGGCCAGATCGGCGTAACTCATGCCGTCCAGATAGGCCCCGCGCACGGCTGCGGCGCGGTCCGCCTTCAATTCGTCCATGCAGGCCACCACCCGCCGCGCCTCACCCGCCGCAACCGCTTTCGCCTCGGGTCCTGGGGCGGCATCGGCAAGCGGCAGGGCATCGTCGATCTCGGTCGAGGGCTTGCGCGCCCTCAGCCGGTCGATGGCCCGGTTGCGCGCCAGCGTGATCAGCCATGTCATCGGGCTGTGCCCTGTCACCTGGTAGCGATCCGCCTTTTGCCAGATCAGGACATACACCTCTTGCAGAACCTCTTCGGCCTCGGCCCTTACCTTGAGAACACGAAGGCAGGTGCCGAAAAGTTTCGCGGACGTGGCATCATAAAGCGCGGAAAAGGCCGCACGATCCCCAAGGGCCACCCGTGCGATCAGGGCTTCCAGTTCTGCGCGTGCATCCATGGGTCAAGCAGATCACGGCATGGCTATAATGGAAAGCCCCGGCAGCGCGGAAACCGCGTCAGGCGAGACGAAAGCGCCCCTTCCCCTTGCAGCCTCCCGCGATATGTTGCACCACCAGCGGGTTCGATCCCTTTCCAGATAATTCCCGAGGACGACATGGCCGATGGCAGCTTGAGCATGGATGCAAAACCGACCGAAGAAATCTCGGTCCGGGAGGTGTTCGGGATCGACACCGACATGAAGGTGAAGGGCTTTGCCGAAGCCACCGACCGCGTGCCCGACCTCGACTCGACCTACAAGTTCGACCCCGACACGACGCTGGCGATCCTCGCGGGCTTTGCCCATAACCGCCGCGTGATGATCCAGGGCTATCACGGCACCGGCAAATCGACCCATATCGAACAGGTCGCCGCGCGCCTGAACTGGCCCGCCGTGCGCGTGAACCTCGACAGCCACATCAGCCGGATCGACCTGATCGGCAAGGACGCGATCAAGCTGCGCGACGGCAAGCAGGTGACCGAGTTCCACGAGGGCATCCTGCCCTGGGCGCTGCGCAACCCCGTCGCCATCGTGTTCGACGAATACGATGCGGGCCGCGCCGACGTGATGTTCGTGATCCAGCGTGTTCTGGAGCATGACGGCAAGCTGACCCTGCTCGACCAGAACGAGATCATCACGCCGCACCCGTATTTCCGCCTGTTCGCGACAGCCAACACGGTGGGCCTGGGCGACACGACCGGCCTGTATCATGGCACGCAGCAGATCAACCAGGCGCAGATGGACCGCTGGTCGCTGGTGGCCACGCTGAACTACCTCAGCCATGATGCGGAAACCGCGATCGTTCTGTCCAAGAACCCGCATTACAACACCGAGAAGGGACGCCGCACGGTCAGCCAGATGGTGACCGTGGCCGACCTGACGCGCACGGCCTTCATGAATGGCGAGTTGTCGACCGTGATGAGCCCGCGGACGGTGATCACATGGGCCCAGAACGCCGAGATCTTCCGCGACGTGGGCTATGCGTTCCGCGTGTCCTTCCTCAACAAGTGCGACGAGCTTGAACGCCAGACCGTGGCCGAGTTCTACCAGCGTTGCTTTGACGAGGAACTGCCGGAAAGCGCCGCCTCGATGAGCCTCGGCTGATCCGGCGCGCGGTCCGGCTGGGACGGCTGGCCAACCGTTAACGATCTGTTAAGAAACGGGCATGAGTGGTTCTCTTGCCCGTTTTCTTTTTGCCGGTTCGGTTGCTGTCGTGCTGGCAGCCGCCTCCTGCACACCAGGCCTGCCACCCGCACCCGAACAGGGCGACGCGTGCCGCGTGACCAACGTGGTCGATGGCGACACGGTGGATATGACCTGTGCGACAGAAGGCCGGTTTCGCGCCCGCCTGACCGGGTATGACACGCCCGAAAGCTATCAGCCCGGATGCCGGGAAGAGGCGGAGCTTGCCCGGCGCGCGACCGACCGGTTGCGTCAGCTTGTGCGCAATGCCGCGCGCGTCGACGCGCGACTGGGCGGGATCGACCGCTACGACCGCCGCCTCGTGCAGCTGCGTCTCGACGGGGTGGATGTCGGGCGCACCCTGATCGCCGAGGGGTTGGCGGTGCGCTACAGCGGCGGGTCCCGCATCGACTGGTGCGCGCGACTGACCTGACCGCGTTGGGTGGTGTTTCGTGGCGGGCCTGCTAGGCTGGGGTCCACGACCGACCCGACCTTCGAAGGACTTTGCATGCCTCTCCCCCCGATCCGCGCGGCGCTCTGCGCGCTCTGCCTTGCCTTGCCCGCCACCGCGCAAGAGATGAGCGAAGCCCCGGCCGCCCCCGAAGGTTTCGACGAAGCGATGGGGGCCGCCTTGGCCGCGGCGGGGGCCGGCGAGACGTTGGTGCAATGCACCGCGCTGTTCCGCGCCTTTCGCCTTTACGCCGGAGAGCAGACCGAGGTCGGGCGGATGGCCGCCGAGCGCGAAACCGACATGGCCGTGTTCTCGGTCCTCGTCTGGCAGGATGAGACCGGCTCCGAAGATATGGAGGCCGCCTTCGAAGTCGTGGTGCCGTGGGTCGACGCGGCGACGGAGTTGTATCTCGACCGGATGACGGCGAACCAGGCCGAAGGCGGCACGGTGTTCGACGCGAACCTCGAAGGCAATCTCGGGTTCTGCAACGCGTTGCGCGACCGGCTGGCCGGCGATGCGCCTGCGGACGAGGAACCGGACGGCGATCAATGAGACAGGGCACAGACCCTCGCGGCCTGACATCCCTGGCTTGCTGCTCGCCCCCCTCCGAAATACGCCGCTGACGGCGAGGAATAGCGCGCGAGCCACCTTGCCCTCGGCCCATTCGCGGTCCACATTCCACGCCATGGCGAAACCGACCTCAGACAACCCCGCAGAGCCGTTCAAGAAGGCCCTGGCCGAAGCCACCCGCGTGATGGCCGACGACCCGGATCTGGCCGTCAGCTACACCGTCGATCCGCCGGGTCTGACGAATGACAGCGTGCGGCTGCCCCAGATCAGCCGCCGCATGACCCGCGACGAGGTTCTGCTGGCGCGTGGCACCGCGGATGCCTTGGCCCTGCGCCACCGCTATCACGATGCGGGAACGGCCGCGCGCTACGCGCCCTCCGGGGCGATGGCCCGCGACCTGATGGACGCGATGGAAACCGCCCGCTGCGAGGCGATGGGCGCGCGCGACATGCCCGGCACCGCCAAGAATATCGACGCCAAGATCGGACACGAGGCCCGCCGCAAGGGCTATGGCGAGGTGCGCGAAGCCGCCGAAGCGCCGCTGGCCACCGCTGCGGGCTACCTGATCCGGCATCTTGCCACCGGGCGCGACCTGCCGCCCGAGGCCGCCAACGTGATGGAGCTGTGGCGCGGCTTCATCGAGGATCGCTGCGACGACCGCCTTGGCGATCTGTCCGAGGTGCTGTCCGACCAGACCGCCTTCGCCAAGTTCGCGCGCCAGATGATCCAGGACCTCGGCTACGGCGACCAGTTGGGCGAAGACCCGGACGATCTGGACGACGAGAGCGAGGAAGAGGCCGGGGACGAGTCGGAAGAGGATCAGCCCGACTCCACCGGCGAAGACGACAGCCAGGAAGACGACGCCGAGGCCAGCCCGGAACGCAGCCAGGACGAACAGCAGGATGCCAGCCAGGCCCAGGTCGAGATGGACGACCAGGGCGACATGGACGAGGCGGAAGAACAGGAACTGCCCGAAGGCGAAGCCCCGCTGGAGCCGCCCCCGCCGCAGCCCCATTCCGACGCGGACCCCGATTACAAGGTCTACACAACCGAGCATGACGAGGAGATCGAGGCCAGCGAATTGGCCGAGCCGCAGGAACTGGAACGCCTGCGC
Organism: [Roseibacterium] beibuensis; assembly: GCF_039542305.1. Lineage (NCBI taxonomy): Bacteria > Pseudomonadati > Pseudomonadota > Alphaproteobacteria > Rhodobacterales > Roseobacteraceae > Roseicyclus > [Roseibacterium] beibuensis. The sequence goes on along the minus strand of NZ_BAABHW010000001.1, from coordinate 693,621 downwards.
GCCTATCTCGACCAGCAACTCGACCCGCTGAAAGGCGCGGTCAGTCGCCTCGCCAACAAGCTGCAGCGCCGCTTGCAGGCGCAACAGAACCGCAGTTGGGATTTTGACCGCGAGGAAGGCATTCTCGATGCCGGACGCCTGGCCCGCGTGGTGGCCAACCCGACGACGCCGCTCAGCTTCAAGGTCGAGCAGGACACCGAGTTCCGCGACACGGTGGTGACGCTGCTTCTGGACAATTCCGGCTCGATGCGCGGGCGGCCGATCTCCATCGCCGCGATCTGCGCCGATGTGCTGGCCCGCACGCTGGAACGTTGCGGCGTGAAGGTCGAGATCCTCGGCTTCACCACCCGCGCCTGGAAAGGCGGCAAGTCGCGCGAGGAATGGCTGGCCGAGGGGCGGCCGCAGCAACCCGGACGTCTGAACGACCTGCGCCACATCATCTACAAGCCCGCCGATGCGCCCTGGCGGCGGGTGCGCGACAATCTTGGCCTGATGATGAAAGAGGGTCTGCTGAAGGAAAACATCGACGGCGAGGCGCTGGAATGGGCGCATCGGCGGATGCTGAACCGGCCCGAGGCGCGCAAGATCCTGATGGTGATCTCGGACGGGGCGCCGGTGGATGACAGCACCCTCAGCGTGAACCCGGCGAACTACCTCGAGAAGCACCTGCGCGACGTGATCGCCATGGTAGAAAAGCGCCGTGCCGTGGAACTGCTGGCGATCGGGATCGGCCATGACGTTACGCGCTATTACGAGCGCGCGGTGACGATCACCGATGCCGAACAGCTGGCCGGCGCGATCACCGAGCAACTGGCCTCGCTGTTTGACAGCGACCCGCGGGCGCGCGCCCGCGTGATGGGCATGAAACGGGCAAGTTGACGTTCGCGACCGGGGGCGCCCGTCGCACGAGACCGCTCGACAAGGGGCATCGAGCCCCTTGCCGAGCGCGCGCGGTCCGCGCGTGCATATTTCTGGGATAAAGATGGGGTGGGACAGCGCCCTCCTGTCTGGTGCGGGGAAAGGTGGCAATGTTTCAGGAGTTTTCAGCGACAACGCGGCCCGAGGACGGGCCGAAGCGGCTGGCACGGTTGCGCGCGCATCTTGCGCAGGATGGAGTGACCGGCTGCCTTGTGCCGCGCGCGGATCGACACCAGGGGGAATATGTCGCCGCCTGTGATGAACGCCTGTCTTGGCTGACCGGGTTCACCGGGTCGGCCGGGTTCTGCGCGGTTCTGCCCGACGTCGCCGGTGTGTTCGTCGACGGGCGCTACCGGGTGCAGGTGAAAGCGCAGGTGGACACGGGCGCCTTCACGCCGGTCGACTGGCCCGAGACCAAGCTGGAAGATTGGCTGCTCGACCATGTGCCGGGGGGCGGCGTGATCGGCTATGACCCGTGGCTGCACAGCTCTTCGGAGATCGACCGGTTGGAGGTGGCCCTGGCGAAACGGAAGATCAGCCTGCGCCCCATCGCGAACCCGGTCGATGCGATCTGGACCGACCGCCCTGCCCCACCGACCGAACCGGCGCGCGGCTACCCGGTGGAGTATGCCGGGAAGACCTCGGGCGAGAAGCGCGGGGAGATCGCGGCGCTTCTGCGGGAAGAGGGCCAGCGCGCTGCGGTTCTGACCCTGCCGGACTCCATCGCGTGGCTCTTGAACATCCGTGGCGGTGACCTGCCGCATCTGCCGGTCACGCAGGCCTTCGCGATCATCGAAGACGACGCCCGTGTGACACTGTTCACCGATCCGGCGAAACTCAAAGGGCTGGGGCCGGACCCGGCGATCACGGTCCTCGGCTGGGAGGCATTCGACGCGGCCTTGGCCAACCTCGCGGGACCCGTGCGCGTGGACCCGGCGACCGCGCCGGTGCGGGTGGCGCAGGTGCTGGAGGAGGCCGGCGTCGAGATCGCGAAAGCGGCCGATCCCTGCCTCTTGCCCAAGGCGAAAAAGACGCCGGCCGAGATCAGGGCCACGACCGAGGCGCATTTGCGCGACGGCGCGGCAGTGGCGCGGTTCCTGCATTGGTTCGATACCGAGGCGCCCAAGGGCAACCTGACCGAGATCGATTGCGTGCGGTCGCTGGAAGCCTTCCGCGCCGAGACGGGCGCGTTGAAGGATATCAGCTTCGACACCATCGCAGGGGCCGGCGCGCATGGCGCCATCGTGCATTACCGCGTGACCGAAGAAACCAATGCGCGGGTCCTTCCGGGTCAGTTGTTCCTGATCGACAGCGGCGGCCAATACGAGGACGGGACCACCGACATCACCCGCACCCTGCCCGTGGGCGAGGTGGGCGACGAGGAGAAGACAGCCTTCACCCAGGTGTTGCAGGGCATGATCGCCATCCATCGGGCGCGCTTTCCCAAGGGTGTGACAGGCGGGCACCTGGACGCGCTTGCCCGCGCGCCGCTCTGGGCCGCGGGCCGCGATTTCGACCATGGCACGGGGCATGGTGTCGGTGTCTACCTCGGCGTCCATGAAGGGCCACAACGGCTTAGCCGCGTGTCGACGCTGCCGCTGGAGCCCGGGATGATCCTGTCGAACGAACCGGGATACTATCGCGAGGGGACCTTTGGCATCCGGATCGAGAACCTCGTCGTCGTGACCGAGGCCGACACACCGCCGGGCGGCGATGCGCATCGCGCGCTGCTTGCCTTCGAGACGCTGACCTGGGCCCCGATCGACCGGCGCCTTGTCGTGGCCGACATGCTGTCGCCGGCCGAACGCGATTGGCTCAACAGCTATCATGAGGGCGTTGCGCGGCGGATCGGGCCGCGCCTGGATGGGGCGGCGGCCGATTGGCTGGGGCAGGCAACCGCGCCGGTTTGACACGCCCCTGTCACAGAACATGGGCAAAGCCGGGGGTGGAGGCTATAAGCAACGTCGACGACAGTGGAGGGGACCGTGATGGGCGAGCATATCAAGATCAGGAACGCGACGGGCAAATGGGTTGTCCGTGCAGGCGGTGCCGTCGTGGCGGAGTCCTCGGACGCCAAGGAACTGACCGAGGGTGACATGCCCGCGGTGATCTATTTCCCCCGCGCCGACGTCGGCATGGCGTTTCTGGAGAAAACCGACTCGACCACGCGCTGCCCTTTCAAGGGCCAGGCAAGCTATTACACGGTGTCCACGGCAGCCGGTGACATCCCCGATGCGGCCTGGAGCTACGAGGACCCGATCGACCGCGTGGCAGATATCCGGGATCACATCGCCTTCTACAGCGACAAGGTAACGGTCGAGCAGCTGTAATGGCGCCGGCCGCGTGCCGCTTATTGCGACAGCAGGAAACCGAGACGCCCGCCCTCAAGCGCCGAAACCAGCGTGTCATAGGCGCCATTCGTGGCCGCTCCATCCTCGCCCCAGCCGCCATTCAGCGCGATCGTCACGGTCGGCTGCGCACCGGGGCTGAGGGTGATGCTCGGGGCCTCGGCGACACGTCCGGCATGAAGGATCGGCCAGGCCTCGGCCAGGCGCGTATCCAGCCCGTCGAGCTCCGTACCTGGCGCGAACAGCAAGACGAGCGCCGCGCCTTCGTTCTCGCGCGCGGCCGCGTCGCTGAGCAACAGGCCTTCGAGCGCCGCCGCGTCCGCATTGGCAATCGGAAGCGTGCCGCCGTTTCGAAGCCAGATGCGCACCGAGGCCGCAACGCCGAGGCTGCCCGCCCGTGCGAGGCCAGACAGCAGCGCCTCGACGTCGGGCATGGCGGCAAGGCTTGCCCCGGAGGGTGCCATGGCCGCGTCCAGCGTCGGCCAGCCGGTGGCCCAGAGCATCCGGTCATCGTAGATGGCGAAACGGGTCGAAAGCCCCCTGTCCCCGCCAAACGGGTTGGCCGGATCGACGCGCGCCTCGGCGGCCTCGTAATCGGCATCCCCGCGCCACATGATGGTGACGCCCCGCCGCTCGCCCATCTCGAACCCGTTGCCGAAGAGGTTGCCGCGCAGGCGCATGGAACTGTCGGGATGGATCTCCATCCCCCCGAGGCGGATGTCACCGGACGCGACCTCGAATGTCGTGATCCAGTCCGACGGGTTCATGCCGCTGGCCTCGCGCACCTCGTCGTCGGTGAATTCTTGCCAGACCCGCATTTGCAGGGGCGAGGCGCTGCGGATCGCCGAGAACAGGTTCGGCGTATTGGGATTGACGCCGATCTGCGCGCCGCGCACCGCGGGCCAGCGCACGGCGTCGCCATTGCCCACACCGATCACGATGGACTCCGACGCGCCCGATAGCGCCGCTTGCGGGATCCGCGACAGCGTGCTGCGGGCGAGCTCCGCCCCGCCCTGCGCCTGGACCGGCGCGGATGACAGGAACAGCACCAGCGTTGCAAACAGTGCCGCGGCATATGCGGCCAGACGCCCCCGAATTCCCATGGCGCAAGCATGGCCGCGCCCAGGGGCGGCTGGCAAGCCTTTCGAACGGTTGGCTTAAAGAAACAACGCGTTGCCCAACCAGGATCTGCGAGATGCCGGAAACCGGGGGGCTTAGCTGTGTTCCTCGGCCGCCGTCGCCGCCAACGCGCGGTTATAGGCCTTGAGCGCATCGACATGGAACAACGCACCTTCCAGCGCGGGCGGGCCATCCCCCGGGGCAAGCTGGACAACGGGCACGTAATCGAGGCCGGTATTCTCGAAGATCGGCAGGGCACGTTCCAGCGTTGCGTTGGTGTCGGTATAGATCCCCTGCTCGACCAGCGTCAGGAGCTTTTCCTGCGGGGCGCTGTTTTCATGGTCCATGGGACGCATCACCTTGCCCACCCGGAACATCGCCAGAAGGTAGGCCTGCGGCCCGGCGGCAAGGTGGATGTTGCGCCGCTCCAGCTGCGTCAGGAAGAAGGACCGGTGCACCAGCCGCGAGGCGATGGCCGTCGAAAGGGACACCGCCACCATCACCGCAAGGCCCGTCTGCCAGTCGCCGGTCAGTTCGAACACGATCAGCGTGGTGGAGATCGGCGCGCCGAGCACGGCCGCGGCGACCGCGCCCATGCCCGCCAGCGCATAGAGCGTCTGCGACCCGGATACGTCGGGAAAGATGGCCGTCGCGATCAGGCCGAAGGCCAGCCCCGACAACGCCCCCAGCATCAACGAGGGCGAGAACACCCCGCCCCCCATCCGACCGGCGATGGTGATGGTCGCGGCCAGGGCCTTGAGCGCGGCGAAGATGATCGCCTCGTAGAGCAACAACTCTCCCGTCAGCGCCGCCGAGGTCGTCTCGTATCCCACGCCGATGATATGCGGAAAGAAGATCGCCAGCGCGCCCAAGAGCAACCCCGCCACCGCCGGGCGCAGCCAGCGCGGCAGACCGGTCTTGCGTTGCAGGTGGTTGGCGACATCCTCCGCCCAGAAGGTGCCGCGCATGAAGGCGACCGCGATCAGGCCCGACACCAGCCCGAGGATCAGGAAGGCGGGCAGCTCGACATAGAATTGCAGCGCTTCGTCCGGCCGGAGGCTGAACTCGGTCACATCGCCGAATTCCAGCCGGTTGATGACCGTCCCGGCGACCGAGGCGATGACGATGGGGGCAAAGGAATGCACCGCGAAATGCCGCAGAACGACCTCGAGCGCGAAAAGCGCGCCCGCGATGGGGGCGTTGAAACTGGCCGAGACGGCCGCGGCGACGGCACAGCCCAACAGGTCGCGCCCGGTGACGCCATCCGCCTTGATCCAGTCCGAGACACGGCTTGAGATGACGGCGGCAAGGTGGACAACCGGCCCCTCCCGGCCCGACGACCCGCCTGATCCGAGCGTGATCATCGAGGCCAGCGCCGAGACAAGGCCCGCCCGCTGCTCCACCCGCCCATTGTCGAGCGCCGCGCCCTCGATCACGTCCGCGACCGATCGGACCCGCGCGTCCGGCGTGAAATAGTGCAGCAAGAAGCCCACGATCAGCCCGCCACAAACCGGGATCAGCAGGATCAGGTACCACGGCAGGCTTTCCGCGAAACTGTGCAGCAGGCGCACGTCTTCGACCCCGTAAAGGGTATGCTGCAGCGCATTGATCCCCATACGGAAGAACAGGGCGGCGAACCCGGCCGCGATACCGATCACCAGCGCGATGAACCAGAACTGGACCTGGCTCGGCCCTCGCTGCAACAGAACGCGCCAGCCGTTGCGCAGGGCTGCGGCAGCATCACGGGCCTGCGTCTGCAGGAAACCCTTGCTCTGGGGCGGTTGGGTCACCGCGCTATCCCTTTCATGGGGAGGATCGGGTCGTTCGCCCTGTCACGCTGCCGCCTCCCGCACCCGGCACCGTCAGGTCAACTTGACGTGTAGCTTGCCAAAAAGACGAAGGAAAGGCGGCGCTTGCCTTGGAAAGGGCCGCGGTCCATCTGTGTCGGCATGGACACTGGATTTGAAGATGCAGAGGCCGTGGCAGATGCTTTCGTGATGCGCCTCGTCGCGGCGTGGCATGCCCGCGATGGCCAGGCCTTGGCCGATCTGTTCGCGCCGGACGCCGATTTCGTCAATGTCGTCGGCATCTGGTGGGAAGACCGCGGCGCCATCGCCCGCGCGCATCAATATGCGCTCGACAGTTTCTTTGCCGACACACGGCTTGCGCCCGGACGGCGCAAGCTGCGCCCGCTCGGGCCGCATCACCTGCTGCTGCATCAGCGCGTCCGGTTGAGCGGGCAACGCGCGCCGGACGGGTCCGAGGCGGGTGCGCGCAGCACCATCTTCAGCTTCGTTCTTGAACGTCGCGGGGCGGATTGGCTGGCCGTTTCGGCGCAGAACACGGATGTCGTGCCGGGGGCGGAAACCCATGTCAGCGACGGCAGCGGCCTGACGGCGCAGGATTATCGCAGGTCTCGTTAAGCCCCTGACAACAACGCGCGCGCCGCCTCCCGCGCGGCGTCGGTAATCGTGTCCCCTGCCAGCATCCGCGCCACCTCGTCGATGCGGTCCTCCGGGGCCAGCGGCACGACCCGGCTGGTGGTCACGCCGCCCTCGACATCCTTGGCCACCCGCCAGTGATGCGCGCCAAGCGCGGCCACCTGCGGCGAGTGGGTGACGACCAGAACCTGCCCGCCCTCGGCCAGGGCCGCGAGCCTGCGGCCCACCGCATCGGCGGTCGCGCCGCCGACCCCACGGTCGATCTCGTCGAAGATCATCGTCAGGCCACTGTCGTCATGGGTCAGGCAGACCTTGAGCGCCAGGAGAAAGCGCGACAACTCCCCGCCCGACGCGATGCGGTTGAGCGGCCCGGCCGGCGCGCCGGGATTGGTGGCCACCGTGAAGGTGACCGCGTCGGTGCCGGTGGGGCCCGGATCGGCCGGTACGACCTCGGTGGTGAAGACCGCGCGTTCCATCTTCAATGGTCCAAGTTCGCGGGCCATCGCCGCGTCCAACCGACCGGCAGCCTCGACGCGCGCCTCGGTCAGGCGGGCGGCGGCGGCGGCAAAGGTGGCCTCGGCCTCCTGCAAAGTCTTGGCGAGAGACGAGATTTCCTCGGCACCACCATCGAGCTGGCCTAGGCGGGTGCGCAAATCATCGGCAAGACCCGAGAGGTCGTCGGCCATCACCCCATGTTTGCGCGACAGGCCGCGCAGCGCGAAGAGCCGTTCTTCGGCTTCCTCCAGCTCCGCCGGATTGAACACCAACTGGTCGGCGAAGGTCTCGACCGCCGATTGCGCCTCGGACAGTTCCACCGTCGCGCGTTCCAATGCAGCAAGGGCCGCATCCAACCCACCCTCCGCCCGATCCGTCACGCCTTCCAGCCAACGGCGCGCATCCGAGAGCATCCCCTCGGCCCCCTCCAGCCCGAGCGCGGCCCCGGCACGGGCGACATCCTCGCGCATCTTCTCGGCCGCCTGCATCAGGCGCCGCCGCTGGTCGAGTTCCCCCTCCTCGCCCGGCTGCGGGTCGAGCTTGTCCAACTCGGCCACGGCGTGGCGCAGGTAATCTTCCTCGGATTTCATCTCGGCCAGCCGGGCGTCCGCCTCGGCCAAGGCGCGGGACGCCTTGCTTCGCGCGCTCCAAGCCTCTGCCACCTCGGCCTTCAGCGCCCGCAAACCGCCGAATTCGTCCAGCATCGCGCGGTGGTTCTTGGGGTCGAGCAGGCCCTTGTCATCCTGCTGCCCGTGCAATTCCACCAGCACATCCGACAGTTGCCGCAGCACTTCCCCCGAGGCACGGCGATCATTGACCCAGGCGGTCTTGCGCCCCTCCGGCGTGTTGACCCGGCGCAGGATCAACTCGTCGCTGACCGGCAGACCGGCCTCTTCCAGCACGGCGCGGGCCGGGTGGCCTTCCGTGATCTGGAACTCTGCCACCACTTCGCCCTGTGCCGCCCCGGCACGGACCAGATCGGCCCGCCCGCGCCAGCCCAGCACAAAGCCCAACGCATCCAGCAGGATCGACTTGCCCGCGCCCGTTTCGCCCGTCAGCACGTTGAGACCCGGCTGAAACGCAAGTTCCAGCCGGTCGATGATCAGCATGTCACGGATGTCGAGATGCCTCAGCATGGGCGCACCATCCAGCCAAGCGGGGGCAAGCGCAAGCCTGCCCCGCGACTTACAGCCAGTCGCCCCGCACGGTCTGATCCCAGATCTCGCGCAGCCAGCTTTCGCCCGCGGCCTCGTCCGTCAGGCCCTGCCCCGTCAACTGACGGAAGGCGTCGTCATAGAAAGGCGAGCCGCGGAAGTTGTAGCCAAGGATGGCACCCGCGGTCTGGGCCTCGTCCGTCAGGCCAAGCGCAAGGTAGGCTTCAACCAGGCGCAAGAGCGCTTCGGGCGTATGGCTGGTGGTCTGGAATTCCTCGACCACGACACGGAAGCGGTTGATCGCGCTCGTGTAATGCTGGCGGCGGAGGTAGTAGCGCCCAACTTCCATCTCGCTTGCGGCCAACTGGTCAAAGGCCAGATCAAAGCGCAGCACGGCATCCTGAACGTATTCGCTATCCGGGTAGCGTTCGATGACGTTGCGCAGTTCCTGCAAGGCCAGGTAGGTGATCCCCTGATCGTTGCCGATCTGGTCCATCTGGTCATAGTAGCTCAAGGCCATGAGGTATTGCGCGTAAGCCGCATCCTCTTCGGCGGGGTAGAAATCGAGGTAGCGCTGCGCCGCGAGGCGCGCATTCTCATAATCCTCGTCCTGGTGATAGGCGAAGGCCGCCATGATCAGGCCGCGCTTGGCCCATTCCGAATAGGGATGCAGGCGCTCGACCTCGGCAAAGAGGACCGCCGCGTCATCGGGGTTGCCGGATTCCAATTCAAACTCGGCCTGCTCGAAGATGGATTGGGCATCCATTTCTTCCAGCGGGACCGTGGCGTTGCGCGAGGCGAAGAGGCCACCGCCGCCGCCACCGAACAGGCCACCGCCATCGCCGCCGCCGCAGGCCGCAACCGCCGCAACAACGGCAACCAGCGCCGCGCGCCGCGCCGCTTGTGTCAGGATGGAAGGCTCTCTCAGCAGCATCCGCGCATTCCCCAAGGTCGTAACGTCCGTTTCGCGCCCGCGTCCGAGCGCTGTCGGATTGCGTCTAGCACATTCCTTTTAGGGGCAAAACGCTTGAAATCGTCACGGCCTGCGCCAAGCGCCTCCCCGCCGTGTCGGCTCAGGCGACATGCGCCAGGTCGGCGACGTTCACACCCATGCCCGGCAGGCGCGCGGCCAGGGTCGTGTCGCATTCGACGACGCGCGTCGCGCCCGGTTCGGCGAACAGCGCGCGCAGCAGACGGTTGGTCAGCATGTGGCCCGCGCGTTCACCGGTGTACCGCGCGAGGATCGGCGCCCCGGCGAGGTAGAGATCGCCAAGCGCGTCCAGCATCTTGTGACGCACGGCCTCATCCGCATGCCGGAAGCCACCGGGGCTCAGCACGATGTCGCCATCGACGACCACGGCGTTGTCGTAGCTGCCCCCGAGGGCAAGGCCAGCCGCGCGCATCGCGTCGACATCCGCCTGCCGGCAGAAGGTGCGGCTGTCGCACAACTCTCGCACGAAGCGGCCATTGGCGAGGTTGGCAACGCGGCGCTGGCGACCGATGGCGGCATCCGTGAACTCGATCGCGAAATCCATCTCCAACCCCTCGGACGGGTCGAGACGGGCAAAAGCGTCCCCTTCCCGCACCTCGATGGGCCGCGTCACAGCGATGGCATGGATCGCGGAAGACTGGCGCTGGATCCCCGCATCAAGGATCGCGCGCACGAAGGGCGCGGCCGAGCCATCGAGGATCGGCATTTCCGGACCATCCACTTCGACCAGCGCGTTGTGGATACCGCAACCGGCGAGCGCGGCCATCACATGCTCGATGGTCGAGATCTCCACACCATCTTCGCCGAGAAGCTTGGTGCAAAGACGGCTTTCGGGAACGCGGTCGTAGCGTGCGGGGATCAAGGCCGACCCGGGCAGGTCGCTGCGACGGAACCAGATCCCCATGTCGGCGGTCTGCGGCTGGATCGACATGCGGACCAGACGCCCGGTGTGAAGACCCGTTCCGGTAAAGCTGACAGAATGGCGGATGGTTGCCTGCATCTCGTCCCTCGTCCCGTTTCCTTCGGCCTGGCTGCCATCATGCTCGGTGCAGCTTCTGGGCCTGCGCTGCGGGCCCTTGGGCCCCATGCAGCTTTGCTTGAGGAAAGGGGGTACAGGCGCGCCGGGAAAGAGACAATTCAAGGTTTATGACGCATTGCAACAAACCCGGACCCTGTCGGCAAAATCCCGCCCAAACACCCCCAACGCTCTGAAATAAAAGGGAAAAGGGCCAGCGCATGGCTGGCCCCTTTGTTGCAAATATGACCCTGTTCAGTTGGCTTGGCGACGCAGGAACGCCGGGATCTCGATCCGCTCCTGCTCGGGATCAACGGCGCTTTCCTCGGCACGGGCCGGTTGCGGGACGGATACCGGCTGCGGACGCGGCGCCTGCATGCGCGGCTGCGCCCGACGCTCGACCGGGGCCGGTCCCTCGTCGCCATGTCCGGTCATGCGGTTGATCAGGCTGTTGATGCCGAAGCGGGACTTTCCGTGGCCTTCGGGCTGATGCTGCGCCTGGGGGGCAGGCTCTGCCGCGCGGGGGGCGTCCTTCTGGATGGCCGCGCGCAGGCGGGCCAGGGCTTCGGGCGTCGGGGCGCCGGCCGGGGCCGGTTTCGGCGCCACGTAGTCCGAGCCGTCTTCGGCGTTCTGAACCGGCATCGGGGCCGGGCGCGGGGCGCTGGCCGCGGGGCGCGGGGCGGGACGATAGGCCGGGGCCGGAACATCGTCTTCCGCCAGGTCGTCGAAGCCGGGCTCTTCCACCTTGCCGGGCGCAAAGCTCTCGAACAGCGACGGTTCGGGATGCTCTTCGGTCAGCTCGGGCATATCCGCGGGTTCGGGCTCCACCTCGGCCACGGCCAGGGCGGGAGCCGCCGGTTTCGGAGCCGGAGCGGCACCCGAGCGGTAGGACGCGTAGTTCTGACGCGCCGGTTCCTGCGCCGCCTGCTCCGAGACGTCGATGCCGGTCGCCACGACGCTGACGCGCATCTGGCCTTCCATCGTCTGGTCCAGCGTCGAACCGACGATGATGTTGGCCTCTTCGTCGACTTCTTCGCGAATGCGGTTCGCGGCCTCGTCCAGTTCGAACAGGGTCAGGTCGTAGCCGCCGGTGACGTTGATCAGAACGCCTCGGGCCCCCTTGAGGCTGATCTCGTCGAGCAGCGGGTTCGCGATCGCCTTCTCGGCGGCCTGCAATGCGCGGCTCTCGCCCTCGCCTTCGCCGGTGCCCATCATGGCCTTGCCCATCTCGTTCATCACGGCGCGCACGTCCGCGAAGTCGAGGTTGATGAGGCCCGGGCGCACCATCAGATCGGTCACGCCTTTCACGCCCTGGTACAGAACGTCGTCGGCCATCGCGAAGGCTTCGGTGAAGGTGGTCTTCTCATTGGCCAGCCGGAACAGGTTCTGGTTGGGAATGATGATGAGGGTATCGACCACCTTTTGCAGCTGCTCGATGCCTTCATCGGCCTGCCGCATCCGCTTGGAGCCCTCGAACTGGAAGGGCTTGGTCACGACACCCACGGTCAGAACGCCCAACTCCCGCGCGGCTTGCGCGATGATCGGCGCGGCGCCCGTGCCGGTGCCGCCGCCCATGCCGGCGGTGATGAAGGCCATGTGCGCGCCAGCGAGGTGATCGACGATTTCCTCGATCGACTCTTCGGCAGCGCTTGCGCCGACGGCGGGGCGCGCACCGGCACCCAGACCTTCGGTCACGCGGGCGCCCATCTGCACCTTGCCCGACGCCTTGGACTGCGCCAGCGCCTGCGCATCGGTGTTGGCGACCACGAATTCGCAGCCATCCAGCTGCTGGTCGATCATGTTGTTGACTGCGTTGCCGCCCGCCCCACCGACGCCGAAGACGGTGATGCGCGGTTTCAGTTCCTGCCGCATGTCGGGCATGGTGAGATTGAGTGTCATCGCTCTGTCCGCCTGTGTTTCGTTTGCGACCCCGGTCTTGTGCCGGTTGATCTTTTCTGCCTCTTATTCCGATACATGCTACCCAACTCCCGCGCGCGCGTCACGCGGAAATTTGGCGAAAATCGCGAAATATGGGGCGGAAAACCGCCGATTTTGCGGGATTTGGGGGCTGACCACCAGATGCGGTGGTCACCAATTGTCACGGAACCACTTGACGGCCCGTTTCAGGCTGCGCGCCGGATAACGGTCGGCGGGCATTTCGAAGTCCCACCATTCGTCCTGCGGGTAGGCCGCAAAAAGCGCGAGGCCCACCGCCGAGGAAAAGGCAGGGCCGCAGGTCGATTGCGGCAAGCCCTGTACGCGCAACGGACGCCCGAGGCGCACCTGGTTGCCCAGGATGCGGCTGGCCAGACCGTCGAGCCCCGGGATCTGCGACGATCCCCCGGTCAGAACGATCCGCTGGCTGGGCAGATGATCGAACCCCGCCGCATCCAGACGCGCGCGCACCTCTTCGAGGATCTCCTCGACCCTGGGACGCATCACGCCGATCAGCTCGGCGCGGCTGACCGTGCGCCGATCATGGTTCCAGTCGCCCGTGTCGCTTGCCAGCTCGATGATCTCGCGATCGTCCATGCCCGTGGCGATCACGCCGCCGAAGCGTGTCTTGATCCGCTCGGCATCGCACATCGGGATCTGAAGGCCCTGGCTGATATCGCTGGTCACGTGGTCCCCGCCCATCCGAACGGTATCGGCGAAGATCATGTGCTTCTTCATGAAGATCGACAGGCTGGTCGTGCCGCCGCCCATGTCGATACAGGCCGCGCCCAGTTCCTGCTCGTCCTCGACCAGGCTGGAGATGCCGGCGACATAGGGCGCGCTGGCCAGACCGGCGAGTTCCAGGTCGCAACGCTTGACGCAATACAGCAGCGTCTCGATGGCCGCCGCCTCGATCGTCAGCAGATGCATGTCCACCGACAGGCGATTGCCCACATGCCCCCGAGGATCGCCCATCCCGGTGCGGTGATCGAGCGAGAAGTTCACGGGCTGGGCATGCAGCACCTCGCGCCCCTGCCCGAAATCGGGCACATCGCAAGCCGCCAGAACGCGGGCGACATCGGCATCATGCACGGTGCCCGTCGTCAGGGTGATCTCGCCATCGAGGCCATAGCTGCGCGGCCGCGCCCCGGCGAAGGAAACGATTACGTGATCGACGCGCACCTGCGCCATTTTCTGGGCGGCCTGCACGGTGGTGCGGATCGCACGCTCGGTTTCCTGCACCGTGTCGATCTCGCCAAACCGCACCCCACGGGACCGGGTCGTGTTGGCGCCGATGACGCGAAAGCCCGCCTGCCCCGCCATGGCCCCGACGCCCTCTGACGCCGCGCCGGGATCGGTTTCGTCGAAACGCAGCACGAGACAGGACATCTTGTGCGACCCGATATCGAGAACGGCGAGGACACCACGGCGCATCGCCTCTTGCCGCTTGGCCCGCATCGCCCGTTGGGACTGATAAAGCAGGTTCATCCGCGTTGATCTCCGCTGAGGGGTTGAGGGTTGGGTTCGCCGTCGCGCAACTGGCGCAGCGCGGTCATGGCGTCGGGGCTGAGCTGCACGGTCGGGCGGCGCGGGTTGCGCAGGTCGATCCGCATGACGTCGCGCGACAGGATTTCCTGGACATCATCCAGCGCCAGCACACGGTCGAGCGCGGCGCGCGCCCCGGTTTCCGGAAGCTGGATACGCAGCCCGCTGTCCAGCACCACGTCCCACCGGCGCAAGCCGACACGCACCAATCCGCGCAGCCGGTCCCCCAGCGGCTCGGCCACGGCGAACAACGCCAGGGCCTCGTCCACGACCATGTCTGCGCCTGCACCGCCCACCATCGGCAAGGGACGCTCGGGCACGCGGTCTTCCAGGCCGGCCACGAAATGCCCTTCGCCGTCAATCAGGACCGTGCCTTCCCGCGTTTGCCAGATCAGGGCCGGAACACGCTCGGTGATGGTGACCGACAGGATGCCGCCGGACTGGATACGCAGATCGGCATCCGCAATCGCCGGCAAGGCAACGAGCCGCTCGCGCAGCATGTCGAGGTCGATATCGAACGAGGATTGCGGCAGGTCCAGGCCCATCGCGCCGCGCACCTCGTCGGTCACGACGGGGCTTGCCCCCTCGATCGCCATCAGGTTCACGCGGAACTCGGGGCGGTTCTCGATCTCGCGCCGGATCTCCTGCACGCCTTCAACCAGCGCCGTGACATTGTCCTCGTCGGTGAAATACCAAAGCGTCCCAAAGGCCAGCGCAAAGGCCGGCAGGCCCACCCGCAGCAAGCGGCGAAAGAACGGGGTCAGCCACAGGCGCTGCACCCGGTAGGTCCAGATCGAGGGCGCGGGATCGACGCCGTTCCGCCGGCGCATCAGCGATCGCATGAGGCATCCTCCACCATCCAGCGGCAGAGCGCGCCGAAGGAATATCCGCAGGCCTGCGCCTGCTCGGGCGTCAGCGATGTGGGTGTCATGCCGGGCTGGGTGTTTGTCTCCAGCAGGATCAGGCCGTCGAGCCCCCTCGCCTCATCCCAGCGGAAATCGGTGCGGCTGACCCCCCGGCACCCGAGGGCGACATGCGCGCGGGTGGCATAGTCCATGCAGGCATCGAAGATCTCGGAGGGCACATCGGCGGGCACGACATGACGCGATCCGCCGGGGCGGTACTTGGCGTCGTAGTCATACCAGCCCTCGGTCAGGATGTCGGTCACGGTCAGCGCACCGGGGTCGCCCTCGCCCGCCCCCATGACCGAGGCGGTCAGCTCGCGCCCCGCGGCGAAGGCCTCGACCATGACATGCGCGGGCATGTCGGCAGACAGTTTCGGCGGATCGTTCGCCCCCTCGGTCACGAGGTAGACGCCCACCGACGAGCCTTCGTTGTTGGGCTTCACGACATAGGGCGGCTCCATGACGTGGCGGGCCATCACCTCGTCCCTGGAGCGAATGACGCTGTCGACGATGGGCAGGCCCGCCGCGCGGTACACCTCTTTCGAGCGGGTCTTGTCCATCGCCAGCGCCGAGGCCAGCACACCGGAATGGGTATAGGGAATGCGCAGCCATTCGAGCATGCCCTGAACACAGCCATCCTCGCCCCAGCGTCCATGGAGGGCGTTGAACACCACGTCGGGGGAAAGATCGGCAAGACGTTCGGCCAGACCGGGGCCGGCATCGACCTCGATCACCTCATAGCCCTCGCCCCGCAGCGCCTTGGCGCATTCCGTTCCCGTGCTGAGCGACACGTCCCTCTCAGCCGAGGGGCCGCCCATCAGGACCACGACGCGGGAGGCTGTTCTGCTCGAACTTGCCACCACTGTGCCTCATCTGCCGCCGGTGTTCTTTTGGCCCGGTCAGCTTTTCTTGTTATTCTACGGCCCGGTCTTTGCCGGGCCGGTCGGTGTCGGTCGGCCGACACGCTTGATTTCCCATTCTAGCGTCAAACCGCTGGTCTCGAAAACCCTTTTTCGGACAAGCTCGCCCAATCCTTCCAGATCGGCAGCACTGGCCCCACCGGCATTGATCAGGAAGTTGGAATGCAGCTCGGACATCTGGGCCCCGCCAAGGGTCGCGCCGCGCATGCCGGCATCGTCGATCACCTTCCAGGCCTTCAACTCGTGGCTGTCATCCGCACGGCCCGTCGAGGAAAACCCCGCCGGGTTGCGAAAGGTCGATCCGGCCGTCCGGTCCTTTGTGGGTTGGGTCGCATCGCGCTTGGCCAGTTGCTCGTCCATCCGCCCAAGCAGCGCCTCGGGGTCTCCCGCCTCGGCGCGCAAGCTCACCTGCGTGATCACCGCGCCATCCGGCAGGTCCGTGTTGCGGTAAGCGAAACTGACGTCATCCGACCCCAGCGATACGATGGTGCCATCGCGCAACACCGCGCGGGCCGACACGAAGTGATCGGCCACGTAGGAGCCGTAGCACCCGGCATTCATCCGCAGCGCCCCGCCGATCGAGCCGGGGATCGTCCGCAGGAAGGTCAGGTCGCGCCCGCCCTCCGCCGCCCGCTTGGCAACCTGCGCATCCAGGGCCGCCGCGCCCGCGTGAACGAGGTCGCCCTCGATCTCGACGCCATTGAACCCGCGGCCGAGCCGGATCACGACGCCCTCGATCCCGCCATCCCGCACGATCAGGTTCGAGCCGACGCCCATGGGGAAAACCGGCATCTCGGGATCGAGCGCCGCGAGGAAATCGGACAGGTCCGCTTCATCCGCGGGCTGGAAGAACCAATCGGCCGGCCCGCCGACGCGCAGCCATGTCAGCGAAGACAGATCGCGGTTTCGCGTCAGGCGTCCGCGCACATCGGGCATCTCGATCTCGGTCATCCCCTGCCCTCCCGGCTGCGGGCCCAGCCCGACACCGCCCCGATGGCCAGCCCCACCGGCATGGGCAAGAGCACGCCCAAGGCCTGCCCGAGCCGACCGGAGGACAGGAATGTGCCAAGGATCAGGCCGGATAGGCCGAAACTGGTGGAAAGGATTGCAGCGCCCGTGGTCATGGGCGTTCTCTAGCCCGAGCGCGTGGCCCGGGTCCAGTGGCGCTCATTCACCCGGGGGCGTCTGCGCTTCATTGGCACCGAAGGAGGCGCGCAGCGTTTGAGCAAGCCGGATCAGCGGCCAGCGCAGGACCGAGACCCCGGCGGCCATCACGCCCAACCCCCACCACGGCCCCATCGACACGGTCACGAGCCCCAGAAGGGGAATGCCCGTTGCGATCAGCACCCAGGCCGCCGGCCAGTGAAACCGGGTTGGCATCATGCCTGCAAGGCAGGCTGTCAACGCCCAAAGGCAGGCCAGGATAAAGGCAAGGGGCATGGTCAGGCCCTCCAAACCAGGTGACGCGCGGACGCGCCAAGTGGGCGGCGGACCGCCGATGCGATGTCCGCCAAAATGACAGAAACGGGAATTCCCCGGGGCTGCAAGCTGAAAAACCCGTGTCGCAGGGGCATGGAGACCTCGCACGAGACGCTCGGCACGACCTGCGCTGCCCCCGGCATCAGGACCAGGGGCGCATCCTCCGAGGCGGGCAGACGGGACAGGATCGACAGATGGCTCATGCGCTCCCCCATATGGCGGCGGAAAAACAGGACAGGCAGGCCGCGATCCCCAGCCACGGCACCCAGACGGGCGCGGCAAACCCGTCCCACGGGCCTTGGCGTTTCACCCCGATCAGGGCCGCGTTCACGATGGAGAACACGATCAACAGGGCCAGCGTGGTGATCTCCGCCAGCTCTGCCACAGGCAGCGCAAGCGCAGAGAGGATCACCGCCACCCCGATCAGCAGAGAGGCCAGAACCGGTGTTCCGAAGCGCGGGTGCGCATGGTGGAAGATCGCCAGTGTCGGGCTGCGCCGTCCAAGACCGAAAAGGACCCGCGCGGCCATGATGATCTGCGCCAAAACGCCGTTCAGCGCAGCGAAGACGGCGATAACGGACAGGAGCAAGGCGGAGGTTCCCGTCGCCGTGGACCAGACCAGCGCCAGGGGCTGCTCGGATTGGCCAAGCGCCTCGACCTCGACGCTGCGCACCGCCGCCATCGTGACCAGCGCGTAGAGAAGCGCGGTGATCGCCAGCGAGATCAGGATCGCGGCCGGCATCGTGCGGCGAGGATCGCGGGCCTCTTCCGCCATGTTGACGAGGTCGTCGAACCCGATGAAGGCGAAGAAGCCGAAGATCGCGGCGAAGGCGATGCCCGACCATTGGGGCGCCGGCGGAGCCTGCCAGTCGGTCACAGGCTCGGCCACGCCGAAACCCGCCCAGATGATCAGGATCAGTCCCCCGACCTCGACCGCGGTCAGCACCGCGGCGAAACTCAGGCTTTCGACAACGCCGAGGATGGCGATGGCGGTCAGCGCAACCCCAAGCCCCACGGTGGCCACCACCGGGTCGAGATCGACCACACCGGCCAGATAGCCGACCCCGCCGCGCAAAACGGCCGCCGAGGCGACCGTTCCGGCGATGATGTTGATCGCGCCGACGACGACGGCCAGCCAATGCTGGCGCAGTCCGATCTCGACATAGGAACTGTCGCCCGCCGCCTCGGGGATGCGCGCCGACAACTCGGCGAAGGCCAGGGCCGAGGGCACGGCCACCAACCCGGCCAGCAGGAAGGAAACCGGGGCCCAGACACCCGCCGCCCCGGCGGCAGCGCCGACCAGAACGTAGATGCCCGCGCCGACCATGATGCCGATGCCGTAGGCCGTCATCAGGCCAAGCCCCAACCGGCGCTGAAGCGCCTCTGTGCCCGGGGGCGTTATCTCAGGGCGCGCCTGCACCGGCCTCCTGCCCGTCGGCCAGCCGCTTGGGCAAACCATGCGCCCAGGCGCTGATCGTGCCCGCCCCGAGGCAGACCACCATGTCGCCGGGACGCGCCTCGGCCCGGACCAGTTTTTCGAGGTCATCCTCGGAATTCACCGCGACCGCGTGGCGGTGACCATGCCGGATCAGCCCGGCGACGAGATCGTCACGCGATGCACCCTCGATAGGGTCCTCGCCCGCGGCATAGACCTCGGCGATGCCCACCACGTCGGCATCGTTGAAACAGCTGCAGAAATCGTCGAAGAGCGAATGCAGCCGCGTGTAGCGGTGCGGCTGATGCACGGCGATGACGCGCCCCTCGCAGGCCTGCCGCGCGGCGCGCAGCACGGCGGCAATCTCGACCGGGTGGTGGCCGTAATCGTCGATCACGGTCACGCCACCCACCTCGCCCACGCGGGTGAAACGGCGGTTCACGCCCTTGAAATTGGCGAGCGCCGCGCGGATTTCATCCGCCTTCATGCCCAGGTGCCGCGCCACCGCCACGGCCGCCAAGGCGTTCGAGACGTTGTGATCGCCCGGCATCGGCAGGGTACAGCCCTCGATGATCTTTCCCTCGGGCTGAAGCGCGATGTCGAAATGCGCGATGCCGCCCTTGTAGGTCAGGTTCATCGCCCGCACGTCGGCCTGCGCGTTGAAGCCGAAGGTCGTCACGCGGCGGTCGGTGATCTTGCCCACCAGCGTCTGCACATCCGGGTCATCGGTGCAGCACACCGCAAGCCCGTAGAACGGGATATTCGACACGAAATCGAGGAAGCCGCGATGCAGGTTCTCCTCGGTGCCCCAATGCTCCATATGCTCGGGGTCGATATTGGTCACGATGGCGATGGTCGCGGGCAGACGGTTGAAGGTGCCGTCGCTTTCGTCGGCCTCGACCACCATCCAATCGCCCTGCCCGACCCGTGCGTTCGAGCCGTAGGCATGAATGATCCCGCCATTGATGACGGTCGGATCCACCCCGCCCGCATCCAGCAGCGTCGCCACCAGCGTCGTGGTCGTCGTCTTGCCATGGGTGCCCGCCACCGCGATGTTGGAGCGCAGGCGCATCAACTCGGCCAGCATCTCGGCCCGGCGCACCACGGGCAGGCCGCGCAGACGCGCGCTGTCCAGTTCCGGGTTGCCCGGCTTGATCGCCGACGAGATCACGACGACCTCGGCATTTTCGAGGTTCTCCGCCCGTTGCCCGATGAAGATCCGCGCGCCCAGCCGTTCCAGCCGCTCGGTGATCTTCGAGGGTTTCAGGTCGGACCCCTGCACGTGATACCCGTGGTTGAGCAGAACCTCGGCGATGCCCGACATGCCGATCCCCCCGATCCCGACGAAATGGATCGCGCCCAATTGGGTCGGCAGCTTGGTGGCGGCGGCAGCACTCATTCTTGGTCCTCATGTGTCTTGGCGGGCTTGAGGCCTGCCAACTCCTCGACCAGGGCGACAAGGCGTTCGGTGGCGTCCGGCACACCGACCGACAGCGCGGCCTGGGCCATGCGCCCCGCGGCCTCGGGCTGGGTCAGCACCGACGCGATGGCTTCGGCCAGGGCCTCGGGGGTCAGCTTGCTTTGCGGGATGCGGATCGCGGCCTCGGCCTCGACCAAGGCCTTGGAATTGGCGGTCTGGTGATCGTTGGCGGCAAAGGGATACGGGATCAGGATCGACGGCCGCCCGATCACGGACACATCCGCAAGCGACGAGGCCCCCGCGCGGCAGATCACCAGCTGCGCCTCGGACAGGCGGCGCGGAATGTCCTTGAAGAAGGGTTCGATCTCGGCCCGAACGCCCATCGCCTCATAAGCTGCGGCAACGGCCTCGGCGTCCTCGGGGCGGGCCTGCTGGGCGACGCGCAACTGGCCGCGCCGCTCTTCGGGCAGCAATGCCAGCGCGGCCGGAACGGCCTCGGAAAAGACATGGGCCCCCTGGCTGCCGCCGAAGACCAACAGGCTCATCGGCCAGTCGCCGGGCGGCGTGTAGGGCGCGCCCGCGCGGTCCAGCACGGCGGCGCGCACCGGGTTTCCCGTATGGATCGCCTGCGCCCCCTCGGGCAGGACCGTGGGCCATGTGCCGCACGCGACCGTGTCGACGCGCTTGGCGAAGATGCGATTGACCTTGCCCGGCACGCCGTTCTGTTCGTGCAGCATCCGGGGCCGGCGCGTCAGGATCGCCGCCGCAACCGCCGGGATCGTCGGGTAACCGCCGAAGCCCACCACCACGGCAGGCTTCTCGCGCCGCATCCGCAGGGTGGCCGAAAGAATGCCGCCGAGAATCCGGAACGGCGCCGCAAGCTTGGCGCCCACACCGCCGCGCGCGAAACTGGCCGACGCGACCTCGCGCACCTCGACAACATGCGGGAAGCCACCGGTGTAGCGCGCGCCCCGCGCATCGGTCGAGAGCGTCACCCGCCAGCCCTTGCGCACCATCGCCTCGGCCAGCGCCTGCGCGGGGAACATATGCCCGCCGGTGCCGCCTGCCGCTATGATCAGATGGGGGTGATGCGTCATGTCCTGCCGTGCCGGTTGAGAAGGAAATCGCCGATGTCGCCCTGCGGGCGGGTGCGGGTGAAACACAGCAGCATCCCCACCGCAATGCCCGTCGCGATCAGCGAAGAGCCGCCGTAGGACACGAAGGGCAGCGTCATCCCCTTCGCGGGCAGCAGCCGCACCGCGACGCCCATGTTGATGAAAGCCTGCAAGGTCAGCAGGCTGACCAGCCCCGTGCCCGCCAGCCGGATGAACGGGTCGCGTTCGCGCATCAGCCGGAAGAAGCTGCGCATCGCGATGCCTGCGTAAAGCGCGATGATGATCAGGACCAGCACGAGGCCATATTCCTCGGCCGCGACCGCGATGATGAAATCGGTATGCGCGTCGGGCAGCGTCCACTTGACCGAGCCCTCGCCAAGGCCCGCGCCGAACAGCCCGCCCTCACGGATCGCATCCGTGGCATAGGCCAGCTGCGTGTTCGGATCGACCTCGGCCGACAGGAACCCGTCGATACGGCGGGCGAAATGTTCCGAGTTGTTATAGGCGACGACGCCACCGACGCCCACAAGCCCGAGCACGACGAAGAGGATCATCATCGGCGCGCCGGCGACGAAATAGATCACCGACCATGCGAAGACGATCAGCGCCGCCTGCCCGAAATCGGGCTGCATGGCCAAAAAGCCCACGATCATCACCGCCACGAAGAGCGAGACCGACTTGCCGGGCGGGCCGCCGATCTCCTGGCTGGCGGCGACCATCCATGCGGCGAAGACCACGAAGACGGGCTTCAGGAATTCCGAGGGCTGAAGGCTCGCGAAGCCGAGGGAGTACCAGCGCACCGCGCCTTGCCCGTAATCGGTTCCGAAAACCGGCAACAGGGCCACCGCCGCAACGGCTGCGAAGAACCCAAGCACGCCCATCCGGCGCACCGTCGTGGGCGGCAGCATCGAAACGAAAACCATCACCGACAGGGCCATGCCGCCAAAGGCCGCCTGCCGGATCACGTAGTGAAATGGATCGTGACCGTTACGCTCGGCCAGGGGCGGAGACGACGCAAAGCCCAGCAGGATGCCGATGGCGAACAGCGCCAGAATGCACCCCAAGGTCACGCGATCGACCGTCCGCCACCAACGGGGCAAAACAGCCTCGCCGGATTGCACGATCACCGTGCCATGCGCGATTTCCGTCATGGGATTGCCCGATCCCTTGTTGTTGTCGTTGCCTGGTTCTGCCTCGTGCCCCGGTTTTCCGAGGTCTATCCGCGCACTCTAGCCGTATTCGGGGCGCGGGGCCAGCAATAACACTTGCCAGCCGCTCAGCCGCGCGGTGGCTCCCACAGTTCCAGCTTGCGTCCATCGGGGTCCATGATCCAGCCGAAGCGCCCATAGGGATGCGCCTCGCGCGGTTGCACCTCGTCCACGCCCTCGGCCCTGGCGCGCGCCAGGATCGCGTCCAGATCGTCGACGATCAGGTTCAGCATGAATTGCGCCGAGGACGGCGCGAAATAGCTGGCGTCGGGGAATGGGGCAAAGACGGTCCGTGCGCCCTGCGGGAACGCCTCGGCACTGTCGCGGTGCAGGAAGGCGAGGCCACCGTCCGCGTCAGGCTCCATGCCAAGAACCCGGGCATACCACGCTTTTGTATTGTCGAGATCGGCGCAAGTGAAGAACACGCCGCCCAATCCAAGAACCTTTGCCATGTCGCCCCCCCGGCTCGGGATGGCCGTAACCATAGCATGAAACGCAGATTGCATAACGGGGTGTGGAGAGTCCGCTACGCGAAAAGCCTAGCGTTCGCCGCGACATCCAGTTGCGCACACGGCAGCAAGCTCAGCCCAGCTTGGCCACTTGCGTGGCGAAATCATCGCCGCGTTGCTCGAAATTGTCGTATTGGTCGAAACTCGCCGCTGCCGGGGCCAGCAGAACGGTCTCGCCCGGCTCCGCCTCGGCGGCGGCGCGGGACACGGCCGTGGCCATGTCGCCGCAAACCTCGTGCGGCAGGTCGGCAAGATGCAGGGCGAAGCCCGCCGCCTCGCGCCCGATCACGTAGGCTTTCACCACGTTACCCGTGGCACCGGCCAGCGCCTGCATACCGCCTTCCTTCTCCAGCCCGCCACAGATCCAGCGGATACGCGGGAAGGCCGACAGCGCCTTGACCGCCGCATCGACATTCGTGGCCTTGCTGTCGTTGACATAAGCCACGCCAGCGATCTCGGCGATGCGCTGGCTGCGATGGGGCAGGCCCCGGAACGTGTGAAGCGCCTGTTCGATGACGCGCGGGGACAGGCCAAGCGCACGCGCCGCCGCGTAGGCGCAGGCGGCGTTCTGGTGGTTATGCGCGCCGGGCAGGCCGGCGATACCGCGCAGGTCGATCGAGGCGGCCTGCCGTCCCTTGCGCGTTTCCGACAACCAGCCCTTTTTGGTCACGATATCCCAGCCCGCGCCGGCCAGCTTGCGGCTGGCGACCCGGATCAGGCGCGCGTCTCCGTCGCCCTCGCTGAGTTGGTTCGCCAGGTAGCGCCCCTCGGGTTCGTCCACGCCGATCACCGCACGGTCCGGCCCGCCTTCGGCGAAAAGCCGGCGCTTGGCGGCGAAGTAGCCCCCCATCCCGCCATGGCGATCCAGATGATCCGGCGACAGGTTGGTGAAGACCGCGATATCCGGCGTCAGGGCGCGGGCCAGATCGGTCTGGTAGCTGGACAGTTCCAGCACGATTACCTCGCCGTCAATCGGCGGCTCGAGGTCCAGAACCCCGCGCCCGATATTGCCCGCCAACTGGCAGGGCGTGCCCGCCGTCTCGAGGATATGGGCGATCAGGGCCGAGGTCGTGGATTTCCCGTTCGACCCGGTGACCGCCACCACGCGCGGGGGCGTGTCGTGATGCACCCAATCCCCCTGCCCCAGCGAGCGGAAGAACAGGCCGATATCATTGTCCACGGGCACGCCCGCCGCCATCGCGGCGGCGATGGCACGATGCGGCGCGGGGTAGAGATGCGGGATGCCGGGCGACGTGATCAGGGCCGCGACGCCGTCGAAGGCGGCGGCTTTCATCGGGTCCACCAAGGTGAAGCCCTCGGCCTCGGCGGCGGATCGCCCGGCCTCGCCATCGTCCCAACACAGCGCCTCGGCGCCGCCCGCACGCAATGCCCGCGCGGTCGACAGGCCCGAGCGGCCCAAGCCCAGAACCATGACCTTTTGGCCTTCGAAACCCAAGACGGGGATCATCGCACGCACCCTTTGTTCCAAGTCGCTTCGACATAGGCGCTTCGCGGCCCCGATGCCAGTGCGCCCGCGCCTTCGCGGGAGACAGGCACGGCGGGGATCAGGCGCACAGGCGCGGGCGAATGTGCCCCGTCAGGGGCGCGTGAGGCCGCGCCTCCCCCCGGCCGCGCGCTCAGCGCAGTTTCAGCGTGGCAAGGCCAATGAGCGCAAGGATCAGGGAAATGATCCAGAAGCGGATGACGACCTGCGGCTCGGCCCAGCCCTTCTTTTCGAAATGGTGGTGGATCGGCGCCATCAGGAAGACGCGTTTGCCGGTCGATTTGAAATAGAGGACCTGGATGATGACGCTCAGCGCCTCGGCCACGAAGAGGCCGCCGACAATCGCCAGAACGATCTCGTGCTTGGTGGCCACGGCGATGGCCCCCAAGGCCCCGCCAAGGGCCAGCGAGCCGGTATCGCCCATGAAGACGGCAGCAGGCGGCGCGTTGTACCACAGGAAGCCCAGCCCGCCGCCAATCAGCCCCGCCGTGAAGACCAGCAACTCCCCGGTGCCCGGAACGTAATGAACGTCGAGATACTCGGTGAAATCGACGCGACCGACCGCGTAGGCGATGACGCCCAGGGTGCCCGCCGCGATCATCACCGGCATGATCGCCAACCCGTCCAGCCCGTCGGTCAGGTTCACCGCGTTGGCGGACCCCACGATCACGATCATCGAGAACGGCACGAAGAACCAGCCCATGTTGATCAGGACGTCCTTGAAAACCGGCATGGCCAGTTGCGCCGACAGTTCATCCGGATGGGCATAGACGGCCACGATCCCCGCGACCGCCGCGATCAGGAAGCCGATCGCCAGCCGAACCTTGCCGGAGACGCCCTTGGTATTGTTGCGGCTGACCTTGGCCCAGTCATCGGCAAAGCCCACGAGGCCGAAGGCGACCGTCACACCCAGCACCATCCAGACATAGATATTGTCGAGCCGCGCCCAAAGCAGCGTCGACAGCGTCAAGGCCGCAAGGATCAACAGCCCCCCCATCGTCGGCGTCCCCGACTTGGTGGTGATGTGATGCGCCGGCCCGTCCTCGCGGATCGGCTGGCCGTTGGAATACTTCCGCCGCAGCGCGTTGATCAGGGGTCGCCCGAAAATGAAGCCGAAAATCAGGGCCGTGAAGAAGGCGCCGCCAGCACGGAACGTGATATACCGGAACAGGTTGAAGAAATCGCCGCCATCCGACAGCTCGTTCAGCCAAAACAACATCTAGCGGGGCCCTCGCCTATCATCCGCAGCCGCTTGCCCCAGTTTCCTGAGCGCGTCAACCACGCGGGAGATCTTGCTGCCCTTCGATCCCTTGACCAGCACGATATCGCCGGGACGCAACTCGCGCGGGACCAGGCAGGCCAACTCGTCGGCGGTCTCAGCGTGAAGGCCGCGCTTCGCGCCGGGCAACGCGTCATGGAGATGCTGCATCAGCGGGCCAGCCGTGTGCACCAGATCCACCCCCGCCATACTGGGCAGATCTGCCACCTCGGCATGCATCACCGCGGCCTCGGGCCCCAGTTCAAGCATGTCCCCCAGGATCGCGATGCGCCGCCCGCCGCGCTCTGGAACGGTGCCCGCCAATACCTCGAGCCCCGCAGCCAGCGAGGCCGGGTTGGCATTGAACGCGTCGTCGATCAGGTCGATGGCGATGTCGTCGGTCCGGCTGAGAACCAACCGTTCGCGGGTGCCGCGCCCTTCAACCGGCGTCCAGTGCCCCAAGGCAATCGCGGTCTCGGCCGGGTCTGCGCCCGCGGCGTCTGCCCCCGCAAGGGCCATCAATGCGTTCATGGCCAAGTGCCGCCCGGGCGCCATCAGTTTCAAGAGCCGCTCGACGCCGCGATCCTCGGCCCGGATGACCGTGGTCTCGCCAACGATCCGCGCATCCAGCAGGCGCAGATCGGCGCCCTCGGCCTCGCCCACGCGGATCAGCCGGGCACCGACCTCCTCCGCCTTGGCAAAGAGGATCGGCGCGGTTTCCACGTCGGCATTGACGATGGCCACGCCGCCGGGGTCCAGACCGTCGTAGATCGACGCCTTTTCATGCGCGATCCCGTCGAGGCTGCCGAATGCCTCGAGATGCGCACCGGCCACGATGGTGACCATCGCGACGTGGGGCCGGGCCATCCGCGCGAGGGGGGCGATCTCTCCGGGGGCGTTCATGCCGATCTCGATAATGGCGAAATCCGTCTCCACCGGCATCCGCGCCAGCGTCAGGGGAACGCCCCAATGGTTGTTGTAACTTGCCTCGGCGGCATGGGTTTTACCCTGTGCCGACAACGCCGTGCGCAACATCTCCTTCACGGTCGTCTTGCCGACGGAGCCCGTGACCCCGATCACCCGCGCCTTGCTGCGCGCGCGCCCCGCCCGGCCAAGCGCCACCAGCCCATCCAGCACATCGGGCACCAACAGGCAGCGCGCGGGATCGACGCCCTCGGGCACATAGCTGACCATGGCCGCGGCAGCGCCCTTCTCCAAGGCCTGCGCCACGAACTCGTGCCCGTCGCGCGCCGCCGTCAGCGCCACGAACAAATCGCCCGGCGCGATCGTGCGCGTGTCGATGGAAACGCCCGTCGCCGCCCAGTCGCCCGTCCCCTTGCCGCCCGTGGCGGCGGCTGCGTCGGCGGCGGTCCAAAGCGCGCTCATGCCCGGCCCTCCAGCGCGGCCACGGCGACGCTCGCCTGCTCCACGTCATCGAAGGGGTAGACCACGTCCCCGACGATCTGCCCCGTCTCGTGCCCCTTGCCCGCGATCAAAAGCGCATCGCCGGGTTCGAGCGCGTCGACCGCGCGCAGGATCGCTTCGGCCCGGTCAGCAACCTCGATGGCATCGGGGCAGCCCTGCCTGACCTCGGCCCGGATCAGGTCCGGATCCTCGGAACGCGGGTTATCGTCGGTCAGATACAGCACGTCCGCGTTCTCGGCCGCCGCCTTGCCCATCAGCGGACGTTTCGTTCGGTCGCGGTCGCCACCGGCGCCGAAGACGATCACCAGCCGCCCCAGAACATGCGGACGCAAGGCTTTCAGCGCGGTCTCGATACTGTCGGGGGTGTGCGAATAATCGACATAGACCGGGGCGCCGTTTTCACGCCGCGCCGCCAGTTGCATCCGCCCGCGCACGCCGCGCATCTCGCCCAGGACCGAGACCACGGCATCGGGGTCCTCGCCCGCCGCGATGCACAGCGCGGCCGCCGTCAGCACGTTCATCGCCTGGAACGCGCCGATCAGGTCCAGCCTGATCCGCCGCGGCTGGCCCCAGACCGTGACAAGCAGGTCCTGCCCGGTTTCATCCATGCGACGCCCGGTGATGCGGATCTCGGCATCCTCGGCGTATTGCGCAATGCGGATCAGTTCCAGCCCGTCACGCTCGTCCAGCGCGTCGGCGAGGCGCCGCCCGTATGGATCGTCCACGTTGATCACAGCCGAGCCCTGATCCAGAAGCAGATCCGAGAACAGCCGGGCCTTGGCCTCGAAATAGGCCTCCATCGTGCCGTGATAGTCGAGGTGATCCTGCGTCAGGTTGGTGAAGGCCGCCGCACAGGGGCGGACCGCTTCCATCCGCCGCTGGTCGAGACCGTGCGAGGAGGCCTCCATCGCGACGCGGTCGATGCCTTCGGATTTCAGCTCGGCCAGAAGGCGATGCAGCGTCAGCGGATCGGGCGTGGTATGGATGCCGGGCGCGGTATAGCTGCCTTCGACGCCCGTGGTGCCGATGTTCACGGCTGGCTCGCCCAAAGCCTCCCAGATCTGGCGCGCGAAACTGGCGACGCTGGTCTTGCCATTCGTGCCCGTCACGGCGACGATCGTCTCGGGTACCGCGCCGAACCAGAGGTTCGCCGCATGCGCTAGGGCGGCGCGCGCGTCCTCCACCACCACCAGCGCCACGTCCGCGCCAGACAGCGCATCGGCGGCCAAGATCGCCCCTTCGCGGTCCGTCAGGATCGCCGCGGCGCCATCCTCGATCGCCGCGCCCACATAGCTGGCCCCATGCACCTGCGTGCCGGGCAAAGCCGCAAAAAGACAGCCTTTTTCAATCTTCCGGCTGTCGATGACAAGGCCCGTGACCTCGACATCCCGCCCCTCGCGCGGGGTCAGTCCAAGGGCCGAAAGCGTGCTGGTGTGGTTGGCCATGAAATCCCCCGTTCCGCCCCGCCCGACCGTCGCGCGGCACTCAATTCGAGGAGCTGGATAGCGGAGAAACGGGGGGCTGTTCAATCTCGGGTCGCAAGCCCAGCAGGGGTGCGACACGCCGGATCATCTCGGCGGCGACGGGCACGCTGGTCCAGCCCGCCGTACGGCGCGGTTCCGGCCCCGAGGTTTCCGCCGGTTCGTAGAGCGTAACCACCAGCACGTATGCCGGATCATTGCTGGGGAAGACGCTGGCGAAGGTGTTGATATTGCGGTCCTCGAAATAGCCCCCTTGGGGGCGCGGCAACTCGGCCGAACCGGTCTTGCCGCCCACCGAATAGCCTTCGACCTCGCCAAAGCTGGCGGTGCCGTCGGTGACCACCGCGCGCAGCAGCGCGCGCATCCGGGCGCTGGTTTCCTCGGAAATCACCCGCTCGCCCAACACCGGTGCATCCCGGCGCAGCAGCGTGGGCGTTACCCGCGTGCCGCCATTGGCAATGGTCGCGTAGGCCGCCGCAAGATGCACGGGCGACGTGGAAACGCCATGCCCGTACGAGATCGTCATGGTCGACAATTCGCCCCACCGGCTGGGGGTAAGGGGGTGCGCCGCGCCTGCCTCGACCAGTTCCACCCCGGTCGGTTCCAGCAGGCCCAGACGATCGAGAAACGCGCGCTGCCGCTCGGCGCCGATCATGCGGGCAAGGCGCGCCGTGCCGATATTGGAGGAATGCACGAAAACATCCGTGACGGACTGTTCCGGTCCATAGCTGTGAAAATCACGGATCGCGAAGCCCGCCATGCGAAGCGGCCCGGTCGTGTCAACCATGGTCGAGAGATCGACCAGGCCCTCGTCCAGCGCCTGCGCCACGGTGAATGTCTTGAACACGGAGCCCAGTTCGTAGACGCCCTGAAGCGCGCGATTGAACAGCGGGCTGTCGGCCTGATCGCCTTCGGTCAGGGGGCGCGGCCGCGCGTTGGGGTCGAAATCGGGCAGGCTGGCCAGCGCCACGATCTCGCCGGTGTCGGCATCCATCAGGACGGCCGCCGCGCCGCGCGCGTTCATCAGCGCCATGCCACCGGCGAGGACCTCTTCCACCGCGGCCTGCACCGTCAGGTCCAGCGACAATTGCAGCGGGCCATCGCGCGCCGGGTCACGCAGATCGCTGTCGAACTGCGCCTCGATCCCGGCCACGCCGACGACCTCGGCGGCGTTCACCGCCTCCTGGCCGAAACCAGCACCGCCCAGGACATGCGAAGCGACGGACCCGTTGGGATAAAGCCGCATCTCGCGCGGCCCGAAGAGCAAGCCCGGTTCGCCCAGATCATGCACCTGCTGTTCCTGCTCGGGGCTGATATAGCGGCGCAGCCAGATGAACCGCGCCTCCGAGGTGAAGCGGCGGTAGAGCGCATCGGCGTCCATATCCGGAAAGATCTCGGTCAAACCGTCCGCCGCGGCGCGCGCGTCAATGATCTCGTGCGGATGCGCGTAAAGCGCGTTGGTCGCGAAATTCGTGGCCAGAACGCGCCCATGGCGGTCGATGATATCGGCCCGCGTGTTCAGGATCGTATCGCCGCTGCCGGTCGCCACGCGCGGCTCGACGGGTTCCGAGGTGGCCAGCGCGGCCATCCGGTAGCCCACCGTGCAGAACGCCGCGAGGAAACAGACCGCAACCAGCAACAGGCGGCTTTCGGCGCGCACGCGCAGCTTGTCGCGTTCTGCCTCGTGCCGCAGACGGCGGTTTTCCCGCTCGATCGCGTCGGGGTTCTCGCCCTTTTGACGGGCGTCCAGAATGCGCGCCAGGGGGCGCAGGGGGGTGCGCAGGCTCATGGATCGTCCCTCCCCTCTGGGGTCGAGGCGTTTTCCAGCAACAATTCTTCGACCGCATCGGCCGGGTCCGGCTCGGGCAGCGGATAGGGGATCTCGATCACGTCGCCGAACTGTTCGGGGGCCAAGGGCATCAGGCCCAGCCTGTCGAAATTGAAATCCGCAAGGTCGCGCAGACGGTCGGGCCGGTTGAGATAGGCCCATTCGGCACGCAAGACCGACAGGCGTTCATGTTCGGCCCCGATGGCGCGCTGGAGACGATCGACCTCGCGCAAGGCTTGCTGGGTCAGGATGGTCTGGTGATACGCCCAATACCCCAGTCCGATCACTGCGAGCGCCGCCAAAGCCGTGACGAAGGTCCGCATTTACCAGCCCCCCTCGACCTGCGGGACACCAAGGGATGCGGCATCGACGCCCCGGGCGGGCGCGTCGGTCCGCGTGGCGACCCGCAGCTTGGCAGAGCGCGCCCGCGGGTTGACCTCGATCTCTTCGGGGTCGGGCGGGATCGCCTTTTTCGGGGTCAGGTCGAAGCCCGGATCGCGAAGCGCCTCGGCCGGGGCATGGCGCGAGCCGCCGCCACCGCGGCTGGAGCGTTCGGCGAGGAACCGTTTCACCACGCGATCCTCGATGGAGTGAAACGACACGACGGCCAACTTGCCGCCGGGCTTCAGTGCGCGCTCTGCCGCCTCCAACCCCCTGACAAGGGACATGAATTCGTCGTTCACCGCGATGCGGATCGCCTGGAAACTGCGGGTCGCCGGGTGGCTCTGACCCGGTTTCTTGCGCGGCAGGCAACCCTCGATGAGCGTCGCGAGGTGCAGGGTCGAGGTGATGCGCCCCTTGGCGCGCTCGGAGACAATCGCCTTCGCGATGCGCCGCGCGGCACGCTCTTCCCCATAGTGAAACAGGATGTCGGCAATCAGCGCCTCGGGGGCGTCGTTGACGATATCCTCCGCCGAGGGCCCCTCGCGCCCCATGCGCATGTCGAGCGGGCCGTCGCGCAGAAAGGAAAAGCCGCGCTCGGCCATGTCAAGCTGCATGGAGGAAACACCAAGATCCAGCGTCACACCGTCCAGGGAGGCAAAGCCCACGCTTGCGGCATGGGCATCGAGGTCCGCGAAATTTCCCGCAACCAGCCTGAGCCGGTCGCCATAGGCGCCGGCCCAATCCTCGGCCATCTCGAAGGCCAACGGGTCACGGTCCACGCCGATCACGACATCCGCCCCCGCCTCAAGCAGACCACGGGCGTAGCCACCAGCGCCGAAAGTGCCGTCCAACCACACGCCAGACACCGGAGACACGGCCCGGATCAACGGACGCAGCAGAACGGGAATATGCGGGGCCTTTTCCTGGTGCGACGCGTCCGTCATTCCACCGGCTCGACCTTGCGCGCCTCAAGCTCGCGATAGGCGGCCGCGAGCGGATCGAAATAGGCATCGTCCTGCCCCATCTCGGCCAGCATCGCCTCGTAATCCTCGTCCGCCGCGCTGGCCTCGGACGGCTTGAGGATGTGAAACTGGTCGCCATGGCCCTGGAACAGCGCCTCTCCGTCCACGTCGATCTTTTCGCGGGCGGCCTGTGACAGCACGAGGCGTCCGGTATCGTCCAGAACGGTCGCGTCACACTTGGTGTAATAGAGGTAGCCCATCGCCTTTTTCAGCGGACTGCCGGGGGTAAGCTGCTGGATCATCTGGTCGATCTGGTCGAACGCATCGCCCGACAAGCATTCCAGGTAATTTTTCTTGGGGTCGCCATAGGCGATGTACAGGCGCGGCGCGCCGCCGGGCGCATAATCCTTGTCGCAGTTCTGCAAGACGCGACGGAATTTAGCCGGGATCGAGACCCGGCCCTTTCCGTCCACCTTGTTGAGGCTTTCGCCCAGAAATCTGCGGTCCACCGCGCTTGCCTCTTTTTCGCCCCATTCGAGCCTTATTCCAGCCCCGAAACGGAAACGGCGGATTGAGCAAGCTGCCACTGCTCAATCCGCCGCCCTCGTCCCATTGCTGGGTGTCCGACTACGCAGGCCACCTGGGGGGATGTCTGCTCGCTTGCGCGCCGGATCTCTTTGTCTTGGCGTTCGAGATTGCCTGTATGAACACCTGCCGTTTTTGTTGTCTTTTCAGGTCTTTGCGACCCGTTGTTCGATCTCGTCTGCCGATAGATGATTTGTGCCATGGGATATGCCCCCACTCAACACCTTTTTTTGGGTTTATTTGCCAAAGCCTGGGAAACAGGGCCTCTAAGCACCCCCGCCGTTGCTCATTTGCAACGAAAGAGGCGGCCCAAATTGTGGGCCGCCCGGAAATAAACACCATATGTAGTGAAAATCAGGCCTCGACCGGGACATTCCCATAACGTGGCAGATTTTTCCAGATTTTGCGCCGCGAGGGCGGAATGGACGGGTTTTCCCGCCCCGAGTCCGGCGAATCACCCTGCCGTGATGCCTGCGTGAGGGCCGGTGTCAGGCCAGCCCGCCCTCGATGAACCGCTTCGCGAGGTTCGCATAGGCCTCGGCCATCGGTCCCTCGCCTGCCGCGATCGGCGTGCCCGCATCGCCCGCGATCCGCGTCTCAAGGCTGATCGGAAGCGCGCCGAGGAACGGATGGCCCAGCTTTTCGGCTTCGGACCGGACGCCGCCCTCGCCGAAGATATGCGCCTCGTGACCGCAATTGGGGCAGATGTAGCTCGCCATGTTCTCGATCAGGCCCAGAACGGGGGTCTTCAGCAGGTCGAACATATTCAGCGCCTTGCGCGCGTCGAGCAGCGCCACGTCCTGCGGCGTCGACACGACGATCGCCCCCGTCACCTCGGCTTTCTGGCAGAGGGTCATGGCCACGTCGCCCGTGCCCGGCGGCAGGTCGACGAGGAGCGTGTCCAGCTCGCCCCACTCCACCTGGGTCAGCATCTGCTGCAGCGCCCCCATGAGCATCGGGCCGCGCCAGACCACCGCCTTTTCCTCCGGCAGCATGAAGCCGATCGACATCATGGTGACGCCATGGTTCTTGAGCGGGATGATCGTTTTGCCGTCCGGGCTGGCGGGGCGTTTGTTCACACCCATCATGCGCGGCACGCTGGGGCCGTAGATATCGGCATCCAGCAGGCCCACGCGCCGTCCCTGCCGCGCCAGCGCCACGGCGAGGTTCGTGGCGACGGTGGATTTGCCCACGCCCCCCTTGCCGGACCCGATCCCGATGATCGTCTTGACGCCCGAGGGTTTCATCGAGCCTTGCTGCGGCTTCATGTGCCCGCCCATTTTCAACGTCGGCGGCTCGGCGCCTTGCGGCGCGGCGGGCGGGGCCTTTTGCGTCGGACCATGGGCGGTCAAGGCGACGCTCACCCCGTCGACACCGGGCAGACGCGAGACGATCTGTTCCGCGGCGCGGCGCACTCCATCCATGCCACGCGCGGCCTCGGGCGTTTCCGCCTCGATAATGAAACTGACCTTCCCGCCCTCGATCCGCAGGGCACGCACCATGTCGCGACTGATCAGGTCGCCCCCATCGGGCAGTGTCAGCGCGCGCAACGCGTCGAGGATGCTGTCACGGGTCTGGGTCATGGGGCGCGTCCTTTCCTGAGCAAATCCGTCAACCGCCACATAGGGCACAAGTCAGCGGCGCGCACCCCCCAGAAAGATGATCGCGGCCAGAAGCATCCCCACGCCCCCTGCCACGGCCAGCGCAGTCCCGATGCCCAACCGCTCGGCCAGCGCCCCGATGGACAGCGCGCCGATGGCCACCGTGCCGAAACCGACCACCACCCAAAGCGACATCACCCGGCCCCGGTAGGCATCGGGCAATTCCGTCTGGATCGCGGCCTGCAAACTGACGCCACACCATGTCGCACAGAACCCCGTCACGGCCGTCGCGGCCAGGGCCAGCGGCCAGACAGGGGCCAAGCCCATCCCGATCACGGCAGCAAAACCCAGGACGACCGCAATATAAACCGCCGGTGGGATGCGCGCGCCGACCGCCCCGGCGCCGAATGCTTTCAGCAAGGCCGACGACAGCGCCCCGGCCCCGGCCGCCGCCGTCAACATGCCCAGACCCGCCGCGCCACGACCGAAGGCCCCGTCGGCCAACACGGGCAAGACCTCCAGGGCGCCACGCACGAGCGTCGCGAAGACCAACGTGATCAGCAAGGCGCGCCGGATCAGCGGCGTGCGCCAGGCATAGAACACCCCTTCCCGCAATTCGGTCAGGAACGGCGCACGCGCGCGCGGCGGCAGATCCCTTGGGCGCAAGCCCGGCAGAACGGCCAGCATCGGGACATAGCAGGCCACCGCGACCCACAGCGCGACCGCGCCGCTGAACCCCGCGATGATCCAACCGGCAGCGACCGGCGCCACAAGTCGCGCCAGGTTGAAGTTGAGCGCCGTGACCGACACCACGTGCTGCACCATGTCCGCCGGGACAAGTCGGGGGCCAAGCGACATGCGCACCGGGTGATGCGCGGCCGAGATCACGCCGACACCCAGAGCAGCCAGCGCAAGCGCCAGCGGTCCGGCGATGGGCAAGGCAATGGCCAGCGCCGCCAACACCGCCGCCATGCCGCCATTGGTCACAAGCGCCGCCCGCCGGATGTTGACGCGGTCGGCCAGCACACCGAACAGCGGACCTGCCACAAGGGTCGGTGCAAGGCTGAGGCTTGCCACCAGGCCGACGAACTCGGCAGAGCCCGTCCTCTCCCACGCGAGCCAGGAAATGGTCACCCTCTGGATCCAGATCGCCTGCACCGCGAAGAACACGCCGCCGAAAAACCGGCGGAACTGCGGATCCCCGAATGCACCCCCTGCAATCATGCAAAGGCCCGTTTACGTAGGGGAAAATAGGTCAGCATGATGTATGCATTTTCTGCATAGCGGCGTTGAAGCCTTGTTCATTGTGCACTCGCAGCATTCGCCTATCTTCTTCCTCAACAGGGGCGCGGCCCCGAGCACTACACCGAGCAGGACGCGCGGCAGTTCCACGGCCGCCTCCGGCAAAAAACGCAAGGATCGGAAACATGGCATTTGTTTCGAGCAACCGCAGCAACGTCGCACTGGGCAGCCGCCTGGGCGAAATCTGGCAGCAAGCCTCCGAAGCCTACGCGACCTGGCGTCTGTATCGCCGTACGCTGGCCGAGCTTCAAGGCCTGTCGGGGCGCGAATTGGCCGATCTGGGCCTGAACCGCTCGATACTGCGTCGCGCAGCGCTCGAAGCCGCTTACGGCAAGGACGTCTGAACGTTCGAACACGGAATTCGCTGGCCTCACCTCCTCCCTTCAGAGGCCAGCGTCGCGGGGCGCATCCCCCTCCTCCCTTGGATGCGTCCGCACAATCCGCCCGGATCCTCCCTCCGGGCAAAAGATCGGCCCCCTCCTCCCATCAGGGGTCGTGACAGCGGCGGTGATCCTCTCCTCCTCCCTTGAGGGTCACCGCCGAAAAATTCCGGGGCCTTGCAGCCCCAAACGGCATCGGCGCCCCTCCCCTCCCTTGGGGGCCGGTACTCAGGCGGTGATCCTCTCCTCCTCCCTTGAGGATCACCGCCGCTCAATACCGGGATCCTCCCTCCCGGACGTCATCGGTGCCCCTCCTCCTCCCATTCGGGGGCCGATAACAAAAGGCGGCGGCTGACCCTCCTCCTCCCTCGGGTCATCCGCCGCCTTTCTCTTTTTCGGTCCCTGTCAGGCGCGGTCGTCCTTGGGGGAGCCCATCACGACATAGGTTTGCAGGGTCGCCACTTGCGGCAAGCTGCCCAGCACATCGGTATGGAATCGCTTGTAGGCGCCAAGATCCGCCACCTCGACCCGCAGCAGGTATTCCACGCTGCCGGTGATGTTGTGGCACTCGCGCACCTCGTCGGCCTGCGCCATGGCGCGTTCGAACGCCTCTTGCGCGGCTTTCGTATGCTCGTTCAAACCAACCGCGATATAGGCCACGAAACCGACCCCCATCGCGGCGGGATCGAGCACCGCGCGATACCCGCGGATCACGCCCGCCTTTTCCAGCGCCTGCACCCGGCGCAACGTGGCCGAGGGCGACAAGGCCACACGTTCGGCCAGGTCGAGATTGGAGATTCGTCCGTCGCGCGACAGTTCGCGCAATATTTGGCGGTCTTTTGCGTCCAAATTGCCCATGGATTGCAAAACTACCCGCTCAACGGCAAGGTTTGCAATTTCATTCCGCAGCGGCGCGCATAGATTGCGCCGCATGACACCCGATCTTCTGACAGCGCTGATCCTCTTCGCCTTCGCGGCATCGATTACCCCGGGGCCGAACAACATCATGCTTCTGGCCTCCGGCGCGAATTTCGGGCTGCGCCGGACGGTGCCGCACATGCTGGGCATCTCGCTGGGGCATGCCCTGATGACCTCTCTGGTGGGGCTAGGGCTGATCGGGCTGTTCGAAATGCTGCCATGGGTGCGCCCGACCCTGATGGCAGGCTGTGCGGTCTACCTCGTCTATCTCGCGTGGAAGATCGCCAATGCAGCGCCCCCGCCCGAGGCCGAGGACGTGGCCAAGGGCCGTCCGCTGACCTTCCTTCAAGCCGCGGCGTTTCAATGGGTCAACCCCAAGGCCTGGTATATGGCGATCTACGCGCAGACCAACTTCGCCCCCGAAGCCGGCATTCTCGGCGTCACCTGGGCCGGGGCCCTTGCGGTTGCCCTGGTGTTCGCCGCAACGAATCTGCCATCGGTCACCGTCTGGGCCTGGGGCGGAACGCAGTTGCGCCGTTGGCTGGACGGCCCGGGGCGGCTCAGGGCGTTCAACATCACGATGGCGCTGTTGCTGGTCGCCTCGCTCTGGCCGATCCTGTCCGGCGGATTCGGCTAGAGCATCGAGGGCACCGCCCGCCGCCGCAATCGCGGCACGGCACGCCCCAAAAGCGCCGAGGCTTCACGCAGGCGCAACACGGGCCGCGCGGCGTTCATTCGGCCCATCCGTGGGTGGGCAAGAACCTCGGGCATCAGCGCGCCCGCCTCTCGCAAGCCCAGATCGGCAGGCGGAGACAGCCGCGCCACGGCCATTTCGCCCAATAGAAGGCTTTCACAGGGCGCGCCCTCCGCCCAAACGATCTCGTGCCGCTCGAACAGGAGATGGACGTAGGTCACCCATCGAGCACGCTTTTGGCTGACGCCCGGCAGCCCGAGGAAGGCGCGCGCGGGCAGCAGCACCTCGGGCACACCGAACATCATCTCGACCCGGGCGCCGCGCATCAGCACCCGGTGCTGTGGCGACAGGCGCAAGGCCCTCCGGTTTCCGATCGCCCCGGCCTCGAAGCAGACAGGCGCCATGTCACCTCGCGCGCTGACCTCCTTTTTTCCGACCCACAGGATCGGCTGCGTCCCATGATCGAGGGTGCGGACACGATCCCCCGGCTGCAGCCGCTCCACCGCGACGGTTCCGCGCGGCGCCGAGATCAGCGTGCCCGCGGCGAAACAGACATAGGTCAGGTACTCGGCCGGGTTCTGGTCGGCGGTGTAGAACCCGGGCGAGACGCCGCCGTTGAAATTGTCGAAATACCAGCTTTCGAGATCGAATTCGGGCGTCCAGACGACCTGGACCGCGTCGCCCGCATCGTCCACCATCTCGAAGACGACCGCATGGCCGCTATCGCCGCCCACGCCGATCGGATCCGACCGAATAACCGTCGCCTCGAAGTCGCCGCCCCCGCCCATTCCGTCCCAGGACAGGTGATAGGTGTCGCCCACCTCGAAGGTGTAGGGTGACGGGTCGTCCGGCGCGGCGGTGATCGTCAGGTCGTTCGTGGCAGTTGGCGGATAGTCGAAAATGCTGCTGTCGCCCATCGCATAGACATTGTCGCCGGTCGACGCGGCGAATTCATTGTCCAGAGCAGTGAAGACGATAGGCAAGGCAGCCCCCCGGCGAGGTCAGAAACGACCGCCGGAATACCAACGCCCCATTGCGGATTGGTGAATCGGCCTGGGAAGATGCCTAAAATGCCACCTAGAAGGGCACGTCACCCGCGGAGTCCGCCGCCACGACGAAACGACCGACGACATGCTTTTCGCCGGCCTTGTCAAAGGCAATGCCCAGCTTGTCGCCCTCCACCGAGATCACCTCGCCATAGCCGAATTTCTGGTGAAAGACGCGGTCGCCGACGGTGAAGGCGCTGACCGCCTCGGCGTCGATGGTGACGTTCTTGGCCTCGGACGGCTGGCGCATTCCGAACCGGCCTTGATTCTGCTGCAACCGTTTCCAGCCCGGGGAGTTGTAGACATCCGCGCGCGCGGCCTTTTCCTGCAAATCGCTGCCGCGCATCATACCGGACACGGGACTTGCGCTCGCCGCCATCCCGCCCTGGTGACCATGCAGGCCCGGTGGGGTCAGGATCTCGACATGCGCCTGGGGCAGTTCGTCGATGAACCGGCTGGGAAGCTGGCTTTGCCACTGACCATAGACGCGGCGGTTGCCCGCAAACGAGATCGTGCAAACCTCTTCGGCCCGCGTGATGCCCACATAGGCAAGGCGGCGCTCCTCCTCCAACCCTTTCAGCCCGGTCTCGTCCATCGAGCGTTGCGAGGGGAACAACCCGTCTTCCCATCCCGGCAGGAACACCGCCGGAAACTCCAGCCCCTTGGCGGCGTGGAGCGTCATGAGTGTCACTTTCGGCTCATTGTCATCCTGCTCGTTGTCCATGATCAGGCTGACATGTTCGAGGAACCCTTGCAGGTTTTCAAAGGATTCAAGGGCCTTCACGAGTTCCTTGAGGTTTTCCAGCCGCCCCGGCGCCTCGGGCGTCTTGTCGTTTTGCCACATCGCCGTGTAGCCGGACTCGTCCAGGATCACCTCGGCCAGTTCGATATGGCTGAGCGCGTCGGCGGCGGGGCGATCCTCTTCGATCAGGTCATCCATCGGGCCCACCTGCCGCAATCCGCCTTGCATCAAGGCGCGCCAATGGTGGACCTGGTCCACCAGCCGCGCCAGTTCCTTCAGGCCCTTGCCGGACAGCGCCTTGGCCTCGACCGCCAGCCGCGCGCCTTCCAGCAGGCTGACGCCATTGCTGCGCGCCATGCGCTGGATGGTTGCCTGCGCCTTGTCGCCAAGGCCGCGCTTGGGCGTGTTCACGATCCGCTCGAAGGCGAGGTCATCCTCGGGGCTGACCACGACGCGGAAATAGGCCATCGCGTCGCGGATCTCCATCCGCTCGTAAAAGCGCGGGCCACCGATCACGCGGTAGGGCAGACCGATGGTCAGGAACCGATCCTCGAAGGCACGCATCTGGTGGCTGGCGCGAACGAGAATCGCGATGTCATTGGGGCCGATCGGGTCCATGCCCCGGGTGCCCTGACCCATCGCCTCGATCTCTTCGCCGATCCAGCGTGCTTCTTCCTCGCCGTCCCAATGGCCGATCAGGCGGACCTTTTCGCCGTCCTCGCCCTCGGTCCAGAGCGTTTTGCCCAACCGGCCCTTGTTGGCCTCGATCACACCGCTGGCCGCCGCAAGGATATGCCCGGTCGAGCGATAGTTCTGCTCCAGCCGCACCACCTTCGCGCCTGGAAAATCCTTTTCGAAGCGCAGGATGTTGCCCACCTCGGCCCCGCGCCAGCCATAGATCGACTGGTCGTCATCCCCCACGCAGCAGATGTTGGAATGCCCCTGCGCCAACAGCCGCAGCCACAGGTATTGGGCGACGTTCGTATCCTGGTATTCGTCCACGAGGATGTAGCGGAACCAGCGCTGGTATTGCGCCAGCAGGTCCTCGTTCTCCTGGAAAATGCGGATGACATGCAGCAGAAGGTCGCCGAAATCGACCGCATTCAACTCGATCAGCCGCGCCTGGTATTGCGCGTAAAGCTCCGGGCCACGCCGGTTGAATGCGCCCGCATCCGCAGCCGGCACCTTGTCGGGCGTCAGCGCGCGGTTTTTCCAGCCGTCGATGATGCCGGCCAGCTGCCGCGCGGGCCAGCGTTTCTCGTCGATGCCGGCGGCGTTGATCAGCTGTTTCATCAGCCGAACCTGGTCATCGGTATCGAGGATCGTGAAATTCGATTTCAGGTCCACAAGTTCGGCGTGGCGGCGCAAGAGCTTCACGCAGATCGCGTGAAAGGTGCCCAGCCACGGCATCCCCTCGACCGCCTGCCCCATCAGCGCGCCGATACGATTTTTCATCTCGCGCGCGGCCTTGTTGGTGAAGGTCACGGCCAGAACCTCGTTCGGGCGGGCCGTCCCGGTGGCCAAAAGATGCGCGATCCGCGCAGTCAGCGCCTTGGTCTTGCCGGTGCCAGCCCCCGCCAGCATCAGGACCGGCCCCTCCATCTGCTCG
The DNA here is from genome assembly GCF_039542305.1 of [Roseibacterium] beibuensis. Classification (NCBI taxonomy): domain Bacteria; kingdom Pseudomonadati; phylum Pseudomonadota; class Alphaproteobacteria; order Rhodobacterales; family Roseobacteraceae; genus Roseicyclus; species [Roseibacterium] beibuensis. The sequence goes on along the minus strand of NZ_BAABHW010000001.1, from coordinate 652,950 downwards.
ACGGCCTCGCGCTGCGCGGGATTCAGCCCGTCCAGATGCGGCATCGGGCGCGCCGCCATTGCGCGCGCGGACAGGGACGCGGCCGAGGCCGCCTCGAAAGCGTCGGAATCGTCGAAACTGCTCATGGGCTGATCATAGGTCGGACACCGCGCTTGTTAAAGGTTTGTTCGCAGATTGTTCCAACCGCACTCAAATCCGGCGGAGGCAACAGGTTTTTCGATGGCTCGCCACTGGACAAGCGCGGCGCAAGACGATCATCTCGGCGTAATGGACCTGCACAGCCGCTTTCCCGCCCTGTCCGATCTCAAGGCCCGCGCCCGTCGCCGCATTCCCCATTTCGTCTGGGAATATCTCGACAGCGCAACCGGGTCGGAAAAGATCGCCGAGCGCAACCGCGCGGCGCTCGACAAGGTGTTGTTCCGCCCCGCGGCCCTGCGCGGCGAGATCACGCCAGACCTGTCCACCACGCTGTTCGGCGAGGAGTTCCCGGTGCCCTTCGGCATCGCACCGCTTGGCATGTCCGGCCTGATCTGGCCCGAGGCCGAGCGCATCCTTGCCCGCCACGCGGCCCGCGCGGGTATTCCCTACACGCTGTCCACCGTGGCGACGCGGACACCGGACGAGTTGAAGGGCCAGATCGGAGACCATGGCTGGTTCCAGATGTACCCGCCCAAATCGCCCGAGATCCGCGACGACATGCTGCGCCGCGCGCGGGAGGCCGGGTTCAGGGCGCTTGTCCTGACCGTCGATGTGCCCGCCGCTTCGCGCCGCGAAAGGCAGACGCGGGGCGGGCTGGTCCAGCCCCCTCGCCTGACGCCGCGCCTGTTGTTGCAGGTCGCGCGCTGCCCGGCCTGGGCGCTTGGCATCCAGGCCAGCGGCATGCCGCGGATGCGGCTGATGGATTCCTACGCGGACCAGAAAAAGACCGGCCCCCTGCCCTCGACCGCGCATGTGGGCTACCTGCTGCGCGCGGCCCCGGATTGGGACTATGTCGCGGCGCTGCGCGAGAAGTGGGACGGCCCGCTGATCCTGAAGGGCGTGATGGAGCCCGAGGTCGCCATCCGCGCCGCAGCCGAGGGTGTCGATGCGGTCTGGGTCTCGAACCATGCCGGGCGGCAATTCGACGGTGCCCCGGCCTCGATCGACGTATTGCCGGAAATCCGCTCTGCGACCGATCTGCCGATCCTGTTCGATAGCGGGATCGAAGGGGGGCTCGACATCATGAGGGCCCTCGCCACGGGTGCGGATTTCGTCATGATGGGCCGCCCCTGGCACTACGCGCTCGGCGCGTTGGGGCGGCAGGGGCCGTCGCATCTGCACGACATCCTCGCAAAGGACATGGTATCGAACATGGCGCAAATCGGTGCGCAGAGCTTGGACGCGCTCGCCGCGCGTGGGATGCAACCTGCCGACTGACCGCGCCCCCGCGACTTCTGTGCAGTTGCCCCAACCTTTCACGCCGCTTACACATTCTGCATCCGGGAGATGGAGGCCTGCGCCCAAATGACTGATTTCAAGAAAATCCTCATCGCGAACCGCGGCGAAATCGCCATTCGCGTGATGCGCGCGGCCAACGAGTTGGGCAAACGCACCGTCGCCATTTACGCCGACGAGGACAAGCTGAGCCTGCACCGCTTCAAGGCGGACGAGGCCTACAAGATCGGCGAAGGCCTTGGTCCCGTTGCGGCCTATCTCTCGATCCCCGAGATCATCCGCGTGGCCAAGATGGCGGGCGCCGATGCGATCCATCCGGGCTATGGCCTTCTGTCCGAAAACCCCGATTTCGTGGATGCCTGCACCGAGGCTGGAATCACCTTCATCGGCCCAAAGGCCGAGACGATGCGCAAACTGGGCGACAAGGCCAGCGCGCGCAAAGTGGCCATGGAGGCGGGCGTCCCCGTCATCCCGGCAACCGAGGTTCTGGGCGACGACATGGACGCTATCCGTGCCGAGGCTGACACCATCGGCTACCCGCTGATGCTCAAGGCCAGCTGGGGCGGCGGCGGGCGCGGCATGCGCCCGATCCACAGCGCCGACGAGCTGGAGGAAAAGGTGCGCGAAGGCCGCCGCGAAGCCGAGGCCGCCTTCGGCAACGGCGAGGGCTATCTCGAGAAGATGATCACCCGCGCCCGCCACGTCGAGGTGCAGATCCTCGGCGACAAGGAAGGCAATATCTACCACCTCTACGAACGCGACTGCTCGGTGCAGCGCCGGAACCAGAAGGTGGTGGAGCGCGCACCCGCCCCGTATCTTTCCGAGACGCAACGCGAAGAGATCTGCCGCCTCGGCAAAAAGATCTGCGAGCACGTGAATTACGAATGCGCAGGCACGGTCGAATTCCTGATGGATATGGATACCGGCGCCTTCTACTTCATCGAGGTGAACCCGCGCGTGCAGGTGGAACACACCGTCACCGAGGAAGTGACCGGTATCGATATCGTGCGCGCCCAGATCCTGATTGCCGAGGGCAAGTCGCTGACCACGGCGACGGGCGTGGCGTGCCAGTATGACGTGACGCTGGACGGACATGCGATCCAATGCCGCGTCACGACCGAGGATCCGACCAATAACTTCATCCCCGACTATGGCCGCATCACCGCCTATCGCGGCGCGACGGGCATGGGCATTCGCCTCGATGGCGGCACAGCCTATTCCGGTGCGGTCATCACCCGCTATTACGACAGCCTTCTTGAAAAGGTCACGGCCTGGGCCCCGATGCCCGAGGCCGCCATCGCCCGGATGGACCGCGCCCTGCGCGAGTTTCGCATCCGCGGGGTCAGCACCAATATCGACTTCGTCATCAACCTGCTGAAACACCCGACCTTCCTGAACTACCAGTACACGACCAAGTTCATCGACGAGACCGAGGAACTGTTCGACTTCCGCCCGCGCCGGGACCGGGCGACGCGCATCTTGCGCTACATCGCGGACATCACCGTCAACGGGCACCCCGAAACGGCGGGCCGTCCCCTGCCCCCGGCCGATGCGAAACCGCCCAAACCGCCCGCGCTGTGGGCCGAGACGCCGCCGGCAGGCACGCTGCAATTGCTTGAAGAGAAGGGCGCCAAGGCCGTTGCCGATTGGATGAAGGCGCAAGACCGCCTGCTGATCACCGACACCACGATGCGTGACGGGCACCAGTCGCTGCTGGCCACGCGGATGCGCTCGATCGACATGATCAAGGCCGCGCCTGTCTACGCGGCGAACCTGCCCGAGTTGTTCAGCGTGGAATGCTGGGGCGGTGCGACCTTCGACGTGGCCTACCGCTTCTTGCAGGAATGCCCGTGGCAGCGTCTGCGCGACATCCGCGCGGCCATGCCCAACATCATGACGCAGATGCTCCTGCGCGCCTCGAACGGGGTGGGCTACACCAACTATCCCGACAACGTGGTGCAGGGCTTCGTCGCGCAGGCCGCCGAAAGCGGCGTCGACGTGTTCCGTGTCTTCGACAGCCTGAACTGGGTCGAGAACATGCGCGTCGCCATGGATGCCGTGGTCGAGTCCGGCAAGATCTGCGAAGGCACGATCTGCTACACCGGCAACGTGATGGACCCGGATCGCGCCAAGTATGACGTGAAATACTACGTCGCCATGGCGAAAGAGCTGGAAAAGGCCGGCGCGCATATCCTTGGCCTCAAGGACATGGCGGGGCTTCTGAAACCCTCGGCCGCCGAGGTGCTGATCCCTGCCCTGAAGGATGCGGTCGATCTGCCGATCCATTTCCACACGCATGACACGGCGGGCGTCGCCTGCGGCACGATCCTTGCCGCGTCGCGCGCCGGGGTGGACGCGGTCGATTGCGCGATGGATGCGCTGTCGGGCAACACCAGCCAGGCGACGCTTGGCACGGTGGTCGAGGCGCTGCGCCACACCGACCGCGACACCGGCCTCGACATCGCGGCGATCCGCGAGATCAGCGACTATTGGGAGGCCGTGCGCACGCAATATGCCGCCTTCGAGTCCGGCCTTCAGGCCCCCGCCTCCGAGGTCTACCTGCACGAGATGCCGGGCGGCCAGTTCACCAACCTCAAGGCGCAGGCGCGCTCGATGGGGCTGGAAGATCGCTGGCACGAGGTCGCGCAGATGTACGCTGACGTGAACCAGATGTTCGGCGATATCGTGAAGGTCACGCCGTCGTCCAAGGTGGTGGGCGACATGGCGTTGATGATGGTCAGCCAGGGCCTGACCCGCGCCGATGTCGAGGACCCCAAGAAAGACGTCTCTTTCCCCGACAGCGTGATCGACATGATGCGCGGCAATCTCGGCCAGCCGCCGGGCGGCTTCCCCGATGCGATCGTGAAAAAGGTGCTCAAGGGCGAAAAGCCCCAGACGGACCGGCCCGGCAAGCACCTCGACCCGGTGGACCTGGAAAAGACCCGGGGCGATCTGGAAGACCAGCTCGAGGTCGCGATCGATGGCGAGGACCTCATGGGGTATCTCATGTATCCCAAGGTCTTCACCGACTACACCAACCGCCACAAGGATTACGGCCCTGTCCGCACCCTGCCCACCAAGACCTTCTTCTACGGCATGGAACCGGGCGAGGAGATCGAGGCCGAGATCGACCCGGGCAAGACGCTGGTGATCCAGTTGCAGGCCGTGGGCGAGACCACCGACGATGGCGAGGTGAAGGTGTTCTTCGAATTGAACGGCCAGCCGCGCACCATCCGCGTGCCGAACCGCAAGGCGGCGGCCACGCAAGCGAAGCGGCCCAAGGCAGAGACCGGAAACGCCGCCCATGTCGGTGCGCCGATGCCCGGTGTGGTTGCCTCGATCAGCACCTCGGCGGGCCAGGTGGTCACGAAGGGCGATCTGCTGATGACAATCGAAGCGATGAAGATGGAAACCGGCATTCACGCCGACCGCGACGCGGTGGTCAAGGCGGTCCATGTCACCGCCGGCGCCCAGATCGACGCCAAGGACCTGCTGGTGGAATTCGAAGCGTAAGCGCGCTGGACATCCGCGAAAAATCGGCCGCTGCGATCCTCTCGCAGCGGCCTTTTTCATGCGATCGAAGCGACCGAACAGGGCGCGGTCAGGCCGGGAACAGACCACCTTCGCGGGCGGCGGCCAGTTCATCAGCGTCGATGGCGCCGTCCGCGTTCGCGTCGGCCTCGTCGAACAGCTCCTGCGTCAGATCGGGATAAGCCGCCAGCATCTCCTCATAGGAATATGCGCCATCCCCGTCGGTGTCTTCCAACATGGTTTGCGCGACAGCAGCGTTACCCGTGAATGCCATGGTGGCAACGAGCAGCAGAAAGAAGCGTGTCATTTTCAGGTCCAGAAATGCGGCCCATATGCGGGCCGCGAGCCGAAGGCACCATGCCTTCGCGGCGGAATATATTTGCCGAGATCGTCATGCAGAAGAGGCCGCCACTTTGGTTACATCAATGTGATCGACCGGCCTTGAACCGCTACTCGATCCGGAATTCGGCGACCTTGTCCGACAGGTAATAGACCCGGTAGACACCCGGCTCGGCGCGTCCGAGGAAGTAGAGTGTGAAGTCCGAACCGCGCGGCTGGTCCTCCCAACTGATCGAGGTGGACCAGTGGACGCGGTAGGATCGCCCGGTTTCATACCCCACCGGCATGAGCGGCAGGCCATCCGGCCCCGTCACGCCGATCCAGTCCGAGTAGAAGAAGAACTGGTTCTCACCCGCCTGCGCATCGGTGTCTGTGGACATCGCGGGCGTCAGGGTGAGGTCGACCTGCATCAACCGACCCGGGCCAGTCGGTCGGATCGTTCCGGGCACATCCTGCCCGTTGAAACGCTCTTCCAGCGTCAGCATGTCGGTCACGCCCACGCCCGAGACCGCCATCGACAAGGTCGCGGCGGGCCGCAAGACGCTGGTCACACCGACATCGAGATCCAAGGGCACGTTCAAGACATTGCCATCCTCGGGGTCGCCGATCTGCATCGTGGCGCTGGTCACCCCCTCGGGCACGACCCAGACGGCATCCAGAAAGGCCTGCTCGGTCTCGGCCGGGAAATCCCGGGGGCGGCGGGCATAGATCGACGTCGCGCCCGGTTCATAGACAGGCATGTGGTCGAAATGCCCAATCGCGCGCAAGCCTTCTTCGGCGCCCGGAAACATGAGCAGGATGTCGGACGAGTTGATCGAGACGCGGTCCACTGCGTCGGAGAAGGCCACGTCGAACCCCATTCGGATATGGTAGTAATCCGCCGCCTCCCCCGAGCGGTGCACATGGGTGGCGCAGCAGAAAATGCCGCTGTCGCCCGAGAAATTGGGGATCGCGTCATAGCGTTGAACGGTGATGGAGGTCGGGCTGAGCAGGGATTGCGCCATGCCCATGGCAGGAACAAGCGACACCGCAGCGGCCAATATCGTTTTCGAGAAATTCATGAAATCCCCCTGGCAACATGCGGATCGACTGTGCGCCCCCCGATCCTGATCGGTCAAGCACGCCAATCCTGCACATGCGTGGATCACGATCGTGACCTCGCTGGGGGCAAATACTCCCCGGACACTTGCCGCGACGCCGCGTCCCCTCCGCTTTCGCGGGTGGTCCCGGAAAACCGCTTTGCAGGGCGCATGAATGTCCGTGACCCAATCGCCCGCAAGAGACTCAGGCACCAGCAAACCGCAGCGCCGCCGGGCGTCTGCGCGAGGGCACCCAAGACACGCCCGCAGGAGAATTGTTATTTATCATGATGTTGCGTAAGATCCGGCGAAGAAATCGCCCGAAATGCAAAAATGGGAAAATCCCCTCTTGCGCCCCGGAAAAACTCTTTATAGATACACGCCTCACAGAGCGGGTGTAGCTCAGGGGTAGAGCATTACCTTGCCAAGGTAAGGGTCGTGAGTTCGAATCTCATCACCCGCTCCAATTTCTCCGACGACCCATCGGAGAACCGCACTCCAGCCGAAAATCGACGATTGCAGTAGAGTAGATCCCCGCTTCGGGGGCCCCTCGCCGTGTGCGTCTGTGGGCGTGTTGCAACTATGCGCCGGCCTTTTGACGCGTTCCAAGGCGTGGCTGTGCCTTTTCGCCGTGTTCAAGCTACACATGACACCAGAAGCGTTGCGCGAGCCTTTTCGAAGGGACAGCTTTCTGCGGCGCGTCACACGGGGAAACTGTCCGAATGGTTCGAACGCGGCTTGTCGTTTGCCTTGGCATCAGCTGTTTCGCGCACGGGGTCCTTGCGCCTGCTGCGTCTGCAGACACGCTCTCGCAGATGCCGACGCTGAACTATTACGGCCTTCCGGGCCTTATCGACATGCCCACCGCAAACGTGATGCCGGATGCCGACCTTTCGCTGACCGGCTCCTATGTCGATGGCACCCTGCGCGGCACGATCGCGTTCCAGGTGATGCCGCGCCTGACCGCAACGTTCCGCTACGCCGCGATCCCCGAATTCACGCCGGACAGCACGCCGATCAACCAGGATTACTACCTCGATCGCAGCTTTGATCTGCACTGGCAGATCCTCGAGGAGGAGAGCTGGTGGCCGTCGCTGGCCGTGGGCATTCGAGACATCGCGGGCACCGGCGTCTATGGCGGCGAATATATCGTGGCGACCCGCCATTTCGGCGCCGATGACCGGCTGGCGGTCACGGCGGGCCTGGGTTTCGGCCGCCTGGGCGAGCGGGACGGCTTTGCCAATCCTTTTGGCCTGGGCGACCGCCCGCCGCGGGATTTCGGCCTTGGCGGCACGGTCAATTTCGACCAGTTCTTTCGCGGCGACGCGGCGGTGTTCGGCGGGGTCGAATACCAGGCGAGCGACCGCCTGAGGCTGCAGTTGGAATATTCCACCGACCTCTACACCGCCGAGGCCGCCGATGGCGTGATCGAGATCGAGAGCCCGATCAATCTCGGGGCCACCTATGACATGGGCCGCTATGGCACCATCGGGGCGCATTACCTTTACGGCACCACGTTCGGGCTCAGCTATTCGCTCAGCACCAACCCCCGCCGCGGCGCGTTCAACGGCACCGTCGACGCCGCGCCAGAACCGGTGCGCCCGCGCCCCCTCAGCGCCGAACCCTACGCGACAAGCTGGGTGTCGCAGCCCGATGGCCCACCGATCCTGCGTGACAATGTCGAACGCCTGTTCGAGGAAGACGGCGGGCTGGAATTGGTGTCGCTGTCGCTCGATCCGCAGCGCGCCACGATCCGCGTGCGCAACATCCGCTACGGCCAGGAAGCGATGGCGCTTGGCCGCGTGCTGCGCGTGCTCAGCGTGACCATGCCCAACTCGGTCGAAGTATTCGAGGTCATCTTCATCGTCAACGGCGCCGATGCCAGCCGCGTGCGGGTGAACCGTTCGGATGTCGAGGGGCTGGAGCATGACGTGAACGGGGCCTCGGGCCTTCTGGCGCGCGCCGACGTGGAACCGGCCGGGCGGGTGCGCGACCCAGACACGATCACCGTTCGCGGCACCGCACCCGATCGTCTGACCTGGGGCATCGGCCCCTATATCGAGACGGCGCTGTTCGACCCCGACGCCCCGTTCCGCGGTGACCTGGGGCTCGAGGCGCAGGCGCGCTTTGAGTTCGGCCGCGGCTTCGTCGCCGAGGGCGCGCTGCGCGTGCCGCTGATCGGCAACCTGTCGGATGCGCGTGTGGTGGATGGCGTCGAGCCCGGCGGACCCTTCCCGGTCCGCTCGGAATCGGCGCTCTATTACCAGGAAAGCGAGGCGCGGCTGGACCGCCTGACGCTGTCGCATTACGGGCGCCTGGGCGATGATCTCTACACCCGCCTGACCTTTGGCTACATGGAGCGCATGTTCGCCGGCGCCTCGGCCGAGGTGCTGTGGCAACGCGTCGACAGCCGCCTTGGGCTGGGGGTCGAGTTGAACCACGTCTGGCGGCGCGATTTCGACGGCGGCTTTGGCCTGCAGGATTACTCGGTGACCTCGGGCCATGTGTCGGCCTATTTCCCGATCTTCGGCGATTTTACCGGGCAGGTGGATGTCGGCCGCTACCTGGCCGGCGATTACGGCGCGACCCTGCGGGTGGACCGCGAATTCGCCAATGGCTGGCGGGTGGGGGCGTTCGCGACCTTCACCGATGTCAGCTTCGACGAATTCGGCGAGGGCTCCTTCGACAAGGGGATCGAACTGACCGTGCCGCTCGGCTGGTTCACCGGCACCTCGTCGCGGTCCGAGCAGACGACGACGCTGCGCCCGATCCTGCGCGATGGCGGCGCGCGCTTGTCGGTGGAGGGGCGGTTGCACGACCTGATCCTCGACTATCACCAACCCGCTCTGGAAGAGACGGAGGCGATGCTGTGGCGTTGATTTCCCTGCCCCGGCCCTTGGTCGCTTGCGCGGCGGCGGCCTGTCTTGTGCTGTCGGCCTGCGGCACTGCCGAGGAAAGCCCGCTGGGCACGGTTCTGGGTGGCGTCGCCTCGGGCTTCGGCCCGTTCGGCGGCGGCAGCGATGCCGCCCCGTCCGACCCACGCCAGGCGCTGGACCGCGCCACCATCGAAGCCATCGGCCAGCCCCTGTTGACCGCCGAGTTGACCGCCCTGCCCGGTGCCAGCCTGATGACCCGCGTCGGCCGCAACCGCGGCGTCGACAGTTGGCGAGACAGTGCGGGGCTTGGCCTTGCCCTGAGCTATGCAGGCCTGTTGCGCGCGACCCGTGGCTTTGGCTTTGACCTGATGTCATCCGATGCCTCGGGCACAGCCCACGCGCTGGCCGCGCGCCGCCCCGCCGAGGTTAACCGCACGATGGTTTACCTGGATGGCGAATTGCGCGAGGCGCGTGAAATCCATCGCTGCCGATTGACCGTCGAGGGACAGGCGGGCATCGAGATTGTCGGGCGCAGCCATGCCACCACCCGGATCTCCGAGGCCTGCAGCCGCCCCGATGGCGACAGTTACACCAACCGCTACTGGGTCGAGGCCTCGGGCACGATTCGGCGATCGGAGCAGTGGATCTCGGACGAGGTCGGCAGCATCCGGCTGGACCGGCTGACCGACTGACGGGGCGCGCGCCCCACAAGTCTGCGGCAGCCTTGCCACAGGCTGCTGCAAATATCGGCAACTGCGGCGATGATCCGTTTTTTGCCCCAGCCTCCCCGCTGCGGCTGTTGATAGCGCGGCAGGCTTTGTGCATAAAAGATGCAACTTGAATTTGGGTTTGGAGACCTGACCATGAAAAAGACCATCGCAGGCGCACTCGCCGTCATCGCCATGGCCGGCTCGGTCGCGGCGCAGGAAATTCAGCCGCTGGACACCACGGCCTCGACCCAGGCCGAGGGCCTTCCGGTCCTCAGCACGATCCCGATGGGCGCCATCGTCGTCGGCGGCGTCGTGATCCTGGGCGGCATCGCCATCGGTCTCGCAGCCGACGGCAGCTGAAACCACGCAGCTTCGTGAATGTGGCCCGCGGCGCCTTTCGCGCTGCGGGCCTTTTTTCTCAAGACCGGCAACACCCCCTTTTGTCCGCCCCCCGACCCCCGACTGTCGCCATCGTGGGCACAAACGGTGTCCCGGCCCGCTATGGCGGTTTCGAGACCCTGGCCGAACAATTGATCCGCTGCGCGGCACGACAGGGGATCGCCGAACGGTTCACCGTGTGGTGCCCCGCGCCGCGGAACGTCAAGCATCCGCCGCGAACATGGCTCGGCGCGCGTTTGAGGACGCTGCCATTGCGGGCCAACGGAATACAATCCATCCCCTATGATTTCACCTCGATGGCGCTTGAAGCTTGGGGGCGAGATCGCGCGGACTGCATCCTCGTGCTCGGCACATCCGGGACAGCGGCCCTCCCACTTCTGCGGCGGACAAGCCGGGCACGCCTCATCGTGAATATCGATGGGCGGGAATGGGGGCGTGAGAAATGGGGCAACGCGGCGCGGCGCTTTCTCCGCTGGTCCGAGGTCAGTGCGGTCCGCAACGCGCATGAGGTGATCGCCGACAACGTTGCGATCGCCCAGGAAATCGAGACCCGCTATGGCCGCACACCGCACGTCATCGCCTACGGCGCGGATCACGCCCTTGACGCGACGCCCGCAGATATTTCCGACCTCGCCCTGCCCGACAGCTACGCCCTGGCCATTGCCCGCGCGGAACCCGAGAACAACCTCGAGATGATCCTCGAGGCGTTCGCGCCCTACCCTGATCGTCCCCTCGTGGTGGTCTCGAACTGGCAGGATACGCCCCACGGGCGCGCCCTCAAGGCCAGGTACGGTCCCGCGCCCCAGCTCTTCTTGCTGGATGCGCAACACGAGGCCGGCCGCCTGCGTGCCATCCGGGAGCGTGCCAATGTCTACGTCCACGGCCATTCTGCCGGCGGCACGAACCCATCGCTTGTCGAGATGATGCCGTTCGGGCGACCGATTGCGGTCTTTGACTGCGCGTATAACCGTGCCACGACCGAAAACCAGGCCGCGACGTTTGATGACGCTCAAAGCCTCGCCCGCCTGCTGCCGGACCTGTGGCGACCGCAGACCGCGACCGCCATGGGCGCGGCCCTCGCGGAAATCGCAGCGCGCCGCTACCGCTGGGACGAGGTCGCGGCGGCCTATTTCGATCTTATGGGGCTCTGAGGCTTTCCCAACCGCCGCAGCACGCCTATAAGCGCCCGCGAGACAAGGGAGAAACCCCGATGCGCACCGCCCAGATCACCCGCAAGACCGCCGAGACGGCGATCACCGTCGAGATCGACCTCGATGGCACCGGCAGCTACGACAACCAGACCGGTGTGGGGTTCTTCGACCACATGCTGGACCAGTTGGCGCGCCATGCCCTGATCGACATGAAGATCATGGCAGAGGGTGATCTGCATATCGACGACCACCATACGGTCGAGGATGTGGGCATCACGCTCGGCCAGGCCTTGACGCAAGCGATGGGCGACAAACGCGGCATCCTGCGCTACGGCGCCTGCCTGTTGCCGATGGATGACGCATTGGTGCGCACGGCGCTGGACCTCTCCGGCCGCCCCTACCTGGTGTGGAACGTGGAATTCCCGACGCAGAAGATCGGCACGTTTGACGTGGAACTCGTGCGCGAGTTTTTCCAGGCGCTGTCGACCCATGGCGGCATCACGCTGCATGTCGATGCGCTGCACGGGATCAACAGCCATCACATCGCCGAAGCGGCCTTCAAATCCGTCGCCCGCGCGCTGCGGGACGCGCTGGAGGCCGACCCGCGCAAATCCGACGCGATCCCCTCGACCAAAGGCAGCTTGTAGGCCGATGACCACCGTCCTGATCGACTACGACTCGGGCAACCTGCACTCGGCGGAAAAGGCGTTCCAGCGCATGGCCGCCGAAACGGGTGCAGGCCCGGTGATCGTCACGTCCGACCCCGATCTGGTGGCCCGCGCCGACCGGGTCGTGCTGCCCGGAGACGGGGCCTTCCCGGCCTGCCGCCGGGGACTGCGCGGCTTCGACGGGTTGGAAGAGGCCCTGATCGACGCGGTCGAGGCGCGCGCCGTCCCCTTCCTTGGCATCTGCGTCGGCATGCAGATGCTGGCCAGCTGGGGCCGGGAATACGAGGATGTCGAAGGGTTTGGCTGGATCCCCGGTGAGGTGGTTCGGATCGAGCCGTCGGATCCGTCGCTCAAGGTCCCCCACATGGGCTGGAACGATCTGGTGATTGATCGGCCCCATCCGGTGCTGGACGGGCTTCAGACGGGCGATCACGCCTATTTCGTGCATTCCTACGCCATGCGCGTCGATGACCCTGACACGCTGCTCGCCCATGCCGATTACGGCGGGCCGGTCACGGCCATCGTGGGCAAGGACACCGTGGTGGGCACGCAGTTCCACCCCGAAAAGAGCCAACGCGCGGGCCTGAACCTGATCGCGAATTTCCTGAGCTGGCGTCCCTGACGAAAAAGGGCGCCGCGTGGCGCCCTCTTTGTCGCGACCCAAATCACCTTACTGGACGCGCACCCAGGTTTGGCGCGCACAAAACAGGCCACCCGCAACGCATCCGCGCAAATTCAGGCGGTCGCCCTCGACTTCCATCCGGCCGATATAGATCCGGTCATTCGCCGGACGATAAACCGAGCCCTCGTATTGCCCATCGCCCTGCGGCACCATGTCGATCACGATCTGGCGGCCGATATTCTCGGATTGATACTCGCCTGTTTCGTCGAAGGTGCGGATGATGGTCCCGCAAACGGCGCTGCCACAGGTGCTCATACGGACAAAGGCGAAGGCTCCGTCATCGGGTTGGGTTTGCCAAATCCCTTCGGCGATATCGGCCGATGCGGTGCCTGCCAGCCCCATGACAAGGGCAAGGCCCAAAGCCAGTTTCTTCATCTGGATCTCCTCCCAAAATCTCCTCCGGCCAAAGGGTGCGGTCAATTCACGCGATCTGGCAAGGTTGACGTGGCGGCGGGATCGCGCACCGCGCGCCTCGAAAGGCCGGCTTGCCCCGCCGCGTTCCAGGGTGCAAAAGCACGGCGACGTCCCACCCAAGCCCGGAACTGCACCATGATCCTCTATCCCGCCATCGACCTGAAAGACGGAGCCGCCGTTCGCCTGCTGCGCGGCGAGATGGACAAGGCGACCGTGTTCAACACCGACCCCGCAGCGCAGGCGCGGGCGTTTCAGGATGCGGGCTGCCAATGGTTGCACCTTGTCGACCTGAACGGCGCCTTCGCCGGGGAACCCGTCAATGGCGCGGCGGTTGAAGCGATCCTCGAGGCAACCAGCGTGCCGACGCAACTGGGCGGCGGGATCCGCGACCTGGAGACGATCGAGATGTGGCTGAACAAGGGGATCGCCCGCGTGATCCTGGGCACCGTCGCGGTCGAGGACCCCGACCTTGTCTGGCACGCCGCCGCCTCCTTTCCCGACCAGGTCGCGGTTGGGATCGACGCCCGAAATGGCCGCGTCGCGACCAAGGGCTGGGCCGAGGAAACCGATGTCATGGCGACCGACCTCGCCAAGAGCTTCGAAGACGCCGGTGTCGCGGCGATCATCTATACCGATATCGACCGCGACGGCGCGATGGGCGGTCCGAACGTTCAGGCCACGGCCGATCTGGCGCGGGCCACCTCGATCCCGGTGATCGCCTCTGGCGGCGTGTCGTCGCTGGCCGACCTCGTGGCCCTGCGCGACACGGGCGTGATCTCTGGCGCGATCTCGGGGCGGGCGCTTTATGACGGCGCCCTGGACCTTGCAGACGCGTTGGCAGCACTCGGATGAGCCTGTTGCGCGCGAACACGCTTCCCCCTTCCCCTGCGATCGCGTAGTTCAGTCCCATGCTCAAGACCCGCATCATCCCCTGCCTCGATGTCGCCGATGGGCGCGTCGTGAAAGGCGTGAACTTCGTCGACCTGATCGATGCCGGCGACCCGGTGGAACAGGCGCAGGCCTATGATGCCGCCGGCGCGGACGAGCTGTGTTTCCTCGACATCCACGCGACGCACGAGAATCGCGGGACGATGTATGACCTCGCCACCCGAACGGCCGAGCATTGCTTCATGCCGCTGACAATCGGCGGCGGTGTGCGCACCGTCGAGGATGTGCGCAACCTGCTCCTGGCAGGCGCGGACAAGGTCAGTTTCAACTCCGCCGCCGTGGCCGACCCGGATGTCGTCGCCCGCGCTGCGGACAAGTTCGGCAGCCAGTGCATCGTCTGCGCCATCGACGCCAAGACGGTCGCCCCCGGCAAATGGGAAATCTTCACCCATGGCGGGCGCAAACCGACCGGCATTGATGCCGTGGAGTTCGCCAAAACGATCGTGGCCAAGGGTGCGGGGGAAATCCTGCTGACCTCGATGGATCGGGATGGCACGAAACAGGGCTTCAACATCCCGCTGACCCGCGCCATTGCCGATGCGGTTCCGGTGCCGGTGATTGCATCTGGCGGTGTCGGCACGCTCGATCACCTGGTCGAGGGCGTGACCGAAGGCCATGCCAGCGCGGTGCTCGCCGCATCGATCTTTCATTTCGGGACCTACACCATTGCCGAGGCCAAGGCCCATATGGCCGCGGCGGGCATCCCCATGAGGCTGACATGAGTACGCTGGAACGACTGGCCGCAACGATCGAATCCCGCAAGGGCGCCGATCCGAAATCCTCCTGGACGGCGAAGCTGCTGGCCCGCGGCCCCAAGAAAGCCGCCGAGAAATTCGGAGAAGAGGCCGTGGAAGCGATCATCGAGGCCGCCCGGGGCGACCGCGAGCGGCTGACGAGCGAGGCCGCGGACGTCCTTTACCACTTCCTCGTCATGCTCGCCTCGCGCGACGTGGCCCTGGCCGATGTCTATGCCGAGTTGGAACGGCGCGAGGGCACCTCGGGCATCGAGGAAAAGGCCCGCCGCTGACCGATCCGGTCAGAGCTTGGAACTGATGATTCCCGTCGCGAATCCGCCCATGCGCAATTCGCCGAAGAGGCGCTGATATTCGATCTTTGGACAGCGGTTCTGGATCACCGTCAGCCCTTCGGCCTCGGCCTTCGCAGCCGCCTCGGGATGTTCGACCCCGATCTGCATCCAGATCACCTTGGGGCGTGGCTCCATGGCAAGCGCTGCATCCACGATCTCGGGGACGGCCTCGGGGCGGCGGAAGATGTCGATCACATCCACCCCGCCCTCGATCTCGGACAGGTCCGCCACACAGGTCGCGCCGAACAACTCCTTTCCGGCCTGCCCCGGATTGACGGGCACCACACGGTAGCCTTTGAGCTTGAGGTATCGCGCCACGTAGTGACTGGGCCGCACCGGGTTCGGGCTGACACCGACGCAGGCAAAACTCTTGGACTGGCGCAGCACGCGACGAAGCAGGTCATCTGACGGGTTTGTTGTCATGCCATCCGCATAGCACGGCAAAAAAGCGCCCGCAGCGGAAATCCGGCGGGCGCAAGTCACGGAACGAGGGACAGTGATGGATGCTACGGCGTTCCGGGCCGCTGCATCTGGTTAACAGATGGGGGTTTCCGGCGTGTTTTGAAGGGTGGGAACAAATTCGTGATCACGCCTTGCGCGCCATCAATCGAAGATATCGTCGAATAAATCGAACGCTTCTTCCATCACTTCGCGCAGCATCCCTTTGCGTTTCTTGTGCTTTTTCTTTTTCCGGCGCGGATCCGCTCTGCCTTGCCAATCCCGGCCACCGGCCCAGTCCGGCTGAGCGTGTCCGTGCGGGGCAGTTGTGCGTGGGCTGCGCTTGGCCCCGCCCCGCTCTCTCTCGGGCTTGAGCCATTTCATCTCGTGCAAAGGCGCCCCGCAGGAGCCGCAGGCCAGTTCGTGGCCTTGCCGTGCCGTCAGCCGCAAGGTCTGCCGGCTTCCGCAATAGGAACAGGTGGCGATCTTCGTGTCGTAGGGCACAGGCATTCACTCCGGCTTGGCTTGTGACACCGCATATAGAGAGACTGCCGCCGCATTCGAGACATTGAGCGACCCAAATCGGCCAGACGCAGGGATCCGGGCCAGCAGATCGCACAAATCACGGGTCCGCTCACGCAGCCCCGGCCCCTCTGCCCCCATCACGAGCGCGACGGGTCGGTCTGCATGATCGGCAAGTGCCTCTCCGATCTCGACCGCTCCGTCCCCGTCGAGGCCAATCAGTGAGAACCCCATTTCCCGCAATCGCTCCATCGTGTTGCCGAGATTTGCCACGCGCAGATAGGGTTGGCGCTCCAATGCACCCGATGCCGTCTTGGCCAACGCGCCCGTTTCCGGCGCGGAGTGCCTGGCCGGCGCAATGACAGCGCGCGCCCCGAACACCTCGGCCGAGCGCAGGATGGCACCCACGTTATGCGGGTCGCTCACGCGATCCAGCAGGACAAGGCACGCCCGCCCTTCGCCGCGCAGCACGATGTCATCGAAGCTGCCCCAATCGAGGGGTTTGACCTCCAGCGCGGCGCCCTGGTGCACAGAGCCCGGATCGAGCGGCACCGGGAACCTACGCGGATCCGCAATCTCCGGGGCCAGCCCGGCGGAGGCGATGGCGTCTGCCAGCTTGGCCTCGGCATTCTTCGTGACGACGAGGCGCAGTTTCTCGCGGCGGGGGTTGTTCAACGCGTCCCGCACCGCGTGCAGACCGAAAAGCCAAACGGTTTCCGCCGCAGCAGCCCGTTTGCCGCGCTCTTTCTCGATCACCCAAGTGGGTTTCCTGGCCATGCTTTCACCGTATTGTCGCGCTTTCGCGATAGGAGTTACGGGTCCTTCTTTCAAATGCCAAGCCCGGCGCGGCAGTTATGACAGATTCCCCGTTGACGCCCCCGCAGCGCGCTATTATTCACCCCCTCGCGTCGGGCGACGTGCTGCAAGGTGCGGCAGCGGACTGTAACTCCGCCGGGGAGACCCATGCCTGGTTCGATTCCAGGGTCGCCCACCATTCCCCCCTCCCCCAAACGGAACAGCAGCCCATCGTGTGATGCGCGGTTCGAGTGCGCGCAGAGCCGGTTGCTTCGGTTGCCATGCCAGATGTCATCTGCACGTTGGGCTGGAAAACGCCGCCAAAACTGCCCAAGAATGTGACAAAAAAGAAACGTCAGCGACACACCGCTTGTACTTGGCATCTGCCGTTGACGCCCCGCCGCATATAATGGGATTTGGAAACGGTCGCCGATAGCGCTGTGCGCATCTGACGGCTGCTGCTGCCACGACACCGGGGGAATTGTGGTGACCTATACACCCGACGCGTCAGGCTTTCGCACGAAAGCGCGGCCTTCCCGCGTCGACGTGCTGCGCCGACAGGGCTACCTCCTCGCCAAGCGGGGGTTCGACCTCGTCTTTTCCACCGTGGTCTTGCTGCCTGCGATGCTGGTGGTTGCAACGCTCCTGCTGGTTCTCAACCCGATCTACAATCCCGGACCCTTGTTCTTTCGCCAGATTCGCATGGGACGTGGGTGCAAACCGTTCTGGGCCTTCAAGTTCCGGACGATGCGGGTTGCAAAAAACTCGGCCAAACAATGTCGTCCTATCGATGCGCCCGTCGAGAAGGACCGCATCACTGCGATCGGAAATTTCCTGCGTCGCTCTCGCTTCGATGAGTTGCCGCAGATCATCAATGTGTATCGCGGCGACATGAGCCTGATCGGACCGCGCCCGGATTACTACGTGCATGCCCATCGCTTCATGAGAACGATCCCCGACTACCGCGACAGGCACACCGTGCGTCCCGGCATCAGCGGTCTGGCGCAGATCGAACTGGGATATGCCGAAGGGTACGCAGCGACGCGCCTGAAGACGGCGTCAGATATCGAATATATCCGCAAGGCAAGCTTCAAGCTCGACACCTGGATCCTGTGGCAAACGATCCGCACCGTCGTCGGTATGCACGGAGAATGATCGTAGTGATGGCAGCCCGTTTCCGACGCTGCTAGCATACGGAAAATCCTGCAGTGCCCGGGGACAAGAAGAGCAGCCATGCCCGGCGATACCACATCAAAACCCGCACCGGCGTCGCCACAGGGCGGCACAACTGGGGCAGACCGCCCCTTCAACGTCGTGATCGTCGGACAGAGCGGTCGGCTGCAATACGAAGCAGCCCTCTTTTGCGTCTCGTTTCGAGCGGCCAACCCGGACTTCGCCGGCCGTCTGTTCGTTGCGGAACCCGTTGCGAATGCCGCCTGGTCACGCAATCCGCGCATGAATGACGACGCTGTTCGGCAACTCCTAAGTGACCTGGACGTCGAAATTTTGCCCTTCGAAGCGAACCACTTCGGAGAGGCCTATCCCTACGGCAACAAGATCGAGCTTTTGTCCGCCTTGCCGGCCGACGAGCCCTTCGTGTTCTTCGACAGTGACACGTTGATCCTTGGCGATCTGGCGACGGTGCCCTTCGATTTCGACAGGCCAAGCGCCAGCAAGCGCGTGGAAGGCACTTGGCCGAAACTGGAGCTTTACGGTCCTGGCTATACGCAGATCTGGAAATCGCTCTATGACAAGTTCGGCCTGGAGTTCGAAAGCTCACTGGACCTGGGCCAGCCCGACGAATACTGGCGCCGGTACCTTTACTTCAACGCCGGCTTCTTCTTTTTCCGCTGCCCGCAGGAGTTCGGGGAACGGTTCCTGGAATACAGCCTGGCCATTCGCGATGATCCCCCACCGGAACTGGTGTGCCAAACACTTGATCCGTGGTTGGACCAGGTGGCGCTTCCCCTCGTGATCCATTCTTTCGGGGGCGGGCGCGAGACGCTCCCCGCTGGCCTGCTCGATGGTGAGATCAGTTGCCATTACCGCGTGTTGCCGTTGCTCTACGCGCGCGAGGATCAAAAGGTCATCGACGTGCTCGAAGAGGTGACCGCGCCGAACAAGGTCAAGAAAGTCCTAAAGGCCTACGAGCCCTTCAAGCGCATGATTTATCAAGGCAAAGGCATCAAGGCGCGGGCGCTGTTCGATCAAGGCGACCTGCCACGCCGGGAACAACAAATTCGCAATACCCTGAAGCGAGAAAACCTCTGGCTTCGGTGAAACACGCCTGATCCCAAGCAGAAAGGCCCGCCGCTTATCCGCGACGGGCCCTCGTTTTTCGTCAAGCCAAGTGTCAGCCCGCGGTCGCCGACTCGTCCTTTTTGCGTTCGGCATAGATCATCAGCGGCTGTGCGTCCGAGGTCACGGCCTCTTCGTTGACGACCACTTCTTCGACGCCTTCGGCACCGGGCAGATCGAACATGGTATCCAGCAGGATATCCTCCATGATCGACCGAAGGCCGCGCGCCCCGGTCTTGCGTTCGATCGCGCGCTTGGCAATCGCGACCAGGGCATCGTCGGTGAATTTCAGCTTCACGTCCTCGAGCTCGAACAGACGCTGGTACTGCTTGACCAAGGCGTTTTTCGGCTCGGTCAGGATCTGCACCAGCGCATCGGCGTCGAGATCCGTCAAAGTGGCGATCACGGGCAAACGGCCCACGAATTCCGGGATCAGGCCGAACTTGAGCAGGTCTTCGGGCTCAAGCTCGGTAAAGACCTCGCCGATGCCGCGGCTGTCATTGTCCTTCACGTCCGCGCCGAAGCCGATGGCCGACCCTTTCCCGCGCTGCGCGATGATCTTTTCCAGACCGGCAAAGGCGCCGCCACAGATGAACAGGATATTCGTCGTGTCGACCTGCAGGAACTCCTGCTGCGGATGCTTGCGCCCGCCCTGCGGCGGGACGGAGGCCACAGTCCCCTCCATGATCTTCAGAAGCGCCTGCTGCACCCCCTCGCCCGACACGTCGCGGGTGATCGAGGGATTGTCCGACTTGCGGGTGATCTTGTCGACCTCGTCGATATAGACGATGCCGCGCTGCGCACGGTCGACATTGTACTCGCTCGCCTGCAGCAGCTTGAGGATGATATTTTCCACATCCTCGCCCACGTAACCCGCTTCGGTCAGCGTCGTGGCGTCGGCCATGGTGAATGGTACGTCAAGAATGCGCGCCAGTGTCTGCGCCAAGAGCGTCTTGCCGCAGCCGGTCGGGCCGATCAGCAGGATATTCGACTTGCTCAGTTCGATATCCGATTTGCCGGCATGGTTGAGACGCTTGTAGTGGTTGTGCACGGCCACCGACAGCACGCGCTTCGCATGCGCCTGGCCGATAACGTAATCGTCCAGGACGTCGCAGATTTCCACCGGGCTGGGCACGCCATCGGTGGCCTTGAGGCCGCTGGTTTTCGTCTCTTCGCGGATGATGTCCATGCACAATTCGACGCATTCGTCGCAGATGAACACCGTGGGTCCGGCGATGAGTTTGCGCACCTCGTGCTGGCTCTTGCCGCAGAACGAGCAGTAGAGCGTATTCTTCGAGTCGCTGCCGGATGAACTTGCCATTTCGTCTCCCTCGACGGGTCGTCGCGGGGCGCTTGCCCCAATTTCGCCGGCACCAAGCCAAACTTTGAAAAAGACTAAATCAGCCCCGGCGCCTTCACAATCTCAAATTCCCAAGGCCATGAACCGTGTCATTTCAGCCTCGGAACGGTCAACACGACCGTGATCAACCCTCCGCGCCAGCGCGGCTTTCCACGATCTCGTCGATCAGGCCCCAATCCTTGGCCTGTTCGGGATCCATGAAATTGTCGCGTTCCAGCGCATCCACCACGGTCTCCATGTCTTGGCCCGTGTGTTTAACGTAGATCTGGTTAAGACGGTCTTTCAGCTTCTGCGTTTCCTGGGCGTGGATCATGATATCCGTCGCCTGCCCCTGGTAGCCGCCCGAGGGCTGGTGCACCATGATCCGGCTGTTGGGAAGAGAGAACCGCATCCCCTTCTCACCAGCCGTCAGCAAGAGAGAGCCCATCGAAGCCGCCTGACCGATCACCAAGGTCGACACCTTGGGCTTGATGTACTGCATCGTGTCGTAGATCGACAGGCCGCTGGTCACGACCCCACCGGGCGAGTTGATATACATCGAAATTTCTTTCGACGGGTTCTCGGCCTCGAGGTGCAAGAGCTGTGCCACGATCAGGCTCGACATGCCGTCATGCACCGGACCGGACACGAAGATGATCCGCTCTTTCAGCAGTCGCGAGAAAATGTCGTAGGCCCGTTCCCCGCGACTGGTCTGCTCGACCACCATGGGAACGAGGGTGTTCATGTAAAACTCGTGGGGATCTTTCATGCCGCCTGCCTCACTGATGCGCGTAGCTTTGACCAAGAGTCTTAGGGGTGCTTGGGGGGGGCTGCAAGGGCGCGCGACGCCTCATGGTCAGTGTCCCGTTGCGCACTAGGTCCGCCCGGATGACCAACGACGCAGCTTTCACCCCGACCCGACATGCCGCGCTGGAACGGCTCAGCGCATTCTTGCCTCACGCCGGCAAGGACTATGCCGCGAAACGCAACTACGATCTGCCCGAACAGGGGCATCCGCATGTTTCGGGCCTGTCGCCCTATTTGCGCCATCGCCTGCTCACGGAAGAAGAGGTTGTCGAGGCCGTTCTGGGCCGTTTTTCAACGTCTTCGACCGAGAAGTTCATTCAAGAGGTTCTGTGGCACAGCTACTGGAAGGGCTGGTTGGAGCTGCGGCCATCGGTCTGGTCCGAGTATCGCAACAATTTGGATGCCGAGTTGTCGCGCCTGTCGCAGGACCCCGACCTCGCCGAGCAGGTCGCAAAGGCCGAACAGGGTGAAACCGGCATCGACGTCTTTGACGGCTGGATGCACGAGTTGCGCGACACGGGCTATCTTCACAATCACGCGCGCATGTGGGCGGCCTCGATCTGGATTTTCACACTGCGCCTGCCATGGGAGCTTGGGGCTGACCATTTCCTGCGCCATCTTCTGGACGGCGACCCCGCATCCAATACGCTCGGATGGCGTTGGGTCGCCGGCCTGCAGACCCGCGGAAAGAACTATGTCGCGCGGGCATCGAACATCGAAAAGTTCACGGATCGCCCAATCGGAAGCGGGCTCGACCGCTTGGCGCGGGATCCTGCCCCGCTGGACGCCCCCCCTCCCCCAAGCCGCCGCGAACCGCCAGCGGGCGGAACACCGAGGCCGGGCGCAGTGACGGGCGTCTTGCTGACCGAAGAGGACCTGTCGCCGCGCTTCCTGCTCTCGGCGTTGCGTGAGCCGCCTGTCGCCCATGCCATCTTGAATTCCACGCATCAGAGATCCCCGCGCGGTGTCAGCGCGCCCGTTGCGGATTTCGCTGCTGGTGCCCTCGCGGACGCCCGAACGCGGTGGCAGGACAAGATGGGCGCCCCGGGACCCGAAGCAACCGACCCGACCGTCATTGCCGATTGGGCGCAGGCGCTCGGGCTTGACCAGGTCGTGACCGCCTATGCGCCGACCGGCCCGGCGGCGCGGGCCCTGTCATGGTTGGACACGCTTCTGGCAGAGCGGGGAATTGCCCTGGTTCAGGTCTTGCGTGACTGGGACAACGCGGCGTGGCCCCACGCAACGCATGGGTTTTTCCGCTTCAAGGAGCGGATTCCAGACCTCATCGGCCATTTGCAAAGGTGAGCTGCGAACAGGTTTTGAAAATACAAGCTTTTCGTCACTTAAATACTATTTTTGAGCCCGAAGAAGCCAAAGGATGTTCGATTTTGTAAGGCGACTGCCAGACGAGATCGCCCCACACCCTCGGAATCTTGACCGGCTCTTGGCCTAATCCCGGGCCGGTGGCTGGAACTGCGCCAGATCACGCATCAAGGCGACGAACCCTTCGACCTGGGACGCCAAATCTGCCTCGCCCAGTTCCGCGGTCGCGCGGCTGGCATCCCCGACCGTGCCCTTGGGGTTCAAATCGTGGGATAACCAGCCGATGTTCGCCTCTGCCATGTGATACCCCAACCGGGCCGAGCCCTGCCGCAGGGTGGTTTGCGCACTCGCAAAATCCTCGGCCAGGTCCATCCGAACCAGTTCCGGGTACAGCGCCAGCATCATCGAGGTTTCGGACAGTCCGCCATGAATATCCACCATCGGACCGTCCGGGTAGGAATAGACACGCTCCCCGGCCAGACGGGTCCAGGCCGTCGTCGCGACGGACATACCCTGCGTTTGACGCAACTCGCGCGCGACGATCTCCATCGGGGGCACGTTCCCGCCATGGCTGGTGATGATGACCATCTTGCGCACCCCGGCCCGCGCCACGCTTTCGCCGATTTGCAGCCAGGTCTTGACCGCCTGTTCCCAATCGACCGTCAGCGTCCCGGGAAAGGCGATATGCTCATTCGACTTGCAGATCTGCTGAACCGGCAGAAAGGTGACCGGCAAATCGTCAGGAACGGCCTTGGCGCAGCGCGCGACCATGCCTTCGGCGATCAGCGCATCCACGCCAACGGGCAGATGCGGCCCGTGCTGTTCGATGGCCGCGATCGGAAGCACCGCGATCCAGTCGCTCGTACCGGCCTCGGTGAAATCGAGGGTCGTCATCTCGCGCCAATGGCGTTTGGGAAGGCTCATCGCATCCTCCTGTCTTGCGGTGCGAACCGCAGATGATCCTGCCCACCGTCACTTGGCCAGAGCTTGCGCGGCTTGACCGCGACACGCCCGCGACGCTGCCGCATTTTCATTCAGCCCTGCCCGAGCGGCGGGCGGTATCGAAAGACGCCGGTCGCCCGTGACAGCACCGCGCCCGTTTCATCCCGCAACTCGGCCTCTGCGAAATAGGTCGATCGACCACCGCCGACGCGCCGGCCCTCTGCGATCAACCGACGGCCCTTGGGCTGACTGACATAGTTGACCGTCATCGACAGGGTCATCGCGTTCTGTTTGCGGCCCGGGTCGCCGGTGAAACACCCGGCATAGCCCATCGCCGTGTCGAGAAGCGTGGCGTGGATTCCACCGTGGGGGATGCCCTGCCGGTTCATGACATGCTGGGCCAGGTCCATTTCGACCCGCGCCCAATCCTCGGTCCAACCCGTCACCTCGTAGCCGAGATGCTGCTGGATGGCATAGGGATCTTCGCGGAGATCCGGGTTCAGCTCCGTCATCCCAAGGCCTCCAATCCGCCCGTCGCATAGCCGGGGACGAGGGCGCCAAGCTCCAGGGCGCGTTCGGGGTTCGAGGCATTCCCGTCCAGCGCCCGCTTCTTGACGCCTTGCAGGATCGCCGCCATGCGGAAGAAACAGAATGCCACGTAGAACCCGAAATTCTCGATCCGCGCCAATCCCATGTTTTCACAATAGAGCGCCACGACCTCGTCATCGCTCGGCAGGCCCTCGGCCGCGCGGTCGACACCCGCCAATCCCCGGCCTTGCGATCCGGGCGGCATCTGCCATTGCATGATCACGGCGGCCAGATCCGCGAACGGATGGCCGATGGTCGACAGTTCCCAATCCAGAACCGCCACGATATCAGGGGTTTCCGCCGCAAAGAGAAGGTTGTCCAGCCGGTAGTCGCCATGCACCAGCGTCGCGCGCCCGTCATCCTCGGGGCATGCACGGTCCAGTCTGGCCATCAAGGCGTCCATCGCCTTGATCGTGCCGGTTTCAGTCGCGCGATACTGCTTTGTCCAACGGTCGATCTGTCGCCGGTAGTAATTACCGCGCGGCCCGTAGTCGGACAGGCCAGCGGCGTCCAGATCGACCCTGTGGATGGCCGCAAGAACGCGCACCAGTTCCCTGAAATAGGGTAATCGGTCTTCCTTGCGGAGTTCCGGCAGCTGCGGGTCGTCAAAATTGCGGCCCTGTACATGCTCCATCAGGTAAAAGGCCGAGCCGATGACGGTTTCATCCTCGCAAAGCGCATGCATCTTCGCGACCGGCACGTCACTATCGGCCAGCGCGCGCTGAACGCGGTATTCCCGGTCCACCGCATGCGCCGATTTCAGCAACTGCCCGGGCGGTTTGCGGCGCAGCACGTAGCTCGAGCGGGCGCCCCGCAACAGGTAGGTGGGGTTCGACTGCCCGCCCGCGAATTTCTCGGCAGATACGGGCGGGTCCAGACCCTCCGCATGGCGCGCCATCCATGCGCCGATCGCTTCGAGGTCAAGATCACTCATCGCGTCGTGTTCGAGTATTTCCGCAACTCGGCGCGGGCGACCTGCCGACGATGCACCGCATCCGGCCCGTCGGCGAACCGCAAGGTCCGCAGATCGGTGTAAATTCCGGCCAAAGGCGTGTCCTGGCTGATGCCGGTCGCGCCGAAGATCTGCATCGCCTCATCCACGACCTTAAGCGCCATGAGCGGGGCCTGAACCTTGATCTTGGAGATCCATGGCTGGGCCGCCCGCACACCGGCATTGTCCATCATCCAGGCCGCCTTGAGGCACAGAAGCCGCGTCATCTCGATCTCGATCCGGGCATTGGCGATGATGTCGTAATTCGCGCCCAACTCGGCCAGCGGCTTGCCGAACGCCTCGCGCCCGAGGGCCCTTTTGCACGCCAGTTCAAGGGCATACTCGGCGCGTCCGATGGCCCGCATGCAATGATGGATGCGCCCCGGTCCAAGCCGCCCCTGCGCCACTTCGAAGCCGCGCCCTTCGCCCAGAACGACCGCATCGCGCGGCACGCGCACATCGGTGAACCGGATATGCATATGCCCGTGCGGGGCGTCGTCGTGGCCGAACACCTCCATCGGGCGCAGCACGTCGATGCCGGGCGTGTCGGCGGGCACCAGCAGCATGGTGTGGCGCGAATGTTTCGGCGCGTCCGGATCGGTGCGGGTCATGACGATATACAGCGAACACCGCGGATCGCCCGCGCCGGTGGCCCAGTATTTTTCACCGTTCAGGACGTAGTCTTCGCCGTCTCTTTCGCATTCGAGTGAAATCTGCACCGCATCCGAGGACGCAACGTCCGGCTCGGTCATCAGGTAGGCCGACCGCGTCCGCCCCTCCATCAAGCCGGGCAGCCAACGCGCCTTCTGGGCATCCGTGCCGTAGCGCTCCAACACTTCCATGTTGCCGGTATCGGGCGCGTTACAGTTGAAAATCTCGGGCGCGATCGTCACCGCCCCCATCTCTTCGGCGAGATAGGCATATTCGACGGTGGTCAGCCCGTACCCCTTGTCGCTGTCGGTCAGCCAGAAATTCCACAAGCCCCGTGCTTTTGCCGTTTCCTTGAGGGCATCGAGAATCTCCACCTGCCGCCCGGTCATTGCGAACCGATTGCCGGACGGATGCCGGCCGACCTCGGCGTGATACTCGGCATCCAGCGGCGCGATCTCGTCGCGCACCATGCGTCGCACCTGTTCGACCAACGGGCGCACCCGGTCGCTCATGCCCAGATCCATGGCCGCTGTCATGGCCCACTCCTCCCCAAAACCTCGCTCCCGAGAGGGACGCTAGACCGCGCATCGGACGCTCGCAAGCAGTCAGGCTTGCCTTGCGCGGGCAAATGAGGTGAGTTGCGCCCAATATTGGAGGAGACGCATATGCCTGACGGACAGACCCGCCACACCGGCCCTTCGCTCGCCCCGTTCGATTGGGCCGACCCGTTCCACCTGTCGGCACAATTGTCGGAAGAAGAGCGCATGGTCGCCGAAAGCGCCCGCGCCTACGCCCAGGACAAGCTGGCTGCGCGCGTGACCGACGCCTATCTCAACGAGACGGTCGCGCCGGAAATCTTCGCGGAAATGGGTGAGATGGGCCTTTTGGGCGTCACCATCCCCGAGGAGTTCGGCGGGCTCGGCGCAGGCTATGTCACCTATGGTCTCGTCGCGCGCGAGGTCGAACGGATCGACTCGGGCTATCGCTCGATGATGTCGGTACAATCCTCGCTGGTGATGTATCCGATCAACGCGTACGGCACCGAGGAACAGAAGCGGAAATACCTGCCCGGCCTTGCCGCGGGCACGCTGATCGGCTGTTTCGGCCTGACCGAACCCGATGCCGGCAGCGACCCGGCTGGCATGAAGACCGTCGCGAAGAAGACCGAGGGCGGTTACGTCCTGTCCGGCGCGAAAATGTGGATCTCGAACGCGCCCATCGCCGATGTCTTCGTCGTCTGGGCCAAGTCCGAGGCCCATGGCGGCAAGATCCGCGGCTTCGTTCTGGAAAAGGGCATGAAGGGGCTGTCCGCGCCCAAGATCGGCGGCAAGCTGAGCCTGCGCGCCAGCGTGACGGGCGAGATCGTGATGGACGGTGTCGAGGTGGGCGAAGACGCGCTTCTGCCCGGTGTCGAGGGGCTCAAGGGGCCGTTCGGCTGCCTCAACCGCGCCCGCTACGGGATTGCGTGGGGTGTGATGGGCGCGGCCGAGGATTGCTGGCACCGCGCCCGGCAATACGGACTGGACCGCACGCAATTCAACCGCCCGCTCGCGCAGACGCAGCTGTTCCAGAAGAAACTGGCCGACATGCAGACCGAGATCGCCCTTGGCCTGCAAGCCGCGCTGCGCGCCGGCCGCATGATGGACGAGGGCAGCTGCGCCCCCGAGGTCATCAGCCTGATCAAGCGCAACAATTGCGGCAAGGCGCTGGAGATCGCGCGCCACGCGCGGGACATGCACGGTGGCAACGGGATCATGGCCGAGTACCACGTCATGCGTCACGCCCAGAACCTCGAGACGGTGAACACCTACGAGGGCACCCATGACGTCCACGCGCTGATCCTCGGGCGCGCCCAGACGGGATTGCAGGCCTTCTTCTGAAGGATCAACGCGCCCTCGCGGCCTGAATTGCCCCCAAGGTGGCCAGAACCGGCGCCGCAGGACGTGGCGTCGGACTGGCCCTGCAAACCGCGCGTGTTACTCTTCCCTTCAATCCGGCCCGGGGAGGGGCCGAAGGGAGAGTGACCGCATGGACCTGACCTATTCACCAGCAGAGCGCGCCTTTCAGACTGACGTGCGCGATTTTCTTGCCGAGAACCTGCCGCCCGCCCTGTCGCAAAAGGTCAACGCACGCCGCGAGTTGACCAAGGACGACATGGAGCGCTGGCACGCGATCCTGAACGCGCGCGGGTGGCTGGCCGGCCCGTGGCCCAAGGCGTTCGGCGGCCAGGGCTGGGGACCGATCGAGCAACACATCTTCGAGGAAGAATGCTGTCTTGCCGGTGCCCCGCGCATCGTGCCTTTCGGCCTTAAGATGCTGGGTCCCGTGCTGATGAAATTCGGAACGCCCGAGCAGCAGGCGACCTATCTGCCGCGCATTCTCGATGGCACGGACTGGTGGTGCCAAGGCTACTCGGAGCCGGGCGCCGGGAGCGATCTGGCCAGCCTCAAGACCCGCGCCGAACGGGATGGCGACGACTATGTCATCAACGGGCAAAAGACCTGGACGACCCTCGGCCAACACGCCAACCGGATCTTTTGCCTCGTGCGCACCAAAGCCGATGGCAAGCCGCAGGAAGGCATCAGTTTCGTTCTCGTCGACCTGGACACCCCGGGGATCGAGATGCGCCCCATCCGCCTGATCGAAGGCGGGCACGAGGTGAACGAAGTGTTCTTCACCGATGTGCGCGTGCCCGTCACCAACCGCGTCGGCGCGGAAAACGAGGGCTGGACCATCGCCAAGTTCCTGCTGGGCCACGAGCGCACGAATATCGCGGGCGTCGGTTTTTCCGTGCAGGCGCTGGAACAGGTCAAGCAACTGGCGGGCAAGGTCATGCGAGGGGGCCAACCCCTGATCCAGAACACGCTCTTCGCCGCGCGGCTGGCACGGATCGAGGCCGAACTGGAGGCCATGAAGATCACGAACCTGCGCATGCTGGCGCGCGCAGCGCAGGGCGACCGGCTGGGGGCCGAGCCGTCGATGCTCAAGATCAAGGGGACCGAGATCCGCCAGGCCATCAACGACCTTGCCCGGCGTGCCCTGGGCCCCGCCGCGGCCCCCTTCCCCTCCGAAGACCTCGACGGCAACCTGCCCATCGCCCCAGAGGGACACGCCTATGACGCGGCGAGCTACTTCAACAACCGCAAGATCTCGATCTACGGCGGCTCGAACGAGATCCAGCGCAATATCCTGGCCAAGGGGATGATGCAGCGATGAATTTCGAGATGAGCGACGACCGCCGGATGCTGGCCGAGACGATGCGGCGCTACCTGTCCGAGCAATACGGCTGGGAGCATCGGCTGCGCGTGGCCTACACCGCCCCCTATCACGACCCGCAGAAATGGACCGGAATTGCCGGGCTTGGCATCTTCTACGCATTGGTCGGCGAAGATCACGGCGGCATGGGCGGGGCCGGGTTCGACATCGCGGTCATCTTCGAAGAGATCGGTCGCGCCCTGTGTCCCGAGCCCCTGCTCGGAGCGGTCATGGCCGCGCGGCTCTTGTCGGCGGCGGGCGCGCCCCTGACGGATCTGCTCTCGGGCGATCAGCGCTACGCCGTCGCCATCGGCGAGTTGGACGCGCCCTATGATCCGGACGGGATCACCTGCACCGCCGCGGACGGCGGAGACGGTTGGCGCCTGACCGGGCGCAAATCCGTGGTCTATGGCGGCGGCGTGGCGGACCATGTGCTCGTCGCGGCGCGGGCCGAGGAACGCCTTGCGCTGTTCGACGTGGCCGCCGCCGATGCCGACCTGCGGCCTTACCCCATGATCGATGGCGGCCCTGCCGCCGAATTGCTCCTTGATGGCGCGAAAGCCACCCTGCTGATCGCCGATGCGACATCCGCCCTGACCGACGCGCTCGACTGGGGGGCCTTGGCGCTCACGGCCGAAGCCCTCGGCGCGATGGAGACGACCTATGCCATGCTTCTCGACTACATGGGCACCCGCAAGCAATTCGGGCAGCCCATCGGCGCGTTCCAGACCCTGCAGCATCGCGCGGTCGATCTGACCATCGAGATCGAGCAGGCGCGCTCCATCGTGATCCTCGCCGCCAGCGCAATGGCTGGGCCGGACCAGGCGAAACGCGTGGCGCAAGCCAAGCATCTCGTGGGACGGATCGCCCGGACCGTCGCCGAGGAGGCCATCCAGATGCATGGCGGCATCGCCATGACCTGGGAGTATCCCGTCAGCCACTATGCCAAGCGGCTGGTGATGATCGACCACCAGCTGGGCGACACCGATCACCATCTCGAACGCCTGATCGTACAGCTTCAGACAGGGTGACGCCCAGGCCACAGCCCCTGTCAGGCTGTCCTCCTTGTCACATCTTTATCCCGGAAATATGCAAAGGCGCGCACAGCGCCGCAGCGCAGGACGGGGCTCGATGCCCCGTCCTGCGCTTCCCCGGGCGACGCCGGAGGCGGCGCAACGGCTCAGTCACAAAGCCGGGCGACGACGCTTTCCGAGGTGACCCGCCCGATCGGCGTACCGGCGTCTTCCACGATCAATGCCGTTTCCCCCGCGGCCAACCGGTCCATCAGGTCGCGCACGGGCGTCTCGGCCCCCACGCGCGGCCCCTCGCCCGGGCCTGCCTCCATCACGTCGCGCGCGGTCAGGACCCCGAGCGGGTTCATGTTGGCGACGAACTCGGCCACGTAGTCACTGGCCGGGGCCGAGAAGATCTCGCGCGGGGTGCCGACCTGCACGATGCGCCCGCCCTCCAAGATCGCGATGCGATTGCCGATCTTGAACGCCTCGTCGAGGTCGTGGCTGACGAAAATGATCGTGCGTTTCAGGTCGCGCTGCAGGTCCAGCAACTCATCCTGCAATTTCGTGCGGATCAGCGGGTCGAGCGCCGAAAAGGGTTCGTCCATCAACAGGATGGGGGCGTCCGTGGCGAAGGCGCGGGCCAGACCCACGCGCTGCTGCATCCCGCCCGACAGCTCGCCCACCTTGCGCTCGGCCCAATCCGACAGGCCGACGAGGCTGAGTTGCCGGTCAACCGCCGCAGCCCGCGCGCTGGTGGACAGGCCGGCCAGTTCCAGGCCGAGCCCCACGTTCTCGCGCACCGTGCGCCAGGGCAGCAGGCCGAATTGCTGGAACACCATGGCCACCGTGTTTTGGCGCAACCGGCGCAGCGCCGCCCCCTTTGCCCCGGTCACGTTGACCATGCGCCCGTCGGCGGACACCTCCACCGATCCGCGCGCGACGGGGTTCAATCCGTTCACCGCCCTCAGCAGGGTCGATTTGCCGGACCCGGAAAGGCCCATGAGGACAAGGATCTCGCCCTCGGCCACCTCGAGAGAACAATCATGCACGCCCAGCACATGACCGGTTTCAGACTGGATCTCGGCCCGGCTTTGCCCCTCATCCGCCATCGCCAGTGCGGGCGCGGGATGGGGCCCGAACATGATGCAGACCTCGTTGAAGCGGACAGCGGTCATTTCGTGCGCACCCTCAAGAGACGATCCAGGATGATGGCCACCACCACGATGATGAAGCCGGATTCAAAGCCAAGCCCCGTATCGACGCGGTTGAGCGCGCGTACGACGGGCACGCCAAGGCCATCGGCCCCCACCAGCGCGGCGATCACGACCATCGAGAGCGACAGCATGATGGTCTGGTTCAGACCGGTCATGATCTGCGGCAAGGCATAGGGCAGCTCCACTTTCCACAACAACTGCCTTGGTGTTGCGCCAAAGGCCTGCCCCGCCTCAACCAGGG
Organism: [Roseibacterium] beibuensis; assembly: GCF_039542305.1. Taxonomy (NCBI): domain Bacteria; kingdom Pseudomonadati; phylum Pseudomonadota; class Alphaproteobacteria; order Rhodobacterales; family Roseobacteraceae; genus Roseicyclus; species [Roseibacterium] beibuensis. Next base: position 621,212 of record NZ_BAABHW010000001.1, on the reverse strand, counting down.
ATTGCGGGGTGGACGAGATGCCCAGATGTGTCAGGCGGATCGGCGCGGGCAGCACGAAGATCACCGTCGCGATCAGGCCCGGCACCATGCCGATTCCGAAAAACACGATGGCCGGGATCAGATAGACGAAGGTCGGCAGCGTCTGCATCAAGTCCAGAACGGGCCGCATCCCGGCATAGAGGCGCGGTCGGTGGGCGGCTGCAATGCCGATGGGCACGCCCAACCCCATGCAGACCACGCAGGCCGACAGGACCAGCGTCAGGCTCTCGGTGGTTTCTTCCCAATAGCCTTGGTTCACGATGAACAGGAACCCGACCGCCACCAGCATCGGTACTTTCCAGCCCCGGTGAAGCCACCATGCGATCCCGGTCAGGATCGCGATGATCAGGATCGCATGCAGATCGGGCGGATACAGGTAAACTTCTTCACCACGCCCCACATCGCGGATCCAGCCGGTATTCGGCGGCTCCTGCAGCAGGGTCAGGATTGCCTCGATCATCAGGTCGAGGAAATCCGAGATCCAGTCGAACACCGCTGAACCGTTCGCTTGCAGCCAGTCGAACCCGGCCTCGGCCGCGTCCCCGATGCGGATCTTGCACTCGGTCAGGTATCCAAGCGGCCCTAACCCCTCGGTATCCTCGGGTGTCTCGCACTCCGTCACCCAGCTCAGCATCCGGCGGTGTCCTTTTGTCTTGTCGCGCCCCGGTCAAAGGGCGCAGGCTGAGGCCAGTCCAGCCCGGAGGTGTCTTTATGTCCGACCTTACGCTCTACACGCATCCCATGTCGCGCGGGCGTATCGCCCGCTGGATGATGGAGGAAGCCGCCCTGCCCTACGAGGTCAAGGTCATGCGCTATGGGGACGAGATGAAGTCGCGCGAATACCGGGCGATCAACCCCATGGGCAAGGTGCCCACGCTGATCGACCGGGGCATGGTGATTACCGAGGTCGCCGCGATCTGCGCCCATATGGCCGATCTCGCGCCGCAGGCGGGGCTCGCGCCTCCGCCGGGAACGCCCGAGCGCGGAGCCTACTATCGCTGGCTTTTCTTCGGCGCGGGCGCCGTGGACCCGGCGGTCAGCGTCGCCTCGCTGGAAGTGGAAACCGACGACCCGCAGATTTACCGGCGCGTCGGCTGGGGCAGCCTGACGGCGGTGGCGGCGACGCTGGAACACCTGCTGGAAGACGGTCGAAAACATATCCTGGGAGAAGCCTTTTCGGCAGTCGATGTTTATCTCGGCAGCCAGATCGCCTGGGGCTTGCAGTTCGGAACCCTGCCCGAACGCCCCGGTTTCGCAGAGTACGTGGCCCGCATCACGAACCGTCCGGCCGCCAAGCGCGCCGTCGAACTGGATGACGCACTGCTGGATGAGGTGTAGGGCAACGGACATTACGTGCCTGCCCCTGTCAGGTCGGCCAGAAATATTCCGTCGCCCTTGGCCCATCCCAAGCGCAGAACGAGTCCGTCCGGCAAGGCCACGTCCCCGGCCTCAGCCGCCCCCAGGTCGAGACCAAGGGCGGCGGCGAAAGCCTGGAAATCCGGCAACCAGTGGAAACTCTGGCTGAAGGAATGCACGATCATTCCGGCGACGGGGCGGCGAAACCGGCGCGCTTCGACGATGGCCGCCGCACAGCGATGAAAAAGCTGGTAGCGCAAAGTCGGATCTGGCGCGTCCAGACCAAGCCAACCGGCGATAGTGTCTATCCTTTCCAGCTTGTTCAGCGACGGCGTCTCACCCAGCCACTCTCCGATAGTGGGACCGAAGGGTTCGGCAACCTTGGCCTCGACCGCGACGGCCATGTCGCGGCCATCCGCATGGACCAGCGCGAAGACATCACATTGCGAGGGGAAACCTTTTCCCGGCATCGGCACCTTGTGCTCGACCAACGCCAGTTGAAGCTCTGTTTGATCGCCGCAAAGGGCCGCGACCTCAGGCGGAAAGCCGGCCTCCCAGCATTGGGCAGCGGCCATGGCAGAGTACCCCGCGCGCCATTGCTTCGCGGGATCAGCCAGAAGGGCCCGCCAATCGGCAGGCCCTTCGGTTGCGCGGTAAATTTGCCTCAAAGGCCGAGCGCCTCGCTGACGGCTGCTGCTGCATCGCCGCCGTCGATCGTGGTCACGCCGTCGAGCCAGCCCATCACGAGGTCGGGATTGCCGGCCATCCACGCACGCGCGGCGTCGGACGGGTCCTCTCCATCGTTCAGGATCGCGCCCATGATCTCGTTTTCCATGGCCAGCGTGAACTGGAGGTTGTTCAGCAGCGCGCCCACGTTCGGGCATTCCTCGACATAACCGGCACGGGTGTTCGTATAGACGGTCGCGCCCCCCAGGTCGGGGCCGAACCAGTCGTCACCACCCGTCAGGTAGGTCATCTCGAAATTTGCGTTCATCGGATGGGGCTCCCAGCCGAGGAAGATGATCGGCTCATCGCGATCATTGGCGCGCGCGACCTGCGCCAGCATGCCCTGCTCCGAGCTTTCGACCACCTCGAACTCGGCATCCCCGAGGCCAAAGGCGTTGGCCTCGATCATGTCCATGATCAGGCGGTTGCCGTCATTCCCGGGCTCGATCCCGTAGATCTCGGCGTCGAGGGCCTCGACCGCACCCGCGATGTCGGCGAAATCCCCGATCCCGAGGGCGGCGCCCGCCGCGTTGGTGGCCAGCGTGTATTTCGCCCCTTCGAGGTTGGCGCGGACCGTGTCGACGGTGCCGGCCTCCCGATAGGGCGCGATGTCTGCCTCCATCGTCGGCATCCAGTTGCCAAGGAAGATGTCCACATCCCCTTCGGCCAGCGAGGTGTAGGTGACGGGCACCGACAGGACCAGCGTCTCGGTCTCGTAGCCCAACGCCTCCAGCACGACGGTCGTGGCCGCCGTGGTGGCGGTGATGTCGGTCCAGCCCACGTCGGAGAAGGTGACGCTGTCGCAGTCGGCCATGGCCGGGGCGGCGACCAGCGCGGCAATGGCGGTGGCGGTGGTGAGGCGGATCATTTGGAACACTCCCTTGTGTTTTTGTTCGTTTCGTCTTTCCGGCGCGGAGTTGACCACCCGCTTGGCATCGGTGCAAGCGGCACATCCGGATTTTTATTGATTGATGAGTCAATCAAAACGCCTTAGGTCCGTGATTGCAAGCAATTGGTGAGAAAATGCCTAAAATCGGAATGGAAGCGATCCGGCGAGAGGAACTGGTGGACGCCGCGATCCACGAGATCGGTGAACGCGGATCGTTGAATGTCACGGTCGGCCAGATCGCGAAGCGCGCAGGCGTGTCGCCGGCGCTGGCGTTCCATTATTTCAAGGGCAAGGACCAGATGTTCCTTGCGGCGATGCGCTCGATCCTGACGGTCTACGGGGCCGAGGTGCGCGGCGCCCTTGTCGCCGCGAAACGGCCCGAAGACCGGTTGGAAGCGTTGATCCGCGCAAGTTTCGGCCCCTCGAACTTTCGGCACGAAGTGGTCGCTGCATGGCTGAATTTCTACGTTCTGGCGCTGACCGACGCCGGTGCGCGCCGTCTCCTGACGGTCTATCAGCGCCGACTGCGGTCGAACCTTGTCCATGAACTGCGCCCGCGCGCGGGCGATCGCGCCCCCGCAATCGCCGAACGACTCGTGGGGCTGATCGACGGGCTCTACCTGCACGCCGCGCTGGATACGGGCGACACCGACGGCAAGGCCGCCGCCGAACAGGTTTTGGCCGCCCTCGCCTGCGACTTGAAACAAAGGGACACCGAATGATCGAGATGCAACCGAACGCCAGCCATTTCATCAACGGCGCCTATGTCGAGGACGAGGGCGGGGCCGAGATCGCCCTGACCTACCCCGCGACCGGGGAGAAGACAGGCCGCGTCTTTGCCGCCCGTCCCGACATGGTGGCCAAAGCGGTGCGCGCGGCGGAAGCCGCCCTGCCCGTATGGTCGGCCATGACAGGCGCCGAGCGCGGGCGCATCCTGACACGCGCGGCGCAGATCATCCGCGAGCGGAACCGGGACCTGAGCATTCTGGAAACGCTCGACACGGGCAAACCCCTGTCCGAAACGCTGGTGGCCGATGCGGCCAGCGGGGCGGATTGCCTCGAATATTTCGGCGGCATGGCGGCGACGATCACCGGCGAAACGGTGCAACTCGGTGCCGATTTCGCCTACACGATCCGCGAACCGCTGGGGGTCTGCGCGGGGATCGGGGCATGGAACTATCCGATCCAGATTGCCTGCTGGAAGGCCGCCCCGGCGCTCGCCTGCGGCAACACGATGGTCTTCAAGCCCTCCGAGGAAACGCCGCTGACGGCGCTCAAACTGGCGGAAATCCTTGTGGAGGCCGGCGCGCCGCCTGGCGTGTTCAATGTGATCCAGGGCGCGGGCGAGACTGGCGCGGCGCTGGTCGATGATCCGCGCGTCGCCAAGGTCTCGCTCACCGGGTCGGTGCCCACGGGCCGCAAGGTTTACGAGGCGGCAGCGCGCGACCTGAAACACGTGACGATGGAATTGGGCGGCAAATCGCCCCTGATCATTTTCGACGACGCGAATGTCGAGGATGCCGTCTCGGCCGCGATCAACGCGAATTTCTACTCGACCGGGCAGATCTGTTCGAACGGCACGCGGGTGTTCGTGCAAACCGGCATCAAACAGGCGTTCCTGACGCGGCTGGCCGAACGCACGGGCTCCGCCGTCATCGGCGACCCGATGGACGAAGCCACGCATCTTGGCCCGATGGTCAGCGAGGGGCAGCGCGGGATCGTGCTGAACTATATCGCCAAGGGGCTGGAGAACGGCGCGCGGCTCATCACGGGCGGCAAGTCCATCGACGGTCCGGGATACTTCATCGAGCCCACCGTTTTCGCCGACGTCACCGACGACATGGCCATCGCGCGCGAGGAAATCTTCGGCCCGGTCATGTCGGTCCTCGACTTCGAGACCGAGGAAGACGTGACGCGCCGCGCGAATGACACGGAATTCGGGCTGGCGGCGGGCGTCTTCACCCGCGACCTCGCCCGCGCGCATCGCATGGTCCGCGCCCTTCAGGCCGGAACATGCTGGATCAACCAATACAACCTCACACCCATCGAGATGCCCTTCGGCGGGGTCAAGGCCAGCGGCATCGGGCGCGAAAACGCCCGCGCCGCGATCGAGGCCTATAGCCAGCCGAAATCCGTCTATGTGGGTCTGAGTGCGGTGGAGGCGCCGTTCTGATGGAAGCCGATTACATCGTCGTCGGCGCGGGCTCTGCCGGGTGCGCCATCGCCTATCGCCTGGCCGAGGCGGGCAAACGCGTGATCGTTCTGGAACATGGAGGCACCGATGCGGGGCCGTTCATCAAGATGCCCGCCGCGCTGTCTTACCCGATGAACATGCCGCGCTATGACTGGGGCTACCAGACCGAGCCCGAGCCACATATGGGCGGGCGCCGCATGGCCTGTCCGCGCGGCAAGGTGATCGGGGGGTCCTCGTCGATCAACGGGATGATCTATGTGCGCGGCCATGCGCGCGACTATGACACCTGGGCCGAGATGGGGGCGCAGGGATGGTCCTATGCCGATGTGCTTCCTTACTTCCGGCGGATGGAGCATTGGCACGGCGACGATGGGTGCGGCACGTGGCGTGGCACGGATGGCCCCCTTCACATCACGCGCGGACGGCGCGACAACCCGCTCTTCGAAGCCTTCATCGAGGCCGGATCGCAAGCAGGCTATGGCCGGACCGAAGACTATAACGGCCACAGGCAAGAAGGGTTTGGCGCCTTCGAGATGACGATCTGGAAGGGGCAGCGCTGGTCGGCGGCGGATGCCTACCTGAAACCTGCCCTCAAGCGCGAAAATTGCAGCCTTGTCCGTGGTTTGGTGGAGCGCGTTCACATCGAAAACGGCCGCGCCACAGGCGTCTGGATCAGGCGCGGCGGCGGCGAAGCAGACCTGATCCGCGCCCGCGCCGAAGTGGTCTTGTCGGCCGGGGCGATCAACTCTCCCAAACTGCTGATGCTGTCCGGCATCGGCCCGGCGCAGCACCTTGTGCAACATGGCCTTCCCGTTGTGGTCGACCGCGCGGGCGTTGGACAGAACCTGCAAGACCACCTCGAGCTTTACATCCAGTATGCCGCCAAACAGCCCGTCTCGCTGGCCCCTTACTGGAGCCTTTGGGGCAAGGCGCTGGTGGGCACGCAATGGGTGCTGACCCGCTCGGGCCTCGGCGCGTCGAACCAGTTCGAGGCTTGCGGCTTCATCCGCTCGCGCGCGGGGATCGACTATCCCGATATCCAGTTCCATTTCCTGCCCATCGCCGTGCGCTATGACGGCTCGGTCAGTGCCTCTGGCCACGGGTTCCAGGCGCATGTCGGGCCGATGCGATCAAAAAGCCGGGGGCGCGTGGCGCTGACCTCCTCCGACCCGGCGGCGGCGCCGTCGATCCTGTTCAACTACATGAGCCACGAGGAAGATTGGCACGATTTCCGCAAGGCGATCCGGCTCACGCGCGAGATTTTCCAGCAGCCCGCCATGCAGGCCTATGCGGGCGATGAATTGCTGCCGGGCGCGGATTTGGCCAGCGACGACGCGCTTGACGACGTGATCCGCGAACACGCCGAAAGCGCCTATCACCCCTCGGGCACCTGCCGGATGGGGCAGCGCAATGATCCCGCGGCGGTGGTCGACCCGGAAAACCGTGTCATCGGGGTGGACGGCCTGCGGCTGGCCGACAGTTCGATCTTTCCGCAAGTGACCAACGGCAACACCAATGCGCCCTCGATCATGGTCGGAGAGAAGGCCGCGGATCATATCCTTGGCCGCGACCCCCTGCCCCGCGACAACCGTGGTCCGTGGATCGCCCCGGATTGGGAGCAGGCCCAGCGCGAGACGCCGCTGCCCACTGCCGCGCAGTAGGGCCTCAGCCCACCCCGATCCGCAGCACGCGACCGAAGGGCGGATCGTCAACCGGCCCCATACCCGGTACGGCCCAGAGCACAGGGTAAGCCGGCGCCGGGCCAAAAGGCGCATCGAGGTCGGTCAGCATCACGAGGATCGATGGCGAAAGCCGTGTCGCGCACTCCAGGACCGGGACGAAATCGGTTCCCCCACCGGTGCGCAGGGGCATGTCATGCAGGTCGCGCCATGACCCGGAGTCGAGACGGCGGGTCTCGAACACCTCTTCGTCGAAGGCCAGCAGATGCGCCTCGGCCCCGGTACGGCGGGTGATCCCCTCGGCCTCGGACAGGAACAACGACAGGGTCAGCGGATCAATCGAACTGGAGGTATCCAGCCCGATGGCGATGCGCGGGCGGGTGTCGAGCCGGGCCATCCCCGGCTGGTAGGCCGGGTCAGGCGTGCCGGCGGCCTGCGCTTGGGCGGTCATGGCAATCCATCGTGCTGCGGGGCGGCGGTGGCTGAGATGCGGGCGATGGATAAGCGCGCGGGACAGGATGCCACGCAAGTGCACCTCCCACGGCACGGAGGGCGGCGAGATATCGGCCAGCACGGCACCCAGGCGGCCAATTCCCGTTCCCGCCTTGCGCCCCGCCTCCATCGCGCGCAGCAGCTGGTTGCGCCAATCGGCGGTTTTCTGTCGCTCGCCCTCGGGGTCGGGTTCGCCCACCTCGACATCCTGCGCGAAGCCACGCGTCACGCCGAATTCCCGTGCCTTCTCTGCGCGTTTCGGGTCGCTGTGCAGGAACATAGCCAACCGGTCTGCATCCCAATCCGCCAAGGCCGCAATCGGGGAACGGGCTGGTTCGCCGATCTCGTCCAGCAGGTCGGTCAGGGTCACGGCCGGACGCGGCAAAGCATGTCCGGCCAGCAGTAGGGTCTCGTTGATGATCCCATCCGCGGCGAGGCCGAAGAGCGAACCGTCGAACCGCGCGCCAAGGCGTTCGGCCAACCCCGCCTGCCGATCGGAATGGCGCAGCGCCACGTGCAGCACATGGTGGGCCGCAAGCCCCACTGCCTCCTGCAAAGGCAGGCTGTCGAAGCCGGGGCCATAGAGGATCGTGTCGCGCTGGGTGCGCGTGGCCCCCGTGCCGTCGCGGTGCCGGCACCAGAGCGACAGAACCGCCAGTGCAGGGTCAACCTCACCGAGATGGGCGAGTGCGGTGGCGGCGCGGGTGGAATGGATGCTCACGGCAAGCCCGCCGCCTCGCGCGCGCGGGCGTAATCGGCATAGGCGTCGGAGGTGGCAAAGGCCTCTTGCCAGCCATTTTCGATCGCCTTGGAAATCAGCATCTCGAACCCGAAACTGGTCAGTTCCGACAGCGGCAAGGCGCGATGAGACGGGTCCGACAGGCCGCGCATATCTGCAAGGATCTCGATCGCGGCGGGCATGGTCTGGACGTTTGCCGCGCCGGTCAACCCGTAGATCAGGGCCGTCAGCCCGTGGAGCGTTGACGGATAGAGAGCACCGCGTTTCCCGCGCGGCGTATCCAGCATTTCAGCGACGTGGACCGAGGCTTCGATCTCGTCGGCGATGAGGGCGAATTCGGCGGCGGCCGCCTCCCCCACGGTGCCCGCGACCATGACCTGCCGGGTCATGCGGTCGGGCACGGCCTGCATGATCTGGCTGACTCGCGCCCAACTGCGCGGCGTGCACGCGATGGTCTGACCCCGGCGCAACGCGTCTTCGGTCGTTTCCAACAGGTCGGGGCGCGCGCGCAGAAAGGCCGCGACGGCGGGGTGAATACCAGCGGACGCGGCGTAGTTTCTCAGCCAATCTTCGGCTTCGGCCTGCACGATCAGGTGGATCAACCGATCCGACAGCGCGGTGCCCATGTCGTAGGCGATGGCCCCGTCCTCGACCATGTTGCCCGCCGCGACGATGAAAACGCTATCGGGAAGCCGGTGGCGACCGACGCGGCGTTCCTGCAACAATCCGTAAACCGTGGGCTGCAACGTCGGCGCGGCGGCGGTGAGTTCGTCGAGGAACAGGATCGCCGGGCGCTCGGGATCGTCCGGCAAATCCTCGGGGCGATACCAGACGGTGCGTCCGGCCTCGTGATCGTAGAACGGCAGGCCGCGCAGGTCCTGCGGCTCGATCGTGGTCAGGCGCAGGTCGAAAAGTTCAGCGTCCATTTCCCGGGCAAGGCCCTGCACGATCTCGGTTTTTCCAACGCCGGGGCGGCCATGCAGCATCCAGCTGCTGGTCAGCGCCCCTGTCGCCTGCGCCTCCCACGCCGCGCGCAGAACGTGCAACGCTTCACCGGCGGAGACCGCACTTGCATTCACCGCCATGGCTCAGGCCTCCGCCGGTTCGGGCTGATTTTCGGCGCGCTTGTCGATCCAGGCCGCAAGCCGTGCATGGGCCGACACGCCCCGCGCCTCGATCCTCACTTCGCGGATCATCTGCCCGTCGCGGAGGTTGGCCTGGTGCAGCATTTTCTCCGTCAGGTCCGGCCCGAAAAGATCGCGTTCGATCAACTTGCGCTCCTCCGGATCGAGGTCCAGCACATGGGGGCCTGGATGCGCCGATTGAACCGACACCAGGGTCAGCGGCGGCACGCGGGCCAGTTCGGATTGCTCGACCACCAACGCCAATTCCCCCTCTGCCATGTCTCGGCGCGCCGCGATCTTGCGCAGCACCGCCCTGCCCCGAAAGACGAGCGTGTCCAAACGGCGCGCGGCTTCATCCTCACTCATCAACCGTTCCCGTCCGCGGTCGGACAAGCGCAGCACCTTCAACTCGACCACGCCAATCAGAAGAACCATCGCAAGCGGCGCCTGCGTCACGGGCAACGCCATGCGCGAGGATGAAAAGGCCAGCAAAATGAAAGGGATGAGCGCCGCAAAATATCGCAAGAGCTGCATTTCAACCAGCAGACGCAGCCACAAACCGATGCCGGCGCGACGCGGCACCAATGCCACGCGTCCGAAAAATTTCTTCGGCAAGGATCGTGTTTCCAACACGCCGGCATTGCGCAAGGTGTCGTGGGTAACCACCAGCATTGGCGTCCTCTTCACAGTGTCTGCTGCAAAGCCTAGCGTAAAACACACAAGGTCCAAGGCCTTCGGGTGGTTTGTAGCTGCCAGCTTGGGTATACCGCTTGTGACGCTTGTTCCCTCAGGAAGGATCCGACCCCATGGCATTCGACGCGCTGACCCTGACCTGCTTCAAGGCGTATGACATTCGCGGACGGCTTGGCGACGAATTGAACGAGGACATCGCCTATCGCATCGGCCGCGCCTTTGCCGAGGTTCTGGGGGCGAAACGCGTGGTGATCGGGCGTGACGTGCGCCCGACCTCGGAAAGCCTCGCCAACGCGGTGGCGCGCGGCCTGATGGCCTGCGGTGTCGAGGTGCTGGACCTTGGGCTGTCCGGGACGGAAGAGACGTATTTCGCCACGACCCATCTGGGCGCGGATGGCGGCATCTGCGTGACCGCATCGCACAATCCCATGGATTACAATGGCATGAAGATGGTGCGCGCCGGATCCGCACCGATCGGAAAGGCCGACGGCATGGCCGAGATCCAGGCGCTGGCCGAGTCGGGGGGCTTCGCCGCCGAGGTCGGGGGCGGTCGTGTTGTGGATGCATCGGACACGCGCGCCGCCTACGTGGAAAAACTGCTGGAGTTCGTCGAGATCGACGCCCTCAAGCCGCTGAAAATCCTCGTGAACGCTGGCAATGGCGCGGCTGGCCCGAGTTTCGACGCCTTGGCCGAGGGGTTGGCGGCGGCCGGATCGCCGCTGCAATTCGTGCGGATGCATCACGAGCCGGATGGCCGTTTTCCAAATGGCATCCCGAACCCGCTGCTCGATGAAAACCAGCCTGTGACCGCCGACGCGGTCGTGGCCGAAAGCGCGGATATGGGCGTGGCTTGGGACGGTGACTTCGACCGGTGTTTCTTCTTCGATCACGAAGGCGGCTTTATCCCCGGTGAGTATGTCGTCGCCCTGCTGGCCGAGGCGTTCCTCGCCAAGGAGGCAGGTGCCAAGATCATTCACGATCCGCGTATCATCTGGGCGACGCAGGCGGTCGTGTCCAAGATGGGTGGCGAGGCGATCCAGTCGCAATGCGGCCACTCCAACATCAAGCAGGTCATGCGCGACACCGGTGCGGTCTATGGCGGCGAAATGTCGGCCCATCACTATTTCCGCGATTTCATGGCCTGCGACAGTGGCATGATCCCGTGGCTTCTGGTTGCCGAACTGGTCAGTCGCCGGGGCGAGAGCCTCAAGGACCTCGTGGCGGAATTGCGCAGCTCCTACCCGTCCTCGGGCGAACGGAATTTCCGCGTGGACGACGCGAAGGCGATGATCGCCAAGATCGACGCGGAATACGGCCCCAAGGCCGACGCGCGCGACGAGACTGATGGGCTGAGCCTGAGCTTCGGTGATTGGCGGTTCAATCTGCGCGCATCCAACACCGAACCCCTGCTGCGGTTGAACATCGAGTCCAAGGCGGATGCCGCCCTCGTTCAGGAAAAACTGGCGGAGATGCAGGCCCTGATCGCTGGCTGACCCGGTTCTGTGGATATCCTGTGGATAGATCGGGTTTGAATCACGATTCCCGATCAATCCGCTGCCCCCGGCCTGATAGAGGCGTGAATTGTGGAATCCGCTTTTGAGCGGATGCCTCGTTATTCAATCCGGATGCATGCCGGTCCGGCCTTGCTCGCGCCCGCGCCCTGCCCCATGCTCGCCGCAAAACATACGGGACCTGCATGGGCTATGATCTGATAATTCGCGGCGGCCACGTGATAACCGCCTCCGGGCAGTTCCACGCCGATATCGCCGTATCGCAGGGGCGCATCGCGGCAATCGGACAGACCCTCGGCGACGCGATTGACGTTGTCGACGCGGGCGGTCTGATCATCACCCCCGGTGGCGTCGACCCCCATTGCCATATCGAGCAGGTGTCCGGCATGGGCCTGATGAATGCCGACACGTTCGAGACGGCAACCCGCTCGGCCGCGATGGGCGGGACAACCAGCGTCATTTCCTTCGCCGCGCAAGCCAAGGGTCAACGCCTGTCCGAGGCGGCTGCCGATTACGCGGCCCGGGCCAAGCGCGGCGCCGCGATTGACCACGCGTTTCACCTGATCATTGCCGACGCCACCGTGCCCAACCTCGAGGCCGACCTGCGCGAGTTGATCGCCGCCGGGCACAGGTCGCTCAAGATCTTCACCACCTACAATATCGGTCTTGGCAATGCCGAGATCCTGCGCGTGTTGCACATCGCCCGCGAGGCCGGCGCCCTGACCTGCATCCATGCCGAAAACGACGCGATCATCGCCGCGGCGCGCGACCGGCTCCTGTCCGAGGGGCGCACGCGCCCCATCGACCACGCGGCGTCCCGCCCCCGGTCCGCCGAAATCGAAGCCGTCGCGCGCATGTGTCGCCTCGCCGAGGACGCCCGGGCCCCGGTGATGATCTTTCATGTCTCAACAACCGAAGCCGCCGCCGAGATCCGCGCCGCCCGCGCGCGCGGCGCCCCGGTCTGGGCGGAAACCTGCCCCCATTACCTGTTCCAGACCGAGGACATCCTCGACAAGCCGGGGATCGAAGGCGCGAAATGGATGTGCTCTCCGCCGCAGCGCACGACCCGCGATCAGGACGCCCTCTGGCACGCGCTCGCGCTTGGCGATCTGCAACTCGTCTCCTCCGATCACGCCCCCTACCGCTTCGATGAAACCGGCAAGCTGTCAAACGGCGCCGACGCCCCCTTCCCTGCCATCGCCAACGGCATGCCGGGCTTGGAGTTGCGCCAGCCATTGATGTTCGACGCGATGGTCAAAAAAGGGCGCCTGGGTCCAGAGGCCTTCGTGGCCCTGACCGCCACCCTGCCCGCGCGCCTCTATGGCTTTGCTCGAAAGGGTGACATCGCGCCCGGCATGGATGCCGACCTCGTGCTGTGGGATCCCGGTCGCGAGGTGACCTACGGCGCGAACGACCTGCATGACAACGTCGGCTACAATCCCTGCGAAGGCGTCACGGTCCGTGGCTGGCCCGTGCGCACGATCCTGCGCGGCCGAACCATCATGCAGGACGGCACCTATCTCGGCGAACCGGGTACAGGGGCCTGGATTCCGCGCCCCGCCATCGGCACCCGCCCCGCCGACATCACCGGAGCCCACACATGACCATTCCCCGCCCCGACAGCCCGAACGAATTGGCGATCACGTTCCTCTACTATCGCGATCTTGCACGGGCCGAGGCCTTCTATCGCGACGTGATGGGCTTTCCCCTCGTCATCGACCAAGGCGGCCTGGCCAAGATCATGCGCATCTGTGACGGCGCCCATGTCGGTCTCGTGGACGAGGCGCATGGCATGCACACATGGGCCGAAACGCGCCCCGTACAGCTTTGCGTGCGCGTGCCCGATGTCGACGCCTGGTACGCGTATATCGAAGCGCAGGGCGTGGAGAGCCTGTCTCGCATGTTCGTCAACGACAAGATCGGCATCCGCGCCTTCGTCTTCGACGACCCGGAAGGCTACCAACTGGAAATCCAGCAAGCCACGCGGGCCGATGCATGAGCCGATTATTCATCATCAATCCGAATTCATCGGAAACCGTAACACAAGGGATCGACCACGCCGTCACGCCCTTGCGCGCCCTGGGTGTGACGATCGAATGCCTGACCTTGGCCGAGGGCCCGCCGGGCATCGAAACGCAGGCCCAGGCTGACGAGGTCGTCACGCCCCTGTTGCGCCTTGCCGCGGACCTGGAGGACGACGCCGCAGGCTTCGTCATCGCCTGTTTCGGCGACCCAGGTCTTCACGCCCTGCGGGATCGGACAGCCAAGCCGGTGCTCGGAATCCAGGAATGCGCGGTGATGACGGCGCTGACCTTGGGCCAGCGCTTTGGCGTCATCGCGATCCTTCCGGCCTCCATTCCAAGGCATTTGCGCGCTTTCGGCGCGATGGGCGTCACCAACCGGCTCGCCGGGGACCGCGCCTTGGGCCTCGGCGTGGCCGCGCTGGCCGATGAAGACGCAACGCTTGCCCGGATGATCGAGGTCGGCGGCCTGTTGCGCGACACCGATGGCGCCGACGTGCTGATCATGGGCTGCGCCGGCATGGCGCGGTTCCGCGCGCCCCTGGAACACGCCCTCGGGATGCCGGTGGTCGAACCCTGCCAAGCCGCAACCGCCACGGCCATCGGGCGCATCGCGCTGAACCAAAGCCACAAGATCAGAGACTCTCATGCTGGATGAAACTGCAAAAGGCGTCTTCACGATCGCCGTCACCCCGTTCCTGCCCGACGGGGCGCTCGATCTCGACAGCATCGACCGCATGGTCGCCTTCTACGAAGAGAAGGGCGCAACCGGCCTAACCATTCTCGGCATGATGGGCGAGGCCGGGAAACTGTCGGCGGAGGAGTCCGTCGCGGTCGTGCGCCGCGTCATCGCGCAAGCCAGCGTGCCCATCGTGGTGGGCGTATCGGCGCCGGGCCTCGCCGCGATCAAGGCGCTGTCAGAGACCGCGATGGACGAAGGTGCGGCGGGCGTGATGGTGGCCCCGCCCTCCAGCCTGCGCACCGACGACCAGATCACCGGCTATTTCCGCAACGTCTCCGAAGTGCTGGGAACGACGCCTTGGGTCTTGCAGGATTTTCCGCTGGCCACCGGCGTGCAGATGTCGCCCAGGGTCTGCCTGCAGATCTTCGCCGAGAACCCGACCTGCGTGATGCTGAAGCACGAGGATTGGCCAGGTCTCGAAAAGATCACGACGCTCCGCCATGCCCAGGCCGATGGCGCGCGGCGCGTCTCCATCCTGTGCGGAAACGGCGCACAGTTCCTGCCCGAAGAGATGCTGCGCGGGGCCGATGGCGCCATGACCGGCTTTGCCTACCCCGAACTGATGGCCGAGGTGGTGCGGCTGATGACCGAAGGCAAGGTCGAGGCCGCGCGCGACCTGTTCGACATTTACCTGCCACTCATCCGCTACGAAAGCCAACCCGGCCTCGGCCTTGCCATCCGCAAATACACGCTGGCCAAACGCGGCGCGATCGCCCATGCCACAGCGCGGAAACCGGCCCCGACCCTCTCCTCCGAGGCCATCGCAGAGATCGAGACGCTGATCGCCCGGCAAGAGGCCAGGTTGGCCGCGCGATCCTGACCCCATCTTTATCCTTCAAATATGCAAGAGCGCGGCACGCGCGACAGCGGTGCAAGGGGCTCGATGCCCCTTGCACCGCTCGCCCGGGCGACGGCAAAGCCGGCGCAAACCCTCAAGCTGTCAGGACGCCATCTGCACCTGGCTTTTCGCGGCCTGCTGCACGATCCCGGCATCGAACAGCGACGCGATCTCGGCATCCGGCAGCCGCGCCACGTCTCCAAGGATCGCCTCGGTATGCTCCCCCAGAACCGGCGCGGGACGCGGGGCCTCGCGCGGATCGGAGGAAAAGGCGAAGGGCGTGCCGGGGACCTTGTAGGATCCGATACCGGGTTGCGCGATCCGGCTGAACATCGGGTTGTCCAGCGACAGGTCAGGGTCTTCGGCAACCGCGCGCTGAAAATCACGGAAGACCGACCATGTCACGCCGGCTTCGTCGAAATGCGTCGCGAAATCAGACAGCTTGCGCGCGGCAAACCACGGGCGCAGCACCTCGGTGATCGCGTGACGGTGGCGGAACCGCGCCCCCTCGTCGCGGAGGCTTTCCCCCAGCCGTTTCTCCAGTGAGGCCATCTCGTCGGTGGTACCCGTGACATTCATCAGCCCGTACCATTGCCGGTCAGTCAGGCCGATCACCATCACGCGTTCACCATCGGCGCAGAGAAAATCCTGACCATACGCGCCATAGAGCGCATTGCCCGACTTCGGGCGCGAGGTGCCATTCACCTCGACCTCGCCGATGATGCCCAGATGACCCAGCATCGCTGCCGCCACGTCCTTCAAGGACAGGTCCACCGCGCTGCCTTGTCCGGTACGCAGCCGCTTGCGTTCCGCCGCGAGCAGACCGGACACCACCATGTTGCCCGCGATGCAGTCCCAGGCCGGCAGCGCGTGCGCCACCGGCTCGGTCGATCCCTCGGGGCCGGTCGCATCCGGGAACCCGATGGCCGGGTTCACGGTGTAATCCACCGCCGGGCGCCCATGGCGATCCCCCATCAGCGTGACCATGCACAGGTCGGGGCGGCGCTTAGAGAGGGTTTCGTAATCCATCCAGCCCTGAACCCGCAGGTTGGTGATGAACAGGCCCGCATCCTCACCCGGGGCGGTGATGATCTCGGTGATGATTTCGCGGCCGCGCGGGTGCTTCATGTCGATCGCGATCGACCGCTTTCCCTTGTTCAGACCGGCCCAGAACAGGCTCTGCCCGTCGCGGGTCACCGGCCAGCGCCCGGCATCGAGCCCGCCCTGCAGCCGGTCGAAGCGGATTACGTCCGCCCCCATCTGCGCCAGTGTCATGCCGGCCAGCGGAACCGCGACAAAGGCCGAGCCTTCGACCACGCGCATACCATCGAGAATGCCCATCAGTCCCACTCCGCCGTTGCTTGCATGCCCAAATAGCCCTCGGGCGTGGCCGTCCCCAAATCCATCGACTTGCCACCGGGCGCGAGACGCCCTTGCAGCCGCAAATCATGGCTGTGGAACATCGGATGCACACCACGGAAACGAAAGCGCTTGGGCGGCTCGCCCACATGGCGCTTGGCGGCTTCCATCAGCATGATCGCCTGCATCGGCCCATGCGTGACAAGGGCCGGGTATTTCTCGACCTCGCGCGCATAGGGCAGGTCGTAATGGATGCGATGCGCGTTGTAAGTCGCTGCCGAAAAACGGAAAAGCCGCGCCTCGTTGATCGGCACGGTTTCGTCGAAATCCCGCTTTTCCAACTCGGGAACGCGTTTTGGCGCTTTGAATTCGTCCGGGATGTGAAGGTAGACGATATCCTGTTCTTCCTCGACGAAACTGCCGGTCTCGCCCTCGATCTGGTGGGAAACGGTCACGAACACCATGTCGCCGGTGCCGCCCGATTTGGGCGTCACCGATTTGATCGTGGACAGGCGGCGCAGCCGTTCGCCCACCCTCAGAGACCCGAAGAAACTGAGCTTACCCGCCGCCCACATGCGGCGCTTGAAGGCCAGCGGCGGCAGGAAGTCGCCCAGTTTCGGGTGCCCGTCTTCGCCCAGTTGGCTGAGAGGGACGAATTCGGGGAAAGCCGCCCAATGCCAGAGCCTTGGCATCAGGCAGCCGCGCCGCACATCCCGCCTGAGCGAGAGCGGATGCGACACCGCCGCGCTCATCATGCCCGCCAGTTCGGGCGTCAGGCTGCCCCAGCGTTCCTCGGTACGGCCGACCCAATCTTCGGCCTCGCGCATCGCCACCATCGGAAAAGTCTCCACCCGGCTCATGCGGCCGCCTTCTCACCTAGAACGCTGGCCATGGTGTCGCCCATGACCGATGGGTTCGGCGCCACGGTGATCCCGGCCTCTTGCAGGATCTCGACCTTTTCCTGCGCGCTTTCGCCGAAGGCCGAGATGATCGCGCCCGCGTGGCCCATCTTGCGGCCCTTGGGGGCAGAGAGTCCAGCCACATAGGCCACGACCGGCTTGGTCATGTGCTCGCGGACATATTGCGCGGCGTCTGCCTCCTGCGGGCCACCGATCTCGCCGATCATCATCACGGCATCGGTTTCCGGGTCGGCCTCGAACAGTTCGAGGATGTCGCGGAAGGACGAGCCGTTGATCGGGTCGCCGCCGATCCCGATGGAGGACGAGATGCCGATGCCAAGCGCCGACATCTGGCTGGCGGCCTCGTACCCCAGGGTGCCCGAGCGGCCGACGATGCCCACGCGACCGGGCTTGTAGATATGCGGCGGCATGATCCCCATGAAGCCTTTGCCCGGGCTGATGATGCCGGCGCAGTTCGGCCCGATCAGGCGCATCTTCTGGTCATCCGGGAAATGGCGCAGGAAGCGTTTGACCTTCATCATGTCCTGCGCGGGCAGGCCATCGCTGACGCAGACGCAGGTCTTGATGCCCGCATCGGCGGCTTCCATCATCGCGTCGGCGGCGAAGGGGGGCGGCACGAAGAGAAGCGAGGCCTCGGCGCCGGTCGCTTCGACCGCCTCGCGCACGGTGTTGAACTGCGGACGGTTGAGGACGGTGGTGCCCCCTTTGCCCGGCGTCACACCAGCCACGACATTCGTGCCTGCGTCGATCATTTCCTGGGTGTGGAACTGTCCGATCCGACCGGTCATGCCCTGAACGAGGACACGGGTGGTTTCGTCGATGAGAATGGCCATGGTCCTGTCTCCTTATTCGGCGGCGATGGGGTTCGGGCGGGCGGCGACGGCGGCCTCTGCGGCCCCGGCCAACGTGTCGGCCGAGATGAGCGGCAGGCCCGAGTTTTCGATGATCTGACGACCTTCCTCGACATTGGTGCCCGAGAGGCGCACCACGACGGGGATGGTCAGCCCGACTTCCTCGTAGGCCTGCACCACCCCTTTCGCGATCCAGTCGCACCGGTTGATGCCTGCGAAGATGTTGACGAGGATGACCTCGACATTCGGGTCGGTCAGCACCGTGCGAAACGCCGTGACGACCCGTTCGGGGCTGGCCCCGCCCCCGATATCGAGGAAGTTTGCCGGCTCGCCACCCGCAAGCTTGATCATGTCCATCGTCGCCATGGCGAGGCCGGCGCCGTTGATGATGCAGCCGATATCGCCGTCGAGGCCGACATAGGCGAGGCCATTGTCAGCGGCCATGGCCTCGCGGGCATCCTCCTGGCCGGTATCGCGCAGCGCCTCGACCTGCGGCCGGCGATAAAGCGCGTTGGTGTCGAAGCTCATTTTCGCATCGAGCGCGACCAGGTCGCCCGTCCCGGTGATGGCCAGCGGGTTCACCTCGACCATCATGGCGTCGAGATCGCGATAGGCGCGGTAGCAGGCGCGCAGCATCGTCACCATCTGGCCGATCTGCTTGCCCTTGAGACCCAGCTTGAACGCCAGTTCGCGGGCCTGGTATTCGATCAGGCCGGTGGCCGGGTCGATGACCATGCGCACAAGGCTGTCGGGGTCGGAATGGGCGAGGTCTTCGATCGCCATGCCGCCATGGGCGGAGGCCACGATCATGATCCGCTCGGTTTTCCGGTCGAGCACGAAGCCGAGATAAAGCTCCTGCGCGATATCGGTCGCTTCCTCGACCCAGAGGCGATAGACGCCTTTGCCCGCCGCGCCGGTCTGCTTGGTCACAAGTTGTTTGCCCAGAAGCGACTGGGCATAGTCGCGGATCTCGGCCTCGGACCGGCAGACCTTCACGCCACCGGCTTCGCCGCGCCCGCCCGAATGGATCTGTGCCTTCACCACCCAGGCCTCGCCGCCCAACTGGCGCGCCTGGTAGGCCGCCTGCTCGGGCGAGTAGGCAAGGCCGCCGCGCGGCACGGGAACGCCGAACCCCGCAAGGATTTCCTTGGCTTGGTACTCGTGAATATCCATCTCTCTTCCCTCCGGTCTGTGCGCGAATGCGCCTTCCGTTCCTTACGCCTTGGCCGCGATGGCCTTGGCCATGTCGATCACGTTGCGCGCCATCTTCTCGCTGGCGGCGTCGATCATCTTGCCGTCGAGGCTGGCGGCGCCGCGCCCCTCGGCCTCGGCTTTCTTGAGCTCCTCGATGATCCGTTCGGCGCGGGTCACCTCTGCCTCGGGCGGGCTGAAGACCTCGTTGGCCAGTTCGATCTGGCTGGGGTGGATCGCCCATTTGCCCTCGCACCCCAGCGCGGCGGCGCGGCGCGCGCCGTCCTTGTAGCCCTCGGGGTCGCTGAAATCGCCGAAGGGGCCGTCCACGGCGCGCAGGCCGTAGGCGCGGCAGGCGATGACCATGCGCGTGATCGAGGCATGCCACTGGTCGCCGGGGTAGTCGGGGTTCAACCCGCCAATGTTGACCGTGCGGGCCCGCATCGAGGCGGCGTAATCGGCGACGCCGAAATGCAGGCATTCAAGGCGACCGCCGAACTGCGCGATGGCCTCGACATTGGCCATGCCAAGCGCGGTTTCGATCAGCGCCTCAAGCCCCACGCGCTTTTCCTGACCGCGCGCTTGTTCGATCTGGTTGACCATCGCCTCGACCATGTAGAGGTCGGCGGGCACGCCCACCTTGGGCACCAGCAGCGTATCGACCCGGTCGCCCGCCTGCTCCATGATGTCGACCACGTCGCGGTACATGTAATGGGTGTCGAGCCCGTTGATGCGAACACTGACCGTCTTGCCCTTGGCGGCCCAGTCAATGTCATTGAGCAACTGCACCGCGTTCTTGCGCGCCTGTTCCTTTTCAGGCGGGGCGACGGCATCTTCCAGATCGAGGAAAACAACGTCGGCGGCGCTTTCGGCGGCCTTCTCGACCATGGAGGGGTTCGAGGCCGGCACGGCCAATTCGGAACGATGAAGCCGTTGCCGCCGCAGCGGATGAAGCGTGTGGGACACGATTTTCTTCCTTTTTACAGTTTGTTACTCAGCCGCGATGCGCAGCTTGGGCTGGAGATGGGCCACCCCGGTGAAATGTCGCTGAGCCTCGGCCACGCCGGCCCCCATCGGGATCTGCGCACCGGCCCGAACCAGGGCCATCTCGGCGATGGACAGTGCCGTCAGGCACATTCCTTCGTTCAGATCGCCAAGGTGACCGATGCGGAACACCTTGCCCGACAAACGCCCGAGGCCCGAACCGAAACTGGCATTCATCTCCTCATAGGCGATGCGGATCACCTCGGTCGCATCCACGCCAACCGGCGTGCGAATGGCCGACACCGTGTTCGAGTAGAGCGAGGGGTGTTCGGCCACCAGGTCCAGGCCCCAGGCGTGAACACCGCGGCGGATGCCCTCGGCCAGGCGCGCGTGCCGCGCGATGACCTCGTCCAGACCCTCGGCAAAGATTCGGTCGAGCGCGGCGCGCAGGCCATGAAGCAGCGGCGTCGGCGGCGTGTAGGGGAAGTATCCGCCCGCGTTCATCGCCCGCATGTCCCCGAATTCGAAATAGGCGCGGCGCATGGTCGAGGTTTTGGCCGCGTCCATCGCCTTCTCGCTGACGGCGAGGACACCCAGGCCCGCCGGGCACATCAGGCCCTTCTGGCTACCGGTAACGGCGAGATCGACACCCCAATCCTCCATGCGGAAATCGATCGAGCCGATGGAACTGACCCCATCGACGAACAGCAGCGCGTCGTGGAAAGAGGCATCAAGCACGCGGCGCACGGCGGCGATGTCGGAGGTGACGCCGGTCGCGGTCTCGTTATGGGTGACGAAGACGGCTTTGATTTCGTCCTTGGTGTCCGCACCGAGAATACGCTCGAACTCGGCCACCGGAACACCGGCGCCCCAGGCCACGTCGATCACCTGTACATCGAGGCCAAGGCGTTCCGCCATCTGCACCCAAAGCGTCGAGAACTGCCCGTAGCGGGCCATCAGAACCTTGTCGCCCGGGTTCAGCGTGTTGGTGATCGCCGCTTCCCATGCCGCGCTGCCCGAGCCGGGAAACAGGAACACCTCGCCCGTCCGCATGCGGAACACCTGCTTGAGGTCTTCGAACAGTCCGATGGTCAGATCCCCGAAATCGGGCGCCCGCATGTCCTGCTGCGCCACGTTCATGGCGCGGCGCACATCATCCGGCACGTTGGTCGGGCCGGGAATGAAGAGATGGGTCTGACCGATTTTCATGGGCTGAGTCCTTTTCGCCTTTGGCTTGAGACGACGTTTGCCCATTTTGCGAGCGCGAGTGAAATCATTCCGGGTCGCGCTGTAAACGCGAGATTTTACATGCTACAATATTTGTGAACTTGTAAACCTTTCTGGATACAAAGGCATGCTGAAAACCTTCATCGGGCCCCGCCTTCGCCGTCTCCGCCTCGACCATGAACAGACCCAGGCACAGATGGCCAAGGCGCTCGGCATCTCCACGTCTTACGTTAACCTTTTGGAAAAGAACGAGCGAAGCGTCTCGGTGCCCGTGCTGCTGAAACTTTTCGAGGTTTACGGCGTCGACTGGCGCGAAATCGCGGAGGATGACGACACCGCCGTTCTGGCCGATCTGCGCGCGGCGTTGCAGGACAATTTCTTCGAGGCGAACCGCCCCGACCTGACGCAGCTTCGCGCAGCGCAGATCCACGCGCCCGATCTCGTGACGTCGTTCCTGAAACTGCACCGCGCCTATCTGGCCGTCACCGACCAGCTTGCCACGGTCGCCGCGGGATCCGGCGATGCCAGCCAGGTTCTGACCACCTCGCCCGAGGCAGCGGTGCACAACTTCTTTCGCCGCCATCACAATTACTTCGAGGCCCTCGAACAGGCCGCCGAGGCGTTCTGGGGCGGTCGCCGGATCGAACCCGACGATATCTATGCCGCGCTCAAGAGCCGCCTGATGGACCGGCTGGGCCTGCGCGTGCGTCTCGTGACCGTCCAAGACATGCCCGACAGCCTCCGCGAATATGACGAGGACCAACGGGAGGTCCTTTTATCCGAGGCGCTGGACCATCCCAACCGTGTGTTCCAACTGGTGCACGTGGCGGGGCTGATCGAACACCGGGCCCTGCTGGACACGTTGCTTGCGCAATCCGGCATCGACAATGCCCAAGGGCTGGCCCGCTGCCGCGTCGAGCTGCTCAACTATTTCGCCGCCGCAGTCCTGATGCCTTATGGCCCGTTCCTGTCCGAGGCGCTTGCCTGCAAATACGACTTCGACCACCTCGCCATCCGGTTCGGGGTCAGTTTCGAACAGGCCTGCCATCGCGCCACGACCCTGCAACGCTCCGGCGCGCAAGGGGTGCCGTTCTTCTTCCTGCGCGTCGACAAGGCCGGGAATGTCACCAAGCGGTTCAACGCGACCGACTTCCACTTGGCCGAGTATGGCGGAGCATGCCCGCGGCTCGAGGTGCACACCTCGCTCCGCACACCGGGGCGGATCGTGCCCCAGTTCGTCGAGATGCCCGACGCGAGCCAGTTCTTCGTTTTCTCGCGCACGGTCGACCGGCCCAGCGTCACGCGCCACAAGCAGGATGTCCGGCTTGCCGTCGCCATGGGATGTGCCACGGACCACCTCGACCAGATCGGCTATGGCGAAGATCTTCGGGCCAGCCATGCGCACCCCACCCCCATCGGCATCAACTGCCGGATCTGCCCCCGCGCCAATTGCGACCAGCGCGCCCACAACGCCGTGGTCCTGTCCGAACCCGTGAACGAGAAACGACGTGGCCGGACGCGATATGCGAGCTGAGTAGCGCAGAGAGGCCCCTGACGTGGCGGTGGACGGGAGTTTCGCCTTTCATCGCGGCGCACGTGGGACTATTGCTCGCGGCACGGGAACGGCCGGGATAGCAGAGATGACCGACAGAGCCGCAGGGCCAGAGGGGCGGGCGGATACGACGCCGCGTTTCGCAATCGCGATCCCCATGCTCGATGAGGCCGGCGCCGCCGAGGCGCTTCTTTCGGCATGCCGGGACGCGGCTCAGCCGCTCGGCCCGTTCGAGATCTGCGTCACCAATGATGGATCGCGCGACAACACAGCCGAGGTTCTGCTGGCGTTTCGCGCGGCCAATCCCGATGTGGCGATGACCATCGTGACCCATCCCCGCCCCGGCGGACAATCCGCCGCGATCCACGACGCGGTGCGCGCGGCCCGGGCCCCGATCATCGTGACGCTGGATGGCGACGGACAGAACCCGCCCGAAGAGTTGCCCAAGGTCTTGGCGCCGCTTCTGTCCGACACCCGCCCGGCTCTGCTGGGCCTCGTGGCCGGGCAGCGCGCCAAGCGCAACGACCCTCTGCCCAAGCGGCTGGCGAGCCGCGCGGCGAACGCGCTGCGCGGCTGGATGCTGAAGGACGGCACCCGCGACACCGGCTGCGGCCTGAAGGCGTTTCGCCGTGACGCCTTTCTGGCCCTGCCTTACTTCGATCACATGCACCGGTTCCTCCCCGCCCTGTTCCAGCGAGACGGCTGGAGCGTCGCCCATGTGGACGTGGCCCATCGCCCGCGCGTTGCCGGCGAATCCAAGTACACGAATCTCGGCCGCGCCATTGTCGGGGCCAGCGACCTGATCGGCGTGGCATGGCTCATCCGGCGGCGGCGCAAACTGTCGGCGGCGGATGTCTCCATTTCGCGGGGGACCGAGGACGAACAACACGTGGCGCCGGAGGTTGCCCAATGACCGAGCAGATTTTCCAATGGCTTGCGATCGAAAGCTGGACCGAGTTCTGGTGGGTCGTTCTGGGCCTTTCGGCGCAGCTTGCCTTTTCGATGCGCTTCATCGTGCAGTGGATCGCATCGGAGCGCGCCGGACGGTCCTACGTTCCGCTTGCCTTCTGGTACCTGTCGATCATCGGGGGAACGTTGCTGCTGTCCTACGCGATCTACCGGCAGGACGTGGTCTTCATCCTGGGTCAGTCGATGGGCGTGATTGTCTATGCGAGAAACCTTGTTCTGATCCACCGTGCCAAACGGGAGGGGCGCGCCGGGAAAGACCCGGCAGACGCCGCCCGCGCGCCTGACCCCGCCGCGGAGTAAACCGGCACCATGACGTCTCACGATATTCCGTCTGCGCGGTCCACCGGGCTTTTGACCCGGCTGGCCCCGCTCGCCGTCCTGCTATTGGCGCTGTTCAGCTTCGGGGTTGGTTTGACCGAACTGCCCGTTCAGGACCGTGACGAGGCCCGCTACGCCCAGGCCAGCCGCCAGATGGCGGAGACCGGCGATTGGGTCGACATCCGCTTTCAGGAGGACGCGCGTCACAACAAGCCAGCCGGCGTTTACTGGATGCAAGCCGCTGTGTTGCGGGCAACCGGCCAAACCGGGACGACCGAGATCTGGGTGCAACGCATCCCCAGCTACCTGTCAGGGGCGCTGGCCTGCCTTGCCCTGATTTGGGCGGGCTCGCCGTTGGTCGGACGGCGAGCCGCCATCTTGTCGGGCGTCATGCTGGCCACCGTCTACATGCTCCATGCCGAAGCGCGCACGGCCAAGACCGACGCAGCGCTTCTATTGGCGATCATCCTCGCGATGGGGGCGATGGCGCGGGCCTGGCTCGGCGCCGATTGGCTGAAACAGGGCCGCCGATGGACCGTTCCGGCCGTCTTCTGGACGGCCATGGCGGCGGGGCTGCTCATCAAGGGGCCGATGATCCTGCTGCCGGTCCTGGGCGCAGCGGCATGGATCTCGATCTCGGGACGCAGCCTGCAATGGACCAAGGGGCTCAAACCCCTGCCCGGACTGGCGTGGATGCTGCTCCTCTCGCTGCCGTGGTTCGTGGCGATCATGATCCGTACCGAGGGCGAGTTCCTGATGGCCTCGGTCGGGGGCGATCTCGTGGAAAAGATCACCGCCGAGGGCGAACATAGCGGCTTCCCGCCGGGTGTTTACCTGGTGACGATGTGGTTCACCTTATGGCCGTGGAATATCCTTGCCCCGCTGGCGGTCGTCGCGGGCTGGAAGGCCCGCAAATCACGCGAAACCGCGTTCCTGCTGGGCTGGCTGATCCCGACATGGCTGGTCTTCGAAGCGATTTCGACAAAGCTGATCCACTACACCCTGCCGACATATCCGGCGCTCATGCTGCTCGCGGCGGGCCCGCTTGTGGCGATGATCGACGGCACGCGACGCTTCGCCGGGTGGCCCGCGCATCTTGGGGCCTTCGGCTTTACCCTCGGCACGGTTTTCTTCGTTGCGATTGCCTTTGGAGGGCCGATTGCGTTCGGAGAGGGCATCGACCTTCTTTCGGTCGCAGGTGGGCTCGCTCTCGGCGCCGCGGCTTTTGCCGGCCTGATCTGGCTCTACCGTGGCCAGGCGAAACGCGCCTTGGCCTCGCTTGCCACGGCCGGTGTTCTGATGGGGTGGACCATGACGGCCGTCACTCTGCCCGCGCTTCATGACTATTGGATCACCCCGCGCCTGGCCGACGCCATGGCGCAGCACGAATGCCTCGTTGGGCCGATCTCTCTCAGCGGGTATGCAGAGGCGAGCACGGTCTTTCAGTTCGGTCGTGACACGCTGCACCAGTCACCGAACCAGGCACTGGCATGGTTGGCCGAGGGTGAGAACCGCGCAGCGTGGATCGATACCCGCCGCCTGCCCGACAGCATGGACATGCCGCCGGAGGGAGTCGCCGACCTGACGGAGATCCGTGGCACCAATTACACCAACGGACGACGCGTGCAGTTGCGCCTGTACGTTTCCCCTGGCGTGCCCGCCCCCGCTGACCCATGCGCCCCTGTCGAATAGCCACGGGCCCCGCTGCCCTGCCGCTGCTGGTGGCATTCCTGACGGTGCTGATGGCCGCCCTGGTCCTGGATGCACCGGTGCGCGCTGCCCTGAACGGAGCGCCGGATTGGCTGCGGTCAGCCGGGGAACGGGTCACCTGGCTGGGCAACTCCAACTGGATGTTCACGTCGCTCTTGGCCGTGATGGCCATCGCCGTTCCGCTGGCCGGCCTCTCCCCCAGCCCAAGAACGCGTCGGCAGGCGGTTCTTGCCTTGCGACTGGCCGTGGCCCTGTTCCTGCTGATCCTTCTGTCGGGGATCGCGGTTCAGGTCTTGAAACACCTCTTTGCACGGGCCCGACCGACCCATTTCGACGATCTGGGCGCCTATGCGTTCCATCCGCTGACCTTCCAGTTTCGGCACACGAGTTTTCCGTCGGGCCACGCGACCACGATGGGCGCCTTGGCCGTCTTTGTCGCTGCGGTGACACCGCGCCTTTGGCCGCTGGCGGCGGGGATGGCGACGGTCGTCGGCATCAGCCGTATCGTCGTGGAAAAGCACTATCCGTCGGACGTGGTCGCGGGTCTGGTTCTGGGCGGCGCCTGTGCCTGCGTTCTGGTTTCCGCGTGGCGGCGAACTGGTTTGTTGCCGCCCAGCCCGGTGCGCCTTTTGCGCGCGATGCGACCGCGCAAAGATGGAAAACGCGACAGGCCGCCGGGGCTCGCGCGGGGGGCGCAGGCGCTTCTGCGCGCTTTCGGTCAAGGATTTGCCGCCCTCAAGCGGTCGCCGACACAGAGGTGACCCGCGCCAGCATGCGGGTTGTCACGATGGCCCCCAGCCACATGCAGAACACCGCGGTCCAGGATGTCAGCGACATGATCGCGCCCCCCGACACACCGGCCCCGACGGCACAGCCACCCGCCAGCATCGCGCCGAAGCCCATCAGGATCGCGCCCGCAAGGTAGCGCTCCATCGGCGTGTCGGGACCGAAGCGTTCAAGCTTCCACTCGCGCGCCAACAGGGCCGAGGCCCCCGACCCGACAAAAACGCCCGGCACAAGACCTATACCGAAACTGAGGATGATCGAACGCTCGGAGACCAATGCCATCAGCGTGTCTGTCGCGGGCCCGGTAAAGGTGACCGACAGGATCGGCACGATTTCAAACGAATTGGACGCAATGGCATAGGTTGCGACCCAGCCCATCGTCACGGCAGCGCCGACGAAAATCGCAGCGATGGATTTTCCGATCGTCACCTCGCGGCTGCGGGCCAGGAACAGCGCCCCGATCAGCGCAACAGCGGCAATCGCGGCCACCTGCCAATGGTCCAACCCCAGGACCGGCCCAAGGTCTCGTGCGCTGCCGCCAACCAGCCAGAGCTGCGAGATTTGCTCGCGCGCCGGGGCGAGCACTCCGGTAAACGACGCCTGTGCGACCAGCGTCACCACAAGCCCGGTCACGAGTGCGCGCAGGTTGCCCGTGGCCGACAGCACCAGCAACCGGCTGGCGCAGCCGCGCGCCAGAACCATCCCGACCCCGAACATCAGCCCGCCGATCACGGCGCCCGACATGCTTCCGGTCGCGGCCAGCTGACGCGCGTCGCGCACGTCGAGCAGGTTCGTCGAGATCGCCGCCTGTGTCAGCATCAGGGCCGTGGTGAACACGATCAGCCAGATCGCGAGTTTCGACCCCACGTGCCCCTCGGCCACCTCGACCGTTGCGGCCCGCAGGCAGAACCGTGACCGCTGTGCGGCCCAGCCGAAGACAAGACCGGTCAGGGCCCCGGCAAGGCCGAGGACCAGCGGTT
The DNA here is from genome assembly GCF_039542305.1 of [Roseibacterium] beibuensis. Classification (NCBI taxonomy): domain Bacteria; kingdom Pseudomonadati; phylum Pseudomonadota; class Alphaproteobacteria; order Rhodobacterales; family Roseobacteraceae; genus Roseicyclus; species [Roseibacterium] beibuensis. The sequence goes on along the minus strand of NZ_BAABHW010000001.1, from coordinate 593,322 downwards.
CACCCCAAGTGACGAGCAGATCTTCCAGCATGTGAAGGGCCTCCGGATTGGAGCGGACCCTATGGGAGGGGCGTGCCGCGCGCGTTGATTTGGCTCAAATCGCGCGCGGCGCTGCCCCTACTGGGCCGCGATGGGCTGGCGTGCCAGTTGGCACTGCGACCAAAGATCGCCAAGCGCCTCGACCAGGCGGTCGACATCGCCCGCGCTGTGCACCGGCGACGGCGTGATGCGCAGCCGCTCGGTCCCCTTCGGGACGGTCGGGTAGTTGATCGGCTGGATGTAGATGCCGTGATTGGCCATCAACTGGTCCGAGATGAAGCGGCATTTCACCGGATCGCCGACCATCACCGGGATGATGTGGCTGTCGTTTTCCAGATACGGAATGCCAAGCGCGTCCAGACGCGCCCGAACCTCGGCCACGCGGTCCTGATGTGCGGCACGCTCGGTCTGACTGTGCTTGAGATGACGCACGGCAGCGCAGGCCCCGGCCGCCACGGCGGGCGGCAAAGCGGTCGTGAAGATGAACCCACTGGCGAAACTGCGCGCGAAATCCACCAGGGCCGCCGATCCGGTGATGTAGCCGCCCATGACGCCGAAGGCCTTCCCGAGCGTGCCCTCGATCACCATCAGCCGATCCATCAGCCCCTCGCGTTCGGCGATGCCGCCCCCGCGCGGACCGTAGAGGCCCACGGCGTGCACCTCGTCGAGATAGGTCATCGCGCCGTAGCGGTCGGCGATGTCGCAAATCGCCTCGATGGGCGCGATATCGCCATCCATGGAATAGACGGACTCGAAGGCCACGATTTTCGGGCAATCCGCCGGCAACGCGGCAAGCTTGGCCTCGAGGTCCTCCAGATCGTTGTGCTTCCAGATCAGCTTTTGAGCGCGGGAATGGCGGATCCCCTCGATCATCGAGGCATGGTTGCCCGCATCCGACAACACCACGCAGCCGGGCAGCCGCGAGGCGAGCGTTCCCAACGCGGCCCAGTTCGACACGTAGCCCGACGTGAAAAGAAGCGCTGCCTCCTTGCCGTGCAGATCGGCCAGTTCGGCCTCAAGCTCCACATGGGCATGCGTGGTGCCCGATATGTTGCGCGTACCCCCCGCCCCTGCCCCGGTCTTGTCCAGGGCCGCGTGCATCGCGGCCAAAACGTCAGGGTGCTGGCCCATCCCGAGATAGTCGTTCGAGCACCAGACGGTGATCTCGCGTTCTTCGCCCTCCTGCCGGTTGATCGCCCGGGGAAAGGCGCCGCGGCGGCGCTCCAGGTCCTTGAACCAGCGATAGTTCCCCTCCTCCTTCAGCGCATCAAGCTCGGCGCGGAAGAAGCCGTCATAGTCGTTGAATTGCGTCACTGGCCGGTCACCTCCAGGATGATGGCGTCCAGAACCGCCTCGACCTCTTGCATCGGGCCGTCGGGGTAATCGCGATGGCCCAGCATGACCTGCCCATCGCGCTGCATCACGAAGATCGAATAGGGGCAATGCACGATGTTCATCGGGTCGGCCTCCATCACGCGGCGCGAGATCGCGGCCGAGCAGAAGAGGTAGATCTCGGCCTCTTCGAAGATCGGCTCGGCCCCTTCCGCGCCGACATCCTCGGCGGTTCGGTTCAGCATGTCTCCGACATGGCTGGTGTAATCGATCACGAGCCCACGATTGATGATCGCGTTCTCGACCGCGAAGGTCGCGTCCTCGAAACTGCCGTCGAAGGGAAAGGTAAGCGCGTGCTGTGCCGATGCCGCCGATGCCGACAGGGCGAGTGCCGCAGAGAGTGCCAGTGCCTTTTTCATAGGTGACGTCCCCAGGTCAGAAAACCCGGACGGCGGGCGCATCCCGCCGCCCGGAAAAAAGGTATCACATCAGCCGAACATGTCTTCGGTGATGGCGTCATACCAGCCAAGGCTTTCGCGGTAGGTTTCGGCCCGCGTTTCGGGCGTCTCGTCCACCTGGCTGATGAAGCTGTCGACGCTGGCGATGCCCTCGTCCGTCGCCTCGTAGGTCGCGCCCACCTTGACGCCGTCATCGGTGGCGATGAGCGACCAGCAGGTGTTGGCGAAGCGCGGCGGGAAGGCCCGGCCATCGGTCAGCGCGGCGACAATGGCATTGGCCGCCACCTTGGCCTGGCTGTTGGCCGAGAAGCCCGACTTCGGCATCGCGCCCTGTGCCGCCGCGTCGCCCAGAACATGGATGTTCGGGTCGATCCGGCTGGACAGGTCATAGGCCGAGACCGGCGCCCAGTTGCCATCGTTGATGCCGGCGGCAAAGACGATGCCCCCGGCACGCTGCGCCGGGATGACATTGCAGACATCGACCTGCTCGACCTGGCCATCGATGCTGATGGTCATGGCCGACGGGTCCACGGTGACGTTGCCGCCGCCGAAATCCGGACCGATGCGCTGGATCATGCCGGGGTAATGGCGTTCCCATCCATCCTCGAAGAGGCCCTGCTTGGAGAAGCTCTCCTTCGGGTCGGCCACAAGGATCGTCGCGGTCGGGTTCACCTCGGACAACAGATGCGCCACCATCGAGATCCGCTCGTACGGCCCCGGCGGGCAGCGATACGGGTTGGGCGGGGCGACCATGGCGAAGACGCCGCCTTCGCGCATGTTCATGATCTGGTTCTTCAGAAGCTCGGTCTGGCTGCCGCCCTTGTAGGCATGGGGCATGACGTTCTGCGCCGCCGTGGACCAGCCCGGCACGCTGTCTTCGACAAAGTCGATGCCGGGGCTGAGCACCAGCCGGTCATAGGGCAACACGTCCCCGCCAGCCAGCGTCACGGTCTGCGCCTCGCGGTCGACACCGGTGGCCCAGTCATGAACGACGTTCACCCCGCCCGAGGCGATCCCGCCATAGGTGTGGCCGAGGCTGTCGAACTCGCGGAACCCGCCAAGATAGAGATTCGAGAAAAAGCAGGTGTAGTAGGCGCGGGTGGGTTCCACCAGCGTCACGTCGATCGCGCCCTGCGATCCGTTGGCGATATAGCGCGCGGCCGTCGCCCCGCCTGCACCGCCCCCGACGACGACGACACGTGGCGCCGTTTGCGCTCGGGCGATCATCGGCGCACTGAGCGACGCCGCCACTGCGGCGGTCGTTCCCATGAATACACGTCTATTGATGGTCATTTGGGTCTCCTCCCTTTGCCACCCCGGTCCGTTCGCTCTGCCGGAGCCAGAAAATTCCGGATCTCCCCTTCCGGATACACCGGGTCTCCTCACCCGGGATACCTACGCGACCTTGGCCTATTGACCGACGGTCTCGAAATATGCGGCCAGCGCGGCGATCTCCTCATCGCCCAACCGGCCGGTAATGGTTTGCATCACCTGATGTTCGCGCTCTCCCGAGCGATACGCAACAAGTCCCTCAATAAAATCGACAGGGGCCATGCCCGCGATCGACGGAATATCATCCCCGCCCTGAGGACGATGACAGGTGGTGCACTCGTTGGAAAGATACTCGCCGTAATACGCGTCGCCCTCCATCCGCAAGATCTGCAGCACCTCGTCAGACGGGGCAAGCAGGACGGCCGTGGCATTCGCGTAGACGGGGTCGGGGGTGCCGCCCTCCTCACGCAGGAAGGCAACCAGGTCTGCCCTGTCCTGTGCGTCTTGGATGCCACGGAAAATCATGCGAAGGCCAGGCACGTAATCGGACGGATCCGCAAGAAAATCGTCAAGCGCGTCAGCCGTCCAGACCAAGCCTTCGGACGCCGCGTCGATCAGGGCCTCGGAATACCGGTAGCCCATGGCCACCGCCGCGGGGCGCCCGACGATGCCATCGAGATGCGGGCCGATCCGGTTGATGGCGCCATCGCCGATCATGTGGCAGGCGGCGCAGGGGCGGTACAACTCGCGACCCCGCTCGGGGTCGCCTTCGGCCAGCACCGGGGTCCCGGTGCTGGCCGTCATCAAGACGATCGCGGTTAGAAAGCGCTGTCCCATAAGGTTACTGCGGAGTTTCCGACATGATGTAGGCAAGAACCGCCCGGATATCCTCGTCTTCGTCGATGCCGTTGAACACCATCCGGCTGCGCGGCATGAACCCACGCGGATTATGCAGATAGGCGATCAGGTTTTCCTCGGTCCAGACAAGACCTTCCTCTGCCGCCTCCTGGAACGCCGGCGAATACCGGAAATTCTCCCGCATCCCGGCCTCGGCACCGACGATCCCGTTGAGAGCCGGCCCGACGCGGTTCCGCGCCCCCTCGCCAACCTCGTGGCAGGCCTGGCACTGGCGCCAGATGCTAGCACCGGCGGCAATCAGTTCCGGGCTCGGGCCGGTGTCGGCCGCGGCTTCTTCCACGACCTCGGGTTCGGCAGATGCTTCTTCCTCATCTTCTTCCGGGGTCACGTCGAGGATCGTCGCACGCATCGTGATCTCGACTTCACCTTCGGTGCAGTCGGTCATGCAGGGCTCGCGCGTCCAGGCCACGACTTCGGTTTCGTCGCGGTCGTCCATGAAGAACCCGTCGGCGTTCGGCATCTCGACATCGTGGAACGTGTCCTGGTTCAGGACAAAGTCGTCATCCACGACGTTGTTGAGATAGAGCAGGTAGGCCACGATCGCGTAGGTTTCGTCCGGCGACAGGCTTTCGGCCTGGCCGTAGGGCATCGCGCGATGGACGTAATCGACCACGGTCGAAAGGTAGGGCCAGTAGGACCCGATGGTCTTGGTCGGATCCTCGTAGGTCAGCGTTCCCGCGCCACCGGCAAGGACCGGCCAGCGGCCCACGGCCTCGCCGAAGTCACCGTGGCAGGCGGAGCAGTAATCGACGAAGAGTTCTTCGCCGGTCCACACGTCCCCCTCGCCCACGGGAAGACCCACACCGTCGGGGCGCACGTCCCAATCCCAGGCCGCGACCTCTTCGGGCAGCGCGGGACGGCCCAGGCCGAAGCCACCCTCGCGGGAGGCAGCGGCGTTTTCCTGCGCCAGGGCAAAGGTGGCGGCGCCAGCCAGAAGCGCTGCTGAAAGCGTAAGCGTTTTCATCATCTTAACCGACCTCGACATTTTCGGCTTCGCCGTTTTCGTTGACGTACCAGGTCTGGATACCGTTGTTGTGGTAGATCGAGTTCTCGCCCCGGAATTCGCGCAGCTGCTCTTTCGTGGGCTGCACGTAGCCGGTGGAGTCGATCGCCCGCGACTGCAACAGCAGCGGGGAGCCATCCCAGTCGAACTCGTAGTAGAAGCGGTGCATCGACTTATCGAGCGACGGGCCCGACATGCGTGCCTGGTGCCAGTTGCGGCCGCCGTCCAGCGTGACGTCGACGCGCGGGATGGTGCCGCGGCCCGACCATGCCACGCCGGTCAGGACCATCGGGCCCGGGCCGTGGGTGATCGGTGCTTGCGGGCTGGGGTTGGTGATGACCGACTTGGCGTCCATGACCCAGGTGAAGCGGCGGGCATCGCCATCTTCCAGGAGGTCGGTGTACTTGGACGTCTCCTCGCGGTGATGCCAGGGCTCGTCCCCGACTTCGAGGCGGCGCAGCCACTTGATCCACATGTTGCCTTCCCAACCCGGCACCACGAGGCGCAGCGGGTAGCCCTGCTCGACGCGGAGGGCTTCGCCGTTCATCTTGAAGGCGACCAGGCAATCGTCGAGGGCCTTTTCCATCGGGATGGAGCGGGTCATGCCGGCGGCATCGGCCCCTTCGGCCAACAGCCAGCGGCCATTCGTCTGCACGCCGGCCTCTTCCAGAAGCAGGCGCAGCGGCACGCCGGTGTATTGCACGTTGTGGATCATGCCATGGGTGAACTGGCAGCCGTTCAGCTGCGCGCCCGCCCATTCCATGCCGGTGTTGGCCGCGCATTCCAGGAAATAGACGTGGTTTTCCCGCGGGAAGCGCATGATGTCTTCCATCGTGAAGACCATCGGCGTGTCCACGAGGCCGTTGATCATCAGGCGATGCTCGGCCGGGTCGATCTCGGCCGCGCCGCCATGGTGGCGCTCGAAGCAGATGCCGTTCGGCGTGATGATCCCGTCAAGCTCGTGCAGCGGGGTGAAGTTGATCGAACTGACCTGGTCAGCCGTCAGCCACGGCACGGTGCGGCGCACCGCTTCGGTCTCGTAGGGCGAGGGCATGCCGTAGGGGGCGTTGTCGACGCCGGGGCCAAGATACTGGCGCCATGGCTGGGGGTCGATGATGGCCGGGTCCGGTGCTGCCTGGGCATGCACCAGCTTGCCGCTGGCCAATGCGCCGCCCGCTGCCGCCGAGGCGGTCAGGAAGCTACGGCGCGAGGGGGAGAAGGATTTCCCGTCAGACATGACTACTCCTTTTCTTTGGGGCAGGCCGGGCGATCAGCCCGCCACCACGTCCACGCTGTTGTTGGGTTCGATATTCACGGTGCCGAGTTCGCGGATGTGGTTCTCCACCACGTCCCAGATCGGCGGGCCTTCGGTGCCTTCGTTGACGCTGGCCCAGCCGGCGACGACGTAGGTCTGATCGGGGGTGATCGGCTCCCCGGTTTCCAGAAGGGTCATGTTGGTGACGCGGTTACCGGCCTCGGCCGCGGGGTCGATGCGGTAGCCCATGCCACCGACGCGCACCATGTCCCCGCCCTGCTGGTAGTAGGGGTCGGGGTTGAAGATGTTGTCGGCCACGTCCTCCATGATCAGCTTGAGGAATTCGCCGGTCATCTCGCTGCGATAGGCGGCCGGATAGCTCATGGCCGTCGCGTTGAAGATGTCTTCGCGGGTGATGTTCTGACCCGGCACGACCGTTGCGCCCCAGCGGAAGCCCGGCGACAGCGCGATCTGGGCATCGCGCTGCGAGATCAGCGCGTTGCAGATCACGTCGTCCCAGGTGCCGTTGAAGTTGCCACGGCGATAGAGCAGCGATCCAGCCTGGCCGATCACTTCCGACATCTCGGCCTCGAAGGGCGCACGGGTCTCGGCGACCAGCGCGGCCATCTCGGGGTCCGGGGTGATCACGTCCGAGAAGATCGGGATCAGGCGATGTTCGATCCCCTGCATCGCGCCGTCGCGCACGTCGAGATCGATCCGGCTGACGAACTTGCCGTGGCTGCCCGACGCGATGAGGAACGTGTTTCCGACCTGCACCGGTTCGGGCAGGGCGTCATGCGTGTGGCCCGTGAGGATCACGTCGATGCCGGGAATGTCCTCGGCAAACTTGCGATCGACGTCAAAGCCGTTGTGGGAGAGAAGGACAACGACCTCGGCGCCCTGCGCACGGACCTGCTGCACGACTTCCGCGATCCGCTCGCGGCGCAGGCCGAAACTGTATTCGGGGAACATCCACGAAGGGTTGGCAATCGGCAGATAAGGGAAAGCCTGCCCGATCACGGCGATATTGGTGCCGCCCCGTTCGTACATGCGATAATCGTCGAAGACCGGCTCGTCCCATTCGGCGTCGAAGATGTTGGCGCCGAGGAAAGCCGGGTTCACGTGGTTCTCGATCAGCTCGTTCACGCGGGCCGAACCGAGGGTGAATTCCCAGTGCGAGGTCATCGCGTCCACGCCGAGCGCGTTCATGATCTGCACCATGTCCATGCCCTCGGTGCGCAACGCGGGCAACGAGCCGTGCCAGGTGTCGCCGCCATCGAGAACCAGCGCCTCGGGGCGATCCGCCTTGATCGCGTTGACGACCGTTGCGATGCGGTCGACGCCGCCCATGCGGCCATAGGCATTGGCCAGCGAGACGAAGTCGTCATAGGTCAGCGCATAATCCATCGCGCTGCCCTGCTCGATCCCGTACATCGCGCGGAAATCTGCGCCCACGATATGGGGCGGCAGGCCGGTCATCTCGCCGACGCCGAGGTTGAACTCGGGCTCGCGGAAATAAAGCGGCTGGGTCTGGGCGTGAATGTCGGTGATGTGGACAAGGGTGACATTGCCCGAGCCGCCGCCACCGATCAGGTCGTCCTGCGTCAGTTGCTGCTGAGCAGCCAGGCGGGCCCAGTTGCCGAAGCCCGAAGCGCCGTAAAGCGCAGAAGTTGCCATCGCGGCCTGGAGGAAGTGGCGACGGGAGATCATGGGTTCACCCTCTGGTTTTATTCAGGTTTTTGAATGTGTTTGGGCGGAAGGCCCGCCTCGGATCGCTCCGGGGCGGGACTTGTCGATGTCTTAGTTGCGGACCGAGGGGCCTTCGACCGTCAGGCCGTTGCCACGCGAGGCGACATACAGCTCGAGGGCGATGAACTCGGGGCTGCCTTCCGCGAAGGTTTCCGCACGCGTGTCCCGGATGCAGCCGCGGAAGCGCGAATGCGTCGAGTTCAGGCGGGCGTTCTTCAAACGGTAGGTCGGGAACCCGTTGATCTGACCCTGGCTGAGATGGTCTGCGCGGATGTAGTTGCCATAGTTCTGCTCATGGCAGGTGGCGCAGCTCATCTCGAGGATACCGTACTCGGTGTAGTAGATCTCACGACCCATTTCCCAGGTTTCCCGGGCCGGGCCATCGATCGCCACGTTGACGACATTGCCACGTCCGACGGACGCGATCAGCGCTTCGAGGTTGACCATGTCACGGCTGGACCAGCCAAGCGCTTCGGCCCCCATCCGTTCGGTCACACACTCGTTGATCTGCATGGTGATCGTCTGGACCTCGCCACGCTCCTCATCCCACTGGGGATAGACGGCACGCACCTCGGACAGGTTTTCCGGGGTCTCGTGACAGGTCGCGCAGCTATTGCCCTCGGTGCCCATGGCCGTGTTGAAGATTTCGATCCCCTGCTCGACGAAGAGCATGGCGGGGTTGTCGAAATCATCCATCTGCATGGCCTGGGTCTCGTCCGACCGGAAGGTCCAGCCCGAGTAGATCATGTCGAGATGGCCATCGAGGTGATCGGGCGCTTCGGTGCGCACGATCATCTCCAAGTCGCCATTGATGACCAGGTCCGCGTCCTCGTCGGCCGACAGCGTCGCCGCGGTGCCCATCAGGGCCATGGCCGCCACGCTGCCGAGCGCGAGTGCTTTTTGCATCTTGTTCATGGTCGTTCGCCTCCTCCCTGCGATGACCGGCACCTATCAGGCGACCGTGATGTCGGCGGTTTCCTCGTAGACGGACCCGTCGTCATCGTACCAGGTGAAGTTGAACGTGCCCGTCTCGTTCACCACCGCCGAAAACTGGAAGTAAGGGTTCGTCGACACCGCGGGCTCGATGGTCACGTCGATGACGTTCTCGCCGTTGAAGTCGCAGGTGAAGCGGTTGATGATCGAGCGCGGGATGACGTTGCCATCGCCGTCTCGACGCTGGCCGCTTTCCATCGGGTGGCTGATAAGGGTGCGGATCGACACCACGTCGCCGGCCGAAGCCTCACGCGGGACACGCACACGGGGGGTAACATTGTCTGCCATTTCTCGTGTTCCTTATGTCTGTCCTCAGCCGCCGCAGCCGCCGATGGTGACTTTCACTTCCTGCTGGGCCCGAAGAAAGGTGCCATCTGGCATGCGAGCGATCGCGATCACGTCCTGCTCACCGGCAAGGCGGATACGGGTCGACGCGGCCTGAGCACCGGCTGCGGGGCCAAAGTTGAAGGTGGCGACGTCCGGGCTGGGGTTGCCGGCGGCCAGAAGAATGATCGCCTCGGCGCCGGGGGCGTCGACCTCGATCGGCACGGTATTGCCGTTTTCGGCGATCTCGGGGGCGATCAGGGTGATCCCGTCCGGGCTGGTGTCGGCCCCGCCGGTGAAGGCGTTGATCGCCGCATCGACATCCTGGGCGGTGGCGACGCTCGGCAAGAGCGTGATCGCGGCTGCGGCGCCAACGCCGGTGCCAACGAACTGCCTGCGGTTCATTTCCATAGTCTCGGTTCTCCTTTCTCGGCCCGACCTTACTCGGTGAGCGTCAACAGATATGCGACCACGTCCTCGACCTGCTGCGCCGACAGGATCGGCTCGAGCGGGCCTTCGGCAGCGCGGCCGGTGTAGCCGTTCCCGGGGCGAACGAACCCGCTGACCCGGTAAAACGAAGGCATCGCCGAATCCGGGAAAATGTTGTCCGCGTTCACCAGCATTCCGCGAAGCGCGGCTTCGGTCCAGCGATCTGCCGCGCCATCAAGCGTCGGCCCAACCTCCCCATGAAACGGGTAATCATCCAGCGCGGTGACCTGGTGGCAGGCAATGCAATTGCCCAAGCCCCGATTGGTCATCACCTCTTCCCCACGGGCCGGATCACCCGACACACCCGTGAGAGAGACTTCAACCTCGCCATATTCATTGGCAGCCACATCATCCGGTGCAATCACGTCGGCATGCAGCCCCGTTGCAGCCACACTGAAAAAGGCTGCGAAAAGCAGTTTGCGCGTCATTTTTCCTCCCTAGACGGTCGTTCCGCCCTGCATACGACCGTAGACGAACTCCCGTTATGATTGCAACAACACATTTGGTTTTTTGAATACAACTCCCGCGAGACCCGTTTGACACTCAGTCATCCGCGCCGATCCGCTGGCCCGAAGCAGCCCGTTCGTTGAACATTCTCGCATGATAACGTTGGAAATCTTCCTCGCCGTCATAGCCCTCGGCAAGGATCCAGTTGAGCAGGTCGTACATGGTGGGCGCGCCGAACGCTCCGGGCATGGTGACGACCGCGGCCTCGGCGCCGCTCAGGCCATCGGGCACCTCCGAATCGAAGAAGAGAATCGTCGGCGTGAACATGTTGCGCCAGCGCCGGGCGATATCGCTTTCCGACATGACTTCGCCGTCAAAGTCGGTCACCTCGGTCGCGCCATGCATGTTCAGCCGGACGAAGAAGAACTCCTCCGACAGCATCTCCTCGATCTCGGGAACGACGAAGACCTCTTCGTGCATGCGCGTGCAGTAGATGCAGCCCCGCTGCTCGATGATGACGGCGAAACGCTTGCCCTCGGCATTGGCGTCTCCAAGATCCTCGCGCAGGTCGCGGAAGGTTTCGTGCAACCACTCCGCCTCGTGCAGGCCATCCCCGTTCAGGGTCTGCGCAGCTGTGGCGAGTGGCGCGACGGCGATCATGGCCGCGGCGATCACGGTTCTCAGCATTCTAGTCTCCTCCCAGGTTGAGGGTGCCCGTCAGCCCATCTGACGGAAGACCTCGAAATTCTCGATCATCCACTGCCCGATATAGTTGAGAGCGTTGGTCGCGATCAGCACGCCGAAGACCACCAGAAGCAGGCCCATCGTCTTCTCCACCGCGCCAAGATGCCGGCGAAAGCGGCCCATGAGCTTCATGAAAGGTCCGACGAAGGCGGCTGCCCCGATGAAGGGCAGCGTCATGCCCAGACCGTAGGACGTCAGCAGGATGGCCCCCTGCCCTGCCGTCTCGGTGCCTGCGGCGGTGAACAGGATCGCGGCCAGAACGGGGCCCACGCAGGGCGTCCAGCCGAATGCAAAGGCGAGGCCGATCAGGTACGCCCCTCCAAGGCTGAGGTTGCTGACACTTCCGGTTTCGGCGCGCCATTGGCGATTGAGGAAGCCGATCTTGAACACACCCAGGAAATGTAGCCCCATCACGATGATCAGCGCCGCCGCGATCCAGCGCAGCACGTCGAACCAGTCGCGCAGCAACTGCCCGAACACCGAGGCCGAGGCCCCGAGGCCGACGAAAACGGTCATGATCCCGGCGGCGAAGATCGTCGCGGCGAGAATCGCCCGCGCCCGGACGGCCGCCGTGGCCCCTCCGCCCTCCGCGACCTGATTGACGCTTACACCGGCGAGATAACTCAGGTAGAAAGGCACCATAGGTAAAATGCAGGGCGAAAGAAACGACAGGAGTCCTGCCGCGAAGGCACCCCAGATGGTCACATCGAACATGATCCCTCCCAAGCCATCATATTCAGGTATTCAGATTAGAAGCGCTTTTCGATCGCCGTCAATCGAAACGCGAAAACCCAAGCGCGCCATACTCGCAATGGTAGTGGCGCTTGGGAGCCTCCTGCCCCTGCCTGCACTGGCAGACTTGCAATTGATCATGATCGAGCAGACCGGCTGTTTCTATTGCGCGCGCTGGCACGAAGAGGTTGGCGATGCCTATGACCGCACGCCCGAGGGGGCGGTCGCGCCCTTGCGGATGCTGCAACTCTCCGAGCCCATTCCGGATGACCTCGACATACAGGGACGCGCGGTGTTTACCCCGACCTTCATCCTCGTCTCCGACGGTCGGGAAGTGGGCCGCCTGGAAGGGTATCCCGGTGAGGACTTCTTTTGGGGACTGCTTCAGCGTATGATCGAACAGACCGGCGTGGATTTGGAAACGGAGGCCGCAGGCGCGACCAACTGATTGGCGCAGCGGGAAAAGACATTGGCACGGACTGCAATGGGTTTCAGCGAGATCGCCGATCTCATAGGTGTGGAAGAGACCGACGCAACGGCGACGGCGCCGCCGCGCGGTCACCGTCCGCTGACCCGCGCGACCATTCTGCCGGCACCGGGAGAACCCATGGATGACGCCACCTGGCGGCTGTTGCGCGACCATGCGCAGGAGGCCTCCGATTTCCTGAAGGCCATCAGCCATGAAGGCCGTCTCATGATCCTCTGCTCGCTGGCCGATGGCGAGAAGTCCGTGACCGAGATCGAACGGCTGCTGTCCTCACGGCAGGCTGCGATCAGCCAGCAGCTCGCGCGGCTGCGCCTCGAAGGGCTGGTGACGGCCCGGCGCGAGGGAAAACAGATCTTTTACAGTTTGACAGATGACCGGGCCCGCCGGATCATCGAACAGGTTTACGAGTTGTTCAGCAGCTAAACGCTTTCCCGCCGAACGATAATGATCGCGGCGCGGACGTTCAGCCACGCAGGGAGGGAACATGCTCGACATTCTCGGGGAGACCGGGGCCGTCCTGCTGATCGGACTGGTCGGCGGGATCATCCTGGGCCTTGCGGCCCGGGTCGGTCGCTTTTGCACGCTCGCCATGGTCGAGGACGCCCATTACGGCGATGACACCAGTCGCCTGTGGCTGTGGGTCATGGCCCTGGGGACGGCCATGGGCACCAACTACGCGCTGCAGGCCATGGGGCTGATGGAGATCAGCCAATCCTTCTACATCACGAACGCCTTCCCGATCCTCGGGGCCGTTCTGGGTGGACTGATGTTCGGCTACGGCATGGCGCTGGCCGGCAATTGCGGCTTTGGGCATCTGGCCCGGATCGGCGGCGGCGACCTGCGCTCTCTCGTGATCGTTCTGGTCATGGGCGTGACGGCGATGATGGCGATCTCGGGCCTGCTGGCCGCGCTGCGCATCCAGCTTTTGCCGGTGGTTTTCTCGCCCGAGACCCCGCAGAGCTACCCGCACGCCATCGAACGACTGACCGGCATCGACTCCTCGTTGATCGGCCTGGCCTTGGCGGCTGTCCTGATCGTGGCGGCGATCCGCTTCCTGCCGGCGCACCGGCGGATCTCGCACCTGATCTGGGGGGCGGTCGTGGGCCTGACGATCACCTCGGGCTTTTACGGCACCTATTGGGTGACCAACACCGGCTTCGAGGTGTTCCCGATCCTGTCCCACAGCTTTACCGCGCCGGTTGGCGACACGATTCACTACGTGATGTTCTCGAGCGGGCTCGACCCGAAATTCGGTATCGCGTCGGTCGTGGGCGTCATCATCGGCGGCGGTATCGGCAGCGTGATCCGCCACGGGTTCCACTGGGAGGCCTGCGACGACCCCCGCCAGTTGAAGCGCCAGCTTGCAGGGGCCACCCTGATGGGGTTTGGCGCGGTCATGGCCGCGGGGTGTTCCGTTGGACAGGGCCTGTCGGCCTTTTCGATGCTCGCCTATACGGGTCCGATCACCGCGGCCGCGATCTGGGCGGGGGCCTGGTTCGGCCTGCGCCAACTGATCGTGGGCTTTGCAACCCAGCACTGAGAGCCGCGCCGGCATGGCCGGCGCGCTTGGCTAGTCTCAGGCATTCCAGGCGATGGTGCGCTGGCGCTGCGTGCCCAGCCCCTCGATCCCGCAGGCGATCTCCTGCCCTTCGCGCAGATAGACCGGCGGTTTCTGCCCCATGCCCACGCCCGGCGGCGTTCCGGTCGAGATGATGTCGCCCGGCTGCAGGCTCATGAACTGGCTGATATAGCTGACCAGGTGACGAACGCCGTAAACCATCGTGGCGGTCGATCCATCCTGGTAGCGGTGGCCATCGACCTCCAGCCACATGGCCAGCGCCTGCGGGTCGGCGACCTCGTCCGCCGTCACCATCCACGGGCCGGTCGGCCCGAAGGTATCGGCCGACTTGCCCTTGACCCATTGGCCCGCCCGCTCGATCTGGAACGCACGCTCCGACACGTCGTTGACGATGCAGTAGCCCGCGACATGGTCCATCGCGTCGGCCTCATCGACGTAGGATGCGGGTTTGCCGATCACGATGCCCAACTCGACCTCCCAATCGGTTTTCTCAGACCCGCGCGGGATACGGATATCGTCGTTCGGACCGCAGATGGCACTGGTCGCCTTGAAGAACAGAATAGGTTCCGGCGGGATATCCATTCCCGCCTCGGCGGCGTGATCGGCGTAGTTCAACCCGACGCAGACCATCTTGCCGATATCGCCAACGCAAGCGCCGATGCGCGGCGCGCCCTCCACCACGGGCAGGCTGGCCGGGTCGATTGCGGACAGGGACGACAGGCCTTCAGGCGTCAGGACCGCGCCCGAGATGTCACCCACATGGTCCGAAAGGTCGCGCAGACGCCCCTCGGCATCCAGCATCCCCGGCTTTTCCGCCCCGGCCTCACCATAGCGCAAGAGTTTCATGTCCCGACCTCCCGTTACCTGACGTGTTGCCACGGGTTTGCCCAAGCGTCGCGCCGCCTGCAAGCGGCAACTGCCCATGGACGCCCGCCCACTGTTGCGCCAGCATGGCGAAAACGGATCGAGCGGGAGGGGTGCGGATGACCCATGACATCGTGATACTTGGTGTGTTCGTGGCGGATACGGCCTATCGTGCCGCGCGATTGCCCCGGATGGGGGAAACCCTGATCGGCTCGGGCTTTTCGCTCGGGCCGGGGGGCAAAGGCTCCAACCAGGCGGTCGCGGCAGCACGGGCGGGCGGCGACGTGGGATACCTGACCAGGCTGGGCGATGACGATTTTGGCGCGATGGCCCGCGAAATCTGGGCCGAGGCCGGGGTGACGTCGCTTGCCACGATCGATCCGACTGGTTTCACCGGGGCGGCATTCATCTTCGTGGACCAGGCCACCGGCCAGAACGCCATCATCATCAGCCCGGGCGTCGGCGGCACGATCTCACCTGCCGATGTGGCGGCGCAGGCGGGCGCGGTGCGCTCGGCGAAAATCGTGATGACGCAACTGGAACAACCGCTGGACGCCGCCGAGGCGATGCTGCGCACCGGGCGCGAGGGCGGCGCGGCGACCATCCTGAACCCCGCCCCGGCGCAGGATCTGCCGGACGCGATGCTGTCCTTGTGCGACTACGTCACCCCGAACGAGACCGAAGCCGAAGGTCTGACCGGGATCGCCGTCACCGACCTGGCCAGTGCCGAGGCTGCGGCGCGATCCCTGCTGGCGCGTGGCGTCCGCAAGGCGGCCATCGTGACGCTGGGTGAAAACGGCGCGCTCTGGGTGGACGACACGCGCGTGGTTCACAGCCCGCCCATGTCCGCCGGGCCTGTCGTGGACACCACGGGGGCAGGCGATGCGTTCAACGGCGGGCTGGCCGTCGCCTTGGCCGAGGGTCGTTCCCCGGACGATGCCATGCGCTTTGCCACTGCAACGGCCGCCCTCTCGGTGACACGCCCCGGCACGGCACAGGCCATGCCAAAGCGCGCCGAGATCGAGGCGTTGCTGGCGGGCGCCTGACCCCGCTTCAGATGATCGCCTTTTCAAGGAACGGGCGGTTTTCGAGGAGGCGTTCCACGCCCAGTTCCGACAGGTCCAGCGTCCGGTAGCCGCCGTGGACGATCAATTCGGCCACGGCCCGCCCCGTCGCGGGGGCCTGTTGCAGCCCATGGCCTGAAAAGCCGTTGGCGCAAATGAAGTTCGGGCAATCCGGGTGCCGCCCCACGATCAGGTTGTGATCGAGCGTGTTGTAATCGTAGTGCCCCGCCCAGTGGCGGATCGGCTTGATCGCCTCGAAGGCCGGGGACCGTTCGGCGAGGGCCGGCCAGATGATCTCTTCGAATTCATCGTGGCGGGGATCGAAATCGTCCCAGTCGACGGCGGGGTCCTCCAGCGGCGGCGCGCCAGTCAGGAAATAGCGCCCCTCGGGGCGGCAATAGACGCCGGTCGGGTCGATCATCAGCGGCAGGCGACCGGCATTCACCGTGGCCGTGCCTTGCGGGCTTTGGGCGCAATCGAACACGAAAACCGTCCGCTTCCTCGGCTCGATCGGCAGGTCGAGGCCCGCCATCCCCGCCACCTTGGCCGCACGCGCCCCCGAGGCGTTGACCACCGTCCCGGCAGAGATTGTGCGGCCCGACTTCAGAACCACGCCGGTGACGCGACCGGCATGGGCAACAAGATCGACCACCTCGTCAGCCAGGTACTCGGCCCCCTGCGCGCGGGCCTTGGCCCGGAATCCGTGCATCAGCCCGGTATTGTCGAACCACCCCTCACCCGAACGGCCATAGGCGGCGAGCCGGATGTCGGCGACATTGAGATGCGGAAAGGCGCGCGAGAGCGCCTCCTGGTCCCAAAGCACCACGTCTGCACCGCAGGCGGTCTGCACCGCGTGGTTCTCGCGCAAGATGCGCTCGGCGGTTTCGTTATTCGCAAGATAGAGGTAGCCGCCCTCGTGGAAATGCAGGTCCGGGCCGGGGCCATCGACCGCCACGGCCTGTGCGAAATCCCGTATGACCTCAAGGCCGTACTGGCTGATCTTCACGTTGATCTCGTTGGAAAACTGCGTTCGGATCCCCGAGGCCGACAGACCGGTCGATGCGGTCGCGTAACTGGGGTCGCGTTCGACCACCAGAACGCGCCCGTCGAAATCGGGGTCGGAGGTCAGGTAGCACGCCACGGCAGAGCCGATGACGGCTCCGCCCACGATCACCACGTCATAGCTATCTGCCATCTTGCCACCGTCTCGCTGCATGCGAACTGCCCTAGCGCGGGACCCGGCAGGCTGACAAGACGCCCGGGCGCCTAGCGGTATTTCTCGATGAAAGCGTCGATGGAAAATGCCCGGAAATCGGGCAGCGCCGCGCCGAAGGCGTCGTGCGACCAATCCCACCACGCGATCTCCATCAACGCATCCGCCTGTGCCGGTGTGAAGCGCCGCTTGATGGGTTTTGCCGGAACGCCTGCGACGATGGTGTAGGGATCGACATCCTTGGTCACCACGGCCCCTGCCCCAACCACGGCCCCGGTGCCGATCGTGACACCGGCCAGAACCGTGACGTTATGCGCGATCCACACGTCATGGCCGACCGTGACCCAATGATCCTTGCGCCATTCGAAGAAGTCACCCTCGTCCGCGCCGAACCCGTATTGCTCGGCCCGGTAGAGCGCGTGATGCTGACAGGCCCGCCATGTCGGGTGGTTACCCGGGTTCAGCCGCACCATGTTGGCGATGTTCGTCCACTTGCCGATGGTCGACCAGATGACATGGCCGAACTCGCAGATGTAGGAGTAATCCCCCATCTCGCAGGCGGCCAGTTTGGTGAACCGCCCGACCTCGGTATACCGGCCGAGCGTCACGTCCGTCCCGACCTCGGCATCGGGGTGAAGCGTCGGCTCCACCCCGAGTGTTTTCTTGCTCATGGCATCATCCTTCAATCGTGGCGCACGCCGATCAGCCACAGGCGGATGCGTTTGGACAGCCAGTCGATGGCAAAAATCAGCACCAGCACATTCAACACCACGAAGGCCACCTGATCATAGAGCGATGCGCGGAAGCGTTCGATGATGATCATGCCGATGCCGCCCGCCCCCACGATGCCGAGGATCGTCGCGGAACGCGTGTTCGACTCGAGGAAATACAGCGATTGCGAGATGAAGACCGGCAGGACCTGCGGGATGTAGCCATAGCGGATGATCGCCAGCGGCCCCGCCCCGGTCGAGCGGATCCCCTCGACCTGCTTGCGGTCGATATTCTCGATCGCTTCGGAATAGAGCTTGGAAAGCGTGCCGAGGTCCGAGACGAAGATCGCCAGCACGCCCGCCAGCGGCCCCAAGCCCACGGCGCGCACGAAGACGAGGCCCCAGACCAGCTGATCCACCCCGCGCAGGATGTCGAGAAAGCGCCGCACGACATGGCGCAGGAGCGGGATCCGCATCACGTTCCTGGCCGCGAGGAAGCCCACGAACAATGCGCCGATGGTGCCCATAAGCGTGCCGAGGAAGGCCATGGCAAGGGTCTGCGCGATCCCCTTGTAGATGTTGGCATATTGCCAGTCGGCCATGTCGCGCCACACCACGAAATTGCGCAGCAGGTCCCAGACCCGTTCCGAGGCGTCGGCCAGTTTCCAGATCTCGAAATACCAAAGCGACCCGATGACATAGACCAGCGCGATGGCCCACGGCGCCCAGCGGCGGATCTGGTGGCCGATCCCGCCGAAAGCGCCGGGATGTTCGGCGCGGACGGCGGCGACCTGCGTCTCGTCCAGCGCGGACAGCGAAGCAATGCCCATCAGAAATTCTCCTTTCCGATGAAACCGTGCCGGATGCGTTCCGAGATCAGGTCGATCACGGTCACGGTCAGAACCACGAGGATGAGGACGGCAAGCACCCGGTCATCCGAGTAGAAGGAGATGACGCGGTTGAGTTCCTGCCCGATCCCGCCCGCGCCCACGAACCCGATGATCGACGAGGCGCGGACGTTGATCTCGAAGCGCAGCATGGCATAGCTGAAAAAGTTCGGCGCAACCTGGGGCACGACCCCGTAGGCCATCTTCTCGGCCCATGTGCCGCCGACCGCCGTGATCCCCTCGATCGGTCGAGAAGAGGCGTTCTCGTTCACCTCGGAAAAAAGCTTGCCCAAGGCGCCGGTGGTGTGGATCGCGATGGCAAGGACACCGGCCAGCGGGCCGATCCCGATCATGAAAACGAAGACCAGCGCCAAGAGGATTTCGGGGATGCCGCGAGACAGTTCGAACACACGGCGGGAAATCCAGTAAGCCCAGCGCGAGGGCGCCAGGTTGGCCGAGGCGGAAAAGCTGAGAATGAAGGCAAAGAACGTGCCCAGGAGCGTGGCGGTGATCGCCATCAGGATCGTTTCGAAGATCAGGCCGACATAGTCCCAGAAGTCGGTGTACCAGTAGGTCAGCGAACCGGGGACGGCGCGGCCCTCCTCGGTGCGGCCCTCGAACAGGAGATCCCATTGCAGGTCGGGGATGATCGTTCCGAAATACTCGAAGATGCGCGGCACGCCGCTGGCCAGCCGATCCGGGTAGAACTGGCTGATATAGATCGACAGGCCGAGACAGATGGCAAAACCGGCGAGAAGCAGGATGTTCCAAAGCCGCTTGGAGGCGCGCAATTCGGCGCGGTGCCGCTCGAAGGCGTGGACCGCATCGTGGGGCGCATCCCCCGTCGCACCGGCCGATCCGCCCATCATGATGATGTCAGACATGGGATGCTCCGTCAGGCCAGTTCGCGCACGGGCTGCGCCGCCGGGATGGAGGTCGAGGTCGCGGCCTCGTTGAAGGCTTCATGCGCTTCGGCGCCGTAGATCTCGCGCGCCATACCGGTGGTCAGCAGATCGGGCGTGCCGTCGAACACGATACGTCCGTCCTGCATGCCGATGATCCGGTCGCAATACTGCCGCGCGGTATCCAGCGTATGCAGGTTGCAGATGACGGTGATGCCGTCCTGCTTGTTGATGTCGCGCAGCGCGTCCATGACGATCTTGGCGTTCATCGGGTCGAGCGAGGCGATGGGCTCGTCCGCGAGCAGGATCTTGGGCTCTTGCGCCAGCGCACGGGCGATGGCGACGCGCTGCTGCTGGCCACCTGACAGCGTTTCGGCCTTTTGCAGCGCCGTATGCGCCATGCCGAGGCGGTCCAGCGCCTGGATCGCGAAGGCGCGTTCCCGCGGGGTGAAGACCTGCGCCATGGAGCGCCAGGAGGGGATGGTATGGAGGCGGCCGGTCAACACGTTGGTGATGACATCGAGGCGGCCGACGAGATTGAACTGCTGGAAGATCATCGCGCAATCCGAGCGCCAGGCCCGCAGTTCCTTGCCCGAAAGCTGCGCGATGTCGGTATCACCGAACAGGATCTGGCCCTCGGACGGGTCGATCAGGCGGTTCAACAGGCGCAGCAGAGTGGACTTGCCCGCGCCCGAGCGGCCGATGATGCCGACCATCTGCCCGTCCGGGATCTCGATCGTCGCATTCCCCACGGCGATATTCTCGCCGAATTTACGGGTCAGTTTCTCAAGCTTGAGCATGTGTGTCCCCTTTGCCTTCGCGGTATGGTTGTGCCCGGCCAAAAAACGACCAAGGGGCCGATGCGATCCGCACCGGCCCCGGCCAAGAGTCTCGACGTTCAGCGTGCGCCCTCGGCGGCGCGACGCATGTTGATGATCGGCTCGTAGAACTCGTGGTTGATCGGCCAGTAGCCCATCGACTCGCCGTCATTGATGGCGTCGAAGCAGGCGCGATCCTCGGTCTGCAACTGCATCATGGCGCCCATGACCAGGTCCTTCAGTTCCTGGGGCAGGTCCGAACGGATCACGCGCGGGCCATTGGTGATCAGGTTCGACTGCCAGATGATCTGGATGTCCGACATGTCGAGCATGCCGCGATCCACCATCGAGCGCAGGTTGCCGCGCGAGTAACCCTGGTTGATGTCGCCGACACCCGAGGTCCAGGTCACGCCGGCGTCATACTGACCATTCAGCACGGCGACGACGGCCTGCTCGTGACCGCCGCCAAAGCCGGTTTCACCGAAATACCCTTCAAGCGGGCCGCCCAGTTGTTCGGCCAGTTCAAAGGACGGCACCAGGTAGCCCGAGGTCGAGTTCGGGTCGGCGAAGGCGAGCGTGCGGCCTTCCATGTCCTCGAGCGTCTCGATGCCGCTGTCGGCCAGCGTGTACATCACCGAGTAGTACCCGAGAGAGCCGTCCGACTGCATGACTGTGTAAAGCGGTTCGACCGCTTCGGGGTCCTGCAGGTAGATGCCCGCATAGCCCGAGGAGCCGAGACCGGCGAATTCGAGTTGACCGGCCAGCAGGCCCTGCATCACGCCAGCATAATCCGAGGCGGGGAACAGCTCGACATCCACGCCGAGGCGCTCTTCGAGATAGGCTTCCTGGCAGGCGTGGTCGCGCAGGCGGTCGGCTTCGTTCTCGCCGCCCAGCAGGCCGATGCGGAACACCGGCACGTCCTCGCGCCAGTCGGCGTCCTGTGCCAGAGCGGCGGTGGAAGTGAGGGCAGTCGCACCGAGGGCGAGCGCTGCAATCGTCGGTTTCATCATGGGTCAGGTCCCTATGGCTGGTTCCGGTGGAATGGTCCGGTGCGGGGCATTGCCGCGACCATCGCAGCCCACCCCGTCGAGCCGGGGTGCTAGGGGTGTTTTGTGACCGTTCGACGAAACGGAGATGAAAGATATGTAAACACACGCCAAGCGTTTGATGCCGCGTGTGCTTTGTGCCGTTAGACCTCGAAGGTTGCCGACATAACCGGCGGCCGGCACGATCGACAAACCCCATATTTGTTGGCTTTCCGCTCGAAAAACGCGCAGCCGGGCGTGGTGCACCCCTTGGCCCGCGATTCGATGCGGGGCCACGCGGCAGCAGGTTTGGGCGGCCTGCCAAACTGTCACCAAAACATCATCCCAGCGGCATGCACTCGTTACAAAACGCGCCTTTACGGGGCATCTCCATCGCAAGGACAAGACCGATGTTCGACCAGGCCAATCCCGCCACCCTGACCCTTGGCAATGCCCGCATCGTCACGCCCGATGGCATCGTCGAGGGCGGCCTCACCATCGACGGCGGCCGTATCTCGGGGCTGACGGACGCCCGCGACGGGCGCGACCTCGCCGGGGCCTTCCTGATCCCGGGTATCGTCGATCTGCACACCGATCACGTCGAGCGCCACACACATCCGCGCGGCGGCGTCATCTGGCCCTTCCTGCCCGCGCTGATGGCCCATGACGGGGTGGTGATTTCAGGCGGCACCACCACCGTGTTCGACAGTCTTTCGGTCGGCGCCTCGATGAAACGTCCAGAACGGCGCGAGATTCTCGAACCCCTCGTCGCAGCTATGCTCGAAGGACAGGAGCGCGGCCTGTTCCGGGCCGAGCACCTTCTGCACCTGCGCTGCGAAATCTCCGACCCGGCCACCATGGCGCTCACCGATGCCACCGTCGGCCTGCCGATCAGCCGCCTCGTCTCGGTCATGGATCACACGCCCGGTGACCGTCAAAGCCCCGATGTGCAGCGCTGGTTCACCCACATGATTCACGAGATGGAGGTCGATGAAGAAACCGGGCGCGTCATGATGGAGGACCTCTTTGAACGCTCGCGCACCTGCGGGGCCGAGGTGCGCGCCCATGTCATCGCGGCATCGCAGGCCGCGGGCCTGCCCCTGATGAGCCATGATGATCGCACCGAGGCCCATGTCGACCAGGCCGTGTCCGAGGGCATCCATATCTCGGAGTTTCCCACCACGCTGGCGGCCGCGCGCCGGGCGCGCGAGGCTGGCTTGGCCATCATCGCCGGCGCGCCCAACTACCTGCGCGGCGGGTCGCAATCGGGCAATGTCGCGGTGGCCGAATTGCTGGCCGAAGGTCTCGTCGATGCACTCGCGTCCGACTACATCCCACGCTCGCCCTTGGACGCGGCATTCGCCATTGCCGCCGATCCGGCCCTGCCCTTCGATCTGCCCGCCGCCCTGGCCCTCGTGACCCGTGCGCCAGCGCATCTCACCGGCCTTTCGGATCGCGGCGCGATTGCCGAGGGGCTGCGCGCCGATCTCGCCGCCGTCCGGATCGAGAACGGCCAACCGGTTGTGCAGGCAGTCTGGCGCGAAGGCCGACAGGTGTTTTGAAGGGAGGCGCAGATGACCCCGCTCAAGATCGGTGCCGCCCTGATGGTGGCCGACCTGCCCCACTTCCGCGACTGGCTGATCGCCGACCAGCGCGATCTGGAGGTTCAGGATTTCCTGCTTCCCGAGGTGCTGCTCGGCGACTGGCAGGACCGCGTGGCCAGCGCCAAAGCCCATCTCGACGGGTTCGAGGGGCGTTTGGGCATTCACGGCCCCTTCTATGACCTTGCACTCGACACTGCCGACCCCGAGATCGCCCCCATCGTCGCGCGGCGCTACGTGACCGGGGTGCGGGCCGCCGCCGCCCTTGGTGCGTCGCAAATGGTGATCCATTCGCCCTATACGACATGGGACTGGTTCAACCTCGGAAACAATCCGCGTGTGGGCAACACCCCCTCCGCCGCTGACCACAAGATCGAAAAGGTCCACGCCATTCTGCGCGAGGCCGTCGCGGTCGCCGAGGCCGAGGGCGTCACCCTGGTCATCGAGAATATCGAGGATATCGACCCCGGCTTCCGCCGCGACCTCGCCACCAGTTTCGGGTCGGACGCGGTGAAACTCTCGATCGACACCGGCCACGCCCATTACGCCCATGGCGCGACCGGTGCGCCGCCGGTCGATTACTTCATCGCCGATGCCGGGCCGCTCCTCGCTCATGTCCATTTGCAGGACGCCGACGGGTTCGCCGACCGTCACTGGGCGCCGGGGCGCGGCACGGTGAACTGGCACGCGGTTTTTGCGGCCATCGCCGCCCTGCCCCAGCGTCCGCACCTGGTACTGGAACTGCGCGAGGCCGCCGACATTCCCGCTGCCATGGCCTATCTGCAAGGTCAGGGTCTTGCCTGTTAAAGGCACCAGCGCGCATCACCCCGCGCCCAAGCGCCGAGGCGGGTTCAAGGCCCGCCGAGGCGCTTCCCCCTCACGCGACGCGGTTGCCTGCCGACCAGACGCCGCGCAGCACCGGCACGCCGCGCACGGTGGCAAAGCGGATCAGGTCGGCGCGCATGCCTTCGGCCAGTTGCCCGCGATCCATCAGGCCCGTGGCCTGTGCCGGGGCGGTCGACACCGTGGCCATCGCCCGCGCCATGTCGCCCCAGATCTCGCCCAGCTTCACCGCCGCATAGAGCAGCGCCGCCGGAACGTAGTCCGACGACAGGATATCGAGCAGGTCGGCCTCGGCCAGCTCCTGCGCCGCGACATTTCCCGAATGCGACCCGCCACGGATCAGGTTCGGCGCGCCCATCATCACCTTGATCCCATGCTGATGGCAGGCGCGTGCGGCGTCTTCGGTCGTCGGAAACTCGGCCAGCGCAATCCCGTGTACGGCCGAGCGCGCGACATGATCCACCGTGGTGTCGTCATGGCTCGCCAGCACGGCGCCAAGGCGCTGCGCGGCCTCGACCGCCGCCTGTTCATGACCATCGCGCACCCGCGCGCCCAGCGCCGTGCGGCTTTCCACGTGTTCGAGGAAAACCTCCTCGGACAGGCCGTGCTTGCCTTTCATGTAGGTGCGATACTGGTCGATATCGGCGAACTGGCGCTGGCCCGGCGTGTGATCCATCAGGCTGAGGATGCCGACGCGGTCCTCGGGCGCGAACTGCGCCAACTCCTCGACCAGCGTTTCCGAGCAGATCTCGGCCCGCAGGTGGATGTGGTGGCTGATCTTCAGCGCCCCGGCCCCGCGCATCTCCAACAGCTCATGCGCCAGGTCGCGCGCATAGCGGGACCAGCCGACCCCGCCCTTGCCCTCGATGGAGCCGACGCGGATCGCGTCGAACACGGTGGTGATGCCGCAGGCCGCCAGCTCCGCGTCATGGGCCACGATGGCCGCGTCATGGGGCCAGTGGGCCGAGGGGCGCGGCCGGATGTGGCGTTCGAGGTTGTCGGTATGCAATTCGATCAGGCCCGGCGCCACGTAATCGCCCGCGCAATCCACGGCGCCCGGCGGCAGCGTCGGGCCAGTTGCGATTTCGATGATCTCGCCACCGCGCATCGTGATCGCCCCCGAGACCTCCCCCGAAGGCAGGATGAGACGGGCATTGGCAAGCGTCAGCGTGTCGGGCATCAGGGCGTGGTCCTTGGGCATGATTTGGTCAACCGGAGCAGGGAAAATGGATAGGTTCAAGCGCTATGGCATCTACGCGGTTCCCGAGGGCGCGCTTTACCGCGCAGGCGCGGAATGGCTGGGGTGGGACAGCGTGGCGGGCAAGGCCGTCGCGCAGCCGCAGGTGCCGGGCCTGCCCGCCGCGCCGGAGGGCCTTACGGCGACGCCTCGCAAATACGGGTTTCACGGGACGATCAAGCCGCCCTTCCGCCTGGCCGATGCGGACCAAGCCGAGGATCTGGATGCCGCAACCCGCGCCTTTTGCGCCATGCGCGCGCCCGTCGTGATCGACCGGCTCGAGGTCCGCCGTCTCGGCGGGTTCGTGGCCATCGTGCCAGCCGCACCCAGCGCGACACTGTCCGATCTGGCCGCAGCGACCGTCGAGGCGCTCGACGGTTTCCGCGCGCCCGCGACCGAGGCGGAGTTGGAAAAACGCCGGAAATCCGGCCTCTCCGTGCGGCAAGAGCAGAACCTCCTCCGCTGGGGCTATCCCTACGTGATGGAGGAGTTCCGGTTTCACATGACGCTGACCGGCAAGCTCTCTGGTGCCGACGCGGAGGCCACGCGCGATGCGCTCAGCGCACAGTTCGCCCCGGCCCTGCCCGAGCCTTTCGTGATCGACAGTCTCTGCCTGATGGGCGAGGACGACCAGGGGATGTTCCACCTCGTCCAACGCTACACCTTCTCGGGGTAAAGCGCGGTCAGGGCCTGCGCCACCGCAGCGCCGAGCGTGCCGGAATTGTCGATCTCGGTGACGCGCATCCCCTCGGGGATCTCGGGCGCGGAGCGGGCAAGGCGTTTGGCGATCTCGGCCTCCGTCTCGCGCGCGCGGCCTTCCAGCCGCGTGATCAACACCTCGGGCGTCGCGGTGATGTGCAGAACGTGGACATCGTCGAAAACGCGGTCCGCCTTGACCAACACCGCGCGCGACAGGTTGGCGAGCACGTCACGCCCGCTGCGCAGGATGGCATGCACCTCGCACGGGATGCCGTAGCTCAGGCCATGCGCCTGCCAATGCAGGGCGAAATCCCCGCCGGCCGCCCGCGCGGCGAACAGCGCGGGACTGATCCCGTCGAAGGCCTCGCCGCCCGCCGCCTCCGGCCGCGTGATGACCCGCCGCGCGCGGTAGAGATCGGAACGCGCGGCGCAGAGCGCCTCCATCACGCTGTCCTTGCCGACGCCCGAAGGCCCGACCACCGCGATGAAGCGTCCGGTCATCAGGCCGCCCTCGGGGTGAAGACCGAGACGTCGATCTCGCGATCCGCGACCCGCTCGCGCGCATCGAGGTCATGGAAGATGCCGATAATGGCCGCCCCGCCCGCCTTGGCCTCTTCGATCAGGCTCAGGACCGTCTCGCGGTTGGTCGCATCAAGGCTGGCCGTGGGTTCATCCAGCAAGAGCGCGGGATAGGCATGGGCAAAGCCGCGTGCGATGTTCACGCGCTGCTGTTCCCCGCCCGAGAATGTGGTGGGCGACAGCGACCAGAGCGTTTCGGGAATGCGCAGCCGGGTCAGCAGATCTCGGGCACGGTCCAAGGCCTCGCCCTCGTTGCGGCCCAGCGCCAAAAGCGGCTCGGCCACAACCTCCAACGTGGGCACGCGCGGCACGACACGGAGGAACTGGCTGACATAGCCCAGGGTTTCGCGCCGCAGCGCGAGGATGTCCCGCGGTTCCGCGCTGGTGATGTCGATGCCGTTGATCCGCACCGATCCGCCTTGAGCGAGGTAATTGCCGTAAAGGATGCGCATCACGGTGGATTTCCCCGCCCCGCTTTCCCCGGTCAGCGCCACGCATTCGCCCGGCGCGACCGAGAACCCGGCCCCTTCGATCACCGGGATGACGGCGCCCCCCTGGTTGTGGAGCGTGAAATTCTTGGCGAGGTTTTCGACTTGGATCATGGGACGCCCCCTTCAAACTTGCAGAACCGAGCTGACGAGCAGCTGCGTATAGGCGGCTTGCGGATCGTCCAGCACCTGATCGGTCAGGCCGGTTTCGATCACGTGGCCGTCCTTCATCACCATAAGCCGGTCAGCCAACAGGCGTACGACAGCAAGGTCGTGCGTGACGACGATGGCACTGAGGCCCATGCGCCGCACCAACCCGCGGATCAGGTCGAGAAGCCGCGCCTGCACGCTTACATCAAGGCCCCCGGTCGGTTCGTCCATGAACACCAGCCGGGGCCCGGTCACGAGGTTGCGCGCGATTTGCAGGCGTTGCTGCATGCCGCCGGAAAAGGCCGACGGACGGTCGTCGATCCGCTCGTCCGCGATCTCGACCCGGCCCAGCCAATCCAGCGCCTGTTCGCGGATGTCGCCGTAATGCCGCGCACCAACGGCCATCAGGCGCTCGCCCACATTGCCACCGGCGCTGATCCGCATACGCAACCCATCGCGCGGGTTCTGGTGCACGAAGGCCCAATCGGTGCGGCCCAGCATCCGGCGTTCGGGCTCGGACATGCGCAGCACGTCGCGCGGCCCCTCGGCCCGCGTGTCGAAAATGACCTGCCCCTCATCCGGGGCCAGATGCCCGGCGAGGCAGTTGAGCAGCGTCGACTTGCCTGAGCCGGACTCGCCCACGATCCCCAGCACCTCGCCGGGATAGAGGTCGAAGCTCACATCGGCGCAGCCGAGCCGCGCGCCGTAGCGTTTCGTCAGGCCGTGAACGGATAAAAGCGGGGGCATGAATGCATCTCCAGGAAACGGGTCATTATCGGGTCGATCGTGTCGGGCGCATCGAAGGGCAGCATGTGGCCGGCGTCGATCTCGGCCAACTCGGCATTGGGCAGGTCGGCATAGGCGCGCCGCTCCATCTGGCCGGTCAGCATGCTGTCACGCCCCAACAGGCACAGGACCGGCATCGCCAGCCGCGACAGCAGCGGACGGCCATCAAAGCGCGCCGTGGCCACCATCGCATCCTGAAACCCGCCGCGGTCCATCGCCTTGATCCGGTCGCGGATGGCCGGGCGTGCGGCCTCGTTGGCGGTGCGCCGCGCCATCATGCGGGCGAACCCGACCGGGCCGGGAAACCGCGCGAAGACCGGCGACGTCCAGACACCGAGCCGCTTCGGCATCCAGTCGGGCAACGACAGGGGCACATCGACCAGGATCAGCGCGCGGCAGCGCGCAGGCAGCCTCGCCGCCAGCGCCATGGCCACCATGCCGCCCAGCGAATGGCCGACGATGGCAAAGCGCGACGGAAGGCTGGGTGCCAGCGCCTCGGCATAGGCCGCGACCGTGCCCCCCGCGCGTGGCGCAGCGCCGTGGCCAGGCAACTCGGGCCACAGGCCGCCCGCGGCCTCCGGTCCCCAGTGCAGCCCGTTCAGGCCCGTCCCGTGCAGCCAGACGCAATCGCTCATGCAGGCACCTCCGCCCCGGCGACCCCGACATGCCCCGCCGCGCGCCGCGAGGCGCAGAAATCGGTATCGGAGCAGACGAACATGCGGCTGCCCTTGTCGTCGGTGATGACCTCGTCGAGATAGCTCTCCTCGGCCCCGCAGAGCGCGCAAGGGTGCGGCGCTTTCGACGGATCGAACGGGTAGTCCTCGAAATCGAGGCTGACGACCCTGGTATAGGGCGGCACCGCGTAGATCCGCTGTTCGCGCCCGGCCCCGAACAGCTGAAGCGCCGCGCTTTCCAGCTTGGGGTTATCGAATTTGGGGATGGGCGACGGGTCCATTACGTAGCGCCCCTCGACCTTCACCGGGTAGGCATAGGCGGTCGCGATCTCGCCATGGCGAGAGATATCCTCGTAGAGCTTCACATGCATCAGGCCGTAATCCTCCAATGCATGCATGCGCCGCGTCTCGACCTCGGAGGGTTCGAGGAAGCGCAAGGGCTCGGGGATCGGAACCTGGTAGACGAGGATCTGATCCTCGGTCAGGGGATCTTCGGGGATGCGGTGACGGGTCTGGATGATCGACGCCTCGCGCGTCCGTTCGGTCACCGCGACACCTGCGGTCTTTTCGAAGAACTTGCGGATCGACACGGCGTTCGTCGTGTCGTCGGCCCCCTGGTCGATCACCTTGAACGTATCGTCCGGGGTCAGGCAGGCCGCAGACACCTGAACACCGCCGGTGCCCCAACCATAGGGCATCGGCATTTCGCGCGACGCGAAGGGCACCTGGTAACCCGGCACGGCAACCCCCTTCAGGATCGCACGGCGGATCATGCGCTTGGTTTGTTCGTCGAGATAGGCGAAGTTGTA
Source organism: [Roseibacterium] beibuensis (assembly GCF_039542305.1). Classification (NCBI taxonomy): domain Bacteria; kingdom Pseudomonadati; phylum Pseudomonadota; class Alphaproteobacteria; order Rhodobacterales; family Roseobacteraceae; genus Roseicyclus; species [Roseibacterium] beibuensis. The sequence goes on along the minus strand of NZ_BAABHW010000001.1, from coordinate 564,152 downwards.
ATCAGACATGGGACCCTCGGGGGGGAATTGCGATGGAATGGCTGCTTTGGGGCTTTGCCGGTCTTGCCGCCGTGGTGGCGGTGATCCTCGGTATTGCGCTGTATGTCGTGCTGATCCGGGACCGCGACACCCCGAACCAGGGGCCGCGCAAACACGCCCGCCCCGGTCGGATGCCACGATCCGACCCGCGCCGCGGCGTGCCGAAATCGCGCTGAGAGACGGCCGTGGTCACACGACGCGCATGCGGTCGGGATCGGCGGCGCCGATCATGGCCTCGACGACAGCAGGCCCTGTTTTGGGCTTCTTCGCGTGACAGGCTGCTCCCGTTACGGAACAGAAAAACGCAGTGGCCGACATATGGATCATGCTCGTCAACGGCGCCATGGACCGCGTCGTCGACAGCAATGACGGCGACGGGGATGGCGGTGGGGGCGATCAGGCTCATTCCGCGGCCTCCTGCCGGGATTCGCCCATCGCCTCGGCGCGCAGGCGTCGGATCAGCTCCAGCTCGGACTGGAAATCGACGTAGTGCGGCAGCTTGATGTGCTCGAGGAAACCGGTCGCCTGCACGTTGTCCGAATGGTAGAGGACGAATTCCTCGTCCTGCGCGGGCGCGCCGACATTGTCTTCGCCCAGTTCTTCCCACCGCAGCGCCCGGTCGACCAGCGCCATCGAGATCGCCTTGCGCTCGGTCTGGCCGAAGACGAGGCCATAGCCACGGGTGAATTGCGGCGGCTCGGTTTTCGAGCCGGTGAACTGGTTCACCGTTTCGCACTCGGTCAGGACGACCTCGCCGATCTCGATGGAAAAGCCCAACTCGGGGATCTCCATCTCCACCGGGACGGTGCCGATGCGAAGCTCCCCGACGAAGGGGTGGTTGCGCCCGTAACCGCGTTGCGTGGAATAGGCCATCGACAGAACGAACCCCTCGTCCCCGCGCGTCAGCGCTTGCAGGCGCAGCGGACGGTCGGCGGGAAAGTCGAGCGGTTCCCGCGTCAGGTCGCGGGGCGTCTCGGGGCCTTCGGGTTCAGACTGGATCAGGTCTTCGCGGGCCAGGAACTCCGTCACATGGGGCAGCGGAGCCTGGGCCGCTTCGCCCTCGGCCACGTCGGGCGCGTCCAGCCCCTCGGCGGCCAGGGCGAAATCCAGAAGCCGGTGCGTGTAGTCGAAGGTCGGGCCCAGCACCTGCCCGCCGGGCAGATCCTTGAAGGTCGCGCTGATGCGCCGGTCGCAGTCCATCGCGCCGGTCTCGACAGGCCGTGTCGCACCGAAACGCGGCAGCGTCGTGCGATAGGCCCGGATCAGGAACACGGCCTCGATCAGGTCCCCCCGCGCCTGCTTGATCGCCAGCGCGGCGAGGTCGGGGTCGTAGAGCGATCCCTCGGCCATCACGCGGTTCACGGCGAGGCTGAGTTGTTCGCGGATCTGCGCAAGGCTCAACTCGGCCACATCCGTGTCGCCACGCCGTTCCTCGGCCAGCCACGCGTGGGCGTTGTCGATGGCGCGCTCTCCGCCTTTTACGGCCACATACATGGGTCAGTCCTCCTCGACGCGGGTGGAGCGCGGCAGGCCCGCCACGCGGTCGCCGCAGGTGAAATAGCTGTCGAAGCCGAGCGGAAACTGGCGACGGTTGGTCCGGAAGGCCGCAACCTCCGGCAAGGAAAGGCGGGCGCTGTCCCTGATGCCGGGGCCGGTCAAGACCGCGCCGGAATTGTCGAGCATATCCATCTCGACGATCAGCGTCGCCGCGCGATCCGGGTATTCGGACGTGCCGACCGAGAACCGGGTGACGGGCTGCAACGCCTCCCACGTGCCGAGCGCGAACATCGCGTGCTCAGGTCCGACAAAGGGCGCGCCGGTGTGAAAAGTGATCCACCCGCGCAGGGCGTCACTGTCATGGGACGGGGCAAGGTAAAGGCCGGTCGTCGCGTCGCAAAGGGTCAGGAGCAGCGCACCTGCCGCCACCGACGCCGGCGCGGGCGGGCGCGCCCCGGCCAGCGTTTCGATCCGTCCGGGCCGGGACAGGGCCGTCAGAGCCGCCCGGAAAGCATGGGCCGCATCGCGGGCCGGATCGGCGAAGCCGCCATCTAGATACTGGGCCTGCATCAGTCTTCCCCCCGCACCATTGTGAAGAACTCGACCTTCGTGGCGGCCGCTTTTGCCGCGCGCGTGGTCCTTTTCGCCCCGGCCTCCGCGCGCAGCGGCGTTAGGATGGCGGCGTCCAAGGCATCGGCCTCGCCCTCTTCGGCCAGCGCGTCGATCAAGGCGGCCAGCAAGGCCGCGTCACGATCCCGCCCCTGCACATGACCATGCCCAACGGCGCCGCTGTCCAACCGAATGGAACAGCGCGCCACCGTCATTTCGCCAAGGTTGAACGGAGCCCCGGTGGCCCCCGCCCGACCGCGCACCATGACGGTGCCGACCTCGGGGGCGCGCAATACCTCGTGGGCAGGAAGGTCAGAGCTGTAGTTGGCCCAGAGCGCCCGCAGACGATCGCTCGGCGCCTTGGCCAGGGTGGACAGCCGGGCCTTGCGCGCTGCGATGGCTGCGTCGTCCGGCGCTTGGGTTGCAGAGATCGACATCTTTTCAGGTTGTCCATGTTTATATACAACTATACAAGTTGATACGACGCAGCCTGAGTCGGCACAAGCCCCATTGACGTGAAGTTTTGGTGACAACATGGGACGTTCCCCCCTTTGGACCGCGATCCGCGACCGGCTTTCCGAGGAAATCGCGGATGGCCATTACGGACCCGGCGACAAGCTCCCGACGGAGCTGCAACTGGCCGAGCGGTTCGGCGTGAATCGCCATACGGTCCGCCGCGCGCTGGCCAATCTGGCCGAGGCCGGAATCGTTCACGCCCGGCGCGGGGCGGGGGTTTTCGTGCGCCACCGTCCAACGCCCTACCCCATCGGGCGGCGCGTACGCTTTCACCAGAACCTCATGGCCGCGGGCCGCATTCCGGATAAACGCATCCTGCATCTCGAAACCCGCGCCGCGGGGCGCGAAGAAGCGGAGGCCTTGGGCCTCACCGATGGAGACGAGGTCCACATCTACGAGGGCCTCAGCCTCGCCGATGGCGCCCCGATCGCGCTGTTCCGCTCGGTCTTTCCGGCGGCCCTCTTCCCCGACATGCTGCGCGCGTTGCAAGAAACCCAATCCGTCACCGCCGCCTTCAAGGCCCACGGCCTTGCCGACTACACCCGCGCCCGCACCGAGATTACCGCCAAGACGGCGCAGCCGACCCTCGCCGCTCACTTGCAGCTGCCCGCTGGTGCCGCGATCCTGCGGACGATCAGCGTGAACGTGGATGCCGACGGTCGCCCCGTCGAATATGGCCGTACGTGGTTCGCAGGCGACCGCGTGGCCCTGACCATGGGCGAGGATGGTTGATCCCCCGCCCGGCGCGGCCCACACTCCACCTCAAACATCATGAGGGAGGACTCGTGTGGGCACGTTCGACGAGGATCTGTTCGAGAAAGGGATGGCGCGGCGCAAGGCCACTTTGGGCGAAGAGTACGTCGCCAGGAGCTTTGAGTCCGCCGACGACCTGACCCAGGGATTTCAAGAGGCGATGACTGCCTGGGCCTGGGGCTTCGGGTGGGGCGACGACGCCATCGACGCCAAAACCCGCAGCCTGATGAACCTGTCGATGCTGGGCGCGCTCGGCAAGATGCACGAATGGGAAATCCACTGCCGCGGGGCCATCCGCAACGGTGTCACGCGCGACCAGATCCGCGCCGCCGTGCATGTCGTGGCGATCTATTGCGGCGTGCCCCAGGCGCATGAGTGTTTCCGTGTCGCCCGCAAGGTCCTGGACGAGGAAGGGATGCTCTGACGTGGCGGAGACCATCACGATGCGCCCCATCGGACGTGTCGTCTCGGACCGGACGGAGCCCATTGACGACGACTGGGACAGCATCGCCGCGCGGATCGAGTTGGACCCGGCACAGTTCACGCCCGAGGCCTTGATGGACCTCGACAGCTTTTCCCATGCCGAGATCGTCTTTCTGTTCGACCGGGTGCCGGACGCGAAGATCGAAACCGGGGCGCGGCATCCGCGTGGCAACCCCGACTGGCCGCGCATCGGCATTTTCGCACAGCGCGGCAAGAACCGCCCGAACCGCATCGGCGCAACGGCCTGCCGCGTGCTAAAGGTCGACGGCCTGACCCTGCATGTTGCGGGCCTCGATGCGATCAACGGCACGCCGGTGCTGGACATAAAGCCCGTCATGTCGGGCTTCGCCCCGCGCGGGCGCGTGACGGAACCGGATTGGGCAAGCGAGTTGATGCAGGGTTATTGGAAGCGCTAAGCCGTCAGCCCTGCAAGGTACGCAGCAGCGCTTCCGCCTGCGGCGACAGGGCCGAGGGGCTTTGCACCGCGATCATCAGGTCGCGCGTCGCCCAAGGCTCGTCAATCGGGATCATCACGATGCTTCCGTCTCCGAGATAGGCCTCCACCGCGCCGAAGGGCAGGATCGCGATCCCCAGCCGCGCTTGCACCATGCGGCGCACGCCATCGAAGCTTTTGACCTCGACCGTGGTGCGGATCGTGATGCCCAGATCCGCCGCACGCTTGTCCACATGGGCCTGAAGCGAACTCTGGCGCTGCAAGGCCACCACGCTTTGCCCGTCGAAATCGCGCAACCTCAGGGATTTCCGCTGGCTCAACGGATGATCCGACGGCGCACAGACCACCAGCGTGTCGCGCCGATAGGGCAACACCTGCAACCCGCGCGCATCGGTGAAGGCCGAAAAGACACCCAGATCCACCGCACCGGATTGCACCGCCTGGATGATCTCGACGCTTTCCATTTCCGCCATCTGGATGCTGATGCCGGGGTTCGCGATCAGGAACTCGGCCAGGTCCTCGGGCAGGAATTGCGTGATGGCCGAGGTGTTCGCGGCCATTCGGATCGTGCCCTTGTGACCTGCGGCGTAATCATCCAACTCGGCTTGCATGCGCGCGACCTGACCGGCCAGCGTCTCGGCATGGCGCAGCATCAGCCGACCGGCCTCGGTCAGGACAACACCACGCCGGTGGCGCTGGATCAGGCCGGCCCCAGCCTGCTTTTCCAGTTCCGAGATGCGGCGGCTGGCGGCCGAGGGCGCAATCCGGTGCCGCGCGGCAGCGGCTGCGATACTGCCCAACTCGGCCAGGCTCCGGAACAGGGCCAAGGAGGTCAGATCATAGGCCATGCGGCTACCGCCCTCGTGTCACCCTTCCATGGTCCGCGACTGCATGCGCTTGTGGTCGCGCATGGTCAGCCAGATCGACAGGCCAAGGAACAGCACCGTCAGGACATAAAGCGTCACCGAGATCGGGCTTGCGATCAGAACGCCCCAATCGCCGTCCGAGATCGACATCGCGCGGCGCAGGTTGCGCTCCATGTCACCGCCGAGCAGCAGCCCCAGAACCAGGGGCACGAGGCTGACGTCCAGCTTGCGCAGCAGGTAGCCGAGAACGCCGAAGATGATCATCAACTCGAGGTCGAAGGTCGAATTCGAGATCGAGAACACGCCCACGAAGCTGACCGCCGCCACGATCGGCATCAGCGCCCAGGTCGGCACCATCATCAACCGGCTGAAGATGCCGATCATCGGCAGGTTCAGGATCAGCAGCGCCACGTTGCCGAGATAGAGCGAGGCGACAAGGCCCCAGACGAGATCGGGCTGACGCTCGAACAGAAGCGGCCCCGGCTGCACGTTGAGCGAGATGAGCATGGCCAGCATCACGGCCGTGGTCCCGGACCCCGGCACGCCCAGCGACAGCATCGGGATCAGCGCGCCGCCGGAGGCCGCGTTATTCCCCGCCTCGGGCGCCGCAACACCGCGCGGATCGCCCTTGCCGAACGTGCCGTCCTTGTCGCTGGCCTGCTTCTCCATCGAATAGGACATGACCGACCCCAACGACGCCCCCGCCCCGGGCAGAACACCCGCGACGAAGCCGACGACCGAGCCGCGCAGAACGGCCCATTTCGTCGTCCAGATCGTCCGGAAATCGGGGATCCAGCTGTCGATTCCGATCGGCTTGGCCCGGTCTTTTGCCGCCTTTTCCAACAGCATCAGGATCTCGGAGATCGCGAAGAGACCCACCAAGGCCACGATCGCGTCGATCCCGTCGTAGAGGTGGTAATTGTCGAACGTGTAGCGCGGGATGCCAGAGATCGGATCAAGCCCCATGGTCGCGATCATCAAGCCCAGCAGGGCCGAGATCAGCGTCTTGCGCGGGTCCACCCCGGCGATGCCGCCGATGGTGATGAAGGCCAGGATATACAGCGCGAAGTAATCCGCCGGGCCGAAATAGATCGCCATGCGCGCTAGCATCGGGGCAAACAGCGTCAGGCCGATCACTGCGACGGTCGCGCCGAAGAACGAGGCCACGCCCGAGATCGCAAGCGCATCCGCCGCGCGCCCCTGTTGCGCCATCGGGTAGCCGTCGAGCGTGGTCATCACCGCGGGCTCGTCGCCGGGGATATTCAGCAGGATCGAACTGATCCGCCCGCCATACATGCAGCCGAAATAGACCGACGACAGAAGGATGAGAGACGAGGTCGCGTCAAAGCCGAAGGCAAAGGTCAGAGGGATCAGGATCGCGACACCGTTCACCGGGCCAAGGCCGGGCAAGGCGCCGATCAGCGTGCCTGCGAAACACCCCAGCAGAAGCAGCGCGATGTTGAGCGGCGTCAGGGCAACGGCGAAGCCGTGGGCCAGAAGGGAAAAGGTTTCCATGATCGCGCCTCGTCGGAAATGTCAGGTGAACCAGCGCCCCAGCACCGCCAGGGGCAGGCCGAGAACCTGGTCGAACAGCGCCCAGAGCGCGGGCGCGAAAAACGCGCCAAGGATGATCGCCTTGACCGGCGAGCCGCCCAGAACGATCCCCATCCCGGCAATCAAGCCGAAGGTCGCGAGCGGAAAACCCAGTGGAAGCAGCAGGAAGGCATATCCCAGAAGGATCGCCAGCGCCGCCACCTGCCGCAGCATGTGAGACCGGTCGGGCCAGGCAACCTGCCCGGTGGGAAACACCACGAGGGAGGCCGACAGGATCATCGCCGGAATACCTACGATCATCGGAAACACGGACGGGCCCAACACATCGCCGAAACTGGCGGTGTAGTCGCGCCCATACCAAGTGTAGAGCGCCGCGATCATGAAGATCGCGACGCCCGCAAGTCTGACACTCATTCGATGATGCCGATGTCGCGCGAGATCTGCGCCATGACTTCTTCCTGCTCACGGACGTAAGCCTCGAAGTCGTCGCCGCCGCGCCAGATCGGCACGAGGCCGAATTCAACGGCTGCGGTCTGCCAGTTCTCGGAGTTGTAGAGCGTTTCAAGGCGCTCGACCCACGCGGCGTAGTCTTCGTCCGACACATCGCCGCCGGTGTAGAGACCGCGCCAGTTGTAGCCGGTCACGTCGATGCCCTGCGAAATGGCGGTCGGGATGTCGGGGAAGGCCGGGATCGGCTCGTCCGACAGCGCCGCGAGGATGCGGATGTCGCCGGATTCCACGAAGCCTGCGATCTCGCCCATGTCGGTCGACACGACGTCGATCTGGCCGCCCATCATTTGCGTCACGGCATCGGTGCCGCCGTCGAACTGCACCCAGCGCAGGTCGCCGAGGTTCTCGAGCCCGCCTTCACGCGCCACCATCAGCAGGCGGATATGGTCCCAGCCACCGGCGCCGGACGAACCCGCCGTCACCAGCGAACCGGGGTCGGCCGCCATCATCTCGGTCAGCTGTGCCAGCGACTCGATCGGGCTTTCGTCGTCAACGGCGATCACGCCGACATCCGCACCCAGCATGGCAAGGTAGCGCATGGCGTCGACCGGCGCGGGATAGCGGCCCTGCGCGATCTGCGTGATGCCCACGGTCGAGGTGGCCACGATCAGTTCCGCGTCACCCGGGCGCTCGTTGGCGACCATGGCATAGGTCACGGCGCCGACACCGCCAGGCATGTTCGTGATCTGCACGTTGCCTTCGACAAGGTCCAGATCGCTCAGGATTCGACCGATGGTGCGGCAGGTGAAATCCCAGCCGCCGCCGGGATTCGACGGGGCAATGCATTCGGTGGCCGAAGCCGGCGCTGCGACCGTCACCATGGCGGTCATCGCCAGACCAAGAGCGGCCGACGTGGTATTGAAGATTTTCATGTGACGTCCTCCCAGAAACGTGGTCGTGAGCAAAAGACGTTTGCCGCCCGATTGCAAGGGGATGCGCAGTCAGAAAACGGAAGGCCTCGAAATTTTCTAAGCTGCCGTCTCTTTTTTGCATGTCAGGGGCCGACCCTTGCACGCTCCGCCAGACACCTGTGATTCCACCATGATTTCCTTTACTTGGCAGGCTCAAACGCCCACATGCCACGGCAATCCCCACGCTCCAAAAGCTGTCAAGGTGCCGTCACCACGGCATTTGAACGGCCCCGCGCCGCGGCGCGCACCCTTGCCGAAAGCCCCCCGATCTTGCCACTTTAGCGCCACGAGCCTCGCCGATCCCCGGACGAGGCCTTCGAAAGGACGAGACACATGGCCAGCACCGCGCCGGTGCCCGAAGGGTCCCACATCACCATCTGCGAAGTCGGCCCCCGGGACGGGTTCCAGAACGAGAAAACCTTCATCCCGACCGCGAAAAAGATCGAGATCGTCAACGCGCTCTTCGCAAGCGGCCTGCGCCACATGCAGGTGACGTCCTTCGTCAGCCCCCGCGCGGTGCCGCAACTGGCCGATGCCGAGGACGTGCTGGCCGGGATCGACCGCCCCGAAGGCGCCTATGTCACCGCCCTCGTGCCGAACCTGCGCGGCGCCGAACGGGCGGCGGGCGCGGGCGTCGATGCGGTGCATACGGTCGTGTCGGCCTCCGAAACGCATAACCTGAAGAACGTGAACCGCCCCGTCGACCAGTCCCTGGCGGAATTCGAGGCGGTGTTCGACACGCTCGGCAAAGCCGGGATCGCGATCGAGGGCGGCATCGCCACGGCCTTCGGCTGCCCCTTCGAGGGGATCGTGCCGCCCGAACAGGTGGCGCGCATCGCAAAGCGCTATCAAGAGCTGGGCGCCAGCAGCGTGTCGCTTGGCGACACCACGGGCATGGCCACGCCGCTGACGGTCAAGGCCGCCATCCGCGCCATCCGCGAGGCCGCGCCGGAGCTGGAGATCCACCTGCATTTCCACAACACCCGCGGCGTCGGCCTTGCCTGCGTGATGACCGGGCTGTCCGAGGGCGTGACGCATTACGACGCCTCGGTCGGGGGGCTGGGCGGCTGTCCCTTCGCGGCCGGGGCCACGGGCAATATCTGCACCGAGGATCTGGTCTATCTGCTGCAGGAAAGCGGCTACGAGAGTGGCGTCGACCTCGACAAGATCATCGCTGCCGCCGCGCTGACGCAAGACGTCCTCGGCCGCCCCCTGCCCGGACAGGTGCTCAAGGCCGGACCCCGCCTGAAACGCCATGACCCCAACCTGACCGTGACGGCCGCAGGATGAGTTCCCTTCCCCTTTCCGGCGTCCGGGTCATCGACCTGACGCGTATTCTGTCGGGCCCGTTCTGTTCCATGATCCTGGGCGATCTCGGCGCAGAGGTCGTGAAGGTCGAAGCCCCCGGCGGCGACCATGTTCGCCAGCAAGGCCACAAGGTCGATGGGCTCTCGTGGTATTTCGCGGGCTTCAACCGCAACAAGCAGTCGCTGGAACTGGACCTGCGCAAGCCCGAGGGCGTTGCCGTGCTGGAACGGCTGCTGGCCCGCGCCGACATCCTGACCGAGAATTTCCGCCCCGGCGTTCTGGACAAGATGGGCCTGACCGAGGCCCGCCTTAATGAGATCAACCCCGATCTCATCGTCGTCAGCGTAAACGGCTATGGCTCCACCGGGCCTTATGCCGACCGCCCGGCCTTCGACTTCATCGCCCAGGCGATGTCGGGCTACATGGCGACGAATGGCACGCCCGAGACCGGACCGCTGCGCACCGCGCCGCCGATCACGGACCTGGTGGCCGGTCTCTACGCCGCGCTCGGGGCCGTCGCGGCCCTGCGCGGGCGGGAAAACGGCGGCCCGGCCCAACGGGTCGAGGCGTCGATGATGATGTCCATGATGTCGATGATGGCGTATCTGTCCTCGAACGCGCTGGCCACGGGACGAGACCCGGTGCCAACCGGCAACGACCACCCGATCGCATCGCCCTACGGCCTGTTCCGCGCCTCGGACGGCGATATCGCCGTGGCCCCCTCGACCGAGGTGATCGTCCAGCGTTTCATGAAGGAAATCGGCCTGTCGCACCTGCTGGACGAACCGCGTTTTGCCGACAATGCCATGCGGGTCCAGAACCGGGCCGAGTTGAACGAGTTGATCAATGAGGCGATTGCCGGGGGCACACAAGCGGAATGGATCACGCGCCTCAACAAGGCCGGAGTGCCGTCAGGCCGCGTGCAAACCCTGACCGAGGCCTTGACCGATCCGCAGGTCGCGTCGCAGGACATGGTGCTGGAGGTCCCCCATCCGGGCCACGGCACGGTCAAGATGACCGGTTTCCCAATCAAGTTTTCGCACACGCCGCTTCGCGTTCGCCATACGACCCCCGAACTGGGGGCCCATGGCCGCGACGTCCTGCATGCAGCAGGCTACGACGAAGCCGAGATCGACGCGCTCGTCGAACGGGGGATCATGGGCTCGGGCGACCCATAAGGCTAAGGACGCTTTCCTGGCACGGGCTGGCCAGTTATGCTGTTGCCTCAAGGAGTGACGCGTGACCCCCAGTTCCGACCGAAAGCACCTGCCGGGCCAACCGGTCCTGACCGATACGGTCTGGGCCGATGTGCTCAATGCCGTCGACAAGACCTACGCGGAACTGGTCGCCTACCAGGAGCAGTTGGAGGCCAAGAACCACGAACTCGATGCGCTCAGGCGTTTCATGGGGTCTGTTCTGCAATCGGTGTCGGATGTGCTCATGGTCGTGGACCGGTCGCAGCGCATCGAAGAAGCAAGCAGCTCGCTGGGGCAACTTGTCGGTCAACCCGGCAAGGTTCTGCTGGGAACCTCGGTCACCGATGTTGTCATGGACGAGAGCCGCGACCGGCTGACCAGGGAAATCGAGCAGGTCATGGCGCTGCGCAAACCCGCCACGATCGAGATCGACATGATAACGGCGGATGGGCCGGCGCCGCTGGAAATGTCCATCGCGCCCCATCTCGACGATCGTGGCCGCGCCGCCGGCGCGGTGCTGACGGGGCGTCCCCTCGGGGAACTGCGCCGCGCTTATGCAGAGCTGTCGGACAGTCACAAGGCGCTTCAGGACGCACAGGCGCAACTTGTCCGAAACGAGAAATTGGCGGCCCTCGGTCGGTTGTTGGCCGGTGTCGCCCATGAACTGAACAACCCGATCAGTTTCGTGTACGCCAATGCCCATGCCCTCGAGAAATACGTGGGCCGCTTCGAAACCTATTTCGAGAAGGTGCAGGAGGGCGCATCGCGCGAGGAACTGGTGAGGCTGCGGAAAGACCTCAAGCTGGAGCGCGAGTTGCGCAACCTGCGCACCGCGATCGACGGGGCGCGCGACGGCTCCGAGCGGGTGCGCGATATCGTGGCCGACCTGCGCCGCTTGTCCGCCGAAGGGTCGGGCGACCTGGCGCGGTTCGACCTGTCAGAAACCGCCCGCGTCGCGGCCAACTGGGTCGAACGTGGTGCGCGGCACGACTTGAACCTCGCGTTCACGGGCGCCGACAAGGTCGAGGCGTTCGGAAGGCCCGGCCACGTGCAACAGGTCATCATGAACCTCGTGCAGAACGCTCACGACGCGGTCGAGGGTCTGGAGCGCCCCGAGATCACGATCGACGTGCGGCAAGACGGCAACCGCGCGGTCCTCGCCGTGCGCGACAACGGGCCAGGTGTGCCGAAGGATCAGGTGAGCGCGATTTTCGACCCGTTCTACACCACCAAGGAGGTCGGGCGCGGCACCGGCCTTGGCCTCTATATCTCGCTCCGTATCGCGGAAGAGCATGGCGGCACCCTCAGTCATTGTCCCGAGGGTGATGGCGCGTGTTTCCGCCTTGAGCTTCCGATCGCGGGAGAGGACGCATGAACCTGTTGTGGCTGCAATCGGCGGGCTGCGGCGGTTGCACCATGTCGCTTCTCTGTGCCGAAGACCCGAACGCGATCGAGACACTGGAGGCGGCGGATATCAACCTGCTCTGGCACCCGTCCCTGTCCGAGGCGACCGGGAGCGAGGTGCGCGCACTGCTGGACGGCATCCTGTCGGGCGAAACCCCGCTCGACATCCTTTGCGTCGAAGGCGCCATCCTGCGCGGGCCGAACGGCACCGGGCGCTACCAGATGCTGGCCGGGACGGGCCGGTCCCTGCTGGAATGGGTGCGCGATCTTGCGGTCCATGCTGGCCACGTGGTGGGCGTCGGCACCTGCGCGACCTATGGCGGCATCTCGTCGGCCGGAGAAAACCTGACGGACGCGGTCGGCCTGCAATTCGAAGGCCACCACCCCGGCGGCGCCCTGTCCACCGGGTTCCGGGGGCGACATGGCCTGCCCGTGATCAATGTCGCAGGCTGTCCGACGCATCCCGGTTGGGTCACCGAGACGCTATTGATGCTGAAGGCCGGAACCCTGACCGAGGCGGCGCTCGACGATCTGCGCCGCCCGTTGTTCTATACCGAAACGCTCGCCCATCACGCCTGCCCCAAGAACGAGTTCTACGAATACAAGGCCAGCGCCGAGCGGCTCTCGCAGATCGGCTGCATGATGGAGCATCTGGGCTGTGTGGGAACGCAGGCGGCGGCCGATTGCAACATCCGCACCTGGAATGGCGAGGGGAGTTGCACACGCGCCGGCTATCCCTGCATCAACTGCACCGCGCCCGAGTTCGAGGAACCGCACCACAGCTTTACCGAGACACCGAAATTCGCGGGAATCCCGGTCGGGCTTCCCTCGGATATGCCGAAAGCGTGGTTCATGGCGCTCGCTTCCCTGTCAAAGGCCGCCACACCCGAGCGGATCAATCGAAACGCCTACGCCGATCGCATCGTCGTGCCCCCCACCATAAGGCACAGGAAATCATGACCGGACCAACACGCACGCTCACCGTCGGTCCGTTCAACCGGGTCGAAGGCGACCTCGAAATCCGGCTGGATATTGAGGACGGCTATGTCCGTGCCGCCTACGCCAACTCCCCGCTCTTTCGCGGCTTCGAACGGATGTTGATCGGCAAGGACCCTCGGGATGCGATGACCATCACGCCCCGAATTTGCGGGATCTGTTCGATCAGCCAGTCCGCCGCCGCGGCGGGGGCGCTTGCCGCGCTGACAGGTGCCACCCCCGCGCCGCAGGGCGCGCTCGCCGCCGCGATCCTGCACGGGGTCGAGAACCTTGCCGACCACCTGACGCATTTCAACCTGTTCTTCATGCCTGATTTCGCCCGTCACGGGTACGCGGGACGCGCGTGGCATGCCACCGCCGTCGAGCGTTTCACGGCCGCGCAGGGCTCGGCCGTTCGCGCCGCCATCGATGCACGGGCCAAGCTGTTTCACATCGTCGGCCTTCTCGGGGGCAAGTGGCCACACACGCTGGCCATCCAGCCCGGCGGCGTGACGCGTGCGCCCTCCGAACGGGACAAGATGCGCATCATTTTGTCCCTCAGAAGTTGCCGCCGATACTTGGAGGGCACGCTTTTCGGCCGTCCGGTCGAAGAGTTTCTCGGCCTGTCCACCCATGACGACCTGATGGGTTGGACACGGGGCGATGCAGGGCTGTTCCTGATGATCGCGGGGGAACTGGGGCTGGAGCATTTCGGGCCGGGACCGGGGCGCTACCTTTCGTTCGGGGCATACCCTTTGCCAGAGGGCCGCGCGATGCGGGCCGGAACATGGACGGATGGCCAGAGACAGCCGCTCGACACCTCCCGGATCACCGAGGATCTGACCCACGCCTGGATGATGGGAAAGTCGGCCCACCCCGCCGAGGGGATGACGGAGCCCGATGACTCCATGGCCACGCCCGCCTACAGCTGGTGCAAGGCGCCCCGGCTGGACGGGCAGACGATGGAAACCGGAGCCTTCGCCCGTGCCGTGGTGGACGGCCATCCCCTCGCGCTCGATCTTGCCGCGCGCAATGCCGGCGTGCTGTCGCGGATCGCCGGTCGCCTGTTGGAAATCGCTCACACGCAGGTTCTGCTTGAAACCTGGGCACAGTCCCTCAAGCCGGGCGACCCGTTCATGGCCGAGACGCCAAACATGCGGGACGGATCGGGCGAAGGTCTGGTCGAGGCCGCGCGCGGGGCGCTCGGTCATTGGATCGAGGTCGAAAACGGCTGCATCACGGGGTACCAGATCGTTGCTCCGACGACTTGGAATTTCAGCCCCCGCGACGAGGCCGGCACCCCCGGCCCGGTCGAGGCGGCCCTGGTTGGCGCCCGTGTGGACGGCGGCGAGGAGACGCCGCTTACGGTGCAGCATATCGTGCGCAGCTTCGATCCCTGCATGGTTTGCACGGTGCATTGATGAAGGGCCGTCGCATCCGCGTGCGAGGGCAGGTGCAAGGTGTCGGATATCGCCCCTTCGTCTGGGATCTTGCGCATCGGCTCGGGGTGGCGGGCGATGTCCGCAACGACGCCGAAGGGGTGCTGATCCACGCCTGGGGCGGGGATCTGGCCCGGTTCGAAACCGCCCTGCACACCGATGCGCCCCCGCTGGCCGACGTACAATCCGTGGAAGGGGCCAGCCACGATTTCGCAACCGCGCCCGACGGGTTCGACATCATTGCGTCGTCTGCCGGTAGCGCCGATACCGGGGTCACTCCGGATGCTGCCACCTGCCCCGACTGCCTTGCCGAGATCCGTGACCCCGCGCAGCGCCGTCATCGCTACGCCTTCACGAACTGCACTCACTGCGGCCCGCGCTTCACGATCCTCGACCAATTGCCCTATGATCGCGCGCACACCTCGATGGCGGTGTTCGAGTTGTGTCAGGATTGCCGCGCCGAATACGAAGACCCTGCGGATCGCCGATTCCACGCCCAACCGGTCGCCTGCCCGGCCTGCGGCCCGCGCCTCTGGCTGGAGATGGACGGGGCGGAAGTAACTGGCGATGCGATTGCCGAGGCCACTCACCTTCTGTCCGCAGGCGCTATCCTTGCGATCAAGGGACTGGGCGGGTTCCACCTGGCCTGCGACGCGACGAATGGCGATGCGGTCAACCGGCTGCGCGACCGGAAACGACGGCCGGGAAAACCCTTTGCCCTCATTGGCACGCCCGCGATGATCCGACAGCATTCCGACCTGACGGAGGCACAAGAGAAGCGCCTTCAATCCTCTGCCGCCCCGATCATGCTGTTGCAGCGGACCGCATCGGACCTTCCAGACAGCATCGCACCGGGACAGGACACGCTGGGATGGATGGTACCGCCGACGCCGCTGCATCACCTTTTGCTCGACGCGATCAACACGCCACTTGTGATGACCTCCGGCAACCTCTCGGGCCAACCGCAGGTCATCGGCAATGAAGAAGCGCGCGAGAAACTCTCGGCTTTCTGCGACGGGTTTCTCATGCACGACAGGGACATCCTGCGGCGTCTCGACGATTCCGTTGAACGGATCACGCCACAGGGGCCGATGGCGCTGCGGCGCGCCCGCGGCCGCGTGCCGGGAACGCTGCCCTTGCCCCCTGGATTCGAGGATGCCCCGCAAACCCTTGCCTTCGGCGGGCAGCTCAAATCCGCGATCTGCCTGACCAAGTCGGGCCGGGCGCTGCTGTCTCATCATCTGGGCGATCTCGACGACCGGTTGTGTTTCGATGAGTTTCGCAAGGCCGACGCCGATTACGCGGCCCTGTTCAACCATGAGCCAACGCTGTTCGCCTGCGATCTGCACCCGGGCTACCGGGCGTCGGCCCACGCGGCCCGCCGCGCGGCCGGGTCACGCCTTGTCGAAGTTCAGCACCACCATGCCCATCTCGCCGCCTGCCTTGGGGAGAACGGATGGCCCCGTGACGGCGGCAGGGTCGCCGGCATCATTCTCGATGGCTTGGGCCTTGGCGACGATGGCACGATCTGGGGCGGAGAGCTTCTGGTGGGGGACTATGCGGGCTTCGCGCGCGTGGCGCATCTGGCGCCCGCCCCGTTGATCGGGGGGGACGCCGCGCAGCGCGACCCTTGGCGCAACCTGCTCGCACGACTGGACGCCGCCGGACTTTACGACCTCGCAGACGAGATGCTTCGAGGCCCGGATCTCGCGCTCGCCCGCGCGGCGGCGGCACGCGGGATCAACGCGCCCTTGTCCAGTTCGGCCGGCCGCCTGTTCGATGCCTTCGCCGCAGCCCTGGGCCTTGTCGCGGGGTCGCAAAGCTTCGAGGGCGAGGCCGCCATGCGGCTCGAGACACTGGCGCGGCGGGCGCCCGACGGGTTCGGCGCCCCCTACCCGTTCGATCTGTGCGGCAACCAGATCGACCCGGCGCCCCTGTTCCACGCCTTCGCAAAAGACCGCGCGGATGGCATCGCGCCCGAGGTCATGGCCGCCCGGTTCCACGCCGGTCTGGCGCAGGCATTTTGCGGTCTCGCCCGGCGCGAGGTTGAGGCCGGCCGCGCCGCCGCTGTCGCCCTGTCGGGGGGGTGTTTTCAGAACGCCACGCTCCTGTCGCTCTGCGCCGAGGCTCTCGCTGATCTTCCGGTTCTCCTGCACCACGAGACGCCGGCCAACGATGGTGGTCTCGCCCTTGGGCAAGCGCTTGTCGCGGCGGCACAAGCATAACCGCAGCCGGTAAGGTGCCTGCCACCCGGTGCGCGCTCCGGCAACGAAGCAACCGGACACCATGGCATACATTGGCGTCGAAACCGCGCCCATCACCCTGTTTTCAATATCTTTTCATCATTTGTTCGAGGGAGTCGCCCTTTTCCGTTCCCTGGTCCGCCGCCGACGCCATCCTGAGGCTTGGAGGAGCCCGCGCATGCCGCTGCGGGCAGGATCGACACCGGAGGACAGCCAGCTTTGCCAGCTTTGGAAACCTTCTACGACGTGATGCGGCGCCAGGGGATCACCCGGCGCAGTTTCATGAAATACTGCTCTCTCACCGCCGCGGCCCTCGGCCTCGGCCCGAGCTTCGTGCCGCGCATCGCGCACGCGATGGAAACGCGCCCGCGAACGCCGGTCATCTGGTTGCACGGTCTGGAATGCACCTGCTGTTCGGAAAGCTTCATCCGCTCCGCCCACCCGCTGGTGCGCGACGTCGTTCTGTCGATGATCTCTCTCGACTATGACGACACGCTGATGGCGGCCGCCGGCGAAGCCGCCGAACGCACGCTGGAAGAGACCATCGAAGAGTATCGCGGCAACTACATCCTCGCCGTCGAGGGCAACCCGCCCCTGAACGAAGACGGGATGTTCTGCATCACCGGAGGCCGTCCCTTCGTCGAAAAGCTGCGCTACGCCGCCGAGGGCGCGCGCGCCATCATCAGCTGGGGTGCCTGCGCGTCCTACGGGTGCGTACAGGCGGCAGCGCCGAACCCGACGCGCGCCACCCCCGTTCACCAGGTCATCACCGATAAGCCCATCATCAAGGTGCCCGGCTGCCCGCCCATCGCCGAGGTGATGACCGGCGTGATCACCTACATGCTGACCTTCGACCGCATGCCGGAACTGGACCGCCAAGGCCGCCCGGCGATGTTCTACGGCCAGCGCATCCATGACAAATGCTATCGTCGCCCGCACTTCGACGCCGGTCAGTTCGTCGAGAACTGGGACGACGAGAATGCCCGGCGCGGTTACTGCCTCTACAAGATGGGGTGCAAGGGTCCAACCACCTACAACGCCTGCTCTACCATCCGCTGGAACGAAGGCGTCAGCTTTCCGATCCAGTCGGGCCATGGCTGCATCGGCTGTTCCGAAGACGGCTTCTGGGACCAGGGCAGTTTCTACGATCGCGTGACCGACCTGACCCAGTTCGGGGTCGAGGCGAATGCCGACCAGATCGGCATGACCGCAGCGGGCGTCGTCGGCGGCGGCATCGCTGTTCATGCCGCCGTCTCGGCCCTCAAGTCTGCGCAACGCAAAACCCAGAACGCCGCGTCCGAGGAGGCTTGATAGATGGTTGTTCAAACACCCAACGGTTTCGAACTCGACAATTCCGGCCAGCGGATCGTCGTGGACCCGGTCACCCGGATCGAGGGCCACATGCGCTGCGAAGTCAATGTCGACGAGCAGGGCGTCATCCGCAACGCGGTGTCGACCGGCACGATGTGGCGCGGCCTTGAGGTCATCCTGCGCGGCCGCGACCCGCGCGACGCCTGGGCCTTCACCGAGCGGATCTGCGGCGTCTGCACCGGCACCCACGCGCTGACCAGCGTGCGGGCAGTCGAGGATGCACTGGGGATCACCATCCCGGACAACGCGAACTCGATCCGTAACATGATGCAGTTGAACCTGCAGATCCATGACCACGTGGTGCATTTTTATCACCTGCACGCGCTGGACTGGGTGAACCCGATCAACGCATTGCGCGCCGACCCGCGCGCGACCTCGGAGTTGCAACAGACGGTCGGGCCGAACCACCCGATGTCGAGCCCCGGCTACTTCCGAGACGTGCAAAGCCGCCTGCGGCAGTTCGTTGAATCCGGCCAACTGGGCCTGTTCAAGAACGGCTACTGGGAGAACCCCGCCTATCGCCTGCCCCCCGAGGCAGACCTGATGGCGGTAACGCACTACCTTGAGGCGCTGGACCTGCAGCGCGAGATCGTGAAGGTCCACACCATCTTCGGCGGCAAGAACCCGCATCCGAACTGGCTGGTGGGCGGCGTGCCCTGTCCGATCAACATGCACTCCACCGGTGCCGTGGGTGCGATCAACATGGAGCGCCTGAACCTGGTCTCCAGCATCATCACCCTGTGCAGCGATTTCGTGCGGAACGTCTACATCCCTGACGTCATCGCGATCGGCGGGTTCTACCGTGACTGGCTCTATGGTGGCGGCTTGTCCGGGCAATCGGTCCTGGCCTATGGCGACATCCCCGAGCATCCCAACAACTTCGATGCCGACCAGTTGTACCTGCCGCGCGGGGCCATCATCAACGGCAACCTCGACGAGGTGCACGAGGTCGATGTCCGCGACCCCGAGCAGATCCAGGAATTCGTGGATCACAGCTGGTACGAATATGGCGAACCGGGCCGGGGTCTGCACCCGTGGGACGGTGTCACCGAAGCCCGGTACGAGTTGGGCGAAAACACCGTCGGCACGCGAACCAACATCCGCGAGATCGACGAATCCGCCAAGTACAGCTGGATCAAGGCGCCGCGCTGGCGCGGCCACGCGATGGAGGTGGGCCCGCTCGCCCGCTACGTCGTGGGCTATGCCCAAGGCCACGAGCAGATCACCGACCAGGTCAACGGGCTTCTGTCTGCTATGGACCTGCCGGTCGATGCGCTGTTCTCAACCCTGGGCCGAACTGCGGCGCGCGCGTTGGAATCCCAATACTGCGCAGACCTGCAGCGGTATTTCTTCGATAAGCTGGTGACCAACATCCGCAACGGCGACGAAAGCACCGCCAATATCGAGAAGTGGGAGCCCTCGACATGGCCGTCGACCGCGCGCGGTGTCGGCATGACCGAGGCCCCCCGCGGGGCGCTCGGCCACTGGGTTTCGATCTCGGAGGGGCGCATCGAGAACTACCAATGCGTCGTTCCGACCACGTGGAACGGCAGCCCGCGCGACACCGAGGGCAATATCGGTGCCTTCGAAGCAAGCCTTCTCAACACCCCGATGGAGCGCCCCGAGGAACCGGTCGAAATCCTGCGCACGCTGCACAGTTTCGACCCCTGCCTCGCATGCTCCACGCATGTCATGTCGCCCGACGGCGACGAACTCACCACGGTCAAGGTCCGCTGAAGGAGACGCCACATGAAACAGTCATTTGCAATTTTCCTTATGTCGACCGGCGCCGCCATGGCCCATCCCGGCCACGGCGCCCAGACCGAGGCCCATTGGCTGAGCGAGCCCGATCACCTGATCGCGCTGACCGCCCTCGCGGTCCTCGTGGTGCTGCCGGTTCTCGGCTGGATCGCGGGGCGCAAGTCGGGGGGCAACAGAAATGGATGAACGTACGATCCACATCCCCAATCCCGATGTCGAACCGCTCCAGTCATCCCGGCTGACCGGGGACGCGACCGAAAGCGACATCGAGAGCATTCGCCAGCGCACGGCCGTCTACGTCTACGAGTGGCCCGTGCGGCTGTGGCACTGGCTGAACGCACTGGCAATCCTTGTCCTGTGCGTGACCGGCTGGTTCATCGGCTCTCCTCCGCCGACGATGCAGATCGACGAGGCGAACTACCAGTTCGTCTTCGGCTATATCCGGTTCGCGCATTTCACCGCAGGACTGCTGATGATGGTCATGTTCATCGGGCGCATCTACTGGGCGTTCGTGGGCAACCGCCATGCGCGGCAGCTCTTTCGCTTGCCGGTATGGAACAAGCGCTGGTGGTACGAGGTGTACTTCGAACTTCGCTGGTACATGTTCCTTGAACCAGAGCCGAAGAAATATGTCGGCCACAATCCCCTGGCGCAGGCGGCGATGTTCTTCTTCATCACAATCGGCATCGCCTACATGGTCGGCACCGGGCTTGCGCTTTATGGCGAGGGTCTCGGGGCGGGGTCCTGGGCGGACACGCTCTTTGGCTGGGCCATTCCGCTGGTCGGGGGAAGCCAGGCGATGCATTCGCTGCATCACCTGGGCATGTGGACGATCATCGTGTTCATCATCATTCACGTCTACGCCGCGATCCGCGAAGACATCCTTTCGCGGCAGTCCATGGTCTCGACCATGATTTCCGGCCACCGCACGTTCAAGGACGACAAGCCGGATTGAGCAGCTGACGGGCGTACCGTCAAAACGTCTTAAAGAGTGATTCAGTACGAATGGCGGCGGGCTTCGGCCCGTCGCTTTCATTGTAAGCTTTGCTTTCAATTGTGAACCAAAATGGATACTAACTTTGCACCATGTGTCATCTGGCATGCAATCGCACACATTAAAACTATTATAATTCAACCCCTTACCGAAATCCCCTGCATTCCCGAAAAAATGGCGCTGGCGAACCGGTCACTCTAGTGTCGGTCGGGACAACAAATGAACACCGCTTGTCCGGTTTGCCGATGAAGGGGAGGAGTCATGGGCGCCAAGACACTCATTCTGGGTATTGGAAACGTCCTGTGGGCCGATGAAGGCTTTGGCGTGCGCTGCGTCGAAGAGCTGGCCCGGCGCTGGTCACTCGGCCCCGACGTCCATGTCATGGACGGCGGAACACAGGGTCTCTACCTGCTGCCCTTCCTTGACGACGCCGAAACGCTGATCGTCTTCGATGCGGTCGATTATGGCCTGCCTCCCGGCACCCTGAAGCTCATCGAGGGGGACGACGTGCCCTCCTTCATGGGCGCCAAGAAAATGAGCCTGCACCAGACCGGCTTTCAGGATGTCATCGCAACGGCCCGCCTGATGGGCTCCTGCCCCGAGACGCTGATCCTCATCGGCTGCCAGCCCGAAGAACTCGAGGATTACGGCGGTGGTCTGCGCGCAGTCGTTGCCGCCCAGATCGACCCGGCGATCGACATCGCGCTGGACAAGCTGGCTGCGCTCGGGGTCACGCCCACCCCCGGGCAAAGTGATGGGTCCGATCTCGCCGATCCCTCCATCCTGCGCGATGCCTACGAAGATGGGCGCCCCTCGCCCGAGGATGCGTGCCGCATCGGGGACGAACGCTTTCTTCCGGGACGGGCCTGAGCCATGTGTGTCGGCATTCCCATGCAGATCCTGTCCAGAGATGGCATCGCCGCGACCGCCCGCGATGGCGATAGCGAAAGGCTGATCGACCTGTCGCTGACAGGCCCGCTCGCGCCCGGAACCTGGGTGCTGACCTTCCTTGGCGCTGCCCGCGAGGTTCTGCCCGAAGACGAGGCGCAAAAGATCCGTGCCGCGCTCGACGGTCTGGGCGCGCTGATGGCGGGGGGCGAACTTGGAGATGCCTTCGCCGATCTTGAATCCCGGGGACCAACCCTGCCCCCGCACCTGGCCGCCGCGCAGGCGGCCGGCAAAACCCACGCCTGAGGACCGCGAACCCATGACCCACCCCCTGATTGACCGCCTGACCACGGAATTCGGCTGGCCCCGACTGACTGATAGCGAGGCCCTACAGGCCTTTGTGTCAGCCCCCGGCGAACATGTCCTGTTCGTCCCCGGCGACCCGGCCCGCAACCTCGAAACAGCCGATGTGGCGGTCATCGCCCCCGAGCTTCGCATGGCCTTCCAGAACCGGTTCGATTGCGCCGTCGTCGACGACGACATCGAGACCGAGGCCCGCGAACTCGGCAAGACCTACAAGACACCCAGCCTGCTGTTCTTCCGCGAAGGTCAGCCCATTGGCGCCATCGCCAAGGTGCGCGACTGGTCCGACTACATGGACCGGATCACCCGCATCCTCGCCGCCCCCGCCGCCCCCGCCGTCGCTGAATAAGGACCCGTCATGGCCAACTTTCACCTTCCACCAATGGGCTTCGGGCCCGGCTCGCAAACCGACGATGCCGATGGCGCCCCCCAGTACATGCCGATGCCGCAGGACATGCGCGTCTATGCCCCGCACCTGCCCGAGGTCGAGGACAGCAGCGCCTATTCACCCGCGCTCGCCCTGCTCGAAGCAATCGCCACCGCCTGTGACACCGTGGCCGCGGGCGGCGCGCAAGTCGGGTTCGACCTGGGCGACCTCGACACGCAGAACCGCAGCCTCATGGCCGAAACGCTGGGTCAAGGCGAAGTCTCGGTGAAATTGCGCGGCGTCCCGGCCATCGCCATCCAGGAAAGCGTATTTGCCGGCGTCTGGGTCCTGTCCGGCCACGGGATCGACCGGATCGAGGTTGCCGCGATCCCCGAGATCGTCACGAAACGGGGCTTCGAAGTGACCCGGCCCGCGCAAGGCACCGACACGCCGCGCAACCCGCAGGTCCTGAACGCACCGCCGCTTTACGTCGAACTCAAGGACAAGTCGGGTGCCTATTCGCAGCAGGCAGAGTTGCATGTCGTCAATCTGTCGCTTCTGCCCCACAGCGAGGAAGATCTTGTCTGGCTCGATGCCGCCCTGGGCCAGGGCGCGGCAACGATCCTGTCGCGCGGCTACGGAAATTGCCGCGTGACCGCGACGGCCCTGCCCCATGTCTGGCGGGTGCAGTATTTCAATTCGATGGATACGCTGATCCTCGACACATTCGAGGTGACCGACCTGCCCGAGGTCGTCCTTGCCGCATCCGAAGACCTCGAAGACAGTAGCAAGCGGCTGAGGCAGGTGCTGGAGGCGATCCGATGACCCCCTTCGAAGGCGGCTATCACAACAGCCCCGAGGGGTTCAGCGCCGAGGCCGTGCTGGAATGCAAGATCTGCTGGACGCCCTACGACCCGGCCGAAGGCGACAGCTATCGCCAGATCGACCCGGGCACGGCGTTCCGCGATCTGCCCGAGGACTGGTCCTGCCCGAATTGCGGTGCCCCGAAGGAGCATTTCCTCGTCAATCGTGATCCTGGCGCAAGCGCGTTGATGGAAACCGTGCGCCTGCGTGGGCTGACCGACAAGCTGGTCGCAGATTTCCGCGAGATCTGGAACGGCAAGATGCGGGACGTTCCCATGGTCAACCGCACCCTCAGCATCGAGGCGATCGGCTTTCGCATGCATGACGGACGGCCCCTGGGTGTGCTTCTGTCGCCTTGGTTCATGAACCTGATCCAGCTTCCGGGGGAAGACGAGGATTGGTCCGGCCTTACGCCCGGCGAGAAGGAGAGCATCGCCTTCCCCTCCGGCGAGTACGAGTTCATCCATAACACGCGCGAGACCATCGGCGGCTACAAGGCCTGTTCGCTCTTCAGCATGATGGGGGATTTCGGCAGCCAGAAGCAGGCCGTCGACGTCGCCAACGCGGTCATGGTCGCGCTGTTCGACCCCGAGGTGCGGGCCGAGACAGACCGCAAGGCCGATATCCGCGCCAGCCGCGAGGCCGAACTTGCCGCCGCCGCGCCGGTCGAGACCGGGGATATGCCGGTGCCGGACCTGTCCGAGCCGACACGCCGTGGCTTCATCACCGCCGGCCTTGCCGAAGACGCGCAGAACTGACCCGATGACCGTCATTGCCCGCCAAACCCCTCTCGTTGCCCATGCCATCCCTGGCCTGCCGGTGACACAGTTGGTTGTGGGCAAACGCGCCAAGGACGTGGCCGAGCTGTTGCCGAGGGTCTTCAATCTTTGCCGCACGGCTCAGGCGGTCGCGGCGCGCCTTGCCCTCGGCCTGCCCGCTGAAGACGAAGACAGCCAGCGCGAAGGTCTGCGGCGGGAGATCCTGCGCGATCACCTCATGCGTCTGATGTTTGTTCTACCCGGACGGCTCGGTACGGGGTCACACGCCCTGCCCGCGAATTGGGAGGCCGACCCCGTCACCGTGCGAACCGCCGTTTTCGGGTCCGGCCAAAGGTGCCCGGACACTGCGGACGACATGAACGCTTTCTTGGCGTCGGGCCAGGGCATCGCGCCTGTCCTTTCGGCAGTCGCAGCCTGTTTTCCCGACGGGATCGCGGCGGTCGACTTGCCGCTGGTCGATGACCGCACCGCTCTCGAACCCGACCCGGTGGAAAACACCGTGGCCGCGCGCCATTCCGACCACCCGGCCCTTTCTGCTATCGCCAACACACATGGACGCGGCCCGCTCTGGCGGAGCGCCGCACGGCTCTTCGATATCGATGCCTGCCTGACTGGCACACTTCCCGCGCCTCGCATCATCGAACCCGGTGCGGCACTGGTCCCGGCCGCCCGGGGCACCTATTCTGTGCGGGCCCGCGTCTGCGACGGGTCCGTGACCGAGTTTTCCCGAGTAACTCCGACCGACCACCTTCTTTCACCGTGCGGTCTGCTGGAGCGGTCCCTCGCCACTCTGCCGGCGGACCGCTCGGGCCTTGCGCCGCTTCTGCTCGAAATTCTCGATCCGTGCAGTCCGGTGCGGCTGGAGGAGACGCAAGATGCATGAAATGTCGCTCTGCGAGGGCATCCGCGAGGTGATCGAAGATCAGGCGCGACGGCACCGCGCCACCCGCGTTACCTGCGTCCGGGTCGAGATCGGGCGTTTTGCCGGGGTCGAAAAGCCGGCCCTTGAATTCGCCTTCGACGTGGTGATGCGAGGCTCTCCGGCCGAGGGCGCGCGACTGATTATGATCGACCTGCCGGGCCGCGCGCTCTGCTACGATTGCATGAAAGAGGTCGAGATCGCCGACAGGCTCGACCCCTGCCCCGATTGCGGTGGCGGAAAACTGATGCCGGTCGGCGGCGATGAAATGCGGGTCAAGGATCTGGAGGTAGTCTGATGTGCACGGTTTGCGGTTGCGGTGACGCCAAGGTCGAAGGGCATGGAAACGACCATTCCCATGATCATCACCACGAACATGGGCATGACCATCATCATCATGGCACCCATGGGGACATCCACTATGGCCACGGCCCCGCGGGTGTTGCCGTGCCCGGCATGTCACAGGAACGTCTGATCGAGATCGAGACGGGCATCCTGGCCAAGAACGATCGCTACGCCGCCGAGAACCGGGCCTTTCTCAAGGGACGTGGCGTCTTTGCCGTGAACCTCGTTTCCTCGCCCGGGTCGGGAAAGACCACGCTTCTGTGCAGGACCATCGAAACGCTTGGCGACCAACCGCTGGCCGTGATCGAGGGCGACCAGCAGACGGCGCATGACGCCGACCGTATCCGGGCCACCGGTGCACCTGCCGTGCAGGTCAACACTGGCAAGGGCTGCCACCTCGACGGGCATATGGTCGGGCACGCGATGGACCATCTCGACCTCGCCCGCGACAGCTTGCTGTTCATCGAGAACGTGGGCAACCTCGTCTGTCCCGCCGGGTTCGATCTCGGCGAGGATTGCAAGGTCGCGATCCTCTCGGTCACCGAGGGAGAGGATAAGCCGTTGAAATACCCCGACATGTTCACGGCCTCGCGGCTGGCGCTGCTCAACAAGGTCGACCTCGCCCCGCATTGCGACGTGGACCTCGACCTGTACGAGGAGAACCTGCGCCGCGTGAACCCCGGGATCGAGATCCTGCGCATCTCGGCCCGCACCGGCGAGGGCATGCAGGACTGGTTGACCTGGTTGCACGCGCGCCTTGCCGAAAAGACCCACCGCCCACAGGCCGCCGAATGAACACGCAGCAATTGCCCTCCATCCTGCTGATCGACGACGAGGCACATTCCCTCGCGGCGATGCGCATGGCGCTTGAGGATGACTTCGAGTGTCTGACGGCCAGCAACGCCGCCGAAGGGTGGCAGTTGATGGAAGAGCACTTCGTCGAGGTCATCTTCTGCGACCAGCGGATGCCGGGCAAGTCCGGGGTCGAATTCCTGACCGAAGTGCGCGACCGCTGGCCGGAAACGATCCGCATCATCATCACCGGCTATACCGACTCGAACGACATGATCGCGGCGATCAACGATGCCGGTATCTACCAGTTCGTGACCAAGCCCTGGCACCCCGATCAGCTTCTGATGGCGGCGCGCAACGCCACGCAACTATTCGAACTCAGCCGCGATCACGACCGCATGGCGCTGGAAATGCGCTACCTCTCGACCCAGGCGGAAAGCCAGGTCGAGCAACGCCGAAAGGCCCTTCGCGAAGGGTTGGGGTTCGAGAACGTCTTGCGCGCGCCGAATTCGCCCATGAACGCGGTCGTTACGCAGGCCCGCCAATACGCCAGCTTCGATGTTCCCGTCCTGATCCAGGGCGAGGCAGGCACCGGCAAGACAATGCTGGCGCGGGCGATGCATTATACCTCGCTGCGATCGGACAAACCGTTCCACGAGCTGAACTGCGCCGGATTGTCGGACGAGTTGCTTGAGATCGAGCTTTTCGGCGCAAAGCGCGGCGCCTTGCCCGGCCAGCCCTCCAACCGCATCGGCCTCTTCCAGAAGGCCGACCGGGGAACGTTGTTTCTGAACGGGATCGACACGCTCAGCCCGCGCATGCAACTCGCCTTGCTGCGCGTCGTGACCGAGGGGGCGTTTCAGCCCGTGGGCGGGCACGAAACGCTGACCAGCAGCCTGCGCCTGATGACCGGCAGCCACCGCGACCTGAAGGCACAGGTTGCGGACGGCCAGTTCCGCTCGGACCTGTTCTACGCGCTGTCGGTGGCCGAGATTTCCGTTCCGCCGTTGCGGGCGCGGCGCGGCGACGTGTCGGTCCTTGCGCGCAACATCCTGTTCGATGCGGCCTCTGCCCACGGCAAGCCGGTTCAGGGCCTATCGGACGCCGCGCTCGAATTTCTCGAGAACTACGATTGGCCCGGCAACCTCAAGGAGTTGGCGAACGAGGTCACGCGCCTGTTGATCTTCGCGCAGGATCGCATCCTCGGCCCCGAACTGATCTCGCGCCACATCCTTCAGGCCCCGCCCGGCGAAGACGGCGCCGATCGCACGGCCGAGGCCGTCATGACGGGCACCGGCCCGCTCAAGGACCGCATCGAACTGATCGAGATGCGCATCCTGCGCGAAACCCTGACCCGCCTGCGCTGGAACAAGAGCCGCGCCGCCGCCGAACTGGGCCTGTCCCGCGTCGGCCTGCGCGCGAAACTGGACCGCTACGGCATCACGCCCCACAGCCAGACCGAAGATCAAAACGAGGAGGAATGACCCCATGTGCCATGCCGTGCCTGCGCGGGTAACGCGCGTCCTCGACGGGGACTTGGCCGAGATCGATCTCGGCGGGGCCCGCAAGACCGTGTCCACCGTGCTGGTCGGCCCCGTCATCGAAGGGGAGTTCCTGCTGGTGCATGTGGGTTACGCGCTTGGCCGGATCGACCCGGACGAGGCCGAAGCGACCTTGGCCGCGCTGGCCGAACTTGACGCCCTCGAAGAGGCAAGATCATGAAATATGTCGATGATTTCCGCGCCCCCCGCATGGCCCGCGCGCTCGCCGCCCGGATGCGCGACGAGGTGAATCCGGACCGCGACTACCGTCTCATGGAGTTTTGCGGCGGGCACACGCACGCGATCTTTCGCTACGGCGTCAAGGATCTGTTGCCGTCCAACGTGCGCATGATCCATGGGCCCGGCTGCCCTGTTTGCGTTTTGCCGATCACCCGCCTCGACATGGCCATTGCGCTTGCGCGGCGCGAGGGCGTCACGCTCTGCACCTACGGGGACATGCTGCGCGTTCCCGGCTCCCGCAAGCAAAGCCTGCTGAAGGCCCGCGCCGAGGGGGCGGACGTCCGGATGGTCGGCTCGACCATGGACGCGATCAAACTGGCTGAAGACAACCCCGATCGGCAGGTCGTGTTCTTCGCCATCGGGTTCGAGACGACCACACCGCCAACGGCCGTCGCGCTGAAGGTGGCCGAGGCCAAGGGCCTGCGGAACTTCACGGTCTTCTGCAACCACGTCCTGACGCCCGCTGCGATCACCAACATCCTCGAAGCGCCCGAAATCCGCGACATGGACGCGGTCGAAATCGACGGGTTTCTGGGCCCGGCGCATGTCTCGGTGGTGATCGGCTCGCAGCCTTACGACTACTTCGCCGAGGAATTCCGCAAGCCCGTGGTCATCGCAGGGTTCGAGCCGCTGGACGTTATGCAATCCATCCTGATGCTGATCCGCCAGATCAACGAGGGCCGCGCCGAGGTGGAAAACCAGTACACCCGTGCCGTGACGCCGGCAGGCAACGCCGCGGCCAAGGCCATGGTCGCCGAAGTTTTCGAGTTGCGGCGCAGCTTCGAATGGCGCGGGCTTGGCCATGTGCCCTACTCCGCCTTCCGCCTGCGCGACCGGTTTGCCGATTTCGATGCCGAACGGCGCTTTGACATGCAGCCGGGCCGGGCGATGGAGAACAAGGCCTGCGACTGCCCCAAGATCCTGCGCGGCGCGGCGATCCCGACGGATTGCAAACTGTTCGGCAAGCAATGCACGCCGCAAACGCCGCTTGGGTCCTGCATGGTCTCGGACGAAGGCGCCTGTGCCGCCTATTTCAAGTATGGCCGCCGCAGGGCTGCCCCCGCCCGGATGGAGGCCGCAGAATGAAACATGCATCCTTCGAGAACGGCGTGGTCGAGATGAGCCACGGCGCTGGCGGCCGCGACATGGCCGACCTGATCCAACGGCTATTCGTGGCCGCGTTCGGCAACGACCTGCTGACCGGAGAAGAGGACCAGGCGATCCTGTCCTTCCCCGCCGGGCGCATGGCCGTGTCCACCGATGGGTTCGTGGTCTCGCCTCTTTTCTTTCCGGGCGGAGATATCGGATCGCTTGCCGTCAACGGAACGGTGAACGACGTGGCCATGGGCGGTGCGGACCCGGTCGCATTGACCTGTTCCTTCATCATCGAAGAGGGCCTGCCGCTGGCTGATCTTTCGCGCATCGTCGCGTCCATGGCCGGGGCTGCGCGGGCCGCGGGCGTTCGGATCGTGACGGGCGACACCAAGGTGGTCGAGCGCGGCAAGGGCGACGGGGTCTTCATCACGACGACCGGCTTCGGACAGGTGCGCGAGGGGGTGTCCCTCTCGGCCCGGAACGCGCAGCCCGGCGACAAGGTGCTTGTCTCGGGCACGCTCGGCGATCACGGCGTGGCGGTCATGGGCAGCCGCGAGGGCTTTGATTTCCAGACCGACATCGTCAGCGATTGCGCCGCATTGAACGGGCTTGCCGCCGCGGTGCTGGATGCCGCCCCGAGCACGCGGCTGATGCGTGACCCGACGCGGGGCGGGTTGGCCGCCGTCCTCAACGAGATCGCCGAGGCCAGCGGGGTCGGCATCAGCATCGCCGAGGAGGCCCTCCCGATCCGACCCGCCGTGGCCGGGGCTTGCGAGATCCTGGGCCTCGACCCGCTCTACGTGGCCAACGAGGGCAAACTCGTCGCCATTGTGCCTGCCGCGGAGGCCGAGGCCGCCCTTTCCGCGATGCGCGCGCACCCGTTGGGCATCGACGCGGCCATCGTGGGCGAGGTGGGCGAAGACCCTGATCATTTCGTCGAGATGGAGACCGCCTTCGGCGGCCGCCGCATGGTGGACTGGATCGCCGGCGAACAACTCCCGAGGATCTGCTGATGCGAATTCTTCTGCTGACCCACGCCTTCAACAGCCTGACGCAACGCATCTGGCTGGAGCTGGCCGCCGCCGGGCATGACCTTTCGGTGGAACTCGACATCAACGATGCCGTGACGAGGCGCGCGGTGTTCGAGCGTCGGCCAGACCTGCTGATCGCCCCGTTTCTCAAGCGCGCGATCCCCGAGGATGTTTGCCGCGCGGTGCCAACGATGATCGTCCATCCCGGACCGCTGGGGGACAAGGGGCCAAGCGCGCTTGACTGGGCGATCCTCGACGGTGCCGAAACCTGGGGCGTCACGATCCTCGGGGCCGCGGCAGAGATGGACACCGGCCCCGTCTGGGCGCATCGGACCTTCCCCATTCGCGCGGCCACGAAATCCAGCCTCTACCGGCGCGAAGTGACCGAGGCCGCCGTTGCGGCCCTGCACGAAGCGCTGGACCGGTTCACGCGCGCCGCTGGACCGCAACGCGATGCCAACTGCCCCGACGTTCCGGCCCGGCCCGCGATGACCCAATCAGATCGCGCCATCGATTGGTCCGCGATGACCACCGAGGCCGTGCTGCGCCGCATCCGCGCCTCTGACGGTCACCCGGGCGTACGCGACGAGATCGGGGGCCAGTCCGTCTGGCTCCATGACGCCCATCCGTCCGATCAGACCGGCACTCCGGGCGAGATTGTTGGCCATAGCGGCGAGGCGATCCTGCGCGCCACTTCCGATGGCAGCGTCTGGATCGGCCAGCTTCGCGTCACGTTGCCCGGCGAAACCCGCGCCCTCAAACTGCCAGCGACACACGCCTTGCGCCTTCTGGGCCTTCCACTGCCGCCGACGATCGTTTCCGACGACACGCCCGGTGCGGTTGAGGTCGAGCGACACGGCAATGTGGTCTTGATCCGCTTTCCCTTTCACAACGGCGCGATGAACCACGACCGCTGCCGCGCGCTCGAAGCAGCCATCCGCGCCGCCTCCGCCTCGGACGCCAAGGCGCTCTTGCTGACGGGCGGCCCGGATTTCTGGTCGAACGGTATCGATCTCGCCACGATCGAGGCCAGCGACAGCCCCGCAGAAGCCTCGCTGGAACTGATCGAGGCCATCGACGACGTCTGCCTCGCCCTGTTGGAGGCTCGCGACAAGTGGGTGGTGTCTGCCATGCGCGGGAATGCCGGTGCCGGGGGCGTTTTCATGGCGCTGGCCGCTGACGAAGTGCTGGCCATAGATACCGCCGTCTTGAACCCGCATTACAAGAACATGGGCAACCTCTACGGGTCGGAATACTGGACTTACCTTCTGCCCCGCCGCCTCGGCGAGGCGGGGGCCAAGGCGCTGATGGAAACGCGTCTGCCCCTATCGGCCCCCGAGGCCGCGCGATTGGGGCTGATCGACCGCATGCTGACCGGAACGCCGGAAGAAGCCGACAGCCAAGCACTCGAATTTGTGCAAACTCGGGTCGCATCGGACGCGTTCGACGCGACATTGGCCCGGAAACAGGCCGATCGCATGCATGACGAGGCGCAGAAACCGCTTTCCGCCTATCGCGACGAGGAACTGGCGCAGATGCGCCTTAACTTTTTCGGGTTCGATACCAGCTACCACGTGGCCCGCCACAACTACATCACCAAGGTCCCAAAATCGCGCACGCCGCTTTACCTGACGGGCACGTAGCTCCAGGGGCGGCCTCTCCCACCCATGGTCCGAGCTGCGCGCCATGCCCGTCCCCGGCGTGGCGCGCTTTTCGCTAGCCCTTTGAAAACAAGCTGAACTACCGTCCACTGAAGGCCAAATCACCGGCCGGAAATCGCCCGCAAGCCCGCAAGCCGGTTGATGTTCAAGGGATAATCCCTATCCTTTCTGCACATGCAAACAGATCACCGCGACCTGACTACCGACATCGCCCCGCCCGAAAACCTGGCCCGCCTCCTCAAAGGTGAGTTCGACGATCCATTCTCGCTGCTTGGACCGCATGAGCGAAATGGGGACCGGATCGTGACCGTGTTCCTGCCGGGCGCGGACAGCGTTTCAGCAAAGCTCGAAGGGGTTGAAGACCCCTACCCGCTTTCCCCGGCCAAAGAATATGAGGGCATATTCTTCGGCCCCGTGCCGGGCGACGCGCCGTATCGCCTGCACGCGACCGCCCCCGGTGGTGTCGCGTGGGAGTTCGACGATCCCTACCGCTTCGGCCCGGTCCTGGGCGAGATCGACGACTACCTGATGGGCGAAGGCTCCCACAAACGCCTGTGGGAGGCGCTGGGCGCCCATGTCATCACCCATGAGGGCGTGGAGGGCACCCATTTCGCCGTCTGGGCGCCGAACGCGAAACGCGTCTCGGTGGCCGGGGGCTTCAACCTCTGGGACGGCCGCCGCCATGTCATGCGCCGCCGCGCCAATACCGGCGTGTGGGAAATCTTCATTCCCGGCATCGGCGAAGGCGAACCCTACAAGTACGAACTTCTCGGTGCGGACGGAAAACTCGGCCCGCTCAAGGCCGACCCGGTCGGCTTTGGCTCGCAACACCCGCCGGAAAACGCCTCGGTGGTGCGTGACATTCGCGGCTACGGATGGCCCGATGGCGACTGGATGGAGACGCGGGCCGGGCGCAATGCCCGCACCGCGCCGATTTCGGTCTACGAGGTGCACCTGGGATCGTGGCGACGCAAGGCGGGCGGGCGTCCGATCTCTTATGTCGAGGCCGCAGAGGAACTGGTCGAGTATGCTGCCGACATGGGCTTCACCCATATCGAGCTGATGCCGATCAGCGAATACCCGTTCGACGGATCATGGGGCTATCAGCCGGTGGGTCTGTTCGCTCCGACCGTGCGCCACGGCCCCCCACATGAATTCCGCGACCTCGTCGCGGCTGCCCACGAGAAAGGCCTTGGGGTCATCCTGGACTGGGTGCCGGGGCATTTCCCGACCGATCCGCATGGCCTCGGCCATTTCGACGGCACGGCGCTTTACGAACATGCCGACCCGCGCGAGGGGTTCCACCAGGACTGGAACACCCTGATCTACAATTACGGGCGGACCGAGGTTAAGAACTACCTCGTCTCCAACGCGATCTACTGGCTTGAGGAATACCATGTCGACGGGTTGCGCGTGGATGCCGTGGCCTCGATGCTCTACCGCGATTATTCCCGGGCCGAGGGCGAATGGGTTCCCAACAAGGATGG
The DNA here is from genome assembly GCF_039542305.1 of [Roseibacterium] beibuensis. NCBI lineage: Bacteria > Pseudomonadati > Pseudomonadota > Alphaproteobacteria > Rhodobacterales > Roseobacteraceae > Roseicyclus > [Roseibacterium] beibuensis. Next base: position 530,897 of record NZ_BAABHW010000001.1, on the reverse strand, counting down.
CGGGCGCGAAAACTACGAAGCCATCGCCATGTTGCAGGAGATGAACGCCGCCACCTACGGCGCGCAGCCCGGCATCATGACCGTGGCCGAGGAAAGCACCTCTTACCCCAAGGTCTCGGCGCCGGTCGATCAGGGGGGGCTTGGCTTTGGCTACAAGTGGAACATGGGCTGGATGAACGACACGCTCGACTACATGTCGCGCGAACCCATCCACCGCCGCCACCACCATCACCAGATGACCTTCGGCCTGACCTACGCCTTTTCGGAGAACTTCATCCTGCCGATCAGCCATGACGAGGTGGTGCATGGCAAAGGCTCGATGTTCGGCAAGATGCCCGGCAACGAGGATGAGAAACTGGCCAACCTGCGCGCCTATTACGGCTTCATGTGGGGGCATCCGGGCAAGAAACTGCTGTTCATGGGGCAGGAGTTCGGCCAGCGATCCGAATGGAACCATGACGCCCAGATCGACTGGGCCGCATTGGACGATCCGCGCCATGCCGGGCTGCAACGGCTCGTGCGCGACCTCAACACGCTTTACCGGGGCACGCCTGCCCTGCATGCGCTGGATGCGGACCCGCAAGGGTTCCAGTGGATCGAGGCCGACGATGCCGCGAACTCCGTCTACGCGTGGCTGCGCCGCGGCGGGCCGGACGACCCCAACGCGGTCGTCCTGTGTAACTTCACGCCCGTCGAACGCCCGGCCTACAAGCTGGGCCTGCCCGCCACGGGCCGCTGGCGCGAGGCGCTGAACACCGACGCCGAGATCTATGGCGGGCAAGGGCGTGGCAACATGGGTGCGGTCGAGGCCCGATCCGAGCCGCTGCACGGCCAGGCAGCCAGCACCGAGATCTACCTGCCGCCCCTCTCCACGGTCGTTCTTGTCCACGAGGGCTGAGCGTCGCCTGACCGACCTGTTTCCGAGAAAGGAGCCGCGATGCCCCTGACCGACCGTATTGCATTCGACGAGGATGCCGCCCGCGCCGAAGCCGATGCCGCGCGCGACGCGCTGACCACCGCTGAAACGAGTTTCGAGGCCGAACGCCGGATTGCCCGCCGCCTTGGCGGGCGCGTCGAGGGCGACCGTGCGCTCTTCGGCTTCTGGACACCGGAACTCCTCGACCAGCGCGTGCCCTCGGGCGATATCTTCCTTGAAATCCTGTCGCCCCTTGAGCCGCTCGACCTGACGCGCGCGCATCAGACCGTGCGGTTCGAGCGCGCATGGGTCCCGGTCATCCGCGAGGAAGCACATTGCTTTACCGCCGTCACCGGTATGCGCGCCGGCAGCCGAGAGACGATCGGCGACTTCTACGCGCTGGCCTGGAGGGATGCCGAGGACCAGTGGCACCGCATCCTCGACCCGCTGGCCATGTCGCTGCCCTTTGGCGCGATGGCCCCGGCGGAACTCTATGACGTGGCCGCGATGCAGGCCGGGCGCGGCGACACGGCCTATTTCGAGGCGCTGCGCGGCGACGCCCCGCACAAGTTCGGGCCGCCGGGCAATATCCTGCAAATTCACGTCCCCACGGCGACGGCGGGCGGCACCCTGGCCAGCCTGACGCGTCACTACCAACGCCTCGCCGAACGGGTCGCCCGCGACCTGCCGCTGGAACCGGCCGATCAGCTTTTCCTTGGTTATGACGCTGTTCAGCTTCTGCCCGTCGAGCCGACCACCGTCTACGAAACCGGCCCGGATTTCTGGCAGGAGCAGGACGGCGATAGCGATGCCGTGGAGGTCTCTCTGCTTCGCCCGGACACGACGAACTGGGGCTACGACATCGTCATCGCGGGCATGTCCACGGTTAACCCGGTCCTTCTTGAATCCGGCCGTCCCGATGAGTTGATCGACCTGATTTCGGTGCTGCACAACTTCCCATCGAAGCCCAAGAAACTGGTTCTCGACGTGGTCTTCGGCCATTCCGACAACCAGGGCCTCGATGCGCTGAACAGCCATTTCTTCGCCGGGCCGAACATGTATGGCCAGAACCTCGATTACCAGAACCCGACAGTCCGCGCGATCTTGCTGGACATGCAGCGCCGCAAGGTCGATTTCGGCGCCGATGGCGTGCGCGTCGACGGCGCGCAGGATTTCAAATGGTGGGACAGTGCCGCACAGGTCTTGCGCCATGACGACGACTTCCTGCAGGAGATGGCCGATATCGAGCAGGAGGTCGCGGGCACCCGCTATCGCCCGTGGTTCATCTTCGAGGATGGCCGCCCCTGGCCGGACGAGGATTGGGAACTGTCCTCGGATTACCGCGCGGTCATTACCGCGCAGCGTGACGATGACGTGTTCCAATGGGGGCCGCTGACCTTCGCCCATAACACCCCGTTCCTCTATACCTTCTGGCTGTCGAAATTCTGGCGCATCCGCGAGATGCTGGACGTGGGCGCGAACTGGATCTCGGGCACGTCGAACCACGACACGCTGCGCCGGGGGACGCAGGTGAACCCCAAGCTGAACGTGAACACGCGGCTGGGCCGCACGCGGATGGAGATCCTCGACAAGGCCTATGACAACCCCGCCGTCCATGTGCTGACCTATGTCGCGCTGCCCGGGGTGCCGATGGATTTCCTGAACGCCATGGCGCGGGCCAGTTGGGGCTTCATCCGCAACCAGGACGACCGCTACGGCGTCAAGGTCGTCGCCGAAGAGGCGATCAGCCTGAAATGGCAGGTCGATGAATACAGCTACTCCGTGCCCGCCAATTTTCGCCGCCTGAAGGAATTGGGCTTCGAGACGCGCGAGGAATTGGCGCGCTTCATGGAATTCCTGCCCGCGCTGGTCGAGGTCACGGAATACGACCTCGAGGAAATCGCGCGGCTTCTATCCAAGGCAGAGCCGCCGCTCGCCGGACCCGAGTTCACGGTTGTGAACCTCAAGCGCATCGCACGGGCGTGGATGGACGACATGCACGATTACTGCAACGTGTCGAACTCCCTGCCCTCGCTCGATGGCGAACAGGCGGCGTTCTGCCTTGCCACGCGCAATTTCCGCCGCGCGCGGCCATGGCTGCGCGACAATTACGGCCCGAAGGATCATTTCGACTACCTGCACCCGGTCAGCGGTCGGACAGTGTTCACCTCGCTCCGGCACGGGCCGGACGGCGAGCAGGTCTTTTCCGTCGCGCATATGGAAGGCAAACCAACTGATGAGATCGACCCGCTGACCTTGGCCGTTCCCGGGATCAAGGGCACCGGCTGGCGTCTTGCCCTCCGCACGCCTTCGATTGGCGGAGACTATACCGGCGGGCCGATCACCCTGAAGGACTCGATGGCGCTGGTCTATACCCGCGCGCCGCGCTGAGGGTTCAGCGTTTATGCGCCGCCATGATCCGCGCGGCGCGGGCGATGCGAGGGTCATTCCCTAGGTCGGCCGCACCGACGGGAAGGCGCTGACGCCAGTTCGGGTATTCGGTCGTGGTCCCCGGCAGGTTCGGTTGCGGCACGATGTCGAGGGCGCATTCGACCTGCACCATCGCCAAGGCCGAGCGCGTCGCCCCCAGCGCATGGTGCATCGCATCGACCGAGGCCGGATCCGTCCCCTCCGGCGCGACCTTTGCAGTCATCGCATCGAAAGCCGCGACCTCGACCTTGCGTCGGTCGAGTTCCTCTTCCGCGAAGCCGGGCATGATATGGCCCAGATCGCGCCGTGTCGTGACCTCGTGCCCTTGCCGCCAGCCTTTCCACGTCGGCAGATCGTGGGTCGAGAAACTGGCGATGGACCGCCGCCCGAACGTCTCGGGCGGGCGAAAGGCCGGCGCATCGCCCGGCAATCGTTCGAACAGTTGCAAGCGGCAACTCAGGATGCCGGAGGCTGCCAGCCTGGCGCGCAGCCCCCTTGGCACGTTGCCCAGATCCTCGCCCACGACAATCGCGCCTGCCCGGGCGGCCTCCAGCCGGACCACGGCCAGCATCGCCTCGCGCGGCATCTGGACATAGGCCCCCGCCGCCCCCTCGGGCACCCAGAACGCGCGGTCGAAGCCGAGGATATGGTCGATCCGGACCGCCCCCGACAACGCCATCTGGCAGCGAAGCGTCTCAGCCAAGGGGCGAAATCCCTTCGCGATCAGCGCATGCGGGTTGAACGGCGCAAGACCCCAGCTTTGCCCATCGGCGGCAAACGCATCGGGCGGCGCCCCGAGAGAGGCGCCGATGGCAAAGCTCTCGCGGTCTTCCCAGGTCTCGGCGCCAGCCGGATGGGTCCCCACCGCAAGGTCGAGGTAGAGGCCCAAGCCCATGCCTGCTGCCTTGGCCCGGTTGTTGGCCGTCTGCAACCCTTCATGCGCCCGCCATTGCAGCCAGGCGTGGAAGGTCACGGCATCGCGCAACCCGGCCTGTGCCTGCGCCACCTCGGCGCTGGTCGGGTCCTGCAAGGCAGCGGGCCACTCCGTCCAATAGGCCCCGTATTGGTCCGACAGCGCCTGATGCAGGGCGAAGCGGTCGAGCGCCGCGCCCTCGGCTTTCCTGAATTCGGAAAACCCGGGATCGCCCCCGGCCTCTTGGAAGGCGGCGAACGCCCTCTGCAAAGCGGCCCGGCGCTTCGGGATCTCCGTGGCATAGTCGACGGTTGCGCCGCCGGCGGAGGCCGTTTGGCCCTCCGCGACATGAAAGACGCTGAGCCGGCGGCGATGGGACGGCGTGTAGGGGCTGAAGCCCCCGGGATCGTTGAAGAAACCGGCATGGATCGGGTTGAGACCCAGAAACGCCGCCCCTTGCCGCGCCAGACCTTCGCCCGCGACGGCCAGGTCCTCGTAATCGGCCAGGCCGCCGATCTCGGCCGGGCGCATCGCGTGAAGCGGCGCCATCAGCCCCCAGCAGCGCGGCGGTTCGGGCAGACGCCGTGGCGCCACGATCAGCGTGCAGACGGATGGGCCGACCCGCAGCGCGTGCAACCCCAGCGGCAGGCCCGGCAGGGTATCCCCCCACCCTTCGCATGCGGCGCCGTCTTCCAGTTGCAAGGACCAGTCCGCACCGGTGGGGACCAGGTTGCGCAGCGGTTCATCCGGCACACCGACGGCCCAGGCCGGCAGGCGGCCCGCGGTCGCCTCTGCCTCGAGCGCATGGAGGCGATCCGCGGCCTCGGCCTCCGTCGCGGCAGGCAGCCCCATCGCGGCCAGCAAGGCCCGCATCGTCGCACGCCCGGTCCGACGCCGCCGCCCCGTCTGATCGGTATAGGACGGAACAATCCCCGCCCGGACCGCCAGCGCCGACAATGCGTCAGCCATCCCGCGCCTCAAGCACACAGACGGTGACCGACGGACCTGCGACCTCCACCGTATCGCCCACTTCTTCTGCGCCGAACCACGCGGCGGCGCTGTCGATCCTGCGCGACCAGAACCAGCCCTCGGTCGGATCAGGCAGGGTCACACGCACGCCCTCGTCCCCGGCATTGAAGACGAGGAACAGGGCTTCTTCACGCTCGGCATAGGCCGGGCTGCCCGAGGCCATGCGCAACTCGGCGCAGAGCACGCGACGTTGGTCATCGTCCCAGTCGTCCTGCTCCATCGGCGCGCCATCCTCGCGCCACCAGAACAGGTCCTCGACCCCGTCCACCGCGCGTTCCTGGCTGTGCAGGAAGCGTTTCTGCCGCAGGATCGGGTGCGCCTTGCGAAACGCGATCAAATCACGGGTGAAGGCGCGGAAGTCTTCATCGGCGTTGTCCCAGTCGATCCAGCTGATCTCGTTATCCTGGCAGTAGGCGTTGTTGTTGCCAATCTGGCTATGCCCGACCTCATCGCCGGCGAGGATCATGGGCGTGCCTTGGGACAGAAGCAGCGTCGCCATCATGTTGCGCCGCCGCCGCCCCCGCGCCGCGATCACGTCGGGATCGTCGCTTGGACCTTCCACCCCGAAATTGTCCGAGAAATTCTCGCCATGCCCATCGCGGTTGTCCTCGCCATTGGCCGCGTTGTGCCGCTCCACGTAGGACACGACATCGGCCAGCGTGAACCCGTCATGCGCCGTCAGAAGGTTGACCGAGGCCGTGGCGGGCCGCCCCGAATGGTCGAACTGCACCGCCGATCCGGTCAGGCGGTCGGCCAGCTCCGGCACCATGCCGGCATCGCCGCGCCAATAGCGGCGCACGCCGTCGCGAAACTTGTCGTTCCATTCCATGAAGGGCGGCGGAAAGGCCCCCAGCTGGTAGCCACCCGGCCCGATATCCCATGGCTCGGCGATCAGTTTGACCTCGGTCAGAACCGGGTCCTGCCGGATCGCGTCAAAGAAGGCCGCCCCGCGGTGAAAGCCGTGATCCGTGCGCCCCAGCGTCGAACACAGGTCAAAGCGGAACCCGTCCACATGCATCACCTCGACCCAGTAGCGCAGGCTGTCGAGGATCATGCGCAAAACCATCGGGTGATCCACGTTCACCGTGTTTCCCGTGCCCGTGTCGTTGATGTAGCTGCGCCCGTCCGAGGCAAGGCGGTAGTAGCTGAGGTTGTCGAGCCCGCGGAAACACAGGGTCGGACCGGCCTCGGACCCCTCGCAGGTGTGGTTGTAGACCACGTCGAGGATCACCTCGATCCCGGCCGCGTGGAGCCGGGCGACCATGTACTGGAACTCGGCGATCTGGCCGTCCGTCAGATAGCGGGGCTCGGGCGCGAAAAAGCCAAGCGTCTGGTAGCCCCAGTAATTCGTCAGCCCCTTTTCGACGAGGAAACGGTCATTCAGAAATGCCTGCGACGGAAGCAACTCGATCGCCGTGACGCCGAGATCGGTCAGGTAATCCAGCACCACATCCGACCCGAGCGCAAGAAAACTGCCGGGGTGATCGGCGCCCGGGAACCGCTGCGTGAAGCCTTTGACATGCGCCTCGTAGAGGATCGTTTCGGCCTCGCGCCTGCGCGGGGCACGATCCCCGCCCCATGAAAAACTGGGGTCCTCGACCGAGCAGCGCGGCATGTAGGGCGCACTGTCGCGCTTGTCGAAGCTCAGGTCCTGGTGGCTGTGGCCCACCGTGTATCCCATCAGCGCGTCATGCCAGCGCGGGTGGCCCGTGAGACGCTTGGCATAGGGGTCGATCAACAGCTTGTTGTAGTTGAACCGGTGCCCCTGGTGCGGGGCGTAAGGACCCTCGGCGCGCAAGCCGTAAAGCTGCCCCGGACGCAGGCCGGAGACATAGCCATGCCACACGTCGCCGTCGCGTTCGGGCAGATCCAGGCGGTGTGTCTCGTGCTTTCCGTCCTCGGAAAACAGGCAGACCGTGATGCGCGTGGCATGTTCCGAGAACACGGCGAAGTTGACGCCCTCGCCATCGAATGTCGCGCCGAGGGGCGCCGCGCGGCCTTCGGCCATCGTCAATTGTGCGGTCATGCGGGGGTGGCTACCTCGTGATAAAGCCGGGCATAGGCGGCGGCCGAGGCCTCCCACCCGACGGGCTGGGCCATCGCGTTGCGCTGCATCCGGGCCCAGGTCGCCTTGTCCTGGTAGAGTGTACAAAGGTCGAGAAGCCCCAGCGCAAGGGCGTGGGACGTGAGCGGGTTGATCTGGATGCCCGTCGCCACCCCCTTTGCCAGGGCGGCGGGGTTGGCCGGGATGACGGTATCTGCCAGCCCCCCGGTCAGAGAGACCAGCGGAATCGTCCCGTAGCGCAGGGCATAAAGCTGGGTCAGGCCACAAGGTTCGAAGCGCGAGGGGACAAGGATCGCGTCCGCCCCCGCGATCAGGCGGTGCGACAGCCCTTCGTCATAGCCAATATGAACCGCGACGTTCTCATGATGCGCCGCCTTGCGGAAGGCCGCCTCCAGCTTGGCCTCGCCCGTGCCAAGCAGGATCAGTTGCCCGCCCTGATCGACAAGGGCAGGCAAGGCCTCGATCAACAGGTCGAGCCCCTTCTGCTCGGTCAGGCGGGAGACGACGACGCAAAGCGGGCCACCGGCCTCGGGCAAGCCGAATTCCCAGCGAAGGGCGGCCTTGTTCCGGGCCTTGCCGCGCGGGGTCTTGAATGGTGCGGCGATCAGGGGGTCGGTCGTAGGATCCCAGGCCTCGGTGTCGATCCCGTTCAGGATGCCCGCGAGATCGCTCGCCCGGGCCTCGATCACCCCATGGAGGCCGGCGCCAAACTCGGGCCGGGTCAATTCCCGCGCATAGGTCGGCGAGACCGTTGTGATCTTGTCGGACCAGACCAGGCCCGCCTTCAGAGCATCCACCTGCCCCCAGAATTCGAAACCTCCGTCCTGCACGAAATCCGCCGGGTCGAGCCGGAGCGTCGACAGTTTGTCCCGCGGCGCAAGGCCGTGGAAGGCGATGTTGTGGATCGTCAGGATCGTGGGGAGCGCGCTGCCCTGTTTCTTCAGGTAATAGGGCGCGAAACCCGCCTGCCAGTCATGGCCATGCAAGATATCGGGCCGCCATTTGCCCGCCCCTTCCATCGCGACACGCGCCGCCATCCAGGACAGCGCCGCGAAGCGTTCGGGATTGTCGGCCCAATCCGTTCCGCCCGGCCCCGTGTAAAGCGAGCCATCCCGCTCGAACAGATGCGGCGCATCGAGGACCAAAAGGTCGATACCCGCCGCCTTGGCGGCAACCACACGGCCCGCGCCGCCGAAGAGGTCACTCTCTTCCAGAACGGTTTTCGCCTTGCCGATGGCCCGCATCACGCCGGGATAGCCGGGCAGCATGACCCGCATCTCGACGCCCGCCTGCCCCATGACGCGCGGCAGCGCGCCCACCACGTCGGCAAGCCCCCCCGTCTTGACGAAAGGCACGCATTCCGAGGCGACCGACAGAACCTTCATCCGAGCGCGGCCTGACGCTTTTCCAGCATTCGCTTGGTGATCAGGGTGACACCCCCCTCGGACACGCGGAACCACTTGGCGTCCTCTTCCGGGTCCTCGCCCACGACCAACCCCTCGGGGATCTGGACGCCACGGTCGATCACCACCTTGGTCAGCCGCGCATGGCGCGCAATATTGGCGTGCGGCAGGACCACCGCCTGATCGAGGCTGGAATAGCTGTTGGTATGGACCATGGTGAACAGCAGCGATTGCCGGATCTCGGTGCCGGAAATGATGCAGCCGCCCGACACAAGGGAACTGACAGCGATGCCGCGCCGGTTTTCCTCGTCATGAATGAACTTGGCGGGCGGGACGATCTCGGAATAGGTCCAGATCGGCCAGTTATGATCCCAAAGGTCCAGATCGGGGGTGAAGCCGGTCAGGTCCACATTCGCCTTCCAGAACGCATCGAGCGTGCCGACATCGCGCCAATAGGCCGGCGCGTCGGAGGCGTGGCGCACGCAACTGTCGAAAAAGCGATGGGCCATCGCCTTGCCATTCTTCACGATGTCGGGGATCAGGTCACCGCCGAAATCATGGCTGGAATTCGGATCCTCGGCATCGGCGATCAAGAGCTCGCGCAGGAACTTCCAGTCGAAGACGTAAATCCCCATCGAGGCCAGCGCGACGCCGGGATCATCCGGGGTGCCGGGCGGGTCGGCCGGTTTTTCCAGAAAGCTGGTGATCCGGTCGTTGGCATCCACCCCCATCACGCCGAAGGCCGTGGCCTCTTTGCGCGGCACGGTCAGGCACCCCACGGTCACATCCGCCCCCGTCTCGACATGCTGTCGGATCATCCGTTCGTAATCCATCTTGTAGATGTGATCACCCGCAAGGATCAGGACGTAATCCACCCCGTAGCTGTCCACGATGTCGATGTTCTGCGTCACCGCATCGGCGGTGCCCAGATACCATTGGTTCTCGGCCACGCGCTGACTGGCCGGTAGAATATCGAGATACTCGTTGCGCTCGGGCCGGAAAAAGCTCCAGCCGCGCTGGCAGTGGCGTATCAGGGAATGCGCCTTGTACTGGGTGGCAATGGCCATCTTGCGAATGCCGGAATTCAGGGCGTTCGACAGGGCAAAGTCGATGATCCGCGCCTTGCCCCCGAAATAGACCGCCGGCTTGGCGCGGTTGTCCGTCAATTCCTTGAGGCGGCTTCCCCGCCCCCCGGCCAGAACGAAGGCCATGCTTTTGCGCATCAAACGTGAAGAGCTGTCGACCATGGATCGTGGTCCTCCCTGTTCCGGGTCGTGGCGTCCACCGGGGGGCCGCCGATGCGACAGCCCGACCCGGCGATGGGATTCCCCAGCCGTGAAAAAGCTGTCACCGCCAAATACATCCAGCACCAGCCTAGGGAAACGCCGGGCAGTTGCAACCGCTCCACACCGCAGGTCGCCGCCGATCAGATGACCGGCTCCGCGCCCCAGACATCGGCCATGTAGCCCCGGATCGTCCGGTCGGACGAGAACCAGCCCGAGCGCACGGTGTTGCGCGCGGCCATCCGCGTCCAGCCATCGGCATCCCGGTAAGCGGCATCCACCTCGCGCTGCGCGCGCCAGTAATCCGTGAAATCCGACGACACGAGGAAGTAATCCGGCCCGGACAGGTTCTGCACGATATGGGCATAGCGGTCAGGCTCCTCGGCGCAGAACGTGCCGTCGCGCACGGCGGCCAGCGCGGCGGCAAGGCGCGGGTCGACAGCGATGGCCTTGGCCGCATGATCCTTGATCTTGCGTCGCGCCACGACCTCGTCCGCCGTCATCCCGAACAGGAAAAAGTTCTCTTCCCCCACCCGTTCGCGGATTTCCACGTTCGCGCCGTCCAGCGTGCCGATCGTCAGGGCACCGTTCAGCGCGAATTTCATGTTGCCGGTGCCCGAGGCTTCCTTGCCCGCGGTCGAGATCTGTTCCGAGAGATCCGAAGCCGGGATCAGACGCTCGGCCAGCGTCACGTTATAATTCGGCAGGAACACGATCTTGAGCTTGTCACGCGTCACCGGATCGGCATTCACCACCTCGGCCACGTCGTTGATCAGGCGGATGATGTCCTTGGCGAAATGATAGCCCGGCGCGGCCTTGCCCGCGAAAATCTTGACCCGCGGGGTCCAGTCCGCATCGGGCGCGGCCCGGATCGCTTGCCACAGCGCAATGGCCTCGAGGATATTGAGATGCTGACGCTTGTATTCGTGCAGGCGCTTGATCTGCACGTCGAACATCATCGCGGGGTCGAGGGCGATGCCATGCTCGGCCTCGATCCACGCGGCAAGGTCCGCCTTGTTGGCGCGCTTGGCCTCGGCATAGGCCGACAGGAAGCCCGCGTCGCCGACATGCTCTTCCAGCCTGGACAATTGTTCGAGGTCACCGACCCAATCCTCCCCGATCCGCTCGGTGATCAGGCTGGCCAGCCGCGGGTTCGACGACAAGAGCCACCGGCGCGGCGTGACACCGTTCGTTTCGTTCACGATCCGGTCCGGGTGAAGCGCGTTCAACTCCTTGAACACGGTCGATTTCATCAACTCGGTATGCAGGGCCGACACCCCGTTGACGCGATGCGCCATGACAAAGCTCAACTCGCCCATCTTCACCACGCCGGGTTCGCGGATCGTCACGCTGCTTGACGGGTAGGTCGCGCGGTGCGCCTGGTCGATCCGGTCGATGATCTCGAGGTGCCGCGGCAGCAGACGCCCGAAAAGATGGTCCGACCAGCGCTCCAACGCCTCGGGAAGCAGCGTGTGGTTGGTGTAGCCCAGCGTGCTGCGGGCAAGGTCCATTGCCTCGTCGAAGGGGATGCCATTGTCATCGTGCAGCAGGCGCACCAGTTCCGGCCCGGCGATGGCCGGGTGGGTGTCGTTCAACTGGATCGCCACCTTTTCCGGCAACTTGCGCAGATCGCCATGCTCCATCTCGAAGCGTCGCAGGATGTCGGCCAGCGAGGCGGCGGTGAAGAAATACTCCTGCTTCAGCCGCAGTTCCTTGCCGATCTCGGTCGTGTCGTCGGGGTAGAGCACCCGGCTGATCGTGCGGGCCATCGCCTCGGGCGTGGCAGCGCCGACGAAATCGCCCCGGTTGAAGCTGTCGAGGTCGAACGCCTCGACCGGTTTGGCCGCCCACAGGCGCAGCGTGTTCGCCCAGCGCCCCTGCCAGCCGACGATCGGCGTGTCATAGGCCGCGGCGATCACCGCCTCGGCCGGGTCCCAACCGGCATCACGGGCATCGCCACCGAACCCGATCCGATAGCGCGCCTCGGGGCGCTCGAATTCCCAGGCGTGATGTTGCTGCAACCAGGTTTCAGGCAATTCCACCTGCCGACCATCGACAAAACTTTGGCGAAACAGACCGTGTTCGTATCGGATGCCGTATCCATGGGCGGGCACCCCGAGGCTGGAGAGCGACTCGAGGAAACAAGCCGCCAATCGTCCCAATCCACCGTTGCCCAGCGCCGCGTCCGGCTCATTCGAGATCACTTGCCAAGGGTCGAGGCCAAGCGCGGTCAGCGCCTCGCAGGCATCGTCGAGCAGCCGCAAGTTCACCAGCCCGTCCTGCAAAAGCCGCCCGATCAGGAATTCCATCGACAGGTAGTAAACCCGCTTCGCCCCCGCCTCGTAGCTTTTCCGGGTCGAGGCGAACCAGCCGTCCACGATCCGGTCCCGCACCGCGAAAGACAGGGCCATGCGCCAGTCGTAGGTCGTGGCGTGGTCCGCATCCTTGCCCATCGTGTAGGTCAGGTGATGCAGGATCGCCGCGCGCATGTCTTGCGTCGTGAATGTCGTTGAAACCGTCATGGCGTCTACCTTCGAAGAGTACATGGCACGATATGCATCCTGCCTTCTTTAACAGCGTGCCCCCCGATGCAAGCGCATGGCGCCAAAACGGCGGACACACCGGGATTATTCGGCACCTGTGTCGAGAAAGGCCGACAGTTGGATCGCGATTGCGGGCCTGTGTCTATTCCTCGGGCACTGCTGAAACGCGGCCAGTCTCACTTGCGTGCGGCCCGGATCGCCTCCCAGATTGCCGAGGGCGTGGCCGGCAGGGTGACATGGTCAACCCCGAGGGGCGCCAAGGCATCCGCGATGGCCGAGGACAGGACCGGCAGCGCGCCGACCGTTCCCGCCTCGCCCACGCCCTTGGTGCCCAGCGTGTTGGACGCGGTCTCGACCGAGGCCGTCTGCGCGTTGAAAAACGGCAGGTCGCTGGCGCGTGGCATCGCGTAATCCATGAAGGACCCGGTCAGAAGCTGGCCGTCCTCGTCATAGCGGATCGCCTCCATCATGCCCTGGCCAAGGCCCTGCACAATGCCCCCATGGATCTGGCCTGCGACCAGAAGCGGGTTGATGACCTTCCCGATATCCTCGAGGGCGGTGTAGCTGCAAATCTCCATCTCGCCGGTCTCCGGGTCGATCTCGACCTCGGTGATGTGGCAGCCGTTGGGGAAGCTTGGGCCTTGCGTGGCCTCCCAGCGCTCGGCTGAAACTGTAAGGTCATCCTCGGCCAGGAGACTCTCCAGCGTGATCGCCCGGTTCGTTCCCGGCAGCTTGAAGGTGCCATCCCCAAAGGTCAGCGCCTCTGCCTCCGCGTCGAGGTGCCGGGCAGCGTGAACGGAGAGTTGCGCGATGAGATCCTCGCACACATGCACCAGGGCACTGCCCGCCGCGCCAAGACTGCGGGAGCCGAAGCTGCCGGTCCCCTTCGGCACCACGCCGGTATCGCCCGAAAAGAGCGAGACCTTCTCAAGACCAAGCCCGAAAGCATCCGCCGCGATCTGGGCAAAGGCCGTGTCATGCCCCTGCCCCGCATCGCCCGTCCCCAGCATCAGGCGGCAGCCCTCGGGCGACAGGGTGGCCGAGGCATATTCCGGCATCGGTTTTGCCGGAGGCCCGCCCGCGATCTCGATCGTGTAGGCCAGCCCGGCGCCGCGCAGCTTGCCGCGTGCCTGCGCCTCTTGCTTGCGCGCCGCGACACCGGCCCAGTCGGCCGCCTGAAGCGCGCGGTCGAAAAGCGCCGGGAAATCGCCGCTGTCATAGACATAGCCCAGCGCCGTTTTGCGCGGCAGTTCCTCGGGTTGCAGCATGTTGCGCCGGCGCAGCTCGACCCGGTCGATGCCGGTCTCGCGCGCGGCGATGTCGATCATCCGCTCGATGATGAAGGAGGCCTCGGGCCGCCCGGCCCCACGATAGGCTGCGGTGGTTTGCGTGTTGAGGTGTACGCCCTCGACCGCGACGCGGATCGCCGGGATGCCGTAAACACCCGTCACCGAGGCGATGTTGTTGAAGCTCGACAAAAGCGATGTCGCGTTGGCATAGGCCCCGATCCCCGCCACCACGTCGACCGAGAGCCCAAGGAACCGCCCTTCAGCATCCAGCGCGAGGGTCGCCTCGGCCACCTGCTCCCGCGCCTGCGGGTCCGAAAGGAACGCCTCGGATCGGGTCTCGATCCAGCGCACGGGCCGCCCGAGTTGCCGCGCCGCCACCAGGATCGGCGGATACTCCGGCATGCCACCGTTCTTCATGCCGAAGGTGCCGCCGCAGTTCTCGGACACGACGCGCACATCGCCCTCGGGCACGCCCATCTGGGCGGCCATGGCTTCGGCCAGGCGATGGGTGGCCTGCGTTCCGGAGGTCATGACGTAACGCCCGGTCTCCGCGTCCCATGACCCGATCGCGCCGCGCGGTTCCATCGACACGGCGGTGACGCGATTGATCGACAAGCGGCGCGTGACCCGGTGCGCGGCCGTGTCCATGGCATCTTGCGTGGCCGCCGCATCGCCCAGTTCGACGCGAAAGATCCTGTTGTCCGAAGCCGTGGGCCAGACCGCGGGGCCGCCCTTGGCCTTGGTCAGGTCGGTGTTCGCGGGGCGATCCTCGAACTCCAGGTCGACCATTTCAGCGGCATCCATCGCCTCGGCCAGCGTCTCGGCCACGATGGCGAGGATCGGCTGCCCCAGGTGATGCACCTCGTCGCGGGCCAGGGCCGGAAAGGTCGGCGCGTGCAGGTCGCCGACCAAGAGATGCGGCGGAATCGCGGGGCTCGGAAACGGCTTCACCCCGGCGGCATCGAGCGTGTCGGCGTCGATGACGGCCAGCACCCCCGGCATTTCGCGGGCCCCCGCGGCGGCCAGCGCAACGATCTTGCCCGCGGCCACCGGGCTGCGGACGAAGACGAGATGGGCCGCGCTGTCCGGCGTCAGGTCGTCGGTGTAGCGACCTTCTCCGCGCAGCAGGGTAACGTCCTCGCGACGTGCGACAGGGCGTCCGACAAGCAATTTCCCATCCCCCATGAGTGGCGTCGTTTCGGTCAAAGCTGATGCCCAACCCCTCGATTTCAAGGCAAACCCGCCGTGGCGGCACCAGGTCATCGCGCTCCGCGTCTCCCAACGGCAGTCATGTCGCGCTCCGCGATTTCCGTCAAGGAAGCCGCGTCGGCGGGGCCGGTATGCCATAGGGCGAAAGACTGCCTGCCTTGGGCCGATGATCGCCCCGGACCCGAACCCTCCACGCGGTCACAGCGTGCAGGCGCGGGCATCCCCCGATGACATTGACCGGGATCAATGCGATGCATTGTCAATAATCGTATTAGACAACAATAAAATTTCACGAAGGGAGATATGCAACATGGCACTCAACTGGAAAACGGGCGGGATACTGCTCGGCGTGGTGTTCTTCCTCGCCGTGGCACTCGTCAAGCCGATCGGGGTCTCGACCCAGTTCGTCATCCTCGACGGCATCCTCTGGAACGCGGTCGACAATTCGGTCGTCACCGCAACGGAGGAAGGCGGCTACACCTCGACCAACGCCTACCTCGCGCGGTCGAACGGCAAATACGCGGCCTCGGTCGCGAACCCGTTCAACTACAGCTTCGTCTTCGTGCTGGCGATGATGGCGGGCGCCTTTGCCTCGGCGATGGCGCGCGGCGGCGTTGGCGCCTCGGAACGGAGCATGCCGCAGGTCTGGCGCGACAATTTCGGCGACAGCACCCTGAAACGCTACGCCGTGGCCTTTGCCGGCGGCTTCATCGTGCTTTACGGCGCACGCCTCGCGGGCGGCTGCACCTCGGGGCACATGATGTCGGGCATGATGCAGACGGCTGTCTCGGGCTACATCTTCGCCGCGGGCGCCTTCCTCGCCGCCATTCCCACCGCGCTTGTGCTGTTCAAGGAGGCCTGACCCATGACGAGCATCATTCTCGCCCTCGTGATCGGGGCCGCCTTCGGCGCGGTGCTGGATCGGATCGGGGCCACGAACCCCAATTATATCAGCAAGATGCTGAACCTGACGAACCTGCACCTGATGAAAACCATCCTTCTGGCGATCGGCACCGGGTCCATCCTGATGTTCGGCGGCCAGATGATCGGCATCATCGATGTCGGCCACATGTCCGTGAAGGCCGCCTATATCGGCGTGTTCATCGGCGGGCTTCTGCTGGGCGGCGGCTGGGCGTTGTCGGGCTACTGCCCCGGCACCGGCGTCTGCGCAGCCGCCTCGGGCCGCAAGGACGCGTGGTTCTTCGTGGCCGGCGGCCTTCTGGGCGCAGCGGCCTACATGGCGACCTACCCGATGTGGGACAACTCCGGCCTTCTGGAAAACATCCTCGGCGGCAAGGTCACGCTCGGCACGGTGCCCGGCTCGGACTATGCCGGCTTGACGGCCATCTCGGGTGATATCCTCGGGATCGTTCTGGGTGCCGTTTTCGTTCTGGTGGCGTTCCTTCTGCCCGAACGTCCATCAGCCGCACGCGGCGAGGTTCAGCCAGCGGAATAACCACTCCCCAGCTTGACGGCTATCGGAACGGGCGGCGCAAGAGCGTCGCCCGGTTTCGTTTCGGGGACACCCCAATTCTTTCATCGGAAAATAATGTCGCAGGCTGTTGAGGTGCCCCGGCGCAGGCCTACCTCTGTTTCAGAAATTTCTGAAATCTCTGCGCGAACAGGATTTTGGGCATGAAAACAACGCCTCTCTTGCAGGAGTTCATCCTGCATTTCGGAGAGATGGGCAGCCGGTGGGGCATCAACCGCACCGTGGGGCAGATCTATGCCCTTCTGTTCCTCTCGTCCGAGCCGCTGAACGCGGAAACGATCACCGATGCGCTCGGGATCAGCCGGTCGAACACCTCGATGGGCCTGAAAGAGTTGCAAAGCTGGAACCTTGTCCGGCTCAAGCACATCCCCGGTGACCGGCGCGACTATTTCACCACCCCCGACGACCTGTGGGAGATCGTGCGCACCCTCGTCGCCGAGCGCAAGAAGCGCGAGATCGACCCGACCCTGACCAAGCTGCGCGAATTGGAGATGCAAGGCCCCGCTGGCGACGACTACGCCGAGGCCCGCATCGCCGAGTTGCGCGAGTTGATCGAGATGATGACCGGCTTCTACGCCGAGTTGGACCGGCTTGAGACGGACCGGCTGGTGAAGCTCATGACGACGGGCCGCCGGATCGCGGGCCTGATCGACAAGACCGGCGGGGTCATCCCGGCCCTGGCGAAACGCAAGTAGCGGACGAACGACCATGGAAACGCTCGACACCCTCATCCTCAGCCGCATCCAGTTCGCGGCGAATATCTCGTTTCACATCCTGTTTCCGACCATCACCATCGCCCTTGGCTGGGTGCTGTTCTTCTTCCGGGTGCGCTTTGCCCAGACGCAGGACGACAAGTGGATGGCGGCCTACCGCTTCTGGGTGAAGGTCTTTGCCCTCAGCTTCGCCATGGGCGTCGTGTCGGGCATCACCATGTCCTTCCAGTTCGGCACCAACTGGCCGGGCTTCATGGAAACCGTGGGCAATATCGCGGGCCCCCTGCTGGCCTACGAGGTGATGACGGCCTTCTTCCTCGAAGCGGTGTTCATCGGCATCATGCTGTTCGGCTTTTCGCGGGTGCCGGGCTGGCTGCACATGCTGGCCACCTTTCTCGTCGCCTTCGGCACCACCATGTCGGCCTTCTGGATCATCGTGCTGAACAGCTGGATGCATACGCCGCAGGGTTTCGAGATGATCGACGGCGTGGCGCACGCCACCAGCTGGGTCGAGATCATCTTCAACCCGTCCATGCCCTATCGCTTTGCACATATGATGCTGGCCAGCTTCCTGACCGTGGGCTTTCTGGTGGCGGGCGTCTCGGCCTTCCGCTGGCTGATCGGCGACCGGTCGCGCGAAGTGCGCGCGATGCTCAAGACCGGCGTGGCGATCGGCGCCCTGCTGATCCCGGTGCAGATCTTCATGGGCGACCTGCACGGTCTGAACACGAAAGAGTATCAGCCCGCCAAGGTCGCCGCGATGGAAGGTCTGTGGGAAACCCAGGAAGGCGCACCGCTGGTCCTGTTCGGCATTCCGGACGAAGAAGCCCGCGAAAACCGCCATGCCATCGAGATCCCGGGCCTTGCCTCCTTCATCCTGACGCACGAGTGGGACGGCGAGTTGACCGGCCTGAACGATTTCGTGGCCGAGGACGGAACCGCCCTGCACCCGCCGGTGGCCCCTGTCTTCTGGTCCTTCCGCGTGATGGTCGGCACGGGCGTTGCCATGCTGCTGCTCAGCTGGGCCGCGGTCTGGTTCATGTGGCGCCGCCGCGACCGGCACGAGGGGCAGATCGCAGGCCACTGGTTCGCGGTCGAAGGGTTGCCCAAACCGATCCTCTACGCGCTGGTGCCGATGGCCTTTTCGGGCTGGGTCGCCACGCTGGCCGGTTGGTACACGACCGAGATCGGCCGCCAGCCTTGGCTGGTACAGGGGGTCATGACGACCGAGATGGCCGTGGCCGAGGTGCCCGCGCCGATGGTCCTGGGTACGCTGGTCACCTATCTGGCGATCTACGCCGCCCTGCTCCTGGCCTATATCGGCGTCATCGCCTACCTCGCGCGCAAGGCCGCGCGCGGGGATGACGGACGCGCCATCGACATGAGCCATTCGGGCAAGGCGCAGGTCGCCGCCCTGAGCCCTGCGGAGTGACGCCGATGCTGCCTGATTTCGCCAACCCCGCCGACTGGCTGCCCTGGACCTTCGCCTCGCTCATGGGGCTGTCCATCCTGATCTATGTCGTGCTGGACGGGTTCGACCTCGGTGTCGGCATCCTGTTTCCGCTGGCCGGACCGGCGGAGCAGGACCGCATGATCGGCTCGATCGGGCCGTTCTGGGATGCCAACGAGACATGGCTCGTGCTGGCGGTGGGTCTGCTTCTGGTGGCCTTTCCACAGGCGCACGGGATGATCCTCTCCACGCTTTACCTGCCGGTCTTCGTCATGCTGGTGGGCCTGATCCTGCGCGGCGTGGCCTTCGAGTTCCGCGCCAAGGCCCGCGCACAGCACAAGCGCTTGTGGAACCGCCTGTTCTTCACCGGCAGCCTGATGACCGCCTTGGCGCAGGGGTTCATGCTGGGGCTCTACATCATGGGGCTGGAGCAGACGCGCGCCACCTACGCCTTTGCCACGCTGACGGCGGTTTTTCTTGCCGTTGGCTACAGCTTCATCGGTGCGACCTGGCTAATCCACAAGACCGAAGGCGCACTGCAATGGAAGGCCGTGCGCTGGGGCCGAGAGAGCCTTTGGGGCGTGATCCTCGGGATCGGGGCGGTGTCGCTGGCCACGCCGCTGGTCAGCACCCGCATCTTTGACAAGTGGCTGGCAGCGCCGCAGGTCTTCTACCTGGCCCCACTGCCGATCCTGTCGGGGCTGGCGATCGTGTGGCTGTGGCGCATGCTGCGGGCCATGCCCTTCGCCGAGGATCGTCGATCCTGGCTGCCCTTCGCCGTCTCGACCGGCCTGTTCGCCTTGGCCTATATCGGCATGGCCTACAGCTTCTACCCCTATGTCGTGCCGGAACGGCTGACAATTTACGAGGCCGCTGCAGCGCCCGAAAGCCTGCTGATCATCCTTGTCGGGGCGGCTTTCGTCATTCCGACCATCCTCGGCTACTCGATCCTCGCCTACACGATCTTCCGCGGCAAGGCGACGGACCTGCGCTACGACTGAGCGCCACCATCCTTGGCGGGATCGAGCACAACCGGCTCGGTCCCGTTTTCCGGCGCCTGCACGCTTTCCGGCGGATCGTCATAGATCGACCAGCCGTAACCGCTCTGGCTCTCCGGCAGATCCTGCTTACGGAGATTGCGCGCCATATAGGTCTTGGCGATGAAATTCGCAGTGATCGGCGCGGTCAGGAACAGGAACAGCGTGATCAGCAGCTCATGCACCGAAAGGTGCCCCTTCTCGACGTAGAAATAGATCATCGAGGCGATCAGCACGCCACCGACGCCGAGCGTCGTGGCCTTGGTCGGCGCATGCAACCGTTGCAGCGAGTTCTTCAGCTTCACAAGGCCGAACGACCCGACAAAGCCGAAGACCCCGCTGATGACGAGGAAGATCGAGATGAGCAGTTCGGCTGCGAAACTCATGTCTGCCTCACTCGATGATGTCGCCGCGAAGGACGAAACGGCAATAGGCGACGGTCGAGACGAACCCCACCATCGCGACCAGCATGGCCGCTTCGAAATAGATCGCCGTGCCGCGCCACACGCCATAAAGCACCAACAGCGCGATGACATTGATCACCATCGTGTCCAGCGCGAGGATGCGGTCGGCCGGGTCCGGCCCGACCCCGATGCGCCACAGGTCCAGCAGGAGCGCGATCCCGTAGCAACCGGCCGTGAAGTAGAGGGCGTATTCGATCATTGGAAGATCTCCTTCAGGCGGCGTTCGTAGCGGGACTTGATGTCGTCCCGGACGCTTTCGGGATCGTCGGTATGCAGGCAATGCACGAGGATGCTGCGCCCGTCGGCCGACAGCGTCGCAGACACCGTGCCCGGCGTCATGGTGATGGTGCCGGCCAGAACCGTGATCGCCTCGGCCGAGGTCAGTTCCAGCGGGATCGGGATCCAGTGCGACCGGATGCTCGGCTCGCGCTTGAACAGGATGATCATGGCCACCTGCACATTCGCGACGATGATGTCCCACAAGACGATCAGGAAGTATTCCAGCACCTTCAGCGGATGGCCCAGCTTCGGCCGGTTCGGCCAATAGGGCGCGGTCACCATCGGGATCACAAGGCCGAACCCCAGGCCGAGGATCAGGTTGCCCAGCGTGAAGGTGTTGACCAGGCCCAGCCAGACCAGAACCAGCGTCAGGCTGAGCAGCGGGTGGGGAACGAGACGGCGCAGCATCGATCAGTCCTCCTCACCGGGAACGGGGTCGAGAACGGCGGAGACATAGCCGTCGCGGTCAAAGAGCTGCCCCGACGTGTCCTCCAGATAAGCCGCCACCGGCCCGGCAAAGATCGCAAGACCAGCCAGCGCCGCCAGCGCCAACATGGTCGGTGCGACCTGCAAAGCGCCCGCCCGCGCCTGGGGAACGGGCGCCCCCTCTTCCTCATCGGTGGGTTCGGGCGTCAGCACAGGGATGGCCGTCGATTTCCAGAACAGCGCACTCCCGGCGCGGGCGAAGCCCACGATGGTCAGCAGCGAGCCGATCAGGATCGCCGACCATGCCCAGGGCATCTCGCCCGGGGCGCGCAACGCGTCCAGCACCAGAAGCTTGCCCAGGAAACCGCTGAGGGGCGGCATGCCTGCCATGGCGATGGCCGCGGCAAAGAACAGCGCCGCGAAAAGGCCGTTCTGCACCGTCGCCGGGACCGGTTGCAGGCTGTCGCTGTTGCGTTGCGTCACGATCAGATCGGCCACGAGGAACAGGCAGGCCGCGGCGAAGGTCGAGTGGATCATGTAATAGAGCGCAGCCGTCGTCGCCACGGGCGAGAATGCCGCCACCGCCACCAGAAGCGTGCCCATCGACCCCACCACTGAGAAGGCGATCAACCCCATCAAGCGGCGCGCCCCCAGAACACCGAAGGCCCCGACCGCGATGGTCACGATCGCCGCCGGGAACAGCAGCGACGCGACCAGACCATCCGTGCCGGGAATGCCCGGACCGAAGGAAATCGTGTGGACCCGCAGGATGGCGTAAGCGCCGACCTTGGTCATGATCGCGAACAGCGCGGCCACCGGCGCCGGCGCGTTGGCGTAGGTCGCGGGCAGCCAGAACTGCACCGGGAACAGCGCCGCTTTCACCGCAAAAACGATCATCAACAGCGTTGCGGCGACCCGCACCAGCGCCGCCTCTTCCGCCGGGATCTCGGCCACGCGCACGGCAAGGTCGGCGATGTTCAGCGTGCCCGTGGACGCGTAAAGCGTCCCCAATGCGAACAGGAACAGCGTCGACCCGGCGAGGTTCATCACCACGTATTGCAGGCCCGCGCGCATCCGCTCGCGCCCGCCGGAATGGATCATCAACCCGTAAGAGGCGATCAGAAGAACCTCGAAGAACACGAAAAGGTTGAAGACGTCGCCCGTCAGGAAGGCGCCGCAGATACCCATGAGCTGGAACTGGAACAGCGCATGGAAATGCCGCCCCCGCGCATCCCAGCCGGTCGCGATGGCATGGATCAAGGCGATCAACGCCAGGATCGAGGTCAACAGCACCATCAGCGCCGACAGGCGGTCGAGCACCAGCACGATGCCGAAAGGCGCAGGCCAGTCACCCAGCCGGTAGATATGCGTCTGCCCATCGGCGGCCAAAATGACCAGCCCCACGGCGATGGCGGCCAGCAAGGCCGTGCCCGCAACCGAGGCGGTGCGCGCCAGCGTGATGTCGTGGCGCATCACGAAACCGATCAGCGGCGCCAGCATCGCCGGCAGAACCACGGGCAGGATGATCCAGTGCATCATGCTTGGGTGTCCTTCTCGGGGGCGGCCGCGTCATCGGCGGTGTCGATATCGATGCGGTCGGTCTCGGACTCGAAGAATGCGCCCAGCCCGATCATCACCAGGACCGCCGTCATCCCGAAGGAGATCACGATCGCGGTCAGAACCAGGGCTTGCGGCAGCGGGTCGGTGTAGCTTGCCTCGCCATAGGGCGACAGGATCGGCGACTGGTCGATCGACAACCGTCCGCTGGCGAAGATGAACACGTTCACGGCATAGGACAGCAGCGCGAGGCCGAGGATCACCGGGAATGTGCGCAGGCGCAGCATCAGGTAGACGCCCCCCGCGGTCAGCACGCCGACCGTGCTTGCAACGATCAACTCCATCTCAGTCCTCCGTGTCGCGGTCTTTTGCCGCCTCACCCGGGTCGTAATCCATCGGACCCTCGTTCACCGTCTGACCGGCAAAGCGCGCGATGCGGCTGAGGCTGTAGAGCATCAGCATCACCGCGCCCAGAACGGTCAGGAACACGCCCAGGTCGAACAGCATGGCCGTGGCCAGCTCGAACTCTTCGATGGGCGGCAGGTGGATATAGGTGAAGGCGCTGGTCAGGAAGGGCTTCCCGGCAAGCCAAGCCCCTGCCCCCGTCAGCCCTGCAATCACCACGCCCAACCCGATCAGCGTGTGATACTCGATCCGCTTGCGCTCCTGCGTCCAGGCAAAGCCCGAGGCCATGTATTGCATCAACAGCGCAATGGCGACGACGAGGCCGGCAACGAAGCCGCCGCCCGGCTGGTTATGCCCGCGCAGGAAGATATAAAGGCCCACGACCATCGCGATGGGCATCAGCACGCGGGTCACGACCACCATCATCAGCGGGTGCCGGTCGCGCGAGCGATCCTCCGAGTAATCGGTGTTCTTCAGCCGCCGCGCCGACGGGCCATCCAGCAGCGCATGCATCAGGGCGTAGATCAGCAGGCCCGCGATCCCCAGCACGATGATCTCGCCATAGGTGTCATAGCCCCGGAAATCGACGAGGATCACGTTCACCACGTTGGTGCCGCCGCCGCCCTCGTAGCTGTTCGCGACATGGAAGCCCGAGATCGTGTCGATATCGCGCATCAGGAAGGCATAGGCCAGCGCGCCGACGCCACCGCCCGCCGCCAGGCCGATCAGCCCGTCGCGCAGTCTCAAGCCGGTGGAGCTTTCCTTGGGCGTGAGTTTTGGCAGGAAATGCAACGCCAGCAGCAACAGCATGATCGTGACCGTCTCGACCGAGATCTGCGTCAGCGCGAGGTCGGGTGCCGAGAGGTAAACGAACCCGGCCGAGATCGACAGGCCGATGATCCCGATCAAGACCAGCGCGCGGAAGCGGTGGTGATGCATGCCGACGACCGAAATGGTGGCCACGATCAGCATGATCCAGCCCACCGCGATCACGAGCGGCACCGGCAGCATGTCGCGCGTCGGTGCGGACAGGCCGCTGCCGGCATAGGCGATGTAGCCAAGCGCGACCGCGGTCACCGTGAAAATCGCAAGGTATCGGCTGATCGCGCCGTTATGCGTGCTGTCGGTGATCCCGCGCGAGACAGCCACGATACCGGCGACGAGACGGTCGAAGATCGCCTTGGCCTCGGGCCGCGGCATGGCGATCCATCCCTTGTCCAACGGGCGATGCAGCATCAGCAACAGCGCGCCGCCCGCCACCGCGATCGCCGACTTCCAGAGCGCCGGTGTCACGCCATGCCAGATTTTCAGATGCGGGTGCAGGTCGGCCCCGGTCACGGCATTGGCCGCCGCGGTCACGATCCCTTCGGCAAGGAAGGGCGCGACACCGATCGCGATCACCAGCGTCGCCAGAAGCGCCGGCGCGGCCCACATGCCGAAGGGCGGATCATGCGGCATGTGCGGGTAGTCGTCGCGCTGCGGCCCGAGGAAGACATGGGCCACGAAGCGGAAGGAATAGGCCACCGACAGCAGCGCCCCCAGCGTCGCCAGGACCGGCACGGCGTATTGGCTGCCGAACCAGTCGGTGTGCGAGGCCTCTTCCAGCATCATCTCTTTCGACAGGAACCCGTTGAACAGCGGGATGCCCGCCATCGACAACGCCGCCACCGTCCCGATCAGGAAAGTGACCGGCATCAGGTGGCGCAGGCCCCCCAGCCGCTTGATGTCGCGGGTATGCGTTTCGTGATCGACGATCCCCGCCGTCATGAAGAGCGCGGCCTTGAAGGTCAGGTGGTTGATGATGTGGAACACGGCCGCGACGGCGGCCGCTTCGGTTCCGAACCCAAGCAGCATGGTCAAAAGGCCCAGGTGGCTGACCGTCGAAAAGGCCAGCAGCGCCTTCAGGTCATCCTTGAAGAGCGCGATCAGCGCGCCGAGGACCATCGTGACAAGGCCAGTGGTCGCGACGATGTAGAACCACGCATCGGTGCCCGCCAAGACCGGCCACATCCGTGCCATGAGGAAAACGCCCGCCTTCACCATCGTGGCCGAATGCAGGTAGGCCGAAACGGGCGTCGGCGCGGCCATCGCGTGCGGCAGCCAGAAATGGAACGGGAACTGCGCCGACTTGGTGAAGGCCCCCAGCAGGATCAGGATCAGCGCGGGCAGATACCACTCCGAGGCCCGGATCGCCTCGCCCGCCTGCAGGATGTCGGTCAGGTTGTAGCTGCCCGCGATATTGCCGAGGATCAGCATGCCCCCGATCATCGCCAGCCCCCCCGCGCCCGTCACGGCCAGCGCCATGCGCGCGCCCTGGCGGCCTTCGGGGAGGTGCTTCCAATAGCCGATCAGCAGGAAGGACGAGAGCGAGGTCAGCTCCCAGAAAATAAGCAAAAGCAGGATGTTGTCCGAAATCACGATGCCAAGCATCGCACCCTGGAACAACAGCAGGTAGGTGTAGAACTGTCCCATCGGGTCGGCGCTCGACAGGTAGAACCGCGCATAAAGCGTGATCAGCAAGCCCATACCGAGGATCATCCCGGCAAAGAGCAGGCCCAGCCCATCGAGGAAGAACGACGCGGAAAGGCCCAGTTGCGGCAGCCACTCGATCTCGGCCTGGATCACCTCGCCGCGCAACACGGCCGGGGCAAGGATCATCAGCATGACAAGCGCCAGGGCGGTCGGTGCCGCCGTGAAAAAGGCGGATGCCGTGCGACCGGCGCGGATCATCAACCCCGGGACAAGCGCACCAATGAAAGGCAGCAACGCAATGATAAAGAGGAGATGCCCCGCGTGGCTCATGCTTTGACCTTATTCAGCTTTCAAGTCGTGTGATAGGTAACGTTCAACCCGCGGGGCTGTAAAACATAGCTTCCGCCTTTGCGTAAGACTGATTTTGCCGCGCACCGGGCGAAAGGGCGTGATCGCACAGGAAGAAAATGCCCAGTGCCGAGGGCAAAATGCCCTACGCGGGGGGCCAGCGCATTACAGACAACCAACACCATTGCCAGAGGCTGCGACGGGGCGGCTGCGACATCGGGGCGGCATTCCTCTCTTCACAAAACCGGCCAAATTTGATCTTCCCGCGGTCGATGGAAAGGTCGAGCAAGATTACCGGTAGCGTCCATTCGGGGAAACGTGGTTTCGCCCAGCGCACGGCGCTGCGCCTGAGCCATGCCTCGAAAGCGGGACCGGAATATTCGGCCCCAAGGTGGCAAACCTCACCCGAAATACCTGTTCTCGCCCCGGCCTCCATTTCCGTCATGCAAAACGCCAAATGCGCCGTTCGCCTTGGCTTTTGCGTCGAAGATCCTCTCGTGAAAGTAAACGTTCGATGACCTCGCTTACCGATCTATCAAAGCTCGACGATATCCTCGCCCTGGACCTGCCCGCCCCGGATGCCGGCGCGATCGAGGCCGCGCGCGCGCGACAGAACGACCTGACCAAGCCACCGGGGTCCCTCGGGCGGCTCGAGGATCTTGCCGCCTTCATGGCCGGATGGCAGGGCACTGACCGTCCCACGATCGACCGCGCGCAGGCCCTGGTGTTCGCTGGCAATCACGGCGTCTGTGCGCAAGGCGTGAACCCTTTCCCGCAGGCGGTCACCGCCCTGATGGTCGCGAATTTCGAGGCGGGCGGCGCGGCGATCAACCAACTGGCCCGCACGGCCGGGGCGGATATGACCGTCGTCCCACTCGACCTCGACCAGCCGACCGCCGATTTCACAACCGGTCCCGCGATGACCGGGGCCGAATGCCTCGACGCCTTTCTGAAAGGGGCGCAGGCCGTGGACAGCACGGCAAACATCGTGATCCTCGGCGAAATGGGCATCGGCAATTCGACCGTCTCGGCGGCCCTTGCCCATGCCATCTGCGGCGGCACGGCCGAGGATTGGGTCGGACGTGGCACGGGCAGCGATGAAGACGGACGTGCGCGCAAGGCCGACGTGGTGGCGCGCGGTGTCGAACAACATGGCCACTTGTCCCCGCTGGAGATCCTCGCCGCCCTCGGCGGCCGCGAGCAGGCCGCGATCTGTGGTGCGGTGGTGGCTGCACGTCTGGCGCGAATCCCGGTTCTGCTGGACGGATATATCTGCACGGCAGCCGTCGCCCCGCTTCACGGCGCAAATCCCGCCTTCCTCGATCACTGCCTGATCGGGCACCAGAGTGCCGAACCCGGCCACGCCCGCTTGTGTGGCGCGATGGAAAAGCAGCCGATCCTGCACCTCGGCATGGCCTTGGGGGAAGGCACCGGCGCGGCGCTGGCCCTTGGTGTCCTGCGCGGGGCCCTCGCGTGTCACAATGACATGGCCACCTTCGCCGAGGCTGGCATCGGATGACCAATGTTCTGCGCCGCAGGTGGGCCGAGATGCGCTTGGCAGTCGTGCTGCTGACGCGCCTGCCTGTGGGGCGGATGCAAGATTCGGCCACCGCGCTCGCAGAGGCGCGGTGGGCCTTTCCCTTCGTCGGCGTGATCGCCGGCGCAAGCCTTTGGGCAATTCTGCACCTGGCGCTTGCCTTGGGAGCAGGCCCGCTTGGCGCGGCCTTTCTCGCGCTCGGGGGGCTGGTCCTGCTGACCGGCGGCTTGCACCATGACGGCCTTGCCGATTTCGCGGACGGGATCGGCGGCGGCTGGAATCGCGAGCGGCGGCTCGAGATCATGCGCGACAGCCGCATCGGCAGCTACGGCGTGCTGGCCCTGATCTTCGCGGTGGGCATCGGCGTGGCGGGTGTGGCCGACCTCGGGTCCAGCCTGACCTTGGCCGCCGCGATCTTCGTGTCGGTCCTCTCACGCCTCGCGATGCTCGGGGTCCTGCTTTTCGTGCCCGCGGCCCGAGCGGACGGCCTTGGCCATGCCGCAGCGGACGGTGCCAATCTTGCCTGGGTGCCTGCCGCCCTGTTCGTCGTTGCCCTTGGGTTTGCCATCGGACTGCCCGCCGCCGCAGTCCTGGCCGCCGTGGGCCTTGTGTCGCTGGTGATCGCCCGCCTAGCCCAAAGCCGCATCGGCGGGCAGACGGGCGATGTCCTGGGGACAGTCCAATACATCGCCGAAACCACCGGCTGGCTTGTGTTGTCAGCAACCCTCGCGCCCTGATCGGCATGACCAAAAGGCCGGTGCGGGCGTGACGGCCCGCGCACGGCGGTCGCCAGATTGGCCGTGGTCGGGCGCGCGGTTTCTGCCGTCTGCCCCGCGCAAAGCGATGGGGACAGCTTGGGCGATCATTCCCTTTTGGCCGAAGGCCACATTGACGACGTGCAGAATGGGCGTTTGTCCGCGTTCATCCTGATAGATGCCCACGGTGAGGTTGAGTTTGTCCTGCCGAGGGTCATTCGCGAAGTATTCCGCCCCGATCATGATCGGATCGACAGGACAATCATAGATCTTTTCGAACAATTAATTGCCAAATCCTTGCGAATATTCGCTGAATGATTTCACTTTAAAGACCCGATCCAAGGTTATCCACAACCACACCCATCCCGGCATCCTTTCTGTTCGTCGTCCGGTTCGGCAACGGGATGTGCGCCTGAGCCACCCGACGTGGCGGTGGTCGACTGCAACGTCGAACCGATCACGCTGCCGATGGCATCCTGCTTTTCGCCATCACCGCCACGACCGGGAGTCCACTGGCCTGGATCATCCGGGAAACTCGGCGCTTCCTTCGCGACTCCCTCTGGGCGCCGCTGATTGTGATTGTCGCGCCCATGGTGTCGCCCTGACGGCCATGCAGTCCGAGTGCCGGGGGAACCTCAGTGAATGCGCGCGCCACTCTCCTGCCTTCAAGAAACGACTCAGCAGGCAGGACCGAGAATCCGACACGTGAAATAACCCCTAAATGGTTCGGATCAGGGCCGGCGACCCGCAATACTCTCCTGTCGAACCTCTGAAAAGCACAGGTCAACGCGCCTGCGGGGAAGTGCGACATGTGGAAACATGTGCGCACCCGTCGCCCGACATTGACGCAGGACAAAAACGCAATCCCTTGAAAAATATCACAATAATCTTTTCACTTTCATGGCGCCACCCAGCCAGATCCACAACTGTAGCCTTACGTTTACAGTTGAAAGTGTAAACTCAACTGGACATAATCAAGTCGGCGGGGCGTAGACCAGTTTCCGCCGGGGAAATGAGAGATTGATCGCCGACATGTCGTCCGGGGTCGTCGCTTGTTTCTGAACATCTGAACGGAAGAGGAGATCAGAATGTCAGATGATCCAGACAAAGTATGGCCGACAGGCCTGACGCTGAGCGAGGCCGAAGAGGTGCATAGCTACCTCATCGACGGCACCCGCGTTTTCGGGGCCATCGCCCTGTTGGCGCACCTGCTGACCGCAGTTGCCACGCCTTGGCTCGGGTAAGGAGGATACACCATGAACAATGCAAAAATCTGGTTGGTTGTTAAGCCGACCGTCGGCATTCCGGTGTTCCTCGGCGCAGTTGCCGTGGCTGGTTTCGCCACGCACGTTGCCGTCCTGAGCTACACCAGCTGGTACAACGACTACCTGCAAGGCCAGCCGCTCGGCACCACCGCCGCAGCAGCAACCGCCGAAGCAGCGCTGGTCGCACCCGAGGCAGAGTCGGCATCCTACGCCGCCACGCTCGACGGCGAACTGCCCGTCGATGTTCTTGCATCGGCGAGCGTCGCACCTCCTCTGGTGGAATAACGCTTCTGCAAGCCTGTGGCCCCACCGCTATCGGGGCCACAGGAAATTCCTCCGGATGATCGCCACGCACCGCCTTTTCGGCGGTCGTGGCCCCCCCCCGCCGGGACGCAAGGTGATGCCGTTCAACTACCGCCAATATGCCCTGACAAAGCTGTCGCGCATTACGCCGCGGTATCTCCCTTTCGCCGATGTGGCGACCGAGGACGTTCCTCTCCGGCAACTTCTGCGTCTGTCGCTGTTCCAGGTCACGGTCGGCATGGCGCTTGTCCTTCTGGTGGGGACCCTGAACCGGGTCATGATCGTGGAGCTCGGGGTGCCCGCGACATTGGTCGCCGGCATGCTGGCCCTGCCCCTTGTCTTCGCCCCGTTCAGAACCCTGATCGGGTTCAAATCCGACACCCATGTCTCTGCGCTTGGCTGGCGTCGAGTTCCCTTCATCTGGAAGGGAACGCTTTACCAGTTCGGTGGCTTCGCGTTCATGCCCTTCGCGCTACTGGTACTCTCCGGCTTCGCCGAGGCCGTGGACGCGCCGCGCTGGATTGGCCTGTCATCGGCCGCACTGTCCTTCCTTCTGGTCGGGGCGGGCGCCCACACCGTTCAGACGGCGGGCCTCGCGCTGGCGACCGACCTCGTCCGGGAAGAGGACCACCCCAAGGTCGTGGGCCTGATGTATGTCATGCTGCTGATCGGCATGGTGGTCAGCGCGCTGGTCTATGGCGCGCTGCTTTCGAATTACACGCCCGGTCGACTGATCCAGGTGATCCAGGGCACCGCCGTCGTGACCGTGGCCCTGAACCTGATCGCGATCTGGCAGCAGGAGGCGCGCGACCGCGCCCGGGCCCAAAGGCTGGCCGGGTCGATGCCGCCCACCTTCCGAGAGGCCTGGCGCCTGCTGGTCGCCCGCCCCGACATGATGCGTTTGCTGGTCGTGATCGGCCTTGGCACCTTCGGCTTCGGCATGGCGGATGTGCTTCTCGAACCCTACGGCGCGCAGGCGCTCGGCTTTTCCGTCGCCGAAACAACGCGGCTGACGGCGCTGCTCGCCGCGGGGACGCTTCTGGGCTTCGGCTATGCCTCCAAAGCGCTGGCGACGGGCGGGCGTCCGGCCCAACTGGGCTCGGTCGGGGCATTGATCGGCATCCCCGGCTTCATCGCCTTCATCCTGTCGCCCACGATCATGGGCACGCCCCTGTTCCTCGCCGGCACGCTGGCCACCGGGATCGGGGCCGGGCTCTTTGGCCATGCGACCCTGACCGCCACGATGCGCGCGGCCTCGGCAGACCAGATCGGCCTGTCGCTCGGCGCATGGGGCGCTGTTCAGGCAAGCTGCGCCGGTATCGGCGCCGCCCTTGCAGGGATCGTGCGCGATATTCTGGTCGAGCTGCGTCCCGTCGATGGACTCGAAGCCTACACGCCCTATAACGTCGTATTCATGGTCGAAATCGCGTTCCTTGCAGCGGCGATCATGATTGCGGTTCCAATGGTTATCCGGCAGCGCAAGACGCGCGCCAAAACGGTTGCTTCCGAGCAACAAACCACCCAGATGGAGGTCCCATGACAACGGTAATCACACGGCTATTCGCCTCCAAGGCACCGGCGCTCGCGCTGGCAGAACGCATGAAGGTCATGGGGTTCCCCCATGATGACGTCATCGTGGTCACGACGGCGTCCAAGGAACCCGCCGAAACCATGAAAAAGGCAGGCGTCAAGGACAAGACGGCCAGCGCCTACATGAAGCAGCTCGAAGGCGACGCAGCGGTGTTCATCGTGCGCGCGAGCTACAAGCCGCTGACCGCCACCACCATCGCACGCGATCTTCTGGCTGCCGAAGACACCGTGGACATGGGCAAGGTGGACGAGGAAAACTTCGTCAAGGATGCACCCGCCAAGTCCGCGCCGAAGATCCTGACGGATCACCCGCTTTTCTTCACCTCCCGCAAGAGCGTGGACAGCAAGCGCAACGGGTTGGTCACACCGGGTTGGGGCCTCAAGCTGCTGAGCAAGCGGAAGCCGCCGGAAAATGCCGTGATGAAAGGCGGCAAGTTCATGTCGCAGGGCATCTGGCCGATGCCCCTCGTCTCGGACAAGCCGCGTAAGAAATCCGTGATGGAGGATCACCGCTTCATGTCGGAGTCGTTCTGGCCCACCCCGCTTCTGTCGAACAAACCGCGCCATAAGTCGGTCACCCCCGGCGGGGACAAGCCGCTGTCGCGGATGCTGAACTGGCCGACGATCTCGCGCTGACGCGAGATCGCTCGAAGGACGGTCGCGCCGCACAGCCGGGGACACGCGAATGATCGCCTGCGCCTAGGCCGCATAAAGACCGTCCTTTGGGACTACACCTTGGCGCTCGGTCCGAATGGTTACATCGTTCGGTCCGGGCGGAGGGTCTCGGGTTGGCACCTTCGCATCCACCGGCCTGTTCTCGAAATGGCCAGTCTGTGGCCTTGTTTCGAAGGATCGGCGGATAGTCTGCCTGCCGGGTGCATCGGGGCATACAGACCACTCTGGATGCGGTCAGGGCCGGTCATTTCGTAAGAAATCGCGAGCGCAAGTTCGCACTCCTCCGGAACGTCGAAAACGGCAAGGGTGCGGTGCTGGGCGGGGCCCTCCACCCCGCCAGTCGCCAGAAGAACCAGTTGCGCCAGGTTTCACCCTCGGCCTCCAGGACGGCGGCGATCGATTCCTCCTTGGAGCCGAAGTGGTGCTAGAGCGTGGCCTTCGCGGTGCCCGCCCGGTTCAGGATGGAGTCGATCCCGGTCGCGGCGAACCCATGATTGCAGACCACGAAGGCCGCAGCGCTCATGATCCTGTCGCGCGCATTGTCTGGCGGCAGGGCGGCAAAGCTCCAGCCCGATCCGTCGCGGACGCAGATGTCCTGAACACCGCCTTTCATCTTGCACCTTCCCTTCCGCGACCGGGCAAATCGCGCCATGCGATCCGCAACCGGCTGACCCGATGCTCATCGGGATCGCGCGCCATCTACCGCTTACCCGGACCGAAAAACCAAGACAGATCCGTCAGGTGCCTGCGCTGCGGGGATTTCCGGCCGATCGAAAGCTTCGTGGCAAACCGGTTCAACCTCGGCACGGAGTATCGAGATGAATGATGCAACGACGCTCACCGCCTGGGACTTTGACGAAATCGACCGCATCTCTCGGGAAGACCTGGCCGCGATGGCCCGCACGATCGACGAGGAACAGGTCTATCTCAGGCCGCCGGGTTTCTACGACGATCAGGACATCACGCTGCTGACCGCCACACGCGTGGCCGCGATCGACGCCGACAGCATGACCCTGCGGATGGAGGGCGCAGGCACGCTCTCCGCCGATCAGATTGCGCTGACCACCGGGGCCGACCCGATCTGCCTGCCGGGGATTGCGCCTCCTTCCCGTGGACGGGGCGGCGCATTGCCTTGACAGCGTGCCCAACGCCATCGACCAGGCCGAGGCGACCGCCGCAACCCTGCTGGGACAGGGCGCGCCTATGTCGCGCGCCCGTGGTTCTGGTCCGATCAATACGACGTCAAGCTTCAGATCGCGGGGCTGAACACCGGCAGAGCGGGGCTGAACGCCCTGCCCTGGCGCTGCGCTCTCAGGCCAGGTGCTTTGCCAGGAACGCCTCGGTCCGATCATGGGCCATTGCCGCGGCATCGGCCACATAGGACGGGCGCGCATCGTTGGCGAAGGCATGCCCGGCCTCATAAAGGTGCACCTCCATCTCCGGCAGCGCGGCCTGGGCCTCGGCCCGCATCTCGGGCGGCACGTGATCGTCCTGCGCGCCGAAATGGGCCAGCACCGGGGCCTTCAACGGTTTGTCGAGGTATTGCGGCAGCCGCGTGCCGTAGAAGGACACGGCGCAGGCCACGTCCAGCACCTGCGCCGAGCGAATGGCCAGCCCGCCACCCCAGCAGAAACCGATGACACCGACCTTGCCGCCGCGCGCAGCAAGCGCCCCGACAGCCGCGTCGATATCCATCATCGTCTGGTCGAGATCCGAGGCCAGCATCATGTCACGGCCCCGCGGTGCCTCGTCAAAGGGGATAACCGCCCCCTTTTCATGGCGGTCGAACAGAGCGGGGATCGCCACGTCGTAGCCGAGCGCGGCGTAACGGTCGGCCACGCCCTTCAACTGATCGGTGATCCCGAAAATCTCCTGAACGATCACGAGGCCGCCGCGCCGGTCGCCCTGGGCACTCGCCATCCAGCAGTCGAGTTCATGGCCGTCGGCCGCCGTCAGGACCGTCATCATGTCGCGTCATCCTCGCGCAATGGAAGGGGTCCGCCCCGGCCATGGACCGGGGCGGACAGTCAGGTCACTCGGGCGTCGCCACACCGGCCTCGGTGTAATAGCGCAGCGCACCGGGGTGGTAGGGCATGGCATTCGCCGGCGCCATGTCGGCAAAGTCCGCCCGCGCGAAGGCCCCGAAGGAGGCGGCCAGTGCTTCCTGGTTCTGATGGATGATCGAGGTCAGGTTGTAGACCACCTCTTCATCCACGTCGGCATTCGTCAGCAGCATCCAGGGAACCGCCACAAGGTTGGCGCCCCAGTCCTGCAGGCCGTTGATATCCTCGTTCTGGGGCAATGCCAGGATCGAGCCCGAGGGCAGAACCTCGGCATAGGCCGCGAAGCCCTCTTCGCTGTCATCCATCGAGATGTAGCACAGGCCGCCACGGTCCTGCATCTGCACCGCTGCCTGCTGGCCCGCACCGGCATTCAGGCTGACCAGCGCGATATCGACAAGGCCATCGCCCAGCGCGTTGATTCCGTCGACGAAGGACGAGACCGGCACCTGCTCGAAATCGTCGTAGGACATGCCGCCCGAAGCCAGGATGCCCTCGATATAATAGGGAATGATCGTGGACGAGGTGTATTCCGACGCGATCCGCAGGTCGCCGCGTCCTTCGAGGTCGGCGACGGTCTGAAGGCCCATGTCGCAAGGCGCCATGACGCCGGTGGTCAGCGGGAACATGGTGCCGACAAGGCGCACGTTCGGATGCTCACGGTCGAAGTTGCCGCTGCCGGTATAGGCAAAGGCAGCCTCCGCGCCGTTCACGTAGCCGAAATCGACCTCGCCCGAGTTCAGAAGCGGCATGTAGCCGACCAGCGGCTGCGTGCGCACGGTCAGGCCATTGTCATTGGCGACCACGGCCACCGCCTGCCCCGAGTTGTAGGCGAGCGAGCCTTGCGCACCGGTGGCCATCGAAATGACCTGCGCCATCGCGCCCCCGGTCGTCAGCGCCAGCGCGGTCAGGCCCGCGCCCGTGAGAAGTTTAAGGTCCAACATGGTGTGCTCCCTTTTGGATTGGTGTCGTCTCAGGTCGTCCGATCACTGGTGCGTCCCCGGCGCAGGACGATCAGCCCCAGCGCCAGCGACAAGGCCGCCGCCGCGGCGATGCCGTGGGCCGCGGTCGACAGCCCGATAAAGCCAAGCGGCAGGGTCAGCGCGCCGAGCGCCACGAACAGCAGCCGAAGAAGGCTGTTCAGCGGCCCCGCCCAGTGGGCCGAGATGCCGATGGTCACCCCGGCGACGCCGATGGCGGTCAGGGTGGCGGCAATGGCAATATCCGTGGTCGAGCCGATGAACAGCAGCTCTGGCGTCGCGACGAACGCGAAAGGCAGGATGAAGGCCGCCCAGCCAATGCGCATCGCGGCAAGCCCCGTGGCCACCGCGCCGGCCTTGGAGATCGCGGCGGCGGCAAAGGCCGCCAGCGCCACGGGCGGGGTGATCATCGACATCATGCCGAAATAGAGGATGAAGAGATGCGCCGCGATGGGCTGCACCCCGGCCTCGACCAGCGAGGGCGCGACCAGCGAGGCAAGCAGCACGTAAACCCCCGAGGTCGGCATCCCCATCCCGAGGATGATGCAGACCACCGCCGAGATCAGAAGCAGCAGGATCAGGCTGGAGCCCACGGCATCGACCAGCACCAGCGTCAGCGCAAAGCCCAGGCCCGTGACATTCAGAACCCCGATCACGAAACCGGCCGCGGCAACGACCAGGATCAGGTCCACCATCGAGGTGCCGGTATCCACGAACACCTTGCCGAAGGTGCGCAACGTCAGGCGCGTTCCCTTGTACCCGCGCACCCAGCCCGCAACCGCGATGGCCACGGCGGCCAACAGCGCCGCGTCCTCGGGGTCCGAGCGCATCCCGAACAGCGCATAAAGCAGGATCGCGAAGGGGATCAGGAAATGCCAGCCCTGCACCATGACCTTGCGCACGGTCAGGTCCGCATCCTCGGGCGCCGCGATATCGTCGCGCGCCGCGATCAGGTCCACCTGCATGAAGGCGCCCAGATAGTAGAGAACCGCCGGGATCAGCGCCGCGGCCGCCACCTGGGCATAGGGAATGTCGAGAAATTCGGCCATCAGGAAGGCGGCCGCGCCCATGATCGGCGGCGTAAGCTGCCCCCCGGTCGAGGCGACGGCCTCGATCGCGCCCGCGTCTTCCTTGGAATAGCCGCCCCGCTGCATCAGCGGAATGGTGATGACCCCGGTGGTCGCCACGTTCGACACCGCCGAGCCCGAAATCGACCCGAACATCGCGGACCCGACCACGGCGATCTTGGCGCTGCCGCCCCGCGCCCGGCCCGTCGCGGCCATGGCGAGGTCGGTGAAAAAGGCCCCGCCGCCCGCCGCGAACAGAAGTTGGCCGAAGAACACGAACAGCAGAACCGTGATCGTGCCCACCGCCAGCGGCGACGAGAAGACGGCGGAACTGTCGAAGCCGACGTAATCCACCAGCCGCTGCGGTGACAGTTCGCGCCCCACCAGTCGCCCCGGCACGAGGTCGGCGAACAGGGCGTAGACCAGGAACACCGCCACGATCCCGAACAGCATCAGCCCGGCGCGGCGGCGGATCCCTTCCATCACGCCCAGAACCACGATCGCGCCGACCATGGTGATCTGCCACGGGCGGTAGAATTGCTCCTGCAACAGCCAGACGAAATCGATGGCCGCGTAGATCAGCGCGCCGAAACAGGCGACCGCGATGGCGAGATCAACGATGTTTGGCCGCGCCACGGGCCGTCCGCGCGGGCCGAACCGCAAGAAGGCGATGGTCAGGGCCAGCCCCAGTTGCAGCGCCATGTATTGCTGGCGCAGCAGGGCAAAGCCCAACCGCGTGTGCAGTTCGAGATTGTAGGCGATGCACGCCAGCACCATGACGCTTGCGAGAATGGCCACGACCCAACGGACCCAGCCGCCCGACGGCACCTCATCGGGGACGGCACCGGCTTCGACCGATTGCGAAACGCTCATGCCCCGACCTCCTCGGGCCAGTAAAGCCGCATCGGGTTGTCGATCAGAAGCTTGCGCTGCAAGGCATCGCTCGGCGCGATCTGCGGGATCATGTCGACCAGCGCGCCCTCGTCGGGCATGTGGCTTTTCATGTTGGGATGGGGCCAGTCCGTGCCCCAGAGCACGCGATCCGGGAAACGCTCGACCAGCGTGCGGGCAAAGGGCACCACGTCGTCATAGGGCGGCCCGGCGACGCTCAGCCGCTCGGGGCAGGACACCTTGATCCAGAAGCGTTGATCGCTCTCCATCAGGTCCAGCACATGGCCGAAACCTTCGCCATCCAGGCCGTCGGCCACCTCGGGCCGGCCCATGTGGTCGATCACGATCACGCCCGGCAGCGCGGTGATGAAGGGGGCCAGTTCAAGCAGTTCGGCGCTTTCGAAATAGACAACCGTGTGCCAGCCCAGGTCGGCGATGATCTCGGCGATGCGCACGTAGTCATCCTTGGGCGCATCCCCCACAAGACGCTTGAGGAAGTTGAAGCGCACGCCGCGCACGCCGCCCTCGTGAAGCGCGTTCAACTCGGCGCGCGAGATACCGGCATCGACCACCGCGACGCCCCGCGCCCGTCCCTCGGACCGGGCGATGGCATCGAGCATGGCGGCGTTGTCGGACCCGTGGCAGGTGGCCTGCACGATCACGTTGCGCGACAGGCCGAGATGATCGCGCAGGGCGAACAGGGTTTCGGCAGGCGCATCGACCGGCGTGTATTTCCGACGAGGCGAGAAGGGAAAGACCGCAGCCGGTCCGAAGACATGGCAATGCGCGTCGACCGCGCCCGCAGGCGGGCGATAGGCCGGCTTGGACGGTTCCGCGAGATAGGGCAGGTAATCCGGGTCGGGTCCGGTACGTTCGACGAGTTCCATGACGCTCCTCCTTCGTCCGTAACACCTTGACCAAGTCTCGACTATTTTTGAAATGGATAGTCGTGTTCCATTCCATCACTCAGAATGATATTAGGCTTGAAATGAAACTGAATTTCGACCTGAATCTTCTGATCGTTCTCCATGTTCTGCTGGAGGAACGCAGCGTCACCCGAACCGGAGAGCGACTCGGGCGCACCCAGTCGGCCATCTCGAACGCGCTGAAACGGCTGCGCGATCACTTCGATGATCCGCTCCTCGTGCGCACGCCCGACGGGCTCAGCCCGACCCCGCGCGCGGCGGAACTGGCCCCGCTCGTTGCGCGGATCCTGCGCGACGCGGGCACGGCCATCGCCCCGCGCGGCGGGTTCGACCCGGCCACGGCCAGCGCGCAATTCGCCATCGGCGCGCCGGACCGGTTCAACCTGCCCGTCTTCCTGCCTCTTCTGGAACATCTGGGCCGTGTCGCGCCCGGCATCGTGATCAACCTTCGCACCACCGACCGCGACTATGCCATCCGCCTGATCGACGAGGGCGAGATCGACATGGCCGTGGGCTGGTTCGACGCGACACCCCCGCATCTGCAACGCCGCCTCGCGTTCGAAGATCGCTTTGTCTGCCTCTGCCGCCGCGATCATCCGCTGGTCGCAGGCGGCCTTCATCCCACGCTCGACGAAATCCTGTCCTATGCGCACCTTGTCGTCAGCTCGACCGGCGACCGCCGCGCCGCCTTCGACGCCGTGCTCGACCGGCATGGCGTGCACCGCAACATCGCGGCAACCCTGATGAGTTTCACCATCGTGCCCGAATTGCTGCTGGCCTCGGACCTGATCGGGGTCTTCACACACCGCACGGCCGAGTATTTCGTCGAACGATATCCATTGGTGACCGCGCCCGTCCCGCTCGAGGTCGCGCCCATTGCCAATCACCTGATCTGGCATTCGAGGTTCGATGCCGACGAAGCCCATGGCTGGTTGCGCGGCCGGATCGAGAGGGCCTGCGCAGACAGGCTCGACGAGGGCGCGCGCGCAATCCGGCTCCGCGCCTGATCCCCGTCCAGCGTCGTCCGGGACCAAAGCCAGCACGACGCACGCGGGGCATCGTTCCCTTGCCCTGCCCCACCGGTTCCGGCTTTCACCAAGGTCGCGTTGTGGCGCCCGGTGTCACTTCCACTGCCAGTGCGTGCGGAACGGCTGCGGCCACCTCGGCCTCGGCATCGAAGGTGATCGTTCTGGCCGGGGCTTGCCCGTCCTCGGCGATGGCCCGGGCCTCGCTCGGGTTGCTGCGCTCCCAGTCGATCTTTTCTACCAGATCGGACATGTCGGCCGCGACCGGCACGAAATGGCGGCCGGGTTCGAGGCGGTGCGAGAACCACTGGCTGAAGCCGAACGGACTGGCCGCTTTCCGCCCGCAACAGCCCATTGCGGGCGCACGATCGGCTCCGACATGCGTTCGTCGATCCATGACAGATTCTGCGCGATGTCCACCGGATGTCCCTTTCGCCCGCCAAGACCGCCAAAGGAAGCAAGCCACCTGTCAAGGGCGGACCACTCCGGACCCGGTCGCATGACACTGCCCGACCTCCCATACCCGACGCCTAGTCCGGCGCCATGTCGGGGTGGCGTAGCGTAACGATCCGGCCCGCCTCGACACTGTCGTGCGTCAGCGCGCCATCGGGCCACGAGACCTCGACAATGGCCGTGTCATGCGCGCCCAACCCGACATGCAACCGCACGTGATCCTGCGCCGCCCAATGGCTACCCCCCGTCTGGCCAAGGGCCTGAACCCGCCCGCCCGCATGAACCCGAACCCGCGCGCCCAGCCCGTCCAGCGACCAGGGATCGCGCAGATCGATCTGCACCCGGTTGCCCCTCGGCGCGGCGCCCATCAACAGCGTGTAGCTTGTGTCCGTCGTCCTGCCGCCGTCCCCGATCACAAGGTCCAATGCCATGCTGGTCCCAGGCGTTGAGAACCTGCCAGCCGGTCGGCCCGTCCGGCGCGCCCGGGTCGTACACGACCTGCGCATCCGGGAAAGCCGCCGCGCCCGACACCCAGCGGTGATGATGGTTGAGGTAGAGATCCGGCTCCGGCCCGCCGCCCATGTCTCCGATCACGATGCCGAAGGCCTCGGCGGTGAAAGGTCGCCGCACGCCCGCTCGGTCCGGCAGATGCAGGCGCTCCGATTGATCGAGGAAGATCACGGGCGCGGTCCCGACCTCGGCCAAGCCAGGCGCGGCCAGCACCAGATGGAGAGCCAGGGCTTTGGCCAGCACGCCCCAGGCACGGCTTGGACACGGCCCCTGCGGTCCGCCCCCGCGGCCGGCAATGGGCCAAGCCCGACCACGCATCACGTCTCTCATCCCCGCAACGCCTCTCGATACCCAAGGGCAATACGCGCAGGCTTTTGACCCGGTGACAAACCCAAGCAAACGCGCAGGAAGAAAAAACCGGCGCGCACACGATCTGCCCCCCGGTTTTAATTCGATGTTTACCTTTTGCGGGTAAGTCTGCGACTCACGGGCGCGTTCCGCCAAGGCCGCCCCCGCATTTCCCACAGAGAGCCGACATGATCCCGCCCCGCCTTGTCGCGTGGGGCATCGCAGCCTGTCGCGCCCTCGGCCAAACGACAGGTTTTCGACGCATGACCATGATCCATGCCACATCTGCCGAAAAGGACCGCGCGCTCCTGCCCGCCGGGATGTCAGACGGGCGCGGCGTCGAACTCCGGCAGAACCGCCGCGGAGGATCGCGTGCGCCAAAGATCGACCTTGCCCAGATCGTCGAAGGTCAGGTCGCCGCAAGCATCGCCGAACACCTCCCGAAGATGCGGGCGGAGCAGATCGACCACTCCCGCCCGGTTCGACGCCAGCCGATCAAGGACCGAGGCGCGCACCGCACCTGTTGGAAAACCTCGGTCGACAAGGTCGCGAACCGCACCGGCCACCGCGTCCGGATCGGGCGGAACCACGCGGCTATGGGCCGGGTCCATCATCTCGACACGGCCCCCGTCGGCCTCGACCGTCACCACGGGAAGATCCAGCAATTGATACTCGATGCTGGCGCGCATCGGCCCCTCCCGCTTGGACAGGCACAGCCCGACCCGCGCCCCCTGCACGGCACGGGCGTACTCGGCCCCCTGCAGCAGCGAGAAGGCGCCGTCGCCAAGCTCGTGATTGTAGAACTCCGCAGCGGGCAGCAGAGCGCGCATCCGGGCAAGGGCGGCGGCGGTCGGTCTCCAATACAGCAACCGCAGGCTTGGGATCGCGCGGGCAAGCTCGTGCCGCTTGTAGCCTTCCAGCCCCGCGACATAGACGGCATCCACGGTCTTCTCGACCCCGCCCGCCCGATCGAACTGGCTCTCGTCGACGAAGTTGAGCGAACTGAAATGAATCGCCGGAAGGCCGGCACGCTGGCACAGGCCCATCTCGTCCATCGTGTTGGCCAGGACAAGGAACCGCCCCGCGGGCCACGCCTGCCGATAGGCGCTGATCTCATCGGCCAGCGCCTCGGCCTCCTGGACGGTGGCGATGCCCCAGGCCAGCGCCAGGAGATGCAGGGCCGGACGCGCACGCATCGCCTCGGGCAGCAACGGGGCAATCCCCACGGTACAGCCGTGAAACAGGCTCCGCTTGGACAGCGTGACCAACGGATCAAGCGATACGACGCCTCCGAAATATTGATCCGCCCCAGTCATCCGTGCCCCGTTCGCCCGTCGCGTCCCCGCCCCCCGAGGGTGCGTGTAATCCTGTATCACGTGCCGGCCGCAAAGAAATTGCGCTTTCCGGCCCGCTTTCCTATCACACGCTGGTCGGTATGAGGAGCCGGGATGGACAAGGAACACCTCCTGCGGGCGGCGGAAGCTCTCGATGCCGAGGACGCCGCGACTGCGTGGAGTACACTCTCTGATCTGCGCGGCCTGTCCGCGACCGCAGCGGAACGGCGCCTGACGCTGAGCCTGTGGAAACGCGCCGTCCAGTTAAGCTTGGCGAAAGAGCGCCTGTCGTCGCCCGATGCCCTCGCGATCCTGCGCTTTCTGGGCGAGTTGGACCGCCTCGTCGCAAGCGGCAATCATTGGCGTCTCTACGATGATCTGACCGCGGTGCAATCCGCGATTGACGCCAATGCCCTTGCGTCGATCCTTGTCACGGCATTGGGCGACGTGCTGCCCGACATGCCGCTGGAATTGCGCCAGGAAATTCTGATCCGCTGCTTCATGGCCGGGCAGTCGGACACGCTGACCGAGCTTTGGGGCCTGTATTTCCGAATTGCACCGGATTTCGTGCCGGATTTCTGGCTGTTCCAGGCCTTCTTCCGGTCGCTGCACGAAACCGGGGAAGACGCCCCCGGGGCCCGGATTCTCGATCTCTGCCGTGACGCGGAACGCGACGATCTGCTGCCGCTTCTGGAAATCTACCGCGCCTTGCTGCACCAGCGCGACCTGACGGATGCCTTCACGAAGGCGCGCGACCTGACCGATCCGATGCAGCGGCGCATGATGGTGCTGTGGCTGCGCGGCGCGTCCCACAAGCACGACCTCATCGCCGAGGCTGTGCGGCTGCATGCCGAGCTCAGCGGCCCGGATGACGTCGACGAACGCGCCTATATGCAGGCCCGCCAGAAAGCGTCCGAAGGCGCATGGGACGAGGTTCGCTCCATCACCGCGACCCTGCCCGCCGATGTCGATTTCCGGGGCGAGGCCCTCTGCCTCGAAGCGCTGGCCGAGGCTCATTCCGGGAATTTCGACGCCGCCCATTCTGCGCTGCGTCACGTCCGGGCGCGCCGGGATGTGCCCTGGTTTCTTGCCGGTCGCGCGGCCCTTGTCGGCTGCATCGTGTCGCGCATGGAGCGCGACGCGCCGCCGCCTGAGCTTGCCAGCCCCCCGACCCTGTCGGTTATCGCGGGGCGTCCCTTGGCGCAGTCGCTCTGGATCGGCCCGCGGCTCAGGTGGATCGAGGAGATGTCGATCCGGTCCTACCTGCGCAACGGATGGCGCTACCAGCTTTTCGTCTATGACCTGCCCGAGAACGTGCCCGACGGGGTCGAGGTGATGGATGCAACGGCCATCCTGCCGCGCAATACCGTGTTCCGCGAGGGCGCGGGCAGCGGCATGCACCGGGGATCGCTGGGCGCGTTTTCCGATCTTTTTCGCTACGCGCTCCTGTCGCGGCGGGGCGGGCTCTGGACCGATACCGACGTCATCAACCTCGACCGGTTCGAGCCTGACGGCGCGCGCTTCATCGCCAGCGAGTGGACCGATGCGGGCATCGTCGGTCCGAACGGCGCGCTGATGGCCGCGCCGGCTGGATGCGCGTTTCAGTCAGCCGCGCTCGAACGCGCCCGGATGCTGCATGCCCAGCCGGACATGCATTTCGCAAGGATCGGGCCAGAACTTCTGGCCGAGATGATGTGGCTCGGGGATGCGCAGGACTACGACCTTTTGCCGCCCGACTACCTGAACCCGATCGGCTGGATGGAAACCGGCCGCCTGCTGGGCCCGTTCGAGGAAACGGCCGCGGCCCTGTCGCGGACGCAGGCGCGATGCCTTCATGTCTATACCGAAACCTGGCGGCTGATCGGCCTCGGCCTCGACACGGAACCGGCAGAGGACGGCAGCTTCCTGGCAACCCTGAACCAGCGGCTGAAGGACGCCCCCGCCGACCGTTCCGTCCGCGACCTGCTGGAGGCATGAGCCCATGATCATCGCCCATGACGACATGATGCGCCGCGCCGGAATCGAGGGGCCGGTGGCCTCGCTTAAGGCTTTCCTGCAAGGCACCCGCGCGCCGATGCGGGCGACCATGTCGAGGCCAATGATCCCGCCCGCGCAGAACGAGGCCAGCCGCACAGGGCCTTCGGGTTGCACCTCGTCGATCACGTCGAGGTAATGCTCAGCCAGCGCGCCGATGGTGTCGTACTCCGGCCCCTCGGTCCGCAGCGACGGCACTTCGAGGAGGTGAATGCGGAACCTGTCGACCATCCCTGCGAAAAACTCGCGCGGCGGGAGCGTGTAGCCCCCCTTTCCGTGCAGAATGAATACGTACGGTTTGCCATCGCCGGCGACCGTATCTGTCGCAGTCAGGAACGACGCCAGCCGGCGCGGCGTCGCCGTGTCGCCGATCTGTGAGATCTGGAAATCGCGCCCGCTGAGCTTGGCCATTCCGGCGCTCAGCGCCTCGGCATGGAGGGAGTCGCCGCCCAAATCGAAGAAATCATCGTCCAGACCGACCCCATCCACCTCGAACACGGTCTCGAACAGGCCCACGACCGCGCGTTGCTCGGAGGTTTCGGGGGCGGCATAGTCGATGTCGAGCTGCAGATCGCTCCGCTTGATATGGGATGTGTCGGTCATGATCCGTCGTCAGGCTCGTCCACTTGGCGCTGCGGTCGGGCGGTAGCAGCGCACGGTATTTCGAAACTCAAAACGCATGGGGCGCGAGATCCGCATGGGCCAAGCGCGCCTGGAAGTCGGCCCAAGCTATGCGGAGGCCGAAAATTTGCTAACCCAAGGTCATATAGCAGGGTTGGCGTAGCCGCGAAGCCGTTCGTGCGCGTCTGTTAACCTTTGTGTCCCTGGAAACACGCAATCCAGAAAACGCCGCCGCATCTGGTGCCACGCATCTTTTTCGCTGACTATGGCGAGCGGAAAGGATGCGGAAACAGGGACGGCAAGATGTCAGACTGCACCAAGATTTCTTTGGCCAATACCCTATTGTCGATGGCGGCCATTCGTGGGGATGCTCCGGCAGTGGTCGGCAACGACATCGAACTGACGTTTCGCCAACTCGCCGAACGCTGCGCCCAGACGGGGCACGAATTGATCGCCGCAGGCATTCAGCCGGGGCAACATGTCGGCATCGCCGTGCGGGACAGCGTCGAATACCTGGTTTCGATTTTCGGGATCTGGATGGCCGACGCAGTGGCCGTTCCAATCGATTTCCGCAGCTCCATCGAGGAGCGCCAGCGCATCGCTTCGGCATTTGACCTTGCCGCGATCCTGCAGGACAGGCCCGCCACCTATGAAGGGTGTGAGGCGATGCTTATAGATGCCGCCTACAAGGACCGCCGCGCGACTCGCCCCGTCCTGCCGCCCCCTATGACCGGCCCCGACGCCCCGGCCTATATCTCGTTGACCTCGGGCACCACGGGCACGCCCCTGGGC
Source organism: [Roseibacterium] beibuensis (assembly GCF_039542305.1). Classification (NCBI taxonomy): domain Bacteria; kingdom Pseudomonadati; phylum Pseudomonadota; class Alphaproteobacteria; order Rhodobacterales; family Roseobacteraceae; genus Roseicyclus; species [Roseibacterium] beibuensis. The sequence goes on along the minus strand of NZ_BAABHW010000001.1, from coordinate 486,008 downwards.
TTCGTCATCGGCCATGGCGCGATGCTCGCCAAGACGGAGTGGGACCCGTACCGCTACCTGCCTGGATGCGGCGGGCCGAGGGAGCTTGACCTTGTCACGCTGAACGCTCTGCCGCTTTCCTTTTCGGCGGCGCGCACCCATGTGTTCGCCCGCCTGCTGAGCGGGGGAAAAACCATCTTCTTCCCGATGATGCACACGCTGCCGGAACTCGCCGAGGCGATGCAGCGCCACCGGGTCGAGTTTTCCTTCACGGTTCCGACCGTGGTCCGGGGCTTGATGGATCTTGCCCCTGACAACGGCCAGCCATTCTTTCCGGATCTCAAGCTGTTCTACATTGGTGGCGCGAACCTTAACCGGGACGAGAAACTAGCGGCGCAGAAGATCCTGACGCCCCACGCGATGACGAACTACGCCTCCACGGCCAGCGGGACCCTCGCCTCGCTCTACGGGGACGACATGCGTGCACGGCCCGACAGCGAGGGACGGGTCCTGAGCAGCTCGCGCATCGAGATCGTGGATGGGCAGGACACCGTCCTACGACATGGCGAGCAGGGCATCCTGCGGGTGCGGGCGCCCGGCATGGCGACGCATATCTACGGCGGGCAGGGCCGCGAAGACGGTGACAAGATCCGCGCCGGCTGGATCTACCCCGGCGATATCGCCAGCATCGACACCGAGGGTTTCCTTTCGATACACGGTCGTCAATCGGACCTGATCATTCGCGGCGGGTCGAATGTCTATCCCTCCGAGGTCGAAGCCGCGATTGCCGCCCTTCCGGGGGTGCGAGAAGTCGCGGTCATCGGTTTCGAGACGGCCCGAGAGGGAGAGGAGATCGCGGCATTCGTGGTCGTGAAGGACGGCATGACGCAGGCCGATATCGACGCCCATTGCCGCCGCGCCCTGACCAGCGACAAACGCCCCCGCGAGATCGTCATCCTCGACGCCCTGCCGCGTAACACCAATGGCAAGGTCCTCAAGCGCGACCTGAGCGAGATGGTGCCCGCCGGAAAGATCTGAACACGATGACCGACAAAGCACAGCCCCTCATAGACCGCGATGCCATCGGTTTACCGGTCGAGTTCGAACCGCCTGCGCCTGGCCTGGAAACGCAGGTCGCGAAGATCTTTCAGGACGCGCTGCGGATTGCCCCCATCGGGGCCATGGATGACTTCTACGATCTCGGCGGCGACTCTCTCCAAGGCGAAGAGATCAGCCTCCAGATCGAGGCACAAACGGGCTTTGCCTTCCCGATCTCGAGGCTGTTCGACGCCGGCACTCCAAGGGCTATCGCCGCAAGCCTCGACACGGGAGAGGACAAGGCCAAGGCCGCCGACGAAGCCGCGCAAGAGATCCTGTTCGTCGTGCATGGCCGCCGTGGCTATACCGTTCCGCGCCGTAGCTTCCTTGACGGCCTTTCGCCGGGGTCGAAACTCGTGATGTTCGAGATGCCCGGCCTTCTGAACAAGGAAACGCCGCCGGAGTCCCTGCGCGAGCTGGCCGAGGCTTACGTGGCCGAGATCGAGCGCGTTCAGCCCGAGGGCCCGGTTCGCCTTGCCTCTTTCTGTGTGGGCGGGCTGGTGGCGATCGAGATGGTTCATATCCTGAGGGCTCGCGGCAGGCCGCCCATTTCCATAGTCATGCTAGATCCGCGCCCGCCCAAGCCGCTGCCCAAGCGGCTGGAAAGCGAACGGGCCATTCGGAAATCACCGTGGAACCTGTTCGCACGCCTGCGCCTCTTTGGCCTGACCGGACGGCTCGATCCCGACAAACCGTTCCTTGAACCCACCTATCGCCGCCTAAACACGGCCTACGAACGTATCATCGTCGCACGCGGCTGGGGGCGCCATGCGAAGGCCGATGGACGCAAGGAAAAGACCCGCTATGCCGGGGTCAAGATGAATGTCGAAGCACAAGCGCGGCTGACCACGGCGATGCTGTTCGCATGGCCCGACCCGCTCGATGCCGAGGTTCATATCCTCGGGTCGCGACAGCGTTCGAGGCTTCTGACCGATCCCGACGGCTTCTGGGGGCATCTGTTGCCGAACCGGAAGGTCTATCTCGTGGTCGATTCTCACCAGGAGATCCTGCGCGGGGAATCGGCAACGGTCGCCGGGGCGATGGAAGACCTGCTACTTGGACGGGGCTGCGAGATCGACGAAAGGCCCGCGGCCTAGCCCTCCGGCCCTGCCAGCCGCGCCTTCAGGTCCCGGCGCAGGATCTTGCCGTTGGTATTTCGGGGCAAGCTCTCGACGATCTCGACCCGCGATGGCCGTTTCCCCGGCGGAAGGGCCAATTGGCACTGCGCAAAGACATCGGCCTCCGCCAGATTACCGGCGCGCGGCACGACGAACACCGCGATTTCTTCGCCCATCGCCTTGTCGGGAAAGCCCACGGCCACCGCCTCGGACACGCCGTCAAGGTTTTCCACGACCGCCTCGACCTCGGCCGGGAACACGTTCAGTCCGCCCCGTATGATCATGTCAGTCGTGCGCCCCTCGATGGTCAGGAACCCGGCCTCGTCGATATGGCCGATATCACCGGTATAGCCCCAGCCATCCCTGATCCGGTCTCCATCCTCGCGATCGCGGGCGTTGTAGAACCCGTCGGCAAGACCCGGGCTGCGCACCCGCAAGGCCCCGGTTTCCCCGACCGGCAGCGGGTCGCCCTTCGGGTCCACCACCTCTAGCCGCACCGTCGGCAGGATCTTTCCAGAGGTCTGGGCGCGCGCCCTCACGTTCTCGCCGCTTAGCACCGAGACCGTGCCGGACAGCGTCGAGGAATAGCAGTGGATGACATTGGGAGAGAGTTTCTCATGAGCCGCGATCATGTCCTGTGCAGAGATGCCCGAACCGCCGCAATAGATCATCTCGACGGCCGGAAAGAGCGGCCCCTCTCTTTCCCCCGCGATCTCAAGCAGTGCCGACACGGTCGCCGGCACCGCAAACACAAAGGTCATGCCCTCGGCGTTGATCCGCTCTGCGAGCTCGCTCGCCCCGAAGGTGGGGGGATGGAAATGGATCGTGCCGCCCCGCATCAGATGCGCCAGCGTGTGATTGCGCGATGCCGAGAACGACAGGGGAAAGGCGTTCAGGAACTTCGCGCCCGTCGGATAGGCACATTCCATCGAGTAGCTGAGCATCCGCATCATCATGGTGCGATGGCTGATCACGACCCCCAACGGTCTGCCCGTCGTGCCCGACGACAACGAGATCAGCGCGGGGTTCCCCCCCTGTGTCGGCAAGGGCGTGCTGGGCTGGCGCGCACAGTCTTCCTCGAATTCCGGGGTCCACTGGATCGAGGCATAGTCCTGCCCCGGCATCGGACGGTCCTCGAACAACACCGCAAGGTCGAAATCCGCAACAAGCCGCGCGCGGTCGTCTCCCCTCAACCGGAAGTCTACCGGCACGGCAACCGCGTCCAGCATCCAAGCGGCCATCATCGCCTTGACGACATTGAGGCTGTCACGGTGCGCGATGCCAACATGATCCCCCGCTTGAACGCCCTCGGCGGCCATCTGGCGTGCCAGCTGCGAAACCTGCAAGGGCAACTCCGCATAGGTCACGGACTTGGGGCGCTGCACGAGCGCCGGTTTGTCCCCGTGGTCGCGGGCCAACGAATACAAAAGGTCGGACAGGTTTGTCTTGTCGGCGATCATGTCTCGGTCGTCCCATCGCTGAAGAAGGGGAGGCGAACCCATCCCCTGCGTCGATATCCTTAAGCAGAGATCAACGATTAACCAGCCCAAAGCCCGATCGCGACACGTCGACTGCAGGCAAGTTGCTTTGCCCGATGATCGAATGGTGAATTTCGGTTTTCTTGATCTTGGATGATTGCTTGGCGTTCTCCACCAGCGTCCAACTTTCGGCGGAGCGATCGAAAGATGCTTACCCGTCCCAATGGCTGCTTCTCTGAAATGAAACGGGTAAGTTCAGAGGGCTTTTCTGCAGTTCCTTCATTTGGCAGATATGGCAGCTTGATTTGCCATGTCCGTCGTCAGATGAAATGGAACATGCGGGCCACATGATGAGCGGAAATGTAGGATGCGCCATTGTCACTGAGCAGCCGCGGACGGTGCGCCACCGTGGCGCTGTCGCAGCCGGAGACGGCCAGGGCATCCTCGAGCGTCGCCGAGAGATAGAACCAACCCCAGCCGACGACCTTTAGATAGGTGATGTCTGTCTGAAAGGCCTGGTTCGGCCTGGTGGTCTTCTCGTGGAACTCATCCGCCGCGCCGATCACGGCGAAGGCCGGCCTGGTGACAAGGTCATGGGCCTTCAGAATCCCGCAGACACTGACCTCGGAGACGAAGTAGCGCCGCGCAGCGTATGAGCATGGCCGGGGAACGTCGCGACGGCGCGTCCGTCAGACGCCCTACCCGTGCAACACTGGTATCATTCATCAACACGCCTGTTTATGCTTAACCCATGAAGGCTGGGACCGACTTCAGTAGTGCTGCGGATCCACTGACCGGCGCGCCGATGACTCGCGTGGGTTTTGCCGCGACATGCGCCATGGCGATGTCGCGTTTCCGCGGAGACCCCGGGGTCGTCTTGCAAACATCAAGCGGCAGTTCCGGACCCGCGCTGGTGTTGCCCCGGCGGGCGGCGGATGTTGCCAACACCTTCTCTCGGGTCGCGCGCCATTATGTGGCCCGGTTCGGAGAAGCGCCGCGTCGGGTGGCGCTGATTGGCGGCATTTCTCATCAGGCAACGTCCGAGGGTGTGGATCTCGCCGGAATCGCGATCCGGTCATTCGATCCCGAAGATCGCGAGGGGTTGGAGGGTTTTTCACCGGATGCGATTTCCATCTATCCCAACCTGATGCGGCGACTTCTGGCCGACGACATCGAAAACCTGACCGATCTGCGCGCAATCAAGCTGGGGGGAGAGCGGGTGTTTCCTTCGGATGTTGCCCGGATCTCTGCGATGGGTCGCGATCTGCAGATCCTAGAGCAATTCGGCTCCACCGAAATGCCAGCCGTTGCACTCAGGGACCACTGCGGAGGCCGATTTTGCAAGAAGTTCAGTCTATCGCTCGATCGTTTCACCTTTGCCGGTGCGTCCGATGACGGTTGGAGGCCGCTGATCGTTCGCGATAACTTCGACGGACTTCTGGCCGATCCGGGAGGATATTACGACACCGGCGACGAAGCGCTTTGGCAGAACGGTAGCGTGATTGATATCCGCAGGAGAGGAGACCCGGCCAACGCCTTTTTCGAAGCTGCGGAGATGTTGCTTGATACGGGAGCGGTCAATGTCCAGTTCAACAATGCAACAGAAGAGGTTTCTGTTGAGAGCGATGTCCCACAGCCAGCGTCCGTTGAGGTTGGGGGCAGACCCTATCGTGTCCGGACGGTGGAACGTATCGTCCGAGCGCCGTCCAACAAGTTGCCGCTGTTGATCGATGCACGCCGGCAGTGATCCATCCCGTGCAGCGCGGGGTCGCGACATCGTCGTCGTCACCAACCCCGACAAGGGTGCGCGGACGGCTTACTTGAAACTCCTGTCCGATCGGTACCGGGAGCGGATAGGTACCGATCTTCGCGATGAAGCGGTCACGCTTCCGGCAACTAGCCATTTGTTCCTGTGCGTGCGTCAGGGAGAGGTGGTCGGCGGAATGCAAGTCGCAGTGGCCGGGCCGGACGAAGCACTTCCGTGTGAAGACGACGGCGTATTGGTGGGCGATTATCACGCGGCGCGGTTCCCCAACCGACAATTTCGCGCCGAGGTCTTGCGAAATGTCAGCGCCCGCGGCGCCGGCGGATTGGTGCAATATGCGCTTCTGGGTCGGCTCTCCGAGGCGTTAAAGGCGTTGGGCTGCAATACGCTCTACTGGCTGGCGGATGAGCGGCAAACGACCAATTCGCACCGGGTCGTAAGGGCGCTTGGCGGAATGCCGGAACGTGTGGACACCTACGTGCTGACCCGAAAGGGCAATCCCGCAGCACGGAAACTGGTGCTTTCGGTAGCAGATATCACTGACTGGACAGCCCCCGCAGACCTGCCCCCGGTTCAGGCTCGCGCCGGACGTCCCAAGGAATAAACTCGCTTGCGCAGAAGCTCGATTGCGGCCTGATCGTCGAGGTCGCAAAGTGCCTCGGGGTCTAGCGGGTCACCGACATCGAAACGGATCACATCGCCGGAACGACGGTAGAGTTCGCGCACGAGAAGCAGAGTCCGAAACAGCGGATGTACAAGTCCGGCCGCGTTGAAGAGCAAGGAGTTTCTTCCGGGAAAATACACCGGCAGCAGACGTGCCCCGGTCGCCCGTGCCAGCCGTATGACATGGGCCGTCCAGTCCGGGTCGGTGACCGACATGTGCGACAGACGGAAGTGAGATACCCGACCGGCCGGATAGATCAGTAATGCGCCACCCTCAGCCAAATGCTGCCGCGCCTGACGCAACGGGGCGACGTTGCGCCGGTTTGGATCCCAGCGCCCGAAGGAGTCGACCGCGATCAGCCGTGTCGCAATCGGCCCGATCCGGTTGAGATAGTCGGTCGCAACCAAGCGAAAGCCGGGACGCTGGCGTTCCAGGACGGCCCCGAGGCAGAGCATTTCCAGTGCACCGAACGGGTGGTTGGAGACAACGATCAGGGCGCCCTCGGACGAAAACAGTTCGGTAACCCCCGCGGGGGCGGCGACCGTGACATCTAGGATCTCAAGCGCCCGGGCCATGCGCGCCGGATCGGCCGTATCCTGCGCCCAGAGTGCAATGTCTTTGTCGAAGCGATTGAATTTCAATGGCCCATCGGCCAGCGCGAAGATCGCCGGGCGCAGCAGGCTCAACACCGCTGAGCGGTCACAAAGACGCCCCAGATCGACGAAGGGCTCGGTCTCATTTGTGGGATCGGAGGACATCGCGTTGCCCGTGCTCTGCGGTGCGCGCAACGCTAACGCAGCCTGCATGCGACTCAAACTGATTGTTTGGATAGTCGCGTTTCGCCTAGTTTGCTGGCATGGAGCCGATGGCAAAAAGACCCGGTCCGCGTGCCGGACCAGCCCGTTGGATTGTCGCGGCACTTCTGCTGATCTCGGCCGCGCTGGCTGCCTATACGGCCTCAGCCTGGCTCTATATCGAGACGGATGCCTCCAAGACCGTGCGCGGCGGCAGTCCGGCATTCACGCGCTTCACCGATCTTGAAGACCGGTTCGGTATGCCCTCGGAAGACGAGGTGCTGGTTGTCTCGGCCGCCGACCTCGGCAGCGCCGACGCTTTCCTGGCGCTGGAGGACCTGGTTGTCGAGCTGCAGCTATCACCCAGTGTTCGCGGTGTGATCAGCATCTTTTCCATCACCGGGCCGGATGGCGCGCCGCTTTTGGCGGCCCCCGACTACACGGATCTGGAGCCGGGTGAACGGCTCGACCGGCTTCGCGCCGAAAGCGCGATCGCGCAACGTTTTCTGGCTGAGGATCGCGGCACCACCCTAGTTCTTGTCCTACCCGATCTGGCCCTCGCGGAACCCCAAAGGATCACAGAACTGAACGACGTGATCGAGATCGCTGGCGGTCCGATCGAGGTTCAGCTTCTCGGTTTGCCGGCGCTCAACCGGGAGGTGTCGGCCGCGATCGTATCCGATCTGGCGTTCTTTGTTCCTCTCGGGGCAGTGCTGTGCCTGTTGGTGGCCGCGTTACTCTTTCGGTCACCCCGCGCGCTGGTGGTCTGCGCTGTAGCACCTGCCCTCTCGATCACCTGGACGGTGGGCATCGTTGCGCTGACGGGCACTGCTTTCACACCGATGGTCACGCTAGTACCCGTTGTCATTATCACGCTCGGCATCGCGGACAGCGTCCATGTCTATCATGCCATCCTTGCGCGCCTGAACGAGCGCCAAGACCTGTCGGCGGCCATTGCAACCGGCATGCGCGAGACGATGCCAGCGGTGGCTGTGACTTCGGGGACGACGGCCGCCGCCTTCTTGAGCGTGCTTGTCGTAGGGTCGGAGACCCTGAGGACGCTGGCATGGGTCGGCAGTCTGGGTCTTTTTCTGACCTTCGTGGCACTGAATCTGTCCATGCCGCTGATCGTGCGGGCCATGCACCGGTCCAACGGGGGAACACATGTCGACCCCGGCGTATCGGCCGCGGAAAACGTAGCCTTCGCTCTTTTCGCTCGGCCACGCCTGATGCGCAGCATTGCAGCCGGACTGCTCGGCCTCTTGCTTATCGTCCAGACATTTACGGAACGTGGGTTCGACGTGATGGAGTTCGTGCCGCACCGCTCGGAATTCCGCGCAGCACTCGATCAACTGGAGGCTGCGGTTCCGGGCAGCAACCAAAGCTACGTCGTTATCGAGGGAACCGACGGCACCCCAACCCTGTCGGATGCCGAGGCAGACCGGATCGGCGCCGTAGCCGAGGCAGTCTTCGGCGAGGGGGCCGCCTTTCCGCTCGATGCAGCGCAGATGGAGACCAGCGACGCGCTGACGGCTCGGTTCGTTGCGCGGGATGGGTCAGGCTTCGCCCTGCCCGTGCCCGGGCCCCTATCGGTCGATTGGCGCGAAACCCTGGCCCGCAGCACCGAGATCGAGGCCTCTCTCGACGCCGCAGGCCTTTCGGACGTCACCCATGTGACAGGCTATACACACATGCTCAGCATCGAGTTGCCGATGATCGTGTCGCAGCTTCGGACGGCTTTCTACCTTGCGGTAGGGATCATCACTCTTGCCACGATCATCCTGATGCGGTCGGTCATGCTCGCCATCGCGGCCTTGATCCCCAACATCATCCCGATTCTCGGCGCCGAGGCGTGGCTGGTCCTGACCGGCGCGACGCTCACCCTGGTCGAAGCCGTTGCGCTGACCATCGCGTTTGGCATCGCGGTCGACGACACGACCCACATCCTGAACAGGATCCGCTTGGCCATGCGACGAGCGGGCACCAGCGTGAACGAGGCCGTGGTGCAGGCCTTGCGCGAAGCAACGCGCCCAATCGTGGCCACGAGCCTGATCCTTCTGGCCGGATTCGGGGCGGCGAGCCTGTCAACTCTGCCCAGCGTATCGTCCTTCTGCCAATTGGCCGCGATCGCGACGGCCCTTGCTCTGCTCGCCGACCTTGCCCTTTTGCCGAGCCTCGTGACGGCCTTCTGGCGCCGGTAGCATGATGCTCACCGGCGTTCGAACCGCATCAGAAGCGTGCGGTGCTCGGGGCCACCGCTCTCGGGGCGCATCCACTGCTGGAGAACGAAACTGTCCGCGTCTCGGAAATCGATATCGAACCGCGAACTGTAGAGAACGTCATCGACGGAAAAGAGGCTGACCGATTGCACCTCGATCCGCTCTCCGGACAGCTGCCCGGCAAAGCCCGCTGCCGCGCTCAGGCGGTCGCTCATGAGGGTCGCGCGGACCCGGTCACCGTCATCGACGATCATCGCAAGCGAGAACTCGCTGCGCCCGGCGCTGGCCGCGCACAGGCCTTCGATGACGAGGTCCCTGCCGCTGGCGCCAGCTCGGACCTCTACAGTGCACCGGCCACGTTGCGTAACCGCGTGGTCAGAGACCGCAATTTCACCGGCGCCCCGCCAAGCGCCGACAACCTCAGCCACGTCGATTTCGCCTAGGCCGGCACCGGCAAACACAAAGCTACCAAGCACGCCAAGCCCGACCCTAACCGAAACCTGAACCGCCTTGGCGGCCAGTCGCCCCATGATCCCGCCCTTCCGATCTAACCCAAACGGCCGCCCGAGTGTTGGGCCTGAGGTCCATTGCGTCAAGTAAGGTGGGGTCCACGGACCCGGAGATTTCGATCTTGCGACACGGTCCACGGTTCGGAAACGCGCGCGGTGACATCTCCGATCTCTTCTGGAGGGTCGAGCTGCGGAAGGCACGTCTGTGGCCTTCAATTCCTGAGTTTCACGACAGGTCGCCGAACGGCCGCTTTTCACCTTTGCCGAATGGGTGCGGGTGCTGTCAGACTAATTCGAACTCGTCTCTGCAAGGACGGTGACGCTGTCCATTTTGCCGCGCAAAGACCGCGCCACTGCCATCTGGAGAAGGCGCGCAGCTGCTGCACACGTCGGCGGCGGATCTCTGACGCACACATCGGCCCGAACCGGTTCCACCAGAACCGGACGGTTTCATGACTGGCGTCAAAGCGTTCGCCGGCACCACCCGCATGGTTGACCTTCGAGCCGTCCGCATGGGGCGCTCGCGGGGCGGTCTGACGACGAAGATCCACGCCGTGACCGATGCGCGGGGCCTGCCGATCGCGCTGAAGCTCACCGCCGGGCAGGCCCCTCTCGACAGATTGCTTCGCAATCGCCTGCCGGGCAATGCATGACGGGCGCCCGGCCGGCGACATGCTCGACACCATCGGGCCGGGCCAGGCCCTGCTGGCGGACGCCGCCTATGACAGCAACCGACAGAGAGATCACCTCGCCGACATCGGCGCCGGGGCCATCATCCGCGCGATCCCGCGCCGCTCTGCGCCGCCTCCGCTTGACCGCGACGCCCACCGCCGCCGCAACCGGATCGAGCGGTTCTTTTAAAAGCTCAAGCATTACAGGGCCATCGCAACCCGATACGAGAAGCACAACGCCAACTTCCCCGCCCTCGTCAAACTGGCAGCCACACGCATCTGGTGGCGCGTTTATGAGTCGGTGTCCTGGACGAAGCTACCGCCCTTGGCAGAATACTCGACTGTCAGCTATGCGGCACGGATCGGACCTTGGGATAGACTGTGCCGCCATACGTCAGCCGGCGAGCCTGCCTAGGTCCAGTCGGCCACCACTTCGCCGCCCTGCGGCGTAGGCATCGCGGCCAGGTGCGGCCCCATCCGCCCCCAGAGCGCGCGGACCTGCTCGGCGTTCGAGTCTGAGATTTCCTGGCTTTCCACCAACGAAATGACATAGCCGCTCCCGTCCTCGCCGAGCACGTTAATGAACTGTTTCAGGCCGGGCAGTTTCATTATGTCGGCCTTCATCTTCTCCAGAGTGGCCAGTGCGGCCTCCCTCTCACCGGACTTCAACTGATATGGCGTGACGCGAGCAAACATGGGTGGTTCTCCCCCTAAATTGGTCCATCGGCACGGGAATGCGCAGGTGCTGGACATGCACGAGTGTGCCACAAAAAGGCGTTAAGAAGGGAATTATCTGCCCGTAGGCCGACGGGCGCTCTGGCCGCAACTCAAATCCGGATTGGCCTTCCCCCGGAAAAGGGATGCTCTCTGAAGTCGCCTTTCGAGCCCAATGGAGGATCAGGGAATGCCCCAGAAGAAGCATAAGCCCGAGGAGATCGTCGCAAAGCTACGGCAGGTCGATATGTTGGTGTCGCAAGGCCAATCGGTAGCCAAGTCGGTGCGCATGATCGGCATGACGCGGCGCCGCCAGAGAAATTCGAACCAGCCTCAGCTTAGACAGTGACACGGCCCCTTCCTTAATCTGGCAGCTCCACCAAGAAGCGGGCCGTGAGGGGCAGACTCGCAGCGCCAAGCGGGCGCGCATCGGGGCCTATGGTGCCGGTGACGATCGACGGAACGGCCATGCCCGTCATGTCGATCTTCTCCAACTCTGCCCTCACGCCGTCGACGAGGTCGGACCGCAGCTTGCTTGGAAGCCACCCATCGATCAAGATTGCGTTGAGATCCAACACAGTTTGCGTCGCTCGAACGGCCTGGGCCAATGCAAAGGCAGCGTTTTCGGTCCATTTCTGCAACAACGGCTTGGGGACGTCCCAGCCTTCCGGGTCTACCCAGATCTGCCTCGGGTCGATGCCTTCCTCGATGAGGCGGCGCTCCAGGGTCGACAATGACGCCGTGTCAATCAGTGCAGAGACCCGGCCGTCTCGGTCGGGCACTCGAAGCGGACCGAAGCCGGCGGCGTTTCCATTGGCGCCACCGAAAATCGATCCGCGCAGAACAAGACCGCCACCGATGAAGAAGGCGACGTGCAGGCTTGCAAAATTCGGAGGGTGGGAGGCCTTTCCGAAGACAAGCTCTGCGCTGCAGGCTGCTGTCGCATCATTTTGAAGGAAGACTGGAATGGACATCTGTCGCTCCAGTTCGGCCTTCAGATCGCGTGTCTTCCAATCCAACATTGCATCTGCAGGCACGCCTATCCGCGGCGCCCATTCCCAGAGGTGAAAGGGCATGGCGATACCTAGGCCCGCAAGCCTGCTTGCCCGTTTCGGCCCAAGCCGCGTTGTCACGCGATCGATCGCTTCTCGGGAACCTTTGAGGATTTCCGCGAAAACCGGATAATCGTAGATCTGTTTTTCACGCTCTATGATCCTTCCCAAGAAATCGGTCGCAATCAGTTCCGCCGACCGGCGCCCCACCTTTAACCCGAAGAAGAAGGCGCCCTCGGGATCGAGCGAGAGTGGGGTCGATGGCTGCCCCACACGCCCGCGCTGCGGCGCACCGCGCAGGATGAAACCGTCGGTCTCGAGAGCGGCGATTAGGCGCGAAACCGTTTGTGCCGAAAGGCCTGTGCGCCGCGCCAGCTCGGCCTTGGCAAGGCCCGGCGTGCGGCGAAGGAGGGTGAGGATCAGCCTCTCGTTGCGCTCCCTCATACCCTTTTGGTTGGACCCGTAGCGCGCGCCATCCGAAGGTTTCTGCTGATCACGAAATGTCATATTTTATAGGGCCTGATACTCGGGTGGCGGGTGTTCACACACTCACAAAGTAATTAACTCTCTGGAAGTTAATTATTGACAGCTAAAGTGCGCTCCGTAAAGAGTCGAACGATCCGGCCAGGGAGGGCCGAAGGAAACGTGGAGGAAAACATCATGAAAATGTCGAAGTCCATGCTGCTTGGAGGCGCGCTGGCAACAGCGACGGCTGGCGCGGCCCTTGCGGACGCTCATGGCGATGTGTCGGCTTGTCTCATCACCAAGACGGACACCAACCCCTTCTTCGTGAAGATGCGCGAAGGCGCACAGGCCGCGGCCGAAGAGCTCGGGATCGAGCTGATGTCCTTCGCCGGCCAGTTCGATGGTGATCACGAAACGCAGGTCGCCGCAATCGAGACCTGCATCGCGAGCGGGGCGTCGGGCATCCTTTTGACCGCGTCCGATACGTCGTCGATCACGCCGGCGGTTCAGCAGGCCCGCGACGCGGGCCTCCTGGTCATCGCGCTCGACACGCCGTTGTCGCCCGCTGACGCTGCCGACGCGACCTTTGCGACGGACAATTACGAGGCAGGCCGTTTGATCGGCGCATGGGCAGCGGGCCAGCTGGGCGACGCCGCCGCGGAAGCCCGCATCGGCCTTCTGAACATCAACGAGAGCCAGCCGACAGTCGGCGTGTTGCGCAACCAGGGATTTCTTGAGGGTTTCGGGATCGACCTCGGTGATCCAAACCGTTGGGGCGACGAGGATGACCCACGCATCGTCGGCCATGACGTGACGAGCGGCGCCGAGCAAGGCGGCCGCGAGGGCATGGAGAACCTGCTGGCGATCGATCCGATGATCAATGTGGTCTACACCATCAACGAGCCCGCGGCCGCCGGCGCCTACGAGGCGCTGCGCGCCATCGGGCGTGAGAACGATGTGCTGATCGTGTCCGTCGACGGTGGCTGCCCCGGCGTCCAGAACGTTGCCGAGGGCGTGATCGGCGCCACGTCGCAGCAATACCCGCTCGACATGGCGCGGCTCGGCATTGAGGCTATCGTACAGTATGCAGCCGATGGCACCCTGCCCGAGACCTCACCCGGGCTCGACTTCTTCAACACCGGTGTGTCCCTGATCACCGACGCGCCCGTTGAGGGCCTGCCGTCGATCTCGTCGGAAGAGGGCCTAGCGCTCTGCTGGGGCTGATCGGTCCGTTCAACACGTGACGGATCGCCCCGCCGGCCGGCACTACGGCAGGCGGGGCTTTCTATCTCAAATAAGCCGGGTCGCATGCCATGTCCGACAATTACGAAGCCGCCGCCAACCGCAACGATCAGGTAGCAGAGTTCGTCCAGCCCCCGCCAACGCTGGCCTATCGGGTGCAGAATCGCCTGCACTTAACCCCTTCGCTGATCCCCCTTTTGGTGTTGATCGGTGCGGTCATCGTCTTCGGTCTGACGCTGGGCGAACGCTTTCTCTCGCCCTTTGCGCTGACGCTGATCCTTCAGCAGGTACAGATCATCGGCATTGTCGCGTTGGCGCAGTCCATCGTGATCCTAACCGCCGGTATCGATCTGTCGGTTGGCGCTGTAATGGTGCTTTCGTCGGTCGTAATGGGCCAGTTCACCTTCCGCTACGGGTTGCCGCCCGAGGTGGCGGTGCTTTGTGGTCTGATATGTGGCGCAAGTTGTGGGCTTATCAGCGGCATCCTTGTAGCCTACGTCAAACTGCCACCCTTCATCGTCACGCTCGGCATGTGGCAGATCGTTCTGGCCGCGAATTTCCTTTATTCTCGCAACGAAACGATCCGGAGCCAGGACATCCAGGCAGATGCTCCACTCCTACAGTTCTTTGGGACCCGGCTGGAGATCGGCGGCGCAGTCTTCACCTACGGCGTTATCTTCATGCTGGTCCTTGCCGTGGTGCTGGCCTACGCGCTGCGACACACTGCGTGGGGCAGGCATGTCTACGCTGTGGGGGACGACCCGGAGGCAGCTGAGCTGGCAGGCGTCAACGTGAGGGGCACGTTGATTTCAGTCTACCTGCTGGCCGGAACGATCTGTGCCTTCGCCGGCTGGGCGCTTATCGGGCGGATCGGCTCGGTCTCTCCAACCTCTGGCCAGTTGGCCAACATCGAAAGCATCACGGCGGTCGTGATCGGGGGCATCTCGCTCTTCGGCGGGCGCGGCTCGATCCTCGGTGCGCTCTTCGGTGCGCTTATCGTGGGGGTGTTCACCCTCGGATTGCGTCTCGCCGGGGCAGATCCGCAGTGGACGAACCTGCTTATCGGCATCCTGATCATTGCAGCAGTCGCCGTGGATCAGTGGATCAGAAGGATTTCGGCATGACGGAACCGGTCTTGAAGGCTCGTGGCCTCGTAAAGCGCTTCGGCAAGGTGACGGCTCTCAATCACTGCGACTTCGACCTTATGCCGGGAGAGATCCTCGCCGTGATCGGCGACAACGGCGCGGGCAAGTCGGTGATGATCAAGTCGCTCTCGGGCGCGATCCAGGTCGACCAGGGCGAGATGTATCTCGACGGAAAGCCATATCACTTCAACTCGCCCACCGAGGCGAGGGAGGCAGGCATCGAGACGGTCTACCAGACCCTCGCGATGTCGCCCGCCCTCTCGATCGCCGACAACATGTTCATGGGCAGAGAGCTGCGAAAACCGGGTCTGCGCGGATCGCTTCTGCGGCAGCTCGATCGCGCCGCGATGGAAAAATTCGCGCGGGAGAAGCTAAGCGAGCTTGGCCTGATGACCATTCAGAACATAAACCAGGCGGTAGAGACGCTGTCCGGAGGTCAAAGACAGGGCGTGGCCGTGGCTCGCGCCGCGGCGTTCGGTTCGAAGGTAATCATTCTCGACGAGCCAACGGCGGCACTCGGCGTGAAGGAAAGTCGCCGTGTGCTCGAACTGATTCAGGACGTGAAGGCGCGCGGAATTCCGATCATTTTGATCAGCCACAACATGCCGCATGTTTTCGAATTGGCAGACCGCATTCACATTCATCGCCTTGGCCAGCGGCTTTGCGTCGTCGATCCCAAGCAGATCGCCATGTCAGATGCCGTCGCCCTGATGACCGGCGCCATGAGACCCGATGAGATCGCTGCCGCATAACGTCAAGTCTGCCTTCTGACCACTAGCAAGTGAGCTGCCCCCGGGAATTCGGACACTGACATAAGCTACGCTTTGCAGTCAGCTGATCTTCGACGAGAAGGAGATCAGAGATGTCGAAACGCAAGCAGCGCGCGCCTGAGTTCAAGGCGAAGGTGGCGCTGGAAGCCCTGAAGGGTGAAGAGACGGCGGCCGAGCTGGCGAGCCGGTTCGGGGTGCATCCAACGATGATCCATCAATGGAAGCGGGCCCTGCTGGAAGGCGCGTCGGGCGTGTTCGAGCGCGGGGGCCGCAAGAAGCCCGAGATCGACGAGGAGCAGGTGAAAGAGCTCCACGCCAAGATCGGGTGAATTGGCGGGTGAACGCCACTGGTTCGAGAGAGCCCGCCAATGCGGTGGCCAACTCTTTTTTGGAACGAAAGCTCAAACCCTGGGGCGGGAAGTGAGGCGCGGCATGATCGAGCCCGACCACCCGGATCTGTCGATTGGGCAGCAGTGCAAGCTGCTGTCGATCGCGCGCTCGTCCTTCTATTATACGCCGAAGGGCGAGACCGAGCAGAACCTCGGCCTGATGCGGCAGATTGACGAGCAGGTCCTGGAGACCCCGTTCTTCGGTGTCCGCCAGATGACCTGGCACCTGCGCAATGACGGGCACTTCGTGAACGAGAAGCGGATACGCCGGCTGATGCGCCTCATGGGGCTGATGCCGATTTATCAGAAGCCCAACACAAGCAGGCCGGCGAAGGGGCACAAGACCTATCCCTATCTGCTGAGAGGCCTGCGCGTGGATCGCCCGAACCAGGTCTGGTGCTCGGACATCACCTATCTGCCCCCTCTCGGCAGATTGCTACGCAATCGCCTGCCGGGCAATGGATGCGGCGTGGGTTCCTCTACCTCGTTGCGATCATGGACTGGCACACCCGCAAGGTTCTGTCCTGGCGGATCTCTAACACGCTGGAGGCCGACTTCTGCGTCGAAGCGTTGACCGAGGCCATCCACAAGTTCGGCCCGCCCGAGATCATGAACACGGATCAGGGAAGCCAGTTCACTTCCTTCGCCTGGACGGATCAGCTCCGCCGATCGGGCGTCCGGATATCGATGGATGGGAAAGGCCGGTTCCTCGACAACATCTTCATTGAGCGGCTGTGGCGAACCCTGAAATACGAGTGCGTCTGCCTGCATGCCTGGGAGACCGGATCAGAGACGAAAGCGGCCATCCGGAAATGGATGACCTTCTACAACCACCAGCGTCCTCATTCAGCCCTCGGCGGCAAGCCTCCGGTGCCGGCCTATTGGCAGAGAAATGATATCAACCAACCCGATCAGCAGCTGCAACCAGTAGCTTAAATCACGCCAGATCCTGTCCAGCCGATGGGGAGGAGCTCAGTCAAGGCGAGCGAAACGCTATGACCACGACGCGATCGAGTTCTCGCTGGCGCATGTGCAAACGAAGCTTGAGGAAGCCTACATGCGCGACGACCTCATTGAGGAGCGGTCAGAGCTGATGCAAGACTGGGCGGATTTCGTCACCGATGGGAACTTGCCGCCGTCGCTCCGACAGCAGTTGGGCCTTGGGTGAATATTCTTACCGAAGCTTGCTGACGTTCGCGTTCTCATCCTCGAGCGTCTTCAGGCGCTTGGCCTCCGACACCGTCATGCCGCCAAACTTGGCCTTCCAGTTGTAGAAAGTGCCTTCCGACATGCCGCACTTACGGCACAGGTCCGCGCACTTCGCGCCGGCCTCGTGCTCAGCCAGAATGCCGATGATCTGCTCATCCGTGTATCTCCTTCGCTTCATTGTCCGTCCTCAGGTGGAGGCCGGACTCAAATCAACGGTGGAGGAAAAATCCCGTGGCAGGTAAGGGCTGCGATCCTTGCATTCCTGGTGCCGATGTTCGTCGACCTGATGATAGAGAACCCAACCTCAGACTGGGGGCGTCCGTTCTATCCAGTCGTGACGTGGCGGATTGTTTACCCTGCTGATCATGTGCCGATCGTTCAGCTGTGGACGACCTCCTTACGGCGATGTCGACGACCCTTGCGCGCCCAAGCGGTTCGATTGTGTCGAAAATCATCGGATTTTCCATCAGCTGTCCGCCACTGCCCCAACGCGCTTCTTTAGGCGCTCGATCACCCAAGGCAGGAACAAGGAAAGCACGAGCAGCAAGAACAGGGCCAGCGTGATGGGTCGGGACCAGAGATAGTCGAAGTTGCCACCGCTGATCTGGTAGGATCGCAGCAATTCGCCCTCGGCCATGCGTCCGAGCAACAAGCCGATCACAGCGGCTGCGACGGAATACTCGTATTTCCGCATGACCCATCCAACTGCTGCAAAGACCAGAAGCGTGATCGGCCCCGCCATCGTGCCCGTCAGGCCAAAGGCCCCGAAGGTTGCCAGGACGAGAACGGATGGGACGAGGATACGTAGTGGCACCTTCACGATGGAGCTCATCAGGTGCATCAGAAGCATGCCGACGAAAAGCAAGAGAACCGCTTGGGCGATGTTCGCGAGGATCACGGCATAGACGATGTCCGTCTGTTCGCTCAGGAAACGCGGGCCGCCCGTGATGTTATGCATCGAGAAGGCTGCAAGCAGCACGGCCGTTCCTGCGCCGCCGGGAATGCCAAGCGCGAAGAGCGCTACCATGCCGCCACCTTCGGAACTGCTGTTTGCCGACTCGGACGCGGCGATGCCGCGTGCGTCACCCTTGCCGAAGCTGTCCGGATTGCCGGCGCGGCGGCGCGCATCGCCATATGAGACAAGGTTCGCCACCGAAGAACCCACCCCCGGGATCGCCCCTATCAAGACGCCGTAGGCACTCCCCCGCAACAGCGTCATCGGCATTTTCAGGGCTTCGACCATCCCCGCAAGTATGCGCCTTAAACTGATGTTTCCTTTGTCCTCCTTCTTCACAAGGTAGCCGCCACCCGCGATGCTGAAGAGTTCCGAAGCCGCAAACATGCCGATCATGGCAGGTATGACGGGAACACCATCAAGCAGAAAGGGCGATCCCATCGTTCCACGGATCACGCCATTAGGACTCATACCGATTGTGCCGATCAACAACCCGATTATCCCAGCAAGGACGCTGCGTCCCATGAACTTGCCCCTCAATGCCGCAATCAGCGTAAGCCCCCAAAGGATCACGACGAACATCTCCGTCGGCCCAAGACGCAGCACAACAGAGGTCAGCGGCTGGATCAGCAAGAGGAGGGCCATGTAGCCAACGGCAGTTCCGATGGTGGAGGCGCCCAAGGCGATGCCGAGCGCCTCACTGGGTCTGCCCGCGCGCGCCATCGGAAAGCCATCGAAGGTAGTGGCGACGGCCGAAGATGTGCCGGGGATGTTCATTAGAATGGCCGACACGCCCCCTCCAAACATGCCCCCCGTGAATATCGCCGTGAGAAACAGCATGGCCGACAGGAAATCCATACCCAGCGTGGCCGGCAGGAACACTGCCATCGCCATGCTCGTCTGAAGCCCCGGCACCGAACCGAAGAGAAGGCCGATGATCAGGCCTGGAAAGACCACCATCCAGGGCTGGAATGACCCGAAAAGAAGGCCGAAGGCATCCCCAAGAGCACCAAAATCGATCATTTTGCCCTCACAGGATAAGCGTGGTCATTGGGTACGGCAGAAGCCAGCCAAACAGCAGCGTGCAGATCGCGGCGAACACGACTGGATAGACAATCAGAAACACCGGACGCCGCTCCCCATCGGCCAACAAGGCGATCATTATGAAAAGTACAGAACCCACGTCGAACCCTGTGACTGGAAGCGACAGGATATAGAGTGCAAAAATGGCCATCAGGATCAGCGGATAGATCCTCTCGCGCACCGAGGTCGTGGCACTTTCCGCACCTTCTACCGCGGGATCCGCACGCCCCTGCAATCCGCGGATGATCACACCGCCTGCAATCCCTGCCGCCAGGCCCAACGCCAGAATGCTTGCCGGCAAGACGAGGATGAGGTTGCGAACCCGCGAAGACGCGCTCCAGGTGTCATGCAGGTACCAGATGGCTATCCCAGCCAATATGACCAGAAGGGCTATGTGCCCCCAGTCGATACCACGCGGCACGCTTCGATCTGTCATTTTCACCTCGATGGAACAGCGTTGATGGGATGAGGGACACACGCCCCTCATCCCGGGGATCGCCTTACTGCTGCATCAAGTGACCGAAGCGCTCGAGGATCTCGTAGTTGGTGCGAACGCGTTCGGTCGTACGCTCCGGGCCGAGCCAGTCTGCTCCGATCTCGTTCTCCTCAAGGAAGGCAAGAAATTCCGGGTTCTGCATGGTCCGCTCGTAGGCCAACACAACCGTTTCCCAACGATCCGGATGCTCTCCGCGGAACGCGGCGGAAGCGGCAAGACCGCGGATGGATCCGCTGACGACCGGCATTTCCAGCCCGGCCTCTGCAAGGGCGTCGTTCACGACCGGCACGCCCTCCCATCCTTCCAGCGGCTCCTCTGCAACCACGGCCAGCGGCGTGATCATGTCGCGGATGGCGTCGCTGCCTTCTGCACCGAGGATGGTGAAATCGACCTGGCCACCGGCTGCCGCGGCGCGGGCTGCTCCACCGCTCTCGTAGGTCACGATGTTGAGGTTCTCGAACGGAATGCCTGCGGCATCAAGCAGGATGTATGTCGACAGCTCGCCCGCTGAACCGGTCACCACGCTTACGCTGTGCTCGCCCGGATTGTCGCGGATGGCCGCGATCATTTCGGCCATGGACCCGATCCCCGATGACGTGCTTGCTGCAATCAGGTCATGATCCGACCACTGCCCGTTGATGAAGGCGAAATCATCGAGCGTGTATTCCGCCCCGGTGTTAAGGATCGAGTTGGCGAGATAGGGCGAGATGGCGGTGGCAAGCAGCGTGTAGCCATCGTTCGGCTGCGCGAGGACATATGTGGCGGCAAGCTGGCCGCCTGCGCCATCGCGATTCACGACCGTGATGGGCTGGCCGATCTCTTCGGTCATGAACTGCGCAAGTGCGCGCGCCGTGCGGTCCGCACTCCCCCCGACGCCGAAACCGACGACAAAAGTGATGGGGCGCTCGGGCCAGGCTTCGGCCTGCGCGAGGGCTTGCGTAGGCATGGTCATGGCCGCCGCGGCGGACAGCAAGAGCGCCATTCCCGCGCGGCGGGTTACGGCTGGATTCCATTGGGTCATCGAGTTCTCCTCCTCGGCTCCGTTGACGCATTCTCGTGATTCTTTGTCAACATTCATGATGTTCTTCCGCGGAATCCCCCCTGTCAACATCGAATGATTTCCTTATTTTATTGCATATAACGTAGCTTATTGACCGGGCCCTCCCGTCATGACTAAAGTCAAACGAACCAAAATGTTGACATTGTGAGGCACATGTCCGCCGTTGACCCCACACTGGCCAAGGCCAGCACTCTTGCCGACCAGGCCTATCAGGCTCTGGCGCGCTCCATCGTCACGGGAGAGCTCTTGCCGGGCACCCGCATGCTGGAGGTGGAGATCTCTGAACGGTTCGGCATGAGCCGTGGCCCCCTGCGCGAGGCCATGCGACGGCTCGAGGAACGTGGGCTGGTCGAGAGGATTTCGCAGCGCGGCGTCCGTGTTGTTCGGCTCACCGGATCAAAGCTCCGGGGCATCTACCAGGTTCGCGAAGCGCTTGAGGGCATGGCCTGCAGGCTTGCAGCGCAAAACATGACCGACACGGAAATCGCCGAACTGCGCATGATGCTGAAGGCTCACGAGGCCGTCGTCCGTGAACGGGATGACTACAGCCAAAACCAGCAGGACTGGGATTTCCACGACCGAATTGCCCGCGGATCGCGAAACGAGATGATCGTTTCGCTCCTGTGCGACGACTTGTACCAGCTTCTGAAGGTCTACCGGAACCAGCACAAGTCTAAGCCGGGCCGGGCGCGACGGGCGCTCGAGGAACACTGGCGGATTCTCGGCGCGCTCGAGGATCGGGACGGCGAGATGGCCGAATTGATGATGCGTCGGCATATCGGGGCAGCTCTCGCCCTGTTCGAGCCCACTTGGGCAAATGAAGAAACCGAAAACGACAGAGACGCGGAGACAGCTCCCTGAGCAAACGGGACAACCGCAGCAACGACCGACAGATGAAGAACATAGGGAGACAAACCATGAAGGCATCGACGCGGTTGCGCGAGTTGATGGCGGGTGGCGGGCCGGTGGTCGCGCCGGGCGGCTATGACGGAATTTCCGCCCGCATCATCGAACGCACGGATTTCCCGGCGGTCTATGCCAGCGGCGGCGCCATCGCGCGATCGGCCGGCATTCCCGATCTGGGGCTAATAAGCATGGCGGAAATCACCGATCGTCTCGCCACCATGGTCGACGCCGTTGGCATCCCCATCATCGCCGATGCCGACACCGGCTATGGCAATGCGCTGAACGCCCAGCACATGGTCCGCGCCTTTGAACGCGCGGGCGTGGCGGGTTTTCATCTGGAAGACCAGCAATTCCCCAAGCGCTGCGGTCATTACGACGACAAATCCATCGTGCCGGTCCGCGAGATGGCGCAAAAGATCCGTGCGGTGAAGGATGCCGCGACCGACCCCGATCTGGTCGTGATCGCCCGCACCGACGGGCTGGCTGTCGAAGGGTTCGAGGCCACGATCGACCGGTCTCATGCTTACATGGAGGCCGGCGCCGACGTGATCTTTGTCGAGGCGCCGACGAGCGTAGAGCAGATCGAGCGGATCGCCGAACTTCTCCCCTACCCCAAGCTCATCAACATGTTCGCGGGCGGCAAGACACCGCTGATACCCACGGACCGCTTGGGCGAATTGGGCTACAGCATCGTCATCATCCCCAGCGACCTGCAACGCGCAGCCATTTGGGCGATGGAACAGACGCTGGCCGCGATCCGGCGCGATGGATCGTCTGCCGCCTTCCAGAACAGCATGGTTTCCTTTGGCGATCGCGAAGAGATCATCGGCACCAAGGACTGGCTTGCCCGGGACAAGGCCTATGCCGTCTGATGCTACGACACGCTGGCTGTCGCCTGAGCCGTCGAGAGTCCGCCAGCACCAGTTGCGACAGAGGCTCACCAAACCAGATGTCCTGGTTGCGCCCGGCGCAGACAATGGAATGACGGCACGCCTGATTGGGGCCGCAGGGTTTCTTGCCGTCCACATGATAGGCTCAGGCGTCGCCAAAAGTCTGACCGGAAAAGCCGGATGTGGGTCTGGTGACGCTAACGGAAACCGCCATGATGGCGCGTTTCTGGTACAGGCAACCGGGGTTCCCGTCATCTGCGATGTCGACGACGGTTACAGCAATGCGATCAACCTTATCCGCATCGTTCAGGAATTCAAGCGGCCGGGGCGTCAACCCTGCAGATCGATTTTCTTGCGGGCCTGCACGCCCACAGAACAGAGCATGAGATCGAGCACATCGCGGCGCTCGACGGCAACCCAGTCACGAACTGGCACGCGTTCTCGGGCATCGGGACGGTGCGCGCTCTCGAGGCGCGATATCTCGATCCCGACAAGATCACGGCGCGCTACGCCGCGAGCGAAGGCTATCAACCGCCTCTTTCGGCGGAGTGACGACAATTCGGCCAGAGGGGCCAGGTAAGGGAGATCACCATGGGACGCAGCCTCGACAGTCTCGGCACCCGCCGGACGATGGATGTGAATGGCCAGCAATTCGCCTATTTCAGCCTGCAAGCGGCAGAAGAGGCGGGCGCCGGTCCCGTCATCCGGATGCCGCGATCGCTCAAGGTGCTCTACGAAAACCTGTTGCGCCATGAAGACGGAAAGGCCGTCAGAAAGGATCACCTGCTTCAGTTCGCAGATGCCGCGGCTCAGCCTGACCGCGAGATGGAGATTTTCTTCCATCCGACCCGCATCCTCATGAACGATTCCGCGGGCATTCCGTTGATGGCGGATCTTGCAGCTCTCCGGGCCGCGGCCGTGCGCAACGGGGGTGATCCGGCCCTCGTAAAGCCGCAGATCCCGGCGGACCTGGTCGTCGATCATTCGGTGATGGTTGATGCCTACGGATCAGCAAGTGCCTTTGACGCAAATCTCGACCTCGAATTCGACCGCAACGGCGAACGCTACCGCTTCCTGCGCTGGGCGCAGGGTGCTTTCGACAATTTCCGCGTCGTGCCCCCCGGGACCGGCATCTGTCACCAGGTCAACCTCGAGTATCTGGCCCGCGGTCTCTGGACCACCACCGATGGAAACACCACGATTGCGCATCCCGAGACGCTTCTGGGGACGGACAGCCATACGCCCATGATCAACGGGATCGGTGTGCTTGGCTGGGGCGTCGGCGGTGTCGAGGGCGGCACGGCACTTCTGGGCCAACCCGTCACCATGATGGTGCCGCGCGTCGTCGGCTGTCACCTCACCGGGCGGCTGCCGGCCGGAACAACCGCAACCGATCTTGTCATCACCATCACCGAACGGCTGCGCGCGCATGGCGTGGTCGGCAGCTTCGTGGAGTTCCACGGCGCTGGACTCAAGGCCCTGTCTCTGTCCGACCGCGCGACCCTTGCGAACATGGCCCCCGAATACGGGGCGACAATGGGCTTTTTCCCGATCGACGAAGAGGCGCTGCGCTACCTTGATGTCACCGCGCGCGGCGGCGACCACCTAGCGCTTGTAGAGGCCTACTGCCGCGCACAGGGCCTCTGGCACGACCCGACCGAGGTTCAGCCGGACTACGCCGAAATCGTCGAGGTCGATCTCGGCAGCATCGAGCCTTCCATCGCAGGACCGCGCCGCCCGCAGGACCGGATCCGCCTTGCCGATGCGGCCGCGAGATTCGGAGAACTTGCCAAAGGATATGGTGCGCTGCCCGACGGCGGCGCACCGGTCGCGGATCAGGACTGGCTGCTCGACCATGGGCATGTCGTGATCGCCAGCATCACCAGTTGCACCAATACCTCCAATCCGTCGGTCATGCTGGCCGCCGGCTTGCTGGCGCGCAACGCCGTGGCGCGCGGCCTGACGGCCAAGCCCTGGGTCAAGACCTCGCTCGCACCGGGGTCGCGGATCGTGGCCGACTATCTGTCACGGATGGGCCTTCAGGCATCGTTGGACCAACTTGGCTTTCAACTCGTTGGCTTCGGCTGCATGACCTGCATGGGCAATTCCGGTCCGCTCGATCCGGCCATCGCCCAAGCGATCGACACACATGGTGTGGCGGCCAGCGCGGTTCTGTCCGGAAACCGCAACTTCGAGGGGCGCATCCACCCACATGTCCGCTCGAACTACATCTGTTCGCCGCCCCTTGTGGTGGCCTACGCGATTGCGGGCAGCCTGCGCGTGGATCTGACGCGCGAGCCCCTCGGAACAGACCCAGCCGGACAGCCCGTATACCTTCGTGACATCTGGCCCTCGGCCGAAGAGCTGGCAGAGGAGGTGGATCGCGCGCTCGATCCTGATGTCTTCCGCGAGCGCTACGGCGATGTCTTTACGGGCGACGCCCGATGGAAGGCCGTGAAGGCCCCGCAGAGCGGGACCTTCGAATGGGATGCTGACAGCCTCTACATGAAGGAGCCCCCGTTCTTCGAGGATTTTGGACCGGATCTGCCGCCCGTGACCGACATCAGGGGTGCGCGGGTGCTGGCCATGTTTGGGGACAGCATCACCACCGATCACATCTCGCCGGTAGGCACCATCACGCCCAGTTCGGCGGCAGGGCAATATCTGCAAGAGCTTGGTGTCGCCCCCGCCGACTTCAATTCCTTCGCAGCCCGGCGGGTCAATCACGAGGTGATGATCCGGGGGGCCTTCGCCAACATCCGGATCCGCAACG
This sequence comes from [Roseibacterium] beibuensis, assembly GCF_039542305.1. Classification (NCBI taxonomy): domain Bacteria; kingdom Pseudomonadati; phylum Pseudomonadota; class Alphaproteobacteria; order Rhodobacterales; family Roseobacteraceae; genus Roseicyclus; species [Roseibacterium] beibuensis. Next base: position 460,564 of record NZ_BAABHW010000001.1, on the reverse strand, counting down.
AGATGGCGGATGGCCGCGAGGGCGGCTGGACACGAGATGCCGACAGCGGCGAATTCGTTCCGATCCATGTCGCAGCCGAGGGCTATCGGCAGGCCGGCGTGCCCTTGGTCGTGATCGCGGGCAAGGATTATGGGGTGGGCTCCTCTCGGGACTGGGCGGCAAAAGGCACGACTTTGCTTGGCATTCGAGCCATCATCGCGGAGGGTTTCGAGCGCATCCACCGCTCGAACCTGATCGGTTTCGGGGTGCTGCCGCTGCAGTTCATGCCCGGCGTGACACGTCAGTCCCTGAAGCTCGATGGATCGGAGGCCTTCGACATCGGCGGACTGGCTGAAGGTCTAGAGCCCAGGCGCCACTTGCCCTGCCGGATCACGCGGGCCGATGGATCGGTGACCGACATTGAGCTGATCTGCCGTCTCGATACCGCAGTGGAGCTTGACTACTACCGCAATGGTGGAAGCCTGCATTACGTGCTGCGTGGCGCAATGGGGCACGCATGAGCATGGCTGCTCCGACCGCCCGCCAACTCCGCATACCTGCGGTGTTCATGCGAGGCGGAACAAGCAAGGCCATCATCTTCCATGCGCGCGATCTCCCGGAGAACGAAGGCGAAAGGCACCGCATTTTCCTGCGCGCCATTGGCAGCCCGGACCCCGGCAAACGGCAACTGGACGGGATGGGCGGCGGGGTTTCGTCGCTCTCAAAGATCTGCGTCATCGGACCGCCTTCGCGGCCCGATGCAGATGTCGACTACACCTTTATCCAGATACCCGTCACCACCGCCATTCCGGATTACAGCGCCAATTGCGGGAACATGTCATCTGCAATCGGGCCCTTCGCCATTGAAGAGGGCCTTGTCGCAGCCGCCGATGGCCAGGCGGTTGTCCGCATCCACAACACCAACACAGCGAAGATCATCGAAAGCAGGTTCTGGGTGCAGGACGGCGTTCCGCTCGTCGAGGGGCATTTCGTGAACCCGGGCGTTGCCGGAAACGGGGCGCAAATCCAGCTAGACTTCCTAGACCCCGGCGGCGCAGGAACGGGTCGTCTCTTGCCCACCGGAAATGTCGTCGACCGTCTCGAAGACCCCATCCTCGACACGCCGGTCATGGCCTCCCTCGTGGACGCAACGAACGCAGTGGTCTTCGTGCAGGCCGATGCGCTGGGCCTGACCGGCTATGAGACGCCAGACCAGCTAGAGGGCAACCAGAATGTCATGGCACGTCTGGAGGCGATCCGATGTGTCGCCAGCGTCCGGATCGGCCTGGCTCGGAATACCGAAGACGCCCACAAGCTTGCCGGAAGCCCGAAGATCGCCGTGGTCGCCAGTCCGCGCAGTTACATCAGCACAGCCGGAGAGAAGACCCCGGCAGGGTCATTCGATATCTCCGTCCGCATGATCTCCATGGGACAGGCGCATCGGGCGGTTACGCTAACCGGAGCCATGTGTACAGCCGTAGCGTCCGGAATCGTTGGCAGCTGCGTGGCCGACGCGCTCAGAGCCGGCGAGACCGACCTGATCCGGATCGGCCATTCCTCCGGCGTGATGCCGGTAAAGGCACAGGTGTCACATGAGCAAACCGGCTGGAGCGTGGAGCGCGTCACCGTATTCCGGACAGCGCGAAGATTGATGGAGGGAATGATCCTCGTGCCCCAACCGGCAGATGATTGAACAGGGTGGTGTCAGCTGGCACATGACCTGACGTTGAATTTTTACAATGGGTGCTGTCAGACAAATTCTAACCAGTCTCGACTTTGACAGTGACGCTGTCTGAACTGATGCGGTGGATGCCCCCACCCAGCGGTATCTCGTATGCCATGATGGTTCTGTGAGAACCAATTGGAGGGCGCACCGATGACGACGAAGATCAACATGCTTGCGATTGACCTGGCGAAGGGCAGCTTTCAGGTTTGCGCGGTGGGGCCGGAGGGGACGGTTCAATATAACCGAAGTTTGTCGCGGACACGGCTGGCGACGCTTCTTGCCGAGCAGCCGGCCTGCGTCGTGACGATGGAAGCCTGTGCCAAGTCGTATCATTGGGGCCGGGTAGCGCAACGGCACGGCCACGAGGTGCGGCTCGTCCCGGCGGCCTACGTGAAGCCGTTTGTGAAACGCCAGAAGAACAACCGCGCAGATGCGGAAGCTATTGCGAAGGCGGCTATGCGGCCGACCATGCGCTTCGTGGCAGTATAAAGCGCTGAGACCCAAGGGCGCGCGGCGGCCTTCCGAACGAACCAATGTTTGGTCCGGCAAGGGTGGCAGTTTGAAACGTTGGTTGGCCGCGCTCGTGGCGCGCACCCGCTGTTTAGAGCAACAACCAGCTGTGACGTGACTCGGACGGCTGACCAGATTGCCGATGCCCTGCACACGATGACTGCGGTATCCAAGGAGGTCGACATCGTTGATCCGTATTTCGACCTCAGACCGGCGAAGGGAAATTATCTTGCCACGCTGGTCTCACTGCTTGCTCGGCTTGCGGGGGCTCCGGGTCAGACGAAAGCCATCAGAATTCACTTCCGTGACCACGACACTCGCCCATCGGCGGAGATCCTTGCTCGAGACGGATCGGCTCAGGTCACAGGCTTGCTGCCTCCCGGCTATCGCATCGAGTTCTATGCCTGGTCGGAAAAACTAGGCGGCGAGGACTTCCATGATCGGTACGTTCTGACGGAGCTTGGTGGGATCATGATCGGGGCGGGCCTATCTGCGGATGGTCCCGAAGAGTCAGCCGCTTTCACGTTACTGAACTTCGAACACGCTCAGGGGCTTCGCAGCAGATTTTCAGACGGATCAACGGTCTACGCCCGAGTTGATTCGGCTGTACGCATCCACGACGACGGAAGTACCGAACTGTTCTGATGGCGCTAGTTCGATTTATGTTCCATCTTGCGAATGCCACCGGCGTCGAAGTGTCCAGCACCGGCCTCGGAAAAACTTCGATATTCCAATTTGTTGAAAGCTATTCACCAAATCGGCGCAGTCATGAGGTCCGGAGAATATCTGCTCCGAGAGACCGCTTCCGAGCCTCTTGGTGACGAGGCCAGTGCTCAGCCCCAACCGCATAACCCTCGAAAACAACGGAAAAATCCGGCCGCAGCCGGATGGGGAGAACGCTTTCGCAAAGGCACGTGGCGGAGGAGGTGGGATTCGAACCCACGGTACGCTTTCACGCACGCCGGTTTTCAAGACCGGTGCATTCGACCACTCTGCCACTCCTCCGGGCTCATCGGGCGGGCCGGAAACTCCCTTAGCCGCGCCGATGCGATTCTGAAAGGCAACACTGTGCGCACAGGCGACGCAGCGGCTTTTCAGAACGCCTTCCAGGTTGTATGATCCTCAAAAAAGGCAGGCACCCGTGCGCAAAGCACGATCAATAACAACACGTGCGACACGCACGGACCGAGCGCGGAAAGAGCAGTACATGACCCGTAATACCCCCCTCCCGCACCGGGCCCGGCTTGGGCTGATCCTATGCACCGTCGTGGCGCTTGGCGCCTGTTCCGAGACGGGCGAGTTTTCCTTCGGTTCCCGCAACGCCGACGCGGATGGCCCCGCCGCCATCGGCGCCACGCGCCTGATCGAGCGCGATGTCGAAGCCCCCGAGGTCTTCCAGGCCACCGACCAGGGTCTTTGGGATGGCCGCCCCTCGCTTGGCGGGGTCTGGGTTGCGCATCCCGACGCCACCGACCCCGAGCGTGTCATCATCCGCAACGAGGAGAACGGCCGTTTCGTCATCGGCGCGCTGTTCCGTCGGGAACGCGAGAACCCCGGCCCGATCATCCAGGTCTCGTCGGATGCGGCGGCGGCGCTCGAAATCCTTGCCGGCGATCCCGCGACGATCCAGGTGACGGCGCTGCGCCGCGAAGAGGTCGAGGAGCCCGACCCCGATGCCATGGCCTCGGCCGACCCCGAGGCCGCCGCGCTGCCCGAGGGAGAGGCGCCCGCAACCCTGGCCGCCGCGGCGATCACCGCCGAACCGCTCGACCCGATCGCCGAAATGGCCTCGGGCGCGATTGCCGAAAGCGAAGCCGCCACCCCCGCGCCAACGCCCGCATCCCTGCCGACCGGCTCGTCCCTGGACCGGCCTTTCGTCCAGATCGGTATCTTCTCTGTGCAGGAAAACGCCAACAACACCGCTCAGGCCTTGCGCAACGTGGGACTTGTGCCCACCATCTACGATCAGGAGAGCAACGGCCGCCGCTTCTGGCGGGTGGTTGTCGGTCCGGCGCCCACCGCCTCGGATCGCGCCGCCGTTCTCGAATCCGTGCGTGAACTCGGTTTCGAGGATGCTTATTTCGTGACGCGTTAACCGCCTGAAACGGATCAAATGACAGCTGCCACATTCCGACACCCGATCCAGCGCGCCGCCGCAAGCCTTCTCGCGGCGGCGCTTCTCGTTCTGGCCTTCACGGCCGCAACCCTCGCCCAGGCCTTCGAGACCGAGGCGCGCGCCGCCTACGTGATCGACCACGGCACCGGGCAGGTGCTGCTGGCGCGCAATGCCGAGGAGCCACTGCCGCCGGCCTCCATGTCGAAGCTGATGACGCTTCTGATGACGTTCGAGGCCCTGGACGATGGGCGCCTGACGCTGGAAACCCGCCTGCCCGTCAGCCAGCACGCGATGGATTACGGTGGCTCGACGATGTTTCTCAACACCGCAGACCGCCCCACGGTCGAGGACCTGATCCGCGGCGTGATCATCAATTCCGGCAATGACGCCTCCGCCGTGCTGGCCGAGGCGCTGTCGCCCGACGGGACCGAGGAAGGGTTCGCCAACCTGATGACGCAGCGCGCGCGGCAGCTTGGCATGATGAACTCGACCTTCCGCAATTCCAACGGCTGGCCCGCCGACGGCCACGTCATGTCGGTGCGGGACCTCGGCATTCTGGCCGAGCGGATCATCACCGAGCACCCGGAATACTACACCTATTTCGCCGAGCAGGAGTTCGACTACGAAGGGCGCGCGCCGCAGAACCGGTTCAACCGCAACCCGATCCTCGGCATGGGGATCGGCGCGGACGGCCTCAAGACCGGGCACACGCAAGAGGCCGGCTACGGCCTTGTCGGCTCCGCCCAGCAAGGGGACCGCCGCGTGACCTTCGTGATTTCCGGGTTGCCGTCCTCCGAAGCCCGCGCGCGCGAGTCCGAGCGCATCGTCAACTGGGCGTTCCGGCAGTTCGTCATGCGCGAAGTGGTCGGGGAAGGCACCGAGATCGCCCGTGCGCCCGTGTTCATGGGCACCGCCGAGACAGTGGGCCTTGCCCCCGCCGAAAGCGTCGAAATGCTGATCCCCGCCCTGCTCGATCCCGAGATCACGGCAGAGGTCACCTATACCTCGCCGCTTCCGGCACCGGTCACCGCTGGCGACGTGGTGGGCGAGTTGGTGATCCACCAGGGCGTGCGCGACCTCGAACGCCGGGTGCCGGTCGTCGCGACCGAGACCGTCGCGACAGGGGGGCTGATGACCCGGCTGCGCACAGCGGCCCGCTCGGTCATGACGCAGGTTCTGGGGCCGACGCCCGAACCGGCGGCCGGCAGCTGATCCGCCAGACAGGCGAGGCCAGGGTTTGACAGGACGCTTCATCAGCCTTGAAGGCATCGACGGCTCGGGGAAATCGACCCAGTCGCGGCGACTGGCCGAGCATCTGCGCAGCCTAGGGCGCGACCCGGTCCTGACGCGTGAGCCGGGCGGGGCTCCGGGGGCCGAGGAAATCCGCCGCCTGCTGGTCGAGGGGGATCCCGACCGCTGGTCGCCCGAGACCGAGATCCTGCTGTTTACCGCCGCGCGCCGCGATCATCTGGAGCGCACCATCCGTCCCGCGCTCGCCGCAGACCGCGACGTCATCACCGACCGCTTTGCCGACTCCACCCGCGTTTACCAGGGCGCGACACGGGGCGACCTGCGCGCGCTGGTCGATGCGATCCATGCCGATGCCATCGGGGTGGAGCCAGACCTGACGTTGATCCTCGACATGGACCCGGAGGTTGCCCTGTCGCGTGGATTGGCCCGCAATTCCGGCGAAGACCGGTTCGAGGAATTCGGCCTGCCCTTCCAGCAGAAACTGCGCGCCGGGTTTCATGCCTTGGCCGAGGAATTCCCCGACCGTTGCATCCTGATCGACGCACAGGCCGATCCCGATACCGTCGCCGCCGCCATCGCCGCCGCCGTGGACGGCGCGTGAGGCGCGGGACATGTCCCGCCGCGATCCCCCTCCCCCCCGGTATGTGCCCATGCTAAACCGCACCCATGAGCGATGACGCCCTCCCCGAAGCCGACCGGATCGACGGCGCGCCCCACCCGCGCGAGACCGTCACCCTGTTCGGGCAAGACACCCCCGAGGCGGAATTCCTGTCCGCGCTCAACTCGGGGCGTCTGCCCCATGGCTGGCTGCTGACCGGACCGCGGGGCGTCGGCAAGGCAAGCTTTGCGTGGCGGGCCGCGAAATACCTGATCGCCACCCCGCCGGATGGCGGCGATGCCCTGTTCGCCGCCCCCCCTGCGGCGACGCTCGATATCTCGCCCGAAAACCCCATAGCCCATCGTATCCGGGCCCTGTCGGAGCCGTCCCTGATGCTGCTTCGGCGCGGCTGGGACGCCGACAAGAAACGCCTCAAGACCCAGCTGACCGTGGATGAGGTGCGCAACCTCAAGGGGTTCTTCGCCATGTCCTCGGGGGGCGGGCGCCGTGTGGTGATCGTGGATTCCGCCGACGAGATGAACGCCTCTGCCGCCAACGCGCTGCTCAAGGAACTGGAGGAACCGCCGCGCGATACCGTGTTGTTCCTCGTCTCGCACCAACCCTCGGGCCTGTTGCCGACCATCCGCTCGCGCTGCCGGACATTGCGGTTTACCCCGCTAAGCCCGGCGGACCTGTCCGCCGCACTGGCACAAGCCGGGCACACGCCGCCCGAGGGCACCGAGGCCGGGGCGCTGGCCGCGCTCTCCGGAGGATCGGTGGGCGAGGCCATCCGCCTGATCTCGATGGACGGTCCGGCGCTTTATGCCGAGATCGTGCGGCTCCTCTCGACCCTGCCGGACATGGACCGCCCCACGGCCCTGCGCTTGTCCGAGGCCGCTGCCGCGAAAGGGGCCGAGGCGCGCTTTGACCTGACCCTGTCCCTGCTCGACACGGCGCTGTCTCGCCTCGCCCGCGCAGGCGCGACGGGGCAGGCCCCTGCCCCCATTGCCCCCGGCGAAGACGCGGTGATCGCAAAACTTTCGCCCAATCCCTGGGCAGCCCGCGCCTGGGCCGAGCTTGCCGCGACGCTCACCGCCCGTGCGCGCCAGGGCAAGGCGGTCAACCTTGACCCTGCCGCCCTCGTATTCGATATGTTCCTCGACCTCGACCGGACGGCGGCCCGTCTCGCCGCCCCCGCCTGACCGAGACCGAAGGACCAAGTTTTCCGATGCCTGACAGCACCCCCCAGATCGTCGACAGCCATTGCCATCTCGACTTCCCGGATTTTTCCGGGGAACTGCACGAGGTCATCGACCGCGCCGCCCGCGCGGGCGTCTCGCGCATGGTCACGATCTGCACCAGGCTGAAGAATGCCGACAGCGTCCGCGCCATCGCCGACATGCACGCCCCCGTCTTCTGGGCTGCGGGCACCCATCCGATGAGCGCGGCCGAAGAACCGCTGGCCACCGTCGAAGAGTTGGAGGCGCTGGCCAAGCACCCCAAATTCGTCGGCATCGGCGAAACGGGGCTCGACTATCACTACACCGCCGAGAGCAAGGACATTCAGCAAGAAAGCCTGCGCATCCATATCGAGGCCGCGCGCAACACGGGCCTGCCGCTCATCATCCACGCCCGCGACGCGGATGAGGACATGGCCCGCATCCTGGCCGAGGAATACCGCGCCGGCGCCTATAGCTGTGTCATGCACTGCTTTTCGTCGGGGGCGGGGCTGGCGCAAGCCGCGCTCGACCTCGGCTTCTACCTGTCGATGTCGGGGATCGCGGCCTTCCCCCGCTCGACCGAGCTGCGCGATATCTTCGCCGCGGCCCCGCTCGACCGCATCCTTGTCGAAACCGACAGCCCCTACCTCGCGCCGCCACCCCATCGCGGCAAGCGCAACGAGCCTGCCTATACCGTGCACACCGCGCGCGTCGGCGCCGAGACCTTCGGCGTGTCCGAGGCCGAATTCGCCGCCGCCACCACCGCCAATTTCGACCGCCTCTTCTGGAAGGCCGCCGACTGGGCCAAGGCCGCCTGAATGGGCGAGCTGCGCTTCACCATCCTCGGCTGTGGATCGTCCGGCGGGGTCCCGCGCCTCGGCGGTCACTGGGGAGAGTGCGACCCGGATGAGCCGCGCAACACGCGCCGCCGATGCTCCATGCTGGTCGAGCGCGACGGCGAGGAGGGCACCACCGCCGTCCTGATCGACACCTCGCCCGACCTGCGCGCGCAATTGCTGGATACCGGCATCGGCCGGCTGGACGGGGTGGTCTATACCCACGCCCATGCCGACCATGTCCACGGTCTCGATGACCTGCGGATGATCGTGTTCAACATGCGCCAGCGCCTGCCCGTCTGGGCCGATGGCGCGACGCAGAACGACCTGCTCAACCGCTTCGGCTATGCGTTCGTTCAACCCAAGGGCAGCGCCTATCCCCCGATCCTCGATCTCAACAGCATCGAGGGCGACGTGGTGATCGACGGGTCCGGCGGACCGATCACGCTGACGCCTTTCAAGGTCACGCATGGCAATATCCATGCGCTCGGCTTTCGCATCGGCGATCTTGCCTACCTGCCCGACGTCTCCGACATCCCCGACGCGGCATGGCCGGTGCTGGAAGGGCTGGATTGCTGGGTGCTGGACGCGCTGCGCCGCACGCCGCATCCAAGTCACGCACATCTGGACAAGTCGCTTGGCTGGATCGCCCGCGCCGCGCCGCGCCGTGCGATCCTGACCAACATGCATATCGATCTGGACTACCAGACCGTCCTGAACGAGACACCGGAGCACATCACGCCCGCCCATGACGGGATGGTGATTACCTACCAGACCTGAGGCACCGACATGGCCGAGCTACTGGGCGTCGTCCTGCCCGTCTTTCTCGTGGTGGGCGCGGGCTATCTCGCCGTGTGGCGCGGGCTCTTTGCCGACACGGCGGTCAACGGGCTGATGGTGTTCGCCACCAAGTTCGCCATCCCCTGCCTCCTGTTCACGGCCATCGCCACGCTCGATCTCGGGCAGGAGTTCGATCTGCGGCTGCTCGCCAGTTTCTACACCGGATCGGCCAGTGTCTTTGCCCTCGGCATCCTTGGGGCGCGGTTCATCTTTGGCAGGCCCATGGCCGACAGTGTCGCCATCGGCTTCGTCGCGATGTTCGCAAACAACGTCCTGCTGGCCCTGCCGATCATGGAGCGCGCCTATGGCGCCGACGCGCTGGCCCCGAATTTCGCCATCATCGCCGTGCATGCGCCCTTCTGCTACCTGCTCGGCATCATCACGATGGAGATCGTCCGCGCGGGCAGCGCGCGGCCCCTGCAATTGATGCGCTCGGTCTTCACCGCCGCCTTCACCAACGCGATCATGATCGGGATCATGCTGGGGTTCGTCGTGAACCTGACGGGCCTGCCCATCCCCGGCGTGGTCGACGAGGCGCTGGGGCTGATGGTCCGCGCCGCCCTGCCGGCCGCTTTGTTCGGACTGGGGGGCGTGCTCTACCGCTACAAGCCAGAGGGCGACGCCTTTGTCATCGCGATGATCTGCGCGCTGGCGCTGCTGGTTCACCCGGTCATCACCTACACGCTGGGCACGAATGTCACGGCCCTCAGCCAGGGGCAGTTGCGCTCGGCGGTCATTGCCTCGGCCATGGCGCCCGGTGTGAACGCCTATCTCTTCGCCGACATGTACGGCGTGGCGCGGCGGGTCGCGGCCTCCTCGGTGCTGATCGGGACCGGGCTGACGGTGATCAGCGCCTCGCTCTGGCTTCTTGTCCTGCCGTAACGAAAAACCCGGCTGCAGGGGCCGGGTTCTCCACTCGAACTTCTTGCGGCGTCAGCCCGGCGACATGCCCCGCAACCGCTCGGACCGGCGGCGCAGGATCTCGACCGTGGTCAGCAGCAGGATCGAGATCGACACAAGGATCGTCGCCGCGGCAAGGATCGTCGGGCTGATCTGCTCGCGCAGGCCGGTGAACATCTGCCAGGGCAGCGTCTGCTGACCGGCGGAGCCGACGAACAGCACGACCACAACCTCGTCGAAGGAGGTGATGAAGGCGAACAGTCCACCCGAGATCACGCCCGGCAGGATCAGCGGCATCTGGATCTTGAAGAAGGTGGTCACCGGGTTCGCGCCAAGGCTGGCCGCCGCCCGCGTCAGCGACCGGTCGAAGCCCACCAGCGTGGCCGTGACGGTGATGATGACAAAGGGGATACCCAGCGCGGCATGGGCCAGCACGACGCCCCAATAGGTGCCCTGCAACCCGACGCGGGAATAGAAGAAATACATCCCCGCCGCCGAGATGATCAGCGGCACGATCATGGGCGAAATCAGGATCGCCATAATCGCCCCCTTGAAGGGCACATGGGTCTGGCTGAGACCGATGGCGGCCAGCGTTCCCAGCGACACCGACAAGAGCGTCGCCATCGGCGCGATCACCAGCGAGTTGCGCAGCGGCGTCATCCACTCGGCCCCGTCCAGGCCCCAGAGCTTGCCCACGATCAGCCCGAACAACGCCCCGACCAACACCGGCAACACGATATACCGCTCGCCTTTCCACGCCCACATGGCGCCAGCGAACCCTGCCCCCAGAACGGCGCCGATCAGCAGGCCGCGCCACGGATAGCCGTCATCGCCAAAGAAGTCACGGTAATGCTTCAGCGAATACCCCTCGGGGTCCAGCCGAAGCATTTCCGGCGTGAAGGTGAAGAAGTCCTGCGCGTTGAAGCTGAGCGGGATGATGATCAGGATCGGGGCGATCAGGAAGAAGAAGATCAACCCGCAGATCACGCGAAAGCCATAGAACCAGATCTTGTGACCGGTCGAGGCATAGGGGGGCAGTTTGTGGTCCATGTCTCTGTCCTTTCCCTCAGCCCAGCTTCACGTTGTCGATGCCGACCATCCGGTCGTAGAGCCAGTAGAGCGCGAGCACGAGCGCCAGCAGGATCGATCCGAGCGCAGCGGCCAGACCCCAGTTCAGGCTTTCCGAGATGTGGAAGGCGATCCGGTTCGAGATGAACGTGCCGGTGCGGCCGCCCACCAGTTCCGGCGTGATGTAATAGCCGATCGACAGGATGAAGACGAGGATCGAGCCCGCGCCGATGCCCGGCACCGATTGCGGGAAATAGACCCGCCAGAAGGCCGTCCACTGCGTTGCGCCCAGCGACTTGGCCGCGCGGACATAGGAAGGCGGGATCGTCTTCATCACCGAGTAGAGCGGCAGGATCATGAAGGGCAGCAGGATATGCGTCATCGCGATGATCGTGCCCGTCTGGTTGTTGATCAGCGCAAGCCGCGCGTCATCGGCCACGAAGCCCAGCCAGACCAGCGTGTCGTTGATCACACCCTGGTTTTGCAGCAGCACCTTCCACGCGCTCGTCCGCACCAGAAGCGAGGTCCAGAACGGCAGCAGCACGAGGATCAGCAGCAGGTTCGACGTGCGCAGCGGCAGGTTCGAAAGCAGATAGGCGATCGGGTAGCCCAGCAGGATACAGCTGATCGTGATGACCAGCGACATGAAGATCGTGCGCTGGAACAGGAGCAGGTAGATGCGCTGCTCGTCCGGCTGCTGTTCGATCCCGTCCGGCGTCAGTTGCAGGTCGATTGCGGCAAGGAAATAGCCAGCCGTGTAAGGATCTGAAAACGCCTCGATGGTTTCCCAGATGGGCATCTCGACCCAGCCGTCGTCCATGTCTTCCCAGACGGCGCGCAGATCGACGGTTTCGAACCCGTCCACCGCCGTGTCCGCCGCCACGAGCATCTCGGCGCCAACCCCGTCATACGCGGCGACAGACGCTGCGGGGACGGTCACGAGATCGCGATAGAGCGCAAGGTAAACGCTATTCCACGGCTCCTCTTCGAGCGGACTGTCTTGGTCTTCCTGCTGCACCGTGCGGGCGAAACTGCGATAGGCGTCCGCCGTCTCGGGCAGCAGAGTGCGGATACCGTCAGACAATTGGAACAGCGGCTCGGGGCCGGCGGCATCTTCGCCCTCGGCCTCCAGCGTCGCAGCCCACTCGGACTGCGCAGCAAGCCAATCGGACGAGGCCATCATCTCGGCCCAGGCGACCGGATCTTCCCACGCTTCGTCGAGATCGATGAACTGGTCGGCATATTCCTCGCCCACGTCGTCCACCCCGCGGCCGGAGCGGCGGAACATCGAGCTCAGGCCCGTGGTCTCGTAATTCAGGCGGCTGCCAAGGCGCGTGTGGATCCGGCGCTCGGCCGCTTCCATGAAGTCGTAGGTCAGCGCGGCATAGGTTGCCTCGTCCGGCAGGGTCTCGGCATCCCAGTCATCAAGGGCAACGACGGTGCGCGGCAGGGTTTCCGACACGATCTGGTTCTCGACCGAGCGGAACAGCATGTCGATGATCGGCGCAACGAAAGTGACAAGCACGAACAGCAGAAGCGGTGCGATCAGCATCAGTGCCCGCATCTTCTGCGCGCGCAGGGCGCGGTTCAGGCTGACCTTGAGCGGGCTGCCATCCGCGGCCAGGACCGGCCCCGTGCTTTCGGCATCCGCGCGGCGCGCATCGGCGGCGGCGCGGCTCATGTCTCCGGCGTCGGTCGCACTCATTCCGTGCCCTCCACGACAAGGATCACGCTATCGGCGGTGCGGCGGCGAATGTCCGCAACCTCCTGGTATTCGGGGTCGTTATAGGCGGCGAGTGCGGCCTCATAGCTTGGGAACTCGATCACCACGTGGCGGCTGAGGGTGTCGCCCTCCATCACCTGCGCCTGTCCGCCACGCACGATGAACTGTCCGCCCAGCGCCTTGAGGATCGGCGTGTCCCGCTCGACATATTCCTTGTAGGCCTCGGGGTCGTTCACGGTGATATGGCCGATGATATAGCCTTTGGGCATTGCGATGCGCCTTTCGCCGTCAGTCGTTTGGGTAGGGTGCGCTTCAATGCACCGCCGGTGCGACGTGACCGCCGCTCGGGCCGGTCTTGCGGGCGGTGCGCTCAAGCGCCCCCTACGCTGGGAAGGACCCGGGGCCGCCGCGCGGGCGGCCCCGGACCGGATCACGTCAGATGTCGATTACTGCGACAGCCAGGCCTGGAAACGGGCGTCCAGGTCGTCGCGGTAGTCGGCCCACCATTCGTAGTTGAACAGCAAGGTGCGCGTGGCGTTCGCCGGATCGGTCGGCATGTGCGGCGCCATGTCGATGCCCAGGTCGGCATGGGTCGAGACCAGCGGCGCCGAAGACGCACGGGCCGGACCGTAGGAGATGTATTGTGCCTGGTCGGCCAGACGCTGGGTGTCGGTCGCGAAGCGCACGAAATCCAGCACGCGGTTCAGGCGATCTTCCGGCAGACCCTCGGGGATGATCCAGCCGTCGAGGTCGAAGACCTGCGCGTCCCACATCATCGCGACCGGCTGATCCTGCTCTTCGATCAGGCTGAACAGACGACCGTTATAGGTCGAGCCGAAAACAACCTCGCCATCGGCCAGAAGCTGCGGCGTGTCGGCGCCGGCGGTCCACCAGACGGCGCTGTCCTTGATGGTGTCGAGAACGGCAAAGGCGCGCTCGATGCCTTCTTCGGTTTCCAGCACGTCATAGACGTCTTCCATGGCGACGCCGTCACACATCAGCGCCCATTCCATGTTGCCGATCGGACGGCGCTCAAGGCTGCGCTGACCCGGGAAGGTCTCCAGGTCGAACACGTCGCAGATGTCGTCGGGGGTGTTGCCGCCCCACTCTTCCACGTCGGTGCGGTAGCCGAAGGTGGTCGAGTAGACGATCTGTGGGATGAAGCAATCCGACACGATCAGGTCGCCGAAGTCTTCCGACGCGGGCGTGCCATCGGGCGCGGGCGCCAGGATCTCGTCATGGTCGATTTCCATCGCCAGGCCTTCGTCGCAGAGACGGATGGCGTCGGAGGCCACCACGTCGACGAGATCCCAGGTGATGTTACCGGCTTCTTCCATGGCGCGCATGCGGGCCACGGCCTCGCCGGAGCTCTCGTCCCAGATCACCTCGAGGCCTTCGTTCATGGCCTGGTAAGGGTCGGAATAGGCGCGGATCTGGCTGTTCTGGTAGGCACCGCCCCAGCTGACCAGGGTCATGCTGTCGGCCATGTCCTGTGCCATCGCGGCCGGGGCCGCGAGGGCCGCGCCGGTGGTCAAAAGCATCAAGCTCTTGAGTTTCATGTTGTCTCTCTCCTTGCTGTTGGACGTAAGTTTCACGTTCCGATTGATTTTCGTTTTGATTGGGCCGCCACCGGGTCGTCCAAGGGAACCCGGCGGCTGTTCGGCCATGTCAAGCGTCCAGCGCCCGGCAATCCTGCGGGCGCCAGCCGATCTCGATCCGCTCTCCCGGCTTCAGGCGACGCTGATCCGGGGCATTCCGTGTCTTGATGATGAAATCATCTTTGCCCGCGACGCGCAGGCGCGTGCGGTAGATGTCGCCCATGTAGATGAATTCCAGCACCTCGGCGTGGATCGTATGGGCCTCCGGTGACAGCCGTTCCTTGTTGTATTCGACGCGTTCGGGCCGGATCGACACCAAGGTGCGGGCGCCGACCTCGCTGACATTCACGGGCAGCGCGTCGATCACCTCGCCATCGTCCAGCGTCACCTCGCAGCTATCCTCACCGATCTTCGAGATGGTGCCTTCCAGCGTGTTGTTCTCGCCGATGAACTGGGCAACGAAACTGTTCTGCGGCGCTTCATACAACTCGTCCGGCGGCGCGAGCTGCTGAATGCGGCCATCGTCGAACACCGCCACGCGGTCCGACATGGTCAGCGCCTCGGTCTGGTCGTGGGTCACGTAGACCGTGGTGATCCCGAGGTTGTGGGCCAGGTTGGTGATCTCGAACTGCATGTGCTCGCGCAACTGCTTGTCGAGCGCGCCGAGCGGTTCGTCCATCAGCACAAGCTCCGGCTCGAACACCAGCGCGCGCGCCAGGGCGATCCGCTGCTGCTGACCACCCGAAAGCTGCGCCGGGCGGCGGCCGCCGAACTCGCCCATCTGCACCATGTCCAGCGCGCGCTTGATCTTGCCCTCGCGCTCGGACTTGCCCATGCCACGCACTTCGAGCGGGAAGGCGAGGTTCTCGGCCACCGTCATATGCGGGAAAAGGGCGTAATTCTGAAACACCATCCCGATGCCGCGCTTGTGCGGTGGGATGTTGTTGATCGGCTTGCCGTCGAGGGTGATCTCGCCATGCGTCGCCGTTTCGAACCCGGCCAGCATCATCAGGCAGGTGGTCTTTCCGGAGCCCGATGGCCCGAGCATGGTCAGGAATTCGCCCT
The DNA here is from genome assembly GCF_039542305.1 of [Roseibacterium] beibuensis. Classification (NCBI taxonomy): domain Bacteria; kingdom Pseudomonadati; phylum Pseudomonadota; class Alphaproteobacteria; order Rhodobacterales; family Roseobacteraceae; genus Roseicyclus; species [Roseibacterium] beibuensis. The sequence continues at coordinate 445,134 of NZ_BAABHW010000001.1, read as the reverse complement.
TGCCGATCGCAAGGTTCAGATCTTTCACGACGAGCGTTTCACCGTCGTAGCTCTTTTGCACGCGCTCGAACGCGACGAAGGCGTCGTTTCCGTTAGAGGTCAAACCTCACTCCCCTGTTGTGCGCCCGGTGTTACCCCGGAATTTGGCAGCCAATAAAACAAGACACTATCAATCTTGCAACAAATTTACCGGAACAGGCCCCGCGCAATTGCCGTTTGAAACGGCATTTGCTTGCTTTTCGGGCGCTTCCGAGACGTCTTGTAAGCCTTTGCCCCTTGCCTTAGCACCGTCTGGACCGTTCAGACCCGAGGCTTGCCCACAACCGTGCCCTGCACAAACCCGATGCCCCGCCCTGCCCCGATCCATTCCGAGCGCCCCCCCGAGGCGACCGGGAAGGCGGCGACGCGATGAGCGCGCGGCAATCTCTCGATATCGACGTCGGCGCGGACATGCCGGGGCTCGGCCTGGTCGGACGCTTCTGGCGCGAGCATGTCGTGCAGCATTGGCCGATGCTGGTGCTTGCCACGATGCTGATGTCGGTCGAAGGCGCCGCGCTCGGTGCCTTCGCCTGGCTGATCCAGCCGCTCTTCGACGATTTCTTTGCCGCGGGCGAGATGGACGGCGTTGTGTGGATCGCGATCCTGATCGCCGGCCTTTTCCTCGTCCGCGCCCTGGCCGGTTTCTTCCAACGCCTGATCGTCGTCACCATCGGCCTCAAGGTCACGATGGCGCTGCAATCGCGGCTGGTCTCGCATCTCCTGACGTTGGATCAGCGGTTCTTCCAGGACAATTCGCCGGGTGCGCTGATCGAACGGGTGCGCGGCGATACCCTGTCGCTTCAGGGGGTTGCCTCGGGCACGCTCATGTCGCTCGGACGTGACGCGATTTCCATGGTCTCGCTGCTCGCCGTCATGCTCTGGACGGATTGGCAATGGACTCTGCTCGCGCTCTTCGGCATTCCGCTTCTGGTGCTCCCGCTGCTTGCGGTGCAGCGCTACATTCGCAAGACCACCCGCCGCGCGCGAGAGGCTGCCTCCAACCTCTCGAATCGGCTGGACGAGATCTTTCACGGCATCCAGACGATCAAGCTCAATCGCCTTGAGGAGCACGAGGACAGCAGGTTCGCGCGTGAAACGCGGCGGTTCCTGAAACCTTCGGTCAAGGCGCAGGCCGGGTCGGCAGCGAACCCCGCGCTGATTGATCTGGTCGCCGCGGCGGGATTCGTCGTGGTGGTCTATTTCGGCGGCTCGCAGATCATCTCGGGCGAGAAGACGATGGGCGAGTTCATGTCCTTCTTCACCGCGCTCGGCCTTCTCTTCGAACCGCTGCGTCGCCTCTCGTCGATCTCGGCGCGCCTGCAAACAGCCATGGCCTCGCTCGAACGCCTTTACGCCGCGCTCGATGCGCGCCCCAGCGTGCTGCCGCCAGTGCAGCCGGAACCGATGCCGGCTGGCGATATCGCCTTTGAAGATGTGAGCTTCGCCTATGGCGATGCAACGGTCCTTCACGGCCTGTCCTTCCACGCGGAGGCGGGCAAGACCACGGCGCTGGTCGGGCCGTCGGGGGCCGGCAAGACCACGGTTTTTGCGCTCCTGACGCGGCTGATCGACCCGCTGTCGGGCCGGATCAGCATCGGCGACATGCCGGTCGAGCGGATCGACCTGGGCGCATTGCGCAGGTCCATCGCCGTTGTCGGACAGGAAACCGCCCTTTTCGACGAGGGCATCGCCGACAATATCCGCATGGGTCGTCTGGATGCGAGCGACGCCGAGGTGATGCAGGCCGCGCGGGACGCCTCCGTTCTCGAGTTTGCCGAAACCTTGCCTGACGGTCTGGACACCCAGGTCGGCCCTCGCGGTTCGGGCCTGTCGGGCGGACAGCGCCAACGGGTTGCGATCGCCCGCGCCCTGCTGAAATCGGCCCCGATCCTGCTTTTGGACGAGCCGACCTCGGCGCTCGACGCCCGGTCCGAGCAACTGGTGCAGCAGGCCCTCGACCGCTTGGCCGAGGGGCGCACGACCCTCGTGATCGCCCATCGCCTTTCGACCATCCGCGAGGCCGACAAGATCGTCGTCATGGAAGAGGGCCGCGTGGTCGAAGAAGGCGCCCATGACGAGTTGCTCGCACGCAAAGGCGCCTATTGGCGGCTGCACCAATTGCAGGCCGCTGGCATCGATCCCAACATCTGAGGGGCGACGCGCCTCCGCCCGTGGGTTTCGCCTCTCCGACGCCAAACCCAACCCCGAGCGCCGGCCTCCGGACGGAACCACCATTCCGCGAACCCGGTAGCCTTAGCTCCCTCAGCGATCCGGGTAATGGACCCGGCACGCCAAGACCGTTTCGACGGCATCGCCGGGCGGCATCCAAAAGTTTTCGTCGCTTGATTCAGGTCAAGGAGCGACTTGGGAATCAGACCGATAAAGCGAAAACCAACTGAATCACTCAGGATTAAACGAGTCACTCGTGTACGCCGCGCTCGACATGGTTTCGGCTCCCCCCATCGACCACAACGGAACCGCATCGGCCGGGATAACGATTTCGGAGTTTTGCCCAATGAAACGACTTCTGACCGCAACGGTGGCAACCCTCGCGCTGGCCATGCCGGCCTCGGCGCATTTCCAGTTGATCTTCAACCCCGAAGCCAACCCGACCGCGCCCGCCGAGATGCCCTTGCACCTGATCTTCTGGCATCCGTTCGACAACGGGCATGCGATGGACATGGGCACGCCCGAGGAGCTGTTCTACGTCTTCCGCGGCGAGCGGATCGACATCTCGGACAGCCTGACGCCGATGACCTTCACCGGCGCACATAACAGCGCGGCGGGTTTCGAGGCGACCCTGCCCGTGCGGCGCAACGGCGACTATACCGTCGTGCTCGTGCCCGAGCCCTATTTCGAAGAGTCCGAGGGGATCTACATCCAGCAGTTGACCACGGTCTATTTCAACAAGGGCGGCATCCCCACGGATTGGAACGAGCCGGTGGGCCTTCCGACCGAGTTCGTGCCCCTGAACCGGCCCTACAACGTGATCGCGGGATCGACCTTCTCGGCGCAGCTTCTGTCGAATGGCGAGCCTGTTCCGGGCGCGGAAATCGAGGTCGAATACCTCGCCGCCGAACCCGACATGGAAACCCATACCGCAGGTGCCCCAAGTGTCGGGCCGATGCCGGGCGGGGCGATCGTGGCCATCACCGACGAGAACGGCGTCTTCACCTTCGGCGTGCCGCGCGCCGGCTTCTGGGGGTTCGCCGCGCTCGGCACGGGCCCCGAAACCGAGCATGACGGCACGGACCTCAGCCAGGACGCCGTGATCTGGATCCGCGCCTACGACATGGAGTGAGGCCCGATCCGGGCACCTCGGGCACGAACACAAGGTAGACGAGCCATGATCAAGGGACGGGGTTGGCGATTACGCCACCGGCGCAGGCATCGAAACGGGACGTGCCATGTCGCGAACGGCACCGGCTGCCCGATGGCCGAGGCTTGTGACACGCTGCTCAGTCTCGACCAGGTCGCCCCGTCATCGCAATGCACGATCCGCCGGCTGCATGGCCATGGCCCGACGCGGCAACGGCTGCTCGATCTGGGCTTTCAGCCGGGCCGCGAGATCCGGGTGCTGCGCAACGCGCCGCTCAACGACCCGCTGGAGGTGCAGGTCGGCGATACGTTCATCGCCCTGCGCCGCGCCGAGGCCCGCCATGTCGAGATCTGCGATGACTGAGTCACATCACCACCGGATCGCGCTGGCCGGGCAGCAGAACTGCGGAAAATCCACGATTTTCAACATCCTGACGGGCCTGCAGCAGCATATCGCCAACTATCCCGGCGTGACCGTCGACAAGAAATCCGGCACCTACATGTGGCAGGGGCAGCGTTACGGCGTGACCGATCTGCCCGGCGCCTACAGTCTTTCGGCCTTCTCGCCGGAAGAGCGTGTCTCGCGCCAGGTGCTGCTGGATGAGCCGCCCGACGTCATCGTCAACGTGATGGACGCCACGAACCTGCGGCGGTCGCTGCCCCTGACCTTCCAACTGCTTGAGATGGGGTTCCGCGTCATCGTGGCGGTCAACATGATGGATGCCGCCAGGCGCCGCGGCCTCGCCATCGACCTGCCCGCCCTGTCACGGCGCCTGACTGCGCCGGTCGTGCCCATGGTGGGGCGCTCCGGCAAGGGCGGCAAGGAGCTGCGCGGTGCCATCGCCGAGGCCGCCCAAGCCCCCACGGCCGTGCCCGCGACCCTGAACTACGGCCCGCTTGAAGATGACGTGGCCGCGCTCCACGCGCGCCTTTCCGCGATCCCCGGCCTCGATGGCCGGATGTCGCGCTGGCACGCGGTCAAGCTGCTGGAAAACGACAGCGAAACCATCGGACGCGTAAGCCGCCTTGGCCAAACGGACGTGATCGAGGCCGCCGCCGCGATGCGCGCCCGCTTCGAAGAGGCCCACGGCCTCAGCGCCGGAGATCATATCAGCGCGACCCGCGACCGGCGCGCGGCGGAGATCCTGGGCGACTGCGTGCAGGACACCAGGCATGGCACGGTTCCGGTCTCGGAACGGATCGACCGGGTGCTGCTCAACCGCTTCGTCGCGCCGCTCTTCCTGATCGCGACGGTCTGGGTCATCTACCAGCTTTCCATCGTGCAGGGCTATGAACTGACCCATATCACCTGGCCGTTCCTTGCGGGCTTGCGCACCCTGGCGGCCAGCATCCTTCCCGATGCGGGCTTCCTCGTCGATCCGCAGATCCGGTCGCTTGGGCTCTGGATCGTGGATTCGGTCAACACGCTACTGAACTACGTGCCGATCTTCCTGATCCTCTTCGCGCTGATCGCGATCCTGGAGGATTCGGGCTACATGGCGCGCATCGCCTTCATCCTCGACCGTATCCTGCATCGTTTCGGCCTGCATGGGCAGTCCACCCTGCCCTTCATCCTCGGCGGCGTGTTCGCGGGCGGCTGCGCGGTGCCGGGCGTGATGGCGACCAAGGGCATCCCCGACGCCCGCGCCCGGCTGGCGACGATCCTGACCGTGCCCTTCATGAACTGCATGGCCAAGATCCCGCTCTATACCCTTCTGATCAACATCTACTTCCCCGACGCCAAGGGGCTGATGCTGTTCTATCTTTCGACCATCACAGTACTTGCCGCACTTCTGGTGGCCAAGCTGCTGACCTCCTCGGTGCTGGCCACGCAGCCCACGGCGCCTTTCGTGATGGAACTGCCCAGCTACCATATGCCGACCGTGACCGGCATCGCCCGCCGCGCCACGGACCGGACCTGGATGTATATCAAGAAGGTCGGCACCGTGGTCGTCGCCATCGCCGTGGTGATCTACGTGCTGCTGCAATTCCCCGGCGTGCCCGAGGATCGCATGTCGGCCTATGAGGTGCGCGGCGAAACGGTCATCGCAGAATTCTACGCCGCGCTTGAGGGGAACCCCAACCTCGCCGCGGTGGCAACACCCGAGGACCTGGTCTCGCTGGTCAATGTGCACAGCACCTACAAGGCGCGCCGCCTGAACGCGTCCAGCCGCGCGGCGGCCGAGGCGTTGGACCAGGGCATTCGGGACAACCACCCGCAATTCGCCCCCTTCGTGCTGCGCGGCCGCGCCGAGGCCGACCGCGCGGCCTTCAGCGCCATGCGCGATCTGGCCAATGCCCGCAACACGCTGCGCCGCGAGATGCAGTCCGAACGGATCGAGAGCAGTTTCCTCGGCCATATCGGGCGCGGGCTGGAGCCGGTGACGCAATTCGCCGATTTCGACTGGCGCATCAACATCGCGCTCCTGTCCTCCTTCGCCGCGCGCGAAAGCTCGGTCGCGACGCTCGGGGTGCTGTTCGACCAGGAAGAGGGCGAGAACCGCGCGCTCGAGGACCGGATGGGAGACCAGCAGCGCGCCGAGGGCCGCACCGCGCTCTCCGCGGTGGCATTGATGCTGTTCTTTGCGCTCTACCCGCCGTGCCTTGCCACCGTCATCATGGTGCGGGTGCAGACGCAATCGACCGGCTGGATGGTCTTTTCGATCGTCTTTCCCACGATCCTCGGCCTCACCGTCGCCTCGGTTGTCTTCCAAAGCGCAACGGCACTTGGCCTGACCGGGCTTGAGACGATGACGGCGGTCTGGCTGGGTACATTCGCCTTGCTGCTCCTCGTCGCCCTGCCGAAACCGTGGCTGCCCGATCTGAGACAGCGGGCCGCGCCCGAGATCGAGGATGTGGCCCCATGACGACCCCGACCATCGACCTCGCCACCGAAACCGGCAGCCGCTTGCCGGAAACCGCGCTCATCCTGTTCCTGTCCGCGCTTGCCCTCGCCTACCTCGTCCGCGGCGCCCTCAAAAAGCGGCGCCGGTTCCAATCGGGCGGAAGCTGCGGCGACTGCAGCGGCTGCGCGACATCGGGACCGGGCCCCTGTCCGGTCGCCACCGCCTTTACCCAACCCGAGACCGAAAGCACCAAGTAGGAGTATGTCATGCTGATGCGTCCGCTGTTTGCCCTTCCCATCCTCATCCTCTCGGCCGGGGCGGCCGCCGCCCACACGCCGGTTTGCGCCTGCTACGACAATGGCGACGGAACCGTTCTGTGCGAGGGCGGCTTCTCGGACGGCGCCTCGGCCTCGGGCGTGCGCATGGTCGTCTATGGCGACACCGACACGATCGTGCTCGAAGGCGCGATGGACGAGAACAGCGAGTTTGTCTTCGACAAGCCCGGCGACGCGTTTCGCGTCCTGTTCGATGCTGGTGAGGGCCACCAGATCGACATCCCGAGTGACGAGATCTACTGAAGCGCGCCGCTTCGGCCAGATCAATCGCGCGCCCGCGCCCTGGCGGGCGTGACACGCCAAACGACCGCCCGCAGGCGCGTTTGATCTATCGCTTCTGGAGTGATTGGTGCGGTCGAGAAGACTCGAACTTCCACGGGAGTTACCCCACAGCGACCTCAACGCTGCGCGTCTACCAATTCCGCCACGACCGCACGTGATCCCGGTAGGTGCGCGGTCTTTAACCGAGCGGTTTGACCTTGTGAAGAGGGGTCGGTGAAAAATCTGCACCCTGGCGGGGCATCCCCGAAAAAGCAGGGGCGGGCCACCATGGGCCCGCCCCCGTTTCACCCGCGAAAGGGGCTTACTGGTTGACCTGGAAGGTCGGCATCGCGTTCGTGCTGGGCACCGGAACCGGCACGGGCTGGGTCGCCGGAACCGGGGCCGCGGCCCCTTGCGCGCCCTGCATCCGCATCAGCGCGGCGCGCAGCAGTGGCGTGCGTTCGGGCTGACCGGGCATGAAGGCCGCATCCGCCCCCTGCTCCAGCGCGCGGATCGAGGCATCGTACCACTGAACGGCCAAGTCACGGCGGGTGTTCGCGCCGAAGCCTTCGCGCAGGTGGTGGCCCAGCAACTCGCCATAGGCCGGTTCACCCAAGGCCACCAGCGTCAGCGCCGAGCCGACCGCCATGCGCATGTTGTCCTGCGCGTAGCCCACCGCCAGGCAGACCCGCGCGGTCGCGGCAAGGTCCGCCGGGGCAACGCCGGTCCCGGCCACAACCGTCTGCATCTCGCTGACCAGCGGGGCGCGGTCGATCAGCGACAGGCGGTCGATCTCGTCCGACAGCATGGCCGCGAATGTGCCGCACTGCTCGGCGATCTGCGCCTGCGTCAGGCCCGCAATCTGGCCCATCAACTCTTCGCCGCGGGCCATCGCGTAGGTGCGCGCGACGCAGAACTGCTCGGACATGGCCTGCCCCGGTTCGGACAGGGTGGCGAGCGTCACGTAGCCGCCATTCGACGAGGTCTGCAGCATCACCGCGTTGCAGCTATTGGCCAGCGACATCTGCGGCTGCGCGTTTGCAAAGAGGTTCGGCATCCCGGCCTCGGCCGCCGGTGCGGGCTGAACCGGCGTCGGTTGCGCGGGGTTCACGATCACGGTCGTGGCAGGCTGCGTCGGTTGCGGCTGCGGGAAGCCGCTTTGCACCGGCCCGCCCTGCAGGCTGTCGCGATAGGCGTAAAGCAGCGACTGGCCGCGCAGGCCGGTCTGCTGTGCACCGCCCTGGTTGGTCGCCCAGAAATAGGCGTCCATCAGGAAATCGAACTGGTAGGACGAGAACTCGCGCCCGTTCACCGGGTAGCCCATGGCCGACTGGAAACGCTCGATCGCGGACCGCGTGCCCGGCCCGATCTGACCGTCAACCGTCCCCGCCTGGAAACCGAAATAGTTCAAAGCGGTCTGCGTTTCGCGGCCCTGCTGGGTGGCGGGAATGCCGGGGCGCACGACGCGCGTGCCGGTTGCCGGGCGCGGGCGCTGCCCCTGCGTCAGGGCGTGACCCAGGACCCCGCCGATAATGGCGCCGCCGATAAAGTCGGCGGCATCCGCCTCGGCCCGGTCGGCCGGTGCAATGGCCAGGGCGGCGATCAGGCTGGCGCTGGTCAGGAATTTCGCGAACATGTCTTTTGTCCCTCCGAGGTAATGCGAGCAAAGGATACCCTCGGGGAAGCGTAGCACAGGATTTTTCCCGGCTAAGAGGGAATTTGGGGCATTTCCGGAAAACCCTACCTTTCGAAACCGCGCTGCGGAGTGGTGACAAACCCGTTCGCGCGGGGCATATCGCCGCCATGGTCGAATGGATCACATCGGACGCCCCCGTCCCCTACCCCGAAGCCGTCGCCTGGATGGAGGCCCGCGCCGACGCCATCGCGCGCGGCGAGGCGGGCGAGTGCATCTGGCTGCTGGAACATCCGCCGCTCTACACCGCCGGAACCTCGGCCAATCCGGCCGATCTGCGCATGCCCGACCGCTTTCCGGTCTACGAGACGCGGCGCGGCGGGCAATACACCTATCACGGGCCGGGACAGCGCGTGGCCTATGTCCTGCTGGACCTGAACAAGCGCGGCCGCGACATCCGCCGCTTCGTCACCAGCCTCGAGACCTGGGTCATCGCGGCGCTGGCCGAGTTCAACCTCCGCGGAGAGATCCGCCCCGGTCGCGTCGGCGTCTGGGTCGCCCGCCCCGAGAAGCCCCCCCTGCCCGACGGCACCCCGCGCGAGGACAAGATCGCCGCCATCGGCGTGCGCATCCGCAAATGGGTCAGCTTCCACGGCATCTCGATCAACGTGGACCCCGACCTCGACCATTTCGACGGGATCGTGCCCTGCGGCATCTCGGGACACGGGGTCACCAGCCTTGTCGACCTGGGCCTGCTGGTGACGATGGACGACCTCGACGTCGCCCTGAAACGCACCTTCGACGAGGTGTTCACAAGCGACCAGGTCTCCTGACCGCGCCGCGGCAACCGGCCACGGAACCATCCGATCCATCACCACGTTGCCCTCCTGAACCCAGAGGCCCGGCGCTGCGCGCGCACCCACGGGCCGCACCACAGGAGGCCTGATGCCCGATATCGCGCCCACATCGCAGGCCGACTATGCCCCGCAGAGCCTGACCGACCTGCTTAACGATGTCGCCGATCTGAACGATCACGCAACGAAACCGCCCACCCTGCAAACGGTTCTGCACGCTTTCGGGCGGGCCGGGGTGCTGCCGGTGCTGATCACCGTTGCCCTGATCGTCGTCTCGCCACTGTCGGGGATCCCGCTTCTGTCCAGTTTCGCGGGCCTCACCATCGCCGGGATCGCGCTGCAACTGGCCGCCGGGCGAAACAGCCTGTGGTTGCCGAAATGGCTCTGCCAACGCTCGGTGCCCCGCGACCGGCTCGCCCGCGCGGTGGACAAGCTGCGACCGCTTGCGCGGTTTCTCGATCGGCAAAGCCGTCCGCGTCTGCGCGTGCTGACGGACCCGCCCATGTCACGGGTCCTCTTGCTGCTGTGCGGTTTGGGCGGCCTTGCCATGCCGTTCATGGAATTGTTGCCGTTTTCCTCCTCGCTCATGGCGATGGCCGTGGTCTTGACGGGGTTCGCCATCCTGACCCGCGATGGCCTCTGGGCTATCGTCGCGGGCGTGCCCATGACCCTCGCCCTGGGCGTGATCCTGACCGCCGGAACCGCCGCCACTGCCGCGCTTTGATCTGGGACAAGTTTTTCGCCCGAAACGTGTGGCCGATTGACGCGTATGCGTTGCGCCGTCAACGACCGCCCTGATAGAACGAAGCCCAGAGGAAACGCGCGGGGAGGATTCTGTCGACACCACCCGTGCAGAATACTGACGGGAGACGACCATGGCAGACGCCACCCTTTCAGGGCATGACCACGAGCGGCCGGGCTTTTTAACCCGGTGGTTCATGTCCACCAACCACAAGGATATCGGGCTTCTATATCTCTTCACCGCGGGGCTTGTCGGCCTCGTTTCGGTGATCTTCACCGTTTACATGCGGATGGAGCTGATGGAGCCCGGCGTGCAGTACATGTACGTCGCCTTCGAAGGCGCTCCGGGGATGATCGAGAGCATCTTCACCCGCGCCGGTGAGGCCCTGGCCACGGCCGGTGGCGGCGCCAACGCCTTCGCCGATCAGTTGTCCAGCCTTCAGGGCTCGATCCTGGGTGCCGCGTCGGGCACCGGGGACGAGGCCCGCGTGGTCATCGACGGTTCGCTCCGCGCCGAAGTGATCGACGTCCTCGACGCCGCCGCCGCATCGGCCAACCCGGCCGAGGCGTCGACCCTGCTTGCACTGCGCGACCAGCTTGACGGTTCGCCCGACGGGCATCTTTGGAACGTCCTGATCACCGGTCACGGCGTCCTGATGATGTTCTTCGTGGTTATTCCCGCGCTGTTCGGCGGCTTCGGCAACTACTTCATGCCGCTGATGATCGGCGCGCCGGACATGGCGTTCCCGCGTCTGAACAACCTGTCCTACTGGCTCTATGTCGCGGGCACCGCGCTGGCCTTCTGCGCCGTGTTCATCGACGGCGGCGCCGGTCCGGGCTGGACGTTCTACCCGCCGCTGTCGTGGCAGGACGCCGCAACCAGCCGCGCCGTGGACTTCGCGATCTTCGCCGTGCACGTGTCGGGCGCCAGCTCGATCCTCGGCTCGATCAACTTCATCACCACCTTCCTGAACATGCGTGCCCCGGGCATGACGCTGCACAAAGTGCCGCTGTTTGCATGGTCGATCTTCGTCACGGCATGGCTGCTTCTGCTGTCGCTGCCGGTTCTGGCGGGCGCCATCACCATGCTGCTGACCGACCGCAACTTCGGCACGACCTTCTTCGACGTGTCGGGCGGCGGTGACCCGGTCCTGTTCCAGCACATCTTCTGGTTCTTCGGGCACCCCGAGGTCTACATCGTGATCCTGCCTGCCTTCGGCATCATCAGCCACGTGGTCTCGACCTTCTCGAAGAAGCCGATCTTCGGCTACCTGCCGATGGTCTACGCGCTGGTGGCGATCGGCGGCCTGGGCTTCGTCGTCTGGGCGCACCACATGTACACCGTGGGCATGACCCTGACGCAGCAGGCCTATTTCATGGTCGCCACGATGGTGATCGCGGTGCCCACGGGCATCAAGATCTTCAGCTGGATCGCCACGATGTGGCAGGGCTCGATCGAGTTCAAGACGCCCATGCTGTTCGCCATCGGCTTCATCTTCCTCTTCACGGTCGGCGGTGTGACGGGCATCATCCTGAGCCAGGCCGGTGTGGACCGGGCCTATCACGACACCTACTACGTCGTGGCCCACTTCCACTACGTGATGAGCCTCGGGGCCGTGTTCGGCATCTTCGCGGGCATCTACTACTGGTTCGGCAAGATGTCGGGCCGGCAGTACCCGGAATGGGCCGGCAAGCTGCACTTCTGGCTGTTCTTCATCGGTGCCAACCTTACCTTCTTCCCGCAGCACTTCCTGGGTCGCCAGGGCATGCCGCGCCGCTACATCGACTACCCGGAGGCCTTCGCCACCTGGAACTACGTCTCGTCGATCGGCGCCTTCCTGTCCTTCGCATCGTTCCTGTTCTTCCTCGGGATCGTGGCCTACGCGCTCTTCGCCGGCCGCCGTGTCGAGGAACCGGCCTACTGGGGCGAGCATGCGGATACGCTGGAATGGACCCTGCCCAACCCGCCGCCGGAGCACACCTTCGAGGAGCTGCCGACGCGCGAGATGTGGGATCGCCAGCCGCACCACTGAGGGGCCATGCCGATCCAAACGCATTACAGACAGGAGGCCCCGGCATCGTCCGGGGCCTTCTCGTCCGGGGAGGGGGGCGAGGGCCGCGGCGCGCCGCGTCTCCAGCTTCTGCTGACCCCGCACAAGTCGCTGACACCCGAAGGGTTCGTCTGGTTCATCGGCGTCACGGCGGCCCTGATCGCCGTGCCGCTTCTTCCCGTGCTCGGCACGTCGGTCTTCTGGGCGCTTTTGCCGTTCATGGGCGCGGCCATCGCCGGGATCTGGTTCTCGCTGAAACGCTCCTGGCGCGACATGGAGCTGTTCGAGGAGATCACGATCTGGGACGATCTGATCCGGATCGAGCGGCACGAGCCACGCCGCGCCACCCCACTGGACTGGGAGGCCAATCCCTACTGGGTCCGCGTCTCTCTGCATGGGAAAGGGGGGCCGGTGCCCAACTACCTGACGCTGTCGGGCGGCGGGCGCGAGGTGGAACTCGGGTCGTTCCTGACACCGGGCGAACGCAGCCAGCTCAAATCGACGCTGGTGCGCGAGTTGCGCCCCCTCCCGACCTGACCTTACCGCGGAAATGACCCACCCCGGCGCCCATCGAGGGAGCCGGGGCGTGATCTTAGCTCAGGCGCTCTTTCACCATCGGGCCGACCGCGCCGAAATCGATCTGGCCGGTATACTTGCCCTTCAGCACGCCCATGACCTTGCCCATGTCGCGCAGGCTGGTCGCCTCGGTCTCGGCGATCGCCTCGTCGATGGCCGCCGCGACCTCGTCCTCGTCCAGCTGGCGCGGCAGGTAGGTCTCGATCACCGCGATTTCCTCGCGCTCCTTTTCGGCCAGTTCCAGCCGCCCGCCTTCCTCGTAGGCGCGGGCGCTTTCCTGGCGCTGCTTGACCATCTTGCCGAGAATCCCCAGCAAATCCGCCTCGCCCACGCCATCGGCATTGCCCTTGGCGCGCGCCGCGATGTCCTGGTCCTTGATCGCGGCATTGATCAGGCGCAGCGTCGACAGCCGCGTCTGGTCCTTCTCGCGCATGGCATCTTTCAGGCCGGTGGTGATCCGCTCGCGCAGCGTGCCCCCGTTCCCGCCAGTGTTGACTGTCTGGCTCATCGTGTTCCGCCCCCTTTCAGGACTATCCAAGGCGCCTAGATAGGGAAAAGGGCACGCGCTCACAACTCCCCCCGCCGCAGCGCGGCATCGCACACCGCCGTGGCTTGACCGCACCGGCCGCGATCCTTAAACCCGCATCGATTTGCCTGCCGCCAGCTGCCACCGGAGAGATCCCATGCCCAAGACGCCCACCGCCTGCCTCGCCCTCGCCGACGGGACGATCTTTTACGGCCGCGGATTCGGGGCCACCGGCACCCGCGTGGCGGAACTGTGCTTCAACACCGCCATGACCGGCTACCAGGAGATCATGACCGATCCGTCCTATGCCGGGCAGATCGTGACCTTCACCTTCCCCCATATCGGCAATACCGGCGTCACGCCGGAAGATGACGAAACCGCCGATCCCGTGGCCGAGGGCATGGTCGTGAAATGGGACCCGACCGATCCGTCGAACTGGCGCGCGACGGGCCATCTCGTCGACTGGCTGGAAAAGACCGGGCGCGTCTGTATCGGCGGGCTGGACACCCGGCGCCTGACCCGCGCCATCCGGCAGCAGGGCGCGCCCCACGTGGCGCTGGCCCATGACCCCGAGGGCAAGTTCGACCTCGAAGCGCTGGTCGCCGCCGCGCGCGGCTTTGCGGGGCTTGAAGGGCTGGACCTCGCCAAGGACGTCACCTGCGCCCAATCCTACCGCTGGGACGAGATGCGGTGGGCCTGGCCCGAGGGCTACACCAGGCGCGAAGGCCCAGCGCCCAAGGTCGTGGCCATCGACTACGGCGCCAAGCGCAACATCCTGCGGTGTCTTGCCAGCGCAGGCTGCGACGTGACGGTGATGCCCGCCGCCACCACCGCCGAAGAGGTTCTGGCCCAGTCGCCCGACGGCGTCTTCCTGTCGAACGGCCCGGGCGATCCGGCGGCGACGGGGGAATACGCGGTTCCCGCGATCAAGGGCGTGCTGGACGCCGGCCTGCCCGTCTTCGGGATCTGCCTCGGCCACCAGATGCTCGCCCTCGCGCTCGGCGCCAAGACGGTCAAGATGAACCACGGCCATCACGGCGCGAACCATCCCGTCAAGGACGTGGAAAGCGGCAAGGTCGAGATCACCTCGATGAACCACGGCTTCACCGTCGACAGCCAGACCCTGCCCGAGGGCGTGATCCAAACGCATGTCTCGCTCTTCGACGGGTCGAATTGCGGGCTTCGCATGGCCGACCGCCCGGTCTTTTCCGTGCAGCACCACCCCGAGGCCAGCCCCGGCCCGCAGGACAGCTTCTACCTGTTCGAACGCTTTGCCGCCGCCGTGCGAGAGCACGCCAGCGTCAAGGCCTGAGACGGGCGTGAAAACTGCAACGGCGTTAACGGCACGTTAACCTCTGTGAGTTATTCTGTGGATTGTTGCTGAACATCCACGGGACAACTGGCGCACGGGTTGATGAACACGGGAAAACCGGAAACCGAGGGAAACCGCGCCAGCCATGCGTGGGATGTTTCGGGCTCCGGACAGGGTGTCGGCGCGGCCGCATCCTCGGTCGCGGTGCAATGCGACCCTTACGATACGCCGCCCGGCACCTTCGATGATCGCCTCGCCGCGATCCTGGTCGGGCGCGGCCTTGCGACCGTCGCGCAGGTGAACGACGCCCGCGCGGCAACGCGCACGCTGGCCCTGCCCCTCGGGCGCATCCTGCAAGCGCGCGACCTGATCAGCGAGGCCGAACTGCTCTCCGCCCTCAGTCAGCTTTACGGCACGGCCATCGTCGACCTCCACAGCGACGCGCCCGACCCGGCACTGGCCGGCTCCGTTCCCGCCGAACGCGCGATCGGGGCCGAGGCGATCCCGTGGCGGCGGGCCGGGTCTGCCCTCGTCGTGGCCACGGCGCGCCCCGACCTCTTGACGCAGCTTGAACAGGACCTGCCGCCGGGCATGCGCCTTCTTCCCGTCCTCGCCAGCCGCGAGAAGATCGCGTCGGCCCAGCATGACGCCTACGGGGCCAAGCTCGCCCGCGAGGCCGAGGGCCGCGCCCCCGAGGAACATTCCTGCCGGGTCTGGAACCCGCGCAGCCTGGCGGGCCGCGCCTATCTCGTGGCGATGCTTCTGGCCGCGCTTGCAGTCCTGCAACCGGGTGTGGCGATCGTGGGCGCCATGGGCCTTGCGATCCTTGTCTACGCCGCGAACCTGACGCTGAAACTCCTGTCGCTCGGCGCCACGCTGATCGGCAAACGCCCGCCCCGGCCCGAGGGCGCCGCCCCTACGCTGCTGCGCCTGCCCGTGGTGACGGTCCTCGTGCCGCTCTACCGCGAAGCTGAAATCGCCAGCCATCTCGTCCGGCGGCTGGCCCGGCTCGATTACCCGCCCGAGCGGCTGGACGTGATCCTCTGCGTCGAGGAGGATGACGCGATCACCAGCGCGGCGCTGGCCGCCACGCACCTGCCTCCGCATATCCGCGCGATCCGGGTGCCCCCCGGCACGCCGCGCACGAAGCCCCGCGCCCTGAACTACGCGCTGAACTATGCGCGCGGCACGATCATCGGCATCTACGATGCCGAGGACCGCCCCGACCCCGACCAGATCACGCGCATCGTGCACCGCTTCGCCGAGGTTGCGCCCAACGTCGCCTGCCTCCAGGGGCAGCTCGATTATCACAACAGCACGCATAACTGGATCGCGCGCATGTTCACCGTGGAATATGCCAGCTGGTTCCGCGTGCTTCTGCCCGGCGTGCAGCGCCTCGGCCTTGTGGTTCCGCTTGGCGGCACAACGCTCTTCCTGCGGCGCGAGGTGCTGGAGGCCGTCGGCGGCTGGGACGCGCATAACGTGACCGAGGATGCCGAGCTTGGCTTGCGCCTCGCCCGCGCGGGACATCGGACCGAGATCGTCGAGACCACCACCTTCGAAGAGGCGAACGCCGCCATCCGACCCTGGATCAGGCAGCGCTCCCGCTGGCTGAAAGGGTATCTCGTCACATGGGCCACCGCGATGCGCCGCCCGGTTTCGCTGTGGCGCGACCTGGGGACCTGGCGTTTCCTCGGGCTGCAGGTGCAGATCCTCTCGGCGGTGTTGGGGTTCTTCCTGGCGCCGCTTCTATGGAGCTTCGGGATCAAGCTTTTCGGCCTCTCGCACCCGCTTGACCCCTACATGCCGCCCGCGTGGTACCCGCCCCTTTTCGCCACGATGCTTTTCGGGACCGGCGTCACGTTCCTGGTCGCCCTTGTCGGCTGCCGCGCCCCGCATCTGCGCCGGCAACGCGTCTTTGCCCCGCTGATGGAGTTCTATTACATCCTCGGCATCGCAGCAGCGTGGCGCGCGGTGTTCGAGACCCTGTTCCGCCCGTTCTTCTGGGCCAAGACGGAGCATGGTCAATTCGGCGGCAATGCCGAGATCGAGGCCGGCGACACGAGCCAGCCGCGCCCGCCTCAATCCTTCTCGGCTTCTTCCTTGAGCCGCACGACAAAGGCGATGGACAGGTGATCCTTCAGAACCTGCGCGGCCCGCTCGCCATCCCGCTCGGCGATGGCATCGACGATGGCCATATGTTCCTCCAGCGCCTTTTCCCCGCGCCCGGCCGCCGCCAGCGACGTCCGCGCCATCAGCGCCATCGAGCGGTACACGAGGTCCAACTGCTGCACGAGGTAGCGGTTGTGGCTGGCCAGGTGGATCTGGTGGTGAAAGCGCCGGTTGGCCCGCGCCAGCGCCTCGGGGTCATTCAGCAAGGCACGGTCGGCCTCGACCATGTCGCGCAGCACCGCGATCTCTTCCTGCGCGGCGTGCTGGGCGGCCAGCTTCGCGGCCAGCCCCTCCAGTTCCTGGCGCACCGCATAAAGCTCGGCCGTCTGCGCGTGATCCAGCGAGGCCACGATCAGCGACCGGCCATCCCGCGTCAGCAGGCTTTGCGTCTCAAGCCGCTGCAAGGCCTCGCGGATCGGGGTCCGGCTGACGCCGAACCGCTCGGCCAACTCGCTTTCGACAAGCCGCGATCCGGGCCGATAGACACCCGAGTCGATCGCTTCGAGGATCAGGTCATACGCATCCTTGTGCGGCTCGCCGTTCAGTTTCATTTTACGTCTTTCCTTGTGATGCGGCGTCACGCTAGGCACCGCCCCGGCCCTTGTCCAGAGCATGCAATGGCACACCCGGTGATGGCTCTGGACGTCGCCCGCCCCTCGCCCTAAGCCATTCCTCATGACCACACCATGCCCCAAACCGCATTTCGCGCATGTCGAGACCTGGGTCTTCGACCTCGACAACACGCTCTACCCGCCCGAGATGGCGCTGTTCGACCAGATCAACATCCGCATGACGGACTGGGTGATGCGCGCGCTCGGCGTGGACGAGGCCGAGGCGAACCGGCTGCGCGTCAAGTACTGGCGCGAGCATGGCACAACGCTGGCGGGGCTAATGCGGCACCACGATGTCGACCCCGGCCCCTATCTGACCGAGGTGCACGAGATCGACTTTACCGTGCTGGCCCCGGACGCCGAACTAGCCGCCCATATCCGCGCCCTGCCGGGTCGCCGGATTGTCTATACCAACGGGACCGAGCCCTATGCCCGCCGCGTGTTGGAGCATCGCGGCCTGTCCGGCCTGTTCGATGCGATCTACGGCGTGGAACACGCCGCGTTCCGCCCCAAGCCGGAGCGCGAGGCCTTCGACCTGGTTTTTGCAAAGGACGGGTTGGACCCGACCCGCGCCGCCATGTTCGAGGATGATCCCCGCAACCTCGCCGCGCCGCACGAGATGGGGATGCGCACCGTGCATGTCGCCCCCAAACCCGACCCCGCCGAGCATATCCACCACCATACCGTGGACCTGAACGACTTCCTCGCGCATTTGCAGTGACACCGGTGGACAGAGTGCCGCGTCGTCGCGGTGCCACAGCCGCCCTAGGTTTGAGACATGACCGAGATCAAAGATATCGACATCTTCGTTTCCGGCGGCGGCGTGGCCGGCCTGACGGCCGCCGCAGCCTTCGGGCAAGCCGGGTTTTCCGTTCTCTGCACCGATCCGGCCCCCCCGGTGACAGACCGGGACGCCAAGGGGGCGGACCTGCGCACCACCGCGTTCCTGCAACCCTCGCGCACGTTTTTCGAACGCATCGGGCTGTGGGATCGGCTGGCCGATCATGCGATGCCATTGCAGGTGATGCGGATCGTGGACGCGGGCGGCGAGACGACAGAACCGCGCGTCGCCCATGATTTCGACGCCTCCGACATCTCGGAGCTGCCCTTTGGCTGGAACCTGCCCAACTGGCTCCTCCGGCGCGAGATGGTGGCCCATCTCGCCACGCTGCCGAACGTGGAGTTCCGGCCCGGAACCGGCACGGCCCACGTGTTGACCCGCGAACGCGAGGCGCGCGTCACGCTCAGCGACGGCACGCGGCTGCGCGCCAAACTGGTCGTGGCCGCCGACGGACGCCACTCGCCCGTGCGCGAGGCCGCCGGGATCGGCGTGAAGACCATTCGCTACGGGCAAAAGGCGCTGGCCTTCGCCGTCACGCACCCGGTGCCGCACAACAATGTCTCGACCGAGATCCACCGCTCGGGCGGGCCGTTCACCCTGGTCCCGCTGCCCGACTGGGAGGGCAAGCCCTCTTCCGCCATCGTCTGGATGGAGCGCGGCCCCGAGGCCAAGCGCCTGATGGCGTTGGAAAAGGAAGACTTCGAAATCGAGATGACCGAACGGTCGGGGCACCTGTTCGGGCCGCTGACGCTGGCCTCGAACCGCACGATCTGGCCGATCATCACGCAGGTCGCCGACCGGATGGAGGGCGAGCGCGTGGCCCTGATCGCCGAGGCCGCGCATGTCATGCCGCCCATCGGCGCGCAGGGTCTGAACATGAGCCTTGCCGATCTGCGCACGCTGCTGGACCTGGCCGAAGCGCATCGCGACGATCCCGGCGCGGCGGACCTGCTGCGCAAGTATCACCGCGCGCGCCATACCGAGGTCGTGGCAAGGATCACGGGGATCGACGCGTTGAACCGGGCCTCCATGGTCGAGGCGCAGGGCCTGCGCGACATGCGGATGCGCGCGCTGAACGCGATTTATTCGGTCAAGCCGGTGCGCCGCGTGATGATGCAGGCGGGTCTGGGCGCGCGGGGCTGATCAAAGCCGCGACTGGATCGCCTCGGTCGCCCAAAGCGCCTGATCCGACAGGTCGGGGTGCAACGCGTCCCAAGCGCCGGGCGGCCAGCCGGGGCCGAACAGGTCGTCACTATCGAACTCACCGCCCCAATCGAAAACCAAGGCCTGTGGCAGGTCAGGCTCGCCCATCCCCGTCGTAACAAGGTCTCGGATTGGCCAGCCGCCAAGGGCCAATATATTCATCTCCCGCGAAACCCCGACCTTGCGGCGCTGCATGGCGGCTTTCCCTACCCCAACGGTCCCGGCAGGTGTTCTTCGGACAACAGGACATTGGCCTCGACATTGCCGACACCGGGCAGCGTCATGATGCGGCGGCGCAGGATGCGCTCGAAATCCGGCAGGTCGCGGGCGACGATGCGCAGCCGATAGTCATACATGCCAAGAACGTGCTGCACCGTCTGCACCTCGGGGATGGCGGTGACCGCACGCTCGAAATCTTCAAGGCTGACGCGGCCCTTGGTGGCCAGCTTCACGCCCAGAAACACGGTCACGCCAAAGCCAAGCTTTTCGAGATCGAGATCAAGTTGGCGCGGCTTCAATACGCCCGCATCGTTCAACCGCTTGATCCTCCGCCATGCCGCGGGCTGGCTCAACCCGACGCGTCGACCCAATTCGCTGGCCTTCAGCGTGGCATCCCCTTGCAGCGCGCGCAAAAGGGCGCGGTCCGTCTCGTCGAGATCGATCATAGCGGCAGACTCTGCGCCTCCTTGATGGTGGCGACCTGCATCAGAGACTCGATATCCGCGATATGGGGCAGGTTCAGGATGCGGGCGCGATAGACCTCTTGGTAATGCGGCATGGATCGCGCGATCACGAACAACCGCACATCGACGACGCCCAGAAAGGTCTGGATCGCGATCACCTCGGGCACCTCGCGGGCGGCGGCGAGGAATTCGTCAAACGCACGCGGGTTTGTCTTGTCGAGCGTCACGCGCAAGCTGACCTCGACCGCGTATCCCAGTGCGGCCCAGTTGATCGCCGCGCGGCTGCCCTTGATGATGCCCTGCGCCTGCAATCGGTCGAGCCGCTTGTAGCAACTGGCCAACGGCAGGCCCGCCGCCTCGGCCAGCTTGGTGACGGGCTGGTCCGGGTCTGCCTGTAGGTGGCGCAGCAAGCGCCTGTCCGCATCCGTGAGCATGATTTTTTCTATTTCTTCGATTCCTCGAATTAACTTCTACGTCATTCCGGAAATATTGCCAATTCCGTTACAGGCTTTTCCGCATCCAAGGCGCAGATTGCGCCCAGAGAGACGAACCGCAAAACGGAGAGACCCATGCGCGTTTACTACGACCGCGACTGCGACGTGAACCTGATCAAGGACAAGAAGGTCGCCATCCTCGGCTATGGCTCCCAGGGCCACGCCCACGCCCTGAACCTGCGCGACTCGGGCGCCAAGAACGTCGTCGTCGCCCTGCGCGAAGGCTCCCCCTCCGCGGCCAAGGCCGAGGGCGAGGGCCTTCAGGTCATGGGCATCGCCGAAGCCGCCGCCTGGTGCGACCTGATCATGTTCACCATGCCCGATGAACTTCAGGCCGAGACCTACAAGAAATACGTCCATGACAACCTGCGCGAAGGCGCGGCCATCGCCTTCGCCCACGGCCTGAACGTGCATTTCGGCCTGATCGAGCCCAAGCCCGGTGTCGATGTCATCATGATGGCGCCCAAGGGCCCCGGCCACACCGTGCGCGGCGAATACGTCAAGGGCGGCGGCGTGCCCTGCCTTGTGGCGGTGAACAACGACGCCACCGGAAAGGCGCTGGAAATCGGTCTGTCCTATTGCTCGGCCATCGGCGGCGGGCGCTCGGGCATCATCGAGACCAACTTCAAGGAAGAGTGCGAAACCGACCTCTTCGGTGAACAGGCCGTTCTCTGCGGTGGCCTGGTCGAGCTGATCCGTATGGGCTTCGAGACGCTGGTCGAGGCGGGCTACGCCCCCGAGATGGCCTATTTCGAGTGCCTGCACGAGGTGAAGCTGATCGTCGACCTGATCTACGAAGGCGGCATCGCGAACATGAACTACTCGATCTCGAACACCGCCGAGTATGGCGAGTATGTCAGCGGCCCGCGCGTCCTGCCTTACGACGAAACGAAGGCCCGGATGAAGGCCATCCTGACCGACATCCAGACCGGCAAGTTCGTGCGTGACTTCATGCAGGAAAACGCAGTGGGTCAACCCTTCTTCAAGGGCACGCGCCGCATGAACGACGCCCACCAGATCGAAGAAGTCGGCGAGAAGCTGCGCGGCATGATGCCGTGGATCTCGGCCGGCAAGATGGTCGACAAGGCGCGCAACTGATCGCCGCGACTGCGAAATGAAAAAGGCCCCCGGTCAGCCGACCGGGGGCCTTTTTGCATCTTTGGTGGATCGGATCACCGCGGCTGCGGCTCTCCCCGACGCGGAGCCGTGACAGGGTTCGGCCCGGGACCGTCCTTGGCCAGCGACGATTTCGGCGCATTCGGGTCGTTCAGCCGCTGTTCCGTACGGCGCTTGCTGATGGTCGCCCAGGTGAGGAAGATCCCCATCGTCAAAAAGAAAAGGGCGGCGAGAAAGATCCACGTGTCCATTGCTCGTCTCCTTGGAAACTGCTGAATTTGCGTCGTCTGCAGACACAACCCGCAGCGACGCGTCAGGTTCCGTCAGGACGCTCCAAGGACCTGTTCCGGCCCGGTCAGCCGCTTACAGAACAGGCCTAGCAGGGCTGTGCGAGGACCAGAACCCAGACCGAGCCCGCCCGCGCGATCCCGTAATCGGTCAGGCGCACGTTCAGGATGTTGTCGCGATGCCCGGAGGACGCCATCCAGTCGGTCAGAACGCCGCGCATATCCGGCTGCCCGCGCGCGATATTTTCGGCCGCGAGACAGGCGGAATAGCCGGCCCGCCGCACACGATCCTGCAAGGTCGACCCGCCCTGCCCGTCATGGCTGAACCCGCCTGTCCGGCTAAGGTATTCCGCGTGATCGGCGGCCGCCGCCTGAAGGGCCGAACTGTGCGCCAAGGGGCGCACGATTCCGGTTTGCGCCCGCTCCACGGAAAGCTGGGTGCCAGCCGACGCGATGCTGAAACTTTCGCTCGGAGACAGGCGTGTGGTGCCGGGGGCCGATGAACAGGCCGCCAAGGCCAAAGCGGTCAGAAGGGTCAGGATCGGTCGGAGCATTCTGTGCGTCTCCTTGCTCGTGTTAAGCCTCGCACGGAGGATGACCTCGGCCGCGACGCCCTGCAAGGACTTGCGCGAAGACGCCGGAAAGACGCGGATCTCTGCCTGTGGAAATTTCTGTGGATGGGTTTTGGATAGATTTAAAAATAACAATAATGTTGGCGATAACCGCCTAACTCCCTCCATTTCTGATCCGAAAATTGATACATCAGGCACGGTTCGCAAGCGCCTGCACCAGCCGGGTCTGATGCTCGATCACCCTAGGCAGGTCGATCGTCGTGACCTGCCCCTCCGCAACCACGCGGCGCCCATTCACCAGCAGGTCGCGGACCCGTGTCGGCCCGGCCAGCAGCAGCGCGGCCGGATCCCAGTTGCCCGCAGCCTCGATCCCGGTCATGTCCCAGATCGCGATATCCGCGCGGTAGGCCAGGGCGATCTGGCCGCAATCCTCGCCGCATCCTGCGCACCGGGCACCGCGCGGGTCAGGCTCTGGTAGAGGTGGTGGTGCGTGTTCACCAAGCCCGGCGTGACAAGGCACCCACGGGCATCAATGCTTTCACAATCGGCGACAAGCCCTTGGCCAATATCCGAAATCACGCCGTCCGAAATCAGGATATCCACATCCCGCAATTCGCGCCCCGCATCATCCATCGTCAACGCGAGCTGCGCGTTGCGGATCAGGATGTCAGCCACCGACAGCCCCCTGCAGAAGCGCCCGCGCCTCGGCATGGAGCGCGGGGCTGGAGGCCGCCAGGACGCGGCCACCGCCATGGGCCGGGTTGCCCCGCCAATCGGTGACGATCCCGCCCGCGGCTTCGATCACCGCGATGGGGGCGCAAATGTCGTAGGGGTGCAGCCCGGCTTCGATCACGAGGTCGATCTGACCGGCCGCCAGAAGGGCATAGGCGTAGCAATCCATCCCGTAGCGCGTCAGGCGCACGGCGTCGCGGACCGCCTCGAATCCGCGCCGATCCTCGGGCGTTCCGACCTCGGGAAAGGTGGTGAAAAGCGTCGCGTCCGCCAGAGACAGCGACGGGGCAACCGACAGGACCCGCCCGCCACGCGGCCCGGTCAGGCGCGCGCGGTCCAATCCCCCCTCGAACCGTTCGCCGATATAGGGCTGGTCGATGATGCCATAGACCGGCCCCTCGGCATCGCAAAGCGCGATCAGGACACCCCATGTCGGCGCGCCCGAGATGAACGCGCGCGTCCCGTCAATGGGGTCGAGCACCCATGTGTAGCCCGAGGTGCCTGCGGTCGCCTCTTCTTCCTCGCCCAGAACCCCGTCATCGGGGCGGCGTTCGGCCAGAACGGCCCGCATCGCGGCCTCGGCGGCGCGGTCGGCGGCGGTCACCGGATCGAACCCGCCCGCAGCCTTGTTGTCGGAGGTCAGCCCGTCCGAGCGGAAATAGGGCAATGTCGCCTTGCGCGCGGCTTCGGCCAGGGCATGGGCCGTCGCGATGATCGCCGGCACCTCGTGCGGCGGAATGCGAGACGAGAGAGGGAGCCCGGGCGAGGGCACGTTTGGAGTCATCGGGAACCTCGGTACGGCGGGGCCGCCGGTCTGGAAACAGCGCCCGCCGAGGTTGCATCAACCCCGCCCGGGGTCAAGCGTGACGCCGTTTCAGGCGGCCGCGTCCGACAGCACGCGCGCCAGTTCGAACAGGCGGCGGCGCTGGTTCTCGGGGATCGCGTAGTAGGACCGGACCAGTTCCAGCGCCTCCTTGTCGGCAAGGATATCGCTGGGAAGGTTCGACGCCCCGGATGCCGCCTCGGGCGACACCACATCGACGCTGTCCATGCCCTCGAAGAAGTAGCTGACCGGGACCGACAGCGCCTCGGCGATATCCCACAGGCGCGACGCGCTGACGCGGTTCATGCCGGTCTCGTATTTCTGGATCTGCTGGAACTTGATGCCGACCTTTTCGGCCAGCTGCTGCTGGGTCATGCCCACCATCCATCGACGATGCCGGACCCGCTTGCCGACGTGAACATCCACAGGGTGCTTCACGACGCTCTCCTTTTTCATTGCCAAACCTGTCTTCCAATGCCGTGGGGCAGACTTGAAACCACATGGCGAGTGCCACTCAACCCGGGCGACAGTGCAAAGTTAGCGCGCCACATCCAGGGATCAATCCCAAGTGGAAGAATTGTCGCGGCAACTCGCGTGCCTTCGGGGAAGGAGCGTGGACGTGGCATACGCGCTTATGGCCTGTGCGTCGACGTGACAGCAGCGCGCGGGGCTGGCCCACGGGGCACGGCCCCGCTAGGTTTGGCCCCGGAACACGGGATCACGGCAGGGACGACGACAAGATGCGCGCATTTCAGGTCACGGGCTTCGACACCGCACCGGAACTGGTGGAAACAGATCGCCCGGCCCCCGGCCCCGGTCAGGTGCTGGTGCGCATTGCGGCCTGCGGCTTGAATTTTGCCGACCTGCTGATGATGCGCGGTCGCTACCAGGACACGCCGGAGCCGCCCTTCACCCTGGGCATGGAGATCGCCGGAACGGTCGAGGCGCTTGGCCCGGGCGCAACCTCCCCCGCGCCGG
The DNA here is from genome assembly GCF_039542305.1 of [Roseibacterium] beibuensis. Classification (NCBI taxonomy): domain Bacteria; kingdom Pseudomonadati; phylum Pseudomonadota; class Alphaproteobacteria; order Rhodobacterales; family Roseobacteraceae; genus Roseicyclus; species [Roseibacterium] beibuensis. The sequence continues at coordinate 420,130 of NZ_BAABHW010000001.1, read as the reverse complement.
GCACGCGCGTGGCCGTTTTCGCAGGCTCCGGCGGGTTGGCAGACTACGGCGTCTTCGAGGCCGAACGCTGCGTCGCCATTCCCGACGCCATGCCAGACACCCACGCGGCGGGGTTTATCGTGGCCTATGGCACCAGCCACGTGGCGCTGACGCATCGGGCGAACCTGCAACCGGGCGAACGGCTTTTGGTGCTGGGGGCCGGGGGCGGTGTCGGGCTGACCGCCGTCGAACTGGGCGCGATCCTCGGGGCCGAGGTGATCGCCGTGGCACGCGGGCAGGACAAGCTCGACGCGGCCCGGGCGGCGGGGGCGCATCACCTGTTCGACGCCGAGGAGGTGGATCTGAGGACCGAGGTGAAGGCGCTTGGCGGCGCGGACGTAGTCTATGATGCCGTGGGCGGTGACATGTTCACCGCGGCCCTGCGCGCGACCAACCCCTTGGGCCGCATCCTTGCCATCGGGTTTGCCAGTGGCGACGTTCCGCAGATCCCGGCCAATCACCTTCTGGTCAAGAATATCGACGTGCTCGGGCTTTACTGGGGCGGATACCTCAAATTCGCGCCGCAGGTCCTGACCGAAAGCCTGCGGCAGTTGATGGGCATGTATGAAGCCGGGCAGATCACACCGCATATCGGCGCGACGCGCCCGCTGGAACAGGCCGCCGAGGCGCTGGACCTTCTCAAGACGCGCAAGGTCGCGGGCAAGGTCGTTGTCTCCATCTCGTAATCCGATCGTTTCCCGTATCGGACCATCTGACCTTTTCTTGCCACAGTCCGATCCAATCCGGGTGCGAATCCGCTCCTATCGCTGAAGCTGTGTGGTGACGGCAGAGCTGCTGGGGGGCACCCGTGGCTGTGCCGAAAAGGATCGGAGCGAGGCGATGACCGAGTTTTTCGACGCGCAGGGGCGCGAGGCGGTTTCGGCCAATGCCGAGCTTGGCGGGGCGCACGGCATCTATTCCATGACCGACGGCTCTGTCGCGGGCTTCACCGACCCCACCAATGTTATCTGTTTCGCTGCCGGAACGCTGATCGACACCCCCAACGGTCGCGTCGCGGTCGAGGCACTGCGCCCCGGCGATCCGGTGATGACCGCCGATGAGGGCGCGCAGCCGGTCCGTTGGGCCGGCAAGAGCCTTGTGGCCGGCGTGGGCGACCTTGCCCCGGTCGAAATCCTGCCGGGCGGCCGTTTGACCGTGGACCGTCCGCTTCTGGTGTCACCGCAGCATCGCATGCTGGTCGACGACTATACGGCCCAGTTGGTCTTCGGTGCCGAGGAAGTGCTGGTGCCCGCAGGGGATCTGGTCGACGGGAAAAAGATCCGCCGGGTGGAGCGCCCCCTGATGACATACGTCCATCTCATGCTGGACCGCCATCAGGTGATCTATGCCGAAGGCGCCCCGACCGAGAGTTTTCATCCCGCCGGTGACGGGCTTTGTTCGCTGGGACCCGCGGCCCGCGCGGCGCTGTTCCGCGCCTTCCCGGACCTGCGCGACAATCCCGACGCCTATGGCGAGGTAGCCCGCCCCTGCGCCCGGCCGCACGAGACAAAGGTGATGCAGGCCCTGGCGGCCTGACCGCAGCCCGAATTCTTACCCGATTTCTTCGGACAATCGCCCGCGCGGCGTTTGCGCTCCGGGCTATTACAAGGCGCGGTAAGCTTGCCGAATATAGTCGACCAGCGCCGCGGCCGGTTCGCTGCGGCTCAGTTCCGCGCGGTAGAGGTTGATCTTGATCCTCGGCAGGTTGGGCAACGCGCCGTTATGGTCGATCCGCTCCACATAGGGCGGTTCCGTTCCCTCGATACAGGCATGCACCGCCAGATCGGCCGAAACCGAGGCCTCGACGGTGCGCGTCGAGTCGCTTTCGACCGCCATCTCCCAGGAAATCGCCGCACCGTCCAAAGCGTCCTGCACACCCCGCCGGAAAATGCAGGCATGTTCGAAGGCCAGCCGCAACGGACGCTGCCGCCAGACCTGCCCGTTGTGGGCCCCGACCCAGATCAATTGCCGCTCCATCAGGGTTTCGCCGCCCGTGCCGACATGGTCTTCGGTGGTCAGGATGACATCCGCCTCGCCCCGCTCCAGCATCCGTTTCAGCCGCGAGGTGTAGGAGGAGACCAGTTGCACCTTCATCCGCGGGAAGGCCGCGTTGAAGCGTTGCAACACCTGGGGAATCGCGGGGTAGACGATGTCGCTCGGCACGCCGAGCACCAGTTCACCCACGTAGCCCGGCGCGGTCAGGCGGCCCAGCACCTCGTCATTCAGATCGAGAATGCGCCGCGCGTAGCCCAGCATCTGCTCGCCCGCCCCGGTCAGGGCAAGCCGCCGCGACGAGCGGTCGAAGAGCCCCACCCCGATGGATTCCTCCAGCCTTTTCAGCTGCATCGAAACGGCGGATTGGGTCAGGTTCAGAAAGCCCGAGGCTTTCGTCACCCCACCCGCATCAACCACGGCCACGAAGGCGCGAAGGGCGGTCATGTCGAGGTTGCGCGGCATATCACAAATCCTGATTCAAAACTTCAGTAACATTCACTTTAAAAATGCCTCGCTGCAGCGCATATATCAAGCATCGAAATGATCGCCTGATCTTTGTTCACCATTCAAAAAGAGGTGTTGCCATGGCCACGCTTGCTACAAACCGCTTTGCGCCGTCGCGGCGCCAGTCCAATCCCATCGCCCTCCTGAGCCACACCTATGCCACCTGGCGCCAGCGCCGTCATCTCGCCATGCTTGACGATTACGCCCGTCGTGACATCGGCCTGACCGAGGGTGAGGCCCTGCGCGAGGCGCTGCGCCCGATGTGGTCGCTCGGTGCATAAGCGCGAGCGGAACTGACGACCGACTGCGATAGCCAAAAACTATCGCATGCCGGGCCCCGCAATGGAGCGTGTGACTTGAAAAGCCGCCCATCCTTGCCGATATTCAGGCTCAAGGATGGGCGTTTCTTTTAACGCCCGGCCGTTTGTTTGTCTTAGGAGGACTGCATGGCTGACTATCATACGGCACGCGCCCGCGCAGGGGCCTTGCCTGCCCAGATCGACGAGGGCCTGCGCGCCCATATGAACAAGGTCTATGCCACCATGTCGGTGGGCATGCTGGTCACCGCCGGCGTGGCTTGGGCCTTCGGCTCGAACCCCGCCCTGATGGCCATCCTGCGCGATCCGGTCACGCTTTCGCCCAACATCCTGGGCTGGGTCGTGATGTTCGCGCCGCTGATCATGGTGTTCGCCTTCGGCGCCGTCATCAACAAACTGTCGGCGGCCGCCGCGCAGCTGTTCTTCTACGCCTTCGGCGCGGTGATGGGCCTTTCGATCAGCTGGATCTTCGCCGTCTTCACCGGTGTCTCGATCGCCCAGACCTTCCTCGTGACCGCGATCGCCTTCGCGGGCCTCAGCCTTTGGGGCTACACGACCAAGAAGGACCTGTCGGGATGGGGCACCTTCCTGCTCATGGGTCTGATAGGCCTGATCGTCGCCTCGATCGTGAACATCTTCCTCGCCTCCTCGGCGGTTGCCTTCGCGATTTCGGTGATCGGTGTGCTGATCTTCGCAGGCCTGACGGCCTACGACACCCAGTCGATCAAGCAGGAATACATCGACCACGCCCAGTACGGCGATCAGGAATGGCTGGACAAGTCGGCGATCATGGGCGCGCTGCGTCTCTACCTCGACTTCATCAACCTGTTCATGTTCCTGCTCCAGTTCATGGGCAACCGCGAATAAGCGGGGCGAGCATCAAACGATCCGAAAGGCCGGGCCAAGCGCCCGGCCTTTTTCGTTGCGCTGTCATGGAAGTTTCATGTGGCTTTCGCCGGGCGCGGGGATAGATCACGGCAATGGAACCGCCCGCCCCCACCCTATCCGAGATTACCCGCGTATTCGGACGGATCGGCCTGCTCAGTTTTGGCGGGCCGGCGGCGCAGATCGCGCTGATGCATCGCGAGTTGGTCGAAGACCGCCCCTGGCTGACCGAGAAGCAATACCTGAACGCGCTGAGCTTCTGCATGCTCTTGCCCGGACCCGAAGCGATGCAACTGGCCACCTATGCCGGCTGGCGGCTGCACGGCACGCTCGGCGGCTTGATCGCGGGGCTTTTCTTCGTGGTGCCGGGGGCGCTGGTGATCCTGGCACTGGCCGCGCTTTATGCCACCTATGGCGACATCCCCTTGGCCGAGGCGCTGTTTCTGGGCATCAAGGCCGCCGTCATCGTCATCGTTGCACAGGCGTTGTGGCGCGTCTCGAAGAAAGCGCTGAGCGGGAGGCGCGCATGGGCGCTGGCCATCGCCGCCTTTCTGGGCCTGTTCGTCTTCGCCCTGCCCTTTCCGCTGATCGTCCTCGGCGCGGGGCTGATCGGCGCGATGACCGCCAGAGGCGGCGGCACGTCGCCACCCCATGCCGTGCCGATGGCGCGTACCCTGCACACCGTCCTTCTGTGGGGCGCGATCTGGCTGGTGCCGCTTGGCGCCCTCTGGCTGGTCGCCCCGGGCGGAACTCTGGCCGAGATCGGCCTGTTCTTCGCCAAGCTTGCCGTCGTGACCTTTGGCGGGGCCTATGCCGTGCTTGCCTGGATGGTGCAGGAGGTGGTCCAGACCCATGGCTGGCTGACAACGGCGCAGATGATGGACGCGCTGGGGCTGGCCGAGACCACGCCCGGCCCCCTGATCCTGGTGACCGAGTTCGTGGGGTTCCTGGCAGGGGCCTACGAGGGGGGCATCGCACTTGGCGTCGCGGCGGCGCTTGTCACGCTTTGGGTGACCTTTGCGCCCTGTTTCCTCTGGATCTTCGCGGGTGCGCCTTACGTCGAATGGATCGCCACGCAACCTCGCCTGACCGGCGCGCTGTCGGCCATCACGGCGGCCGTCGTGGGTGTCATCGCGAACCTCTCGCTCTGGTTCGCGCTGCATGTCGTCTTTGCCGAGGTCAGGCGGGTGGTCGCCGGCCCCGCGACCCTTTGGCTGCCCGAGGGGGCGACCTGGCAGCCGGATGCGGTGGTCCTGACGGGGGTGGCCGCGCTGCTGATCCTGTGGCGCAAACTCGACCTGATCCTGGCCCTGCCCCTGATGGCGCTGGCAGGCCTGGGGTGGCGCTTTGCCAGCGGGGCACTCTAGGCGCGTTTTCGCGGTTGACTCCTGCCCCGCCCAAGGTAAAAGGCGCACTCCACAGATTTGCGGACGCTGTTTTTGCGTCCCGCCCCGCTTAACCCGAGGAGCCCACCATGGCGAAGCCGACCACCATCAAGATCCGCCTGAACTCCACGGCGGGGACCGGCCACTTCTACGTGACCAAGAAAAACGCGCGCACCATGACCGAGAAGATGACCGTACGAAAGTACGATCCCGTCGCGCGCAAGCACGTCGAATACAAGGAAGGCAAGATCAAGTAAGATCGACCTCCATATTCCGACAGACCGGGCCGCGCACACACTGCGCGGCCTTTTTGTTTTTCAGGTCACGAAAGTCACAGCCATGCTGTCCGAGATCACGATACGGCCCACCACCGCCGCCGACATGGCGGCTATCGATACGCTCTTGTCCGAAAGCTACCCGGTCCTGCTTGGGCCCGATTACGAGACGGAGGTTCTGGAAACCTCCCTGCCCGTCATCGCGCGCGCCCGGCCCGAACTGGTGCGCTGCGGAAGCTACTATGTCGCCGAAGATTCGGCGGGCCGTGCGCTGGCCGCGGGCGGCTGGACCCATACCGGCCCGCAAGGGGGCGTCGGACCGCGCGACGTGGGCCATATCCGCCATGTCGTCACCCACCCGGATGCGACCCGGCAGGGCCTTGGCAGCGCCATTCTGGAACACTGCTTCGACAAGGCGCGGGCGCAGGGGATTACCTGGCTCTTGTGCCAGTCGACGCGCACGGCGGTGCCGTTCTACCGGATCATGGGGTTCGAGGATCGGGCAGAGATCGACATCACGCTGGAACCCGGCATCACTTTTCCCGCCGTCGAGATGGCGCGCGTTCTGTAAGCGGTGACCCGGAAATCTCGAGATTTCCGGGCCGTTTTCCTCGAGGAAAACGCTTACCTAGAGCTCGACCGTTTCACCCACTTCGGGCGCCACGACGTTGCGGCCCGGCAGGGCCGCAACCAGCGCCTCGGCGTCCTGCGCCAGAAGCGGGAAGGTCTTGTAATGGACCGGGATCACCGTCTTCAGATCGAAGAGTTTCGAGGCGGCATAGGCCGCGCGCTCCATATCCATGGTGAAATGCCCGCCGGCGCAGAGAATGCCGATCTCGGGCGTGTGCAGATCCTGAAGCACCTTCATGTCTGCCATCACGTCCGTATCGCCCGAGACGTAGACCGTCCGCCCCTCGCCACGGATCATGTAGCCAGCCTCACCCCCGGTATACATCGGGCCGTTCGGCGTCGCGATGGAAGAGGAATGCGTCGCGTTCACCATGGTCACGGCGACGTCGCCGATCATCACCGTGCCGCCCTTGTTGAACCCGGTGACCTCGATGCCCTCGGCCTCGCCCCAATGGCTCATCAATTCGTAGATGCCGTAGACCGGCACCCCAAGCTCCTTTGACAGCGCAACGGCATCGGTGGTGTGGTCGCCATGGCCATGGGTGATCAGGATGGCTGTCGCGCCCGCCAGCATGGCCGCACGCTTTTCGGCGGGCCACATCGGATTGCCGGTCTCCCAAGGATCGATCAAGAGAACCTGATCGCCGATCTCCAGGCGGATGCTGGCATGTCCGAGCCAAGTGTATTTCATGGTTACCCCCTGAACGTTGGATTGAATGCGCCTAGGGGGAGAGTGTCGCGCGCGCCTGGGCAGGTAAAGCCCCGGAACGCCTTACTCGGCCGGGAAGGCGTCGATCCGCCGGGCGGCAGCGTCCTGGTCGAGGACGCGGTTGCGCAGCGCGATTGCAAAAAGCGCCGACCACGCGCCCGCCAGGATCACGGCGACGGCAAGCGTGCTGGGAAAGTCCAATCCACGCATCATCAGAGGCGGGATGATCAGGATACAAGAGGTGAAAGACCCGATCATACCGGGAAACACGATACACAGGAAATTCTTTACAAATCGTTCCATGGGAGTGTCCCCTTTGAATGACGATTTCCGCATTTTCTCGCGTTCGACCGATGGTTGGCCTGAAAACCTGTCGGGAATGAGGCAAGCCAAAGGAATTCGCGCCCAATTCGTTGCAACATCACCGAATCCGACTGGTGCTTGCAGCGCCCCGGACGCCTCGCTAAACCCGCCGTGACGCGAAGGGCCCCGCCGGGGCCTGTCCGAGTGACGGAGACCGCCCGATGTCCATCGACACCGCAACCGCCGCCAAGGTGGCGAAACTCGCCCGCATCAAGGTCGAGGAAGAGGACCTGCCCGCGCTGGCACAGGAGTTCAACGCGATCCTCGGTTTCATCGAGCAGCTCAACGAGCTGAACGTGGATGATGTAGAGCCGATGACCAGCGTCGAGCCGATGCGCCTCAAGCGCCGCGAGGATGTCGTGACGGACGGCAACCAGCCCGAGAAGGTGCTGGCAAACGCACCCGACGCGCGCGAAGGCTTTTTCGCCGTGCCCAAGGTGGTGGAGTGATCGCCATGTCCGACCTGACCAAACTGACCATCGCCGAGGCCCGTGACGCGCTGCGCAAGGGCGATACGACCAGCGTCGAGCTGACCGAGGCTTGCCTGACGGCGATCGAGGGCGCAGATGCGCTTGGTGCTTTCGTGCACAAGACGCCCGAAATCGCGATGGACCGCGCCCAGGCTGCCGATGAGCGGATCAAGGCCGGCGATGCGCCCGCCATGTGCGGCATCCCCGTCGGCATCAAGGACCTGTTCTGCACCGAGGGCGTGGCCTCTCAGGCCGCCTCGAAAATCCTCGAAGGGTTCAAGCCGCAATACGAATCCACCGTGTCGGGCCAGTTGAAGGACGCGGGCGCCGTCATGCTGGGCAAGCTGAACATGGACGAATTCGCCATGGGCAGTTCCAACGAGACCAGCGTGTACGGAAACGCCGTGAACCCGTGGCGCGCCGAAGGATCGGCCGAAGCGCTGACGCCCGGTGGCTCGTCCGGTGGCTCGGCCAGCGCGGTTGCCGCCGACCTCTGCCTTGCCGCGACGGGCACGGACACCGGCGGCTCCATCCGTCAGCCCGCCGCCTTTACCGGGATCGTCGGCCTGAAGCCGACCTATGGCCGCTGCTCGCGCTGGGGCATCGTGGCCTTTGCCTCGTCGCTCGATCAGGCGGGGCCGATGACCAAGACGGTGCGCGACGCCGCCATCATGGGCCAGGCGATGATGGGCCATGACCCCAAGGATTCGACCAGCGCCGACCGGGCCGTGCCGGATTTCGAGGCGATGCTGACTGGCGACATTCGCGGCAAGGTCATCGGCATCCCCACCGAATACCGCATGGACGGCATGCCCGCCGAGATCGAGGCGCTTTGGGAAAAGGGCGCCGAGATGCTGCAGGACGCCGGGGCCGAGCTGCGCCAGATCAGCCTGCCACACACGAAATACGCCCTGCCCGCCTATTACGTGATCGCCCCCGCCGAAGCCTCGTCCAACCTGGCGCGGTATGATGGCGTGCGCTTTGGCTATCGCGCCAAGCTCGACCAGGGCGACGGCATCACCGAGATGTACGAAAAAACCCGGGCCGAGGGCTTCGGCGCCGAGGTGAAGCGCCGCGTGATGGTCGGGACCTACGTGCTGTCCGCCGGGTTCTACGACGCCTATTACAACCGCGCCCGCAAGGTCCGCGCGCTGATCAAGCGCGATTTCGACATGGTCTTTGCCGAAGGTGTCGATGCAATCCTGACGCCCGCCACCCCGTCCGCGGCATTCGAGCTGGGGCAAAGCTTCGACGACCCGGTGCAGATGTATCTCAACGACGTCTTTACCGTGACGGTGAACCTTGCCGGTCTGCCCGGCATCTCGGTGCCCGCAGGTCTCGACGCCAAGGGCCTTCCGCTTGGCCTCCAGTTGATCGGGCGTCCTTGGGAAGAGGGTGACCTGCTCAACACGGCCTACGCGCTGGAGAACGCCGCGGGCTTTGTGGCGAAGCCCGGGAAATGGTGGTAAATTCGGCTCAACGTTCCTCCGACGAGGCCGAGCAATGATAAGACGAAGCGTAATCGTGGCTGCGCTGGTGGCCCTGTCCGCCTGCGTGAGCGTTCCCAACGACATGCCCGAAACCACCGAGGCACGCGCCCAGGCCGCGTTCGAGGCGCGCCGCGCGCAGTTGCAAGGCACGCCCGCTGCAGCCCAACCCACCACACCGGCCCCGACGGATGATATCGCCGCCACGGCCGCCGCCGCGATTGCCGAGGCGGAAACGGGCGGCACGCCCCCGGCCACGCCGGCCACACCCGCTGCCCCGGCCCCTGCCGGTGTCGCAGCCCCGGCCGGTCGCGGCCTGCCCGCCCTGCCGGGCAGCAGCACGCCGCCGGATAACAGCGCACCGGGTTGTGCCCAGTTTGCCACCGCCGGCGCCGCGCAAAACTGGTTCATCGCCAATGGCGGGCCGAGCATCGACCCCGACAACCTCGATCCCGATGGCGACGGGTTCGTCTGCGGCTGGCGCCCGACGAACGGCTGAGGCGGCATGCGCTCTCCCAATCACGGGCCAAGGCGTGACGGGCTGCGTCCCGAACTGGTCGTGCTTCATTACACCGCGATGACGGAGTGCGCCGCGGCGGAAAAGGCCCTGTGCGACCCCGCGCGCGAGGTGTCCGCGCATTACCTGGTGTCGCGGACGGGCGAGGTCATTCAACTGGTCGATGAAAAGGCGCGCGCCTGGCATGCGGGTGCAGGCAACTGGCGCGGCGCGGGCGACGTCAATTCCCGCTCCATCGGCATCGAGTTGGACAATGACGGGGTTTCGCCGTTCGCCGCCCCCTTGATGGACGCGCTTGAGGGTCTGCTTCGCGGCATCCTTGAGCGCTGGAGCATCCCGCCCGAGGGCGTCATCGCCCATTCCGACATGGCGCCCGAGCGGAAATCCGACCCGGGCCCACGCTTCGACTGGCAGCGCCTTGCCCGCCAAGGGCTTGCCATCTGGCCCGATCCGGCCCCGCTCGGCACCGTCGATTCCGACCGCTTTCGCGCCGATGCGCTGGCCTTCGGCTACCCGGATGTCTCGGACGATCTGCTGCTCCGCGCGCTGCGCCTGCGCTTTCGGCCCTCGGTCAGCGGACCGCTCGACGCCGCCGATTGCGCCATCGCGGCCGAGCTTGCCGCCCGATATGGACGTTGACCGCGACCGCCCGCGCCCATAGATGACCCAGGCGCGGAGGGCCGGATGGCCGCGGGGTGGCAACACCGCGAGGAAAGTCCGGACTCCCTGAAGCAACGGTGCCGGGTAATGCCCGGGCGGAGCAATCCGACGGAAAGCGCCACAGAAATGAAACTACCCCGGTCCGCCGGGGAAAAGGTGAAACGGTGGGGTAAGAGCCCACCGCGCGCTTGGCAACAAGGGCGGCACGGCAAGCCCCACCGGGAGCAATGCCGAATAGGGATCGCATTACGGGGCGCTTCACCCCCGCGATCCGGGTTGGCAGCCAGAGCACACCGGCAACGGTGCGCCTAGAGGAATGGCCATCCAGAGGGGGCAACCCCTTGGACAGAATCCGGCTTACAGGCCCTCCGCGCGTATTTCCTGCTTTAGATCCGGCATGCCGGTGGATTCGCCCCCTTGGCCCGTGATATGCCGTGCACAAAGCAAGATAGCCCGCCGAGGGGCAGCTCAAATCGTGCAGCACCTGAAACCCACCTCCAAGCATGGCACCGTGATGGCGGTGTCTATGATGAAGGACGAGGCGCCCTTCCTGCTGGAATGGTTCGCCCATCACCTTGCTGTCGGCTTCACCGATATCCTCGTCTACACGAACGACTGTTCCGACGGGACGGTCGAGATGCTGCAACGGCTTGAGGAACTGGGGCTCGGCTATCACCGGCCCAACACCATCCCCGAGGGGCAGAAACCGCAGCCCTCCGCGCTGAACCACGCGCAGGCCGAACCGCTGGTGCGGGACGCCGACTGGGTGCTGGTCTTCGATGCCGACGAGTTCCTGGCGATCAACCACCCCTCCGGCACGCTGGAAGGAATGCTGGACGATGCCGTGGCCCTTGGGGCGAACGGGATCGTCATCACGTGGCGCATCTTCGGCTCGGGCGGCGTGGTCGACTGGTCGCGCGCCCCCGTGACCGAGCAATATACCCGCGCCGCGCCGCCGCTCTGGAACAAGGGCTGGGGGGTCAAGACGCTCTTCAAGTTTGACCACCAGTACTGGAAGCTCGGCATCCACCGGCCCTCGATCAAGAACAAGTGGTTGGAGACGGAGTTTCCCGACAGCGTGAAATGGCTCAACGGGTCGGGCCAGCCGATGGAGGATTATTTCAAGTTCCGCGGCTGGCGCTCGATCCGGCGCACGATCGGCTATGACTGGGCGCAGATGAACCACTACGCTGTGAAGTCGGTCGACAGCTACGCCGTGCGCAAGTTCCGCGGCAACGTGAACAACAAGAAAGACAAGTACAACGCCGATTACTGGTCGCTTCAGGACCGCAACGAGGTCGAGGATACCGCCATCCTGCGCCATGCGGAACGCCGGGCCGAGATCGTCGAGGAATTGCTGAAGGACCCCGTTCTGAACGAGTTGCACTATGCCGCGCTGGAGCGGGTGGAAAAGCGCCTCGACGATTACCGCCAGACCGAGGCCTACCAGCAGTTGCGCGACAGCCTGATCGAGGCGGGCAAGGTGCCGATCACGCAGGTCGAGGCCAAACCGCCGCAGGCCCGCGACCCCGCCAAGATCGCCGCGCTGATGAGCCGGGTCGAGAAGAAGGTGGCCGACCATCCCATGGAAGAACGCCGCAACGAAACGGTGGCGGGCTGGGCCGCGCCCGATGGCGACCCGTACATGGAGGGCACGATCGACATCTCGGGCGACATCGCCGTGGAATGGGTCGCCAACCATGACATCGAGTTGCCCGCCGACCCGCGCATCTTTGCGCCTGAGACACTCAGCGCGATCCTGATCGGCCGGTTCGAGCGCCGCCACGCGCGCAACATCGCGGGCTATCTGGACGGGTGCGCACGCGTGCTGGAAATCGGCACCGGGGTGGGCTTCATCCCCATGCGCACGATCTCGATCAGCCAGGGCTTGGTCTACATGGGTCAGGACAGCCGCGCGCCATTGATCGAGATGGCCAAGCGGATCGCCGCACGCAACGGGATCGAGGACACGTCACGCCTGAAGCTATCGGACGGCCCGCTGCGCTTGCCCAACGACGGCGCGTGTGAGGCCGGGGGCCTTGCCGCCTACCTGAATGACTTCCGCCCCGACGCCTTGCGCATCGCGCGGCCTGCTGACGTGCCACCCGACCTGCTGGGCAATCTCGATCTGAAGACGGTCAGGCGCATCCTCATCCCCTTCGTCTCGGACGAGCAGGCCGAAGCCTTTCGCAACGATTACACGCCGACGCTCAACGCCAAGGGCTTTGCCGAAGACGCGGATCGCGCCGGGTCCGGCAGCCTGCAATTCGACCGCCGACCGTGACAGCCCGGGGGCTTGGCGGCACAGCGGGGCGGGTCTAGTGTCGCGCCATAACACGACGGGAGAGGCCGGTGAGCGATACCCCTACGAATGACGAGTTGCAGCCCCCCAGCCATGGTGTCGTGGTCCATGCCCCCAATGGCGACGTGATCCGATACGATCCGTCCGGCCTGATCCTGCGCCTGTCCGACAAGGTCATCGAGGATATCGCGCTGCGCCTCGGGCAACGGCCCGTTTCACCCGGCGCGGCCCAACCCGATCAAGCGGATGCCGCTACAGAGGTGGATGCCGAGGCCGCGCTGGCGGGCGTCGACGCGTGGGATATCCGGCAAGAGGGACCCTGGCTGCGCTTTTCCGCACGGATGCCGGGCGAACAAGGCGTGCGCGGTTTCCGCAAACCCGTTTCAGGCGGTGATATCCTCGCCGACAGTCCCGGTGCGGTCCTCGGCATTCTCGGGCTGGGTGGCCCGCGCGCGGCCCTTGCCACGCCGCGCCCCCCGGCTTTCCCGCCGCATATCGTGGCGCCCGCGGACGATATCGGCGCGGTCGGGCATGCGGGCATCGAGGCCGCGCAGAAAACCGACCGGCTGGAACATCTGCGCGAGGTCACGCATGAGGCGCTCGTCGCCGAAACGATGCTCTACTGGCAGCTTGAGAAATACGAGCCGCTGCCCCTGTTCGTCACCCGCGTGGAAACCGACGGGTCAGCCACCGCCAAAGACCTCGCCAAGGGACAAGCCGCCGAGAACCTGCTGATCGCGGCCGAAAACCTGCGCGACGCCGCCCTGACCATGGGGCGCAAGCCGCGCCTTCTGGCGGTGTGCCTCGATTACGCGCTGGAGGATACCTCGTCCGATGCCACCGCCTTTCGCGACGGGATGCTGGCGCTGATGGATCGTCTGGAGACGGGCCTTTGGCACCGGGGCTACGACAAACCCCTGTTTGTTGCGCGCTTCGAATCCGGGTTGCCCGATGTCGCACCCGCCGCCGCGCTCGATGGGCAATGGGAACTGAGCTGGAACCACGGCGATCACAAACTGATCCACTCCGCCCCCGCCTACATGTTCGCCCTCGACGCCTTCGACCGCCCGACCGAGGACGCCCGCGTCCAGATGGCCGAGATGACCGCCGCCGCCATTGCCGCTGGCCCCGACTGGCGCTGCCCCACCCTGTTCCTCGCCGAGCGTGAGGCGGGCGCACCCGAGGTGATCCGGGTCATCGCACAAGGCGCGGGCGAGTTGGTGATCGACCCTGACGACTTGCTTGGGGCCGGTGATGCGGCGGGCTTCCACCTGACCGGCGACACCAGCGATGCGCAGATCATGAATGTCGAGATCGCGCCGGATGATCCCCAGGCGGTCCTCGTCCATTGCGATCGTGCGCCCGAGGGCCCCGACCTGCGCCTCGCCTATGCCTGCGGGGCCGAGGCGCATGGCGGCCGCAACACCGGGGCGTTGCGCGATACCTGGTGGCTCGACAGCCGGACCGACACGCGCCTCTACCGATGGGCCCTGCCTGCACATCTGCCGATCCAGCGGGGCCGCGCATGAACCTTGCCCTCGACACCCCCTTGCCGCCCGGGGCGCTTTGCGACGATGCCGCCGGCGTCCTGGCACCCGCCTTCGCCGCTACGCGCACGCTTTGGTGGCACGGGGCCGAAGCCGACATGGCCACCGACAAGACTGGCGCGGTGACCCATTGGCATCCCCGGTCGGGCGAGATCACCATGCGACCCACCAAGCCGAACGAGGGCAACGGCACGCTCGGCTTCGCCGGAGACCTGACCGGCTTGCAATGCCGCCACGGTGCGCAATCCGGCCTTTTCGCGGACCGCGCCATTCCCGGCGACGCGGCGACCGCCACCATCGCGATCCGCTGGTATGTTGCCGAGGGGGACGAGGCGCGCACGCTTTTCACGCTGAACACCGCCGTCCACGCCGCCGAGGAAGGTGGGGGCAACTACCTGTTTCTCAGCGCCGACGCGTCGACCCTCACGTCCAAGGACGACGCCAATACGGTCGAAACCAGCCTGCCGCTGCCAAATTCCGATGCGCCGCGGATGGCCATCGTCTCGCTCCATGCGGGGCGCATGGCGCTGCAGCTTCTCGGCGCGGACAGGGCCGAGGCGCGCTCACCGACCCCAATCCTCACGGGCCCGGCCAGCCTGTTTCTCGGCTGCCGCAACCAGCGGCCCCGGCTTGTGAAAACGCTCGGCGGGGCACTTATCCTCGATGCATGGCTCTGGCCGGGGCGCGCGTTGCTCCACTCGGACACGGACGAGGACCGCGCGCTACTGACCGCCTTGCATCGCTACCGTCTCTGGTCGGAGGACGCGGCATGAGCTTTTCCCCGGACGCCATCGCCGAGAGCCATATCTGCCTGATCTGGGTCGACGACATGATCGACGTCTACACCTGGCGCGACAGTTTCGGCATCCGCATCGAGACGCCAAATCTCGACCGGTTCATGGCAAAAGCCGCGCGCTTTTCGAACGCGTATGCCACGGTGCCGCTCTGCGCCCCCTGCCGGGCCGAAATCGCGACGGGTCTGTCGCCCTTCCGCACGGGTCTGGTCGATCTCAACCGGTTCTGGCGCGACGTGATGCGCCCCGAACGCGCCTGGCAATACGACCTGCGGCGCGCCGGGTTCTATACCTTCACCACGGGCAAGGTGGACAGCAATTACCAACCCATGCCCGAGGAGTATCGCCGCATCCTTTTCCACGAGGAACCGGCCGCCGAGGACAAGGGCAAGCGCCGCGGCGTGCACGCCTATCTCGACCGTGGGCCGGGCATCAAAGGCGTGAACCATCCCGACGATGACGGCAGCCAGGATGACCGGTTCTACGACCATTGGGTCGCCCAGAACGCCATCGACTTCCTCGACCGTGCCGACCCGACGCGGCGCAGCCTGATCCAGCTTGGCTTCAAGCATCCGCATTACAACCTGATCACGCCCGACCGCTTCTACGCGCAATACGATCCCGCCGCGATCCGCTGGCCCGACATCGCGCATGCCGAGGATTACTTCGGCCCCCAACCCGGCTTCGCCGTCTACGAGGCCGCCTATATCGCGAACGGCGTCTGGACCCCCGAAAAAGCCGGGGACGAGGCCTGGCGGCAAGTCGTGCGCGCCTATTTCGCCGCGATTTCCCATGTCGATCACGAGATCGGGCGCTTTCTCGATGCGCTGGAAGCCTCCCCTCTGGGGCAGAACACGACCGTCATCTTCCTCAGCGATAACGGCTTCAACCTCGGCAATCACGACAGTTTCCACAAGATGAGCCAATGGGACAGCGCCGCGCATATCCCGCTTGGCATCTGGCACCCGTCGATGGAGCGCGGCACCGAGATCGACATGCCCGTCAGCCTGCACAACATCCCCAAAACGATCATGCAACTGGCCGGTCTACCGCCACGCCCCGACTGGACCTCGGGCCAATCTCTGCTGCCCCTGATCGGCGAAGGCTTCGGCCGCTTCGACGATACGAAATCGCCTGCCACCTCGGTCTTCGGCACACTGTCCGTCCGCCCCTCGGTCGAGGGCTATCGCCACCTGCGCTACTTCCGTTACCCGAACGGCGAAGAGCACGTCTACGACATCGAGACGGACCCGGGCGAGACCGAGAACCTCGTCGAGACGGCGCCGATGGAGTTTCTGCGCGCCGAACTGGTCAAGGGCGCGCTGGCGCTCGGGCTCGACCTGCGCGGCTACGAGAACCCCGCCGATGGCGTCAACGCAATGATGGCCGTCGATGGCTCGGTCATTCTTGCCGGTGGGCGCGGCGACAACGATTACTGGGCCTATGGGTCAGATGCCGAGAAGATCCGCGAAGAGAAAGACGGCGGCACCGATACGCTGTGGTACATGGCCGGACCGGATGACTACGTGCTGCACTGCCCCGCCAATGTCGAAAAGATCCGCATCGCCACCGTCGTTTCCCGCAACGAGGCGGATGGCAAGGAAGGCAAGCGCCTCAAGATC
The DNA here is from genome assembly GCF_039542305.1 of [Roseibacterium] beibuensis. NCBI lineage: Bacteria > Pseudomonadati > Pseudomonadota > Alphaproteobacteria > Rhodobacterales > Roseobacteraceae > Roseicyclus > [Roseibacterium] beibuensis. The sequence continues at coordinate 403,629 of NZ_BAABHW010000001.1, read as the reverse complement.
GTCGCCCACCCCGACAGCCCGATCGAGTTCGAGACCTCGGAACGCGTCGAGATCGACCTCAAAGGCTCGGACGGCGACGACATCATGATCGGACCGAAACACGGGGCCGCCACCTTCTACGGCGGCGGCGGCAATGACCTGATGATCGCCAAGGCCAAGCAGGCCAACCGCCGCCATGCCTTCTATGGCGAGGCCGGCAATGACACGCTCCATGGCGGGCCGGGCCGCGACACGCTGGATGGCGGCACGGGCGATGACGTTATCCATGGCAATTCGGGGCGCAACCATATCTATGGCGGCCACGGCAACGACCTGATCCACGATGGCGAAGGGGCGTCGACCATCGACACCGGCCCCGGCCGCAACAAGCTCCACCTCGGCGCGGGCGACCATGTCGTGCATGTGGGGGCCGGCATGACCCGGATCGAGGCCGAACCCGGCGCGAAAACCTTCCACATTGCTCCGGGCGGCGTCACGATCATCGACGGGTGGACGCCGGACCAACGCTACGACCTGTCCGCCTGGCCAACGCCCCCCAAACTCACGACACCGGGTCCGCAGCAGGTCCGCCTGCGCACGGGCCTCACGATCCTGGATCTTCACGGCGTGCCCGAGGGGGCCGACATCGCGGCCCAGATCATCCAGCCCGACACCTGACCCAATCTTTCATCTTGGCCAAAAACTCTCGGGGGAGCGCGAGGGGGCAGACAGCCCCCTCGCCCGCGGCACAGCCGCGCGCGCCGGGCGGGGTTCGATGCCCCGTCCGGCGCGCCCCGGTCAAACCTGCGATGCGGCCGCTCTCATTTCTGCAACAGGCCACGAAAACGCCGTGCAAAGGCTTTGCCTTCGGCAGGCAAATCGGGGAGATTGACCGCCAACGACCAAGCGCGGCCCAAGCCGTCCCGTAACGAGCAGCAACAAGGGGATCCTTCGTGGAACTCAACCGTCGTCCTGTCGCCTCTCTGTGGATTGGCGACCGTTTGCAGTATCTCAACCAGCTCTGTCTGAAATCGCATCTGCGCCATGGGCATCCGGTCACGCTCTACTGCACGGACACGGTCACCAACGCCCCCGAAGGCGTCGAAATCCGCCCGGCGACCGAGATCATGGATATCCCGATGGATATCGTGGAGCAGACCTCGGCCAGCTTCCTGTCGAATGTCTTTCGCTACAAGATGATCCAGAAGACCGGCGCGATCTGGATCGATTGCGACGCCTTCTGCCACAAGCCCTTTCCCGATGAGTGGGAATGGATCTTTGCAGGCCACGGCATGCGCGGGGCGCTGAATTGCGGGGTCGTCGGCCTTCCGCAGCAGTGCGACCTGATGGACCTGCTGCTCGATTACTACGAGAACCTGCCCGACGTCCCGCCCTGGTGGAACAAGAACCAGCGCAAGAAGATCACGCGCCAGAACGATGGCCTCCCGCACGCGGTAAAGATCTACAAGACCGAGCGCACGGCCTTCGGCCCGCAGGCTTTCACGTATTTCGCCCAGCAGACCGGCGATTACGACCGTGCCATGACGCCGGACGCGCTCTACCCGGTTCCGTTCCAGCTCAACGACATTTTCTACGACCCCCATGGCCGCGTGGAAGGCTGGTTCACCGACAAAACGGTCTCGGTCCATCTCTACACCAACGGCACCAAGCCATGGTGGCGCAAGAACCCGCCGCTCGAGAACTCCTACGCCTGGCGCATGTGCCAGGAGGTCGGGATCACGCCAGAGGACGCGCTTGAGTGATGGAGGCCGCCGCGACAGCTGAGGCGGCGCTCGTTTTCGACCCGAGCCGCCGGATCGACTGGACGCCGCACTGGCACACGGACACGCTCGTCGTGCCATGGGGGGCCAACGCGGCCCCCGGCGCGAGGCGTGCGGCCGGTCTTTTCGACAATCAGGGCCGTCTTCTCCCCGAAGGTCACTGTTATCGCTACATGGCCGGCCCGATCACCATTGAACCGGAATTGCCGGAAGAGGCGGACACGCCCGAGGAGCTACCCGGCAAATGGCTGTTCGGGGGGCTGTTCTATGGCCATTTCGGCCACTTCCTCGTGGAGACCACCAGCCGACTTTGGGCGCTGGAGGCCCTGGAAGCGCTCGGTGGCGTGGATGGGATCATTTTCCACCCGAAGAACCAGTTCACCCACGAACGCCGCCAGTACAAGCATCTGGAACCGTTCTTTGATGCGCTTGGGCTGTCGCACCTTCAGTTGCGCGCACCGCAAAGCCCGGTTCGCGTCGAGAAGCTGGCCGTGCCGGACCCCGGCTTCGGCATTGCCGAGATGGCCGCGGGCCGGCCCGAGTACCGCGACTGGATGCGGGCCAATCTCGGGCGGGATATCGCGCCAAACGCCGCCGAGGATATCTACATTTCCCGCTCCGAACTTCCGGCCAAGCGCGGCTCGGTCGTGCTCGAGAGCCGGATCGAGGCCCTGATGGAAGACGCGGGATACACCGTCTTCCATCCGCAGAACTACCCGCTCGACGCGCAGATCGCGACCTACAAGGGCGCACGGCGGATCGTGTCGCTCGATGCGTCCTCGCTGCACCTGGCGGCCATGCTGGTTCCGACCGGTGCGAAGGTCGCCATCCTCAATCGCGGACCCTCCAACAACATCGAGGACTATGTTCGCCAGTTCCGGCATTTCGCCCAGATCGACCCGCTGCGGATCGAGGCCGTGACCGGCTTCTTCCACCCCATTGGCCGCCGGATCATCAAGCGCGAAACACATGCCCTTCTGGACTTTCCGGCGGTTGGGCAAGCCCTCGAAGAGGCCGGGTTCATTGCGTCCGCGTCAGGCTGGACCACCCCCGACACGGCCACCATCACAGCGGCCACTGACGCGATTGCCGCGCGGCTGGACGAACCGCTCGGATTTTTCGAGACCTGAGGAGACAGCCCTTGGCCAAGGACTTCGCCTGCGCCCTGACCCATGTGCGCCACGAGGGGTATTTCCTCGAAAAGTGGATCGCCTACTACGGCGGCCTTTTCGGACGCGAAAACCTCCATGTCGTGATCGACGGGGACGATTGGGAACCGGATGTGGACCTGACCGGCATCCAGACCGAGGTGCTGCTCGACGCGCCCCGCCGCCGCATCCGGAACGATCGCTTCATGGCTAAGGAAATGTCGGGCCGCGCCAACACCCTGCGCAAGCGGTACGAGCATGTCATCCGTGGCGACGTGGACGAATATGTGGTGATCGACCCCGATAGCGGGCTGGGCTGGGAAGACGCGTTCAAGGAACTGACGGAAGAGGGCTACATCTTCGCCCTCGGCGTCGACATCGTCGAGGCCGATACCGAGGCCACCCCCATCGACCGCGCCGCGCCGATCCTCGGCCAGCGCCGGCACGGCTTCGTCGCCGACCGCTACACCAAGCCCTTCGTCATCACCCGCTGGAACAACTGGGCGGGCGGCGCACACCGGCTTCTCAACCGCCCCACGGTGATCTCGAACCATTTCTTCCTGTTCCACATGGCGCTGGCCGACAAGACCGTGGCAGAGGAGCGGTTGGCCGCACGGGGCGGGCTGCAACAGCACAAGTCCTTCGTCGACCACCAGACGGGGCGGCTTGATGCGATCGCCGATGACGGCTTGGCCGACCCGATCGACTTCGCCGAGGCCTGCGACATCGGCCGTGCCCAGTTTCCCGTCGAACCGGATGGCTCCGTGGCCAAGCGCCCCCGCCCCGCCACGGACCCGCGCGCCACCGAACAGGGCCTGCCCACCACGGTGCCCGATCGGTTCTTCGGCCTTGTCTGATCGGCGCAAGATCCCATGACCCTGACCGTCATCACCATCGCCAAGGAACCGCTTCCCATCCTGCACCGGTTCCTCGACTGGCATCTGGGCCAGGGCGCGGATCGCATCATCCTTTTTCTCGACGATCCCGAGGACGATGCGCTGGCCGCCTTCGCCGACGAGCCGCGGATCGACATGCGCCCCTGCACGCCCGGATTCTGGAAAACCCTGGGCCTCGGCCCCGACAAGCGCTTTACCCGACGCCAGAACGCGGCCCTGACCGCCGGCTATCACGAGGTGAGCGAGGGCTGGGTCCTGATCCTCGACGCGGACGAGTTGATGTGGTTTCCGGGCATGACCCTGGCCGAGGCGATCCGGACATTTCCCGCCGACATCCCCTCGGTCCGCGTTGCGACGGCCGAGCAGGTGTTTCTCGACGACGGGACGGAGGGGTTGCGCCTGCCCATCCCGCGCGAGGCCGTGAACCGCCTCTATGGCGCGGATGCCGACCTGTTCCGCGGCCGGTTCGGGCTGGTCGGCCACCCGGAAGGCAAGAGCTTTCATCGCGCGGGCATTCCGGGGGCCAGCTTCAAGATGCATTGGGGGTTCGACAGCGCGGGCGACCGGCTGGAGGAGTTGACCCTTGGGCCAAGGGATGGCGGCCATCTCGTCCATTTCGGCGCCCCGACTTATGAAAACTGGCGGGCCAAGATGGAGTGGCGCACCGGGTCCTGGGGCTTCACGTCCCCGGTGAAGGAGGCCCTGCGCGACGCAGGCGATGATGCGGATGCCGAGGCCGCCTATCGCGCCCTTTATGACAAGTTCTACCGGCTGGATGCCGACATGGCCGCGCGGCTTGAAGCCGAGGGCGGGCTGCTCCGTGCCGGGCCGCCCGCGCGGGGGATCTAGCGCCATGAGCCGCGTCACGGCCCTGACCATGATGCGAGACGAGGCACCTGCCCTGCTCGAATGGGTCGCCTTCCAGAAACTGATCGGGATCGAGCGGGTCATCGTCTACACGAATGCCTGCCGCGACGGGACCGATGCCATGCTGGACCGGCTTGCCCGGATGGACGAAGGCATCCTCCACCGCCGAAACCCCGTTGCCCCGGGCGGCAAGCCGCAGCCGACCGCGCTCAGCCATGCGCAGACCCTGCCCGAGACGGTCGAGACCGACTGGCTCATCACGCTCGATGCGGACGAGTTCCTGAACATCAAGCCCGGCGCGGGCCGGGTATCCGACCTTCTGGCGGCCGTACCCGAAGACACCCAAGGCATCGTCGTGACATGGCGCATGATGGGATCGAACGGGCTGACCGACTGGACCCCCGGCCTTGTGACCGAGGCCTATACGCGGGGCGCCCCGGACGCGTTTCGCAAGGGCTGGGGCGTGAAAACGCTTTTCCGCCCCTTTCCCGATCTCAAGCTCGGCATCCATCGCCCGAGTGTGAAGGGGGCGGGCAAGGACCCCGAGCGCAAGGAACGCCTGCTGTCCATGGCGTGGGTCAATGGCTCTGGCCAGCCGATGACACGGCAATTCATGGATGGCATGTGGCGATCTTCGGCCGCGACCTTGGGCTACGACCTGGTCGAGTTGCCGCATTTCGCCGTGAAAAGCCGCGAGGCCTATTTGCTGAGACAACTGCGGGGCAACGTCAACGCCAAGCCCGACAAATACGACGCGACGTATTTCGGCATCTTCGACCGGAACGAGACCGAACAGACCAGCCTCACCCGCCACCTCCCCGAACTTCGCGACCGGATCGCCGACTACTTGCAGGACCCGGTGCTGTCCGACCTTCACGCGCGCGGCATGGCTTGGCACGCGGCACAGATCGACCGCCTGCGCACCCAACCCGATCACGCCGACAGGATGGCTGCCCTCGCCCGCGCCTCGGACATCCCCTTCGATCGCCTCGACACGATGCTGTTTACCCAGCCGCTCGCGCCCCGTGGGAAACAGATGGTCGCGGAGTTGAAGAGCAAGGGCGTGCCGGAGGCCGAGATCGCGCGCATCGTCGCGCAGTCCGTGGCGAAACTCGAAGTGCAGCGCGATGCCCGGGACTTTGCCGAGTTGCGCGCCCGCGGGATCATCGACTGACGCGCGCCCAGGGGCCGAAAAATCTTGGCGAAGATTTTTCGGCTCAGTTCGTCTTGTCGGGCGGCAGGATCGGAAGGGTGGCGATCTCGATCCCGTCTTCGATCAGCGAGCGTGCCTCTTCCGGCGTCGCCTCACCGTGGATCGCATTCTGATCCTTCTCCCCCAGATGCATCGCGCGGGCTTCCTCGGCGAATTTCTTGCCCACGTAGCGGGAATTTTCGGCCAGGTGCTTGCGGATCGCGCGCAGCACCTGTTCCGCCGGATGGGCCGGAGCACTCAAGGGGCCGGGCGCAGCGGCAGGCAGTGGCGCGTCCGATGCAGGTGTCGCGCTTTTCTCCGGCGCGGCATCCCGCGCAGCCACGCCCGGCGCCATCAGCGCCTTTTTCACATCCGCGCCACCACAGACCGCGCAGGCCACCAGCCGACGCCGCGACAGGGCCTCGAAGGCCTCGGCCGACTGGAACCAGCTGTCAAATTCGTGCCCTTCGGCACATTTCAACGCGTATCGGATCATGCTCTCGCAAACCTAAGGGGCCAGGCCTGTCGTTCAATAGAGGCGCGCGGGATCGAAGCTTTCGAGGATCACTTTCAACTCCGGTTCGTCGACCTTCTGCGCCGCCTTTTTGGGCGAAAACCATTTGCGCTTGCGCTCATCGGACTCCGGGAAGTCCTTGTCGAGTTTCTTCACTTCGACCGGGAAGACGGCGACGATGCAGGGCAGCGACAGCTCTTCATCCAGCCATTTGTCATAGGCGTAGAGCCCGACACATTGCCCATGCGCCCGCCCCCGCACCCCGGCTTCTTCCCAGGCTTCCTGCGCCGCCGCGGCGGCAGGCGTCATCCCGTCCATCGGCCATCCTTTGGGGATGATCCAGCGGCCCGTATCGCGGGAGGACACGAGCAGGATTTCGACCGCGGGGGCGGCCTCCTTCCCCTTCTTGCCCTTGGGCGTCTTCGACACGCGATAGCACAGCGCCGCGAACTGCGTGCGTGTCTCGCGTTTCGAGACGCCAGCGATGCGCAAAGGCGCTTGAGAGGTCGGAGTACGGGCCATGACGCGCGGATATGGCACGGGAATTGCGGTTTTTCAATGGTCTGTGCATGCGGCTCGCCCGCCTTGACCGCTCTTCGCCCCGCGATATTTCAAAGGGAAAAGGAGCGACCAGATGACCGATTTGACCCGCCGCACCGTTGTGCTTGGGCTGAGCACCCTGTCTGCTGCTACGCTGCTGCCCGACCTTGGCCAAGCGCAGGCGATGCCGCCATTCCGCTTCGAGTCCATCGACGGCGGCCACTACGACGTCGCGGATTGGGCAGGCCGCCCGATCCTTGTCGTCAACACGGCCTCGATGTGTGCTTACACCCCGCAATATGACGCGTTGCAGGCGTTGCACGAGGCCTACGGCCCTCGCGGCCTCGTCGTGCTGGCCGTTCCCTCCGACGACTTCGCGCAGGAATATGACAGCGACGAACAGGTGGCCGAGTTCTGCGAGTTGAACTTCAACCTGACCCTGCCGATGACCACGATCACCCGCGTTCGCGGGCCCGATCCGCACCCGTTCTACGCGTGGTTGGCATCCGAATACGGCATCCGGCCGGGCTGGAACTTCAACAAGGTGCTGATCGCGCCGGATGGGCGCGTGGTCGAGCATTTCGGCGCCCGCGTGTCACCGACCGGCCGCCGCATACTCAATCGCATCGAGGCATTGCTGTCGGCGTGACGACCCCCATCTTCTTCGGGTCCGAGGTCTATCGCGGTTCCAGCTACGGGCGCTGGCATCCGCTGCGCATTCCGCGCGTACCCACCGTGATGGACCTGGCCCGGGCCATGGGGTGGCTGCCGACCGCGCAGTACCGCACCTCGCCCCGGGCCAAGCCTGCCGCGCTGACGCTCTGGCACACGCCCGAGTATCTCGATGCCCTGAGCCACGCGGAGGCGGTGCAACAGGTCGACGAGGCCATCCGCGACCGCCACGGGCTTGGCACCGTGTCGAACCCGGTCTTCCCCGAGATGTATCGCCGCCCCGCGACGGGGGCCGGGGCGTCCCTCTTGGCGGGCGAGTTGTTGGCGGATGGTGGTGTCATCTACCACCCCGGGGGCGGCACCCATCATGCCTTTCCCGACCGGGCCAACGGCTTTTGCTATCTCAACGACCCGGTCCTTGCGATCCTGTCGCTGAAGCGCGCAGGCGCGCGGCGCGTGGCCTATATCGACATCGACGCCCATCATTGCGACGGGGTCGAACATGGCTTTGCAGGCGACCCGGAGACGCTGCTGATCTCAACGCACGAGGAACGCCGCTGGCCTTTCACCGGCGTCCTGGACGAGGATGGCGGCGGCAACTGCCTGAACCTGCCCTTGCCCCGCGGCCTGAATGACAGCGAGATGGCCGAGATCCGCGAGCGGCTCATCCTGCCCGCCCTCGCCGGGTTTGCGCCGGACGCCATCGTCCTCCAATGCGGCGCCGACGCGGTAGAGGAAGACCCGCTGTCCCGCCTCGCATTGTCCAATAACGCCCATTTCGACATCCTGCGCGGGATCATGGCGCTTGGCTGTCCGCGCCTGCTGGTCCTCGGTGGCGGCGGCTACAACCCGTGGTCCGTCGGGCGCTTGTGGACTGGCATATGGGCCACCCTCAACGGCCATGACATCCCCGACCGCCTGCCGCCCGAAAGTGAGGCGGCCTTACGCGCCTTGCATTGGGACGGGGCCCGTGCCGGACGCACCCCGCCCGCGCATTGGTTCACCACGATCCGCGACAAACCCCGCCCCGGACCTGTCCGGCCCGAGGTCGCTCAGCGGCTTGCACATCTGCGTGAGCGGTCCGCCGCGCGGGGCGAGATGCCGGAACCCTAGGGCGTCACGTCGGTTGATCCCTTAAGCAAGATTGGAGGTATCGACATGACCGACCACACCCCGACCGAGAAACTGCGCCGCGCGCTGTTCGACACGCTTGGCGATGAGCGCACCGGCATGCTGGGCCTTGAGGGGGCGCGCGACCACATGCAGCCGATGACCCATGTCTTCGACCCCGACAAACAGGTGCTCTGGTTCATCTCGGGCCACGACACCGACCTTGTTCGCCAGATCAAAGGCGCCCCGCGAACCGCGCATTTCACCGTGACCGCCGGAGACCGCAGCCTGTACGCCTGTATCTCCGGCCTGATCGCCCAGACCAACGACCGCGAAAAGCTGGAAGAGGTGTGGAGCCCCATGGCCGCCATGTGGTTCGATGGCGGCATCGACGACCCCAATGTCGCGCTGCTGTGCATGCCCTTGGACGAGGCGGCTGTCTGGACCGTCGAAGCGGGCGCCCTTCGCTTCGGCCTCGAGATGGTGCGCGGGGCGGCTGGCGACCACGACCCAGATGTCGGCGACCACGGCGTGCTGGAGTTTCGCCACGCCGCGTGATCGCCGCATCCTCCCAACCAGGCCCGCCTTCACCGGCGGGCCTTTTCCTTGCGCCCCTGCGCCGCCCATTATCCGAGTGAAAAACTCAGGATTGACAAAAGTTAGTGATTCACTCAGGAATTAGGTCATCCGCCGCGAACCGGAGACCCGATCATGACCTACCAACCGAAATTCCTCGAAGATGCCCTGCGTGCCGATGTCAGCCCGACGCAGGAGCTGCCCACCTATGACGCGCGCCGGTTGACCGGCGGCGATGCGACCGCACAAATCGTTCTGGACGACAAGACCTACACGCTGCGCATCACGCGGGCGGGCAAGCTGATCCTGACGAAGTGAGCCGACTGGTCGCCCGCCCGGCCTGGCAACCTGGTAGCAGCGACACTACGAAAAAGCCCCGGCAGTGCCGGGGCTTTTCCTTTTCCTGATCTGGCTTTTCGCCTTACCCCACCTTGGGCAGCAGGCTGTCGATCGAGGCCTTTGCGTCGCCGTAGAACATCCGGGTGTTGTCCTTGAAGAACAGCGGGTTCTCGATGCCGGAATAGCCCGTGCCCTGCCCCCGCTTGGAGACGAAGACCTGCTTGGCTTTCCACACCTCCAGCACCGGCATGCCGGCGATGGGGCTGTTGGGATCGTCCTGCGCGGCCGGGTTCACGATATCGTTCGAGCCGATGACGATGACGACATCCGTGTCCGGGAAGTCCTCGTTGATCTCGTCCATTTCCAGCACGATGTCGTAAGGCACTTTCGCTTCTGCCAGGAGCACGTTCATGTGCCCGGGCAGACGGCCCGCGACGGGGTGAATGGCAAAGCGCACCTCCTTGCCCGCGGCGCGCATCTTGCGCGTCAACTCGCTGACCGATTGCTGGGCCTGCGCCACCGCCATGCCGTAACCCGGCACGATGATCACGCTGTCGGCGTCGTTCAGGGCCTGCGCGACACCATCGGCGTCGATGGCGATCTGCTCCCCCTCGATGGCCTGCTGCTCGCCCGAGGCGCCGCCGAAGCCCCCCAGGATCACGCTGATGAAGGACCGGTTCATGGCCTTGCACATGATGTAGCTGAGGATCGCACCGGACGAGCCCACCAGCGCGCCCACGACGATCAGCAGGTCATTGCCGAGCGAGAAGCCGATGGCCGCCGCCGCCCAGCCCGAGTAGCTGTTCAGCATCGAGACGACGACGGGCATGTCGGCGCCGCCGATGCCCATGATCAGGTGGTAGCCGATGAACAGCGCCAGCGCGGCCAGCAGAACCAGCGTCCAGCCGCCAGCCCCGCCAAGATACATGACCAGCAGGATCACCGAGGCCGCAGCCGCGGCAGCATTCAGCAGGTGACCGCCGGGCAGTTGCTTGGCGCCCGTGTCGATCTTGAAGGGCAGCTTCGACGAATTGCCCGACAGCTTGCCATAGGCCACGACCGACCCGGTGAAGGTCACGGCCCCGATCCAGATGCCGAGCGCCAGTTCGACGCGCAGGATGCCGATCTCGACTGCGGTCTTCTTGCCGATCAGTTCGGCAAAGTTCGACAGCGTCCCCAGAAGGGCATAGGCCTCATCGCTCAGCGGCCCCTCGGGTTGCGGGAAGGGCAGGCCGTTGGTCGCGAAAATCTCGGCCACGCGGCCGATCTCGATATGGGCGTTGAAGCCGACGAAAACGGCCGCCAGACCGACGAGCGAGTGCATGATCGCCACAAGTTCGGGCATCTGCGTCATCTGCACTTTCGTGGCCAGCTGGTAGCCGACGGCCGCGCCCGCCGCGATCAGGATGATCGACAGGACCCAAAGCCCGGAGCCCGGGCCGATCAGCGTGGCCAGAACGGCAATCGCCATGCCGACGATGCCGTACCAGACCGCGCGCTTGGCGCTTTCCTGTCCCGACAGCCCCCCGAGCGAGAGGATGAAGAGCACGCCCGCGACCGCATAGGCCGCAATGGTGAATCCGAAATCCATGTGTTCTACCTCTGCCCGTTTACGATTTCTGGAACATGGCGAGCATGCGCCGCGTCACGAGGAAGCCGCCGAAGATGTTCACGGCGGCCATGAATATCCCCGCCGCGGCAAGGATCGTGATCAGCACCGAGGACGATCCCACCTGCATCAGCGCGCCGAGAATGATGATCGACGAAATCGCGTTCGTCACCGCCATCAGGGGCGTGTGCAGCGAGTGGCTGACATTCCAGATCACCTGGAAACCGATGAAGACCGACAGCACGAACACGATGAAATGCTGCATGAAGCTCGCCGGTGCGATCAGCCCCACGCCCAGAAGAAGCGCGGCCCCGACGGTCAGCAGGGCCACCTGCTGCTTGGTCTGCGACTTGAAGGCGGCCAGTTCTTCGGCCCGCTTTTCCTCGGGCGTCAGTTCCTTGGGCTTTTCCTTGGGCTTCTGCGCCGCGATGGCGGCCACTTTCGGCGGCGGCGGCGGGAAGGTGATCTCGCCCTGGTGCACGATGGTGGCCCCGCGGATCACGTCGTCTTCCATGTTGTGCACGACCTGCCCGTCCTTCTCGGGCGTCAGGTCGGCCATCATGTGGCGGATGTTCGTGGAATAGAGCGTCGAGCTTTGCGCCGCCATCCGGCTGGGGAAGTCGGTGTAGCCGATGATCACCACGCCGTTGTCGGAAACGATGCGCTGATCCTTCTGGGTCAACTCGCAGTTGCCGCCACGCTCGGCGGCCAGGTCCACGATGACCGAGCCGGGCTTCATGCTCTCGACCATGTCCTTGGTCCACAAGAGCGGCGCAGGACGGTTCGGAATCAACGCGGTGGTGATCACGATGTCCATGTCCGGCGCGATCTCGCGGAATTTCTCAAGCTGCTTGGCCTGGAATTCCGGGCTGGAGGGGGCCGCGTAGCCGCCCGTTTCCGCCCCGTCCGGCAATTCGTCATCCGAGAATTCGAGGAAGACGAACTCCGCGCCCATCGACTCGATCTGCTCGGCCACTTCGGGCCGGACGTCGAATGCGTAGGTGATCGCGCCAAGGCTGGTTGCCGTGCCGATAGCGGCCAGACCGGCAACACCGGCACCCACGACCAGGACCTTGGCCGGCGGCACCTTGCCGGCCGCCGTCACCTGACCGGTGAAGAAGCGGCCGAAATTGTTGCCCGCCTCGATCACCGCGCGGTAGCCCGCGATATTGGCCATCGAGGACAGCGCATCCATCTTCTGCGCGCGCGAGATCCGCGGGACCATGTCCATGGCGATGACATTGGCGCCCTTGCCGCGCGCCAATTCCATCAGCGCCTCGTTCGAGCCCGGATAGAAGAAGCTGATCAGAAGCTGACCTTCGTTCAGGCTCTTGGCCTCGGCCTCGGTGGGCGGACGTACCTTGGCGACGATATCCACACCCTTCCAGAGCGCGGCCGCAGTCTTGACGACCTCTACGCCCGCCGCCTCATAAGCCGCGTCGGTAAAGCCGGCCGCCTCGCCCGCGCCGCTTTCGATGGCGCAGTCATAGCCCAGTTTTTGCAACTGGGCGGCGCTGTCCGGCGTCATCGCAACGCGCGATTCGCCCGGTTCGATTTCCTTGGGTGCCCCGATTTTCAACGTGTTCCCCCCTCTGGCATGGGATATCCGATCGCCCCCATAGCAAGAGGGCGGATGCTCCACAACGTCACACTCCGCGACATTTTCTTACGCATACCGCGGCATGCCGCGCAATTTCGTTCCTTGACGCGCATACATGCCATCTCGCGCGGGAATGTCCAGTCATGCGACCAAGATTGCAGCCGGGAACTGGCGCGTTAGGGTGGCGGCGACACGCGCGGAGGCGAAATGCCTCGCCCGGTGACGAGGGAGGGACACGAAACATGCAACACCAGGGACGCCATGCGCTGGTGACCGGGGGCGGCACGGGCATCGGCCTCGACATTGCCCATGCGCTGGCCGCCGAGGGGGCCGAGGTCACGATCACGGGGCGCAACCTCGACCGGCTGGACGAAATGGCCGAGGGTCATGCGCACCTGCACCCGATGCAGATGGACGTGGCCGATGAGGCCTCGGTCAGGAATGGCATCGCCGAGGCGGCCGAAGCCCGCGGGCCGGTTTCGATCTGCATCGCCAATGCCGGCATCGCCGAGGGGGCGCCTTTCGCCAAGGCCTCCCTCGATCACTGGCAGAAGATCATGGCGACCAATGTCGACGGCGTGTTCCTGACCTTTCAGGCTGCGCTGGCAACGCTCGCCCCCGGAGACTGGGGCCGCATGATCGCGATCTCTTCCATCGCCGGGCTGCGTGGCCTGAAGGGTGCGATTGCCTACACGGCATCGAAACACGCGGTCATCGGCATGGTGCGGGGTCTGTCCGAGGAATACATGGGCGGGGCCGTGACCTTCAACGCGCTGTGCCCCGGCTATGTCGACACCCCCATCGTCGAGCGCAACGCCGCCCAGATCGCCGCCGCCCGCGGCATCACCGAGGACGAGGCGCGCGCCTATCTCGCCCGCGGCAACCGGCACAAGAACCTGCTGCAAGCCGACGAGGTGACCGCCGCGGCACTCTGGCTCGCCTCGGATGGCGCGCGCAGCGTGAACGGGCAAGCCATCCAGATCGCAGGCGGCCAGGTCGCCTGACCGCGCGTTTTATCCAGTCCGAAAGGGAACCATGACCGATTTCACCGCGACCCGCGCCCGTTTTCGCCTGCCACAGAATACGATCTACCTCGACGGGAACTCTCTGGGCCCGCTGCCGCGCGGCGCCGAGGCCGCCAGCCGAAAGGTCCTGTTCGCCGAATGGGGCGAAATGGTCATCACCGGTTGGAACCGCGCCGGGTGGATGGCCCTGCCCGAGCTGCTGGGGGACCGGATCGCCGGTTTGATCGGGGCCGAGGCGGGGCACGTGATGGTGGGTGACACGCTGTCCATCCGCCTGTTCCAGGCGCTCGCCGCTGCCTCGGCGATGACGGACCGAAAGGTCATCCTGACGGATCGGGGCAATTTCCCTTCGGATCTCTACATGGCGCAGGGCCTGGTCGATCACCTCAAGGGCGACAAGGAACTGCGCATCGTCGATCCCGGGGAGATCGAGGCAAGCCTGACCGGGGAGGTGGGCGTCCTGATGCTGACCGAGGTCGACTACCGGACCGGGCGGTTGCATGACATGGCCGCCCTGACGGCCAAGGCCCATGAGCTCGGTATCGTCACCGTCTGGGATCTGGCCCATTCCGCCGGCGCGATCGAGGTGGATCTTGCCGGCGCCCGCGCCGATTTCGCCGTCGGCTGCACCTACAAGTACCTCAATGGCGGCCCCGGCAGCCCGGCCTTCATCTATGTCGCCCCGCGTCATGCGGACAGCGCCGAAACCGTCCTGAACGGCTGGCTCGGGCATGCGCAGCCCTTCGCCTTCGAGGAAACCTACCGCCCCGGCCCCGGCATCTCGCGCATGCGCGTCGGGACGCCTGCCATTTTGCAGATGCGGATCCTCGAAGCCGCGCTGGATGCCTGGGACGGGGTGTCGATGGCGGATGTGCGTGCGAAATCCATCGCCCTCTCGGACCGGTTCATCGCCGGGGTCGAGGCCGCCTGCCCCGCGCTGACCCTCGCCTCGCCCCGCGATCCGAAGCAGCGCGGAAGCCAGGTCTCTTTCCGGTTTGCCGAGGGCTATGCCGCCATGCAGGCGCTGATCGCGCGCGGCGTTATCGGCGATTTTCGCGCGCCGGATATCATGCGCTTCGGCTTCACCCCTCTCTATATCGGCGAAGCGGAGGTCGACGCGGCCGTCGCGCATATCGCCGCCGTCATCGACAAGGGCGAATACCATAAGCCCGAGTTCCAGGCGCGCCAGCGGGTCACCTGACGGCTTTGCCGCAGTGCCGCGAAAGGGCCGCAGCGCAAAGGGCAAACGAAAAGTGTTATGCTGAGCATGTGCTTGGCGGGATGCATACCAAGGCATGCCGCCAAATACCCGGAATATTTACGGTTTCCCGTTTACGCAGGCGCAGAAAACCTTATCTGACATCGAACAGCCGCCGAAAGACCGCCCATGCCGCTCGAAGACCACCCGCTCCGCTACAAACTTGCCAACGAGTTGCACGCGCGCCCCTTCCCGTCGCTCGAAGCGCCCGGTCAGGCGGTGTATTTCGCGATCAAGGAACAGAAAGAGGCCGCCAAGCGCGACCGCGCGAAGGATCGCGCGCATCTGATCTCTTTGCTCGACCGGTTCGGAGCGCAACACCCCAAGCCCGACGCGACGCATTATTTCGGCGACCTCGGCAAGTTCCGTCTGAAATGGGAACAACATACCGAGTTCGTGACCTACACCGCGTTCCTTCCCAACGGGACGGCGCGCCCGTTCGATCCGACCGCGTGGGAAGTGTTTCCCGACGAATGGCTGAGCGAGGCGCCGGGCGCCCACATCACCTCGGCCCACCTTATGTTCCTGCCGATGCCGGACGACGAAAGCGGCGTCGAAGATACGCTGCACGACTGGTTCGTTCCCGAAAGCCTTGCCGTCAGCAAGGTGCTGGACGACAGCGCGGTGATCGCGGGCGATTTCCGCATCGACACCTCGGGTCACATGCGCTTTGCCGTCTTCACCCGGCCCGACACCGGGCGTCGGCGCCTGGGGCGGATCGTGCAGCGCATCTGCGAGATCGAAACCTACAAGACCATGTCCATGCTGGGCCTGCCGCGCGCGCACGAGCTCTCGCGTCACATGGGGGTGATCGACGAATCCCTGTCGCACCTCGTCAGTGACATGAACGGGCATCTCGCCAAGCCTGACGAAACGCTGCAACAACTGCTCAACATCGCCGCCGAGTTGGAGCAGCTGCAGACCGAAAGCGCATTCCGGTTCGGGGCCACCGGGGCTTACGAGGCGCTGGTCAACCAGCGGATCAAGGTTTTGCGGGAGGAACGGTTCCAGGGGCGACAGACCTTCGGCGAATTCATGACGCGGCGCTTCGATCCGTCGATGCGGACGGTCAAGGCGACCGAGAACCGGCTCTACCAGATGACCAACCGGGCGATCCGCGCGGGTGATCTCTTGCGGACGCAGGTCGATGTCGATCGCTCGGCCCAGAACCAGGAACTCCTGGCTTCGATGGACAAGCGCTCGGACATGCAGTTGCGCTTGCAGAAGACGGTCGAAGGGCTGTCGGTCGTGGCGATCAGCTATTATGCGGTGAACCTCGTCGTCTATCTGATCGGCCCGTTTGCCGAGCCCATCGGCGTTTCGAAACCCGTGCTGACTGCATTGGCGGTACTGCCTACGATGGCCGCGGTTTGGCTGGTACTCCAATCGATCCGCAAGTCGATGGAGAAATAACGCCGGGCCGGGGCCGTTTTCCTCGAGGAAAACGGGCCGGAAAACTCGAGTTTTCCGCCCGCTCAGCCGTCGCGCAAGGCGCGGCGCAGGATCTTCCCGGTGGCCGTCATCGGAAGGCTGTCCGCGCGGAAGATCTTGCGTGGCACCACATGCGCCGAAACCTTGTCGCGCACCCAGGCGCGGAGCGTTTCCGGCATGCCGTCCCAGTCCACCCCCTCGCGCATGACGACATGGGCCACCACCACCTGCGTGCGGATGGGGTCTGGCTTGCCGACCACGGCGGCCATCACGACATCGGGATGGGCGGCCAGCGCCTGCTCGATCTCGACCGGGCCGATGCGATAACCCGCACTGGTGATGACGTCGTCATCGCGCGCGTGGAACACCATCTGGCCATCCTCGCGCAGAAGCGCCAGATCGCCGGTGCGCAACCAGCCATCGAGCACCTTTTTCGCCGTCGCCTCGGGCTTGCCCCAGTATTCCAGGAACATCACCGGGTCCGGGGCGCGCACACAGACCTCGCCGACCTCTCCGGCCGACACGGGCTTGTCGTCCGGCCCCAAAACGGCAACCTCGTGCCCCGGCACGGCGAGCCCCATGGCACCCGGCACGCGGTCCATCATCCGGTCGCAGGAGGCGACGACAAGGTTCGCCTCGGTCTGACCGTAAAACTCGTTGATCGGACAACGCAGCGCCTCGCGCCCCCAGTCCAGAAGATCCGCGCCCAACGCCTCGCCGCCCGATCCGACCGCGCGCAGGCGCAGATCGCGCGGCACCGGAGCGTGGCGCATCAAGCGCAGGGCCGTTGGCGGAATGAAGGCATTGGTGACGCCCTCCTCCGCCATCAGGTGCAGGGCCGCGTCCGGGTCGAACTTTGCGAAGCGGTGGCTGACCAGCGGCACGCCGTAGAAAAGGCACGGCATCGCCATGTCCATCAACCCGCCGATCCAGGCCCAATCCGCCGGCGTCCAGCCGACATCGCCGGCCTGCGGGAACCAATTCTGCGACAGTTCCATGCAGGGCAGGTGGCCGTAGAGGAACCGATGCGCATGCAGAACGCCCTTCGGATCGCCCGTGGTGCCCGAGGTGTAGATCATCACCGCCGGGTCTTCGGCATCGGTCGGCACCCGTTTGAAACCGGGGGCAGGCGTCGCGATGATCTCGTCGAAAGACTGGATGGGCTCGACGGCCGCGCCTGTCGAAATCACCAGCTCAAGCTCGGGCAGGTCAGGGCGCAGCGCCATCAGCTTGTCGATCTGACCACCGTCGCACAGCACGGCCCGGGCCCCTGAATCGGCCAATCGGTAGCGCAGCGCATCTTCGCCGAAGAGGGTGAACAGCGGCAGGGCCACCGCCCCCAGCTTCATCGCCGCGAAATGCGTGATGAGAACCGCCGGGTGCTGCGCCATCATCACGGCAACACGGTCTCCGCGCATGATCCCGGCCGCATCCATCGCGGCCGCCAACCGGTCGGAGGCGCGCTTGAGATCCCCGTAGGTCCAGACCTGCCGGTCGCCATCTTGCGTGATGTGAATGACGGCTGCCCTGCCCGGGTCCAGGGTGGCCCAGCTATCGCAGCACAGGTCGGCAATGTTCATGGCTGCCGGCACGTGCCAGCGAAACCCGTCGCGAAGCCGCGCCCAATCGGCGCGTCCCCGCACGGGCCGTTCGATCAGGCAACGATCCTGCGACGCGTCAGACATCCGAGATGACAGTCACCGTCGGCAGGTCGGTCAAGGGGATACCGAGCGCCTGCATCGCCTCCAGCGACAGGCGCGAGCCCGACCCCCGATCGCCGCCCGACGGGATCAGCGTCAGCGCGACGACCGTTCCGTCCGGCGCGATCACCCGACCGGGGCCTTCCTCGGTCACGACGGGCGTTTCGATCCAGAGCCCGGGGCGCGTCGCGTCGCCAAGGCTGGCCACCGTCAGGCCGCGAAACTGGCCGTCCGAGGCAGGGTTCGAGGGCGCGCCGGCGGCAAGGCCACCCTCGGGCTCGGCCACCGCGGCGGGCCCCAGATCGACCGGCTCATCATCGCCGCCGAAGAGGCCAAAGCCGGTGCCACCACAGCCGGCGAGCGCCAGCACGAAAACGAGTGAGAATATGCGTGTCATCATGGCGCGAACCCTAGGGCCGTGCGCAAGGACGTTCAACTGGTCTCATGCACAGGCTTGCGGGTTGGCGGCGCGATACCTAGTCTTCACCCATGGAAACGACCGCCCCTCTTATCGATCCGTTCGCGCGCGCGATCTCCTATCTGCGCGTCTCGGTCACCGACCGCTGCGATTTTCGCTGTGTCTATTGCATGGCCGAGAACATGACCTTCCTGCCGAAGAAAGAGCTTCTGACGCTGGAGGAGTTGGACCGGATGTGTTCGACCTTCATCCGCCTCGGCGTGGAAAAGCTGCGCATCACGGGGGGAGAGCCGCTGGTGCGCCGCGATATCATGACCTTCTTCAACGCCATGACGCGGCACCTTGACTCGGGCGCGTTGAAGGAACTGACACTGACCACCAACGGAAGCCAGTTGGCCAAGTTCGCCGAACCGCTTTACGCGGCGGGGGTGCGGCGGGTGAACGTGTCGCTCGACACGCTGGACGACCAGAAATTCGCGGACATCACCCGTTGGGGACGCCTGAAACAGGTGATGGAAGGCATCGACGCCGCGCAAGCCGCAGGGCTGCGCGTGAAGATCAACGCCGTCGCGCTGAAAGGGTTCAACGAGGATGAGCTCTTTTCCCTGCAGGACTGGTGCGCCGCGCGCGACATGGACCTGACCTTCATCGAGGTCATGCCGATGGGCGATCTGGGCAACGAGGACCGGCTGGACCAATACTGGTCGCTGAAGGACCTGCGCGCCCGATTGGAAGACCGCTTTACCCTGATCGACCTGGCGGAACGCACCGGGGGTCCGGCGCGCTATGTTCAGGTGCAAGAGACCGGACAGAAGATCGGCTTCATCACGCCGCTGACGCATAATTTCTGCGAAAGCTGCAATCGCGTGCGCCTGACCTGCACGGGCGAGCTTTACATGTGCCTCGGGCAAGAGGACATGGCCGACCTGCGTGCGCCGCTGCGCGCCTCAAGCGACGACGCCGTGCTGGAAGACGCCATCCGGAAGGCGATCGCCCTCAAGCCCAAGGGGCACGATTTCGACTATTCCCGGCAGAGCGTGGATGGTCAGGTCAGCCGCCACATGAGCCATACCGGCGGCTAGTCCTCTTCGGCGTCTCCCGCACGGGCCGTGATCGCGACACCATCCGCATCGGACAGAACAAGCAGCCCGTCTTCGTCGAACGCGTAAGTCTCCACCCGGGAAAGCGCATCGAAATAGCGCCGTTCCAATGCCATTCGCGCCTCCTCGCAGGCCATCATCGTGCTGGCGATCTCGGCCACGGAGATCGTGCCGTCGGTCACCTCGTATCCGGCGAAATAGCGGTTGCAGCCACCGGCACCGGCAAGGCGACCATCCTCCCCCATGGTCAGGGTGACTTCGACATCCTCGGGCAGGTCTTCGTCGCCGATCTGGAGGACTTGCCAATCCGGGCCGACAAGTTGCGGTGGCAGATCATCGCCATTGGCGAAGGCCGCGGGGGGAACGGTCATGGCGATGGCCAGGGCAATTGAAATCCGGTGCATGGAACAACCTCCGAAAGCTGGACCCGTTGAATATAGGAAAAAGGCCACGGCTCTTCAGCCGTGACCTTTCGTGTTGGGCAAAAGCCCGCCCAAAGGGATTTTGCTCGGCTTGGCGTTACGCCGCCGGCATCCGCCGTTCGACAACCTCGGCCAACCACGAGCACCCGGCCGGGATCGCCTCGTCGTTGAAGTTATACTTGGGGTGGTGAACCATCGCGGTGTCCCCGTTCCCGACAAGGATGTACGCACCGGGGCGCGCGTTCAGCATGAAGGCGAAATCCTCGCCGCCCATGACAAGCGGGGCCTCGTCACAGTCGCCGGCGATGTCGCGGGCCACCTCGGTCGCAAACTCGGTCTGTTCCTCGGAATTCACCATGACGGGATAGTTGCGCTTGTAGACCAGCTCGGCCTTGGCGCCGAACGTCGCGGCGGTGCCCTCGACGATCTCTTTCATGCGCGCCTCGGTCAGGTCCTGCACCTCGGGGTCGAGGGTGCGCACCGTGCCCTTCATCTTCACCGTTTCGGGAATGACGTTATGGGCATGGCTGCCGGTCTCGAAGCTGGTGACGGAGACGACGACCTGTTTCACCGGGTCCACGTTACGGCTGGCGATGGTCTGGAGCGCCAGGACGATATGGCTGGCCACCACGGTCGTGTCGATCGTGTCATGGGGTTTCGCCGCATGGCCACCACGGCCAGTCACGTTGATTTCGAACAGGTCCGCCGCCGCAAAAAAGGCACCGGGGCGGATCGCGAAGCTGCCGGTCGGCACGCCCGGCCAGTTGTGCATGCCGTAGACCTCGTCGATCGACCAGCGATCCATCATGCCGTCATCGACCATCTCGCGACCGCCGCCGCCACCCTCTTCGGCAGGCTGGAAGATGACCGCGACCGTGCCGTCGAAATTCCGGGTCTCGGCCAGGTATTTCGCGGCCCCAAGCAGCATGGCGGTATGACCGTCATGGCCGCAGGCATGCATCGCACCGGGGGTTTTCGAGGCATAGTCGAGGCCGGTTTCCTCGTGGATCGGCAGCGCGTCCATATCTGCGCGCAACCCGATGGTGCGGCCGGACTTGTCGGTCTTGCCCTTGATGATGCCGACCACACCAGTGCGCCCGATGCCGGTCACCACCTCGTCACAGCCGAATTCCTTGAGCTTGTCCGCCACAAGCGCCGCGGTGCGGTGTGTCTCGAACAGGATCTCGGGGTGTTCATGGATATCGCGCCGCCACTCGGTGATCTCGGGCAGCATCTCGGCGAAACGGTTCTTCACGGGCATCTGTATGTCTTTCTTTTGAGCGAGCGTCTTGGGTGTTACTTGGCCACGGGCATCCGGCGTTCAACGATCTCGGCGAAGAAACTGCACCCGTAAGGGATGGCCTCGTCGTCGAAATTGTACTTCGGGTGATGGCACATCGCCGTATCGCCGTTTCCGATGAAAACATAGGCGCCGGGACGCGCCTCCAGCATGTAGGAGAAATCCTCGGACGGCATGATGGGGCGGGTGTCGCCATCGACCTCCAGGCCGACGGCGCGCGCGGCCTCCACCGCGTGTTCGACCGCGGTCGCGTCATTCACCGTGACCGGGTAGCCGGGGTGCCAGACCACCTCGACCGTCGCGCCAAAGGCGGCGGCGATCCCTTCGGCCACGCGGGTGATGCGGCCCTGCATCTGGTCGCGCTCCTCGGGGTCGAGGCAGCGGACCGTGCCGGTCAGTTTGGCGGTATGGGCGATGATGTTGGTCGCGTTGCTGTCGGTCTCGAAGGTGCCGACCGTCAACACGACGCGGTTCAGCGGGTCGACATTGCGCGCCACGATATTGTGCAGCGACACCACGATCTGCGAAGCGACCAGCGTCGTATCAACGGCCTTGTGCGGCTCGGCTGCATGCCCGCCAAGGCCCGTGACGATGATGTCGAACTCGTCCGAAGACGCCTGCAACGGCCCGGCGCGGGTCACGAAATGACCGATTGGGATGCCGGGACCATTGTGCATGCCATAGACCTCGTCCACGTCGAACCGGTCCATCACCCCGTCATCGACCATCGCCTTGCCCCCTGCCCCGCCTTCTTCAGCGGGCTGGAACAACAGCACGACCGTGCCATCGAAATTGCGCGTCTCCGACAGGTATTTCGCGGCCCCCAGCAGCATGGAGGTGTGCCCATCATGGCCGCAGGCATGCATCGCGCCGGGTGTTTCCGACGCGTAGCCGACGCCGGTCTGTTCGTGGATCGGCAACGCATCCATGTCAGCCCTGAGCGCGATGACCTTGCCCGACCCGTTTTCCCGTCCCTTGATGACGCCGACAACCCCGGTCTGGCCCACCCCTTCGACGACCTCGTCGCAGCCGAACTCCCGCAGTTTTTCCGCGACGATCCCGGCGGTGCGATGCACCTCGTACATCAATTCGGGATGGCGGTGGAAATCGTGGCGCCACTCGGTGATCTCGGGCAGCAATTCGGCGAAGCGGTTCTTGATCGGCATGTCGGGGCCTCCTCAGGCGGCGGGCATTCGTCGTTCGACGAGTTCGGCGAAGAAGCTGCATCCGTAGGGGATGGCTTCGTCGTTGAAGTCATATTCGGGGTGGTGGACGCCGGCGCTGTCGCCATTGCCGACGTTGATGAAGGCACCCGGGCGGGCGTTGAGCATATAGGCGAAATCCTCGCCGCCCATGCGGGGCGGACGGCCCCAACGCACCTTTTCGTCACCCGCCACCGCGCGCGCGATCTCGGCGGCGATCTCGGCATTCTCGTCATGGTTGACCACGACCGGGTAGCCGCGATGGTAATCGAGATGCGCCTCGCAGCCATAGGCCTCGGCGGTGGAATGGATCAGCCGCGTCACCCGCCGTTCGGCGATATCGCGCACCTCCTCATCTAGGGTGCGCACGGTGCCACGGATCAGCACCTCGGGCGGGATGACGTTGAAGGCCTCTGACGCGGTGCGCAGCGTGCAGACGGAGACAACGATTTCCTTGATCGGGTCGACATTCCGGCTGGCGACGGTCTGCAGCGCCATGACCGTGGCGCAGGCGGCGGGCGTCGGGTCGACGCACATATGCGGCCGCGCGGCATGCCCGCCCTTGCCGACGATGCGAACCTCGAACTCGTCGGCGGCCGCCATGATCGGCCCGGGCGAGACGCCGAATTCCCCCACGGGCAGGCCCGGCTCATTATGCATGCCATAGACCTCGTCGATGCCGAAGCGCTCCATCATCCCGTCGCGCACCATGAGGTCGCCGCCCCCGCCACCCTCTTCGGCGGGCTGGAAGATCAGCGCGACCGTACCGTCAAAATTGCGCGTCTCGGACAAATACTTGGCAGCCCCCAACAGCATCGCGGTGTGACCGTCATGGCCGCAGGCATGCATCTTGCCGGGCGTCTGGCTGGCATGCGGCAGGCCGGTGTGTTCGTCCATCGGAAGCGCATCCATGTCGGCGCGCAACCCGATGCAGCGCCCCGAAGACTCCGTCTTGCCCTTGATCAGCGCGACGATGCCCGAGCGCCCGATCCCGGTATGGATCTCGTCGACGCCGAATTCCTTCAGCTTCTTTTCAACCATTGCCGTCGTCTTGGGCAGATCGAAGAGCAACTCGGGGTTCATGTGGATCTCGCGACGCCATTCGGCGATCTCGGGCATCAGTTCCGCGAGACGGTTCTTGATCGGCATGATGGGTCCTCGTTCAGGAAAGCGCGTCAAGAAGGCGGGCCATGAAGGTTTCGCCTTTCTTGAACTGGTCGACGGTCAGATATTCGTTGGGTTGATGGGCCTGCGCGATGTCGCCCGGGCCGCACACGACGGCGGAGTAGCCCGCCCGCTGGAATTGCCCCGCTTCGGTCCCGTAGCTGACGACGCGGGTGCCATTCTCGCCGGTGATCCGCCGAACCACGTCCTCGGCGGCGCCATCGGTTTCGGCCGCGAGGCCCGGCACGTCCCATTTCGGGGTCGCCTCGATCCAGGCTTCCGGGCGAATGGCTTTCATGCCCTCTTCGATCCGGGCGACCTCGGCCATGATCCTGTCGGCCCAGAACTCGTTCGATTCGGTCGGCACACACCGCGCCGACAGCACGAAGGTGCAGTCCTTGGCGGTGATGTTGTGCGCCGTGCCGCCCTGGATCATGCCGACATGCAGCGTCGTGTAGGGGGGATCGTAATCGCTGTTCGGATCTGCCTTGGCGCGGTTTTCCTCGTTCACGCGGTTGGCCCAGTCGATCAGCTTGGCGCCCTCCATGATGGCGGAGACGCCCGTGTAAGCGATCGAGGAATGCACCTCGAAGCCGTGGAAATGCAGGTCGTAGCCGACCCCGCCCTTGTGGCCGTTCACCACGCCCATATTGGTCGGCTCGCCGATGATGGCGACCGAAGCACGGGGCAGATGGGTCGCCATTCTCTCGATCATCGGCGGCGCACCGATGCACCCGATCTCTTCATCCCGGCTGAGGCAAAGCTGCACGGGGCGGGACACGCCGCGCCGCGCGGCTTCGACCGTGGCCCAGATGGCCAGGGCGTCAAAGCCCTTCATGTCGCAACAGCCGCGTCCGAAAAGCTTTCCGTCTTTCTCGACCACGGTAAACGGGTCGGTGTCCCATTCCTGCCCGTCGACGGGCACGACGTCGGTGTGCCCCGACAACACGACCCCGCCATCGACCTCGGGGCCGACATGGGCGTAGAGGCTGGCCTTGTGACCGCTCGCGTCATAGTCGCGATAGGTCTTGATCCCGTGGCTGTTCAGGTACTCCTCGACCCAGTCGACGAGGGCGAGGTTGCTGTCGCGGGAAACGGTGGGGAACGAAACGAGCTTGTCCAGAAGGGCGCGAGCGCCGAGCGTGTTTTTCAAGGTTTCAATACCCGCTGTCTGTAACGAGGATGTGGTGACCCGGCCCGACCTCTCGGTAAACCGAGGGTTCGGGTTCGTAGTCGACGGGATGCACCGGCGACGGGATCGGCTTGAAGTTCAGGTCCCGCGCCAGCTTGCGCATGCCGGGATCGGCAATCGGCACCGCCTTGAGCAGCGCTTGCGTATAGGGGTGCTGCGGGTCTTCGAACACCTGCTGTCGCGGCCCGATCTCGACCACGCGCCCCAGGTACATCACGCCGACATCGTGGCTGACCCGTTCGACGACCGCCATGTCGTGCGAAATGAACAGGTAGGACAGCCCCAGTTCCTGCTGCAATTCCATCATCAGGTTCAGAACCTCGGCCTGAACCGACACGTCCAGCGCGCTGACCGCCTCGTCCGCGATGATCAGTTTCGGGTTGAGCGCGAGGGCGCGGGCGATCGCGACGCGCTGGCGCTGACCGCCGGACAGTTCGTGCGGATAGCGGCGCATGAAATCACGCGGCAGGCGCACCCGGTCAAACAGCTTCGCCACGCGGTCCGTGCGTTCCTGCGCATCGCCAACGCCGTAGTTGATCAGGGGTTCGGCCACCTGCACGCCCAATCGCATCTGCGGGTTGAGCGATGCGAACGGATCCTGGAAGATCATCTGCATGTCCAACCGCGCCTTTTGCAGGTCGCGATGGTTGAGCGCGATGATGTCCTTGCCGTCGAGTTCCACCTTGCCGGACAGCGGTTCGACCAGGCGCAGGATGGACCGGCCGCAGGTCGACTTGCCGCAGCCGGATTCGCCCACGAGGCTGAGGGTGCGGCCAGCATTCAGCGTCAGCGACACGTCCTCGACCGCGTGGACATTGGCGATGGTCCGGCGAAACAGGCCGCCCTTGACCGGGAAGCGGGTCACGAGGTTTTCGACCTTCAAAAGCACCTTGTCGGTGCCGGTGATCGGCCCCGCCTCGACGTGCTCGCGGCCCACCAGCTTCATCGGTTCCGGCAGGGTCTTGCCCTTCATCTCGCCCAGCTTCGGCACCGCTGCCAGAAGGGCCTTGGTGTAATCGTGCTGCGGGTTGTTGAAGATCTGCTCGACCGGCCCTTCTTCGACCTTGTGGCCGCGATACATGACGACAACGCGGTCGGCCATTTGCGCAACCACGGCCATGTCGTGCGTGATGAACATGACCGAGGTGCCGGTTTCTTCCTTCAACCGGTTGATGAGGCTCAGGATTTCCGCCTGAATTGTTACGTCGAGCGCCGTGGTCGGCTCGTCCGCGATCAGGATCTTGGGTTCGCAGGCGAGGGCAATCGCGATCACGACGCGCTGGCGCATGCCCCCCGACAATTCATGCGGATACTGCTTCAGGCGTCGCTCCGGTTCGGGGATGCGCACCTGCCGCATCAGTTCCAGCGCCCGGTTGCGGGCGGCCTCGCGCGACATGTTCTTGTGCCGCAACAAGCCCTCGGTCAGCTGACGTTCGATCGTGAACACCGGGTTCAGCGCGGTCATCGGCTCCTGGAAGATCATGCCGATGTCGTTGCCGCGAATATCGCCCATCGTCCCCGAGGGCTGCTTGGCGAGGTCGATGGGGGTGCCGTCCTTGCGGTCGAAGATCAACTCGCCGCCGGTAATCTCTCCGCCGCCGAATTCCACGAGGCGCATCAGAGACAGCGACGAAACCGATTTCCCCGAGCCGCTTTCCCCGACGATGCAGACCGTCTCGCCGGCGCCGACCTCGAAACTGACATCCTCCACCCCGACCACGGTTCCGTTACGCGTTTCGAACTCGACGCGCAGATTGCGCACCTGCGCGATGGGATGGTCAAGCATGGGGGAGTCGCTCCTGTCGGGATGTCGCCTGACGGTAAATCCGGGGTCCATCTGCTGTCAAATGCTGCGATCGCCCAAATGTTGTGCATTCCGCTACGGCAGTAGGCTTGCATTTTGAACAAGTTGCGCGAACGATGCACGGATGAGGCGGACCACCCCGGCGCTGCTTGCGTCTGGGCGTCACCCGCCCAATCTTCGCCCAGACCGTCGGACAAGGCGGCATAGCTCAACGAGGCTCTGAGCGAACCAACAAGGAGAGAGAGACATAGAAATGAAAAAAACAGCGATTCTCATGGGCGCGGCGGCAGCGATGCTGACCCCGCTCGCCGCTGTGGCACAGGAGGGCGCCGAGCGCGGCTCTTCCGGCCACCTCAACATCATCTATTGGCAGGCGCCGTCGACCCTGAACCCTTATCTCTCGGGCGGCACGAAAGAGGTCGAATCGGCCTCGCTGGTGCTCGAGTCCCTCGCCCGCTTCAACGAGAACGGCGAAATGGAGCCGTGGCTCGCCGAATCCATCCCGACCATCGAGAACGGCGGCGTCGCCGAAGACCTGACCTCGATCACCTGGACGATCGCCGAAGGCGTCACCTGGTCGGACGGTACGGCGCTGACGCCCGCCGACTTCATCTTCACCTGGGAATACTGCACCCATCCCGAAGGCGGCTGTGCACAGGCCAGCTATTTCGACGGTGTGGCCAGCGTCGAAGCGCTCGATGACCGCACGGTGCGCGTGAACTTCGAAGAAGCCACGCCCTTCCCCTACACCGCCTTCGTCGGGTCCGAGAGCCCGGTGATCCAGGCCGCGCAGTTCGCGGAATGCCTTGGCGCCCGCGCGCCCGAGTGCACCGAGGCCAACTTCGGCCCGATCGGCACCGGTCCCTTCGTGGTGACGGATTTCCGCCCGAACGACGTGATCGAGTTCGTGGCGAACGAAAACTTCCGCTTCCCCGATCGCCCCTACTTCGCCTCCGTGACCTTCAAGGGCGGCGGCGATGCGGCAGCTGCGGCACGTTCGGTGCTCGAAACCGGCGAGTTCGACTACGCTTGGAACCTGCAGATCGACCCGACCATTCTGGCCGAGATGGAAGCCAACGGTCTGGGCACCGTGGTCACCGCCTTCGGCACCTCGGTCGAGCGTCTGCACATGAACCAGTTCAACCCCGATCCGGCGCTTGGCGACATCCGCTCGACGGCCGAAGCTGGTCCGCACCCGTTCCTGACCAACCCGATCATCGGCCAGGCCATGTCGATGGCGATCGACCGCGCCCTGCTGGTGGAAATCGGCTACGGGGCCGGTGGCCAGCCGACCTGTAACGTGCTGCCCGCGCCCGAGGCCTATGCCTCGACCGCCAACGATGGCTGCCTGGTGCAGGACATCGACGGCGCGAACGCGCTGCTCGACGAGGCCGGCATTGTCGACACCGACGGCGACGGCATCCGCGAGTACGAAGGCACCCCGCTGCGCGTTCTCTACCAGACCTCGACCAACGCTGTCCGCCAGGACACCCAGGCGCTGGTCAAGCAGTGGTGGGCGGAAATCGGCATCGACGCCGAGCTGCGCAACATCGACGCGTCGGTCTTCTTCGGCGGTGACCCGGGCTCGCCCGACACCTTCCAGAAGTTCTATGCCGACGTCGAAATGTACACCAACAACTTCGCCGGTGTTGACCCGCAGGCCTACATGGCCAACTGGGCCTGCGACGAGATCCCGAGCCCCGAGACGCAGTGGCAGGGCTCGAACATCCAGCGTTTCTGCTCGGAAGAGTATGACGCCCTGATCGCCGAGATG
This sequence comes from [Roseibacterium] beibuensis, assembly GCF_039542305.1. NCBI lineage: Bacteria > Pseudomonadati > Pseudomonadota > Alphaproteobacteria > Rhodobacterales > Roseobacteraceae > Roseicyclus > [Roseibacterium] beibuensis. Next base: position 375,016 of record NZ_BAABHW010000001.1, on the reverse strand, counting down.
GCCATGACGGCCGACCTCGCCGAGCGTGGCCGCATCGCGATGATGCAGAACGACATGCTGGTGCAGTCCTACTCGATCATCCCGCTGATCCACCGTGGCGGCGTGTCGGCCCATGCCAACACGCTGGGCGGCATCCGCATGTCGGACTGGGATTCCGAACTGTGGAACATCATGGACTGGTATCGTATCCAGGAATGATCGCCTGATCTGAAACGACAGGCCCGCGCGTCCTGCGCGCGGGCCTTCCTATCCCTCTACCCCGGAAAGTCGAACTCATGACCCGAGGCGTTGGCCCATGCTGACATTCACCATCCGTCGCCTACTCACGGCAATCCCGACGCTTCTGTTCATCAGTTTCATCATCTTCCTGATCGTGAAGCTGTCGCCATCGGACCCGACCGCCGGTCTGCCCCTGACCATTCCGCCAGAGGTGCGCGAACAGATCCGCGAAAGCCTGGGCGTGAACGACCCGGTCTTGGTCCAGTATTTCAAATGGCTGAAGCTGATGCTGTGGGATGAGCCGCTGCATCTGATCGATGGCTGGCTCGGGACATCGCTTGCCCCCGAAGACGGCACGCGGATCATCTCCTACCAGACCCGCAGCCCCGTCATGGACCTGATCGTTCAGCGCATGCCGCAGACGCTGTGGGTGGTGGGCACGTCCTATATCGTCGGCATCATCATCGCGATGCCTCTGGGGATCATTTCGGCCTACCGGCAGTATTCGGTGTTCGATCAGATCGGCACGTTCGTCTCGATGGTTGGCTTCTCGGTTCCGACCTTCTTCACCGGCGTTCTGTTCATCGTGATCTTCGCCGTTCAACTGGGCTGGTTCCCGTCGGTCTACGACACGACCCACGAGGTGACGGACTGGGACAGCTTCGTGGTTCAGCTCAAGCAGATCATCATGCCCGTCATGGTGCTTGGCCTGTACAACGCGTCGCAGATCAGCCGCTACATGCGCGCCTCGATGCTGGACAACCTGAACCAGGATTACGTGCGCACCGCGCGGGCCAAGGGCCTGACGGAAAAGACGGTGGTGCTCGTCCACGTGCTGCGCAACTCGATGATCCCGGTCGTCACCGTGATCGCGCTCAACATCCCGGCCGTGTTCGGCGGCGCCATCATCACCGAGCAGGTGTTCAAGGTGAACGGCATCGGCCAGCTTCTGATCATCGCGATCCAGGGCGGCGACGTGCCCGTGGTGCAAACCGTGAGCTTCATCTTCGCGATCCTGATCGTGCTCTTCAATCTTCTCGCCGATATCCTCTACGGCTTGCTCGACCCGAGGATCCGCTATGACTGATCTCCAAGATCCCGCAGACCGCCCGAACCAGCCGCTGCAAACCGCCGGGGCCACCCCGGCTGGCGCCGCCCCCGTGATGGAGATGGAGGCCTCGGCCCCGCCACGAAACCAGTGGTGGGACGTGTGGGAGCAGTTCCGGACGCACAAGGGCGCGCTCTTTGGCCTCGGCTTCTTCATTTTCGCCCTGCTCTTCGTCTTCGTGGGCCCCCTGATCTGGACGATCGATCCGCAATACATCGACATCCGGGCGCGCAACACGGGGCCGAGCCTGGCGCATCCGATGGGCGCCGACCAGCTGGGCCGCGATACGATGGCGCGCATGATGGCGGGTGGGCAGACCTCGATCTCGGTTGGCCTGACCGCGATGCTGCTGGCCCTGTTCGTCGGGACGTTGATCGGCGTGCTCGCCGGGTATTTCAAGAAACTCGACGGACCGCTGATGCGGCTGACCGACCTGTTCCTTGCGCTGCCGCTGCTGCCGCTGCTCCTCGTCATCATCATGCTGTTCCGCGACCAGCTTCGCGCCGCCTTCGGCCCCGAGGGCGGGATCTTCATCCTGATCGTCTTCGTGATCGGGATCACGAGCTGGATGCAGACGGCACGCGTGGTGCGCGGCGACGTGTTGGCCATCAAGGAGCGGGAATTCGTGCTGGCGGCCAAAAGCATCGGGACACGGCCAAGCCGGATGATCCTGCGCCACATCCTGCCCAACGTCATGTCGCCGATCATGGTGTCGGCGACGCTGGGGATCGCCAACGCGATCATCACCGAAAGCGCGCTGAGCTTCCTCGGCCTCGGTTTCCCGTCGGACTTCCCGACCTGGGGGCGGCTTCTGTTCGACGCAACCGACTGGTTGCAACAGAACCCCGAGCGCGTGATCTGGCCGGGCATGGCGATCTCGCTGACGGTGCTGAGCGTGAACTATATCGGCGACGGTCTGCGCGATGCGCTCGACCCCCGCATTCGCGGGCGCTGACAACAGAGACCATCACGACGCAACGCCGGGCCAACACGCCCGGCGTTGTTCGTTTCAGCCCATCGGGAACCGAAGGGCGGGCCGTGCATTGGTCTGCGGTGACACCGCACGGGGACCAATGAGCAATCCGCAGACCCGCACCCTGACCGAAGGATCCACCGCGCGCGCCTTGGCCGTGGTCTCTGCGCCCATGTCCCTGGGTATCCTCGCCGTGATCTCGATCGGCCTGGCCGACGCCTATTTCCTTGGGCAGCTGGGTCAGGGGCCGCTGGCCGCCGTGGGCTTCATCTTTCCGGTGACGACGGCGATCACGTCGCTGTCCATCGGGCTATCGGCAGGCGCGAATGCCGTCCTCAGCCAATCCATCGGACGCGCGCGCAACAACAGCGCCGTGCAGCGCGCCGCCCTGCAAGCCATCGGCCTCGGCACGCTTCTTGCGGCGGCGGTCGCGGCAATGCTTTGGCTGGCCTACCCCACGGTGTTTGCGCTGATGGGGGCCGATGACGCGGTGTTGGGCCATATCGGGGCCTATATCCCGATCTGGTGCGCATCCTTCCCCTTCCTGGTCGCAATGATGGTGGGCAACGCGGCCTTCCGGGCCCATGGCGACGGGATGCGGGCGGCGGCAACCATGGTGGTGGCCGCCATCGTCAATATCGGCCTCGACCCGATCCTGATTTTCGGACTGGGCCCCCTCCCCGCATTCGACGTCGCCGGAGCGGCCTGGGCGACACTCGTGGCACGCGCGCTTGCCATGGCGCTGGCGCTGACATGGGCGTGGCGCAGGGGGTTGATCGGCAGTTGTGGCAACCCGCTGACCGATCTTGCCCGCAATACGCGCGAGTTGGTGAAGGTCGGCGCCCCGGCCGCGTTCTCCAATGCGATCAACCCGGCGGGCATGGCGCTCGTCACCGCGGCGGTCGCCACCCTGGGCCAGGCTTATGTGGCGGGGTTCGGAGCAGCCACACGCGTGCAGGCTTTGGCGATAGTCCCGCTTCTGGCGCTTTCGGCGGGCATCGGGCCGGTCGTGGGCCAGAACTGGGGCGCCGACAAGCAAGACCGGGCAAGACAGGCCCTGCGACAGACTTTCCTGATCTGTGCGGGCTATGGTTTGCTCGCCGGCGCTGGTCTGTTCCTTTTTGCCTCGCCCATCGCCGCAACCATCGCCTCGGGCGAAGAAGCCACGCGACACGCGGCGCTTTATCTCAAGGTCGTCGGGTGGAGCCTTGGAGGTTACGGCATTCTGGTCACCGCCAACGCGGCAATGAATGCGCGCTCCAGGGCCCTTTGGTCCATGTCGCTATCGCTGGCCCGCATCTTCGCCATCTACCTGCCCCTTGCATGGCTGGGCGTTTGGACGTTCGGCTATATCGGCATCCTTGGCGCGGCGGTGATGGCGAACCTGTTGGCGATCTGGGGCGCGGTGATCGCAACACGGGCGACCGGCCTGTTGCGGTTCAAGATGGGCCGCGTGGCTTGGCCCGCCCGCTTGGCCTCGTCCGGCTGATCAGGACCGGCGCAGCGCGCGTCCGAACAACAGGGCCAAGCGGTCGCGCGCATCGAGGTAATCGGCCCAAGCCAAGCCTTCGTGCTTCAACCCATCGAGCGCCGAGAGAATTGTGGTGGCGGTGCGATGAGGGTTCCCGTCAATGGCCTCGGGCGCGATGCGTCCCGCCATCACCGAGGATGCCAGCCAAACGCCGTAGACGTCCGCCAACCGACGCATCCCCGCGGCAACGATATCGGCGGCCGCCCCGCGCTTGTGCGACAGCAATTCCTCGGCATGCGGGGATCTCATCATTGCCTCGGCGGCGTCGCCAACCTGCACGGCGAAGGCCGCTGTCAGCGCCTCCACCGGGTCATCATGCTGCGCAAGGGTGTCGGCCACGGCCTCGGACGCGGCTGTGAAACAGGCCTCCATCAACGCGCGGAAGATGTCATCCTTGTTCCGGAAATGCAGATAGAGCGCCGCGCGCGACATGCCCGCCCGGTCCGCTATGTCCTGCATCGACGAGCGCCGCAGCCCAAAGCGAAGGAAACTGTCATATCCGGCGCGCAAGATAACGCGCGCCTTTTCATCCGGCACCGATGCGGTGATGCGCTCGAAAAGCGAGGGGATGGGAGGTTGCACGTCCATGATTATTTTCTGACGTTTTCCGTCCAAACCGTCAATTGACATACTGACAAGTCAAGACATCTTTGTCAGAAACGTTCAAAGACGCCGCAGGGAGCCAAAGATGCCAACCACGCTGACCGTGAACGGGACCGACTACCAGGTGGACCTGCCCGACGATGTCCCGCTTCTCTGGGTCTTGCGGGATGAACTTGGGCTCACCGGTACGAAATACGGTTGCGGCGTCGCGTCCTGCGGGTCGTGCACCGTGCATATCGACGGCGAAGCGATGCGCGCGTGCCAGGTCGCGCTGGCCGATGTCCGGGGGCCGGTGACCACGATCGAAGGCTTGGGCACCCCAAGCGCGCTTCATGCGGTGCAGCAAGCCTGGGTCGAGCATCAGGTGGCGCAATGCGGCTACTGCCAATCGGGCCAGATCATGCAGGCCGCAGCACTGCTCTCTGAAACCCCGAACCCCTCCGACGAGGAGATCGACCTCGCCATGTCCGAAAATCTATGCCGGTGTGGCACATATCCCCGCATCCGCGCCGCGATCCATGCCGCCGCCGATGCGCTTGGGCGGGAGGGCTGAACGATGCCGAACTGGGGTAAGATCACCCGCCGCACGCTGCTTGTCGGATCTGCCGCCATCGCGAGCGGCGTTGCGTTCGGCGTCTGGCAGTATCGCCGCGATCTACCGAACCCGCTGCAACCGGGCGACGGGCAGGCGACGCTTAATCCATGGATCCTGATCGACCAGGAGGGCGTCACCCTGATCGCCGCGCGGGCCGAGATGGGCCAAGGCGTCTACACCACTCTGCCCGCCCTTGTGGCGGAAGAACTCGACGTGGCGTGGGAGGATGTGCGCGTGATGCACGGCCCCGCGGCGCAGGCCTATTACAACGGGGCCGTGATGTCCCACGGCCTGCCCATCAACGACTATGAACGCACCGGTTTCCACGAGGTCATGATCGAAGCCATGACCGTGCTGCCCAAGATGATCGGGTTGCAGGTGACCGGCGGCTCGACCTCGACCATCGATGCGTTCGAGAAACTGCGCATGGCCGGCGCGACCGCGCGGGAGACGCTGAAAAGGGCGGCGGCAGAGAGGCTCAACATGCCGCTTGGGTCGCTGACGACACGGGATGGCAAGGTCATCGCGCCCGGCGGCATCGAGCTGAGCTATGCCGAACTGGCCCCAGCCGCCGCGGAGATCGACCCGCCGCGTCGCGCCGCGTTGCGGGACCCGGAAGATTGGCGCTACCTAGGCCGGTCCATGCCGCGCACGGACATGATCGCCAAGTCGACCGGAACCGCGGAATTCGGGCTGGATGTGCGTCTGCCCGGCATGAAATTCGCCGCCGTGCGCCGCAATCCAAGGCTCGGCGGCGGCATGCTGAGCTTTGACGCCAGCGCCGCCGAAGGCATGCCCGGCGTGGAGCGTGTCGTCGATCTGACGGACGGGATTGCCGTTGTCGCCAGTAACACGTGGCTCGCCATGCAGGCCGCCGACGCGGTCGAGATCGAGTGGGCGGCGGCCCCCTACCCCGACACGTCGGACGAAATGATGAACGTGATCCGCGCCGCATTGGACAACGCGCCGAATTCCATGCTGCGCGACGATGGCGATCTCGACGCGCTCGATATCTCGCCGGAAGATCGCGTGATCGAGGCGGAATATACCGTTCCCTGGCTGGCCCACGCCACGATGGAACCGATGAATGCGACGGCCCTTTACACCGGGGATGCGCTGGACATCTGGACCGGCAGCCAGGCCCCCGGATTTGCCGAGCAACGCGCGGCCGAGGCGGTTGATCTGGACACAGACCAGGTGACCTGCCAAGTGACCTTTCTCGGCGGCGGGTTCGGACGGCGTGGAGAGACGGATTTCGTCGTGCAAGCCGCCCGCGTGGCCCGCGCGATCCAGGGCACACCGGTCAAGGTCACATGGTCCCGCGAAGAAGACATGCGGCATGATTTCTACCGCCCGGCGGCGGCGGCCCGGATGCGCGGTGTCTTGCGGGGTGGCTTTGCCACGGCATTGGAAGGGCGCGTCGCAGCGCCCTCGGTCACCCGGCAATCCATGCAGCGCATGACGGGCCTGTCCCCCAGCGGCCCGGACAAGGGCCATGTCGAGGGGATGTTCAACCAGCCCTACGCCATCCCGAGTTACCGGGTCAGCGGGCATCTTGCGGATCTGGACGTCCCGATCGGGTTCTGGCGGTCGGTCGGCAACTCGTTCAACGGGTTCTTCATGGAAAGCTTCATCGACGAGATGGCCGCTGCCGTGCAGCGCGATCCCCTGGCCTTCCGTCTGGATCTTGCGCGGCGCGAACACGCGCCCTCGGCCGGTGTGCTGGAGGCCGTGGCCGAAATGTCCGGCTGGACAGGCAGCACCCCCGAAGGAACCGGGCGTGGCGTCGCGCTGACCTATTCCTTCCACACCGCGGTGGCTGTCGTGGTCGAGGTCACGGACCAAGACGGTGATATCTCGATCGATCGGGCCTGGGTGGCCTGCGATGTCGGAACGGCGTTGGACCCGGCCATCATCGAAGCGCAAATGTCCGGCGGCGTGATCTGGGGCCTGTCGGCGGCGGCCATGCAGGAAATCAGCTTTGCCGGGGGCGAGGTGGAGCAGTGGAACTTCCCGGATTTCGACTCGCTGCGCCTGCATAACAGCCCCGAGATCGAGGTACGCATCCTTGAGACGCAATCCCACTTGGGCGGCGTTGGCGAACCTGCCGTGCCGCCCTCCATGCCCGCCTTGGCCAACGCGATCTATGACCTGACGGGCGAACGCGTGCGGGATCTGCCGCTGAACCGGCGCCTGTCCTTCGTGATCTGACGGCGGACCGGGGCGCTGCCCCGGACCCCGGCATATTTCGCGGATAAAGATGGGGCAGGTGCCTTGCTTGCCTCAGAAGAGTGAGCCCTGATCCGGCGGGGGATCTTTCTTCGGCGATTTCGACGCCTTCGGACGCGGCGACGCCGAGGCCGGTGTCACGCCAAGCTTGCCATCCGCGAATTCGATCTCCAACGCGGGCTGTCCCTCGGCCTGCGCAAGACGGGTCACGACATTGTCGCCCCCGCGGATCACCGCGTAGCCGCGTTGCAAGGTCGCCTCGTATCCCAATGTCGCCAGAAGCCTGCCCAGTGAACTGAGCTTGTCGCGCCGTGTGCGCAGGTCGGCGCGGGCCGCACGGTCGAACCGACGCGACAGGTCATCCAGCCGGTCCCGGGCCGTGGATTGCCGCGCCGAAAGGCGCGACGGATCGAGCCGCCCCGCGAGAGAGGTCAGACGCTCGCGCCGGCTGCGCAGGGTCGACGCCAGCCGCGCGGGCGACAATCCCGCCGAGGCGCGGCCAAGGGCCAGTCGCTTGGAGGACACCGCGCGCTCCAGCGCGGGGTTGAGGTTCGAGGCCAGGTGGTCCAGCTCGCGCCGCCGGATCTGTGTCGCGTGGCGCAGGGCGGGGCCAAGTTGCAGGACCAACCGGTCGAGCCGCTGCCGCGGCGCATCGAGCAGGCTGTCGCGGCGCGGCAGGCCGCGCGAAAGATCGCCAAGCCTCTGCCGCCGCAGGCCTAACGCCTGCGTCACGCCGCGGCTGAGATACCCCTCTTGCGTGCGCAGCCAGTTCAACAGGTCCATCCGCACGGGCACGGCGATCTCTGCCGCTGCCGTGGGCGTCGGTGCGCGCTGGTCAGACGCGAAATCGATCAGCGTGGTGTCCGTCTCGTGACCCACCGCCGAGATCAGGGGGATCCGGCTGTCGGCAGCCGCGCGGACCACGGCCTCGTCGTTGAACCCCCAAAGATCCTCCAGACTGCCGCCGCCGCGCGCGACGATCAGAAGATCGGGGCGCGGGATGGGGCCACCCTCCGGCATGGCATTGAAGCCGCGTATGGCACGGGCCACCTCGGGCGCGCATTTCTCGCCCTGCACGGCAACGGGCCAGATCAGGACATGCCGCGGAAAGCGATCCCGCAACCGGTGCAGGATATCGCGGATGACGGCACCCGAAGGCGACGTGACGACGCCGATGACATCGGGAAGAAAGGGTAGCTTTTGCTTGCGGCTCTCGTCGAACAGGCCTTCGGCGGCCAGGGCCGCGCGGCGTTTTTCCAGCATCGCCATGAGGGCCCCCGCCCCGGCTGGCCGCAGATCCTCGATCACCAACTGGTACTTCGACTGCCCCGCAAAGGTGGTCAGTCGCCCGGTTGCGATCACTTCCATGCCTTCTTCGGGCGCGTGGCTCAGCCGGCTGGCGACGCCTTTCCAGATCACGGACGCAAGAACCGACCGGTCATCCTTGAGGTCGAGATAGACATGCCCCGACCGGGGTCGGCTGAGACGCCCGATCTCGCCGCGCACGCGCACATGGGCAAAGCTGCCCTCGATTGTCCGTTTCACAGCCCCCGAAAGTTCGGAGACGGTGAACTCCGGCGCGTTGCCGGGGCTGTCGTCGTCGATCAGATCATCCATGCCCGCAGTCTTAGTTGCAGGAGCGGCCGGCGCAACCTCTCTGCAAAGGGGCGCGTCAGGGCGTTATTGTGCCCGCGCCCAAGCGGCGGTATCCCGTCGCGACCGAGACGAAAGGATACCTGCCCGTGAACATCCTGATCCTTGGCGGTGGCGGCCGCGAACATGCGCTGGCCTGGGCTGTCTTGCAAAACCCGAAATGTGATCGCCTGATCGTTGCCCCTGGCAACGCGGGCATCGCCGAGATTGCGGAATGTGCGGATCTCGATGGGGAAAACCCTGTGGGGATTTCCGAGTTCGCAGCCGAAAATTCGATTGATTTCGTAATCGTAGGTCCCGAAGCGCCGCTAGCGGCGGGCGTTGTGGATATGTTGATGGATGCCGGGATTTTGGTGTTCGGGCCGAGCAAGGCTGCCGCTGAACTGGAAGCGTCGAAGACCTTCACCAAGGAAATCTGCGATGCCTGCGGCGCGCCGACGGCGGCCTGGGCTCGGTTCACCGACGCCGAGTCGGCCAAGCGGCACGTGCGCGACACGGGCGCACCGATCGTCGTGAAAGCGGATGGCCTTGCGGCGGGCAAGGGCGTGGTCGTCGCGATGGACGAGGACACGGCCCTCGCCGCCATCGACGACATGTTCGGCGGCGCGTTCGGGGCCGCAGGGGCGGAGGTCGTCATCGAGGAATTCATGACTGGCGAAGAGGCGAGCTTTTTCGTCCTGTCCGACGGGGAAACCGTCCTGCCGATCGGCACGGCCCAGGATCACAAGCGTGTCGGCGAAGGCGATACCGGCCCCAATACGGGCGGCATGGGCGCGTATTCCCCTGCCCCCGTCATGACCGAGGCGGTCACGGCAGCAGCCCTCGACCAGATCGTGAAGCCGACGGTCGCCGAGATGGCGCGGCGCGGCACACCCTATCGCGGTGTTCTCTATGCCGGCCTGATGATCGAAGACGGCCAGCCGCGCCTGGTGGAATACAACGTGCGTTTCGGCGACCCGGAATGCCAGGTGCTGATGATGCGGCTCGGGGCGCAGGCGCTCGACCTGATGCTGGCCTGCGCCGAAGGGCGGCTGGCGGAGATGCAGGTCACATGGGCCGAGGATCATGCCATGACGGTCGTGATGGCGGCCAAGGGCTATCCCGGCGCATACGCGAAAGGCAGCGTGATCGGCGGGCTTGAGGGCCTTCCGGAGGACTCGTTCAACATGGTGTTTCACGCCGGAACGAAGAAAGTGGACGGTCAGATCACCGCCTCCGGCGGTCGCGTCCTGAACGTCACCGCCCGCGGAGACAGCTTGCAGGAGGCACGGGATCGCGCCTACGCCATGGTCGACCGGATCGACTGGCCCCAGGGGTTCTGCCGCCGCGATATCGGCTGGCGCGCGCTGGGGCCCGTCAAGGACGCGTAACGCGCAGGTCTTCGCCTATGACAGCCAGCTCGCGTAGTCGGAGACAAGGAGATGCGTCGGCGCTTCATCCTCGTCGATCGCAGCAAAGCGCCCGATGGGATCACGGAACCAATTGTCGGTCTCGTCATCGTTGACGGTCGACACCTCGCCGATCAGCACGTCACCGCCCTCCCCCCAGAAGGCATGCCAATCCCCGGGCATGAGGGTCACGCTTTCGCCCGGCGCAAAGGTCAGGATCTCGCCCGGTGTGAAGTGGCGGGTGATCCCGTCACACAGGACGGTTCCGCCAGCGCTTTCGTCGAAGGACCCATCGGGCGCGGAACCGTAAAGCTCGATCGCCAAGGTCGCGCCACCGCGATTGATGATATCCTCGGCCTTGAGGTAGTGGCGATGCATCGGGCTGATCTGGTCCTGCTTCGAGATCAGCAGCTTCTCCGCATAGCACATGCCGGTGCCCCGTTTCAGGTCATCGAGCCGCCCGTTGCGCAGGGTGAACAGGAACAGCCCGAGCTTGTCGAAATCGCCCTGCCCGAAATCGGTTATGTCCCAGCCCATCCGGCCTTCGATCAGCCGGTCGATCTCGGCCCGGCGCGATTTCATCTCCTCCGGCGTCCAATAGGCAAACGGCGGCAGGACAAAGCCGAAGGACCGGATGAAAGCATCGGCCTCGGCCATGATTGCATTGATTTCGGAACGTTTCATCAGCGGCCCTTGCGTTTCAGATCGCCTTGATGCGGCATCCTGTCTTCCCTGACAAGGCCGGCGTTTTGCACGCAGACGCCATGTGCCCTATCCTGCCCCGACGAGACCCCTTCGGAGAGGCCCGCATGATCATCGCCCTTGTCCAGATCCCGCTCGACGGGCCGAAACGCGATCATGACTTCGTCGCGCAGCAATCGTTGGACGCGACCCGGATCTTTCACAAGGTAAAGGGACTGCGGCGGAAGTATTTCCTCAACAGCGAGGCCGGGGGCGGCGGCATCTACGAGTTCGCAACCCGCGAGGATGCCGCAGCCTGGTTCAACGAGGGTTGGGCCGACTGGATGGAGGGGCGTTTCGGTGTGCGCCCCACCCTGACCCTGTTCGAAAATCCCGTGGTGCTGGACAACGAGGCCGGAGAAGTCCGCGTGGACGGGGCCCCCGTGGCGCCGCCCTGGCTGGACGAAACCTGACCTCCTTCCGGCCGAAGACACCCTGCGCGCAGCTGACGCGCGGTGGATATGCACACCGGCCGCCGTCGCCAATGGACTTTGCATCTGCAGCACGGATAGGGTTGGGCCGGGCATCGAGCATGAAATGGAACCGGCATGGAAGGCATCCTGCTACAAGGTACGATCTACCTGACCGCTATGGTCATCGCGGTGCCGCTTTCCGTGCGCTTCGGCTTGGGGTCCGTTCTTGGATACCTGATCGCCGGCATCATGATCGGCCCGGTCCTTGGCCTGGTCGGGTCCGAAACCGCCGATCTCCAGCATTACGCCGAGTTCGGCGTTGTGCTGATGCTGTTCCTGATCGGGCTGGAACTGGATCCCAAGGGCCTTTGGGAGATGCGCAAAAAGCTTCTCGGCACCGGGGGCGCACAGATTCTGCTGTCGACAGTCGCCATCGCCATAGGGGTCTACCTGCTCGGCCTGCCGCTCCAGACCTCGCTGGCGGTCGGCCTGACCCTTGCACTGTCCTCCACGGCAATCGTGCTGACGACCCTCACCGAGAAAAACCTCATGCGGACCGAGGGCGGGCGCTCGGCCTTTTCGGTCCTGCTGACACAAGACATCGCCGTCATCCCGGCCCTGGCCATCCTCCCGCTGCTGGCCTTGGGGCGCAGCATTACCTTTTCCGAGGACGGCTCGATCAATCGCGCCCCCGAGGAAGACGCACACCATGCGATGTCGCTGGTCGAGGGGTTACCGGCATGGGGGGTGACCCTTGTGACGCTGGCCGCTGTCGCGGCGATCATCCTGGCCGGCCGCTACCTGTCCCCCCTGCTTTTCCGGTTCATTCACGCCAGCCGCATCCGCGAAATGTACACGGCAGTCGCGCTGGTGATCGTGGTCGGGATCGCCTTCTTGATGATTCTCGTCGGACTGTCCCCCGCGCTTGGTGCCTTCCTTGCCGGGGTCGTTCTGGCGAATTCCGAGTTCCGCCACGAGCTTGAGGCGGATATCGAGCCGTTCAAGGGGCTGTTGCTGGGCCTGTTCTTCATCACGGTCGGGGCCGGTATCAATTTCGGCACGCTGTTCGGCAATCCCGTCCTGATCATCGCACTGACCATCGCGCTGATGATCGGCAAGGGGCTGGTCCTTCTGGTCATCGCGCTCGTCTCCGGCCTTCAGGGGCGCGATCGGTGGCTGTTCACGCTCGGCCTCGCGCAGGCGGGCGAATTCGGCTTCGTCCTTGTCGCATTCGGCTTGCAGCAGGGGGTGTTCCTGCCCCGCATCGGCGAGATCATATTGCTCGTGGTTGCCCTTTCCATGCTGCTGACGCCGCTGTCCTTCATCGTCTACGAGTTTATCGGCAAGCGGTTGGCCAGTGAGCCGGAGGAAACACCCCGACATGACGAAATCGACGAGAAAGCCCCGGTGATCATCGCCGGCATCGGGCGGTTCGGTCAGGTGGTGAACCGGATGGTCCAGGCCTCCGGCTTTCGCACCGTGGTTCTCGATAGTGACCTCGCCACGATCCAATTGATGCGGCGCTTCGGCTTCAAGGGGTTTTTCGGCGACCCGACGCGGCCCGAATTGCTGGCCGCCGCAGGGCTGGGCGAGGCCAGCGTTCTCGTCGTGGCGGTCGATGACAAGGCGGCTGCCGTGCAACTGGTCGAATATGCGCGGCGGCTGCGCCCCGATATCGCCATCGTCGCCCGTGCCCATGACCGCTTGCATGTCTACGAGCTCTACAACGCCGGGGCCGACCATATCGTGCGCGAGATGTTCGACAGTTCGCTGCGGGCCGCGCGCTACGTCCTCGAAGGCATGGGTTTGAGCGATTACGAAGCCCATGAGCTTGAGATCGCTTTCTATCGCCACGACCGTCAGAACCTGCGCGAATTGGCCGAACTTTGGAAACCGGGTGTGCCCGTCGCCGAAAACACGGCCTATGTCGAACGTTCCCGCGAACTGAACAACAATCTCGAAACCGCCCTGCTCAGCCAACTTGACGGGCTCACCGAAGAAGCGCCGACCGAGGGGCGCAGGCGCCGCGGCGATGCTGGCGCCCTGGCCGGGACGCTTCGCGGAGTGGCGCCAAGGCGGCCCGGCGGTCGCGACACTTAAGGGGCCGGCCGCCGCCTCAGCATGGGTGGCTGCATCATTCCCGCCCCTTCTCGACCGGACCCAAAAAACGCCCGCTGCAAGATCTGCAGCGGGCGTTCATTCCGTGTGCTGCCGTGAAGCCCCACCATGGATGCCTGTCACCTGGCACCCGGAAGCGACACGCAGCGCGGTCAGGTCTGGTCAGCAGGGGCGAACCGTGTAGGTGCCATCCCCGTTCGAATAGGCGCAGTTTCCGGTTTGCGCATTCCGTGCAACCAGCGTGCCGACGGCGGCACCGGCCAGCGCAGCGACGATCGTCCAGTTGGCGTTGGCGTTCAGCGCGTTGGCGGTGATCAGGCCAGCACCCGCACCGGCCAGCAGGCCAAGGTTGGCCTGATCCTGCGGGCTGAGGTTCTGGCAGCCAGCCGTGCCAAGGGCAGCGACAAGCGCAATCGGTGCGAAGATCTTTTTCATTCCGGGTCCTTTCAGATGTCAGACTGGGTGGCAACGCATGACGCGATGCAGAGGTTCCCGTCCCCCGAACCTGTTTCTATCACAAAGAAAAACCCGCCGCGACAGGCGCGGCGGGTCTGGATTTCCTTAGCGATAATACGCCGATAGGCGGGATCAGGCCGCCCGGGCCGTCAGCACCTCGTCAACCTGGCGCTGCGCATTGGCCTCGTCCATGCCTTTCACGGCCGCCAGCTCGCGGGTCAGACGCTCGAGCGCGGCTTCGTAGAGCTGACGTTCCGAATAGGACTGCTCGCGCTGATCGTCGGCGCGGTGCAGGTCACGGACCACCTCGGCAATCGAGATCAAATCACCGGAATTGATCTTCTGCTCATATTCCTGGGCGCGGCGCGACCACATGGCCCGCTTGACCTTGGCCTTGCCCTTCAGCGTCTCCATCGCTTTGGACACGACATCGGGGGAGCTGAGCGAGCGCATGCCGATCTCGGTCGCTTTGGCCGTGGGCACGCGCAAGGTCATCTTGTCCTTTTCGAACGAAATGACGAAGAGTTCGAGCTTAAGGCCTGCGATCTCCTGTTCTTCGATCGAAACGATCTGTCCCACGCCATGGGCAGGATACACGACATAGTCATTCGCGCTGAACTCTTGCGACTTCCGTTTGGTCATTGGCAGTTCCTTTTTGGTTCCGTGGCGTCGGAAGCCCGTTCATGAGCGACACAAATTGCCCGCGGAAAACCGAAGCCTTCCACCAGCAAGGGATGTGAATCGCTGAACTAAGTCGGGTTGGCAGACCCGGTCGACACTACAGACAGACAATTTTTGTAACCGTTACATAACATAAAAAACGGCCACTTTAAAGATTCGCGCACACAGACAGAGCGTTCCCTCTTTGAATAAAGGGGGTTACACGTCACTTTTTGGACCGCGACGCCGCTTCGGACCCCAAGATTTCATGGCCCTGCGAATCGGATGCGCGCCGTTTCGTCTGTCCGTTACCCGCCTTCGCCGGGCGCTTCGGACAACATGCCCATCTTGTCGGGCTTGCCGTCCATCTCATCCGCCGTCGGGAGCGGATCTTTCTTGGTGATGATCACCGGCCACATCTCGGCATATTTCCGGTTGATCTCGACCCATTTTTCCATCTCGGGTTCGGTGTCGGGCCGGATCGCGTCAGCCGGGCACTCCGGTTCGCAAACACCGCAGTCGATGCATTCGTCAGGGTGAATGACAAGAAAGTTTTCGCCCTCGTAGAAGCAGTCGACGGGGCAGACTTCCACGCAATCGGTGTACTTGCAGGCAATGCAATTTTCGGTCACGACATACGTCATGCGATACCCTCGGATGGTCGTTCTTGGGGTCTGCTACGCGAGGCGAATGACCGATGCAAGCCTCGGCACCCACCCTGTGACATCAGACCATGTGTTGGGCAACTGTAAAGCCAGGTTGACAGCTTTCCAAGACCAACCCGAGCGTCCGGATGCGATTTTTTCGCGCAGCTTTCAGTCGTCTTCCGCCGCGCCGCGAAACGCGTCCAGGTCGCGCCGCGTCTTCTTGGTCGGGCGCGGGCCAACCCGGGCCGGGGCTGCGCCCTTGTCCTCGGGCGGTGTCAGGTCGTCGTAGAGGGTTTGCGCCTCGCTCGCCGGGCCGCGCCGCGTCGCAAGCGCCGCAATTCGAACAACGCGGATCTGTCGCCCCTGCGGAAAGGTCAGGACGTCCCCCTCTCCGACGCTGGCGGCAGGTTTCGTCACACGGTCGGCATTGACCCGCACCGCGCCTTCGGACACGCGGCGCGCGGCAAGGCTCCGGGTCTTGAAGAACCGCGCCTGCCACAACCAGCGATCGAGTCGATCCGTGCGCCTTGGCTCTGTCAAATGGCGTCAGGACCGATCTTTGAGGGCCGCCAGGGCCGCGAACGGATTGTCCGGGTCGATCGCCTTTTCTTTCTTCTTGGGGGCAGACGAAAAGCTCCGCGGCTTGTCGTCATGCTTGGGCTTGCCGCCCTTGCCGCGGGGCTTGCCGCCGCCTTGCTTGCGACCGGATTTGGGCTTGCCGCCCGGGGCTCCCCGGCCCGCATCTGCGCGGTCTCGCGGCGCACCGCCGGCCCGGCGGCGTGGCGCCCAGGCGAACGTGTAGAACACTTCCATCTCAGGCTCTGCCCCGGTCTCCGGCGTTTCCGCAGGCGGCGTGGCCGGAGCCTCGGACGGAGTATCCTCCGGCAACTCGGTCGGCGGTTCGGCGGGGGCTTCGCTCGGGGCTTCGACCGGCGTCTCGGCCGGGGTTTCGCCCGGCACCTCGGTCGGCGCTTCGGGGTCGGGCGTATCTGCCCCTTCCAGCCCGGTCGGGACAGTCGCGCCAAGCGGCGTCTCGTCCACCGTTTCCGGTGCATCGGTCGCAGCGGGTTCCGGCGCAGCCTTCACCTTCGCGCGCTCTCCGCGTGCGGCCTTGTAGCCCAAACCGCCCATGAGATCGGCGAATTGTTCGAGGGTCAGGCCCGTGATCGACAACATGTCGGCCGTCGCTTCGAACCCGCCGCGCGTATCCTGTCCGCGCAGCATGTCGGCAAGACGCTCCAGCATGTCGATGCGGATCGCGCGTGTGCCAGCGGTGCGGTAACCCGCCATCGTGTAGTATTCGCGGCTATGGGCCGTGTCGTTGGGGATGGTCACGAGACCCGGCGGCGGGCTGTCGGGCAACTCGTCCATGCCCTGCGCCAACCCCCAAAGCACCAGCCGCAGGCGGGTCGGCGCGGGTTTCAACAGGGCGGGCTGGAAGATCGTGAACTGGCCGAACCGCACCCCATGCTTGCGCAGCAGGCCGCGCGCCTCCTGGTCGAGCGCCTTGATGTCGTCGGCGATCTCGGTGCGCGGCACGATCCCGAACCCTTCGAACAGGCGGAAGGCAACGCCGCGGGCAAGCCCGGTGATCGTTTCATCGCGCGACATGGCGACGAGCGGTTCGAACTGGGCCGCGATGCGGCGGTCAATGTAGTGCTGCAAACGCCGCTGCACTTTCTGGATCACCTCGGCGCCGGCTTCTTCCTCGACGAAGGCCTCGGCCGTCGGGCGCAGCACTTCGGGGCCGGCGACCAGTTTGCCAACCGCCATCTCGCCCCACATGAGGCCGCCCTGCTCGGTCAGGTCGAACTCGGTGTCGGGTGCGTTGTACATGCGGTCGGCGCGCAGGTGGAATTCCGGGCGCAGGGCGGCCATGGCGGCCTGCCGCAGCGTCTTGGCTTCGTCCGGGCTGGCTGTCTCATCCTGAAGGAAACGGAATCCTGAGATCCGGCCGAGCACCTGGCCTTCGACAGTCACTTCACCCTTGTCATTCACATCGGCCACCAGGCTCTCCTTCTGTTTCAACCGGCGAAGGAGGACACTCGTCCGCCGGTCGACAAATCTTTGCGTCAGCGCACCATGCAAGGCGTCCGACAGGCGGTCTTCTACGGCACGGGTCGTCCCGCGCCAATGGGTTTCGTCATCAACCCACCCCGAGCGCTGTGCGACATAGGTCCATGTGCGGATATACGCCAAGCGTTTCGACAATGTGTCGATATCGCCATCGGTCCGGTCGATCCGCTTGACCTGCCGGGCCAGCCAATCGTCGGGAACGCGGCCCGTTTCGTGGAGAAATCCGAAAATGCGCCCCAACAGGTCGGAATGTTCGGCATGGCTGATTCCCCGGAAATCGGGGATGCGGCAGACATCCCACAGGAGCTTCACATCCCGCGCATCGCGAACCCGCTCGGCGATCTCGCTCCGCGCGCCGAGATCTTTCAGCGCCTTGAGGTCGTCGGCTTCGCGGGCGCGGGCCAGCCATTCGTCATCAGTCCGCTCTTCCAGCGACGCGATCAAACGGGCGACGGACCCGAAATCGAGGTCCGAGTTGCGCCATTGCAGCTTTCGCACGGGCGCAAAGCGATGCTCCATGATCGCTTGCGCGAGACCGTCATCGAGGGGCGGCGCCTCGCCCGTGACGCCGAAGGTTCCGGCCTGCGTATGGCGCCCGGCCCGCCCCGCGATCTGGGCCAGTTCGTTCGGCATCAGGTCGCGCATCCGTCGGCCATCGAACTTGCGCAGGCCCGAAAAGGCGACATGCCGAATATCTAGGTTCAGGCCCATCCCGATGGCGTCGGTGGCCACCAACACATCCACATCGCCGTTCTGGTAAAGCTCGACCTGGGCGTTGCGGGTCCGGGGCGAAAGCGCCCCCATGACCACCGCGGCGCCACCCTTTTGCCGGCGCAACAACTCGGCGGTGGCATAGAGATTATCGACCGAGAACCCCACGATCGCGCTGCGAGAGGGCATCCGGCTTATCTTTTTCGAACCTGCATACACAAGCTCTGAAAAACGTTCGCGGCGCATGAACTGGCAGCGCGGCACCAGGGCCGCGATGGCGTTGCGCATCGTGTCCGCGCCAAGGAACAAGGTTTCGTGCAGCCCGCGCGCATGCAGGAGGCGATCCGTGAAAACATGGCCGCGCTCCAGGTCGCCGCAAAGCTGGATCTCGTCCACGGCCAGGAAATCCGTCCCCAGGCCCATGGGCATCGCCTCGACGGTGCAGACCCAGTATTGCGTGCGCTCGGGGACGATCCGCTCTTCGCCGGTGACCAGCGCAACCACCGACGGGCCGCGCAGGGCGACGATCTTGTCATAGACTTCGCGGGCAAGCAGACGCAGCGGCAGCCCGATCATGCCGGTGCGATGCGCCAGCATGCGTTCGATCGCGTAGTGAGTCTTGCCCGTGTTGGTGGGGCCGAGCACGGCGGCAACACGACCGCGTCCGCTCAAGTCCTGCATGGCAAATCCCCTTCGGGCCCGAGGTGCCGCTGCCTAGAGCGTCCGGCCTTCCAGCTGGCGCTCGATGCGTTCGATGCCGCTTTGTATTTCGGGATGGTGGGGATGTATAGCGCGGGCGGCTTCGAACGCGGCCAGCGCATCTTCCAGTTCGCCCATCTCTTCCAGCATGAAGCCAAGCCCGCTCAGCGCACCGAAGTGACGGGGCTCAAGCACCAGGGTGCGCTGGATATCGGCAATCGCGGGGCCGTAGCTGCCCATCTCGAAAAACAGCGTGGCGCGGGTGTTCCAGCCTTCGGCAAATTCCGGCGCATGATCGGTCAGCGCCGTAAGATGGTCGTAGGCCACCGGGTAATCCTGCGCCTCCATCGCCGCGCGCCCCATGCGCAGCAGGTAGTCCGCCGTCGCCGAGCCAGAGCGCGACCATTCCTGGTAAAGCTGCGCCTCGACAACGTCCCAGTTCCGCAAATCCGGCTGGGCGAGTCGATCCAGCAACTCGTCGGCCGTGACTTGAGCCGCTGCAACTACGGGAAACCCGCAGATGACTGCCGCAACGAGAACGTTGAGAATGCGTTTCGGAAACCTCATGGTTGGTTTTGTAGCACGCCCGAAGGCGCAATCCACATCAAACGCGCGCGAGCCGGGCACCGCCACAGGACCAAGGACAAGACGGAGAGACCACCCATGAGCGAAACGATCAACGCGGCTGTCGAGGCAATCGCTGCGAAACTTGACGGCGGCTTCGACGGCACGGCGAAATTCGTCATCGAGGACGAAGGTACTGTCTACGTTGACGGCGACACCGTGCGCGAGGCATCGGACGACGATGCCGCCGATGTTGTGATGACCGCGGATGCGGACACGTTCCAGGAAATCCTGGCCGGGGATCTCGACCCGACCGCCGCTTTCATGTCGGGCCGTCTGAAACTCGACGGGGACATGGGCACCGCGATGAAACTCGGGTCTGCGCTGAGCTGAGTATGATGCTGTCGGCCAGATCCATCCCAGAGCTCGAGCCCGCCCCGTTCCTCGACGATATCGCCGAGGGACCTGCGGGCGCGCGCGCATGGTGGGTGACAAGCGCCGATGGCACGCGGCTGCGTCTTGGGCTATGGCCCGAAGGCGAGAAGGGAACGATCCTGATGTTCCCCGGCCGGACCGAGTATGTCGAGAAATACGGCAGGCTGGCGGCCGATTTCGCGGCCGCCGGTTACGGGATGGCCGCGTTCGACTGGCGGGGCCAGGGCCTCGCCGACCGTCCCATGCATCGGCGCGACATGGGGCACGTCACCAGTTTCGACGAGTATCGGCAGGACGTGGACGCGTTTCGCGCGGGGCTCGACTCGCTGGGGGTGCAGGGGCCTTTCTACCTGCTCGCGCATTCCATGGGCGGCTGCATCGGATTGCGCGCCCTTTACGATGGCTTGCCCGTTCAATCGGCAGCGTTCACCGGCCCGATGTGGGGCATCCAGATGACCCCGTTCCTGAAGTCCATCGCCTCCGTGGTGCTTGGGCTGGCCGGGCCGCTGGGATTTGGCACCACCTTCGCGCCCACCACAGGCCCGTGGGAGCCGATGGAGTATGACGACAACCCGCTGACCACGGATCGCGACCAGTTCGACTACATGATGCGCCAGATCCGTCAGCACGCCGAGCTTGCGCTCGGTGGGCCGTCGAACCTGTGGGTCCGGGCCGCTCTGCGGGAAACGCGGGAGTTGATGCGCAAGGAGCCGCTCGACATGCCCGTTCTGGCCATTGTCGGCACGCGTGAACGCATCGTCGAGGTGCCGATCGTCGGCGAACGGATGCAAGATTGGCCCGGTGGCCGCTATGTCGAGATCGAGGGCGGCGAACACGAGGTTCTGATGGAAAGCCCCGGGCGGCGTCAGAAAACCCTGGACGAGATCCTGGCCTGGTTCGAGACGCACCCGTAACCGCGGTTGCCACTGGCGCCCGTCACCCGTTGACCAACACGCCCTGATCGAGGCGCAGCACGCGATCCATGCGCGCCGCAAGGTCATGATTATGGGTCGCGATCAGCGCGGACATGCCCGTCTCGCGCACCAGTTCCATCAGCACACCGAAGACGGTATCCGACGTCTCCGGGTCGAGATTGCCGGTCGGTTCGTCCGCCAGCAGCAGGCGCGGCGCGTTCGCCAGGGCACGGCAGAAGGCGACGCGTTGTTGCTCTCCCCCTGACAGCGCACCGGGCCGATGGCTGCCGCGGGCGGAAAGACCCACCTTGGCCAGCAACATCTCGGCGCGATCAGCGGCCTCGCCGCGCGGCGTTCCGTTGGCCAGTTGCGGAACGATGATATTCTCCGCTGCCGTGAATTCCGGCAGCAGGTGGTGAAACTGGTAGACGAAGCCGACAAGATCGCGTCGCACGGTCGTGCGCGCCCGGTCCGAAGCCTGCGCCATGTCCTGCCCGGCGATCACGACATGCCCGCTATCAGGCGTGTCGAGCAGCCCCGCGATATGAAGAAGCGTCGACTTCCCCGCCCCGGAGGGGGCGACCAGGCCGACCACCTCACCCGGTTGGATCACGGCGTTTGCACCGCGCAACACCAACACTTCATTCGCCTTGCCACGGTTGTAGCCCTTTTCGATCCCGTCGAGGGACAGCACGGGATCACTCATAGCGCAACGCCTCGACCGGGTTCATCCGCGCCGCGCGCCGCGCCGGGAAAATCGTGATGAAAAAGGACAGGCCGAGCGACAGGCTGACCGCGCTGAGCACGTCGCCAAGCTCCAGACGCGCCGGCAGGCTGGACAGGAACCGCACCGAAGGGTCCCAGACGCCCCCGCCCGCAAGATAGTTCACGAAGGAAAAGATCGGGTCGATCCAGATCGCGAAGGCACAGCCCAGCGCGACCCCCATGACCGTTCCTGCAACCCCGATGGCCGAGCCGCAGATGAAAAACACGCGCAGGACCGCGCCTTCGGTCAGGCCCATGGTGCGCAGGATGCCGATATCGCGCGACTTGTTCTTCACCAGCATGATCAGGCCCGAGACGATATTCATCGTGGCGATCAGCACGAGGATGGAGAGGATGATGAACATCACGTTATCTTCCATCTGCAAGGCGCGCAGGTAAGCCCCGGCGCTGTCCTCCCACGTGCGCAGGTAGACACCCTCGCCGGCGGCGCGCGCCAGCGGCGCATACATCGCCTCCACGCCCTCGGGGTCTTCCACCGCGATATCTATGCTGTCAGCGACGCCGTCACGGTTGAAGAAGCTCTGCGCCTCGGCCATCGGCATGTAGATCCGGATCGAGTCGATGTCGTATCGCCCGACACGGAAGATATAGACGACCTCGTAACTGCCGATCCGGGCCGCTCGCCCCCCCGCAGTCTGCGCGCCGTTGGGGGATGTGATGCGGATCTCGTCGCCCACGCGGATCCCGAGGCGCCGCGCCAAGGCATCCCCGATCGCCACCCCCTCTTCGAAGCGGTCGAGGTCGCCCCAGTAGATCTCAGGATCGCGGACAAGGGGCACGGTCCGCAAATCCTCCAAGGTGATGCCGATCACCTGCCCGAGCGTGTCCTCGCCCGAGGCGCTGGCCATGACCTCGGCCCGGATCACGGCGGCGGCATGCACCACCCCCGGCACGGCGCGCACCGCCTCGGCAACCTCCTCGGGGTTGGCGATCGTGCGCGTCGTGGCCGCCCGACCCTCCAGCGCCGCAGCGACATCGGGGTTGCTGGCGATCAGTTCGAGTTCTTCATCCGTATAGGCGTAGCGTTCCTGCCCCAACACGCTGACATGCGGGTTCGCACCGAGGATCGTGCCCACGAATTCGTGCCGGAACCCCGAGCGAACCGCCAGCGTCGCGATCAGGGCCATGACGGCCAATGCGATGCCGATGAAACTGATCCAGGTCATCGTGCTGACCCCGCCCTCGGCGCGGCGCGCGCGCAGGTAGCGCCAGGCGATCATGAATTCGTAGCCGGAAAACGGCGGGGGAGATTGCGCCACAAAGGCCTCCGTCTCTGGGTCGGGCGCAAGGTGGTCAGTTTCACAGGCGTGTCAAGAAGCCCGGCCATCACAGATGCGCGTTGGCTGATCTCTGGTTGCCAGCGACGGGCATGTCGTTTTTAATCATTCATGTCGTTTTTGGACCATGCGACCGCCGACAGAGAGAGACACCTGAACGGTCCAACCGGGAGAGTTTTCCATGATGTTTTCCGCACGCAACGTGCATCCCGCCGCGCGCGCCTACGCGCAGGAGGTTGCCGACGGCACCCTGTCGCGGCGCGAGTTCCTGACCCGGGCCACCGCGCTCGGCGTTTCCGCCGCCGGGGCTTATGCCCTGATCGGCGTCACCCCGGCCCGCGCCGAGGCGCATATGCAGCAGGGTGGAGAGTTGCGCATCCAGCAAGACGTGCGCGCCCTGAAGGATCCGCCGACCTTCGATTGGCCGCAAGTCGCCAATATCTGCCGCGGCTGGCTGGAATACCTCGTGCAGTATAACCGCGACGGCACGTTCGAAGGCCGCTTGCTAGAAGGCTGGGAGGTGAACGAGGATGCGACGGTCTACGTTCTGAACCTGCGCCCGGGCGTGATGTGGAACGACGGCACGCCCTTCACCGCCGAGGACGTGGCCTATAATGTGAACCGCTGGTGCGACGGCTCGATGGAAGGCAACTCCATGGCGTCCCGCATGGGCGCGCTGCAGAACGAGGACGGCACGGCGGCGCGCGACGGCGCTATCGAGATCGTCGACGATCTGACCGTGCGCCTGAACCTGTCCCGGCCCGACATCACCATTCTGCCGACGATATCCGATTACCCCTCGGCCATCGTGCAGGCGGGCTTCAGCGGGAACCCGGCCGATAACCAGATCGGCACCGGCCCCTATCGCATGGTCGAATACGAGGTCGGCGTGCGCGCGGTTCTCGAGAAGAACACCGATCACACCTGGTGGGACGAGGGCAACTCCGCGCCATTGGATCGGATCGTCTTTATCGATCTTGGCACCGACCAGGCCGCGCATGTCGCCGCCGCAGAGGCCGGCGAGGTCGATATGCTTTACGAAACGCTCGGCGATTTCGTGGACGTCTTCGATGCCATCGGCTGGACAAAGAACGAGGCCGTATCGGCACAGACACTGGTCATCCGCACCAACCAGAACAATCCGCCCTATGACGATGTTCGCGTGCGCCGCGCCCTGGCACTGGGTGTCAATAACGCGGTTCTGCTGGATCTCGGGGTGAACGGATTGGGCACCGTGGCCGAGAACCACCATGTCTGCCCCGTGCATCCCGAATACGCCGATATCGGCCCGGCGGTGTATGACCCCGAGGCCGCGCGTGCATTGATGGAGGAAGCCGGCCAGATGGATTACGAGCACGAGCTCATTTCCATCGACGACAGTTGGCGCCGGCCAACCACCGATGCCTGCGCAGCGCAGTTGCGCGACACGGGTTTCAACGTCACTCGCACCATCTATCCGGGCAACACGTTCTGGAACGACTGGGCGGACTACCCGTTCTCGTCGACCGACTGGGGCCACCGACCGCTTGGCGTGCAGAACCTGACGCTGGCTTACAAATCCGGTGTCGCCTGGAACGAGACGGCCTTCGCCAACGAGGAGTTCGACCGCCTTCTGGAGGAAGCCTCGGCCATTGCCGATGCTGATGCCCGGCGTGTTCTGATGGCCGACATCGAGCAGATCCTGATCGACGAGGGCGTGATCATCCAACCTTATTGGCGCTCGATCTTCCGCCACCACAATGGCACGGTCATCGGCTCGGAAATGCACCCGATCTTCGAGATCCACCTGCATAAACTGGGTCTCGCGGCCTGATCGCCGACACATGACGCGACGACACCTGCGCGGGCCGGCCCAAAACCGGCCCGCGTTTCGCATCCACGCCCTTGACCAGGCCTGCGCCCTGCGGTCCTTTGCCTGAACCACAAGGGAAGAGAGACATGTACCAGCCCGCCATCACAGGCTCAGGCGTTTTCACGCCCTCGCAGGTCATCACAAATGACGAACTGGTCGCCGCGTTCAACGCCTATGCGGCGCGCTGGAACGCGGACCATGCCGAGGCCATCGCGGCGGGTGAGATCGAGGCGAAACAGCCCTCCTCCTCCGAGTTCATCGTCGCGGCGTCGGGCATCGAACAGCGATACGTTCTGGACAAATCGGGCGTTCTGGACCCCGAGGTGATGCACCCCTGGCTGCGGGAACGCGGCGATGACGAACCGGGCCAGATGGCGGAAATGGCGCTGTCGGCCTGTCGCGATGCGCTGGACATGGCGGGCGTGGATGCGGCTGAAGTCGACGCGGTGATCTGCGCGGCGTCGAACCACGAACGCGCCTACCCCGCGATCGCCATCGAGATCCAGGACCTGCTGGGCACCGGCGGTTTCGGCTTCGACATGAACGTCGCCTGTTCCTCGGCCACGTTCGGCATCCAGGCCGCCGCCGACATGATCCGGTCGGGCAGCATCCGTCGCGCCCTTGTCGTGAACCCCGAGATCTGTTCGGCCCACCTGGAATGGCGCGACCGCGATTGCCACTTCATTTTCGGCGATGTCTGCACCGCCGTGCTGATCGAGCGCGCAGACCTTGCGACCGGGCCGCACTTCATCATCCAGTCCACCCGCTGCGCGACGCAGTTCTCCAACAACATCCGCAACAATGACGGGTTCCTGCGCCGCACCCGTAAAGGGCACATGGAGGATCGGCGCGACATGCAGTTCATGCAGAACGGGCGCAAGGTGTTCAAGGAAGTGCTGCCGCTGGTCGCGCACCACATCGCTGATCACATGGCCGATGCGGACGTGCGGGCAGATGATCTCAAGCGGCTTTGGCTGCACCAGGCCAACAAGACCATGAACGACTACATCGGAAAGAAGGTCCTGGGCCGCACGCCCGAACCGGGGGAGCAACCCAACATCCTGCAGGATTACGCCAACACGTCCTCGGCCGGGTCCATCATCGCCTTTGCGAAATACTCCGAGGATCTGAAACCCGGCGACATGGGGCTGATCTGCTCCTTCGGAGCGGGTTACTCCGTCGGCTCGGTGATCGTGGAACGGGCGGGCTGACGTCTTTGGCTTACCGACTCGGCTAGCTGCGGCTTTCGGCTTCGAGCCGGAGCTTCATCTCGACGAGAACCTTCTGCAGCTCAAGGGTTTCTTCCAGCAGGCGCCGCGCCTCGTTGACCGAGATCACGCCATCCTCGATCGACTGGTGATATTCCGCCATCAGGATCGCGAAGCGCTGGCTGAGGCGGATGACATTGGCATTCACGCCGGCCTCGCCCTCGCCCCGCACCGAGTTGCGCCGGTCCGCGCCATAGCTCATCTGCCCGCCGTTCAGTTCGGCCAAGGCTGCGGTGACATGCGGGAAACTGGACGCGGCTTCGAGCGCCGCGACAGCATCGACCGGCATGAAGCGTTCGGCATGCTCCTCGGCTTCCGAGAAATAGCGCCCAAGCGTCGCCTTGGACCGACCCGTCAACTCGCAGGCGGCGGCGTAGCCGACATCCTTGATCAAGCGTTCTGTATGGCGCTTGAGATAGCCCTTGGCCGCGTCGCCCATATCCGCCCCCGTTCCCTGGTTTGGCGCACAAAACCGCGTTTGGCGGCCAGGGTCAATCTTGCAGGGCACGCCCGGCTGCGGCACAAGCCCCCTCCATGGCCAAGCTGTATTTCCACTACTCCACCATGAATGCGGGGAAATCGACCCTGCTTCTGCAAGCGTCCTACAACTACAATGAACGCGGGATGCAGACCTATCTTCTGACCGCCAGCTTCGATGACCGGGCGGGGGCGGGAAAGATCGGCAGCCGGATCGGGATCGAGGCCGAGGCCGATACCTACACCAAGGACGATGACCTCTTTGCCAAGATCGCGGCGCGGCTGCAGCAAGGCCCCTGCGCCTGTGTCTTGATCGACGAGGCGCAGTGGATGACCCGCGACCAGGTCTGGCAACTGGCGCAGGCCGTGGACGACCTGAATGTGCCGGTCATGGCGTATGGTCTGCGGGTCGATTTCCGTGGCGAGTTGTTTCCCGGCTCGGCCGCGCTTCTGGCGCTGGCCGACGAGATGCGGGAAGTCCGCACGATCTGCCATTGCGGAAAGAAGGCCACGATGGTGATCCGCGTCGACGAGAACGGCAAGGCCCTGACGGAAGGCGACCAGATCGAGGTGGGCGGCAATGACCGCTATGTCGCCCTGTGCCGCCGCCATTTCCGCGAGGCAACCGAAGACCGCACCCCTGCATAAGGGGTTGCGCCGCGCGTTCCGCGCGTCGCCCGGTGGCGCGGGCTGACGCCCGCGCAAGGGGGCGCTGCCCCCTCGGCCTGCGGCCTCACCCCCGGAGTTTTCTGGCCAAGATGAAGGGCAGGTCAGCCCACTGGATTTGGCAGCGCGCGCCCTTCGGACTGGGCGATGACATTGTCCAGCGCCATCCGCCCCATGGATTCGCGCACTTCCAGTGCCGCCGTCCCAAGATGGGGCAACAGGCACACGTTCTCCATCCCGAGGAGCGCATCCGGCACCCTTGGCTCGAATTCATAGACATCGAGGCCGGCGCCCGCCAAGGCGCCCTGTTGCAGAGCGGTGATGAGGGCCGCCTCGTCGACGACATCGCCGCGGCTGATATTCACGAAGATCGCGTGGGGCTGCATGGCAGCGAAGGCCTCGGCGCCGATCAGGTGATGGGTGTCCGCGGCGCCCGGCGTGGCCAGCACGACGATATCGGCCTGGCCCAACGCATCGGCCATGTCCATCTGCTCGGCGGGAAAGTCGACCGCCTTGGCCGAGCGGTTCACATAGACGATGCGGCAGCCAAACCCGAAATGGCAGCGCCGCGCGATGGCCTGACCGATGCGGCCCATGCCGATCACGCAGACCGTCTTGCCGGTCACATGGAGGCCCAGCATCTGCGTCGGGTGCCAGCCGGTCCATTGGCCCGACCGCACGAGGCGCTCGCCCTCGCCCGCGCGGCGGGCGGTCATGAGGATCAGGGTCATGGCGATATCGGCGGTCGCGTCGGTGACCGCGCCGGGCGTATTCGTCACCGCGATCCCGGCGGCCTGCGCAGCCGCCACATCGATATGGTTATAGCCGACACCGAAATTCGCCAGCAGCTTGCAGCGCGGCTCGCCGGCTTCGGCGAAGGCCCTGGCCGTGAAAGCGTCGCCCAGGGTCGGAAGGATGACATCGTAGGCGTGCAGCGCCGCAACGCATTCCGCGTGATCCATCGGCAAGGTCGTCGTGCGGCATGTCACGTGAAAGCGATCCTCAGCATCGGCCATCACGCTGTCCGGCAGGCGGCGGGAGATCAGGAGTTTCATCAGCAAAGCCTCGCGCCGTTGGGGACGTCCTTGTCCGGTATGGCAAGGACAACGGCGTTATCCTCGTCGTGAAAGCCCAGGACCAGCGCCTCGGACATGAAGGGACCGATCTGGCGCGGCGGGAAGTTCACCACCCCCAGCACCTTCTTCCCGACCAGGTCCTCGGGGGCGTAGTGCACCGTGATCTGGGCCGAGCTTTTCTTCTCGCCGATCCCGGGGCCGTAATCGACCCACAGCTTGATCGCGGGTTTGCGCGCCTCGGGGAAGGGTTCGGCGCGGGTCACCGTGCCCACGCGGATATCGACCTTGAGGAAATCGTCGATGCCGATCAGGTCACTCATCCCTTCAACTCCCGGCTGCGGTTGGCGGCGGCGGCGACCGTGGCCCGCATCAACGGCACAAGGCCCGCGTTGTCATTCATCAGCACCTCAAGCCCCGCTTGCGTCGTGCCATTGGGCGACGTGACATTGATCCGAAGCTGTTCCGGCGCTTCCCCGGCCTCTTCCGCCAGGGCCCCTGCCCCCGCCACGGTGGCCTTCGCCAATTGCATGGCCAGCGGTTTGGGCAAACCCTCGGCCTCGCCCGCCGCGGCAAGCGCGTCGATCATGTAGAAGACGTAGGCCGGACCCGAGCCGGACACGCCCGTTACGGCGTCGATCTGGTCCTCGGTCTCCAGTCGGACCACCTGCCCGATGGCGGAGAGGAGTGCCTCTGCCGTGTCGAGATCATCGGCGCCGGTGGCGTCATTGCCGATGATCGCCGTGATGCCCTTGCCCACGGCGGCCGGCGTGTTGGGCATGGCCCGCACGATCCGGGTGCCTGCCCCCAAAGCGGCTTCGAAGGCGGCAATCGGCGTGCCTGCGGCGACCGAGATGAACAAGGTCTCGCCGCCACCGAAGGCTGCCATGCGCGGCAGGGCCTCGCCCATCATCTGTGGTTTGACCGCGACGAGCGCGACGGCGGGGCTGTCCGGCAGGTCCGCGTTGATCGAAACGCCGGTGCCCTTCAGCCAGTCGGACGGGTTTGGGTCCAGGACAAAGACGGCATCGGGCGAAAGCCCCCGTTTCAGCCATCCGGCCAACATGGCCGACCCCATCTTGCCGCAGCCCAGCATCACAAGGCCGCGGCGCTCGATCTCGGTAAATGACATGCCTTCTCCCTCGGGCGTTTCCTGCCCGCGGGAGGTTAGGCGCGGCCGTAGCCCTCTGCAATGGCGACCTGCATGGCGTCTTCGGCAGAGCGGTCGGACCACAATGCCAGCTGGAAGGCCGGGTAATAGCGTTCCGCCGACAGGACGGCGGTTTCCACCATGCAGGCGATCTGGTCGGGGCTGGCCAACTGGTCGCCCGCGAGGACGAGGCCGTAGCGATAGACCATCAGCTTGTTCGCGCCCCACCAGGTGAAGGCCCCCGCCCAGCACCGGTCGTTCACGAGGTTCAGCATCTCGTAGAGCTTGGCCTTGCCTTCCTCGGGCGGGTCCATGTCGAAGGTGCAGATCATCCGCAGCGTTTCGTCATAGGAGGACCAGGCCAGCGTAACGGAATAGGTGCGCCACTGGCCCTCGATGGCCATGGCGATCTGGTCATCGGCGATACGGTCGAAATCCCATTCGTGATGCGCGGCCAGCGTCTCCACGATGTCGATGGGGTGAAGTTCCTCGATATCCAGATACTGCTCGGAATGCGACATTGCCCAGGCCTCTCGTTTGGCAGCCGACGCAGGGCCTTGGTTGTCGATCCCAAGACTCCCACTAATGGCTGGGTGTCCTATCTAGGGGTCGCCGGGCCACTCCCGGCCCCTACGAAATATGGTGCGGTGACTTGGAACTTCTGTAAAGAAGAATTTTTGTGACGCACAGGGGGGTGTGGCACGAGTATTCGGGTTACCCACAAGATATTGGGGTGCCTGCGGCTTTGCCCACAGATGGCGATACTGCACGCGCCTATTCGGCGGCAATCCAGGACGGCGGATAAAAGAGTGCTTTGATTTCGGCCTCTTGCCTCTCCGTCAAACCCTGCGGCATCACTTCCATGACGCCGATCCCAGCCGACATGCACGCGGTGCGCTTGATCGCGTCGCGCTTTTCGGCATCGCGTTTTTGTTTGATGGTGCCATCGGGCCCGTAATGTCCGGCCCCTTGATACTCGATCACCAGCACCGGGTTCCAATCGCGATCGACGATCAGGAAATCAACCCGCTTGGCGTTGACCCGATTGAAATCCGATTTCCACTCTCCGTAGCTTCGCCCCTTTCGCCGGATCCTCAGAAATTCGCCAAGCGAGACCTGTGCAAGCAGGTTGTGGCCCATGATGCTTGTCGAGACCAGATCATCGAGTTGTTCGAAGAGCCGGTCTTCGGCGCGGTTCAAAACGGGCCGCGCCGCAACTGGCATCGCATCCACAACGGCAAGTCCAGCTTTGGCAGGCAGGTGGTGAGCCGCAGTTTTGCCTGCGCGAACCGGGCTTGTCTTTTTACATGTGGCCCGCGCCCTCGGCGAGACCGACAAGGGTACAGGCCCTCTTGATCTGTGCGACCGTGCGCGAAGGGAAAAGATAGCCCCAACCGCCAGAGACCCGAGCGCCAAACCCCATGTCCAGGCCGGGAGATCGGAGACAAGTACAAGCAGGTTTTCCACTGTGAAGCCCGTAGTGATCCAAGCGATGTCTCGATCTTTCTCTCAACACTTGGATGCCAAGTTGGCAGGAATTGGGTCTCTCGGGGGGCTGGAGACAAAGGGACAGCAAAAAGGGGCCCGCAGGCCCCTTGCAGTTTCCGGTGGTGAACGCGGGTCTTACCCCTTGCCGCCTTCAAGCGCGTCGAGGCGGGCCTTGAGGGCTTCGTTCTCTTCGCGCGCCTTTTGCGCCATTGCGCGCACGGCTTCGAATTCCTCGCGGGTCACGAAATCCCGGTCGGCCAGCCAGCGGTCCATCATGGATTTCATCGCCGTCTCGGCCTCGGCCTTGGCCCCCTGCGCCACGCCCATGGCGTTCGTCATCAATTGGCTCATGTCTTCCATGATCTTGTTGCGGGTCTGCATCACACACTCTCCGTAATCCGTTCCCCGTGATATGGGCCGGTTGGCGTCAGCGATCAAGGTTGACTTCGACGCAGGTCGCCCCCACCCCTTGCACCCGACCCAGCACCCGGACGGAGATCAAATGCCCTTCGCGATCCTCTTCCCCGAGATTTCGCCCGAGATCTTCTCGATCACCATCGGCGAGTTCACCTTTGCCCTGCGCTGGTATGCACTGGCCTATATCGTCGGGCTTGCCGCGGGATGGTGGCTGATCGTGCAGGCGGTCAAGCGCCCCACGCTCTGGCCCCACGATACCAGCCCGATGCGCCCGGACCAGGTCGAAGGGCTTTTGACGGCCGTGGTTCTCGGCGTGATCCTCGGCGGGCGCTTTGGATACGTGCTGTTCTACCAGCCGGGCGGATACCTGTCCGATCCGCTTGCGATCCTGCGGATCTGGGAGGGGGGGATGTCGTTTCACGGCGGCCTTCTGGGCGTGACGCTGTCGGCCTGGATCTGGTGCCGCCGCAACGGCATCGCGCCGCTGCAAGTGGCGGACGCGATGGCGATGGTGGTCGCGATCGGCCTGTTCCTCGGGCGGATCGCGAATTTCATCAATGCCGAGCTTTGGGGGCGGCCCAGTGACCTGCCCTGGGCCGTGGTATTCCCCGGCCGGGCCGCGCAGGACTGCCTGACGCCAGAGGGCATGGTCGAAACCGCATGGGGCCTCGCCTGCGCGCGGCACCCCTCGCAACTCTACGAGGCGGTGCTCGAAGGGCTGATCATGGGGGCAATCCTGTTGTGGCTGGCCTGGCGGCGCGGCTGGCTGAAGCGCCCCGGCGCGCTGACCGGCATGTTCCTCGTCATTTACGGGCTGTCCCGGTTCGCGGTCGAGTTCGTTCGCCAGCCCGATGCGCAATTCGCAGGCCCCGGAAACCCGTTGGGATATGCGCTGCAATTCGGGCCATCGCTCGGCCTGACGATGGGCCAGGTCCTGACCATCCCGATGATGCTTGCCGGTCTTTGGCTGATCTGGCGCAGGCACACGGCATGACCCTGAAGGACCGCCTGATCGAGCGGATCGCCCGCACCGGCCCGATGACCGTTGCGGATTACATGACCGAATGCCTGCTCCATCCGGAACATGGCTACTACACCACCGGCGACCCGCTTGGCGGCGCGGGCGATTTCATCACCGCGCCCGAGATCAGCCAGATGTTCGGCGAATTGCTGGGGGTGTGGCTGGCGCAGGTCTGGATGGACCAAGGCGCGCCATCCCCATTCAACCTCGTCGAACTGGGCCCGGGCCGAGGGACGCTGATGGCGGATGCGCTGCGCGCAACCCGCACGGTGCCCGGGTTTCATGGGGCGATGCAACTGCACCTGGTCGAAGCCTCCCCAAAGCTGCGCGCGGCGCAAGAGGGGCTCTTGTCGGATTTTGCGCCACACTGGCACGAGACCCTTGCCACCGTGCCGGATGGCCCCCTGTTCCTGGTTGCGAACGAATTTTTCGACGCGCTGCCGATCCGCCAATACCAGCGCGGCGGTGCGGATGGCTGGCATGAACGCATGATCGGGGCCGACGGCGAAAACCTGATCTGGGGCCTGTCGCCCCCGTCAACCGTCGCGGCCTTGAGCGAGCGGTTGCACAACGTCCGCGAAGGCCAGATCGTCGAGTTGTGCCCTGCGGGCGAAGCGATCGCGGGTGAAATCGGGCGACGTGTTGCAGCCTTTGGCGGGGCGGCCCTGATCATCGATTACGGCGACTGGGCCAGCATCGGCGACACATTTCAGGCCATGGCGGGCCACGCCTATGCCGATCCGCTTGCCGATCCGGGCGGCGCGGATCTGACCGCCCATGTCGCCTTTGGTGCCTTGGCGCGGGCGGCAAACCCGGCTGTGCCCTCGACCCTCACCCCGCAAGGCGTGTTTCTGGAACGACTCGGGATCACGCCGCGCGCGCAAACGCTGCTCAAAGGCCTGTCCGGCCCCGCGCGCGATCAGCTTGTCGCCGCGCACAGGCGGTTGACGCACCCCGAGGAAATGGGAAACCTCTTCAAAGTGCTCGCCCTCGTGCCGCCCAGTGCGGCCCCGCCCCCCGGTCTCGATCCTCAAGGACCTGCTGCCTGAACCATGTCCGCCGCCTCGCTCAGCCTTGAAATCCTGACCTCCCCGTTGCTCGACGGGGTGCAACACGGGTTTTTCACGCGCCGTGGCGGTGCATCCTCGGGCATCTTCGAAGGGCTCAATTGCGGCGGCGGTTCGTCCGATCAGCGCGAGATCGTCGAGATGAACCGCGCCCGTGCCGCGCAGGCCCTGGAGGTCGATCGGGACAAGCTGGTGACCGTGCACCAGGTCCATTCTGCCGATGCCGTTGCGCTGGACGGCCCGCTTCCGAACGGGGACCGACCGAAGGCCGATGCCATCGTCACCGCGACACCGGGGCTTGCCATCGCGGTTCTGACCGCCGATTGCCAGCCGGTGCTCTTTGCGGACCGAGAGGCGGGCGTGGTCGCCGCCGCCCATGCCGGATGGCGCGGCGCCATAGATGGCGTGTTGGAGGCGACCGTGGACCAGATGGAAGCGATGGGCGCGCGCCGGGACAACATTCGTGCCGTGATCGGGCCGTCGATCAGCCAGCGCGCTTATGAAGTGGGGCAGGAATTCCTCGAACGCTTCCTCGATGAGGATCCCGGCAACAGCCGGTTCTTCATCAACGGGGCCGACGGCAAATACCTGTTCGACCTACCTGCCTATGGGCTGATGCGGTTGCGCCTGGCCGGGATCGAAAATGCCGAATGGACGCGTCATTGCACCTATTCGGACCACGGGCGCTTCTATTCCTATCGCCGCGCCACCCATCGGGGAGAGGCCGACTACGGCCGCCTTCTGTCAGCGATTCGCCTCTGACACCCTCGCGAAACGGCCGGGATTGCCGCGATGCCGACAGGCGTTAGGGCGATCTTGGCAGCATCCGGGCAAGCGCTGCCTTGTTCCCGCCGCAAAGTCTCAACGCATTTAACAAAAAACCTTTGGAAAAAGGCCATTCCGACGCCGGTCTTCGCCCCATTTTTGCCCAGTATTTTTACCGCGACTTAACGTCGACGCCCAAAGACTGCCACCATCTCGGGTCACGTTGGTCACAAGCCCACAAAGGGCGGCACGCAACAAGATAGCGACTGATCGCGGCACGAAAGGAACAGGCAGATGAAGACCCGGCGCTGGATGAAAACGATCCTTGAAGAAGCCAAGAAGGCGGAAGATGTGCAAATGACGTGGCACCGCCAGGTCCGCACCAAGCGCGGCATCGCTGCAAAGCCCATCCGCCTCAAAGCCGCGAGCTGATCCCGGCTACGCGCATCGGAAAAAACGAACGCTTGCAAGGGGCGGCCAGAATGGCCGCCTTCTTCGTGTCTGGCACAGGCGTCGCCTGATCGCTTCAGGACGCGCGCGAAAGATCCACCGACGTGTTCAAGGCGTCCACCAGTGGCTCCAGGGCCTCCTCGTAGTGACGCCAGCCCGCCACGGCATCCCGTCCAATGGGTTGCCGCGCCGTGGCAAAACTCAGCGTCTTGATCGCCCGATCTGCCGTCTCGGGCGAAAGACAGGCGTCCTCCCAATCGAGGCCCGCGAATGCGATCAGCTTCCGGATTTCAGCCTCGGGCTGCGCAGTAAGCTCTTCATAGTCGAGAACAAGCACACGATCCGGCAATTCCTCGCTCCAGAACTGCACCAAGGCGTCGTGCAACCGGATGTAGCGCCCCATTTGGGTCAGATCGTAGGCGTAACGATGAAGCCCTTCCGGGAAAAAATTGCGCCAGATGGACAGGCCGACATCTCGCGGGTCACGGCGCAACACGACAAAACGCGCCCCCGGCAAGGCCCTCGCCGCATGGCCGATGCGCGAGAACGTCGAGATCGCCTTGTCCGCGATGATGTCCGTCGCGCCGGTTCTACGACGCGCCGCGCGCAAATAGCGCTCTCCCGCCTCGGCGAATGCGCTGTCATCGGTCGCTCCGGCGCGCATCTGTTCGATGGCAGGGGCCAGCGCGCGGCCCAGGAACGGCAATTCGCCCGCAGCCGTGACACGGGAATGTGCCGCAAGGATCGTTTCGACGAGGGTCGTGCCCGACCTTGGCAGCCCCGTCACGAAGAGAACCGGGTCAGCGGGGCCATTGGACTCCGCGTCACGCAGATGCGTGTGCCAATCCTCGACCAGAAGACGCGCTTCTGTCAGGTCCGCGTCGAAACCGTATGGAAAAGCCTGCGCTGCCAGTCGGTTGGCCCGGTCGAGATGCTCTGCGGCCTCCCCGTATCTCGCCAGATCATGCTTTGCCTTGGCCGCTGCGAAATTCAGCGTGCGGCGCGCCGCAGCGTCGAGGGACGGGTTGCCCAACTGCTCTTCCATCCGGGCAAGCAGGGGATCGTCGGCCAAAAGTTTTTTTCCGTTCACATAGGCCCGGTACGCCTCTGCATGATCGGGCGCCGCGTCTATCGCTGCGCGCAAGTCCGTCTCTGCGCCGGAAAGATCGCCGGCGGTCTGCAACATCTGCGCGCGCTGCGTCAAAAGAAGGGGGTCTTTCGGTGCGTCGGACAAGGCGTCGTTCAAGAGCTGAAGGCCCGCGTCATGTTCGCCGGCAGTCTCAAGGTCCCAAGCCAGCCGCGATTTCAGCCGCTGCGGCTGCCCCCCCGCCTTGAGCGCGGCGGCAAGGCTTTTCCGCGCCTCTTCTGGTTTGCGCAACTCGGCCAACACGCCAGCGTGCGCCATCAGTGTGGGAATGTCGCGCGGGGAAGACTTCACCGCCCTTGCAGACCAGATGGCCGCGTCTTCGAACCGGCAGCTTTCCCGGTAAAGACGTGCAAGATCTGCCGCCACGTTCAATCCCGCAGCGGCCGCCTCTTCGAGCAGCTTTTCAGCCTGCTTGGGTCGGCCAGTGCGTGCGAGGGCGCGGGCCAGATCGGCCTTGTAGCTCGCGTTTTCCGGCTCGCGGGACAGGGCCACCTTCAGCGCCTCCGCCGCAGCGGCCCAATGGCCCCGCGCCATGCGGGCCAACCCCAGCGCATGCGCAGGCGCCGACGCTGCGGGCGCGGCCTTGAACAGGGCGATGGCGCGTTTCTCCGCCTCCTCCGGTTTTCCCTCGGAGAGAAGCCGCATGATGGGCTGCACATCCGAGGCCTGCCCCAAGAGGATGCCGGCCTTCGTGGCCTCGCGTTCCAGCTTCTTCCTCGCCCCGCCGCGCAGAACCCCGTGCAAAGCTTGCCATATGGCCGCTTCACGCGGCTTGGTCTGCAAGGCTTTGCGCAGATGCCGTTCCGCGCGGTCAAGCCGGCCGCTTTGCGCCTCGATCCGGCCCAGTTGGAACAGCACTTCGGCCTGTCGCGGCACCGCTAGCAGCAAGCGTTCGTAGATCGCCTGGGCCTCTGCAACCTGGCCCGATTGCTGAAGCTTCAGCGCGCGCTGGTAGAGCGGTGCGACGTCCTCTTTTCGTGGGGGCAACATGACGGTCAGGCCGACTGGCTCAGCCGCTCTTCCATCACGTCAAAGGGCACGCCCGGCGCATCCTTCGCGGCGCGAATCACCAACGACGTGCGCACGCTGGCGACGTTCGGCGCGGCGGTCAGTTCCTCGGTCAGGAAGCTCTGGAAGGTCGAGAGATCCGGCGCCACGCATTTCAGGATGAAGTCGATCTCGCCGTTCAGCATGTGGCATTCCCGCACAAGCGGCCAGCCGCGACAGCGGTCTTCGAAGGCCACGAGGTCCGCCTCGGCCTGGCTGTTCAGGCCCACCATGGCAAAGACCTGCACCTCGAAATCCAGCTGGCGGGGATCGACATCGGCATGGTATCCGCGGATGTAGCCCGCCTCTTCCAGCGTTCGCACGCGGCGCAAACAGGGCGGCGCGGAGATGCCCACGCGCTTGGCCAACTCGACATTGGTCATCCGGCCATCTTCCTGCAATTCGGCAAGGATCTTGCGATCGATCGGGTCGAGTTTCGTGCTGGGCATGCCATCCCTTTCCGGCAGGTGCTCATTTCTTTTCTGCCAAGAATTTATGCGTCTGCGCAATTTTATTTCACGCTTGCGCAACATATGGAATAGCCACCTGGAAGATGCAAGTCGCAACGCGGCGACACGCGCGCCCCTTTCATCGGCATGGTCAACTCTTTATATCGACGGCAACACCGATGAGGGGTGCGGCCTGCACCCCTCATGCCCCGAGATCAACGAACCCAAGGGGGTCCGCCATGCCAGACACACGTCACACCCGCGTTCTCATCATCGGCTCCGGCCCGGCCGGCTACACCGCAGCCGTCTATGCCAGCCGTGCCATGCTTGAACCCATCCTCGTCCAGGGCATCCAGCCGGGTGGCCAGTTGACCATCACCACCGAGGTCGAGAACTGGCCCGGCGACACGGAGGTGCAGGGCCCCGACCTGATGGTCCGGATGGAGGAGCATGCACGCGCCATGGGCACCGAGATCATCTCGGACCACATCAGCAGCCTCGACCTGCAGAACCGCCCCTTCACGGCCATCGGCGACAGCGGCACGACCTACACCGCCGACGCGATCATTCTGGCGACCGGGGCACAGGCCAAATGGCTGGGCCTGCCGTCGGAAGAGCATTTCAAGGGGTTCGGCGTTTCGGCCTGCGCCACCTGTGACGGGTTCTTCTATCGCGGCAAGGAGGTCGTGGTGATCGGCGGCGGCAACACCGCCGTGGAAGAGGCGCTG
Source organism: [Roseibacterium] beibuensis (assembly GCF_039542305.1). Taxonomy (NCBI): domain Bacteria; kingdom Pseudomonadati; phylum Pseudomonadota; class Alphaproteobacteria; order Rhodobacterales; family Roseobacteraceae; genus Roseicyclus; species [Roseibacterium] beibuensis. Next base: position 337,155 of record NZ_BAABHW010000001.1, on the reverse strand, counting down.
TTCCTGACGAATTTCGCGTCGAAGGTCACGCTCATCCACCGTCGCGACGAATTGCGCGCCGAGAAGATCATGCAGGACCGCCTGTTCAAGAACCCCAAGGTCGAACTGTTGTGGAACCACACGGTCGAAGAGGTCGTCGGCACCGACAATCCGCGCGGGGTCGAAGGCGTGCGCGCCAGGAACGTCCAGACGGGTGAAATCACCGAGGTGCCCTGCGCGGGCTTCTTCGTGGCCATCGGCCATGCCCCGGCGACCGAGTTGGTGAAGGACCAGCTTGAGTTGCACAACGGCGGCTACGTGAAGGTCACCCCCGGCACCACACGCACCTCGATTCCCGGTGTCTTCGCTGCGGGCGACCTGACGGACCATGTCTATCGCCAAGCTGTGACCAGTGCCGGCATGGGTTGCATGGCCGCGCTGGATGCCGAGAAATGGCTGGCCGAACAGGAAGGGGAAACCACCACCGAGGCCGGGCCCTATGCCGCCGTCACGGACAAGGCCGAGGGCGAGGTCGGCGCGGCAGAATAAACCCGAGCAGCGCCTTCAGATCCACATTTCGCCCCGCCCGGACCGTCCGGGCGGGGCTTTTCCTTGGCCTGTTGACCGACCCGTGGCTGCGGAAATTGGCCAATTTCGCCACAGCCCCTTTTCTGCGGCTGCAAAATGTGAGATGTGTTCATTGTTGAACACATATTGAGTCTCCCCGAATGCCCGCCGCGCCAAGCACGACCACCCTGCCGGAAGACGACCAGCTCTTCCGCCTCCTGCGCCAGCTCGACGCTGCGCCAGATGCGTCGCAGCGCGCGACAGCGCAGGCGCTGGGGATCAGCCTCGGGCGGCTCAACGCGCAACTTCGGGCCGTGGCGGACGCTGGCTTCGTCAAGATCACGGACCGGGCCGGGCCGGACAAGCGTCAGCGCTTCGCCTATGCCCTCACCTCTCGCGGGGCCGCCGAAAAGGCGCGCCTCACCGACCGTTTCCTCGCACGCAAACTTGCCGAGTACGACGCGCTCCATGCCGAGCTGACCGGCGCCACGAGCGGACTTCTTTCTCTCAAACCCAGGATTCAGATGATGCAGAACCATCACGCACCCATTCAGGAACTCTACGTTTCACCCGATAGCGCGCAGAAATTGAAGCGCGAAGCCGGCGACCTGCTGTCGTGGGATTTGACGCCGCGCCAGATCTGCGACCTCGAACTGTTGATGAACGGCGGCTTCAGCCCGCTCAAGGGCTTCCTCGGCAAGGAAGATTACGAGTCGGTCGTCGACAACATGCGCCTCGCCGATGGCACGCTCTGGCCGATGCCCATCACGCTCGATATCTCCGAGGACTTCGCGGCCAAGATCGAAGAAGGCCAGGACATCGCGCTGCGCGACCAGGAAGGTGTGATCCTCGCAATCCTCTCCATCAGCGACAAATGGGTGCCGAACAAGGCCCACGAAGCCGAGAAGGTTTTCGGCGCTGACGATATCGCCCACCCGGCGGTGAACTACCTGCATCACACCGCTGGCCCCGTCTATCTGGGCGGCGCGATCACCGGCATCCAGCCGCCGGTCCATTATGATTTCCGCGCCCGCCGCGACACTCCGAACGAACTGCGCGCCTATTTCCGCAAGCTGGGCTGGCGCAAGGTCGTCGCCTTCCAGACGCGCAACCCGCTGCACCGCGCGCACCAGGAACTGACCTTCCGCGCCGCGAAAGAGGCTCAGGCCAACCTGCTGATCCACCCGGTCGTCGGCCTGACCAAACCGGGCGATGTCGATCACTTCACCCGCGTGCGTTGCTACGAGGCGGTGCTCGATCAATACCCCAGCGCCACAACCACCATGTCGCTGCTGAACCTCGCCATGCGCATGGCAGGCCCGCGCGAAGCCGTCTGGCACGGGCTGATCCGCAAGAATCACGGCTGCACGCATTTCATCGTCGGCCGCGACCATGCCGGCCCCGGCAAGAACAGCGCGGGCGAGGATTTCTACGGCCCCTATGACGCGCAAGACCTGTTCCGTCAGCACCAGGAAGAAATCGGCATCGAAATGGTCGATTTCAAACACATGGTCTACGTTCAGGAACGCGCCCAATACGAGCCCGCCGACGAGATCGAAGACAAGGACAACGTCACGATCCTGAACATCTCGGGCACGGAACTCCGCCGCCGCCTGCGCGAAGGGCTGGAAATCCCGGAATGGTTCTCTTTCCCCGAGGTGGTCAAGGAACTGCGCCGCACCTCGCCGCCGCGCTCCAAGCAAGGCTTCACCGTGTTCTTCACCGGCCTCAGCGGTTCGGGCAAATCGACCATCGCCAACGCCATCATGGTCAAACTGATGGAAATGGGCGGCCGACCGGTCACCCTTCTCGACGGGGATGTCGTGCGCAAGCACCTGTCGTCCGAGCTTGGTTTCTCCAAGGAACACCGCGACATCAACATTCGCCGCATCGGCTATGTCGCCTCCGAGATCACCAAGAACGGCGGCATCGCGATCTGCGCACCGATCGCCCCCTACACCTCGACCCGCCGCGCGGTGCGCGAGATGATCGAAGCCTATGGCGCCTTCGTCGAAGTCCATGTCGCCACCAGCCTCGAGGAATGTGAACGCCGCGACCGCAAGGGCCTCTATGCGCTGGCGCGCGAGGGCAAGATCAAGGAGTTCACCGGCATCTCCGACCCTTACGAAGAGCCGACGGAACCCGAGTTGCGCGTCGACACCGAGGGGATGGATGTCGATTACTGCGCACAACAAGTGCTGTTGAAACTGGAATCCATGGGGCTGGTCGCAGGCTGATCCCGGCCCGGGTCATGAACCGAAAAGAGGCGCCAATGGCGCCTCTTTTTTCTTTTGCTGCGGGGTTTGTCAGCCGTCCGTGGGCGCTGCCTCGTCGGTCGGCGTCGCTTCGCTGGTGTCGGGCTGGGCGGCGGGCTCCGGGGCGGCTTCGGCGCCGTCGCCGGACAGCAGGCCGTTTTCCCAATCGCCCTCGATCACTTCACCGGTGGCATAGCGCATCGTGCCCGCGCCCTGCCGGCGACCGTTCACGAACATGCCTTCATAGACGTCGCCATTCGAATAGGTGGCCGTTCCCATCCCGTTGATTTCGCCGTCATCCCACGCGCCGGTATAGGTAAATCCGTCGGGCATCGTCAGCGTGCCTTGGCCCTCGCGTTGCCCGGCCACGAACTGACCTTCGTAGACCGTGCCATCGGCATAGGTCGCCGCCCCCTGGCCATGGCGCAGCCCGTCTTCCCACGCGCCTTCATAGCGGTAACCGTCGGGATGGCTCATCACGCCCTGCCCGTGCTGACGGGCATTCAGGAACTGCCCCTGGTAAACGAGGCCGTTTGCATAGCGCGCCGTTCCCGTCCCCTGGATCACACCATCGACCCACTCGCCTTCGTAGGAGGAGCCGTCAGGATAGGTGATCGTGCCCATGCCATGCGCCAGGTCGTTGCGGAACAGCCCCTCGTAGACCGAGCCGTCGGGATAGGTCACCTGCCCGGTTCCGGCGATGCGCCCCTCGCGCCACTCGCCGGAGTAAATATAGCCATCAGCCCCGGTGAAGGTGCCCTGACCATGGCGGCGGTCATCGGCAAACATGCCTTCGTAAACATCGCCATTGGCATAGGTCACGCGACCCTCGCCTTGCCGCTGACCGTTGACCAGCGTGCCGGAGTAGACGTCGCCATTGGGCTGGGTCAGCGTGCCTTCGCCGTTGATCTGCCCCTCGGCCCACTGGCCTTCGTAGACGACGCCGTCCGCCATCTCCAACCGCCCGGTGCCCGATCGCTGACCGGCGACAAACTGGCCGGAGTAGACCGCGCCGTCGGGATAGGTGATCGTGCCTTCCCCTTCCTTCAGCCCGTTGGCCCACTGGCCCTCGTAGCGATACCCGTTCGGGCCGGTCATCATGCCTTGACCGTGATGCAGCGCGTTCAGGAATTGTCCGGTGTAGCTGACGCCGTTGGAATAGTTCGCGGTGCCGGTCCCTTCGATCCGGCCTTCGACCCACTCGCCTTCGTAGGTGGAGCCATCGGCAAAGGTGATCGTTCCCTCGCCATTGGGTCGCCCGGCAAGGAACTGGCCCTCGTAGACCGACCCGTCGGGGAAGCGGGCCACGCCCTGGCCACGGATTTCTCCGTCGACCCATTCGCCGGTGTATTCATACCCGTTCGGCAGGCGGTAGGTGCCGGTGCCATGCTGCACGCCGTTGCGGAACTCTCCCTCGTAGATCCCGCCATTGTCATATTGCTGGATATCGACAGTGGCGTCGCCATCCGCCTCCTGCGCCACGACCCCGGTCGCGACCATCGCCACGCCGAGGCCAGCCAGCATTCCTCGGACCCAATTCCCGCTCTGCACCTTGTGTGCCCCCCTGTTTCGGAGCCGGTTTCCCTTTTCGACGAACAAGCTAGGTGACGACCCGCCCGCGCGCAATGTCTTTCCCCGGCAGGTCCCGGCGATGGCTTGGCCCCGCGCATGGGTCTGCTATGAGAGGGGCGCGCGAGACGGACCGCAAAGGCAGGATGCACCCATGGCCGACAAATTTCGCCTGACGCTGGCACAGTTGAACCCCACGGTCGGCGATTTGCGGGCCAATGCCCGCATCGCCCGCGAGGCCTGGGAAACCGCCAAGGCGACCGGTGCGGACATGATCGCCTTTCCCGAGATGTTCATCACCGGTTACCAGTTGCAGGACCTCGTCAAGAAGCCGGCCTTCGCGATGGACGTGCAGCGCGTGCTGGAGGAGTTGGCGGCGGATTGCGCGGACGGCCCGGCTATCGGCATCGGCGGCCCCCTGCCCGGCGGAGCCAAGCCGTTCAACGCCTATTTCGTCCTGCAAGGCGGCAAGATCGACGCGACGGTCCTCAAGCATCACCTGCCGAACTACGCCGTGTTCGACGAGAAACGCTATTACTACGCGGGCGACCCGGCGGGCCCCGTGCGCGTCGGCCCGGTGCGGATCGGCATGCCGATCTGCGAGGATGCGTGGTTCGAGGATGTGACCGAGACGCTGGCCGAGACCGGGGCCGAGATCCTGCTGGTGCCGAACGGTTCCCCGTACCACCGGGGCAAGATGGATATCCGTCAGGCGCAGATGGTGGCCCGCGTGGTCGAAACCGGCCTGCCGCTGGTGTACCTGAACCTGCTAGGTGGACAAGACGACCAGATCTTTGACGGCGCGTCCTTCGTGCTGAACCCGCACGGGGTGCTGACGCACCAGATGCCCGCCTTCGAGCCCGCCCTGACCCATGTCGATTTCGAACGCGGCCCCGAGGGATGGCTTGCGGTCGAGGGCGAGAAAGCCCACCTGCCCGACGCCTGGGAGGCCGACTATCACGCGATGGTGCTGGCCTTGGGCGATTACATGCGCAAGGCGGGGTTCTCGAAAGCCGTCTTGGGCCTGTCGGGCGGCGTGGACTCGGCGCTGGTGGCCGCCATCGCGTCGGACGCCCTCGGCCCCGAGAACGTGCGCTGCGTGATGCTGCCCTCGAAATATACATCGGACATGTCGCTGGAAGATGCCGGGGAAACCGCGCGGCGGCTTGGCTGCCAGCTCGATACCGTGTCGATCGCGGGGGCCCATGACGCGGTCGGCGATGCGCTATCGGACCTGTTCGCTGGCCTCGGCCCGGACGTGACCGAGGAGAACATCCAGTCCCGCCTGCGCGGCGTCATGCTGATGGCCATCTCGAACAAGTTCGGGGAAATGCTGCTGACGACCGGCAACAAGTCCGAGGTCGCCGTGGGCTATTCCACGATCTACGGCGACATGGCGGGCGGCTACAACCCGGTCAAGGACCTCTACAAGACCCGCGTTTTCGAGACCTGCCGCTGGCGCAACGCCAATCACCGCGACTGGATGGCCGGCCCCGCTGGCGAAGTCATCCCACCCCGCGTCATCGGCAAGCCCCCCACCGCCGAGCTGCGCGAGGATCAGAAGGACGAGGACAGCCTGCCGCCCTATGCCGATCTCGACGTGATGCTGGAAATGCTGATCGACAAGGAGGCCAGCGTCTCGGACGTGGTGGCCATGGGCTATGACCGGGCGACCGTGAAGAAGATCGAGAGCCTGATCTACATCAACGAATACAAGCGTTTCCAGGCCGCCCCCGGCGCGCGCCTGACAGAGCGCGCCTTCTGGCTCGACCGGCGCTATCCCATCGTCAACCGCTGGCGCGACACGCTGGACGAATGAAAAAGGGCGCCTCGCCGGGCGCCCTTTCCATCTCGGATGCAGTCAGGTCAGTGCACGCTGACCGGCGTCATGTCGTTCTGGCGCGCGACCACGAAGGCCAGGTGCCGGTCCTTGACCAGGGCGAGTTGCTCTCCCGTCTCGGACCCGATTGCATAGATCTCTTCCAGCCCTTCGGCCTGCTCGCGCACTTCTCTCGGAAGGTCGGCCACCGCGACCTTGCGGATGTAAACGATGGGCCGACCCTGGGTTTCGGCAGCGGAATTGCGTTCATTCATGGCATCACCCTTTCTTACTGGTCCGCCTTCGCGGTGTTGTTGATCCGGATCGTCTGCACCACGCTGTCGGGCACGGCGCGTTTCAGGTCGATGTGCAGAAGTCCATGCTCCATCGAGGCACCGGCCACCTCGACCCCGTCAGCCAGGACAAAGCTGCGTTGGAATTGCCGCGCCGCGATCCCCCGATGCAGGAAGACACGCGCGTCTTCATCCTCTCGCTGCTTGCCGCGGATCACCAACTGGCGGTCCTCGACGGTGATCGACAGGTCATTTTCGGCGAACCCGGCCACGGCCAGCGTGATGCGATAGGCGTTTTCGCCCCGCTGTTCGATATTATAGGGCGGGTAGCCGTCATTGCCGGATTTCGCGGTGCGCTCCACCAGGCGTTCCAGCTGGTCGAACCCAAGAAGAAAAGGGTGCGACCCAAGGGTTAGTTTCGTCATCAGGCACATCCTTTGCACGAAAGCGATCTGCGGTCGGACACTGCCCCGGTCATCGGCGACAGCGTGCTCAGGCAAAAATATGGGGTGTTCACCCACCCGGCGCAAGATGCCACGCCCTGCGCGACAGGCTTTGCGCCGCGCCGCTTTGCGTGTATCGTCATCAGGCGGATCCCGCGCGCGACGGATCTGGGGGACGACCGAAAAACATGAACGCACCCACCGAGATGAGCCACGAGGACGTTTTGCGCGTCAAACTCGAGGTTTTGCGCCGTGAGCACCGCGACCTGGACGACGCGATCGACGCGCTTCAGCAGGCGGTCAATCCGGACCAGCTGACCCTGCGCCGCCTGAAGAAGCAGAAGCTCGCCCTGAAGGACGAGATCTCGCGCATCGAGGACGAGTTGACGCCGGACATCATCGCCTGAGCTCCGATGGCGTCGACATGATGCCGATACGTCCGCCAAGCCTGAACCACCCGTTCTCTGCCGCATTGCACCGCCCCCGCCCGTCGCTATAGTGCGCCGCTCAAGACGCAGGCGGATGGAGTGCGGCCTATGGCGAAGATCGAAGTGGGCATCATCATGGGCAGCCAGTCCGACTGGCCCACGATGAAGGAAGCGGCCGATATTCTCGACGCGCTGTCCGTTCCTTACGAGACACGGATCGTGTCGGCCCATCGCACCCCGGACCGCCTGTGGGACTACGGCAAGTCCGCCGCGAACCGTGGCCTGAAGGTCATCATTGCGGGCGCGGGCGGCGCGGCGCACCTGCCCGGCATGATGGCCTCGAAAACCCGCGTTCCCGTGATCGGCGTGCCGGTGCAGACAAAGGCGCTCTCGGGCGTGGATTCGCTCTATTCGATCCTCCAGATGCCGCGCGGTTTTCCCGTGGCCACCATGGCCATCGGCGCGGCCGGGGCCTGCAACGCGGGGCTGATGGCCGCCGGTATCCTCGCCACCTCGGACCCCGACCTGGCCCAGCGCCTCGACCAGTGGCGCGCGGACCTGTCGGCCTCCATCCCCGAGGTGCCCAGCGATGACTGATCCGCTCCCCTCCGGCTCGACCATCGGTATCCTCGGCGGCGGTCAGTTGGGCCGGATGCTCGCCATGGCCGCCGCGCGCCTTGGCTATCGCACGCATATTTTCGAGCCGGGCGCCGCCCCCGCCGCCGATGTCGCGCATGACTGGACGCAAGCGCCCTACGACGATGCCGAGGCGCTGGCCCGCTTCGCCGCCGCCTGCGATGTCATCACCTACGAGTTCGAGAATATCCCTGCCCCCGCGCTCGATATCCTCTCCGCCGACACCCCGCTCTTCCCGTCGCGGCGCGCGCTCGAGGTCAGCCAGGATCGGTTGACGGAAAAGACATTCCTCAAGGATATCGGCCTCCGGGTCGCCCCCTTCGCCGCCGTGAGCGCCGCCGACGATCTGCCCGGCGCGCTGGCCGAAACTGGCGTGCCCGCCATCCTGAAAACCCGACGCTTCGGCTATGACGGAAAAGGGCAGGCCCGCGTGATGGCCGAGGCCGAGGCCGAAGCCGCGCTGGCCAGCCTGCAAGGCGCCCCCGCGATCGCCGAGGGGTTCATCGACTTTTCGATGGAAATCAGCGTGATTGCCGCCCGCGCGCAGGATGGCTCCGTCTCGGCCTTCGACCCCGGCCAGAACGTCCACAGCGACGGCATCCTGGCCACGACCACGGTGCCCGCGCCCATCCCGGCGTCGCTCAGAACCGATGCGGTGCTGCTTGCATCGCGCATCCTGACCGAACTGAATTACGTGGGCGTCATGGGGGTGGAGCTGTTCGTGACGCCAACAGGCCTTGTCGTGAACGAGATCGCCCCGCGCGTGCATAATTCCGGGCATTGGACACAGGCCGGATGCGCGGTCGACCAATTCGAACAACATATCCGCGCGGTGACCGGCTGGCCCCTCGGCAATGGCGAACGGCACGCCAATGTCGTGATGGAAAACCTGATCGGCGACGACGTGGACCGCGCGCCTGCGCTGGCCGCGGAACCGGGCGTTCAGGTGCATCTCTACGGCAAGGCCGAGACGCGCCCGGGGCGGAAAATGGGCCACGTCAATCGCGTCACCGGTCCGGCCGACTAGCACGGTCCTCCCTGCCCAGCCCCTTCATCTTGGCTGAAAAACTCCCGCGCGGCGCGCACAAGCGTCCCAAGGGGCTCGATGCCCCTTGGGACGCTTCACCGGGCGACGTCGAAGACGGCGCAACCGCTACTCGATGATCTCTTCAACCGCGTCGAGGAATTCCAGGTCGTGGTCGAAAGCGCCCTCTCGCAGGAAGGTCACGACCTCGGCGATGACCAGAGGGTTGTTCATCATGAACGTATGGGTCACGGGCAGAACGATATGATCGGCCATCCCGGCGACCCGGGTCCGTTCGACGGCGACCTTGCCATCGTCCGGACCGGGGATCAGGGCCGAATAGATCGGGTTCAGCGTGCGATCCCCCGCGATCACCCCAAGCTCGAAATCCACGTCCGGCAGAGACCGGGGCAAATCTTCTGCCCCCGTGCCAAGCTGCATCCCCGCCGGTCCGTTCATCCATTCGAAAGGTTCCAGTGGTCCCAGCACATCGACCAGTTCCGACCCGCCGTTCGGCGGCGCCAGCATGACCACGCGCCCCAGCCGGACGGGCCGGTGCAGCGACACCCAGTAGCGCAGCAGGATCCCCCCCATGGAGTGGGTCACGAAATGCACCCGATCCGCCCCGCATTGCGCCAGGGCCGGCAAAAGCGTCTGCGGCGCCAGTTCGGCAATCGAGGCGCGGGTCGATGGATAACCGCGATTGATCACGCGGTAACCTTCCGCCTCGAGCGCCTCCTGCATGACGATCAGCGACGCTTCCGTCCTCGCCAGCCCGTGCAAGAGCACGACGCAGTCCTCGGCCCGCGCCGGGACAGCGGCGGTGATGAAAAACAGGAACAGGGCAAGACACCTCGGCATGGCCGAAAGATAAGCTATGTCCGCCCCCCCTGCGAGGGGGCTTGCCGCGAACGCAGCGTCATTGCAGGCTGGCGCGGATGTCACGCCCCAACAATCGCCCCCGGCTCGCCGTGCGCGGCCTTCTTCTGATCGAGGACCGGCTGCTGCTGGTCAACGCCTGGGGGGGCGGCAAATCCGATCTGCTCTGTGCCCCCGGCGGCGGGGTGGAGCCGCATTCCTCCCTGCATGACAACCTCATCCGCGAGTTCCACGAGGAAACCGGCCTGACCATAGAGGTCGGCGCCCCCTGCCTCGTGAACGAGTTCCACTCCCGCGCGCGGGATTTCCACCAGGTGGATGTCTATTTCCGGGTGCAGCTCGTCTCGGGCGACCCGTTCGCCCCATGGACCGATCCCGACGGCGTCGTCACCGACCGGGTCCTCGCAACCCGGGCCGAGATGGCGCGGCTGCGCTACAAGCCCGATATCCTGCCGGATATCGTCTGGAGCGACGGCGTGGGCTACGATCCCCTCGAACCCCTCATCATGTGACCGGCGCCGAGGCCGTAGGCGATCCCACCGAGCGTCAGCGCCCCTGCGCCCAGCATCCGCAGGCTCAGGATTTCACCCAACAGGATCACGCCGGCAGCCGCCGCGATGACCGGGACCGAGAGTTGCACAAGCCCCGACACCGAGGCCGCCATCCTGGGCAGCACCCGATACCAGAGCGCATAGCCCAGACCCGACGTGACCGCGCCCGAAATCACAGCGAGCGCGAGGCCATAATCGGTCGGGGCCACCGCCTCGGGCGAGGCAGGCAGCATCAGAACAGGCAGCAGGCAGAGCGGCGCGGCCCAGGCGAAATTCGCCGCCGTCTCGGCCAGGGGATCGGTCGCGCCCCGCCCGGCCAGGGAATAGACACCCCATCCGATTCCGGCGGCCAGCATCGCGGCGGCGGCGATGGGCGGCACGCTGACGCTGCCCGCCGGCCAGATCAGCCATGCCAAGCCGCCAAGCGCCACGCCGGCCCCGATCCAGCGGCGCGCCGGTGGGCGGTCACCGCCCATCACGCCGCCCGCAAACATCGTGACCTGCACCGCCCCGAACAGGATCAACGCGCCCAGCCCCGCGTCGATCTGAACATAGGCGATGGAGAAGCCCAGCAGGTAGAGCGTGAGGGACCCCGCGCCGACCACGCGCTTTGCCCTCAGAACCGGAACGCAGCGACGCCGGGCAAGGACCAGCGCGGACAGGACAAGCGCGCCGGACACGGCCCGCACGATCGCGAAGGACAGCGCGTCGATCTCGCCCGCGCCGACGGCGGCGCGATTGAGGATCGAGTTCGCGGCGAAGGCCAGCATGGCCAGCGTCACCAACGCGGAGAGGCGAAAGGCGCTCATGCGATCATCCGGGCTGCAAGGTCGCCGGCAAGCCACGTCACCTGCCCGCCCGCGATGGTCGCATAGACCTGCGACAGGTCGGGATCCGTCATCAGAAGATCGGCGCGCGCGCCCGGCGCAAGCCTGCCACGGTCGGTCAGCCCGATCATCGTAGCGGGATTGGCCGACACCAGCGCCCAGGCCTCCGGTAGGGACCAGCCGAGCGAGACCAGTTTGCGCGCCGCGGTAAACGGGGCCGGGTAGTAGTAGTCCGAGCACAAGGCATCGCAAAGCCCGTCCTGCACCAACTCGAGCGCCGAGATGGATTTCTTCTTGTGGCTGCCGCCGCGCACCACGTTGGGCGCGCCAAGGATCACGGGATCGCCCGCCTCGGCCGGGGGGCGGGCCATGGGAAACTCGGCAATCACCGCGCCCATCCCGCGCCAGGCCGCGCGCTCTTCGGCGGTCATGTCGTCATGGCTGCCCATTCGGATACCCCGCCGCGCCAGTTCCGCACAGAAGGCCGGCAGCTTGGCGCGGATCTCGGGCATCGCGTCATGCATGGATTGCATCAGCGCGCGGTGTTCCTCGGGGGAGCGACCGGATTTCAGCGCCTGCCCCTGCAAGGATGGCGGGCGTTTGCCGCTGGCCAAGGCCTCGTGCGGCAGGTGATCGTTGAAGACGACGAACGGAATTTTGTGCTGGTCGATGAAGGCCAGGACCTCGTCGGTCTCCCTCATGCAGCCCAACTCAAGGCGCAGCTGGTAGATCAGGTCGGCGCGGGCGGGATGCACGCGCAGCGCATCGGCCAGCCGTTTGGCGAAGTCGGGGGCCCGCATCCCCCCCTCCCATGACCAGTATTGCGCGAGAACGGCGGTGGTGATGCCATTGGCCGCCAACTCCGCTTCAAGCCCCCTCAGACCGGGGCCGAGATCCCCGACCAGGCCGCGACGCGGCGCGACATGGCGTTCGAACCCGTCACCATGCAGGTCCACGATTCCGGGCAGGATCAGGTAGCCGGACAGGTCGATGCGGCGGGGTTGCAGCGCCTCGGTGATCCATCCATCGGACATCGACAGCGCGCGGGTTGCGACGCCATCGGGCATCAGCACCTGGGCGTTTTCGAAGGTGACGTACGGGCGGGTCATGCCCGCCCAATGCGCGATTCCACCGACGAAGGAAAGCCCCTAGCCCACCGGCACGGGGCCTGCCCCATCCTCTCCGTCGCCGCCGCCGGTCTTGCGCGCCCGGTACGAGTTCACCAACGCCCCAAGGCCGAACAGCGCCAGTGCCATCACGAAGAGCCATCCCAGGAACGGGATCAACGCAAGCAGTCCGGCAACCACGGCCCCAACGCGGCCAAGCCGATCTTGGGCAAGGCGCTATCGGGCATGACGTTGCCCAGCCGCAGCCAGATCGCCACGCCAAGCACGTAGGAGCCAAGCACATACCCCCCGTAGGCCAGCGCCGCGCCGATCAGGAAAGCGGCGGGTAAAAGCGGCAGGCCAAACACCGTGAAGGCAAGAACCACCCCCGCGCCCCAGATCAGCGAGAGCGCCCCGAACCCCCATGCCAGGCTGCGTCCGGGTTCGGCCAGGGCCCGTTCCCGCCAGCGGACGACCCGCCCGGGGATAAAGAAGATCGCGACAGCCGCGATGGCCGCAACCAGCAGCACGCTGAAGGCAAAGCCCCGGATCGCGGCAAGCCAAGCGGCCCTGCGCAGGTCGCGCATCGAGGGACCAACATCGCTATCCCACGCCTCCAGATCGCGGATTTCGATACGGTCAGGCGGCGCGACGCTCTCGGGGATGGCCGGGGCATCGCCGTCTTCCACGTAGAGGATGACCTGCCCGTCAACCCTTGCCCCCTCGCCGAAATCGACCTCGCGCACCGTCATCATGACGTCGCCCGCGATGGCGGCATCGAGCTCCAACTCGTCGGCTGCAAGGATCGCCGACCCCGCGATGTCGCCCGACAGGCTGAGATCCGAGGCGAAGGCGCGCAGGTTGCGGGCCAGGCTGCCGTCGATCTCGACCTCGGCGCCGAAAACCGACAGCGGCCCGTCAAAGGCCCCGTCTAGGCTGATCTCGTAGCCAGCAGCATAGAGCGCGCCCGCAACCGGGGCCGCGACACTCAGGCGCCGTCCGGCCATGTGGGCCGCCCCCGCAACAGGGGCAGACAGGGTGATTTCCTCGCCAGCGGCGAAAAGATCGCCGGTGGTCTCGTCGTCGATCTCGTAGTCTCCGCCAGCGATATAGCGATCGTCGGCAAAGACCGTCGTTGAAACATCGTCCTCCTGCGCCGCGGTCGCCGCTGGCATCATGACCAGGGCAACGAGGAGGGCTGTTAACGCTTTTGCGGGCATCCTGAACCTCCGGGGATCTGAGTTAAGCACGGCCATGCCGCGGCCCCGGGCCTTCGGCAGAACAGGCCGCCGTCGTGGCCCGCCAGCACAGACCCCGAGGGTGGACCGAGTCGGGCCGTGTCGCGAAGACCCGCCTCAAGATGCCGGACAACAAGCGGATCGCCGCCTAGGCCGTGTCATAGGCATGGGGGATCTGCATCGCGACATCGGCCTCGGCCAAACCATCCTCGATCCCGGTCTGCCAAAGCGCCGCCGCTGACCGAAGGCATGCGGCATCGACGCCAAGCTCCTCGGCCACCTGCTGAAAGATCGCGTTGTCCTTGGACACACCCGAGATCGGGAAGCCCACGCCCTCATCCTGCCCCAGCATCTTCGGCAAACGGGCGGTCAGCATGGGGGTGCCCGCCGGCCCCTTGGCCACGATGCCCAGCGCGGTCTCGAACGGCAGGCCGGCGCGTTTCGCGATGCGCATCATCTCGGCCAGCGTGGCGAAATAGCCTTGGAGAACGCCGTTATTCACCACCTTCATGACAAGGCCCGTTCCAAGTGGCCCGACATGGGCAAGCTTGTCGGAGAGGACGGCGCCGATGGCCGCGAACCGCTCGGCCGCCTCTGCCGTGCCACCCACGAAAATCCCGCAGTGCCCCACGGCCACCAGTTCAGGGCCGCCCGAGATCGGCGCGTCGAGGATCATGGCCCCTTTCTCGGCAAAACCGGCGGCGCGCGATTGAACCTGCTGCGGCGATACGGTCGAGGTCTCGACGATCAGCTTTCCGTCCAGGGGCAGGTCCAGAAGCGCATCCAGCACCGCGCCGACGGCCGCGTCGTCAAAGAGCGACAAGATCACCGTGTCCGATCCGGCGACCAGATCAGCCAGTGTCTCGGCCCGGGCGATCCCGAGTTCCCGGGCGCGGTCCGCCGTCAGACCGGAGCGCGTCCAGCCCGCCACCGCATGCCCCTGCCCCACCAGCCGCGCGGCAATGGCCGATCCCATGCGGCCAAGCCCGATAACGCCGATCCGATCCATCAGTTTCCCCCCTGTTTGCGCAATGCCGGCAGGCCGATGCCGGTGCTTTCGAACCCGCCGTCCGTCGAGATCAACTGCCCGGTCACGTAGCTGGCCTTGTCCGAACAGAGGAAGGCGATGACATTGGCGATCTCCTCCTCCGAGCCGTAGCGATTGAGCGGGATGGCATCGTGATAGGCGTCGATGATCTCTTGAGTATGCACCGCCATGGCCAGCTTCGTGCGCACCGGCCCCGGCGCGACGCAATTGGCACGAATGCCGTATTCACCCAGTTCCGCCGCCTGCTGCTGGGTCAAGTGGATCACGGCGGCCTTCGAGGTGCCGTAGGCCACGCGCAGGGTCGAGGCGCGCAGCCCCGAGATCGACGCGATGTTCACGATGGCGCCGCGGGTTTCCTTCAGATGCGGGATGGCCGCTTGCGAACACAGGAACACCCCGTCGAGATTGGTTTCCATCACGGTGCGCCAGCGGGCGAAACTCGTGTCCTCAATGGGTCCGAAATCGGCCACGCCCGCATTGTTCACAAGGCAATCGATGCGCCCGAAGCGCTGGATCGTTTCGGCCATGATCGCGTCGACCTGCTCGGGGATCGACACGTCGTAAGGAAGCGGCAGGACGTTGTCCAACCCGTCTGCCGCACGCTCAAGCTCCGCGGCATCGCGGTCGACCATGGCAACGGACAGCCCTTCGGCAAGGAACAGCCTGGTGGTGGCAAGGCCGATGCCCCTCGCCGCGCCGGTCACGATAGCGGTCTTCGTCTCTGACACGTTCAACACCTCCCCTTTGCCTCGCCGGACGCTAGTGCCGCCCGCCAAGGAAGGAAAGGTCCCCCAGGAATGACAAAGGCCCGCACGATGGCGGGCCTTTGCTTATCTGCTTGCGGAGGCAGGATTACATCATGCCGCCCATGCCGCCCATGTCGGGCATGCCGCCACCGGCGCCTGCGCCTTCTTTCTGCGGCTTGTCGGCAACCATGGCCTCGGTGGTGATCAGCAGACCAGCAACCGATGCGGCGTCTTCCAGAGCGGTGCGGACCACCTTGGCGGGGTCGATGACACCGAACTTGAACATGTCGCCGTACTCTTCCGACTGGGCGTTGAAGCCGAAGGAGGTGTCGTCGCTTTCACGGATCTTGCCGGCCACGACGGAACCGTCGACGCCTGCGTTCTCGGCGATCTGGCGCAGCGGAGCTTCCAGCGCGCGGCGCACGATGGCGATACCGGCGTTCTGGTCGCTGTTCTCACCCGAGACACCTTCGAGCGACTTGGCACCCTGCACGAGCGCCACGCCACCGCCGACCACGATGCCTTCCTGAACGGCGGCACGGGTTGCGTTCAGCGCGTCGTCGACGCGGTCCTTGCGCTCTTTCACTTCGACTTCGGTCATGCCGCCAACGCGGATGACAGCCACACCGCCGGCCAGCTTGGCGACGCGTTCCTGCAGCTTTTCACGGTCGTAGTCCGAGGTGGTTTCCTCGATCTGCTGACGGATCTGGGCAACGCGCGCCTCGATCTCGGCCTTCTCGCCATGACCGTCGACGATGGTCGTCTCGTCCTTGGTGATCTGGACCTTCTTGGCGGTGCCCAGCATGTCCATGGTCACGTTCTCGAGCTTCATGCCGAGATCTTCAGAGATCACCTGGCCGCCGGTCAGGATCGCGATGTCCTGCAGCATGGCCTTGCGGCGATCGCCGAAGCCCGGTGCCTTGACGGCAGCGATCTTGAGACCGCCGCGCAGCTTGTTCACCACGAGGGTGGCCAGCGCTTCGCCTTCGACGTCCTCGGCGATGATCAGCAGCGGCTTCTGCGACTGGATCACCGACTCGAGCAGCGGCACCATCGGCTGCAGCGACGAGAGCTTCTTCTCGTGCAGCAGGATCATGCAGTCTTCCAGCTCGGCGACCATCTTGTCGGGGTTGGTCACGAAGTAGGGCGACAGGTAGCCACGGTCGAACTGCATGCCTTCGACGACCTCGGTCTCGGTCTCCAGGCCCTTGTTCTCTTCGACGGTGATGACGCCGTCATTGCCGACCTTCTGCATCGCGTCCGCGATCTGGCGGCCGATTTCCTTCTCGCCGTTGGCCGAGATGGTGCCGACCTGGGCGACTTCGTCGCTGTCCGCGACTTCGCGGGCCTGCGCCTTGATATGGTCGATGACCTTGGCAACGGCGAGGTCGATGCCGCGCTTGAGGTCCATCGGGTTCATGCCGGCGGCGACCGACTTCATGCCTTCCTTGACGATGGCCTGGGCCAGAACCGTCGCGGTGGTGGTGCCGTCACCGGCTTCGTCATTGGTGCGGCTGGCCACTTCCTTGACCATCTGCGCGCCCATGTTTTCGAACTTGTCCTCGAGCTCGATTTCCTTGGCGACCGACACACCGTCCTTGGTGATACGGGGCGCGCCGAAGCTCTTCTCGATGACGACGTTGCGGCCTTTGGGGCCGAGGGTGACCTTCACCGCGTCGGCGAGGATGTTGACGCCTTTGAGCATGCGGTTGCGGGCATCGGTGTCGAATTTGACGTCCTTAGCAGCCATTTGGGGCTCTCCTTGGAATAGGGTTGAATGCTTGGAATGGGACCGGGCGCAGGCGCGCCCTCACGCTCAGGCGATGATGCCGAGGATGTCCGATTCCTTCATGATCAGCAGTTCTTCACCGTCGACGGTGACCTCGGTGCCCGACCACTTGCCGAACAGGACGCGGTCGCCCTCTTTCACGGCCATCGCGATCAGCTCGCCGGAATCCTTGCGGGCGCCTTCGCCACAAGCGATCACTTCGCCCTCGGCGGGCTTTTCCTTGGCGCTGTCGGGGATGATCAGACCGCCCTTGGTCTTCTCGTCGCTTTCCACACGGCGGACCAGAACACGGTCATGCAGCGGTTTGAATGCCATCTGTCGAACTCTCCTCTGGGTTCGGTTAATCCCTCGTTAGCACTCTCTCGATGCGAGTGCTAACGGCGCGGAGATAAGGAGGGGTCCCTGCCCTGTCAACAACCGCGTGATCGACACGTCCAAAAATTTTCCGAAACCAGGAGCGCGACGCAGACGGGCGAGGCACAGGTTCGCCTTGCAACGCAGACAACACCCGTGACTCCGACCGCACGCTTTGCTAAGCGGCGCGCGACCGAGCGCAATTACCGCCGAAAGGGATGTTTCGCCATGACCACGCTAGTCTTCGGGCACAAATCGCCTGACACCGATTCCACCGGCTCGCCCATCATCTGGGCCTGGTACCTGAACGAGGTGAAGGGCGGCAACGCCGAAGCCGTCCTGCTGGGAGAGCCCAACACCGAGGCCGCCTTCATGCTGGAAAAGTGGGACCTGCCCAAGCCCCGCATCATCGAGGGCGTCGAGGCCGGCCAGCCTGTCGTGATCGTCGACACCAACAACCCCGCCGAACTGCCCGACGCCGTGAACGACGCCGATATCAAGGCGATCATCGACCATCACAAGCTGGTCGGCGGGCTGGAAACGAAGGGCCCGATCGACATCCGCATCGAGCCGCTGGCCTGCACCGCGACCATCATGCACAAGATGATCGGCGATGACATGGCGCAGGCCCCGGCCTGGGTGAAGGGCGCGATGCTGTCCTGCATCCTGTCGGACACGCTGGAATTCCGCAGCCCCACCACCACGCAGGAAGACCGCGCCATTGCCGAAGCACTGGCCGCAGACCTTGGTGTCGAGATCCCCGCCTATGCCTCGGAAATGTTCGCGGCCAAGTCCGACGTGTCGGCCTTTTCCGATGCCGAGCTTCTGCGCATGGACAGCAAGGAATACGAGGTCGGCGGCAAGAAATTCCGCGTCAGCGTTCTGGAAACGACCTCGCCCGAGACGGTTCTGTCGCGCAAGGACAGCCTGATGGAGACCATGCCCACCGTCGCCGAAGAAGATGGCGTCGACCAGGTGCTGCTGTTCATCGTCGACATCCTGAACGAGGAATCGACCATGCTTCTGCCCAATGACCTGACCCGCCAGGTGGCCGAAAAAAGCTTTGCCACCGTTTGCGGTGACGGCGACACGGTCGTCCTGCCGGGTGTTGTCAGCCGCAAGAAGCAGATCATCCCGAACCTCGCCGTCTGACCGGCAGGCCAGGGCCAAGGCCGGTTTCGGCCCATCGCAGAGGCGGCTTCGGTCGCCTCTTGTCGTTTGAGGGATTCCGCGCGACGCTCGGACTCTGCCGGGGACGCACAAGACCCGGTCGGGCAGGCCTGTAACAGGGCGGTCACGATCCGGCGCTAGTCCTGCGGCATCGTTCCGACAGGAGGTATCCCATGCCCTTTCATCTCAACCGCCGCGCGTTCCTCGCCTCGACCGCAGGCTTCATCGCACTGCACCCGTTCTCGGCCCGCGCGCAGGCCGGGCAGGCGCATCTGCGCATCATGGAAACGACCGACGTGCACGTGCACGTGTTTCCCTACGACTACTACGGCGACCGGCCCGTCGACACGGTGGGCCTCGCCCGTACGGCCAGCCTGATCCAGGGCATCCGCGACGAGGCCACAAACTCGATCCTCCTGGACAATGGCGATTTCCTTCAGGGCAACCCGATGGGCGACTACATGGCCTATGAACGCGGCATGTCCGAAGGCGACAGTCACCCGATCATCTCGGCCATGAACACGCTCGGCTTCGACGCCTCGACGCTCGGCAATCACGAGTTCAACTACGGCCTGAACTTCCTGATGAATTCGCTGGCCGGTGCCGGCTTCCCGGTGGTCTGCGCCAACGTCGCCTCCGAGATGGGCGCAACCCCGACCGAGGACACCACGCTGGTGCCGCCCTATGTCATCCTCGACCGTGAATTGACCGATGGCGCGGGCGAGACGCACCCGATCCGCATCGGCATCATCGGTTTCGTCCCGCCGCAGATCATGACCTGGGACCGCCGCCACCTCGAAGGCAACGTGATGGCGCGTGACATCGTCGACACCGCCCGCGCTTATATCCCGCAGATGCGCGAGGAGGGGGCCGAAATCATCATCGCGCTCAGCCATTCGGGCATCGGCGAGGCGGATCACGTGGACGGGATGGAAAACGCCAGCATCCCGCTGGCCGCCGTGGACGGGATCGACGCCGTTCTGACCGGCCACCATCACCGCGCCTTCCCCGGCCCCGACTACGCGGAAACCCCCGGCGTCGACGCCGAAGCCGGCACGATCATGGGCAAGCCCGCCGTCATGGCCGGGTTCTGGGGCAGCCACATGGGCCTTGTCGACCTGATGCTGGAGCGTGATGGCAACAGCTGGCGCATCGCCAGCCACATGTCCGAAGCGCGGCCCATCTACCGCCGCGAGGAAGACCGCTCGATCACGCCGCTGGTGGAAAGCGTGCCTGCCGTGCTCGCCGCGGCACAGGCCGAACACGACGCAACGCTGGAATATGTCCGCCGCGCCGTGGGCGAAACGGACGCGCCGCTGCACAGCTACTTCGCGCTGGTGGCCGACGATCCCTCGGTCCAGATCGTGTCGAACGCCCAGACCTGGTATATTGGGCAGATGATGGTCGGCACCGAGCATGAAGGCCTGCCGATCCTGTCCGCCGCCGCCCCCTTCAAGGCCGGTGGCCGCGGTGGTCCGGAATATTACACCGAGGTGCAGCCCGGCCCCATCGCGATTAAGAACGTGGCCGACCTCTACCTCTATCCCAACACGGTGCGCGCGGTCCGCATCACCGGCGCCGAGGTGCGCGAATGGCTGGAGCGGTCTGCCGGCATGTTCAACCAGATCACGCCCGGCGAGGCCGACCAGGTGCTGCTGAACCCCGACTTCCCGTCCTACAATTTCGACGTGATCGACGGGGTCAGCTACCAGATCGATCTGAGCCAGCCCAACCGCTACAACAATGATGGCGAGGTGGTGAACCCGGATGCCCATCGCATCGTGAACCTGATGTTCGAGGGCGCGCCGATCGACCCCGAGCAGGAATTCATCGTCGCCACCAACAACTACCGCGCGGGCGGCGGCGGCAGTTTCCCCGGCGCCAGCCCCGAAACCGTGATCTTCGAAGGGCCCGACACCAACCGCGACGTGATCGTGCGTTACATCGTGGAACAAGGCACGGTCAGCCCCTCGGCCGACGCCAACTGGACCTTTGCCCCGATGGAAGGCACCACCGTCCTGTTCGACACCGGCCCTGCGGCGGAAACCTATATCGACAGCGTCGAGGGCGTGACGATCGAGCCGGCAGGCGATGGCCCGGATGGCTTCGCCCGCTATCGCATCACGCTCTGAAACCGAGGGTGGGCGGAGGCTCCGCCGCCCACCCCATCCCCTCGTCCTGACCAAGACCCTGCGGCACAGGCCGCCGCGCGGGAAGGGGGGCTGGCCCCCCTTCCCCATCCGCCCTATGCATCGCACCACGACCATAGGAGCGCCCCATGACCCAGATCATCGAATCCCTGTCCGAGATTTCAGACCGCTACGATGCGCTCTACTGCGATCTTTGGGGCTGTGTGCATAACGGGATCGAACCCTATGCCGAGGCGATCGAGGCCATGCGCGCCTTCAAGGCCAAGGGGGGAACGGTCCTTCTGCTGACGAATTCGCCGCGCCCGCGCTCAAGCGTCCAGAAACAGCTCGATCGCATGGGCTTGCCCAACGACACCTGGGACGTGATCGCCAGCTCGGGCGACAGCGCGCGGCTGGCCATGTGGCAGGGTGCGGTCGGCGAAAAGGTCTATTTCATCGGCGAAGATCGCGACCAGAGTTTCTTCAAACCGATGGACTTGGCCGAAGACGCGGTCGATATCCAACGGGTGCCCTTGTCCGAAGCCGAGGGCATCGTCTGCACCGGCCCGTTCGACCCCCATGCCGACCCGTCGGTGATGCGGCCCGAATTCCTGCTCGCCAAGACAAGGGGGCTGAAGCTTCTCTGCGCCAACCCCGACATCGTCGTGGATCGCGGCGAGACGCGCGAATGGTGCGCCGGCGCACTGGCCCGGCTTTATACCGAGATGGGCGGCGAAAGCCTCTATTTCGGCAAGCCGCATCCGCCGATCTACGACCTTGCCCGCCGCCGCTTGCAGCAGATCGGCCGCCCCGTCCCGGACGAACGCATCCTTGCCATCGGCGACGGCATCCGCACCGACATCCAGGGCGGTATGGGCGAAGGGATCGACACGCTGTTCATCACCGGGGGCCTCGCCCGCGCGGAAACCGGCACCGAGCGTCAGCCAGACCCCGCCAAACTGGAGGCCTACCTGGCCGAAGCCCAGCTTTCCACGACCTACGCCATCGGCATGTTCCGCTGAGCGTAACGATCTTGCGCGCAACATAATTGCGGCGGATCTGCGGTAATTTGGCATTTTCTTACTTTCCGCATTGCAGAATCCCGCTCGTTTGCCGTATGACAGCGCCATGACGGCGAAGGAGACGGTAGACATGCTGGACAACATGCCTCGCGGCACCATCGTGATCGAAGATCTCGAGGTCGGGATGGTTCGCACCCTGACCAAGGTGGTCACGGACCGGGACATCGAGCTTTTTGCCGAGGTGTCGACCGACAGGAACCCTGTGCATCTCGATGATGATTACGCGCAGGACACCATCTTCGAAGGCCGCATCGCCCATGGCATGCTGACCGCCGGGCTGATCTCGGCCGTGATCGGGGAACAACTTCCCGGCCAT
Source organism: [Roseibacterium] beibuensis (assembly GCF_039542305.1). Classification (NCBI taxonomy): domain Bacteria; kingdom Pseudomonadati; phylum Pseudomonadota; class Alphaproteobacteria; order Rhodobacterales; family Roseobacteraceae; genus Roseicyclus; species [Roseibacterium] beibuensis. Next base: position 314,907 of record NZ_BAABHW010000001.1, on the reverse strand, counting down.
GGCACGGTCTACCTCGGACAGACCCTGAAATTCATGGCGCCCGTGCGTCCCGGCGACCTTGTGACCGCCGAGGTCGAAGTGCTGGAAATCGACTATTCCAAGCGCCGGGTGAAACTCGCCACCCATTGCCGTGTCGGCGAAACCGTCGTCGTCAAGGGGGAGGCCAACGTGCTCGCCCCGTCCGGCAAGTTCGACTGACGCCAAGCCCCCGCTTGCCCTCGGATCGCGTGGCCGCTAAGCCCGCCCCATGCGGATCGTGCGCGATTACCAATATGTCCGACCGGAAGAGCGCGGCGCCTCGGTGGCGATCGGCAATTTCGACGGCGTGCATCTGGGCCACCAGCATGTGATCGACCTTGCGCGGCGCGATGGCGTGCCCCTGGGCGTCGTGACCTTCGAGCCGCATCCGCGCGAGTTCTTCGCCCCCGATGCCCCCCCCTTCCGCCTGATGAATGCCGAGGCGCGCGCCCACCGTCTTGCCAAGCTGGGCGTCGTGGTGCTGGCCGAACTTCCCTTCGATGCGAACCTCTCGGGCCTGACCGCCGAGGAATTCGCCCGCGACGTGCTGGCGGGTGCGCTCGGGGTCAGCCATGTCGTGATCGGCGCCGATTTCTGCTTCGGCAAGGGCCGCACCGGCACCGCCGAGATGTTGCGCGACATGGGACGCGAGATGGGGTTCGACACCACCATCGCGCCCCTCTTGCATGGGGATCTCGGTGCCGTCTCCTCCACCGCGATCCGCGAGGCGCTGTCCGAGGGCCGTCCGCGGGACGCCGCCGGAATGCTGGGTCACTGGCACCGCATCGAAGGCCCGGTCCTGCATGGCGAGAAACGCGGCCGCCAACTGGGCTATCCCACGGCGAACATGGAACTCGACGGGCTGCACGTGCCCAAACCCGGTGTCTATGCCGTGCTGGTCGACGTCCTGTCCGGCCCCCACCAGGGCAGCTACAAGGGCGTTGCCAATCTTGGCATCCGGCCCATGTTCGAACGCCCGCGCCCGAATCTGGAAAGCTTCCTTTTCGATTTCTCCGGCGATCTCTACGAACAGCACCTGTCCGTCGGCCTGGTCGAGCACCTGCGCGGCGAGGTGAAATTCGACAGTCTCGACGCGCTGATCGACCAGATGAACCGCGACAGCGAACAGGCGCGCGCCGCGCTGGAGCATGCATGAGAGACCGGTTCTGGGATCGCGTGCCGATGGAGCGCATGACGCCCGAGGAGTGGGAGGCGCTCTGCGACGGCTGCGGAAAATGCTGCCTGAACAAGCTCGAGGACGAGGATACCGGCGAGGTCGCCCTGACCCGCGTCGCCTGCCGCCTGCTCGACGATCAGACCTGCCGCTGCGGCCAGTACGAGATCCGCAAGCAACTGGTGCCCGATTGCATCCAGCTGACCCCCGGCACCATGGCCGAGGTCGCCTATTTCATGCCCGAGACCTGCGCCTACCGCCTGCTGCACGAGGGCAAGCCACTGGCCTGGTGGCATCCGCTCGTCTCGGGCGATCCGGGCACGGTCCACGAGGCGGGCATCTCGATGCGCGGCATCACGGTGCCCGAGTTCGAAGTGCCCGAAGAAGACTGGGAAGATTACATTATCGAGGAGCCGGGAACATGATGTTCGCATCCGACAACACCGGGCCAGCCCATCCAAAAGTGATGGAGGCCGTGACGCGCGCCAACGACGGCTACGCGATGCCCTATGGCAATGACGCGCTGAGCGGGCTGGCCGCCGATGCCGTGCGCCGCCTCTTCGAAGCGCCCGACGCCGCGGTGCATCTGGTCGCCACCGGCACGGCGGCGAACTCGCTGGCGCTCGGCGTCATGGCGAACCCGTGGGATGCCGTCTTCTGCCACCGCGTCGCCCATGTCGAAGAGGATGAATGCGGCGCGCCCGAATTCTTCACCAACGGCGCCAAGCTGACCCTGATCGACGGCGCCGATGGCAAGATGACGCCCGAGGCGCTGGCCCGCGCCATCGCGCATACCGGCGACAAGGGCGTGCACGGCGTCCAGCGTGGCCCGGTCACCATCACCCAGATCACCGAGGTCGGCACCGCTTACACGCTGGAGGAAATCCGCGCCCTGACCGACGTCGCGAAATCCTTCGGCCTGAAAACCCATCTCGACGGCGCGCGTTTCGCCAATGCCTGCGCCGCGCTCGGCTGCACCCCGGCCGAGATGACGTGGAAGGCCGGCATCGACGCGGTCAGCTTCGGCGGCACCAAGAATGGCTGCCTCGGGGTCGAGGCCGTGGTGCTGTTCGATCCCGAGCTGTCCTGGGAATTCCAGCTCCGCCGCAAGCGCGCCGCGCATCTGTGGTCCAAGCACCGCTACCTCGCCGCGCAGATGCTGGCCTATGTCACCGACGATCTCTGGCTCGACACGGCTAGGGCCGCCAATGCCCGCTGCGCCGAACTGGCCGCCGCCCTGCGCGCCATCCCCGAGGCGCGGCTGTTGCATGACCCCGCCGGCAACATGATCTTCGCCGAACTGCCTCGCGGGGCCCACAAGCGCGCGATGGAGGCCGGCGCCCAGTATTATCTCTTCCCCTTCCAATCCTCGCTGGAGGGTCCGGAAGACGACTTGATCCGCTGCCGCCTCGTCACCGACTGGTCCTGCAAGCCCGAGGACGTGGCCCGGGTCATCGACCTCTGGCGCGGCTGACGGGATCGCACCCTCACCCCATCTTTATCCCGGAAAATATGCAGGCGCGCGGCACGCGCGTCAGCGCGGCACGGGGCTCGATGCCCCGTGCCGCGCTCGCCCGGGCGACGGCAAAGCCGGCGCAACCCCTGGGATCGTTCAGGACAGAAACGCCCGGATCTCTGCCGCGACCTCGGCCGGGTGGGTGATGGGCAGCATGTGCCCCGCCCCCTCGATCACCACGCGCCTCGCATCGGGCGGATCCTCGGCCAAGGCCGCCTGGATATCCGCAATCACGCGCGGCGAGCGGCCTCCCTCCAGCAACAGGACCGGGCACTGCACCCGGCCAAGGCGCGGCAGCAATCCCGCCCGGTCGCCGCTCAACGCCGCGTCGCTGGCCGGGATCACCCAGATGCGGTCGGCCATGTAGCGTTGCTGTGCCTCGGGCATGGCGTCGAACGGCACACCGCCGCCCCAGACCTTCAGAAACAGCCGCGCCGCGCCCGCGTCATCGCCCGCGGCGATCAGCGCCTCCATCCCGGACAGGGCGCTGGAATGTTCTCTCTGGCCCGCGCTGTCGCCGGCCGCCGCAAACAGCACCGGCTCGATCAGGGTAAGGGAGGCGACGCGGTCGGGCTGCTCGATCGCCAGCCGCAACGCCACCGTTGCCCCGAAACTGTGCCCGATCAGGTGGCACGCCTCCTCCGGCAAGCACGCCTTCGCCTGCGCGGTCACCTGGTCATGGTAATCCTGCGCCGGGTCCCGCGCCGGCCCGCGCCCATGGCCGACAAGGTCCGGCGCGGAAACGGCCAGCCGATCCCCAAGGGCGCGCGCCACCCCGTCCCACGCCCCGGCATGGGCCAGCGAACAATGCAGCGCCAGCGCGGGCTCTCCCGTCCCCCAATGCCGAATGCCGCTCACAGCTTGCCAGACAGAAACAGGTCCAGATCCTCGATGCGGTCCTGCCCCCAGAACTTCTCGGTCCCGTCCACGATGTAGAACGGCGCGCCGAACACGCCTGCGTTCACCGCATCTTCAAGATTACGCGTATACTGCTCGGCGCCTTGCAACATGGCCATGCCCGCAAGCCCCCGGTCGAACCCGGCCTCGTCGAGGCAATCGGCGATCACGTCATCCTCGGCGATGTCGCGCTTGTCGCGCCAGACCGCGCCGGTGAAGGCATGCACCAGCCGCCCAAGGTCTCCGCCACCCGCCTTCTCCGCCGCGATGAAGGCGTAGGATGACGGGGCTGCGTTCACCGCGCGCAAGGGCGGATCGAGGTCGATGGCAAGGCCGTGCTTGGCAGCCTGTCGGCGCAACTCTTGCGCGCGCAGTTCCAGGCGGGCGGGGTGCCGCTCTTTCGGGGCCACGCCACCGGTGCGGGCGAAGGCGGCGATCACGTCGAAGGGACGATAGGTGATCGTCGCCCCGTGGCGCGCAGCCACCTCCTCCATCCGTGTCCCGGCCAGGTAGGTGAAGGGTGAGATCGTCGAGAAATAGTAGTCGATATGGGCCATGTGCCGCGCGCTCCCGATTTGGCTTTGCGCGCAGCCTAGGCGGGTGCTAGGGGGTGTCAACCGATCGCAGGTCGCCTGTTGGGGGGCGGCGGCGTGCGTCCGGCCTCGAACACCAAGGGACAGACCAGGGGACCGCTGCCGCCATGCCTTCGACCGAACCCAAGCTCATTTCCGGAAACGCCAACCGGCCCCTGGCCGAAGCCATCGCGCGCCGCATGTCCATGCATCGCGGCATGCAGGTGGGCCTTGTCGACGCCCGCGTCGAACGCTTCAACGACCAGGAGATCTTCGTAGAGGTCTACGAGAACGTCCGTGGCGAAGACATGTTCATCATCCAGCCGACCTCGAAACCGGCGAATGACAACCTGATGGAACTCCTGATCATGGCCGATGCGCTGCGCCGCTCCTCGGCTGCGCGCGTCACTGCCGTGATCCCCTATTTCGGCTACGCCCGGCAGGATCGCCGCACCAAGGCGCGCACGCCCATTTCGGCCAAGCTGGTGTCGAACCTCATCACCCATGGCGGGGTCGAGCGGGTCCTGACGATGGACCTGCACGCCGCCCAGATCCAGGGCTTCTTCGACATCCCCGTCGACAACCTCTATGCCAGCCCGATTTTCGCGCTCGACATCCTGCACCAGATGGACGGCGACATGTCCGACGTGATGGTCATTTCGCCCGACGTCGGCGGTGTGAGCCGCGCGCGTGAACTGGCCACCCGGATCGGCGCGCCCCTCGCCATCGTGGACAAGCGCCGGGAGAAGGCCGGCGAAGTCGCGGGCATGACCGTGATCGGCGAGGTGACCGACAAGAAATGCATTATCGTCGATGACATCTGCGACACCGCCGGCACGCTCTGCAAAGCCGCCGACGTGCTGATGGAGGCCGGCGCGACCGAGGTGCACGCCTATACCACGCATGGCGTTCTGTCGGGTCCGGCGGTCGATCGCATCTCGAAATCGGTGCTTAAATCCATGGTCATCACCGACACGATCGAAGCGCCCGAGCCGGTCAAGACCTGCGCAAATATCCGCATTGTGCCCACCGCGCCCATGCTGGCGCAGGCCATCGTCAACATCTGGTCGGGCACCAGCGTCTCGTCGCTGTTCGATACCGCCAGCCTTGTGCCGATTTACGAGGGTCTCTACCCGCGGGGCATGTGGGGCCGCTGAGCGCGCGGCTCTACCGCGTCACTCGACATCCCAGACCTCGTCATCGGCAAGTTCGCCGATGGCCAGCCAATCGGCGCGCACGCGTGCGATGCGGCTGTCTCCCCATGTGCGGAACACCAGATCGAACCCTTCGGGCGTGATATTCTCGGCGCGCAGGTCGGCGCGCTGGTTCATCTGGCCTTCGGTGTCCCACATGCCCATCGCGACATGAACGACGGGCGGTGTTCTGAAACTGTCGTCGAACCGGATGTCGATACGCGCCTCGCGCGGGCCTTCGCCGGACCACATCGGCCCGTCATGCTCGAAATCGCTGAACATGATCGTTGAGCCCTGTTCAAGGCCCACAAGATGGCTTTTGAGGCGTTTCATGATCGGTGCGACCCCTCCCCCATCGGTACAGGGAACACGATTCCGCGGACAGGATTTGGGCAAAACCTAGGGTTTTCGCGGGCCGGGACAAAGAAAAACCCCGCCCACGATGCGTGGACGGGGCCCGTCAAATCCTGTCGCGCGATCACGCGTTGATGTGATCGCCCAAGGCCACCATGTCCGACAGAAGCTTGGCCGCGTCGTCGACGGGGCCCGGCTCGTTCTGGAAGGTGTCTTTCGCCTTTTCATGGGCCGCGCGGAACTCTTCCACGAGGCTTTCGTGCGTTTCGCGATCCAGCTCACCCTTCGGCAGGGCGCGTTCGGCCAGCACCGTGACGGCCTTGCCCGAGATGTCGGCGAACCCGCCCAGCACGATATATTCATCGGTGCCCGAGGCATGGGTCACGGACAGCACGCCGGGCCGCAACGTGGTGATGGTCGGCGCATGATCGGCCATCGCGGTCATGTCGCCGTCAGCGCCCGGGATGCGCACCTCGGAGGCCTCGACGGACGCAAGGCGCCGCTCCGGGCTGACGAGATCGAATTGCATCATCTCTGCCATGATGTCCTCCGTTCAGGACCCGTTGACGCGGGGACGCGGCAGGCGCCCCCGCACGGGGTTTGATCAGGCAGCCTCGGCGGCCAGTTTCTCGGCCTTCGCGATCACCTCGTCGATGCCGCCGACCATGTAGAAGGCCGCTTCGGGCAGGTGGTCGTATTCGCCGGCCACAACCGCCTTGAACGAGCGGATCGTGTCCTCGAGCGGGACCTGAACGCCATCCGAACCGGTGAAGACCTTGGCCACGTCGAAAGGCTGCGAGAGGAAGCGCTGGATCTTCCGGGCGCGGGCAACGGTCAGCTTGTCCTCTTCCGACAGTTCGTCCATCCCGAGGATCGCGATGATGTCCTGCAGCGACTTGTAGCGCTGGAGGATCCCCTGCACGTCACGGGCGACCTGGTAATGCTCTTCGCCGAGAATCTGCGGATCCATCAGGCGCGAGGAGCTGTCGAGCGGGTCGACGGCCGGGTAGATGCCCAGCTCCGAGATGGCGCGCGACAGAACGGTCGTGGCGTCGAGGTGGGCGAAGGTCGTGGCCGGGGCCGGGTCGGTCAGGTCGTCCGCGGGAACGTAGACGGCCTGGATCGACGTGATCGAGCCCTGCTTAGTCGAAGTGATGCGTTCCTGCATCTGGCCCATGTCGGTGGCCAGCGTCGGCTGGTAGCCCACGGCCGAGGGGATACGACCCAGAAGCGCCGACACCTCGGAGCCCGCCTGCGTGAAGCGGAAGATGTTGTCGACGAAGAACAGAACGTCGGTCCCGGACTGGTCGCGGAACTGCTCGGCCAGCGTCAGGCCGGTCAGGGCGACGCGGGCACGGGCCCCCGGAGGCTCGTTCATCTGGCCGTAAACCAGGGCCACCTGGCTTTCTGTCAGGTTGTCGGGCTTGATGACGTTGGATTCGATCATCTCGTGGTAAAGGTCGTTCCCCTCGCGGGTCCGTTCCCCCACCCCGGCGAACACCGAGTAGCCCGAGTGCACCTTGGCGATGTTGTTGATCAGTTCCATGATGAGAACCGTCTTGCCCACGCCGGCGCCGCCGAACAGGCCGATCTTGCCGCCCTTGGCGTAGGGGGCCAGCAGGTCGACGACCTTGATGCCGGTCACGAGGATCTCGGACTCGGTCGACTGGTCGTTGAACTCGGGCGCGGGCTGGTGGATCGCGCGATGCTCGTCGGCCTCGACCGGGCCGCCTTCGTCCACGGGCTCGCCCACGACGTTCAGGATGCGGCCGAGCGTGGCGTTGCCCACGGGCACGGTGATCGGTGCGCCGGTGTCGCTGACTTCCTGACCGCGGACAAGGCCCTCGGTCGCGTCCATTGCGATGGTGCGCACGGTGTTCTCGCCGAGGTGCTGCGCAACCTCCAGAACCAGACGCTTGCCCCCGTTGTCGCATTCGAGCGCGTTGAGGATCTCGGGCAGGTGTCCGTCGAATTGCACGTCAACGACAGCGCCGATGACCTGCGTGATTTTCCCGGTTTTTGTAGCCATGTGTCGTATCTCCGGTGACTTAGAGCGCCTCGGCGCCCGAGATGATTTCGATCAGCTCGTTGGTGATGACGGCCTGACGCGACCGGTTATACTGGATCGTCAGGTTCTCGATCATCTCGCCCGCGTTGCGCGTGGCGTTGTCCATCGCGCTCATCCGTGCGCCCTGTTCGGACGCCGCGTTTTCGAGCAGTGCGGTGAAGATCTGGGTTGCCACACCGCGCGGCAGCAGGTCTTCGAGAACGGCCTCTTCCGAGGGTTCGTAATCGTAGAGCGTCCCGGTCTCCTCGGCGCCATCCTCGGCATCGTCGAAGCTGGCGGGAATGACCTGCTGTTCGGTCGGGATCTGGCTGATCACCGACTGGAAGCGGTTGTAGTAGATCGTCGCGACGTCGAACTCGCCGGCATCGAACCGGTCGAGCAGGTTCGCGGCGATCTCGGCGGCGTTGGCATAGCCGATCCGCTTGACCTCGCTTAGATCGACATGGCCGACGAACAGGTCGGCATGGTCGCGCTTGAGCTGCTCACGGCCCTTCTTGCCGACGGTCAGGATCTTGATCGTCTTGCCGGCGGCCCGCAGGCTGTCGATGCGCTGGCGCGCCTTGCGCACGATGGTCGAGTTGAAACCACCGCACAGGCCACGCTCGGCCGTCATCACGACCAGCAGATGCACGTCATCCTTGCCCGTCCCCGACAGAAGGCGGGGCGCGCTTTCGGATGCGCCGACCGAGCGGGCGAGACCGCTCATGACGGTCTCCATCTTCTCGGCATAGGGGCGCGCCATCTCCGCCGCGTCCTGCGCCCGGCGCAGTTTCGCTGCGGCGACCATTTGCATCGCCTTGGTGATCTTGCGGGTCGATTTGACCGACTCGATCCGGTTCTTCAGGTCCTTAAGGCTCGGCATGTGCCTTTACCTCTCTCGATCGGTTCCGGATCAGGCGAAGTCGGCGGCGAATTCGTCGATCGCGGCCTTCAGCTTGTCGGCGGCATCGCCCTTGATCTTCGGATCCTCGTTCGTGATCCAGTCCAGCACGTCCTGCTTTTTCGACCGCATGAAGGTCAGCAGCGCTTTCTCGAAGCGGCCCACGTCCGAGACGGGCAGGTTGTCGAGATAGCCGTTGGTGCCGGCGAAGATCACGCAGACGATTTCCGCGTTGGTCAGCGGCGAATACTGCGCCTGCTTCATCAGCTCGGTCAGGCGCGCACCGCGGTTCAGCAGACGCTGGGTTGCGGCGTCGAGGTCCGAGCCGAACTGCGCGAAGGCCGCCATCTCGCGATACTGGGCCAGCGACAGTTTCACCGGGCCGGCAACCGAGGACATCGCCTTGGTCTGGGCCGAGGACCCCACGCGCGACACCGACAGACCGGTGTTCACGGCGGGGCGGATGCCCTGGTAGAACAGCTCGGTTTCCAGGAAGATCTGGCCGTCGGTGATCGAGATCACGTTGGTCGGAATAAAGGCAGACACGTCGCCGCCCTGGGTTTCGATGACGGGCAGCGCGGTCAGCGATCCGGCGCCGTTATCTTCGTTCAGCTTGGCCGAACGCTCCAGCAGGCGGGAGTGCAGGTAGAACACGTCACCCGGGTAGGCTTCACGCCCCGGCGGACGGCGCAGCAGCAGGGACATCTGGCGATAGGCCACGGCCTGCTTGGACAGGTCATCGTAGATGATGAGGGCGTGGCGGCCGTTGTCGCGGAAGTATTCGGCCATTGCCGTCGCGGCGTAGGGGGCCAGGAACTGCATCGGCGCGGGGTCCGACGCGGTGGCGGCCACGACGATGGAATAGGCCATCGCGCCGCTTTCCTCGAGCTTCTTCACGAGCTGCGCCACGGTCGAGCGCTTCTGGCCCACGGCGACATAGACGCAGTAGAGCTTCTTGCTCTCGTCGTCGCCGGCGGCGTCGTTGTAGGATTTCTGGTTCAGGATCGTGTCCAGCGCCACGGCGGTCTTGCCGGTCTGACGGTCGCCGATGATCAGCTCGCGCTGGCCACGGCCGATCGGGATCATGGCGTCGATGGCCTTGAGGCCGGTCGCCATCGGCTCGTGCACCGATTTACGCGGGATGATGCCCGGTGCCTTCACGTCGGCGACGCGACGCTCGGACGCCTCGATCGGGCCCTTGCCGTCCAGCGGGTTGCCAAGGCCGTCGACAACACGACCCAGCAGGCCGTCGCCGGCGGGCACGTCCACGATGGCGTTCGTGCGCTTGACGGTGTCGCCTTCTTTAATGTCGCGGTCCGAGCCGAAGATCACGATACCGACGTTGTCGGCTTCGAGGTTCAGCGCCATCCCCATGATGCCGCCCGGGAACTCGACCATTTCACCGGCCTGAACGTTGTCGAGGCCGTAGACGCGGGCGATACCGTCGCCCACCGAGAGCACGCGCCCCACTTCGGCCACTTCGGCGTCCTGCCCGAAGCTCTTGATCTGGTCCTTGAGGATCGCAGAGATCTCGGCTGCTTGGATACTCATTTATCCGACCTCTTTCATGCTGTTCTGGAGGGTGTTGAGCTTCGAACGGATCGACGTGTCGATCATTTTCGAGCCCACCTTGACGACAAGACCGCCAATGAGGCTTTCATCGACGGTCGTATTCAGTTTCACATCGCGCCCGACGGTTGCCGACAGCGACTTCTGGAGCTTGTCCGACTGCGCCTTGGTCAGCGCCTTGGCCGACACCACGTCTGCGGTGATCTCGCCCTTGTGCTCGGCGATCTTCTCGCGCAGCGCGGCCAGAAGCGCCGGCAGAACGAAGAGGCGGCGCTTTTCGGCCATCAGCTTGAGCGTGTTGCCCGCGATGGGTCCGAGCGACATGGCCTCGACCAGCTTGGCGATGGCCGCCCCGGTTTCGTCGCGCCCGTAGACGGGCGAGGCGATCAGGTCGCGCAGATCGGCGCTTTCGGCCAGTGCCGCATCCAGCGCATCCACATCGGCCTCGAGCTTGTCGAGGGATCCGCCTTCGTCGGCGAGTTCGAACATCGCGGTCGCATAGCGCGCGGCAATGCCGGTCGAGATCGAAGCTGGTTCGCTCACGTCCACCCTTTCACATGGTTGGCCCGGTCGGTGCAGGCAGCACCCCCAGGCGAGTTCGCGTGGCAGACGTGGCGGTCCGCCGTTTCCCCTTAAATCGCGGTGGATGTAGCAGAGCGTTCCTAATGCTGCAACAGCCACGCGGCACCGGCATCAAAACGGAAACTTTAACCTTTTCATGAGCTTACGAAAGAACAGCCGCGATGCGACGGTTTGAAGCCTCAAAAAACTGCGCTTTGACCGCGCCCGGTTCCACGATTCTGAGCGAATTGTTAGCGCCAGCACCGGCAAGCGGACCGGATTGGCACGCTCCGATCACGCCGGAACAGGGAAAGTCGCCCCCCCGGATCGAAAGGCGCATTGCCCAAAGAATGCCTTTTTCTCGGCAGAAACAATCCGTTTCCGGCTATGAAGTTGCCTTGATCGCAATGGAAACAATGCATTGGGCAACGAACAGGCAAAGACGACCCTTCATGCTATCCTATCTTTCCGTATTGGCGCTTTTGGGAACGGCCGGCTGGCTGTTCATGGGCGCGTTCGACACATCGGACGAGACCTCGGATCATGGCCGCGACGGATACGACCCCGACGATCCCGACGCGCCGGAGCACGGCGGAGACCTCCTGTCGATGGAATCCGTGCAGCAAGACATCGTGGATTTCATCGAAACCCATGGCGAGATCGGCGATGCCGTGGTCTCGCTCCAATTGCAGGACGACGAAACAGAAAACGAGAACTGGCCGCAGACGGAAACGGCAAACGGTTTCCGGATGTCCTTGCCGCCGGATGCGCAACTCGACCTGAATATCGAGGACGACGTTGCAGGCCAGGTCTTGCAGGTGGCCGCCAAGTTCGACGCCGCAAGCGGGGCCGAGGACGGGCGCACCGACACCGTCTTCTCGCTGAATTTCTATCTCGCGCCGGGTGACCTCCCGGAAAACGGTGACGATTTCCGCGGGACCGAAGCCGACCTGATCGAGCGATACGGCCTGGAGAAGCTGGGCGAACTGGCCATGGGACGGTTCACCACGGAACCCGCCGACGATGGCGATGGCCTGATCATGACGGAATACTCGCGCCAGACCGAAGAGCCCGAGATTCTCTGCAACCGGCCGATCACCTCGATCGAGGCCACTTTCGTCTGACGCGCGGGTTCAGGCCTTGCTGCGCCCGGTGGCCGCTGCGGGCTGCGGCGTGCCTTCCAGCACGCGCAACGGGCGGCGCACCCGCTCGGCCAGGCCCGGCCCGAGGGGGGCCGGGACGCGTTTCGACGCTTCCAGCAGGATCACTCCCCCTGCCCTGTAGCTCGACAATTGCCCGCCCATGCGCTCCACCATCTCCGCCGAGCGCAACCAGAACCGTTTGTCCGAAGGCGGCGCGAACAGGGCGGCGGCGTGGCGCTCGGGCACGAAATCGTGCCGTTTGAGTTGCGCCTCCAACTGTCCAAGCGAATAGGGGCGACCGAAGCCGAAGGGCGTCGCATCGCGCCGCGCCCACAACCCGCCCCGGTTCGGCACGATGAAAAGCGCCTTGCCGCCCGGGCCCAGGACGCGCGCCGCCTCGTCCAGCAGGGCCGAGGGATGTTCCGAGGTTTCCAGCCCGTGCAGGCAGACGATCTTGTCGGCGCGCCCCGTCTCCAGCGGCCAAAGGCTCTCTCGACACAGGACCGAGACGTTATCCATGCCGGCGGGCCACGGCATCACACCCTGCTCGGCCGGCATCAGGCCGATGACCCGGCGAGCATCGGCGAGGTAGGGCCGCAGCAGCGGCACCGCAAAGCCGAATCCCACCACGGTCTGCCCTTTCGCCTCGGGCCACAGCCCGAGCATCCGGTCGCGGATTGCCTTTTGCGCGGTCCGGCCCAATCTGGTCCGGTAATAGAACTGGCGCAGGTCCAGCACGTCCAGATGCATTGCACTCCCCATTGCTCTGCGCGAGGCTGTCGCTTCTTGTCGCCGTGCCGACCTTACCTACACGATAGGGAATTGCCATGCCCGAGACAGTCCTGAACAGCGAGATCGTCACCATTCCGTGCCTCGAGGACAACTACGCCTTCCTGCTCCACGACACGCGCACGGGGGCCACGGCATTGATCGACGCCCCCGAGGCCGCGCCGATCCGCGAGGCGCTGGAGGCGCGCGGCTGGCATCTGACCGATATCCTGATCACCCATCATCACTGGGATCATGTCGATGGCCTGACGGAATTGCGCACCCATTACGGTGCCAGGGTCTGGGGGGCGGCCGCCGATGCCGAACGCCTGCCGCCGCTGGACCATGCCCTGTCCGAGGGCGACACGGTCACGATCGGCGACCTCGAAGGTCGGGTGATCGACGTCTCCGGCCACACGATCGGGCATATCGCCTACTACTTCCCGACGGCCGGGGCCGTCTTTACCGCCGACAGCCTGATGGCCTTGGGATGTGGCCGGCTGTTCGAGGGCACGGCGGCACAGATGTTCGAAAGCCTGTCGAAGCTCGCCGCGCTGCCGCCCGACACGCTGATCTGCTCCGGCCACGAATACACCCAGTCCAACGCCCGCTTCGCCCTGACCATTGATCCCGAGAACGCGGCGCTTATTTCTAGGGCAGCCAGGATCGACGCGGCACGCGCTGCAGGACAAGCCACGGTGCCGTCGACCCTCGCCGAAGAATGCGCCACGAATCCCTTTCTGCGCGCCGATAAATCCGGAATAGCCGACCGACTGGGCATGGCCCAGGCCGACCCTGTCGCGGTTTTCGCGGAAATTCGGGCTCGAAAGGACCGGTTCTGAAGCTGCCCCGCCCGCCTGCCCTGTGCATCGCGCGATTCACCGCTGCCCGTTCCTTGGGCAGCCATCCGCGACCGATGCGCCGGGTTTCAAGGACTTGTGCATCAGGACCAAAGGAACACAGTCCTTTGAGCAGAAATTCCTTGAAACGCGCCGATAAAAACCAAACCTTAACCTTATGAGGCCATGATCGAGGAACGGCCTAGGCCCCGACTCGATGACACCGAAAGGAGCACGCCTGTGCCATCTTTTTCGAACACCCTAGAGCAGGCCATCCACGCTGCCCTCGCCAACGCGAATGCACGGCGTCACGAGCTTGCAACGCTGGAACATCTTCTTCTCGCGCTGATCGACGAACCCGACGCGCAGAAGGTGATGAAGGCGTGCAGCGTCGATCTCGAAGAGCTGCGCCAGACGCTGGTGCAATTCATCGAGGATGATCTTTCAACCCTCGTCACCGATGTCGAAGGCTCCGAAGCGGTGCCCACCGCCGCCTTCCAGCGTGTGATCCAGCGCGCCGCGATCCATGTCCAGTCCTCGGGCCGGACCGAGGTGACGGGCGCCAACGTCCTTGTCGCCATCTTCGCCGAGCGCGAGTCGAACGCGGCCTATTTCCTGCAGGAACAGGACATGACCCGCTACGACGCGGTCAACTTCATCGCCCATGGCGTGGCCAAGGACCCGTCCTATGGTGAGCAGCGCCCCGTGACCGGCGCCACCGAGGACGAGGACGAAGCAACCTCTGCCGCACAGGCGCAGGCGCCCGAGGGCGAAGGCAAGGAATCGGCGCTGGCGAAATACTGCGTCGACCTGAACGCCAAGGCCGAAAAGGGCGATGTCGATCCGCTGATCGGCCGCGACCACGAGGTCGAACGCTGCATCCAGGTGCTGTGCCGCCGCCGCAAGAACAACCCGCTTCTGGTGGGCGATCCCGGCGTGGGCAAGACCGCCATCGCCGAAGGCCTCGCCAAGAAAATCGTCGAAGGCCAGACGCCCGAGGTGTTGCAGGGCGCCACGATCTACTCACTCGACATGGGCGCGCTTCTGGCCGGCACCCGCTATCGCGGCGATTTCGAGGAACGCCTGAAGGCCGTCGTCAAGGAACTCGAAGATCACCCCGACGCGGTGCTGTTCATCGACGAGATCCACACCGTGATCGGTGCGGGCGCGACCTCGGGCGGGGCGATGGACGCCTCGAACCTGCTGAAGCCCGCGCTTCAGGGCGGCAAGCTGCGTTGCATGGGCTCCACCACCTACAAGGAGTTTCGCCAGCACTTCGAAAAGGACCGCGCGCTCAGCCGCCGGTTCCAGAAGATCGACGTGACCGAGCCCTCGGTCGAGGATGCGGTAAAGATCCTCAAGGGTATCAAGCCCTATTTCGAGGAGCATCACTCGGTCAAATACACCAATGACGCGATCAAGACCGCGGTGGAGCTGTCCGCGCGCTACATCAACGACCGCAAACTGCCCGACAAGGCCATCGACGTGATCGACGAGGCCGGCGCGGCGCAGCATCTTGTGGCGGAATCCAAGCGCCGCAAGTCCATCGGCGCCAAGGAGATCGAGGCCGTCGTGGCCAAGATCGCCCGCATTCCGCCCAAGAACGTCTCGAAGGACGACTCCGAGATGCTCAAGGACCTGGAGAGCACGCTCAAGCGCGTGGTCTTCGGCCAGGATGCCGCCATTGACGCCCTGTCGAGCGCGATCAAGCTGGCCCGCGCGGGCCTGCGCGAACCGGAAAAGCCGATCGGCAACTACCTGTTCGCCGGCCCCACCGGCGTCGGCAAGACCGAGGTCGCCAAGCAATTGGCCGACACGCTCGGGGTCGAGTTGCTGCGGTTCGACATGTCGGAATACATGGAGAAACACGCCGTCAGCCGCCTGATCGGCGCGCCTCCGGGCTATGTCGGCTTCGACCAGGGCGGTCTGCTGACCGATGGCGTGGACCAGCATCCGCATTGCGTGCTGCTGCTCGACGAGATCGAGAAGGCGCATCCGGACGTGTTCAACATCCTGCTGCAGGTCATGGACCACGGCACGCTGACGGATCACAACGGCCGGTCGGTCGATTTCCGCAACGTGATCCTGATCATGACCTCGAACGCGGGCGCCGCGGAACAGGCCAAGGCGGCCATCGGCTTCGGCCGCGACCGCCGCGAGGGTGAAGACACCGCCGCGATCGAGCGGACCTTCACGCCGGAATTCCGCAACCGTCTGGACGCGGTGATCTCCTTCGGCGCGCTGCCGAAAGAGGTGATCCTGCAGGTGGTCGAGAAGTTCGTGCTGCAACTGGAAGCGCAGTTGATGGATCGCAACGTGACCATCGAACTGACCAAGCCCGCTGCCGAATGGCTGGCCGACAAGGGCTATGACGACCGGATGGGCGCCCGCCCGCTTGGCCGCGTGATCCAGGAGCACATCAAGAAGCCGCTGGCCGAGGAACTGCTCTTCGGCAAGCTGGCCAAGGGCGGTGTCGTGAAGGTCGGCGTCAAGGATGGCGAGATCGACCTGCGCATCGAAGAGCCGGGCAATCCGCGCCTGTCTTCGAAAAAGCCGCCGCTTCTCACGGCGGAATGATCCGCACCCGAAAACCTTTCACGGCGGCCCTGACCGGGGCCGCCGTTTTCACATCCGCCGCCTGGGCCGATCCGCCTGCCCTGCTCTTCCCGCTGGATTGCACCCTGGGCGAAACCTGTTTCCTGCAACAATTCATGGACCGCGACCCCGGCCCCGGCTGGCGCGATTTCACCTGCGGACCGGCCAGCTATGACGGCCACACGGGCACGGACATCCGCGTCGCCGATTTCGAGGCGATGGCGACGGGCTGGCCCGTGCGCGCCGCCGCCCCGGGCATCGTGCGCGCCACGCGCGACGGGGTGCCTGATGGCGGGACCGCGGCCGCGCCCGAGGGACAGGGCTGCGGCAACGGGGTGGTGATCGACCACCCAGACGGCTGGCAGACGCAGTACTGCCATCTGGCCCAAGGCTCCATCGCCGTGGCGTCGGGTGATGCGGTCGAGGCCGGAACGCCATTGGGCGAGATCGGTTACTCCGGCAATACAGAGTTTCCGCATCTCGAGTTCCTGTTGCGCCAGAACGGCATACCGGTCGATCCGTTCGACCCCGGCGACCTTGCCACCTGCGGCAACGGCACCGCGGCGCTGTGGTCAGAGCCGGTCCCGGTGCGCGGCGGTGGCCTTCTCTCCATCGGATTTTCGCCAGGCGTGCCGGAGTACGACGCGATCCAGGCGGGCACGGCGGATGCAGAGACGCTGGCCGCTGATGCACCCATCGTGCTGTGGGGGTTCGTACACGGCGGACGGGAGGGGGATGCGCTGCTGTTCCGCATCTTCGGCCCCGATGGCACGGCGATTCACGAGAGCCGCGTGGACCTTGACCGCACCCAGGCCCAGCTTTTTCGCGCCTCCGGGCGGCGGGCCCCGGCAGAGGGCTGGCCCGCAGGCGCCTATTCCGGCGAGGTGACCCTGGTCCGGGGCACGGAGATCCTGCACCAGCGCCGAGAAACGATCCCGGTCAGGCCCTAGCGTTCGGTCAGTTTCAACTCGATGCGGCGGTTCTGCGCCTGCCCGGCATCGGTGGCGTTCGACGCGATGGGGGAATATTCGCCAAAGCCCGTCGCCGCCAGGCGGTTGGGCGGGAAATCCAGCTCCTCGGTCATGAAACGCACCACCGACAAGGCCCGCGCCTGGCTCAATTCCCAATTGTTGGCATAATCGGCATTGGGGCGAAGTTGCTGGTCATCGGTATGGCCATCCACCCGCACGATCCAGTCGATCGAGGGCGGGATCTCATCGGCGATGTCGAGAAGCAGGTCAGCCACGTTCTCAATCTGCGCCAACCCCTCGGGCGACAGGTCGGCCGAGCCGACCTCGAACAGCACCTCGGAGGAAAAGACGAAGCGATCCCCCTCGATCCGCACCCCCTCGCGGCCTTCCAGCAGGTCGCGCAGGCGGCCGAAAAACTCGGACCTGTAGCGTTCCAATTCCTCGGCCTCGGCGGCAAGGCGGGCGGCCTCGGCGGCCTCCAACTCGGCCCGCGCGCTTTCCTCGGCGGCCAGTTGGGCCAGCGCGGTGTTGAGGCGCGACCCAAGCGCCTCGATCTGCACCTGCGCCTCCTCGTCCCGCTCCTGCGCATCGTCCAGCAGGGACTGAAGCGACCCAAGCTGCTGGCGCAGCGCCGCGACCTGTTCATTGAGCAGGGCCACCTGCCGCGCGCTTTCGGCGGACGCGGCCTCGGCTTGCTCCAGTTCAAGATTGGCCTGCGCCAGAAGGGCCGCGCGCTGTTCGGCGGCACTCATGGCGTCACGCATTTCGGCTTCGGCGGCGAGGCGCGCGGCAAGCGCCTCGGACAATTGCGCTTCGAGGTCGGCCAATTCTCCGCCGCCCTCGGCAAGGCGGGTTTCGGCGGCCTCGGCCATCGCCTCGGCATCGGCGATGCGGGCTTCCAATTCCGCCAAACGGGCGGCGGCGCGGGCCTCGGCGGACTCGATCCGCGACAGCGCCAAGGCGAGTTGCGCTTCGAGTTCGGACATTTCGCGGGTTTGGTCGGCGCCTTCGCTTTCCATCCGCGCCAGTTCCGCCTCGGCGGCGGCCAGTTGCTGTTCTAAGGTTGCCACCTCACCCTGCCCCGCCTCGGCCTGGGCAAGGGCGGCGGCCAGCCGGGTTGCCAGATCGTCGCGGTTGGCCTCCGCCGCGGCCAGGAGCGTCAGGGTTTCCTCGGCGCGGCGACGCTGTTCCTCGAGGGCGAGGGTCATGGCGGTCAGTTCGGCCTGCGCGTTTTCCAGCCGCGCGCGCAAGGCCTCGGCGGCAGCGGCCTCGGCAAGCCGCGCGGCCTCTTCCTCGGTCAGGGCCGCCTCGGCGTCGGCAAGGCGTTCACGCAGCGCCTCGGCGGCAGCGAGTTCTTGCAGCCGCGCGGCTTCGGCGGCGTCCAGATCCCCTTCCAGTTCGGCCACGCGAGCCGCTGCGCCCTCGGCCTCGGCCAGCGCGGCAAGGGTTTGGGCGAGCGAGGTTTCGCGGGTCGCGGCCTCGGCCTCCAACTCCGCCACGAGGGATTCGAGCGCCTCGCGGCGGGCGGCGGCAAGGCGGGCCTCTTCGGCGGCGGCGTCGATCTCGGAGCGCGCCTGAGCAAGCGCCAGTTGCAGGGCCTCTGCCTCGGACATGGCCTCCGCCGCTTCGGTCCGCGCCGCATCCCGCGCGAGGGCGAGGTCCCGGTTTTCGGCCAAAAGCGCCGCGACCTGGTCCTCGAAATCCGCGATCCGGGCGGCCTGCGCCTCTGTCTCCGAGGTCAGCGACGCGATCAGCGCCGCCTGTGCGGCGACCTCGTCCTGCGCGGTGGCAAGGTTCCCCGACAAGGTGGCGACCCGGGTTTCCAACCGGTCGGCGCGGCTCGTCTCCAGCCCCAGGGCCTCGGACAACTGATTGAGTTGCGCGTTCAGCGCATTCAACTCGTCATCCTGGTTGGTGATCTCTTCGCGCAGGACATATTGCACGACCATGAAAATGGTCAGCAGGAAGATCATCACCATCAACAGCGCGGTGATCGCATCGACGAAGCCCGGCCAGATCGAACCGGAGAAGCGGTTTCCGGCGCGGCGGTGAAAGGCCATGCTGCCCTACCCCCCGCCGTCCGACGGTGTCTCGCTCGGCTCGGCGCGGCGGGCGGCGGCGGCAACGCGGCGCGGTTGCACCGGCGCGCGGGCGGCTTGGGTCAAGGCGCGCAGGGCATCCGTCAACCCGGCGATATCTTCGCGCAGCAGGCTCACATCCGAAGCGCGCCCCTCGCCCAGTTCCTCGAAGATCTGGAAAAGTTGCACGTCGATGGAGCGCAGCCGCATCCGGCTTTCTTCGTCCAGCCCGTGTTCGGTGGTGGACTGCGCCTCGATCACCTGGGCCAGACGGTCCTGCGCGGCGGCAAGGCGGGCGGCGGCCTCGACCTGCCCGCTGCCCATCTGGTCGGTCAGCGCGCCGAGACGGTCGGACAATTCGGCCAGCCGGGCATCGGTTTCCGCGCGGCGCGTCTCGGATTGCGAGAACAGGCTTTGCAGCGTTTCGATCTGATCGACCATGTGGTCGAGCACGGTGGCAATCGCCCCACGATCCACGCCGCCTTCCCCATCGCCCGAGGAAAAGCTGACCCGTGTGATCGAGGCGAGCCATTCCTCCATCTCGCGGTAAAAGCGGTTCTGCCCATGGCCGGCGAACAGCTCAAGCAGGCCCACAACCAGCGACCCGGCCAGCCCCAGCAGCGAGGACGCGAAGGCCGTGCCCATGCCGCCCAGTTGATCCTCCAACCCGTTCATCAGGCGTCCGAAAACGGCAAGCCCCTCTTCCCCCTCGGTCGGCTGGAGCGAGCGGATGGTCTCGACCACGGCGGGAACCGTGGTGGCAAGACCAAAGAACGTGCCCAGAAGGCCCAGGAAAATCAGCAGGTTCGCGATATATCGCGTGATGTCGCGGCTTTCTTCCATCCGCGCGCCGACCGAGTCGAGAATTGACTTGGACGTGCCGGGCGTGATCTGCATCCGCGATCCACGAAGGCGCAGGATCCCCGTGGCAGCCGCCAGCAGTTGCGGCGGCTTCTCGACCTGGTCCTGCGCGCTGGCGCTCGCGACCTGCTCGATCCACGCGACCGAGGAAAACAGCTGGAACACCTGCCAGAAACAGGCAAGCACGCCCACGACAAAGACAACGCCGATGGTGCCGTTCAGGTAGGGGCTGGACAGGAACACGGGCTGCACCCGCGGCCAGACGAGGACACCGCCCGCGATGACGCAGCCAAGGATCAGCAGCATCAGGACAATCTGACGGGTCGGTCGGATGATACGCGGCGCCGTAGCGCCGTCGGCTCTGCTCGCCATGGCCCTCTCAGCCATTTCTAGGTGTTTTCTGCGCAAACACTACTACCAGTTGCGTCTCATGCCAATGGCAGAGCGCGGGCTTACGCGGTTTTCAGGGCCTGGACACGCTCCACCAGCCAGTCGAGATCGGCATCGGCGAGGCCCAGCTCCCGCAAATGGGCCGCCGTGTTGAACAGGTATTCGTCGTTCGGCCCCCGCCCACCGGTCGCGCCTGCAATGATCTGCGCCTGGTCTTCCAGCGACAGGCTGCCGCGATACTGGTCGTGCGCGGCGTCGATCACGTAGGTCAGAACATCCGCCAGACGCGTTCGGTCGCCATGCAACTCCACCTCCTGCCGGGTTTCCACGTAGGCGGAAGAGATCAATTCCCGGTCGCGCAGGTAGTCGATGGTTTGCGCGGCGTAGCGCGCCTCGACCCGAAAGGCCAAACCATCGCAATGCGCACCCTCGGCGGCGTCGAGCGCAAGCACCAGGCCGGGGTTTTCGACCGTGCCCCGATGGTGGATCGAGGACATGCAGAACGAGCGGTGCCAGTGATGCAGGCGCGCCACCTGCGCCTCGGCCACCGGAAAGCCTGGGTTCCACAGAAGCGACCCGTAGCCGAACACCCACAAATCGCCGTCCATTTCCGTGGTCATCGCCCGTGGCCCTTTTCGTTCGGCCCGGCTATATCCGGTGGCACGGGGCAGGGTGAAGAGGCGAATGCGATGCGACGGCTGATTTCCGGTCTGGTGGTGCTGGCGGCGTTGGCCTCCGGCTGGTGGGCGCTCTACGCGTGGAGCACCGGGAATGTCGTCGCGGCCTGGTTCGCGGACCGGGCCGAGGACGGCTGGCTGGCGAATTACAGCGACGTGTCGGTGGGTGGTTTTCCGGCGCAATTCACTACGCGGATCGAGGGGCTGGAACTGGCAGACCCGGACACGGGCTGGGTCTGGACGGCCCCCACCCTCACGCTCGAACAACGCGTGTTCCGCCCCGACCACCTGCGCGCCATCTGGCCGTCCGAACAGGCCCTCGCCTCCCCTCGGGAACGGCTGACCATCCGGTCCGAGGCCATACGCTCGGACCTCGATGTTCAGCCCGCGGCGCGGTTTGCGCTGGATGCCTCGGACACGGAGTTGCGCGGGGTCGAAATCAGCTCGACCGAAGGCTGGTCGATGCGCCTGCCCGAGGGGCGGCTGACCGGCCAGAGGGTCGAGGGCGAGGATGACACCTACGACGTGGCCTTCCGTGCGAGCGGGCTGGTGCCCCCGGCGCCGATGGCAGCGGTTCTCGACCCGGCGGGCGTGTTGCCCGAGGCCATCGGCGAGGTGGTCTACACCGCCCGCATGGCCTTCGACCGCCCCTGGGACCTGCGCGCGATCGAGGATCGGCGGCCACAGATCACCCGGCTGGACCTCGACGAGGCGGCAGCGAGTTGGGGGGCGATGCTGTTCCGCGCGACGGGGGCATTGGACGTCGACGGCCAGGGCCAACCCGATGGCGAGATCTCCGTACGCGCCGAGAACTGGCGCGCCATGGTGGACCTTGCCGTGAACGCAGGCGCCTTGCCCGAGCAGTTGCAGAGCAGTGTCGAGGGGGTTCTGGGCATGGTCGCGGGCTTGTCGGGCAGCCCTGAAAACATTGACGCGACCCTCGCCTTTCGCGACGGCCGCGTGTTCCTCGGGCCCATTCCCCTCGGCCCCGCACCGCGTCTTGTCCTGCGATGAGCCTTTTCAAAACCCGTCGCAGTCACGGCTTTATTCACAAGCTTATCCACCGGAAACCGGCCTAGGCTATGGTTTCACCCACAACTTAGCGGCAGTAGGACCCGCTACGGTAAGACGCCACGTCGAGATGGAAATGGTCTTGGTGAAAGCGGTCCGAGTTCGGCCCGAGGACGGTGCCGAACGTGCCGCACGCGCCTTGATGCATCGCTTGCAAAAGCGGCCCGGAGCTCCGGTCACGCCAGCCGCCCAACACCGTCAGCTCAGAGCCGTTCGCCAGCCCGATCCCGGCGATGTCGACCGCATTGCCGAGCGCATGTTCGCTGAGCCGCGCCCCGGGTTGCGAGTTCCGCGTCCGGCAGGAATAGGAGGCGATGACCCGGATATTGGCGACGCCGCCGCCGCGACGTCCGACCGTGGGCACGACGCTCTGCTGCACCCAGTCCTGCAAGGCCGTGGCGGTATCGCAATTGATCGTCGCCGGTGTGGTCAAGGGGATCCCGTCAACCGCCCGAAGGCGCACAGGCTCGGCGATCCCACAGCCCGTGATCCGGCCCGTGATCGTCTCCAACCGATCCCCTTCCAGCCCAGCCCGTCCGCAAAGCTGGCCGCGACGGCCCGGCTGCGAGACACGCCCGGGTGTTTGCCGGGTCGCGGCGGCCCGCACGCGGGCCTCCAGTCCTGCCGGACGCAGGACCGGCCGCAGGGACTCGGCCACGGCCAGCGCGGTTGCGCCGGGAACCACGGTGATCCGGCGCGGCGGCAGCAGGGCCGAGAACAGACCGGGGCGGCGGCTCTCCGTCACGATGGCCGGAGTCGCGGCAGGTGCGGTGCCTGCGTCGGGCTGGGCGGTTGGGGCGGCCGGCGCGGCACCGGGGCGCGTGACGGGGCGCAGGGATTGCGACGGCGCCCGCGCGGTCGCGGCGACGACAACCCGCGTCACGGCCGGGGCCGCAGCCTCGCCTCGCATGATCGGGCGCGGGGATCGGTCTGGCGCATCGGCGGCGGCAGTGACCGCGGCAAGGGCAAGCGCCCCGGCCAGGATCGCCGCCCGCCGCTTCACCCCTCGGCCTCTTCCGCCTTGCGCGGCTTGGCGTGGGTGCGGCCGAAATCCGGGGCGTCGGTATCCTGTCCCGCCTCGATGATGCCACGACGGATCGCGCGGGTCCGGGTGAAATAGGCGTGCAGGTGGTCGCCGTCCCCGGTGCGGATCGCGCGTTGCAGGGCGAAAAGCTCTTCGGTGAAGCGCCCGAGGATTTCCAGCGTCGCATCCTTGTTGGACAGGAACACGTCGCGCCACATGGTGGGATCCGAGGCGGCGATACGCGTGAAGTCGCGGAAACCGGCGGCGGAATACTTGATGACCTCGCTATCGGTCACGCGGCGCAGGTCATCGGCCACACCCACCATCGTGTAGGCAATCAGGTGCGGCGTGTGGCTGGTCACGGCAAGGACGAGATCGTGGTGATCGGCGTCCATTTCCTCGACATTGGCGCCGCAGCCTTCCCAGAAGGCACGCAATTTCGCGACGGCCTCGGCATCCGTGCCGGGATCCGGGGTCAGCAGGACGTAACGGTTGTCGAAAAGCTCGGCAAAGCCGGACCGCGGGCCGGAATGCTCGGTCCCGGCCAGCGGGTGGCCGGGCACGAAATGCACCCCCTCGGGCAGATGCGGGGCGATGGCGGCGATCACGTCGCGCTTGACCGAGCCGACATCGGTGATCGTGGCACCGGGGGCGAGATGGGGGGCGATCTCCTCGGTGACGGCCTCCATAGCACCGACGGGCACGGCAAGAACGACCAGATCGGCCCCCTCGACGGCCTCGGCCGCTGTTTCAACGATCCGGTCGCAAAGGCCGATCTCGGCGGCCACCTTGCGCGTCTCGGCGGACCGGGCAGTGCCCACGATTTCGCCCGCCAGCCCCGCGCGGCGCATGGCATGGGCCATGGACCCGGCGATCAGGCCCAGGCCGATCAGCGCGACGCGATTGTAGATCACGCTCATGCCGCCCCCTTGAAGCTGCCCAAGGCATCCAGCACGCGGGTGTTGTCCTCGGGGCGACCAACGGTGATGCGCAGGCATTCCGGCAGGCCATAGCTGCGCGGATGGCGCACGATGATGCCTTGGGTCTTGAGGTGTTCATCGGCGGCGACGGCCTCGGCCTCGTCGGCGAAGCGGGCGAGGACGAAATTGGCGTGACTGTCATCGCAGGCGATGCCCATCTGGCGCAACCCGCCCGTCAGGCGCGCGCGTTCCTCTGCGTTAACGCGGACGCACTCGGCGACCCAGTCGGTGTCGCGCACCGCCGCCTCGGCCCCGGCCAGCGCGATCCCCGACAGGTTGAACGGCCCGCGGATGCGGTTGAGCACGTCGACGATCTCCTGCGGCGCGTAGCCATAGCCGACACGCAACCCGCCCAGCCCATAGGCCTTGGAAAAGGTCCGGGTCATCACGACAGTCTCGCGCGTCTCGACCAGCGATTTGCCACCGTCATAGCCCTCGGCAAACTCGGCATAGGCCCCGTCGAGGATCAGCAGGCAGGTCTCCGGCAACCCCTCGGCCAGCCGCGCCAGATCGGCCATCGGGATCATGGTCGCCGTGGGGTTGGCCGGGTTGGCGATAAAGACCAGACGGGTCTTGTCGGTGGCCATTTCCAGCAGGGCGTCGACATCCACCATGCGGTCACGCTCGGGCGCCACGATGGGGGTCGCCCCGGCAGCCAGCGCGCTGATGCGATACATACCGAAGCCATGCGTGGTGTACAGCACCTCATCCCCCGGCCCGGCATAGGCCTGGCAGAGGAAATGGATGATCTCGTCCGACCCCACGCCGCAGATCACACGGTCGGCGTCCAGACCATGCACCTCGGCAATGGCGGCGCGCAGGGCGGCATGATCGGTCGAGGGGTAGCGATGCGCCTGACCCAACACAGCCTGCATCGCTGCAACGGCGGCGGGCGAGGGCCCGAACGGGTTTTCGTTCGAGCTGAGCTTCAGCGGTTCGGCTTGGCCCTCGATCTCGGACTGCCCGCCCTGGTAAAGGGCGATGTCGAGGATGCCGGGCTGCGGGCGGATCTGCGTGGCCATGTCAAAGTCTCAAGACGCAAGGATTTCGCGGGGTTCTAGCGGGAGTTTGCCCCCATGGGAACCGCTATCAATAGAAGCTTTGCGGGTCGATATCGACCGAGAGACGCAGGTTGGTCGGCAGCTTCACGCCATCGGTCCAGCGCCGGATCGCCCCTTGCAGCGCGACGCCCTTGGGGGCCTTGACCAAAAGGCGCACGCGATGACGCCCGCGCACCCGCGCGATGGGCGCAGGCGCAGGACCGTAGACCACCGCGCCCACAGCCCGCAGCGCGTCGTCATGGCGCGCAAGATGATTGCCCAGATCAAAGGCCGAGGCCGCGTCGGGCGCGCTGATGATGATGCCCGCCAGCCGGCCATAGGGCGGCATGCCCGCCTGCTCGCGCTCCGCCGCCTCGGCCCGCCAGAAGCCTTCCTCGTCGCCCGACAGGATGGCGCGGATGACCGGGTGCTCGGGCTGGAAGGTTTGCAGAAGGGCCACGCCCCGTTTCTCCGCCCGCCCGGCGCGGCCCGCCACCTGCCGCATCAGTTGAAAGGTCCGCTCCGCCGCGCGCAGGTCGCCGCCCTGAAGGCCAAGGTCCGCATCGACCACGCCCACCAGCGTCAGGCGCGGGAAATTGTGCCCCTTGGCCACCAGTTGCGTGCCGATGATGATATCGGTGTCGCCCTGCGCGATCTCTTCGATCTGGGCCTTGAGCGCGCGGGCCGAGCCGAACAGGTCCGAGGACAGGATCGCCAGTTTTGCATCGGGAAAGGCGCGCGCGGCCTCTTCGGCAACGCGCTCGACACCCGGGCCAACGGCGGCCATCTTCCCTTCGACCCCGCAGGAGGGGCAGACCTCGGGCAAGGGTTTCGTCTCGCCGCATTGGTGGCAGACAAGGCGTTTCTGGAACCGGTGCTCGACCATGCGCGCGTCGCAATGATCGCACCCCACCTGCGCCCCGCAGGCCCGGCAGAGCGTCACCGGCGCATAGCCGCGACGGTTCAGGAACAAGAGCGCCTGTTCCCCGTTCTGGATGCGCTTGGCGACCTCGCCCGTCAGACGCGGCGACAACCAGCTTTGCGCGGGCAGATCCTGCGTGCGCATGTCGATGGCGGCCATCTCGGGCAAGACCGCCTCGCCGAAGCGCGCGGTCAGGTCCAGCCGCGCGTATTTCCCCGCCTCGGCATTGGCCCAGCTTTCCAGCGACGGCGTGGCCGAGGCCAGCACCACCTGCGCGTCGTTCAGGCTGGCGCGCAGCACGGCCATGTCGCGGGCGTTGTAAAGCGCGCCTTCCTCCTGCTTGTAAGAACTGTCGTGCTCCTCATCCACGACGATCAGCCCGAGATCGCGATAGGGCAGGAACAGGGCCGAGCGCGCGCCGACGACCAGTTGCGCCGCGCCTTGGCCCACCATCTTCCACGCGCGGCGGCGTTCGGTCATGGTCACGCCGGAATGCCACTCGGCGGGTTTCGCGCCGAAGCGCGCCTCGACCCGGGTCAGGAATTCGCTCGTCAAGGCGATCTCGGGCAGAAGGACCAGCGCCTGCCGCCCCTGCCGCAGGCATTCGGCGACCGCCTCCAGATAGACCTCGGTCTTGCCCGAGCCAGTGACCCCTTTCAGCAGGGTCGTGCCATAGCGCCGGGTGGCCATGCCTTTGCGCAACGCCTCGGCGGCGCTGGCCTGATCCTCGGTCAGGTCCTTGCTGGGCAGGTCGGGGTCCAGCGGCAGATACGGCGTATCGCGGGGCGTGTCGGCCTCTTCGACCACGCCCTGCTTCGCCAGCCCCTTGATGACCGAGGTCGACACGCCCGCAAGGCTGGACAACTCGGAAAGCGTGAAGCCCAAGCCACCGTAGTCCACCAGCGTGTCGATCACGCGCCGCCGCGCGTCGGTCATGCGGTCAGGCTCCCCCTGCCCCAGCCGGTAGATCTTGCGCATCGAGGGCGGGTCGCTCAGGCCCGGCACGCGGGTGGCCAGCCGCAACATCTGGCTGAGCGGGGTCAGCGTGTAGGCCCCGGCCTTTTCAAGGAAGCTGCGCAATTCGCCGCGCATCGGGGCGGCATCGAGCACGCGATTGACCGCGCGCAGCTTGGCCGCGTCGAAATCGCCCGCGCCCTCGCCCCAGACAACGCCCAGCACCTTGCGCGGCCCCAGCGGCACCTCGACGAAGGCGCCCAGCCAGCAGCCGCCCTCGGGCGCGCGATAGTCCAGAACGCGGTCCAGCGGCTCGGGCGTCAGGATGCCGACGCGCGCGCCTTCTTCGAAATACTCCCGGCTCATGCCTTTTCGCTGCCCGACCCTTGCGCTAGAAAGCCGCCAGATGACCATGGCCTGCCCGCGAAAGGAAGCCGAGCGATGAAATTCTTTGTGGATACCGCCGACATCGACGCAATCCGCGACCTGTCCGAGCTGGGGATCGTGGATGGGGTGACGACAAACCCCTCGCTGATCATGAAATCCGGCCGCGACATCAAGGAAGTCACCAAGGAGATCTGCGACCTGGTCGACGGCCCCGTCAGCGCCGAAACCATCGCACTCGATGCCGAAGGCATGGTGGCCGAGGGCCGCGAACTGGCCAAGATCGCCGATAACATCACGATCAAGGTGCCGCTGACCTGGGAAGGCCTGAAGGCCTGCAAGACGCTGACCGGCGAAGGCCGCATGGTCAACGTGACGCTGTGTTTCTCGGCCAACCAGGCGCTTCTGGCCGCCAAGGCGGGCGCGACCTTCATCTCGCCCTTCATCGGTCGCCTCGACGACCTGAACCTCGACGGGATGGATCTGATCGCCGAGATTCGCCAGATCTACGACAATTACGGGTTCGAGACCGAGATCCTCGCCGCCTCGATCCGCAGCGTGAACCACATGAAACAAGCCGCACTGATCGGCGCGGATGTGGCGACGGCCCCCCCGGGCGTCATCAAGTCGATGGCCAGCCACGTGATGACCGACAAGGGCCTGGAAGGCTTCCTCAAGGATTGGGAAAAGACCGGTCAGAAGATCCTCTGATCCCTCGATTGCAGAACGCGAAAGGGCGGCCAACCGGCCGCCCTTTTTTGCATCCGGATCTCGGTTGCTTATTCGGCAGGGACAGCACCGTGGTTTGCGCGCTGCTGGCTGCCGATCCGCGCCTCGACCACCCCGGCGCCCCACATCCCCGCGACGATCGACACCAGGGCTAGGATCGCGGCGACCGACAGGGTCGGAACACCGGCCAGACCGGCACCGACCGTGCAGCCGCCAGCCAGAACGCCGCCGACGCCCATCAGCGCGGCCCCCGAAAGGGTGCGGCCCATCTGGACGGGGCTGGTGAACGCCTCCCACGCGAAGCGGCGCGCGGCGATGGCCGCAACGATGGCCCCGGCCAGGACGCCGCCGATCAGGCCCACGCCGAAACCCGGCTCGACCAGGCTGGCCGCCACGCCCCAGAACAGGGAATCGGCCCAGGGCTTCGTGAAGGACAGGCTTTCCAGCGCAATCGGGTCGAACTCGTCGTATAGGACAAAGCCGGTTCCGACCCAGCCGAGCGGCACCAAGGCACCCAGCAGCGCGGCCCCCGACAGCATCCAAAGGCCCGCGCCGGACCGCCACGCCACGCCAAGTGCCGCCACGGCCAGCAGCGCCGCCCAAACCGCGGCACCGCCGGGCAGGGCCGCAAGGCTGACCGCCGCGCCCAGATCGACGGTCGCGGCGGACAGGCCCGTGCGCACCGGCGAAAGCGCGCCTTGCAGGGTCGCGTGGGCGAACACGGCGAAGACGAACAGCGCCGTCAGGGCCCGCAAATTGCCGGCACCGCTCAGCACCGTCAGACGCGAGATGCAGCCCCGCGCCAGCACAGCGCCCACGCCGAACAGCAACCCGCCCACGGTGATCCCCACGACCGGCAGCGCCGAGACGTGGAACCTGTGCGCATCGAACGAGACCCAGCCCAGCGCGACAGCGGCCTGCGTCCCGAGGATCGAAACCGCCAGCGCCATGGCCCAGACACCGCGCGCCGATGCACGCTCTTCCACCGGGCCGGCGACGGCGCGCCGCAGGCAGAAGCGCGTCAGTTGCGCCAAGGCCCCGAAGGCAAGGCCCAGCGCGAGGCCCAGCCAGAGAGATGCCGCACGGGGCGAGAGATCGAGGGCGAGCGTTTCGTACATATCCACCTCCGGGAAAGTCCTGTGGCCATGGTCCAGTCGGCGGGCATCTAGACGATACCGGCCGCCATGCAAGCGGCGGGCGAAGGACGATCAGCCTTTCAGACACCGACCGGACGAACGGGCGTTCCGGCCGTCCCGCGAGACAAGGCCGCATCGGACCACTTGTTCGCATCCCCCAACCGTTTGGACCTTTCTGCGCCTCGGCGATGCGATTTCCCGCCCCGTCGGGGACCTTGCTGCAACAACGGCCCGCAACTCCCTCAGCCGATGGCAAAAAAACTGGCCCGAACCGCTCGGCTCATGTTATGGGCCGTATCAACAAGGTGAAAAACCGAATAAAAGCACGAGGCAGCACAGTGAGCAGCGAGCAGGCCGGGGCGCGTCCCGGATATTTCGACGATTGGCGTGAACGTGTGATCTCGGACCCCGAGTTGATCCTCGAGGACCGCGACCTGATGCGCGCGCTGATCTCGGCCAATGACCGCCAGATGGGCGGCAATATCGTGGACATGCGCGGCATCGCGATGGAACGGTTGCAGAACCGGCTCGACCGGCTGGAGGACACGCACCGCTCGGTGATCGCGGCGGCCTATGAAAACCTCGCCGGCACCAACCAGGTGCATCGCGCGATCCTGAAACTGCTCGACGAGTCGGAGTTCACCGGTTTCCTGAAGGTCCTGGGCACGGATGTTGCGGGCATCCTGCGGGTCGATCGTATCCGCCTTGTGCTCGAGTCGCCCGAAGCGACCGAGACCGAGGCGCCGCGCGTCCAGAAGCTCGAGGATGTGCTGACCGTCGTCGCGCCGGGTTTCGTCGAAGACTACATCACCGGCGGGCGCGACATCCCGCACAAGCAGGTGACCCTGCGCCAGGTCGGCATGGGCTGCGACCGGATCTTCGGGGACGAGGCCGCGACCTGGATCAAGTCCGAGGCGTTGATGGTCCTCGATTTCGGCCCCGGACGCTTGCCCGGCCTTCTGGTCATGGGCGCCGAGGACCCGCACCAGTTCCGCCCCAGCCAGGGCACCGACCTTCTGACCTTCTTCGCCAGTGTCTTCGAACGGCTGATGCGGGGCTGGCTGGGTTGAGGCGATGAGCCTTGCGCTGACCCCGGCGATCCGCGACCTGCTGGACAGCTGGCTGACCCATGAACGCGCGATCAAGGGCGCGTCCGAGGCGACGCTGAGAGCCTATGGCGCGGATGTGACGGGCTTTTTTGCGTTTCAGGCCGAGTATCTTGGCGGCGCACCCGGCCCAGCGGCCCTGCGCGGCCTTGGCCCGCGCGAATTGCGGGCGTGGATGGCCGATCAGCGCGGGCGCGGTGTCGGCGCACGGTCGCTGGCGCGGCGGTTGTCTGCCGTCAAAGGCTTTTTCAACTGGTGGGCCGAGCGTGACGGGTTCGACGCGACCGCCATCCTGTCGCTGCGCGCGCCCAAGCATCAACGCCGCCTGCCCCGCCCCCTGACCGAGGATGGCGCACGCGACATGATAGACGGGGTCGGCGAACAGGACGCGCGCGACTGGGTCGCCGCCCGCGATATCGCGGTGATCACCCTGCTCTACGGCTGCGGCCTGCGGATATCCGAAGCCCTGGGCCTCGACGCCCGCCTGATCCCCCTGCCCGAGGTGCTGCGCATTCGGGGCAAGGGCGGCAAGGAACGCGAATTGCCTGTCCTTCCCGCCGCCCGCGCCGCCGTGGATCGTTACGCGGCGCTCTGTCCCCATGACCTGGCCCCCGGAACGCCGATGTTTCGCGGCATTCGCGGCGGCGCGCTCGGGCCCCGCGCCGTGGCCAAGGTCATGGAAAAGACCCGGATGCAGCTTGGCCTGCCCTCTTCGGCGACCCCGCACGCGATGCGGCACAGCTTCGCCACGCATCTGCTGAATGCCGGGGGCGACCTGCGCGCGATCCAGGAATTGCTGGGGCATGCGTCGCTGTCCACCACCCAGGCCTATACCGCCGTCGACACTGCGCGCCTGCTCGACATCTATCAATCGGCGCATCCATCCGCACGCAAGCGCGCCTGAACCGTTACGGAACGGTTGCATGTGCCGGGGCAAGCAGGCATCACCGCAGCCCATGAGCCCACGCGTCCAAGCCCTCTCCGTTCACCTCTTCACCGCCATCGGAGCCTCGCTCGCCATGCTGGCGCTGCACGAGGCGTTCGAGCGCAACTGGGAGATGATGGCGATCTGGCTGGCGGTGGCCTTCGTCGTGGACGGGATTGACGGCCCGCTGGCGCGCAGCGTGGACGTGAAGCGCAATTTCCCCGAGATCGACGGCGTCCTGATGGACCTGATCATCGATTTTCTCACCTATGTCGTGATCCCGGCCTATGCGCTTTATGCCTCTGGGCTTCTGCCCGGCTGGACCGGATGGGTGGCTGTCCTGCTGATCCCCTTCGCCAGCGTCGTCTATTTCTCGGACACGCGGATGAAGACGGCCGACAACAGCTTTGCCGGGTTTCCCGGCTGCTGGAACATGGCGGTGCTGGCGCTGCTGGTGGTCACGCCGCCATGGTGGATCACGGCGGCCCTGGTCGTGATCCTGACCGTGGCGATGTTCCTGCCGCTGAAATTCATTCACCCCGTGCGCACCGTGCGCTGGCGGTGGCTGTCGCTCCCCATCGCGTTGATCTGGACCGGGGGCATCGCATGGGCAGCCTGGACGGGCTTTGCCGAGAACCCGGCGCTCACCGTGACCGTGGCGATCACGTCGGTTTACCTTCTGTCGGCGGGCATCCTGCAACAGGTGATCCCGGCGCGCGGCTAGCCGTCAATATCCGCGCCGTCCTCTGCCTCCGCGGAAAGATCCGCGCGCAGGGCGGCCCAATCCTCGAAACTGGTTCGGATCGGCATGTCTCCAAGCCGCGTGGCCACGCGCGCGGCCATCCCCTCGACGGCATCCGAGACCTCGGACATCACCGCAAGGCCAAGGGCGACGGTGGCGGCGGTCATCACCACCCAATCCACGGCGGCTGAACCGGCCTCGGAGTGCACAAAGGAACGCGACAAGTCAGGCAAACGGGTCATGGGACCAGCATAGGCCCCAAATCGTTCGAAACTTTGACGATGGCGCCGATCAGGCGCCGCGATCGCGGATGATCCCCGAGAACCCGTCGAAAATCGGCTCGGACGCAGCGATCACTTGGCCATCCGTCAGGATCTCCTGCCCGTCGCGGATGGGCTGCACGAGGCCACCGGCCTCTTTCACCAGCAGGATCCCCGCCGCAACGTCCCAAGCGTTCAAGCCGCGTTCCCAGTAGCCGTCATAGCGGCCCGCCGCGACATAGGCGAGGTCAAGCGCGGCCGATCCCCAGCGGCGCACACCCGCGCAAGCGGGCATCAGGCGCGCCAGATCCTGCAAGGTCGCGGGCAGGTATTTCGCCCCCCCGAAGGGAACCCCGGTTGCGAAGATGCACTCGATCATCCGGTTGCGGCCCGAGACGCGCAGGCGCTGGCTGTCGTTCAGCCACGCCCCGGCGCCCTTCTCGGCGTAGAACATCTCGTCCTTGGCGGGGTCGTAGACGACACCGGCCACGATCTCGCCCTTGTGTTCCAGGGCGATGGAGATGGCCCAATGCGGCAGGCCGTGCAGGAAATTCGTGGTGCCGTCGAGCGGGTCCACGATCCAGCGCCGGGTCGGGTCCTTGCCCTCGATCTCAGTGCCTTCCTCGCCGAGGAACCCGTAATTCGGACGGGCCTCCATCAACTCGGTGCGGATGATCTCCTCGGCCGCGCGGTCGGCGCGGCTGACGAAGTCGCCCGGCCCCTTGGACGAGACCTGGAGGTTCTCGACCTCGCGGAAATCCTTGACGAGGCTGCGCGCGGCCTTGCGCGCGGCCTTGATCATCACGTTGAGGTTGGCGGAGCCTTGCATGGTCTCGATCCTTCGGAAACTGCCCGCGCGCCATAACGGAGCGCGCGCGACTTGCCAAGGGTCCGCCACGATCGACACGCGCAGACCCGGTCGCCCGAGCGGGCCAGGACAGGCAAACGCGCCGCCGCGACGCTCAGCGCGCGCCGGCCCCGCCCGGCCATTGCCCCCGGCGGTCCAACACGTCGCGCAAGACGGTGGGACGGTCGGTCATGATGGCGTGAACGCCCAGATCCAGCAGCCGCTCCATCTCGGACGGCTCGTCGACCGTCCAGACCTGAATGTCGATCCCCCGCGCGGCCGCAGCCCGCATGACGCCCCGCGTCACCACCGGGACGCCCCGGAAGACCGGGGGCACCTGCGCGACGGCAAAACCGGGTCGGCGGATCGGGACCCCCTGCCCCGCCAGCCAGAGCGCCAGCACCCCGGCCTGCCCCGGTGACCAGCACAGCCCAGACCCCAGCAGGGCCCGGATCGCCGCGGTGCGCTTGACCGAGAAGGACCCGATACAGACCCGCGCCAACGCATCGGCGCGGCGGATCACCTCGGCCAAAGGCGCGGCGACGCGGTCGCATTTCAGCTCGAAGGTGACGTTGAGCCCCGGAAAGGACGCCAGCACCTCGTCTGCCCGCGGGATGGCCGCACCGCCATGGGTGCGGATGCGCGCGACATCGGCCCAGTCCAGATCGGCGATGCGCGCGGTCTCGCCGGTCATCCGCGTAAGGGTCGGATCGTGATGGACCACGGCGACACCGTCGCGCGTTGCGTGCACATCGGTCTCGATATGGGTGAACCCGAGGCCGACCGCGCGCGCGAAGGCCTCCATCGTGTTTTCCTCCGCCTCCAGCGAGCCGCCGCGATGGGCGACCGCCGTGGGCGTCGGATGGTCGAGGAAGGGATGCCGCGCCATGTCTCAGGCCCTCTGAAGCTTGGGCGGCTCGGTCCGGCACAGCCTCAGCACATGGGCCATGTAGGGCTTGGCCGTGTCATCGGCCCGGGTGGCCCCGTACATGCGGCGGGTCAGGCCATCCCGGGTCAGCGGACGCGTCACGACGGATTGCGGCGTGCGCGGGTCCCGCACCACCCAGTCGGGCAGCACCGCCACCCCGCGCCCCGAGGCAACGAGCAGCATCATCACCGCCGACAGTTCCACCTGCCGGATGCTGCGCGGCTCGATTCCCGCCGGAAACAGCAATTCGCTGAACACGTCGAGGCGGGCGCGCTCCATCGGGTAGGTGATCAGCGTCTGATCCTCGAAATCCTCTGCGGTGATGAAATCCTTCTGCGCGAGGGGATGGTCCTTGGAGCAGACGAAAACCGGCTCGTAATCGAAAAGCGGGGTGAAATCGACGCCGGGCAAATTCTCGGGGTCGGACGAGATCACCAGATCGACCTCTTCGCGCAGGAGCGCGGGCAGCGCCTCGAATTGCAGGCCGGGGCGGATATCGACATCCACATCGGCCCACGTCCCGCGGAAGGCCTCGAGCACCGGAAGCAGCCAGTCGAAACAGGCATGGCATTCGATGGCGATATGCAGCCGCCCCGTCTTGCCGGATCGCAACCCCTCGAACTCTTCCTCGACGGCGGCGATGCGCGGCAGGATATCCTCGGCCAGCCGCAGCAGTTTTTGGCCCGCCGGCGACAGGCGCATGGGCTTGGAGCGGCGCACGAACAACTCCATGCCCGCCTGATCCTCCAGTCCCTTGATCTGGTGGCTCAGCGCAGATTGCGTGATGTGCAGGCGATCGGCGGCCCGCGCCAATCCGCCTTCTTCATGGATGGCCTTGATGGTGCGAAGATGGCGGAACTCAAGATGCATATCTGGCTCATATAGATGATGAGTTTTATGAATTTGTCGCAACAATCCCTATATGCGATCTAGGTGGACGACATTGCAAGGATCAGAATCGCCATGACCACGCCGCGCGTCTCTTTCGAGTTCTTCCCGCCCAAATCCCTCGAAGCCTCCTTCAAGCTTTGGGAAACCTTGGGTGTGCTGGCCCCGCTGGCGCCGGAATTCGTCTCGGTGACCTATGGGGCCGGTGGCACGACCCGCGCCCTGACGCATGATGCGGTCAAGACGATCCACAAGCATTACGGGGTCCCGGTGGCCGCGCACCTGACCTGCGTGGACGCAACCCGCAGCGAAACGCTGGAAATCGCCGAGAGCTATGCCGAGGCGGGCGTGACGCAGATCGTGGCCCTGCGGGGCGATCCGCCGAAGGGCGAAGGCAGCTTCACCGCCCACCCCGAGGGCTTTGCCAGTTCCATCGAGTTGGTCGAGGCGCTGGCCAAGACCGGGAAATTCACCTTGCGCGTCGGTGCCTACCCCGACCCGCACCCCGAGGCCGAGAACCTGCAGGCCTGCGTAGAGTATCTCAAGCGCAAGATCGACGCCGGGGCGGATGAGGCGATCACCCAGTTCTTCTTCGAAGCCGACACCTATTTCCGCTTCCGCGATGCTTGCGCCAGCGCGGGGATCACGGCCAGGATCATCCCGGGCATCCTGCCGGTGAACAACTGGACCCGCGTGCGCCGCTTCGCCGAGGCCACGGGCGCGGTCATCCCGGGCTGGGTGGACGAGGCCTATGACAAGGCGATCCGCGATGGCCGCGAGGCGCTGCTGTCGACCGCGATGTGTGCCGAGCTTTGCACCGAGTTGATGGCGGGCGGGGTCGAGGACCTGCATTTCTACACGCTGAACACGCCGGACCTGACGCGCGATGTCTGCGCAGCGATTGGCGTGACGCCCCGGGTGGACCTGTCCGAGGTCGCCTGATCCATCGCCCTTTTTCGAGGGATTTCGCCGCGCGTTCCGCGCGTCGACCCGCGCGGGGGCTCTGCCCCCGCACCCCCGGAGTTTTCTGGCCAAGATGAAGGGGTGGGGAGATCGGGCTGCTTTCATCAGGCGCAGCACTTGACCCCATCACCGTCTCTGAATTGACTTCGCGACAGGCCTCGGGCAAGCCGGGGCCTTCACATGGTCAACCCCCAGGAGACAGAAGATGATCTCGCCGGTCCTGCCAAGCTATGCGCG
Organism: [Roseibacterium] beibuensis; assembly: GCF_039542305.1. Classification (NCBI taxonomy): domain Bacteria; kingdom Pseudomonadati; phylum Pseudomonadota; class Alphaproteobacteria; order Rhodobacterales; family Roseobacteraceae; genus Roseicyclus; species [Roseibacterium] beibuensis. Next base: position 278,648 of record NZ_BAABHW010000001.1, on the reverse strand, counting down.
TGCACCGCTTTCCTTCGTCAAGGGCGAAGGATCTTGGATGATCGAGGCCGACGGGCGACGTTTCCTGGATTTCGGGTCCGGCATCGCGGTGATGGCGCTTGGCCATGGTCACCCGGCGCTCGTGGGCGCGCTCAAGGCGCAGGCCGAGACGCTGTGGCATACCTCTAACCTCTACACCGTGCCCGAGCAGGAGGCGCTGGCCGAACGGCTGGTCGAGCATACCTTTGCCGACACCGTGTTCTTCTGCAATTCGGGGACCGAGGCGGCGGAACTCGCCATCAAGATGGCCCGAAAATACTGGTACGAGAGTGGCCAGCCCGAGCGCACCACGATCCTCACCTTCGAGGGCGCGTTTCACGGCCGGTCCATGGCCGCGATCTCGGCTGCCGGGTCGGAGAAGCTGACCAAGGGGTTCGGCCCCCTGCTGGAAGGGTTCGAGCACCTGCCCTTCGGCGATCACGACGCGCTGCGCGCGGCGGCGGCGCAGCCCCATGTCGGCGCGATCATGATCGAGCCCGTGCAGGGGGAAAGCGGCATTCGCCCCCTGCCCGATCAATGCCTGAAGGGCCTGCGCGACCTGTGCGACGAACACGGCCTTCTGCTGATCCTCGACGAGATCCAGTGCGGGATGGGCCGCACCGGGCGCCTCTTTGCACATGAATGGGCCGGGATCACGCCGGACATCATGCTGGTCGCCAAGGGGATCGGCGGCGGCTATCCGCTCGGGGCGCTCTTGGCCACCGAAAACGCCGCCAAGGGCATGACGGCGGGCACGCATGGTTCCACCTATGGCGGCAACCCGCTCGGCTGTGCCGTGGGCGCCGCCGTGATGGACGAGGTGACGCGCGACGGGTTCCTCGACGAGGTGAACCGCAAGGCGGGCCTGTTGCGCCAGAAGCTCGAAGGCCTTGTCGCGGCGCATCCCGAGATTTTCGAGGGCGTCCGCGGGTCCGGCTTCATGATCGGCGTGAAATGCAAGGTCACCAATACCGACGTGGTCAAGGCCGGCTATGACGCCGAGGTGCTGACCGTTCCCGGCGGCGACAACGTGATCCGCGTGCTGCCGGCGCTGACCATATCCGACGACGAGATCGCCGAAGGGGTCGCGCGCCTCGATGCGGCCGCGACCGCCCTCGAAGCCCAGGGCGCGCGCGCGTGATCCTTCCCCATTCCTGAATTCGAAAAGACTGATCCGATGACCCATTTCCTCGATATCGACAAGACGGACCCCGCGGACCTGCGGGGCATGATCGACCAGGCCGCCGCCATGAAACAGGCGCGCGCGGGCCGCCCCAAGGGCGCGCCCGATGACGAGCAGCCGCTCAAGAACCGCATGGTCGCGCTGATCTTCGAAAAACCCTCGACCCGCACGCGCGTCAGCTTCGACGTGGGCACGCGGCAGATGGGCGGGCAGACCATGGTTCTGTCGGGCAGCGAGATGCAGCTCGGCCATGGCGAGACGATCGCCGACACCGCCCGCGTGCTCAGCCGCTACGTGGACCTGATCATGATCCGCACCTTCGAGGATGACGTCCTGCTGGAGATGGCCGAACATGCCTCGGTTCCGGTCATCAACGGGCTGACCGACCGCAGCCACCCCTGCCAGATCATGGCCGATATCCTGACCTACGAGGAACATCGCGGCACCATCGCGGGCAAGAAGGTGACGTGGTGCGGGGATGGCAACAACGTCTTTGCCAGCTTTGCCCATGCCGCCGGGCAGTTCGGCTTCGACCTGACCTTTGCCGGTCCGGAAACCCTGGACCCCGAGATGATCTTCGTCGAGGAGGCCCGCGCCAAGGGCGCCAAGGTCGAGATCATGCGCGACCCGGCCCGCGCGGTGGAGGGCGCCGACCTTGTCGTGACCGACACCTGGGTCAGCATGCATGACAGCCAATCGGCCAAGGAACGGCGGCACAACCAGCTGCGCCCCTACCAGGTGAATGCCGAGCTCATGTCCCATGCGAAGCCCGACGCCCTGTTCATGCATTGCCTGCCCGCCCATCGCGGCGAGGAGGTGACGAACGAGGTGATGGACGGCCCGCAATCGGTCATCTTCGACGAGGCCGAGAACCGCCTTCATGCGCAAAAGGCCGTCATGCGCTGGTGCCTCGGCGTCTGAGAGGGCTTGCGCCCGGCCCGGACACTTATCCGGGCCGGACCAAACACGCCCGCCCGGGTCACCTGCCCCCGGGCCGCCCTCACGCCCTGTCCACGGCGCGTCCGGAGGGCGCGGTCTTTTTTGCAGGGGTCACGGCCACATGCTGAAAACCGCGACACCGCCTGCCGCAGCCGAGGACGTCGCCGCCCATGACTGACCGGAATGCCCCGCAAGCCGCGATCCCGGCGGCCGCCATCGCCCCTCGGACCGCGCCGAACCCCGCGCTGGCCATTCTGTTGATGGTTTGCGCAACCGCCTTCATCGCGGCGACGACCCTGCTGGCCAAGGCGCTCGGGACGGAGGCCCTCGGTGCGCCCCTTCACCCGCTCCAGGTCAGTCACGGGCGCTTTCTGTTCGCCTGGATCGCCATATCCACGACCCTCGCAGTGCTGCGGCCCCGGCTCATCCGGCCCGATTGGGCGCGCCATGTCGGCCGCACGCTTTGCGGCTGGGGCGGTGTCTCGCTGATGTTCGCCGCCGCCGCGATGATCCCGCTGTCCGATGCAACGGCGATCAGTTTCCTGAACCCGGTTTTCGGAATGATCCTCGCCATTCCATTCCTCGGGGAAACGGTCGGCAAATGGCGGTGGTTGGCCGCCGCGATCGCCTTTGCCGGGGCGATGATCCTGATCCGCCCGGGAACCGAGGCGATGCAACCCGGGGCGCTGCTGGCCCTTGGCGCCGCGCTGTGCCTGGGGTTCGAGCTGATCTTCATCAAGCGTCTGTCCGGCCGCGAAGGGCCGCTTCAGATCCTGTTCATCAACAACTCGCTGGGGCTGATCATCGCAAGCCTCGCGGTTCTGGCCGTGTGGCAAATGCCCAGCCCGGCACAATGGGCCGCGCTGGCTGGCCTGGGGTTCGCGATGGCCTGTGCGCAGGCGTGTTTCGTCAACGCGATGGCGCGGGCGGATGCGAGCTTCGTGACGCCGTTTTCCTACCTCACGCTGGTGTTCGCCGCGCTCTATGACGCGGTGATATTCGGAGTGGTTCCAACCCCCGTCAGCGTGACGGGCGCGGGCATCATCATCGCCGGCGCAGCGCTTTTGGCATGGCGCGAGCAGGTCAATCGCCGCAAGCCAGCCTGAATACCGCGTCGCCGGCCTGAGTGACGACACCATCGACCAGCCCCATCGCGGCGGAGTTCACGGCGACGAAGCTTGCGCAGCCGCGGGCGGGATCAAACCGGGCATTTGCAAACCACATGGTGTTCGACCCGGAGTGGCGGAGGATGCCACCTACCTCCGCCCAACCCAAGGCATAGTCGCCCGGGCCCGCGGCCCGGTGCAGCTTGTCCCAGCTTTCAGCCGACAGGAACATTGGATCGCGCTGCGCATGCGCCGCGAGGTAGCGCAGCATGTCGGCGGTCGAAAGATGCACGCGCCCTGCCGGTCCCAGGGCCGCGATATTGTCCGCGCGCGGGCCGGGTGGAACCGCCCTTAGCCCGCCGATCAGCGGTGCGCGGTGCCCAAGGGGTTGATCGCCAAGCGGTGGCCCAAACCCGGCACTGTCCATGTGCAGCGGCCGAAAAACGCGCGTGGCAATCAGGTACTCCCATGGCGCGCCACCCGCTGCCTCCAGCATGGCGCCAGCCACGACATACCCGGCATTGGAGTAATGAAACCCGCCGCGTGCATGGCGTGGCGCCAGCCCGAGAACTTGTTCGACATAGGCGGAGCGGGGTCCACCGCCCAGCCGGCTGGCCGCGATTATCCCGAGGTTCGCCCGCATGCCTGACGCATGGCGCAACAGCTCCTCCAGCGTCACGTCGCGCCATGCGTCGCGCATGCCAGGCACCAGGTCGCCCAACGCCGCGCCGATGGTTGTGTGCCACTCGATGTCTCCCGCCTCGACCATGCGGGCGGCCAGCGTGGCGGTCATCGATTTGGTCAGCGACCCGAGGTGCCACAGGTCGTCGGGCTCAACCGGCGCGCCTCCGTCGATCCGGCGCAGGCCAGCCACAGCGCTGTCCTGCCCCACGGGTGACACCATGCCCACCGCGCCCCCGGGAATGGCAGGGTGTGCCGCCAGGGCCTGGGCGATATCGGACAGGTCGGCCCGCGCAGGAAGCGTCGAGAGCAGGGTGAACAGGGCCGAAAGCAAAACGGGAACGCGCATGGCCGCAAGGTGGGACGACGCGCCCGCCCGCGCAAGCTCAGCTTTTCAGCCGCCACCCCGTGCGGAACCAGTACCACGCCAGCCCACCAACCGCCGCCGTGGCGGCAAGGGTCACGACAAGCCCCTTCTCCGGCGCGCTATCGGACACCCCCAGCACCCCGAAACGCACCCCGTCGATGATGTAGAAGACCGGGTTCCAATGGCTGAGCGTGTTGATGACCGGCGGCAAGGCCTCGATCGAATAGAACGTGCCGGACAGGAAACTGAGCGGCATCACGATGAAATTGGTGATCGCGGCGATCTGATCGAATTTCTGCGCGACGATCCCGGCCACCAGCCCCAGCGCGCCCAGAAACGCCGCGCCCAGCACGACGAAGACCAGCGCCCAGAGCGGGTGGGCCACCCCGACCCCGACGATCGGGAACAGCACCGCCGCAATCGCAAGCGCCACGAGCAGCCCGCGCACCACGCCCCCCACGACATAGCCGGTCACCAACTCCCCCGCGGACAGGGGCGGCATCAGCGTATCGACGATATTGCCCTGCACCTTCGACACCACGATGGAGGAGGACGTGTTGGCAAAGGCGTTCTGGATCACCGTCATCGTCAGGATGCCCGGCGCGATGAAATGCAGGAAGCTGACCCCCATCACGTCCCCTCTCTGCGGCCCGATGGCGATGGAGAAAATCATCATGAACAGGCCCGCCGTCACCAGCGGCGCCAGCAGGGTCTGCGTCCACACCACCAGGAAGCGCAGCGTCTCGCGCCGGATCAGCGTCCAGAGCCCCAGCCAGTTGAAACGCCCAAACCGGCGCACCCCCATGTCCCGCGCATGGGTCAGTCCCGTCTCTGCCATGTGATTGCCGTCCTCTTCTTCGTCGTCCGGCCCCTCAGGTGCCTTGCCCTCGGGACATGGCAGCTTAGAATGGGGCTTTCAATATCGCGGCGCACGGCCCATATGAGGCCCCGAGCCGAAAAAGCGCGCAAGAGCGAGGAACACGCATGTCCTGGACCGAGGAACGGGTCGAGCTTCTGAAGAAGATGTGGGGCGAAGGCCAATCGGCAAGCCAGATCGCCAAGGAATTGGGCGGCGTCACGCGCAATGCCGTGATCGGCAAGGTCCATCGCCTTGGCCTGTCCAACCGCTCGGGCGGCGGCGGCACGACCGTGAAACCCGCCGCGAAAGAGGCCGAGCCCAAGCAGGCCGCGCCGAAACCCGCGAAAAAGCCCGAGCCCAAGCCGGAACCCGCGCCCGCCGCGGCCGAACCCGCCGCCAAGCCCGAGCCTGTCGCAGACCCCGCGCCGCGCCCCTCGAACGTCACGCCCATCCGCAAGACGATCGTGCCCGCCGGCCAACCCCTGCCGCCGCAGCCCTCGGCCAACGAGATCAGCCCCGAGGCGCTGGCCAAGCAATCCGAGGTCGAACGCCACGCCAAGCGCCTGACGCTGATGGAACTGACCGAGCGGACCTGCAAATGGCCCATCGGCGACCCGGCCACGGATGATTTCTACTTCTGCGGCCTGCCCGTGCAGCAGGGCAAACCCTATTGCGAGGCCCATGTCGGCGTCGCGTTTCAGCCGATGAGCAGCCGCCGCGACCGCAAGCGCTGAGCCACGGCACAGACACGGGCGGCGTCAGTCGCGCCGCCCGACAAGGCCGGTCAGCACCGCCGCCGCCAGCGCGGTGATGATCCAGCCCGCCCCCTGGAAAAACCAACGCGAGTAGAAGGCGACCTCGCCCAACACCCCGCGTTCGGTGCTGGGGCGCCACGCCTCCTCCTGCCCCAGCGCGTCGAGCGGGATGAACAGGTCCAACCCGTAAAGCAGCGGCTGGAACGTCTCGTAATCCTGCGCCGTCGGGCTGGTCTCCTGCCAGATCTGCACCGGCATCCGCGCATCCCCCGCCGCATGCGCCGCCACCGCGCCAAGCCAATCGGCGGAGGTCAGCACGACATCGGAATTCGGCGCGAACTGCCCGGCCGCGTAGGTGAAATGCGCAAGACCCGAGGCCAGCAGGACCAGCACGAGCGAGACCCCAAGCGCCCGCGCCGGGCGGTGGCCATAGCCCGCCAGCAACCAGAACAGGAAATCGACAGGCGCTTTCAGGTTGGCCTGCAAGGATTGCCATGCCGTGCGCCACGTCCCGTCCAGCCGCGCATGGGCGCGCAGGCGGGAGGCGCGCCGCTGCCGTGTTTCGCGGTCCACCAGCACCCGCGCCGCACCGTCGCGGTTGCCCTGCGCCCTCAGGACCGTGGCAAGCTGCACATGCGGCTGCGGGTCGAAATCCGGGCCTTTCAGGTGATCCGGCGCGCCGGGGGCGCAAACGCGAGGCCGATGCGCCGCCCGGCCCAGCCACGCGATCCGCTCGGCCACCGACATCGACCCGTCGATCCGGTCATAGCGGAACCCGTCAAGGATCAGTCGGCCCACGCCCTCCCAACTTGCTCGGTCATCATGTAACGACCTGACCCGTGCCTCGGTCAAGTCGATTAGTTCCCGCGCCCCGGTGACCTTCTTCCAGAACAGGCCATGGCCGATACGGGCCGAGTGAAAGGTAATTCCAGCCTTGATTTCGGCCCCATTGACCAACAAGACCCCCACGACGTCGGCCCGCGTGAAATTGACTCGTCCGACCGCAAGGAATGGCTTGTCTGGATGCTCCGGATCAGCGCGCAGGATCACATCCGCCCCGATCCGCGCGGCGTCGCAATTCAGCGCCCGGCCCTCCGCCGCCTCGAAGGCCCCGCCGGTGCAGTTCAATTGCCCGCCGATCTCGGCACGGCCGAAATTCACCTCCGCCATCGCCCGGAACTTGTCGCATAGAAAAACAGAAGCACCGATCTGCGCACCGTTGCAATTCAGCGCCTCGCCTTCCGACGCCTCGAAGGCACCGCCAGCGCAGGAAAACTGTCCACCGATCCGCGCAGCGGCAAGATCCATCCCCGCGCCGGCCTTGAACCCCTCGCGCAGATGCACATCCCCGCGTGTGGTCAGCCGTTGCAGATCCAGCCCCTGCGGCGCAGCGCAACCGGGCAGGTACAGCGCCCCGATCCGCGCAGCATGCAAATTGGCGCGCTCCGGCAGGCGGCAGTTCTCCAGCCCCAAGTCCAGCGGGGTTTTGCAGCTTTCAAGGTCCAGCACCCCGTCGATCCAGCCGCCCCTAATCCAGACACCCGTGGGGTGCGGGCGCGGGCCGTCCTCGCAGCCGCCCAGCATCAGGTAGCGGATCAGCCCCGCGCGCACCCGGCGGTCGGGGTCGGAACAATCCGGCGGCAGCTCCTCCTTGCTCGGAAGCACAGCCATCCGTCCCAACCTGCATTCAGCCAACAGGTCAGCCTCCAGCGCGCTCCACTCCTTGCCGCCTTTCACCTCGGCGATGCCGGGGCGATAAATCTCGATACTCGTCATACGCCCGATCATGGCCGCACAGACGCATGGCGCAAGGGCTATCGCCGCCCCGGCCTCGATGCGCGGCGTATGTACGGGCTGTGTACAGGATGTGTACGGGGTGTGACGTGTCCATTCAGGCGCATCTCGACAGGCTGGCGGCCCCCCGGCGCGCGGGCGCAAAGAAACGAACAGGCCCGTGTGCGGAATTGCGGCGGGGCTTTTCCTTGCGCTTTCGGGGGGCAGTCCCTTATCTTGAGTGAAACACTCAGATTAAGGACCAATCATGCACTCAACCACCCGTATTCAAACGGAAAAAGCCAGCGGTTACCTGCAACAGCTCTGCAAGCATTTCGCCCATAAATGCGAGGTCAGCTTCGACGCAGCGCGCGGTGTCGTGACCTTCCCCATGGCGCGCGCCGATCTCGCTGCCGAGGGCGGGGCGCTGGATATCTCGATCACCGCCGACGACGCCGAGGGCCTCGACTGCGGCCAAACCGTCATCTGCTCCCACCTCCAACGCTTCGCCTTCCGCGAAGACCTCCCCGCACCCGTATGGACCCGGCTGGCCTGACGTCTCAGCGGCAGTGGCGGGCGATTTCGCGGTCGTTCAGGCCGGTTTCGACCAGCATGCACCGGTTGCGCGCCTCGTAGTAATAGCCGCGCGCATACCACATCACCGCTTCGTCGATATTCCCGTCCGAGACCAGCCACGCGCCGCGCAGGTAGCGGCCCGCGTATTGCAGGTTCACTTCCGGGTCGAGCAGGTCCTCGGGCGGGCCGCTATGCCCCATCGTCCGCGCCGTTTGCGGCAGGATCTGCATCAGCCCCCAGTAAGGGCCGTTGCGCGCATTGGCGCGATAGTCGCTTTCGCGCTGGATCACCCGGTGCAACAGCGCCTCGGGGATGTCATGCACCTCGGCATATCGCCGGACCAGGCGCCGCATTTCAGGTGTCTCACCGGGGTAGAGCTCCGACGTCATCCGGGCCTGCGTGGTCTCCGGCCCGTCGCCCCCGAAAAGCCCGCCGCCACATCCGGCCAAGACCAATGTCAGGGCCAGGACCCCGGCGCGTGTTGCCGTCATCATCACTCGACCACCTCTTCCGCCTGCTCTTCATCGGGAGATCCGCCGAAGATCCGCAGCAACTGGTTCTCGATCTCTTCGTTGACCCGTTCCTGCACCTGCGCTTCGATCTCTTCGCGCCCGTCGCCGTCCTGGATATCAAGGCCAAGCGCCTCGTTCGCGCGGGTGCGCGCCTCTTCCTCCAGCCGGTCCGCTTCTTCTTCGAGACGGGCGCGGGCCTCGGCCTCCAGCCTTTCGCGCTGTTCCTCCAACTCCTGCTGGGCGAGGTATTCGAGGTCTGGCCGGATGCGCGGGCTGCTCCACGGCCCCGAGATCAGCACGGGCACCTGCACACCGGCCACGCCCTCCGCGTCGCGCATCACGCCGGGAATGACGCGGTAGTCCAGCGTCTGCGCCCCAAGGTCGACCGACCCCGCGCCGCGCACCTCGCCCCAAGGCGCATCGAGGAACAGGTCCTCGTTCTCGAGGATGCCGTCGGCGATCGTGAACTCTGCCGTGACCCGGTCGTAGACCGTGCGCTGCCCCTCGCCCTGGTAGGAGGTGTCGAGGTTTCGGACCATGCCCGCAAGGTCGAAGCCGCGGATCGCGCCTGCGCCAAAGGCAAGGTCGCCGCGCCCCTCCAACCCGTCCATGATCGTGGCGAGGTCATTGCCCACCCCCAGGAATTCGAGGCTGGCACTGCCCGACCCTTCAAGCCGATCCCAATCGGCAAAATCTGTCAGAAGCGGGTTCAACTGCACATCGGCCAGCAAAAGGTCACCGCCCACCGACAACCCGCCCCGCCCGTTGACGACGAACTGCCCGGCGAGCCGTCCGCCATAGGAGCCGATCCGCGCGATATCGAACACCAGCCGGCCCCGGGTCAGGGTGATGTTGCTCTCGACCGGTTCCAGAACCGCGCCCCCGAGGTCGAGCGCGCCCAACGCCAGCGACAACTCGGCATCCGTCGCGAAAAGGCCGCTGACGTCGATCCTGTCGGTCGGCCAGCCCGCGGCAGTATCCCCGCCACCACCGCCCGCTGCGTCAGCGCCCCCCATGCCGGGCAAGCTCAACCGCCCGCCAGAGATTGCGCCACGCACCATGGGGCGGTCGGCCCCCTGCGTGATGTCCAGTTCCGCATAGAGCGTATTGTCATCCAGCGTGATTTGCCCGCTGCGCAGATGCGCCGTGCCCTCGTTCGTCAGGGTAACGCGCCCTGTGGCCCGGATGCGGTCGCGGCCAAGGCCCTGCGGCAGATCGGGCGCTGCGGTGCCGGCCAGCGCCAAGATCGGTCCAAGCTCGCGGGCGTCCAGCGTGACGTCGCCAGCCAGGGCCGGCGCGGTCGAGACGCGCCCGTCAAAGCCCGCTTCGCCCCCGTCCCAATCCAGCGCCAGCACCGCGCCCCGCACCTCGCCTGCGATCAACCCGGCCAATCCGTCGACGGCGGCCTCGATCGCCAGGTCCGCGCCGTTCACGTTCGCCGACCCGGAAAGGGTTGCGCGCGCCTCGCCCCCCGGCACCGAGAGTTCCGCGTCCAGACCGGCAATCGTGATGTCCTGCCCCGCACCCTCGTCGATCCAGCGCAGGCGGCCATCCGATATGACGGCGCGTTCGAACCCGATGGCGGGCAGCCCGCCTTCACCGGCGGCCTCATCCGCGGCGACCTGCGCCTCGGCGGCGTCCGCGATCTCTCCGGCGCTGAAATCCCAACTGACGCGGCCATCCGCGCCCCGCTGCAAGACAATCTCCGGGCCGATCAGCTCCGCGCGCTCCAACTGGATCTGGCCGGAAAAAAGCGCGCTCCAGTTGACGCCGACATCCAGGCGCTCGGCGGCGATCAGTGGCCCGGCCTCGACCCAATCGGGGTTGCCCACGCGCAGCCCCTCGGCCCGGATCCCCAGATGCGGCCAGAGCGTCGGGCGCACATCGCCCGTGACCACCACCTCGCGGCCCGTGGCCTCGGCGATGCGGTCGGTGGCCAGCGTGGCGATCCGTTCCGTCGGCACCACGAAAAGCGTCGACACCCCGACCAGCGCCAAAATCATGACGCCCACGATTGACCTGATGATCCAGCGCATCTGCCCTGCTCGCCCTTCCGTTTTCGCCAGTTAGCCACAAACTGCGGGCCCTTGCATCCCTGACACGCGTGAATTTTCGACCGGCGGCGGCCCGCCGCCGACCGCCAAACCCCTTTCCGCAGCGCGTCGAAGCCAGTATGGGCAGCGCATGAGCACGAACCCACCCGACCTGCGCCCCGATCTCGCGCCCCGCGCCCGCATCACCGAGGCCCCCCGCCCCGGCCAGCCGACCATCGGCATGGTCTCGCTTGGCTGTCCCAAGGCGCTGGTGGACAGCGAACGCATCCTGACCCGGCTGCGCGCCGAGGGGTATGCGATCAGCCCCGACTATGCCGGGGCCGACGCGGTGATCGTGAACACCTGCGGGTTCCTCGACAGCGCCAAGGCCGAAAGCCTCGAGGCCATCGGCGAGGCGCTGACCCAGAATGGCCGCGTCATCGTCACCGGCTGCCTGGGCGCGGAACCCGACTACATTACCGGCGCGCATCCCAAGGTTCTGGCTGTCACCGGCCCGCACCAGTACGAGCAGGTGCTGGACGCGGTGCATGCCGCCGTGCCGCCCGACCCCGACCCGTTCGTGGACCTGCTGCCGGCCACGGGCGTGTCGCTGACACCACGTCATTACAGCTACCTCAAGATCTCGGAGGGCTGCGATCACAAGTGCAAGTTCTGCATCATCCCCGACATGCGCGGTCGCCTTGCGTCGCGCCCGGTCGCGGCCGTGACGCGCGAGGCCGAGAAACTGGTCGCCGCCGGGGTGAAGGAACTGCTGGTCATCAGCCAGGACACCTCGGCCTATGGCACGGATTGGAAAGGGCGCGAGAGCAAGTTTCCGATCCTCGACCTTTCCACAGAGTTATCCAAGCTCGGGGCTTGGGTACGCCTGCATTATGTCTACCCTTATCCCCATGTGCGCGACCTGATCCCGCTGATGGCTGACCCGTCGAACGGGCTGCTGCCCTATCTCGACATCCCGTTCCAGCACGCCCATCCCGACACGCTGAAACGCATGGCGCGGCCCGCCGCCGCCTCGCGCACGCTGGACGAGATCGCCGCGTGGCGCCGTGACTGCCCGGGCATCACGCTGCGCTCCACCTTCATCGTCGGCTATCCCGGCGAGACCGAGGAGGAATTCCAGACGCTGCTCGACTGGATGGATGAGGCGCAACTCGATCGCGTTGGCTGCTTCAAATACGAGAACGTCGGGGGCGCGCGCTCCAACGCGCTGCCCGATCACGTGCCCGAAGAGGTCAAGGAAGAGCGTTGGCACCGCTTCATGGCAAAGGCGCAGGCCATTTCCGAGGCCAAGCTTGCGGCCAAGGTCGGCCAGCGCATGACCGTTCTGGTGGACGAGATCGACGAGGATGGCGCCACCTGCCGCACCATGGCCGACGCGCCCGAGATCGACGGCAACCTTTTCATCGACGAAGGGGTCGAGGGCCTGTCGCCCGGCGATTTCGTCGAGGTCGAGGTGGACGAGGCCAGCGAATACGACCTCTGGGGCAAACGCCTCGGCTAGGGGTGGCATCCTCGCAGCGACAAGTTTCTGGGGCTTGCATTGCGCGTCAGCGATGCAACTCTGCACTGGTCCGTTGCTTTGTCGTTCACCCCGGGGGAGGCTGCCCATGATCCATGTCACGACCACCTGCGCCAATCTCGATCAGGCCCGTGAGATCGCACGCGAGGTTCTGACCGCGCGCCTCGCCGCCTGTGTGAACATCACGCCCGGCGTGGTCAGCCTGTTTCACTGGCAAGGGCAGATCGAAGAGGACACGGAGGTGACACTTGTCGCCAAGACCACGCCGGAACGCCGCGCGGATCTGGTGGCCGCGATCCAGCGCAGCCATCCCTACGATCTGCCGGTCATTTCCTGGGAAGAGGTCGGCACGACGCCGGACGCCCGCCGCTGGTGCTACGCCGAAACCGGCGCGGCTCAGTCCCCGGACTGACCGCCAAGCACGCGGTCGAAAAACGCGACATTGGGACAGGCGCGCGGGACATCCGTTGCGCCGGGTTGCTGCGCCTTGAGCCAGCAATCGCAGCCTTCGGTCCAGGCGCAACTGCGGCAACGCTGGACCACGCCGGCCCAGTCCGCATGGCTGATCCGCCCTTCTTCCAGCGCCCGTTGCAGATCGGCACCCGAGGCATTCGCCATGCCAAGCGCCAGCCAGTAGTGGCGCTTTTCATCGCCCAGCTTGTGGATCTGTTCTTCAACCATGGGGAAATGTCCTCTCCGACGGACAGCGATGGCAGGATCGCGAATTCGGGGGTCTCAGCGCGTCGCCAAGTCCTTCAGGCGTTCTCCGTTGCGGCAATAGGTGGGTGCATTTTCGGCGCTGCCGGTTCTCTGCAACCAGTCCTTGCAGCCCTCCGGATCGGTGCATCCGGTACAGACGAGCAGCATGTCCAAACGCTCGTCCGGGGGGAGATCCCCGCGCAGTTCCGCCTCGTCGAGATCGGCCCCGAGGGTCGATGCCATGCTCGACATCAATGCATCATGTTCCTGAAACGTCTTCTTGCCAGGCATGGAGCGAACCCTCCCGTTCTGTCGGCAATACCAGACCGCACGCGTTTCCCGCCGGTCCGGGGCACCCTAGAAAACTGTCGTCAAAGCGCCTTGACGCAGATCAAGGCCCGGTCCGGGGCTCAACCGGCGCGCAATTGCGCCAGGGTGCGACGCACGATCTCGATCCGGTTGGCATTGGGGGGATGGGTCGCCAGAAGCTGATCGCCGGGGTCCGGCAGGCGGGTAAAGACCCGGGCCCCCTGGACCGGGTTGAACCCGGCCTCGTAGGCGATGAGGGTGCCGATGGCGTCTGCCTCAAGCTCTGCCGTTTGAGAGTAGCGCCGCGCACCGACGAACGCACCCAGTTCCGCCGCCTCGATCACCGTTTGCCGGTCCGCACCGCGCGCCGCCGCAAGCCCCCCGAGGATGCGTGCCCCCTCGGCCGCCGATCGGGCGCGGCGATCGCGGTGCCGCGCGATATGATGCCCCGCCTCATGACCGATCACGAAGGCCAGCTCATCGGCGTTTCGCATATCGGCCAACAGGCCCACCGTGATCAGGATCACGGGCATCCCGGCCCGATCCGAGGTCTGGAAGGCGTTGACCCCGTTGCGAGGATCGCCATCCAGCAGGATGCGGAAATCGCAGGGCTGGTCCGGTGTCTCGGCGCGGCAGACGGCCTCGGCCACGGGCTCTACCCGGCGGGTGACCGCAACCACGTCCTGCGGCGAGAGGATGGGCGCCGGGGCAACAGCGGGCTCCGGCGCAGGCATCGGCGGCGCGACAGGCACGCAGGCCGCAATCCCCACGATCAGCAGGGCCGCTGCCGCCCGGTGCATGGCTCGAAGTCCCGTCGTCATGGGCGACAAGATTGGGCGACGACACCACGCCGTCCAGCGTGCTCACGCGCTTGTGGTCAGCCGGACCTGTCCAAACACGAACGATCACCTACCTCGCATGGCATGGAACCGGTTCGCATTCTCTACAATGATCGCTGCCCGATCTGCCGCGCCGAGATCGCGCTTTACCGCGCCAAGGCCGAAGCCGCGCAGGCCCCCTTGGTGTTCGACGACCTGAACCAGACCGACCTTGCCGCATGGCACCTGACCCCGGACCAGGCCAAGCGCCGCGTGCATGCCCGCCTGCCCGACGGGCGCATCATCTCGGGCGTTCCGGCCTTCGCCCGGATCTGGGGCACCCTTCCCGGCATGGGCTGGATGGCCCGCGCGGTGAACCTTCCCGTGATCCGGCCTTTGGCCGAGCTGGCCTATAACCGGATCGCGGCGCCCTGGCTCTACCGGCGTCATCTCCGCCGCGAGGCGCTGGACGAACGCCGCGCCCGCCCCTAGGCTGGCCCCATGTTCACCATCGAGCACGATTTCGACGCCACGGTCGTCACCCTCGTCGATGAAGGCGAAACGCCTTTGCAAGAGGACGTCACCATCACCGCCTTCGAGGAATGCGTGACGGTCGAACAACTCGACCCGCGGACCGACCGGGTGCAGAAGGTCACGTTTTCCATGGCGCAATTGCAGGAACTGGCCGCGGCGCTCGACCTGCCCGAGGGCGTCTACCGGTTAAGGATGGAAAGCGACGAGTGACCGCTCATGAGGCGCAGGACACGCAGCGCGTCACGCAAGGATCGACATCCAGTCGCCGCGTGCCGATGAACTCGCCGCAATCCTCGCACCAGCCAAACTCGCCCTCATCGATCCGCCCCAGCGCCGCGTCGATGGCGCGAAGGCGACCGGCGCGGCGCGCTTCCAGCCCCTTGGCCATGGCCTGCCCTTGCAACGCGTCCATCCGGCTGAGCCGCCCAACGGATTGCTGATCCAGTTCCACAGGTTTTCGGGCGTCGCGCGTTTCGTCGGACGAGGCCAGCAGGGTCGCCCTTTCCGCTTCCAGACGTGGTCGGTAGCGCGCGGCGAGGTCTTGGTCTGTCGGATCACTCATCGTGGCAGAGCAGCAGCTTTCGCACCGTCCCGCAACCCGTCACCCGACCCGCACCACCTTGTCGCGCGATGTCGCGCCGCGCACGATCTCCAGCCGCGACTTGGGCACGCCCATGGCCTTGGCCAGCAGCTTCAGGACGGCGGCGTTCGCCGCGCCCTTGTCGGGAATCGCCGTGACATGAACGCGGACCGTGCCGCCCTCGCCCATCTCGATCCGGTCGCGCGCCGCCTTGGGCGTGACGCGCAGCGAAATCTCGCGCCCCTCCACCACCAGATGGCTCAAATCCGGCAGATCTCTTGCCATATCCTGCGGTTTCTCCCGATCCATCCACAGGCCCGGATCGCCCATTGCAGCGCCCCCGACCCGGCGGCATAGTCCGCGAAACACCGCAGGAGGGCCATATGCGCACGGGATTTTTCTGGGACGAACGCTGTTTCTGGCACTCGGGCGGCAACTACGCCTTCCTGCTTCCGGTCGGCGGCCTGGTCCAGCCCGCCGCGGCCGGGGGCCTGCCCGAGAACCCCGAGACCAAGCGGCGCTTGAAGAACCTGCTCGACGTGACCGGCCTGCTGGCAGAGCTGGATGCCCGCTCGGCCGATCCGGTGACGGAGGCTGACCTGCTCCGCGTGCATCCGCCCGAATATGTGGACGCCTTCCGCGAGGCGGCGGCATCGGGCGGTGGCGAGTTGGGCTTGCGCACCCCGTTCGGCCCCGACGGGTTCGATACCGCGTCGCTCTCGGCGGGCCTTGCCAAATCCGCCCTCTTCGCGGTGCTTCAGGGCGATCTGGACAATGCCTATGCCCTGTCGCGGCCGCCCGGGCACCACTGCCTGCCTGATTTCCCGAACGGCTTCTGCCTGCTCGCCAATATCGCCATCGCGGTCGAAGCGGCTTTCGATGCGCGCATGGTTGACCGCGTCGCGGTCATCGACTGGGACGTGCACCATGGCAACGGCACCGAGGCGATCTTTTACGACCGCGACGACGTGCTGACCATTTCGCTCCACCAGGAACGCAATTACCCCGCCGACAGCGGCGCTTTCGAGGATCGCGGCACGGGGGCGGGCGAGGGCTACAACCTCAACATCCCGCTCCCGCCGGGCGGCGGCCACAGGTGTTACATCGAAGCGATGGAACGGCTGGTCATCCCGCAGCTACAGGCCTTTCAACCCGACGCGATCATCGTCGCCTGCGGCTTCGACGCCTCGGGCGTCGACCCGCTTTCCCGCATGCTGGCCGGGTCCAACACCTTCCGCGAGATGACCGAGATGGTCATGGCGGCGGCCAGCGACCTCTGTGACGGGCGTCTCGTCCTTGTCCACGAGGGCGGCTATTCCGAGGCGCATGTTCCTTTCTGCGGACATGCCGTGATCGAGGCGCTGTCGGGCAGCGCCATCACCGCCGAGGACCCGCTGGCCCACCGCATCGGCTTTCAGCAGCCGGGACCGCGGTTCGATGCCTATTGTTCCCAGATCATCGCCGAGATGGAGGATGCCCTCGGCTGAACCTGCGCCGCAACGCGGCATCGCGCGTTGACTTCACCGCCGACCCGCGCCACGTTGCGCGCGGTTTTCGAGAGGGGGAAAGACACCCATGAAGAAGGTTTACGGCTCCGCCGAAGAGGCCCTGGACGGGCTTCTGCACGACGGCATGCTGATCGCGTCGGGGGGCTTTGGCCTCTGCGGCATTCCCGAGCTTCTGATCGACGCTCTGGTCAAATCCGGCGTCAAGGATCTGACCGTGGCGTCCAATAATGCGGGCGTCGATGATTTCGGCCTCGGCAAGCTCCTGACGACCAAGCAGGTCAAGAAGATGATGTCGTCCTACGTGGGTGAGAACGCCGAGTTCATGCGCCAGTACCTCTCGGGCGAGCTGGAGCTGGAATTCAACCCGCAGGGCACGCTGGCCGAACGCATGCGCGCCGGCGGCTGCGGCATCCCCGGTTTCTACACCAAGACCGGCGTGGGCACCGTCATCGCCGAGGGCAAGGAACACAAGGAGTTCGACGGCGAAACCTACATCATGGAGAAAGGCATCTTCGCCGACCTCTCCATCGTGAAGGCGTGGAAGGCCGACGAGACCGGCAACTGCATCTTCCGCAAGACCGCCCGCAACTTCAATCCGCCGGCCGCCATGTGCGGCAAGGTCTGCGTCATGGAAGTCGAGGAAATCGTGCCGGTGGGCAGCCTCGACCCCGACCACATCCATCTGCCGGGCATCTACGTGCACCGCCTGGTGCAGGGCGAGCACGAGAAACGGATCGAACAGCGCACGACGCGCAAGCGGGAGGAAGCCTGATGTCTGCTGAAACAAAAGGCTGGGACCGGAACCAGATGGCCGCCCGCGCGGCCCAGGAACTCGAAGACGGCATGTACGTGAACCTCGGGATCGGCATCCCGACGCTGGTGGCCAACTATGTCGGCGACAAGGACATCACGCTGCAATCCGAGAACGGCATGCTGGGCATGGGCCCCTTCCCCTTCGAGGGCGAGGAAGACCCCGACCTGATCAATGCCGGCAAGCAGACGATCACCGAACTGCCGCGCACCGCCTATTTCGACAGCGCCACATCCTTTGGCATGATCCGCGGTGGCAAGATCGCCGCCGCGATCCTCGGCGCGATGGAAGTGTCCGAGAAGGGCGACCTCGCCAACTGGATGATCCCCGGAAAGCTGGTGAAGGGTATGGGCGGCGCGATGGACCTCGTGGCAGGTGTCGGCCGCGTGATCGTCGTGATGGACCACCAGAACAAGCACGGCGAGTCCAAGGTCCTCAAGGACTGCACCTTGCCGCTGACGGGCAAGGGCGTGGTGGACCGCATCATCACCAATCTCGGTGTGCTGGACGTGGCCCACAAGGGATTGCAGATCGTCGAACTGGCCCCCGGCGTCACCCGTGACGAGATGATTGCCGCGACCGAGGCGACGATTGTCTGAGGTCGCCCCGAGCGCCCCGGCGGGGCCATCGGGCACGCTGACGCTTCAGACCGTGCCGATGCCCGCCGACACCAACTCGGGCGGCGATGTGTTCGGGGGCTGGGTCGTCAGCCAGATGGACATCGCCGCCGGAACCACGGCTGCGCAGCGGGCCCAGGGCCGCTGCGCCACCGTTGCGATCGAGGCATTGCGCTTTCACGCGCCCGTCCTCGTGGGTGATCTCTTCTCGGTCTACAGCAGCATCGTGAGAACCGGGCGCACCTCGATCACCATGCACATCGAGGCGTGGGTCCGCCGTCAGCGCACGGGCGAGCATCTGATGGTCACCGAGGGCGATTTCACCTTCGTGGCGATCTCGGAATCGGGCGTCACGCGCTCACTGCCGCCAGACCCCGACGCCTGATCCGGCCTTATTGAACCGCCATCGGCTGGAAGACACACCCATCCGACACCAGAAGTGGTGGCGTCCGGCACAGGTTGCGCGCGAGGTCCCACGCGGCCAGAACGCGCGGCACGTAACTGCGCGTCTCGGGGTAGTCGGGCACGCCGCCTGCGCGCCGTACCGCGCCCTCGCCTGCATTATAGGCCGCCAGCACCAGCAGCGGGTCGCGGTCGAACTCCCCCATCAGCCAATCGAGATAGGCGATTCCCCCGGTGATGTTCTGAAGCGGGTCGAACGCATCCTCCACCCCGAAGCGCGCCGCCGTGTCCGGCATCAATTGCATCAGGCCTTGAGCGCCCGCGTGGCTTGTCACCTCGGCGCGCCCCGCGCTTTCGACCGCGATCACGGCCAGCGCAAGGGCCGGTGAGATCTCGGTCCCGATGGACGCCATCAGCAAGTCGCGCCCATGCGCCTCGGCCAATCGAAGCATATCGTCCAGCCGTGGCGCGCCCAGATCGGCCGCTTCGCCAGCTTGCGCCAGATGGTCCCGGGCCGCCCAGAACCGCCCCGGATCGGCGGGCAGGCTGGGACTGATCGCCGACCAGAACCAGTCCGCGGACGCTTCCCCGGGCGCCTCTGCGCGCGGTGCGGACGGGGCTGCGGCCGCTGTCGGCTCCACCGCCGCCCCCGGTGCCGGAGTCGTGAAATTGTCGCCGGGTCTGATTTGCACCGTGATGCGCGGCCCCGTGTGGCCAGGGCCGGGGGGCGAAATCAAACGTATCCCGCCGCCCGCGCCCTCCTGTGCCGCAACGGGCAAAGCGACCGATGCCACCACGATGTGCACCAGAACGGCCCTGCCGATCCGCGAAACGAGATACCCCATGAGACTGCTCTCTTATGCCTGACGGGCCGAACGCCCTTGTTTTCCGGGCAATCCGCCCCCTTGGCGCGGCACCCCGCCTGCTTTTCGAGGAATCATGCCGGTCGCAGGGCCGCAAAACAACCCCGGAGAATTCGAATTAAAATCTCATGAACGCCCAATTCCCGCCGCGATCCGAGACGACATTCACCCCATCGAAACGGTGAGGGCACCGAGAACTCGTCCCGATCCACACCAAAGCAAGAGCCTCGCGCTACGACATACAGGAGCAAGACCAATGACCGCACTGATCAAGAACTTCGCAAAATCCGAATCCGGCGCCGTGACCGTTGACTGGGTCGTGCTGACCGCTGCCATCGTGGGCCTCGGCCTCGCCGTCATGGCCGTCGTCTCGGGCGGCGTCGAAGACCTCGCCAACGACATTGACGGCCAGCTGACCGGCCAGGTGATCGATCAGACATTCTCGGGCGATGGCTCGGGGCTTGATTTCTCGGCACCTGCTGCTGGCAACGACGGCTAATGAGCCGTCTGCTCATTCGCAGTCAAGGGCCGCCCATCCGGGCGGCCCTTTTCGTCTTGCAGCCGACAAAACAGGCCCTTTTATTCAAAGCCTATTGAAAGGCGCAATCCGCGACCTGCGTCCGTCACATTCCTGCCCCGGGTTTCCGGCCAGTCTGCCCCTGCGTTCAAAGCGCCGGTGCAGAAAGCACCCGGCCGCCTGATCGCGACATCTGTCGCACCGGCGGGCCGCTCACCAATCACATCGACATCTGATGAGCAGGAGTGCTGACAATGGCCTTTTCGCAGTTCAAAACCTTTCTTTCCGACGAGTCCGGCGCCGTCACGGTCGACTGGGTCGTCCTGACCGCCGCCATCGTGGGCCTCGGCCTGGCCGTCATGGCCGTGGTCTCGGGCGGGATCGAGGACCTCTCCTCGAACATCTCTGACGGGATGACCAACATGGATCTCCAGGACAGCTTCACGAACGGCGCTTTGACCACCACCCTCGGAGACGGCGCCGGTGCGGGTGCCGGTGCGGGTGACGGTGCCGGTGACGGCAGCTGAACCATTCGGCCCGAAGCCCTCGCCGTTCATATCCTGCGGCGAGGGCTGCTCGCCATCGGCCCCACCGTCGGCCTTCTGATATCAAGCGTGGCTCCGACAGGCCCTGAAGCGCCACCAGACATCCAAGACGCGACCATCTTTTCGCCCGATTCATCGGGCACAGTCCGTTAACCGAAGGAGTGCGTGGCCGGTTTGCCCCCACTTCCAACACCAAGAAACGACAAGATTATCGAGAGCAGTCAAAGGGGAACGCGACGATGCGCCTGATCTTCATTCTCGTCCTTCTGGTCGGAGTCGGCCTCGCGGCATTCGCGGTCTCGGTCGCCAAGGACCGGTTCGACCAATACCAAACGGCGCTGGCCGAACAGCGCGAAGCCATCGTGCCCACCACGCAGGTTTTCGTGGTGACCCGCCAGGTGCGCTACGGCGAGCGTCTGCGCCCGAACGATGTGGAAGCCGTGCGCTGGCCCGCCGATCACGTGCCGTTCGGGGCCTTCACCTCGCTCGAAGATATCTTCCCCCCCGACACAGATGAACTGCGCACGGTTTTGCGCTTGATGGAAACGGACGAACCGCTGCTGCGCACCAAGGTGACCGCGCCGGGCGCGGATGCGGGCGTCGCGTCGCGCCTTGAAGAGGGCATGCGGGCGCTGGCGCTGCGCGTGGACGTGACAACGGGTGTGTCCGGTTTCCTGCGTCCCGGCGACCGTGTCGATGTCTACTGGACCGGCAATGGCCGCGAAGGCGAACGGCTGACGCGCCTCATCCGGTCGAATGTCCAGATCATCGCGATCGACCAGATCGCAGACGAGGATCGCAACAACCCGACCGTGGCCCGCACCATTACCGTCATGGCGCATCCCGGCGATATCGCCGCCCTGACACAGGCTCAGGCGTCGGGCTCGTTGACGCTTGCACTGGTGGGTGTCGGCGACGAGACTGAAAGCGAGGAGGTCGAAGTCTCGACCAGCCAGCTCCTCGGCGCGGTCGAAGCCGCCCCCAGCGCGGCCCCCGAGATCTGCACCGTGCGCGCCCGCCGCGGCGGCGAGGTCATGGTCACCCAGGTGCCCTGCACCAACTGAGCCCCTTCCGCGTCGCCCCCGGCGCACCATCTGACGTCTCACAGCGCCCCGACTGTCGTGAACAGCGACACGCCGGGGCGCTTTTTCGCATCGGCACCGTCGATTTTTATCCACAACGTGCCCTTTCGACCACATAAACAGTGCCCCGCAACATCGTGATTCTTGCGCGAAAAGCGAATTTGATGCACTGTGAACGAAATGGGCGGCCAATCGGACAACGCCCAACAGAGGCATAAAGGCAGGTTCACCATGCGTGTGACGACCATTCTGAGCGCGGCCCTCCTGGGCCTATTCACGGCATTTTCGCATCCCGGCACTGCCGACGCCCAAGGGCTGCGCGTGCTGGAAGGCGCCACCTCGGCCACCCTGCGCGTGCCGCTGAACAGGGCTGTCGTGGTGGAAAGCGAAACGCTTTTTGCCGAACTGTCAGTCGCCAACCCCGCCATCGCCGATATCGCGACCTTGTCCGAACGCTCCATCTACGTTCTGGGCCGCTCGCCCGGTCGCACGACTATGACACTGCTCTCGGCGGAGGGAAGCCTGATCGCCAATGTCGAGATCCAGGTCGTGCCAGACGTGGCCGAGCTGCGCGAACGCCTGCGCGAGATCCTGCCCGGCGAACCGATCGAGGTGCGCACCGCAAATGACGGCATCGTGCTGTCGGGCACCGTTGGCTCGGCCCAGGCTGTCGAGCGCGCCATGCAGCTGGCCGAGCGCTATGCGCCGGGCAGCGTGTCGAACCTGATGCTCGTCGGCGGCACCCAGCAGGTCATGCTGCAGGTCCGTTTCGCTGAAATGCAGCGCAGTGTCCGACAGGAACTGTCGACCTCGCTCGGGATCAGCGGCGGCGAAGGGAATTTCGGGGTAACAATCGGCACCGGCACAACGGGGACCGGACCTTCGACTTTCGGCGGAAGCAACCTCCTCGTCGGTGACGCCGGCGAGCGCGCCGGCGGCCTCGGTGTCAGCTTTGGGGCCGGTTCCCTACAGTTGTCCGTCCTGCTGGAAGCACTCGAATCGAACGGTCTCGTGCGGACTCTGGCCGAACCCAACCTGTCCGCTCTGTCCGGCAGCACGGCAACCTTCCTTGCCGGCGGCGAATACGCGATCCCCACGGAGTCCGAAAGCGGGGGCACGACTGTCGAGTTCAAGCCCTTCGGCATCAATCTGTCCTTCATTCCCACTGTAGTGGATGGCGACATCATTAACCTCGAATTGATTGCCGAGATTTCCTCGATCGGCGAAATCATCGAGGGAACGGACATCCCGTCGCTCAACACCCGCCGCGCTGCGACGACGGTCGAGATGCGCGATGGCGAAAGCTTCGCGATCGCCGGTCTATTGCAGGATGACTTCCGCAGCTCATTGGGCGAAGTGCCTTGGCTCAGCGACCTGCCGGTGCTCGGCACCTTGTTCCGGTCCTCCAGCTACCAGCGGGCCCAGTCCGAACTGGTCATCATTATCAGCGCCCACCTCGTGACACCCGTGCGTGGCGAGGCGCTGACCCTGCCCACCGACCTCGTGCAGATCCCGACCGAGAACGAGCTGTTCTTCCAGGGACGTGTGGAGGGGCGCGGCACCGCCGCTGGCGATGTTGCGGCACAGGATTTCACCGGTTCCTACGGCTACGTGATGGATTGAGCGAAACCATGATCAGCGCAACACACCGCCCCGCCCGCAAAACCACCGTGGCCCGCCTGATGTCGGGCGCCGCAGCGGCCAGCCTTGTCATGGCCCTTACGGCTTGCGATGCACCCATCCTCGATGGCGGTCGCGAACTTGGGTGGCAGTTGGACGAAGACGGCCACTTCGGCGAGGCGACGCGCAACAATATCGGCTTCCACACCGGCGAACTGCAATACGGTGAGATCCTTGCCGAGCGTTTCGCCGCCGAGGTGCCGACGACGATCAACTTCGCCTTCAACTCCGCCACGCTGGACGAAGAGGCCCGCGCCGTGTTGCGCCAGCAGGCCCGCTTCATCCGCCATTTCCCCGAGGTGCGCTTCTCGGTCTACGGCCATACCGACCTGGTGGGCAGCCGCGCCTACAACCAACGGCTCGGCTTGCGCCGCGCCCGCGCGGCGGTGGATTTCCTGGTCAGCCAAGGCGTTGAACGCTCGCGCCTCGAAGCGCTGGTCTCGCTTGGCGAGACCTCTCCCATCGTCGCCACCGAAGAACGAGAGCGTCGCAACCGGCGCACCGTCACCGAGGTCACGGGCTTCGTGCAATCGCATCCGTTGGTTCTGGATGGAGAATACGCGCGCATCATCTACCGCGCCTATCAGGGCGTCAGCAGCGACTGATCGCATCTCGCGCGGGGCCGGTTCCGGCGGCCCCCCGCGTCCCGCCGGCCAGGCGGTTGAGAAGACCGGCTTTTCCCGGATCGCAAACAGAATCCCCAAATTCCGTCCCATTGTCGCCCCTTTTGCCGGGCAGCTTTGCCCGTGAAGAGGTCCGAGTCCGTCCGGCATCCCGGGGACGCGCCCCTTCCCCTGAGCGCGACCGAGCAGACACGTGCCAGGGCATAACGACGATCCGGAAACCCGGACCAGACTGGGAATTGAGGAATGAGTAGCGGACTGGCACTACGATCCGAACCGGCGCCCATCGTGGCCTGTACCGTGTCACGCAATGTGCAGAGTTTCGACCTGCTGATTGAAGACATGGAGACGGAACTCGGCGAAGGCTGGGGCGATCTCGGCTTCGACGAGGCGCGCGCTTTTCTCACGCAACCCGAAGCGGAAGACCTGCGGTTCATCGCGCTTGCCATCGACGCCGAAGACGAGGCGGATATCGGCAGCCTCGGCGAAATCATCAAAACGGCAATCCAGGCCGATGTCCGTGTGATCCTCGTGGCAAATGGCGTCTCGCCGGCGGCCCTGCACCAACTGCTCAAGCTGGGTGCGGCCGATTTCCTGCCTTACCCTTTGGCCGAAGGTGCCCTGCATGACGCGATCGAGCGCCTGAAGGAACCTGCCGACCCACCCGCAGTGTCAGCCGCACCGATCCCGGCACAGCCTGCAAAAGACGTGGCGCCGCCCGAGAATGCAAAGCCGCAACTGGGCGGGCGCGGCGCCTTGTTCGCCGTGCAGAACCTGGCAGGTGGCACAGGCGCAAGCACGCTGGCGACCAACCTTGCGTGGGAACTGGCCCATGCCGACAAGAAAACATCGCCCTCCGTCTGCCTGATGGATTTCGATCTGCAATTCGGATCGATCGCGACCTACCTCGATCTGCCCCGCCGCGACGTGGTGGTGGAGATGCTGCAAGACGCGCAAAGCATGGATGTCGATGCGTTCCGGCAGGCACTGGTCGGCTATGGCGACAAGATTTCGGTCTTCACCGCCCCGCCAGAAATCCTGCCGCTGGATATCGTCGGGCCGGAAGACCTGGACGCCCTGCTGAACTATGCGCAGGAGTGTTTCGACATCGTCATCGTGGATATGCCGCGCAGCCTCGTGGTCTGGACCGAAACGATCCTGAACCGCGCCGATATCTTCTTCGCCACCCTGGAGCTTGACCTGCGCTCGGCCCAGGACGCGATGCGTTTCATCAAGGCGCTGCGCTCCGAGGATCTGCCGCTTGAAAAGGTGCAATATGTCCTGAACCGCGCGCCCGGCTTGACCGACCTGTCGGGCAAGACCCGCGCCAAGAAGATGGCCGAAAGCCTCGGCGTCGAGATCAGCACCTTCCTGCCCGAGGGCGGCAAACAGGTCATGGCCGCAGGCGACAATGGCCAGCCGCTTGCCGAAATTGCCAAGAAGAACCCGCTGCGCAAGGAAATCGCCAAGCTCGCCCAGGGCTTGTTCACGGCGATGGTTGGCGACACCGCCGTCACCAAGAAAAGGTAAGCTCCGCGATGTTCTCGAAATACCGCAAGCCAGGAACGCCCAAGCTTTCAGAGGTGCCCGCCGCATCCGCGTCCCGGCCCGAGGCCGCAACCTCCGCCGACGCCACGGACAAGCCCAAGGTCGCGCGCAAACAGGTGCCGGTTTCGGAGATCCCCGTCGCCGCGTCACCGACCAGCAACGAAAAGGATGCCAAGCGCCGCCAGCGTCTCGATGAAATCAAGACCGAGATGCATCACCGCCTGCTCGACAACCTGAACCTGTCGGCGCTGGAAACCGCCAAGGAAAGCGAGCTGCGCGCCGAGATCACCGCCATCACCAGCGAACAGCTGGCCGAGATGGGTGTTGTGCTGAACCGCGAGGATCGCCAGACCCTCAATGTCGAACTGTTCGACGAGGTCACCGGCCTCGGCCCGCTGGAGCCGCTGCTGAAGGACGACACGGTCAACGATATCCTGGTGAACGGCCCGAACCGGGTGTTCGTGGAACGCGCGGGCAAGCTGCAACTCTCCGATGTGCGCTTCAAGGACGAACGCCACCTGTTGCGCATCATCGACAAGATCGTGTCGGCCGTGGGCCGCCGCGTCGACGAGTCGAACCCCTATGTCGACGCCCGCCTCAAGGACGGCTCGCGTTTCAACGCGATGGTGCCGCCGGTTGCCGTGGATGGCAGCCTCGTCTCGATCCGGAAATTCAAGAAGGAAAAGCTGGGCATCGACGACCTGGTGAAGTTCGGCGCCTTCTCGGAAGAGATGGCCGCCTATCTCCAGGCTGCGGTCGCCACGCGCCTCAACGTCATCGTCTCGGGCGGGACGGGTTCGGGTAAGACGACCACGCTCAACGCGCTGTCATCCTTCATCGACAACAAGGAACGCATCCTGACGATCGAGGACACGGCGGAGCTTCAGCTTCAGCAGGTCCATGTCGGCCGGATGGAAAGCCGCCCGCCCAACGTCGAGGGCAAGGGCGCCGTCACCCAGCGTGACTGTCTGCGCAACGCCCTGCGGATGCGCCCCGACCGCATCATCGTCGGCGAGACCCGCGGCGAGGAAGTGATCGACATGTTGCAGGCCATGAACACGGGCCATGACGGCTCGATGACCACGATCCACGCCAACAGCGCCCGCGACGCATGTTCGCGCCTTGAAAACATGGTCGCCATGTCGGGCATCGAGATGCCGATCAAGGCGGTGCGCGCCCAGATCTCTTCGGCCGTGAACCTGATCGTGCAGGCCAGCCGCCTGCAGGACGGCTCGCGCCGGATGGTTTCGATCACCGAGGTCACCGGCATGGAGGGCGAGGTCATCTCCATGCAGGAGGTGTTCCGCTACCAGCGCACCGGCCTGAAACCCGACGGCACCATCATCGGTCATTTCACCGCCTGCGGTGTGCGCTCGCACTATGCCGACCGCTTCCGCCAGTGGGGGTACGACCTGCCGACATCCATTTACGAACCCGTCGCGGCGGAGTGATCTGACATGCAGCTTTCCATCGAACCGCTTATCTATATCGGCATCTTCGTCGCGGTCATCCTGCTGGTCGAAGGTGTCTATCTCGCCGTTTTCGGCAAGACGATCAGCCTGAACGCCCGCGTCAATCGCCGCCTGTCCCTGCTGGAACAGGGCTCTTCGCGCGAGGACGTGTTGGCACAGCTTCGCAAGGAGATGAACCAGCACAAGGGCAAGGTGCGCATCCCCTTCTATTCGCTGATCGCGGACAAGGCGAACAAGGCCTCGATCGCCTTCTCGCCCGAACAGCTGATGATGGTCATGGCCGGGATCACCGTCGCCGCCTTTCTGGGCTTGACCATCCTGACCACCGCGGGCTTTTCGATCCGCATCCTCGTGTCGGTCATCATGGGGGTCGGCGCCGTCTATTACTGGGTCAATTCCAAGGCCAAGAAACGCATCGCCGCGCTGGAAGAGCAACTGCCCGACGCAGTTGAACTGATGGTGCGCTCGCTGCGCGTGGGCCACCCCTTCGTGTCGGCCGTCGCCACCGTGTCGCGCGAGATGTCGGACCCGCTGGCCTCGGAACTGGGCGTCATCGCGGACGAAGCCGCCTATGGCCGCGACATCTCGGAATCGATCCGCGCCATGGCCGAGCGTCTCGACATACAGGACCTCCGCTTCCTTGCCGTGGCCGTGGGCATCCAGCAGAAATCGGGAGGCAACCTCGCCGAGATCCTTCAGGGCCTCGCCGACGTGATGCGCGCGCGCTTCAAGCTGTTCCGCAAGGTCAAGGCGATCACCTCCGAGGCGAAATTCTCGGGCACCTTCCTGTCGTTCTTCCCGATCCTCGCGCTGATCGGCATCAACGTGATGAAGCCCGACTATTACGCCGACGTGATCGACACCCCCGCCTTCATTCCCGCCTGCGCCGTCGTCGCGGTCATGCTGGCGGTAAACATGATCTTCATGAAGATGATGGTGAACATCAAGGTCTGATCCCGGGCGCGCGGGACGCGCCCAACCGGAACGCGAGCAGGACAAAACAAGAATGAACCAGATCCAGAAACTTTTCGACGACGTGAACGACTGGCTCGTGGGTCAGTTCGGTGAGCTTGGCCCCCTTTTCGCGGCCGGCTTGCTTGGCGTGGCGTTGATCCTTCTCGTGCTGCCGGCGGTTCTGAAAAAGGGCAAGGACCCGTTTGCGCGCCTGAACGACGCCGGCAATGATGCCGGCGGCGATGCACCGGCGGCGCGTCTGCGCGCGGGCGGGGGCAAGGATGAGCGCCTCGAACGCTTCTCGCAATTCCTGCAACCGCAGGACCAGGAAGAGCTTTCGAATTCGCAACTCACCATGATCCGCGCGGGCTACCGCTCGAAGAGCGCGGTGCAGATGTTCCACCTGGCTCAGTTGATCGGGGGCATCGGGGGTCTGATCCTGGGGTCGCTCTACCTGCTGATCGGCGGCGGCGGCGGCTCTGCCCAAAGCTCGATCCTGACCGTGCTGCTGCCCGGCTGTATCGGCTACTACGCTCCGAAATACTGGGTCCAGCGCCGTCTTCAGACACGGCAGGACCAGATCGTTTCCGGTTTCCCGGACGCGCTCGACCTCATGCTTGTCTGCGTCGAGGCCGGTCAATCGCTCGACCAAGCGATCAACCGCGTGGCCAAGGAAATCGAAAGCTCCTACCCCGCGCTGGCCGAGGAATTCCTGATGGTCGCCTACGAGATGAAGGCCGGCAAGGACAAGACGCGCGTGCTGCGCGACATGTCGGAACGTGTCGACATCCAGGATATCAACAGCTTCGTGACCACGCTGATCCAGTCGGCCACCTTCGGGACGTCGGTCGCCGAGGCCCTGCGCGTCTATGCCAGCGAAATGCGCGACAAACGCGTCATGCGCGCCGAGGAAAAGGCCAACAAGCTGCCCACAAAGCTGACGCTGGCGACGATGATGTTCTGCGTGCCGCCGCTTCTGATCATCCTGATCGGCCCGTCGGTTTATGGCATCGCGCAAATGCTGGGCAACTGAGGGCAGACAGCTTGGCCGTCTCGCGCTAGACTGCTCGCGAATACCCCGCGCGCGAGGGCCGGACCAACCGGCCCCGCCAGAGCAGTCCGTACCGGGAGAGTCACCCGATGCCGCCCTTATATCGTCTCATCGCGCCTGTCGTCGCGCTGTCGCTTGCCGCCGCCTGCACGCCATCGGGACCGCTGGCCGGGGCAGACCCCGAAGCGCCGGGCATAGATGCCACCGAAGAGTCGGTCGATGGGTTGATCGTGGGACACCGGCTGATGGCATCAGGCGAATACGACCTGGCCCTGCGCGCGTATTACCGCGCCGCGGGCGAGCTTGGACTGAACGTGGACGTGCTTTCGGCGGTGGGGTCGGCCAATCTCCGGCTCGGCCGCATCGGGCAGGCCGAGGACCTTCTGCGCCAGGCCATCGAAGAAGATCCCGAATTCGTCCCTGCGCTCAACAATCTTGGCGTCGTGCTGATGGAACAGGGCGAATACGGCGAGGCCAGCCGGATTTTCCAGCAAGCCTACGCGCTGGATAGTGGCCGTTCGGACGCGATCAGAGACAACTTGAGACTTGCCCTCGCGCGAATGGAAAATTCGGTATATGGTGTGGAAAACGAAGAATACCGTTTCGACCTGATCCGTCGCGGGCCCGGGGTTTACGAACTTCTCGAAACCCCCTGAGACCCGGAAAACAAGGCGACAGGAACGATGCGGACGAGCAGTATGAGGCAGACCATGGTTCCCGATCTCCGGTTCATTCCGGTCCTTTGCGCCGTTCTCGGCCTCGCGGCCTGTGACAGCACCACCAACGCCGATGTCGACCGTGCGCTCGATCCGATGAACGTCATCGACGATACGAACCTGTCCGACATCATGCTGACCGCCGCCGCCCCGGAAGAGGCCGTGACCTATTTCCGCGGCGCGCTGGAAAACGCCCCCGACCGCATCGACTTTCGCCGGGGGCTGGCCTCCAGCCTCGTCCGCGCGAACCGCGCGGCGGAGTCGCTGGTGCATTGGCGCGCCGTGCTCGAAGACGATGCCGCACTTGACCAGGATCGCATCGACTATGCCGATGCACTGATCCGCAATGGCGACTGGGACGAAGCCGAAGAGCAACTCGACCTCATCCCGCCCACCATGGAAACCTACGAGCGCTACCGACTCGAGGCGATGGTGGCCGACAGCAACCAGGAATGGGAGCGCGCGGACTCTTTCTATGAAACCGCCGCCGGCCTGACGACGCGCCCGGCAAGCGTGTTGAACAACTGGGGCTACTCGATGATGACGCGCGGCGATTTCGCCGGCGCCGAGGAACTGTTCATGGAGGCGATCTCTTACGATCCCGACCTCTTCACCGCCAAGAACAACCTCGTCATGGCGCGGGCGGCGCAAGGCAACTACAACCTGCCGCTGGTGCGCATGACCCAGATCGAGCGCGCGCAACTGCTGCACACCGCTGCCCTGGCCGCCATCCGCCAGGGTCAGACCGAAACCGGCCGCGCCCTTCTGGCCGAGGCGATCGACACCCATCCCCAGCATTTCGATGCAGCCGTGCGCGCCCTGCGCGCCCTCGACGCGGAGGCCATCTGACCCATGACCGGACTCGCCCTGACCTTCGAGCAGGCCCTTTGGTTCCTGCCGCTTGCCCTGCCGATCTGCATCTGGGTCGCCATCTCGGACCTGCGCGAGATGCGCATTCCGAACGTCGCCGTTCTGGCGCTGACCAGCGTGTTCCTCGTCGCCGGGCTGGTCGTTCTGCCGATGGACGCCTACCTGATGCGCCTTGCGCAACTTGGCATCGTTCTGCTGGCAGGCTTTGTCATCACGTCGCTCGGTCTTGCCGGGGCGGGCGACAGCAAGTTCGCCGCCGCCATGGCCCCCTTCGTCGCGCCGGGGGACTACCTGTTTTTCCTGATGCTCTTCAGCCTCGTG
Organism: [Roseibacterium] beibuensis; assembly: GCF_039542305.1. Lineage (NCBI taxonomy): Bacteria > Pseudomonadati > Pseudomonadota > Alphaproteobacteria > Rhodobacterales > Roseobacteraceae > Roseicyclus > [Roseibacterium] beibuensis. Next base: position 247,786 of record NZ_BAABHW010000001.1, on the reverse strand, counting down.
CTCATCGGGTCCTGGGCCACGCACCGGGGCGCGGGCCGGGTGCCTGCCGTGCGCCGCGCCACGTCCGACTGGGCCTCGTGGGACCGGGGCAAGCTGTTCCCGATGGGCGTCGCGCTGGCCGGGGCGCTGGTGATCTACCTCGCGCTCGGGCTGCGTGCCGGTCTCTGATCACAAGGCCGCCATTCTCTCGCCCAATTCGGACGGCACCCTGATCCAAGCAAGACCTGGACCAAGGTGGGAGCCGTCCACATGAACATGCAGACCGGGGCCGTTGAAGGGTTCGCACCGCCGCCCCTGCGCAGCCTGAAAGACACCCGCCTGACCGTCGTGATGATGCGGGACATCCTGCTCAAGACGGTGTTCCGCAAGAATGTCGAAACGGCGACCGAGATCGGGCAGGCCATCTGCCTGCCGCTTCCGCTGACCCAGCAACTGATCGACATGGCCCGCGAAATGGGGCTGATGCAGGCCACCGGCACGCTGCACGCCACCTCGTCGAACGAGATGGGCTTTCAGCTGACCGATACGGGCAAGGCGCGCGCGCTCGATGCGCTGTCGCAGTCGGAATATTACGGCGCGATGCCCGTCCCGCTTGAGGATTACAAGACGCAGACCAAGCGCCAGTCGGTCAAGAACGTGCAACTGACGCGCGAGCGGCTGCTCGGCTCCATGGGCCACCTGATCCTGCCCGACGGGCTGATCGACCAGCTTGGCCCCGCCGTCGGCTCGGGCCGCTCGGTCCTGATGTACGGCCCGCCGGGCAACGGGAAATCCTCCATCGCCGAAGGCATCCGCGCCGCGATGGGCGACAATATCTACATCCCGCAGGCCGTGACCTATGCCGGGCAAGTCATCACGCTCTATGACCCGATCGTGCACACGCTGGTCGAGGAAAAGCACGACACCGCCGGCAGTCCGCTGCGCAAGGCCTCGGCCCGCTACGATACGCGCTACCTGCTGTGCACGCGTCCGACCGTGATGACGGGGGGCGAGTTGAACCTGTCGATGCTCGACCTCAACTACAACGCGGTCAGCCGGACCTACCAGGCCTCGCTGCAGCTCAAGTCGACCGGCGGCGTCTTCATCGTCGACGACCTTGGCCGACAGGAAGAGCCGCCGCAGGCCCTTATCAACCGCTGGATCGTCCCGATGGAGATGGGCTACGACATCCTCGCCCTGCAATCGGGCGAGAAGTTCGAGGTGCCCTTCGACACGCTTGTCGTGTTCTCGACCAACTTCCACCCGAACAAGATCTTCGACCAGGCCGCGCTGCGCCGGATCTTCTTCAAGGTGAAGATCGACGGCCCGACACAGGACCAGTTCCTGAAGATCCTCGCCATGGTCGCGAAGAAGAAGAAGGTGCCGCTGGACGAGAAATCGCTTCTGCACCTGCTCAAGGTCAAATACCCGACGATCCAGAACGTCTTCGCCAACTACCACGCGAATTTCCTGCTCGATCAGATCATCGCGATCTGCGAGTTCGAGGGCATCCCCTACCAGATGCGTCCCGACCTGATCGATCGGGCGTGGCAGAACCTCTATGTCGACGAGGAAGACATCGTCCACTAACGGCCAGGCGGTTGGAAAACCCTTCCACGAAGGGTTTTCGGCCAGGCAAATCCTTCGTGAAGGATTTGCCTTTCAGCCGTTTTACAACTCGGTGAGCCTCAGCGACCCGCCGCCTTGCCCGACAGGGGCAATTCCTCCAGCCGCGTGGACAGAAGGCAGGCCACGGCCGCCATGACGGCCGCGATGATGAACACCGGGTGCAAGGCCTGGCTGACGCCTGCGATCACCGTTGCCCGAGTGGCTTCGGGCAACGAAGCGACCCATGCAGGCGACATGGAACTGAGGCCCGCCCCGGCCCCCTCGGGCAGCACGCCGGACAGGTTGCGCGCCAGACCCGCCGCGAACAAGGCCCCGAAGAGCGCCGTCCCGATGGAGCCGCCAATCAGTCGGAACATGTTGGCGCTGGCCGTGCCCACGCCCAGCATCTTGACAGGCACCGCGTTCTGGATCGCCGCCACCCCGACCGAAAAGACCGGACCAAGGCCAAGCCCCACGAACAGAAGCGCCGTTGCAATGGCCCAAAGCGGGCTCTGCCCCGTCACGGTGGCGAGATAGACCATCGCCAGTGCAAGAAGCGCGGTGGAGAGCGTCGGCATCAGCTTGTAACGCCCGGTGCGGGACATCACGACGCCCGCGGCGTTCGAGGCGAGGATCAGGCCCAGCATCATCGGCAGGATGAACAGACCCGATACCGTCGGGCTGACGCCCTTGGCCACCTGCAGGAAGAGCGGCAGGAAGGTGATCGTCCCGAACATCGCCGTGCCCACCATGAACCCCACGCCGTTGACCACCAGGAACGTGTTGTTTCGGAAGAGTTGCAGCGGAAGGATCGGCTCCGCCGCGCGTTGTTCGACCAAGATGAACCCGGCCAGCCCCCCTATGGCAAGCACCAGTAACGCCAGCGTGGCTGGATCGCGCCACCCCAGGACACCGCCCAGGTTCGACAGCATCACCGCCGAGGACAGAAGCACCGCCAGCAGCACACCACCGGCATAATCCACGTGGCGCTTGCCGCTATCGGCCGGTCCGGGCAATGCGCGGGACAGCACCAGCAAGGCCGCCAGCCCCACCGGGAGGTTGACGAAGAAGATCCAGTGCCAGCTCAGCGTCTCGACCAGGGCACCGCCCAAGAGGGGCCCGATCGCCGCCGAAACGCCGAAGGCCGCGCCGAGCACGCCTTGCGCCTTGCCGCGTTCTCGTGCCGGGAGCACGTCGGCCACGACCGCCATGGACAGAACGATCAGGCTGCCGCCGCCGAGGCCCTGAATGGCCCGGCCCGCGATCAGCACCCCGAAATTCCAGGCCACGCCGCAGATCACGGCGCCGACCACGAAAACGGCGATGGCGCCCTGCATCACGATGCGCCGCCCGTAAAGGTCGCCCAGCTTGCCCGAGATCGGCGCCCCGACCGTCGAGGCCAGCAGGTAGACCGTGATCGCCCAGGAGAGGTGCTCCAACCCTCCAAGATCCGCCGTGATGATCGGCAAGGCAGGCGACACGATGGTCTGCCCGAGCGAGGCAAAAAGCAGCGTCACCGCCACCGCTATCAGGATCAACCGGACGGTGACGTCCTCGGCGCTGTCATCGGGGGCGAGATCGGGAACCGACGTCATCGCGACAAAACTCCACAAGGCCCCTGCATATGCTGGCACAGGGACGGAAAAAGGGTGTAAATATGTGTTTGGTACACTTATGTGCACTTAACATTTATATGCATTCCACATGCATTTGCGTCAAGGCAGAGCCGGGGAAAAATGCCCAAGCGAGAAGAGACCATCCGTGACGAACTGACCGAGGCCGGCATCGCCGAGCCGACGCTCGACGCCGCCTTCGCCGTCGACGCCATCCTTCAGAAATGGCGTCGGCGCGTCGTCAAGCGCGAGCTTGGCACCCGCGCGCTGAACGAGCTTGGCCTTGACCTGGACCTGGCGCAGCTCGACGCGCTCATGGCCGTTTGGGCACCGGTCAATGAGTTTGACGACTCACCCGACGGGGAAACCATGGTCGCAACGGTCGCCGACCGGCTGGGCATCGACCCGTCCCGCGCCTCGCGCCTGACGGCGGACCTGATCCGTCTTGGCCTGATCCGCCGCGCCGTCAGCCAGGTGGACGGGCGGCGCACGATCCTGGAGCCGACCGACCTGGGCCACGAGGTCGTCCGCGCCGTCCGGCTCTACAAATTCGCGGCGCTTGGCGATTTCCTGTCCGGCTGGACGGAGGAGGAGGTGGCCACCTTCCTGCCGCTGCTCGACCGGTTCACAACGTGGTCCGAGCAAAGCGACCGGTTCCCGCAGCACCTGCGCGACCGGATCGAGACCCTGCGCACGACCCTGCCCAAGCTGGGCGAAACCTGAAAACCCTTCTCGAAGGGCTTTCGGCCCCGCAAATCCTTCGTGAAGGATTTGCCCCCTCGCCGCGCGCGCCGACCCGGCCTATCTAGGGGGCCATGACCGCCCTGCCCCCCGCAATCACCGGCTGGTTCGACGCCCGCGGATGGTCCATCCACCCGCACCAGCAGGCGATGCTTGCGGCCGCCGATCAGCCCTGCACGCTTCTGATCGCGCCCACGGGCGGCGGCAAGACCATGGCGGGGTTCCTGCCAACCTTGGCCGAATTGGCGGACGGGGACCATCACGGCCTTCACACGCTCTATATCTCGCCGCTCAAGGCGCTGGCTGCCGATATCCGCCGGAACCTGACCGGCCCGATCACCGAAATGGGCCTGCCCATCCGGGTCGAGGACCGCACCGGCGATACGCCCTCCAGCCGCAAGAAACGCCAGCGCGCCGACCCGCCGCATATCCTGTTGACGACGCCGGAGAGCCTCGCCCTCATGACGTCTTACGAGGATGCCCACCGAACTTTCGCGGGGCTCAAGCGCGTCATCGTCGACGAGATCCATGCCCTGGCGGAAAGCAAGCGGGGGGACCAGTTGATGCTGGCCCTGTCGCGCCTCTCCACCCTCGCGCCCGGCCTGCGCCGCATCGGCCTGTCGGCCACGGTCGAAGACCCGAAGGCCATCGCGCGCCTGCTCGCCCGCCACCCCGACCCGTGCGAGATCCTTATGGCCGACCCCGGCCCGGACCCCGACATCTCGATGCTGCAAACCACCGAGCCGCCGCCCTGGTCCGGCGGCGGCGGGCGCTATGCCATCCCCGCCGTGTTGGAGGAGGTCAGGAAACACCGCACCACGCTGATCTTTCACAACACTCGTGCGCAGGCCGAGATCTTCTTTCACCACCTGTGGCTCGCCAACGAAGAGCAACTGCCCATCGGCATCCACCACGGCGCACTGGCCCGCGAACAGCGCGAGCGCGTAGAACAGGCCATGACCGACGGGCAACTCAAGGCCATCGTCTGCACCGGCACGCTGGATCTGGGCATCGACTGGGGCGATGTGGACCTCGTGATCCAAGTCGGCGCACCGAAGAACGTCAAGCGGCTGGTGCAGCGGATCGGGCGCGCCAACCACCGCTACAACGCGCCCTCCAAGGCGCTGATCGTGCCCGCAAACCGGTTCGAGGTGATCGAATGCGTCGCTGCCCTCGACGCCGTGCGCGACCATGACCTCGACGGCGAGGCGCGCGGCCCCGGCCCGCTCGACGTGCTGTGTCAGCATATCCTGATCCGCGCCGCGGCCGGCCCCTTCCACGCCGACGACCTCTATGCCGAGGTCATCACCACGGGCGCCTATGCCGACCTGTCCCGCGACCTGTTCGACCGCTGCCTCGATTTCGTGGCCACGGGCGGCTATGCCCTTCGCGCCTATGACCAATGGCAGCGCCTGATGCAACGCCCCGACGGGCAATGGCAACTGCGCGACCCCCGCGCGACACAGCGAATCCGCATGAACATCGGCACCATCGTGGATGCCGACAAGATGCAGGTCCGATTGCACAAGACCCGTGGCGGCAAACCCCTGGGCGAGGTCGAGGAATACTTCGCCTCGCTCCTGCGCAAGGGCGACACCTTCCTGATCGGGGGAGAGATCGTGCGCTACGAGGGCATGCGCGAGATGGTGGTCGAGGTGACACGCACCCCCACGCAGAAACCCAAGATCGCCACCTTCATGGGCACGAAATTCGCCACCTCCACGCAGCTGTCCGACCGCATCCTGACCATGTTCCGGCAGGAGGATTGGCCCGACCTGCCCCCCCACACCCGCGACTGGCTGCACCTGCAACGGCAGGTTTCGCGCCTGCCCGAACGCGACCGGCTGCTGGTCGAAAGCTTCCCCCATGACGGGCGCGAACACCTCGTGGCCTACGGGTTCGCAGGCCGCAACGCGCAGCAGACCCTCGGCCTTTTGCTGACCCAAAGGATGGAGGCGCAGGGCCTGAACCCCATGGGCTTCGTCGCCACCGATTACGCAACGCTGATCTGGGGGCTGGATGCCGTGACCGAGGCCGCGCCGCTGTTTTCCCGCGACAACCTCGTCGAGACGATGGAAACCTGGCTTGCCGACAACGCGGTGATGAAACGGACCTTCAAGGGCTCGGCCATCATCACAGGCCTGATCGATCGCAACATGCCGGGCGGCAAGCGCAAATCGGGACGGCAGGCGACGTTTTCGACCGACATCCTTTACGACACGCTGCGCAAATACGACCCCGACCACCTGATGCTGCGGATCACCCGGGACGAGGCGATGCGTGGCCTCGTCGATTTCGGCCGGATCGAGGAGATGCTGGCCCGCATCGGCGACCGGATCGACCACCAGCGCCTGACCCGCGTCACCCCGCTGGCCGCGCCGCTTTTCCTCGAACCCGGGCGCGTCCCGGTCGAGGGGCTGGCCAACCAGCGCCTTCTGGAAGAGGAAGCCACCCGTCTGATGCAGACCGCGGGGCTGGAGACCACCGGGACCTGACCCGCCGCCCCCTCAGGCCTCAAGCCACCCCCTTGCGCCATGAAATTCCCCATGGCACACCGAACGAAGCATGAACACCCTGCCCTTCACCTTCGCCGGCGAAACCTTCCACGCGCGGCCCTCCGGCGCGCTCTCCTGGCCTGCGCAGGGTCTGCTCTGCGTCTCCGACCTGCACCTTGGGAAATCCGAGCGCATGGCCCGGCGCGGTGGACCGATGCTGCCGCCCTATGAAGGGATGGAGACCCTTGCAAAACTCGCAGAGGACATCGCCGCGACAGACCCGAAAACCGTGATCTGCCTCGGCGACAGTTTCGACGACAGCGCAGCCGCCGAGGCGCTGGACGAGGAGACGAGCGAGGCGCTCGGCCCCCTCATGGCAGGCCGCCGCTGGATCTGGATCGAGGGCAATCACGATCCGGGCCCCGTGTCGGTGGGCGGGACGCACCTTGCAACGGTCACGCTGGCGGGTATCACTTTCCGCCATATCGCGGATCCTGAGAAAACCAGGGAAATCTCAGGCCACTACCACCCCAAGGCCCGCGTCGCCCTGCGTGGCCGCAGCCTGTCGCGCCGCTGCTTTCTCGTCGATGACCGCCGCCTGGTCCTGCCCGCCTATGGCACCTATACCGGCGGCCTCTCCTGCGACCGGCCCGAACTGTCGGGGCTCATGGCCCCCGGTGCGCGCGCCATCCTGCTCGGCGACCCGCCCGTTGCTCTGCCCATGCCGCGCGCCCGTCGCGACGCCGGCTAGGGTTCGCTCGGCCGGAACACCGGCGCAGCGCTGACTGCACACCCTGCCCGCCACTCCACACGACGACATACCGACCGCCATCCTGCCGCACATGCAGGTGATCTCCGTCTGCCGACGCGTTGGCTCAGCTTCACGGCAAAACGTCAAAAACAGTCGTGTCGTCGCACAAAAACATGCAAGCTTGCGCGAACCTTCCGAGGGTTCGATCGCCCCACCCCGGCCCCATCTTCCGTCCCGGAAAAGGGCCAGAAAACCGCACTCAAAAGGCTTTTTGTTTCATGGAGCACCCCGACAGAACGACCTTGATCGCGCCCGAGCGCGTACAAGCGATCCGCGACAGCTTTGCGCGGCAAGAGATGATGGCGACAATCGGCGCACGGATAGACGAGATCGCAATCGGCCGGGTGGTGCTGTCCCTCGACGTGTCGCCACGGATCGGCCAGCAACACGGGTTCGTGCATGCCGGCGCCACCTTCGCACTCGGCGACAGCGCGGCGGGCTACTCCGCGCTCAGCCTCATGCCCGAGGGCTCCGAGGTGCTGACCGTCGAGATGAAGATCAACCTGCTGGCGCCCGCCACCGGCCGCCGACTGATCGCGGAAGGCGAAGTCGTCAAACCGGGCCGACGCCTGATAATCGCACGCGCGACCGTACGGGCAGAAGCCGAAGATGGCAGCCTGCGCGACGTTGCCATCCTGCAAGGCACGATGATCCCGTCCTGACCCTTCAGCACCAATGCCAAGGCGATCGACAGCCCTGTCCATCGCCCCCCAAGACCTTGCAAACGGGACCACAGGTCCCAACGACCAGTCAGCGAAACGGACCCGGCCAAAGCCTCTTCATCTTGGCCAAAAACTCCGGGGGAATGCCGCCCGCCCGGGCGGCATGGGGGCAGCGCCCCCGGCGTGGCGCGGGGGGTCAAGGCCCCCGCGCCGCGCGCCCGGCTCAGAACAGGCCTTCGATCAGGCTGTCCTCGTTCAGGCGGATATTCTCCGAGGCCGGCACGCGCGGCAGGCCCGGCATGGTCATGATCTCCCCGCAGATCGCCACGACGAACCCGGCCCCCGCCGACAACCGCACCTCGCGCACCGGGATGGTATGCCCCTCCGGCGCGCCGCGCTCGTTCGGGTCGGTCGAGAAGGAATACTGCGTCTTGGCCATGCAGACCGGCAGATGGCCGTACCCGGCCTCTTCCCAGGCCGTCAACTGGTCGCGGACCTTCTTGTCCGCCGTCACCTCGCCGGCATGGTAGATGCCCTTGGCCACGGCCTCGATCTTCTCGAACAGCGGCATCTCGTCGGGATAGAGCGTCGTGAACTCCGCCACACCGCTATCGGCCAGCTCCACCACCTTGCGGGCCAGCTCCTCGGCCCCCGCACCACCGTCGGCCCAATGCTTGCACAAGATCGCCTCGGCGCCCTGCTCGGCCACGTAGGCCTTCACCGCGGCGATCTCGGCCTCGGTATCGCCCGCGAAATGGTTGATGCCCACCACGACCGGCACGCCGAAGCCTTTGACATTCTTGATGTGGCGCCCGAGGTTCGCGCACCCGGCCTCGACAGCCGCCACGTTCTCGGCCCCCAGATCGGCCTTGGCCACGCCCCCGTTCATCTTCATCGCACGCACGGTCGCCACGATCACCACCGCGTCGGGCGCGAGCCCCGCCTTGCGGCACTTGATGTTCATGAACTTCTCGGCCCCGAGATCCGCGCCGAACCCGGCTTCGGTCACGACGTAATCGGCCAGTTTCAGCGCCGTCTTCGTCGCGATGACCGAGTTGCAGCCATGGGCGATATTGGCGAAGGGACCGCCATGGACGAAGGCGGGGTTGTTTTCCAGCGTCTGCACGAGGTTGGGCTGCATCGCGTCCTTCAGCAGCACGGTCATCGCGCCATCGGCCTTGATATCGCGGCAATAGATCGGCGCGCGGTCCCGCGTGTAGGCCACGATCATGTCGCCCAGGCGGCTTTGCAGATCGTCCAGGTCGGCGGCTAGGCAGAGGATCGCCATGACCTCGGAGGCCACGGTGATGTCGAAGCCGGTCTGCCGCGGGAAGCCGTTAGCCACGCCCCCCAACGCGGTCACCACATCGCGCAGCGCGCGGTCGTTCATGTCGATCACCCGGCGCCAGGTCACCCGGCGCTCGTCGATGCCAAGCTCGTTGCCCCAGTAGATGTGGTTGTCGATCATCGCCGACAGCAGGTTATGCGCCGCCGTGATCGCGTGGAAATCGCCGGTGAAATGCAGGTTCATGTCCTCCATCGGCACGACCTGCGCATGCCCCCCGCCAGCGGCCCCGCCCTTCATCCCGAAATTCGGCCCGAGCGAGGCTTCGCGGATGCAGATCGCGGCGCGCTTGCCGATGCGGTTCAGGCCATCGCCCAAGCCCACGGTTGTCGTGGTCTTGCCCTCACCGGCCGGCGTGGGGTTGATCGCGGTCACGAGGATCAGCTTGCCATTCGGGCGGTCATCCAGGGAATTGATGAACTCCTGCCCGACCTTGGCCTTGTCATGGCCGTAAGGCAGCAGCGCCTCGGACGGAATGTCCAGCTTGGCGCCGATCTGCTGAATGGGCTGTTTCTTCGCCTCTCGGGCGATCTCGATATCGGTCTTGAACCCCATGTCGGGCGGCTCCCTTCCGCTGCACTTCTCCCGCTCTCGGCTATATCGGCTGGCACGCCTGGCCAAGCGGACAATTCCGACATTATGGCCCGTTTGCCCGTCACTGCACGGCTTTCCCCGCGAGTTGCCCGGAACTTTTTGCACTGACGTCACGTTGTTACGGCAACTGCCACAAGCAAACGGAGCGACCCCATGCGCCCCTCGATGCCTGCGATCCTGATTTTCACCGGTGCCCTGATCGGCATGGTTCCCAGCCTCGCGCTTGCCGTTCTGGCCTGATCGCTCAGCCGTTCCGCGCCGTGGCGAGATGCGGCCAGACCGGTTGATCCGGGATGTGCAATCGCAACGTGGCCCCAAGCGCGATCTCGCCGGGCCGTTCGACCCAGGCCGTCACGCCCCGCCGGTTCCGCGCCGCTGGCTTGAAGCGTTTCCCGATGCCGGGATACCCCCGTTCGATCACCGCCGAGACCAGGTGACAGGGACGGTTTTCCATATCCACCACCAGCGTTGTCCCCGAGGCGTCATCCTGTAGCCGCGACGACGGTGGGATGAGCGAGAAATCGGGGATGCCAGCCACGACCATGCTGACGCCCAACCATTCCGGCTCGATCCGCGCAAGGCCCATGTCCTGCGCGATCAACGCCAGATCCTCCTCCGACACGATCGAGACCTGCCGCGTATTCGCGATTTCCGTGCCCTTTGGATATTGTCTGGAGACGCGACTGCATGACCGGCGCGTGACGCCGGAATGGCTTTCCTCCGGCGGCCCACCGAACGGCAGCGACAGCACGTCCCGCGAGGTCGACTCGAGCGCCGCGGCGCGGTCTTGGTTGACGCCCAGCCAGACCACACGGCCCATGAACTCGGTCGGTTTCAGCGCGGGCATGTCGGCATCCTTTCCAAGAAACGCGTCCACTTGATCGCCGGCTTCGGATCACCGCAACCCGAAAACCGGCGAAAGCGTCGCCTGTTTTTCGCAGAAGCGTGTTAGCCTCGTCTCATCTGGAATTGGAGGATACCACCCGATGAAACAGGATGAATTCGTCGAAAAGGCCAAGGAACAGCTCGATGCGTGGAATGCCGAGCTGAAAAAGATGCAGGCCCAGGCCGGCGAGATGCAGGCCAAGGGGCAGGAGCATTTCAAGGCGCAACTCGAACAGATGGAAGAGCAGCGCAAGGTCGCGCAGGACCATCTCGACAAGATCCACAAGGCGAACGTGGATGCGTGGAAGGAAATGCAGTCGAGCTTTCAGGACGCCTGGAAAGCCATGGAAAAGGGCATGACCGAGGCCCGCAAGAAATACACCGAAGACTAACCTCTGCGACCGATGAAACGAAAACGCCCCGGCCAAACCGGCCGGGGCGTTTTCTTTATCGGATGATCGCGGCGATCAGGCCGACGGTTCCGGCTCGAACCCGCCCGTGTCCGGATCGGATTTCGGCTTTTTCGTCTTCGGCACGGCCGTGATCGACGGGGTGCCGCCGGTCGAGGCGTCGTCGCTGTCGTCGCCGCGGTTCAGCGGCTCGCCGTTGATGACCTTCTGGATCTCGTTGCCGGTCAGGGTCTCGTATTCCAACAGGCCCTGCGCCAGACGCTCCAGATCGTCGCGCTTTTCGGTCAGGATGCGCTTGGCGGTTTCATAGCCTTCGTCCACCAGTTCCTTGACCTTGTCGTCGATGATCTTCTGCGTCGCGGCCGAGTGATTGGTGCCACCGCCATAGCTTCCCAGGTAGGATTGCTGTTCGTTGGCGTAATCGACGAAGCCAAGCTCTTCGGCATAGCCGAACTGCGTGACCATGGCCCGGGCGATCTTGGACACTTGCTGAATGTCCGAGGCTGCGCCCGACGTCACGTTCTCAGGGCCGAACACCAGTTCCTCGGCGACGCGTCCGCCCATCGCCATGGCGATCTTGGATGTGTACTTGGTGTAGCTGACCGACAACTGGTCCCGTTCCGGCAGCGACAGCACGAGGCCAAGCGCCCGACCCCGCGGGATGATCGTCGCCTTGTGGATCGGGTCATGCTGCGGGACGTTGAGGCCGACGATGGCGTGACCGGCCTCGTGATAGGCGGTCAGCTTCTTCTCGTCCTCGGTCATGACCATGCTGCGGCGCTCGGACCCCATCATGACCTTGTCCTTGGCGTTCTCGAAATCCTCCATCGTGACGAAGCGGCGGTTGATACGCGCGGCCATCAGGGCCGCCTCGTTCACCAGGTTCGCCAGATCGGCGCCCGAGAAGCCCGGCGTGCCGCGCGCGATGATGCGCAGGTCCACGTCGGGGCCAAGCGGCACCTTGCGGGCATGCACGCCAAGGATGCGCTCGCGACCGCGAATGTCGGGGTTGGGCACCTGCACCTGGCGGTCGAAACGACCGGGGCGCAGCAGCGCGGGGTCCAGAACGTCGGGGCGGTTGGTGGCCGCGACGATGATGATGCCCTCGTTGGCCTCGAACCCGTCCATCTCGACCAGAAGCTGGTTCAGCGTCTGCTCGCGCTCGTCATTGCCGCCGCCATAGCCCACGCCACGCGACCGGCCCACGGCGTCGATCTCGTCGATGAACACGATACAAGGCGCGTTCTTCTTGGCCTGCTCGAACATGTCGCGCACACGGCTGGCGCCGACACCGACGAACATTTCCACGAAATCCGACCCCGAGATGGTGAAGAAGGGCACGCCCGCCTCGCCCGCGATGGCGCGTGCCAGAAGCGTCTTACCGGTGCCCGGAGGGCCGACCAGCAGCGCGCCTTTCGGGATCTTGCCGCCAAGGCGCGAGAATTTCTGCGGGTTGCGCAGGAATTCGACGATCTCTTCCAGCTCTTCCTTGGCCTCGTCGATGCCCGCCACGTCGTCGAACGTCACGCGGCCATGCTTCTCGGTCAGCAGCTTTGCCTTGGACTTGCCAAAGCCCATGGCGCCGCCACGACCGCCGCCCTGCATCCGGTTCATGAAGAAGATCCAGATCCCGATCAGAACCAGCACCGGCAGCCAGAGCGACAGGACGCTCAGGAAGCCCGACTGCTCCTGCGGCTGCGCCTCGATGCGCACGTCGTTGTTCAGCAGCATCTCGGTGGTCTGTGCGTCACCCGGCGCGACGGTGCCAAAGGTGCCGTCCGCGGTGGTGAACTGGATGTTTTCGCCATCCAGTGTTGCCGACATGACCGTGCCGTTTTCGACCTGCTGGATGAAATCCGAATAGGCAACGCCGCGCGCATTCATCTGCGACTGGCCGCCCGAAAACAGGTTGAAGAGAGCGAGGATCAGCAAGAACAGGATGACCCAGAATGCGATATTTCGCGCGTTGCCCAAGGGAAATCTCCTCAAAATTCCGTGGCGGGGGAGTTCCGCGCCCGCCTTCAGCCTAAGATAGACACGGGGGCGCTGACTTCAATGCGGATTCAGACCTGCGGCAAAAGGGCCGCCGGACGGATCGAACTCGAAAACCTTTGGATCACCATGCCCGATCGCAGGGCATGCGACAAGCATTTCGCCCCTGAACAGCGCCGGCAGGCTGCGCGCCGAGGCGAAGGGGGGCGCATCGCCGGGTTTCTCCGCGACCTGCGCCCAGCCATCCGGGCCAAGCGCACGGATCGTCAGACCGTCACCTTGGGCGCAGATGCGCCAGCGTGTGTCCCAGCGTGCGCCGGGCCCTGCCGGCACGGACACCCCTTCGACCGCCTTGTATTCGCGGAACAAATGCAGATGCGTCGTGGTCACGCGCACTGCGCAGCCGGCAAGCGTGCTGCCCCCGCCCGACAGCGCGGCCTCCAGCATCGCCTCAAGCGCCGAGGCGCGCGGGCGATAGGCGGCGGACGCGATCCAGCGCAGCCCCGCCGCCAGCAGGCGCAACTGTGTTTCGCGATCCAACGCGGCGAAGCCGTCACGGTCGATCCACAGATCCCCGGTCGCATGGCCGCAGCCCACGCCCTCGGCGACAATCCGCTTGGCGGCCTCCGCCGCCCGCAAGGAAAGCGCGTCCCGCGCCCGCGCCATGCGCGCGGCAGTCCGGGCCAAGGCCTCGGCGCTCAGCCCGTAATGGGCCAATTCCGCCAAGGCGCGCCGCGCCTGAACGCGGTCGAAACGCGGGTCCTCGTTCGACGGGTCCTCGACCCAGGGCATTTTCAGTGTGCGCAGATAGTGCCGCAACGCCTCCCGACGCTCGCCCAGCAAGGGCCGCAGGATACGCATGCCCGAGGGCAGAACCCGCGCCTCGGCCATGCCCGACAGCCCGTCGACACCCGAGCCGCGCTTGAGGCGCATCAGCACCGTTTCGGCCTGATCGTCGAGCGTATGGGCGACCAGCACGTCGCGCATGCCCCCGCGCCAGCCGTCGATCAGGTTCAGCCGCGCGCGGCGGGCCGCGTCCTGCAAATTCCCCTGCCCGTCCCAGCCCTGCCAGCGCAACGTGTCATGCGGCCAGCCAAGGGACGCGCATTCGCAGGCGACCATCGCGGCCTCATCCGCGCTCTCGGGGCGCAGCCCGTGATCCACCGTGACGACGCGCAACTGCACGCCCCAATCCCGCGTCCAGTTATGCGCCAGCGTCAGCAGGGCCATGGAATCGCCACCGCCCGACACGGCCAACCCGATCGCGGACGGAAACTCCGGCCCCAGCAACTGGCCCATGCGGGCGGCGAAACGATCCTGTAGAGAAGGGTCGCTCACGAACAGCCGAGGCGCGACATCTCGGATTGCGCCTCGGATACGGCGGGGCTGCCGGGATAGCGCACGGCAACCTCGCCCAGTGTCACGCATGCCTCTTCGACCTGCCCAAGACGCCCCAGCGAGATCCCGAGACTGGTCAGCGCGGCGGGCGCACGCTCCCCATCCGGCGCTGCGGTGAAACTGTCGAGATAAGCACGCGCCGCACGGTTCCACGAGCCTTGCGCGGCCTCGGCCTCACCGCGCAGGAAATGCGCCTCGGACGACAGGGGACCACCCGGATAGGTCTGGGTGAACGCCTCGAAGGCCTGCGCGGCCTCGGCATAATTCCCGGCGTCGAAGGCCGCGCGGGCGCGGTCGAAATCGTCCTGCTCGGCCACGGCCAGTTGCGGCCCCGCGCCGCCGCCTGTGCCGCCGCCGCCCGTCGCGGGCAGCGTGCCACCGGTCGTCGGCACCTCGACCCCGCCGAGGTTGGGCGTGTCGCCAAGGCTACCGATATCGCAATCGGGCTCAAGCTCGCACAGACGAAACTCGAGGTCGCCCACGCGGTTCGTGCCATCCGTCACCACGCGGTTGATCCGCAGCTCCAACTCTTCGGTCAGCGAGGTCAGGCGCCGAAGCTCGGCCTCGATCGCGTCCATCCGCGCCAGAGCGGGGCCACTGCCCCCGCTGCCCGTCGCGCCGCCCGTGGTGTTCAACTCGCGCCCCAGCCGCTGCAACTCGACATAGAGCACCGACAATTCCTGCCGGATATCGGCCAGCGTCTCGGCACTCTGCGCGGGGGCTTGCACCGGCAGGGTGAACGCCAGAAGCGTGGCGGCGATCAGGGCGCGGCGCATGGGATCAGACCCCCGGACCGGCCGAGATCACCGTGACCGCGCGGCGGTTCTGGCGATAGCAGGCCTCTTCCGAGCAGATCTCGAGCGGGCGTTCCTTGCCATAGCTGATGGTGCGCAGGCGGCTGTCCGGCACGCCCTGCGTCACGAGGTAGTCGCGCACGGCCGAGGCGCGGCGCGCGCCGAGCGCAAGGTTGTATTCGCGCGTGCCCTGTTCGTCGGCATGGCCTTCGATCAGCGCGGCATACTCGGGGTTGTCCAAAAGCCAGCGCGCCTGTGCATCCAGCGTGGCGCGGGCGGCGGCGGTCAGGGTGGACTGGTCCACCTCGAACAGCACGCGATCGCCGACGACGCTGTTGAAATAGGCCGGGCTGCTCGGGTCGGAGGCCGCACCGCTGCCGGCACCGCCGCGCAACTCGATGGCATCATCGCCGCCAAACCCGCCCTGCGAACAGGCGGCCAGCGACAGGGCGGCGGCCACGAGTGCGGCGCGCGCGGCGAAACGGGTAATCAGGATCGGGGTCATTATGCTCGGGTCCTCGGGGTTCGTGTTTTGCCTAAACTATCATGGGGCCCGCGGCCCCGTCCATTGTCGTGACGGCTACCGCAACAGGGGCGACCATGCCGGGTCGGAGGCCATGCCGGGCGTCGCCACCCGCTGCAGGTTCCGCCCCGAGATATCGACCGAATAGACCGCCGGCGCACCGTTCGCGCCCGCCGTCTCGCGGGTGAACATGATGACGCGGCCATTCGGCGCCCAGGTCGGGCCTTCGTCGAGGAAGCTGGAGGTCAGCAGGCGCTCTTCCGATCCGTTCGTGCGCATCACGCCGATATGGAAGCGCCCGCCCTCCTGCTTGGTGAAGGCGATGTAGTCGCCGCGCGGCGACCAGACGGGCGTGCCGTAGCGGCCCGTGCCCTGGCTGATCCGGGTCGCCTCGCCGCCGCTGGCGTTCATGACATAGATCTGCTGCGTGCCCGAGCGGTCGGACTCGAACACGATCCGGCTGCCATCGGGCGAGAAACTGGGCGCGGTCTCGATCGACGGGGCGCTGGTCAACCGTGTGCGCGTGCCGGTGGCCAGGTCCAGCAGGTAGATGTCGGTATTGCCACCATCCTCAAGCGAGAACACGACCTGCGTGCCATCCGGCGAAAAGCGCGGCGAGAAGGTCATGTTGCCCGCCGCGATCGCCTCGAGCGGGCGGCTGGTGACGGTGGCGACATCCATCAGGTAGACGCGGGGCGTGCCGGACTCGTAACTGGTGTAGATGATCCGGTCGCCCTGCGGGCTGAAGCGCGGGGCCAAGACAAGGCTGCGGCTGTCGGTCAGGAACTGCACGTTCGCGCCGTCGTAATCCATGATGGCCAGGCGCTTGAGACGGGCGTTTTTCGGCCCCTCTTCGTGGATGAAGACCACGCGCGTGTCGAAATAGCCCGTCTCGCCCGTAATCCGCTCATACACCTGGTCGGCGACGGTATGGGCCATGCGCCGCCAGCTTTCCACGCTGCCGGAAAACTGGAGCCCCTCGCCCAACGGCGCCTCGGAGTACACGTCGAACAGGCGGAAGCGGACGACGATGGTCCCATCGCCACGCGACTCGACCGAACCGGTGATCAGCGCCTGCGCGTTGATCGCCTGCCAATCGGCATATTGCACCGGCGAGGAGAAATTCGTGACGCTGGAGATATAGGCATCCTGCGGGATCTGCCGGAACAGCCCCGTGCCGCGCAGGTCGGCGGCAATGACACGGGTGATGTCGGCGGCCACGTCCGTCGCGGCCCCGTTCTCGGCGATGAATTGCGGCAGGGCGAAGGGCAGCGGCTCGATCACACCCTCGGTGATCTCCAGCCGCAGAGGCCCGTTCTGCGCGCTGGCCGTCAACGGCACCCAGGCGGCAAGGGCAGCGATTGCCAGCAGTTTCAAGGATTTCAACATCAAAGACCTCCTGCCGCGCGGACGGCTTGGGAAAAGAGGATAAACGAATTCCGTGAAGGGATCATCTCAGGCGCATCCCCTCGGGGTTGAAGACCAGTTCGACCTGTTGCCAGCGGTCATAGCTTTCCTCGGGCAGGTCGTAGCCATTGGTCCCGCAGCGAATGATCGCGCGGCGCGCGGCCTCGTAGGCCTGTTGCGCGGCGGCGGAGGAGCCGCCGGAAAACTCGATCAGGCGGATGGTGCCGGTTTCGGGACGGCCATCACGCGCCATGTCGAACCCCACGACCACGGTCGTCCCCAACGCCTCGGTCGACAGCGCGCCGACGTTCCAGCAGGCCTGCACGGCGATGCGGAACCCGTCGCGCACCCCCTGGCTGAGCGGCGGACCGGAGGGTGCGGCGGGCGCGGGCGTCTCGACGGCCTCGGCCACGGCGCTGGCGATGGCATCGGCCAGCGGGTCTTCGGCAGCGGGCGCGGTGTCCTCGGGTTGCGGCTCGGGCGTCGGCTCTGGCGCAGGGGTCTGCTCGGCCACCTCGACCGGTGCGGGGCGCGCGGGCCGGGCCGTGGGGCGCGGCGAGGAGGTGGGCGCGATCGGGCCGCCTGCGGGCTCTTCGGCCTCCGTCACGATCTCGGTCGTCGCCTCTTCCGGGGCGGTCTGGGGGGCTTCGTCGGCGGGCGCATCGCTCACCTCGGGCGAGATGGGCTGGTCCAGAACCTCGGGCGCGGTCTCGACCTCCGGCTCGGGCGCGGGGGCCGGCACGGGGGCGACGCGCGGGGCCTCGCGCGGGATCGGCGTATCGCTGGGGGGCAGGTCCGGCGCACCCGACGGCTGCGGCAGGGCCGCAATCTCGTCGGTCACCTCGGCCTGCGGGGCGGGCGGCGTCGGTTCGGGCGCGACTTCCGGCTCGGGGGCGGCGGTTTCCTCGGGGCGCGCGCGCGGCGGCGGAGCCTGTTCCGGGGCCAGCGGGTCGGGGGCGGCGATCTCTTCCGCCGGTTCGGGTGGGGCGATCGTGTCCACGGCCGCCGGGGTGGGCAGGGTGCCTTGGGTCAACGCCTCGAACTCGGCGGTGGACAGAAGCGTCACACCGGTCACCTGGAACTCGGTCTCGGGCGAGCTGCGGAGCAGATTCCCCCCGATCGCAACCCACAACAGGATCGCGAGATGGATCGTCGCCGAGGCATAAAGCGACCGGCGCATGGCTCCGTCACTCCCCATTCCCGTCAAGGCGCGGCCCGCCGGAATCGGTCACCAGACCAATCTCGCGGAACCCGCCGGCATTCAGCGCGCCCATGATCGTCATCACCCGTTCATAGGGGATGGAGCCGTCCGCACGCAGGAAGATGCGCGGGCTGTCGCGCTCCGAGGCGATGGCCTGCAAACGCGCGACCAGGTCACCCACCGGCACCTCGGTCGTCTGGATCAGAACGGTGCCATCGGGCGCCAGCGTCACGGTCAACGGCTCCTCGTCCTCCGAGGGCAGCGCCTCGGCCGAAGTGTCGGGCAGGTCGATGGGCACGCCCACGGTCATCAGGGGCGCCGAGACCATGAACACGATCAGAAGCACCAGCATCACGTCCACGAAGGGCGTGACGTTGATCTCGGACATGGGGCGGCTGGCGACGCGCCGCGCCCGCCCCCGCCGCCTGCGCGGCCCCGCGTTATGTCCGACCGACGCCCCCATCAGTCGAGTTGCCGCGACAGAAGCGTGGAGAATTCGTCGGCAAACCCTTCATAGGTCGCCACAAGCGCCTCGGCATCGCCGGACAGCTTGTTGTAGAGGATCACGGCCGGGATGGCGGCCAACAGGCCCAGACCCGTCGCCAGCAGCGCCTCGGCGATACCGGGGGCGACGACGGCGAGCGAGGTGTTGCCCGAAATCGCGATCTCCTGGAACGAGCGCATGATGCCCCAGACCGTGCCGAATAGCCCCACGAAGGGCGCGGTCGCCCCGGTTGTGGCCAGGAAGGTCAGGCCGTTGGTCAGCCGGTCGGCCTCGCGCGAGATGGCGACATCCATCGAGCGGTCCACGCGCTGCTGCACGCCGGGGATCAGCGCCCCGTCATCGCGCAAGCTGCGCCGCCACTCGGTCATCCCGGCGACGAACACACGCTCGGACGCGCTGCCGGGCGCCTCGGCGACCTGGTCATAGAGTTCGTCCAGCGGCTCGCCCGACCAGAAGGCCGCATCGAAGGCGGCGGCGTTGGCGCGTGCCCGGCGATACATGGCGATCTTGGAAAAGGTGATGGCCCAGACCCAGACCGACGCCGCGATCAGCGCGATCATGACAAGCTGGACGATGAAGGACGCGCGGAAGAACAGCGCGATCAGCGTGAAATCCGCCTCCTGCGCCAGCGCGAGCGTTTCTGTTTCCATGGTGGCTTAAATCTTCCTCTGCCCGGCCTCAAACGGTCACGGACGCTGTTTTCAGCGCCTCATTAAGGAAGCAGTTTACCAGTTTGTAAGAGGAATGGCGAACACTTCTGCTTTATTCGCCGTCATTCGCCAAAATCGTCTCCAGTTTTGCGCGAATATCCGCCGGAAGCCGTGTGGCCCGGCCCGCCGCGTTCAGCACCACAACCTTGACCACGGCCTCCAGCAGCACCTCGTCGCCGCGCAAAACCCGTTGCGGCATGTCGAAACTGGCGCCCTTGAGGGCCTCGCAGCGGGTTTCGACCGTCAGCAGGTCCTCGAAATGGGCGGGCTTGAGGTAATCGGCCTCGACCCGGCGCACGGCGAAAACCAGCCCCTGCGCCTTCATCTCGACCTGGCTGATCCCGGCATCGCGCACCATCTCGGACCGCCCGCGCTCAAGGAAGCGCAGGTAGTTCGCGTAGTAAACGATCCCGGCTAGGTCGGTATCTTCGTAATAGACGCGGATGGGATGACGATGGATCATGTCAACGACATGCCCGCAGCCGCGCTTGCGTTCAAGAGGGGCGCGGCAATCGGGCCACCAGCCGCAGCGCATGGGAGGGGTCGGTCGCGGCCACCGGCATGACCGGGTCATAGCCCGCGCGGATCAGGTCGGCGATCTGGGGCTTCAGCATCGCGGGGCCACCTTCCTGCAAGACCGCCAGCGGCGATGCGCCGAGAAACGCGGTGTCCGACCACAGAAGGATTGTCTGCACCATCTGGCTGAGCGCAATGGTTTCGGCCGGGGCATCGCGCATTTCCGAATCCATGCGAACGAATACGAAAGCGGCCTTGATCCCGCCGGCCTCGTCGAAACGGAAGGAACGGTATTGGTTCGCGTCCGCCTCCTGCAGCCGCGCGACGATGCCGGGCAGATCGGGCAAAAGGCGGTCGAGGTTCGGCGTATCGACCAGTTCCGACCAGTCGCGAATGAAGAACACCATCAGGTTCGCGCCCAGTTCCGGGTCGGTTTCGGCCATCTTGTGACCGGCCAGCGCCACCACCGCCTCAATCGCGCCCTTCAGGATCGAGACGGTCTGATCCTCCACGCCGAAGACGACGGGCACGATGGGCCGCCCCCAGCGGGCAAAGAGGTACTGGCCATCGGCGCGGGTGAACAGCGCCTCGATCTCGGCGGGCGACAGCGGGTCGAGCGTTGCATCGGTCATGGGCAGCAGGGTCAATCGCGTCACGCCCACAGGGTCAAGAGGAGCCAGCGTTTTCGCTTGCGAAAACGCGGAAAACTCGAGTTTTCCGGCCAGGATTTCTCGAGAAATCCTGCATCGCTCAGAACAGGTCGCCCTGCCCCGGCTGTTTCGGGGCGTCCAGGCCCAGATGCGACCAGCCCTTATGCGCCAGCATCCGTCCGCGCGGTGTCCGGGCGATCAGGCCCTGTTGCAACAGGAACGGCTCGATCACCTCTTCCAGCGCATCGCGCGGCTCGGCCAGTGCGGCGGCGATGGTTTCGATCCCCACCGGCCCGCCGCCGTAATTCTCAGCGATCAGCGTCAGGTAGCGCCGGTCGGCCCCGTCGAGGCCCAGGCTATCCACCCCCAACCGGGTCAGCGCCCTGTCGGCGATGGCTTGCGTCAGGCGCCCGTCCCCCTCGACCAGCGCGAAGTCGATCACCCGGCGCAGCAGCCGCCCGGCGATGCGCGGCGTGCCACGGGCGCGCTTCGCGATCTCGGCGGTGCCCGCGGGTTCAGACTCCAGCCCCGCCAGACGCGCCCCGCGGGCCACGATGTGGTCCAACTCGGCATGGGTGTAGAAATTCAGCCGCGTCGGGATGCCAAAGCGGTCACGCAAGGGCGTGGTCAGCAGGCCCAGCCGCGTCGTCGCCCCGACCAGCGTGAAGGGCTGCAACT
Source organism: [Roseibacterium] beibuensis (assembly GCF_039542305.1). Lineage (NCBI taxonomy): Bacteria > Pseudomonadati > Pseudomonadota > Alphaproteobacteria > Rhodobacterales > Roseobacteraceae > Roseicyclus > [Roseibacterium] beibuensis. The sequence goes on along the minus strand of NZ_BAABHW010000001.1, from coordinate 226,269 downwards.
CGATCCGCACGGTCCGCGCCGCCGGCCCCTCGCCGATCACGAGGTCCAGTTCGAAATCCTCCAGCGCGGGGTAAAGCACCTCTTCCACCGCCGGGTTCAGGCGGTGGATCTCGTCGATGAACAGAACGTCGCGCGCTTCGAGGTTGGTCAGGATCGCCGCCAGATCCCCAGCCTTGGCCAGCACCGGCCCCGAGGTCATGCGAAAGTTCACCCCCAGCTCGCGCGCCATGATCTGCGCCAGCGTCGTCTTGCCCAGCCCCGGCGGCCCGTGGAACAGGACATGGTCCATCGCCTCGGCCCGCCGCCGCGCGCTTTCGATGAAGACGCGCAGGTTCGCACGCGCCTCTTCCTGTCCGATGAAATCGTCCAGCGTCTGCGGGCGCAGGGCGCGGTCGCCATCTTCGGGCAGCGGGTCGGGGCGCAATGTCGGGTCAGGCTCGGTCATTGCGCTGCGTTATGCCCGGCTTGGGGGGCCATTGCCATCACTCCTTGGGCGCGAGCAGTTTCAGCGCCGCGCGGATCAGCGCAGGGGTTTCGGCTTGCGCATCCTCGCCCGCCGCCTGCGCCACGGCCCGCGCGGCATCGGCGGGCGCATAGCCGAGGTTTTGCAGCGCCGAAAGCGCATCCGCCTGCGCACTGCTGGAGGCCGGGGCGGCAGGTGCGGGCGCGGCCCTTGACGCGCCGCCTTCGATCACCTCGGCCGGCGCGTCGCCCATGGCCGCGCCAAGGCTGCCACCCATCGCCATCGTCGCGGGGGCCTTGTCCTTCAACTCGTTGACCACGCGCTGCGCCAGTTTCGGGCCGACCCCCGGCGCGGCCTTGACCGCCGCCGCGTCACCCAGGGTGATCGCGCGCGCCACCCCCTCGGCCCCGAGCGTGCCGAGGATCGCCATCGACGCCTTGGCGCCGACGCCTTGCACGGAAATCAGCAGCCGGTGCCATTCCCGCTCATACGGCGTGCGGAAACCAAACAACTGCAACAGGTCCTCGCGCACCAGCAATTCGGTGTAGAGCGGCACCGCCTCGCCCGGTCCCGGCAGCGCCGCCAGCGTCCGGTCCGAGCAATAGACGACATAGCCCACGCCGCCCACGTCCAGCAGCACGTGATCCGACGCCTTGTAATCGACCCGGCCCGACAGCTTTCCGATCATTTCGCGCCCCCCGCCGCGGCCAGCGCCGCCTCCAGCCGGCCCGAGGCCTGCGCGTAGAAGGCATGGCAGATCGCGATGGCCAGCGCGTCGGCGGCATCCGAGCCCGTGGGGACCGCGCCCGGCAGTTGCAGCCGCACCATATGCTCCACCTGCCGCTTGTCGGCATGGCCCACGCCGACCACGGCCTTTTTCACGGCGTTCGGGGCGTATTCGGCCACGTGCAACCCTGCCTGCGCGGGCACCAGCAGCGCGATCGCCCGCGCCTGACCCAGCTTCAGCGTCGCCACCCCGTCGCGGTTCACGAAGGTCTGCTCCACCGCCGCCGTCTGGGGCGCGTAGGTGACGAACACCTCGCTCAACTGGTCATGAAGCGACAAGAGCCGCAGCGCGAGGTCGCCGCGTTCCGTCCGGCACTGGCCGTTCGCGACGTGACTGAGTCGGCCCTGATGCGCCTCGATCACGCCCCAGCCAAGGCTCCTGAGCCCCGGATCAATCCCGATGATGCGCATCTGCTGCCCGCCTGCCCCGTTTGCATCGCGATTTCTGCGACCTTTTCGCACCATTAGCACGAAAGGCGAACATTTGCCAAGCGAAGAGCGTTTTCGACGCTCCGATGTCCGATTGCGACACGCGCCCTTTCACGAGGCCGAAATACGGCATTTCGACGCCTGGAAACGACACCCCGCTAAGCGGTTTTTTGCCATATTTCGCATGGGCTTAGGCGGAAATCGAGGCATGCATTCCGCGCATGGATCCCATGCAAAGATCGCTTATTGCATGGCGCATTTCCGACATCTAAATGCGTTTTGTTCACCGGGCGCTGACACGCGCCTGCCGACCCAACTGAAACCGGAAAGGATGAGACCAATGGCCATCATCACCAACCGCCCCCTCGGCGCAGGGTTCAGCGCCACCCGTCTCCTTGCCGGCCTCGTTGGCCGGCTGGCCGCATGGAACGACGCCCGCGTGACGCGCAAGGCGCTGTCGCAACTCAGCGACCGGGAACTGGACGACCTGGGCCTTGTGCGCGGCGACATCGACATGATCGCAGAGGGCCGCCACCGCTGAACTCGCGGGACGGTGGCTGCACCGGCGGCCACCAGGGGACAGGAAAGGGGCACGCAGGAAACTGCGCGCCCCTTTTTTCATGGTGTAGCGGATGAAAGGTGGCGATCAGACCGCGATCATGGAAGAGGCGACCCCTTCCAAGGCCGTCATCATGGATCCGAAAAAGCGGTAGATGGCCTGCATGGCATCCACCATCCAAAGCGTCACCGCATCGGGGGCCATGATCAGCCCGGCCGCACGCTCCAGTTCCGACCCGGCCAACAGCCCCGAGATCGCGGCGCCATAGACCTCTCCGCCCAAGGTCCACATCATATAGGATTTGACCAAGGCGATCAGCACGAAAGCGACGATCAACCCGCGTAAAGGAAAGGCAAAACGCAGCCGCTGTCGCGGCGGCGCGCGCCGTGTCACGACACCATCTGCGTGAAAAACGAACCCCGGTTGAGGGGCACGGCGGCGGCGAGAAAATAAGCCACGCTTATTGGCGCTCTCGATTCTCTCGAGGCGCTGAGAAAAAGTTGTTTCATTCTGAGCCATTAGGGCAACCTGTCCGCTACAAGTCGCCCCCACCGGGAATCTTGTTACCACAAATGGGGCCAAAATTCGACGAAAATTAAGCAATCATGGTCAACGTCGTCCATTCGCCGATCTCGGACCGTGCGAAAAGGGACAGGCCCGCCACCTCGTAGGCGGCGATGACCTCGTCGGCCTGCTCGTTCAGCAGACCCGACAGGATGACATGCCCGCCCGGCGCCACATGGGCGGCCATCGCGGGCGCCAGGTCGATCAGCGGACCTTTCAGGATATTGGCGAACACCAGGTCAAAAGGCGCGCGCGCTGCAAGGTCGGGGTGGTCGAAGCCCGCCGCCTCGACACAGACCATGCGGTCGCCCACCCCGTTCGCCGTGGCGTTGGCCAGCGCCACCTCGACCGCCACCGGGTCGATATCCGAGGCGATCACGGGATTGGGCGCGGTCTTGGCCGCCGCGATGGCCAGAACCGCCGTGCCGCATCCGATATCCGCGACATTGCCGGGCACCTTGCCCTGGGCCAGCAGCGCGTCATAGGCCTCGAGGCACCCTTTGGTCGTGCCGTGATGCCCGGTGCCAAAGGCCATCGCCGCCTCGATCAGCAGCGGCACCGACGCCTCGGGAACCTTGTCTGCGTCATGCGAGCCATAGAGGTAGAAACGCCCGGCTTCGACCGGGTGCAATTCACGCCGCACATGGGCGACCCAATCGGTCTCGGGCAGCTCCGAGACGGCAAAGGGCTGCGCACCATGGGCTGCGGCCAAGAGCGCCAGCGCCACCTCGTCCGGGCTTTCGGTGAAATAGGCCCCGATCTCCCACAGGCCGGAGCCGTCTTCCATCTCGAAGACCCCGATGCCGGTCGGTTCCGGCACGATGCCTTCGAGCGCGAGGCCAAGCGCCTCGGCCTTGTCCTTTCCGGGAAGGGTGGTCAGCGCCGTGAAGGTGGGCATGGCGGGGCCTTTCTTGAGGGTGTCTTGCACCGCATAGCCTGCCTCGCGGCGTTAGGCCAGCAGCGCCGCGATCTTCGGGCAACCACGTGCCCCGCCCTTTTCAATCGCATCCGCCGAGGGATCGCGGACGGGCGGGAAATCCTGCCTGCCCGCCCGCCATCGTTTCGGGCTAGTCTGCGGTGACGGACGGCAAAAGGGACACGGCCATGCTCAAGGGTGCGCACGGCGTTATCGTTTTCATCGGCGGGGCTATCGCGATCATCGTCGCGGCGATCTGGTTCGGCTTTCAGGACCAAAAGGGCGACAGCCGCACGGCACGCGAGTTCCTGACCCTTGCCGGGGCCGGTCAGATCGCCGAGGCGCGCGCACTGCTCCACCCCGGCACCGCCGACAGCCTGAGCGAGGATGCCCTGCGCGCCATCTTCGACCCGCTGGCCCCCTTCGAGGATATCGGCTTCAATTCCTTCTCGTGGTCCACGTCAAACGGGGTGCGCCAGGGCCGGATCGAAGGCACCGGCACCACGGCGGACGGGTGCAGCAGCCGCTTGGTGTTCGATATGCTGAATGGCGAGATCACGCATTTCTCGATCTCACCCCTCTGCCAGCGGCAGGGGCAATCGGTCTGACCTACTCCGCCGGGGCGGGCGCGGTCGCCGCGCGGGTCAGCAGCGTTTCGCGCCCCGGTTCGGGATGGCGCGGCACCAAAAGCGACAGAAGCAGCGACACCAGTGCCATCGCCGCCGCCAGCACGAAGACCGACACGGGCGAGGTCAGCCAGAGATACCCCAGCCCCGCCGGCAGGAACACCGCCGCGATATGGTTGATGGTGAAGGCCACCGCCGCCGTGGGCGCGATGTCGCCCGGCGCCGCGATCTTCTGGAAATAGGTCTTGATGGCCAGCGCCAGCGCAAAGAACAGGTGGTTCACCACGTAGAGCGCCGCGGCCATGACCGGCCCCCAGTCGAACACGTAAAGCCCGGCATAGAACACGAAGACCATGCCGAGGCCGGCATACTCGATGATCAGCGCCAGACGCTCGCCGAAGCGCGCCACCACCGCCCCCAGAAGCGGGGCGGCCACCATGTTCGCCAGAAGCGTGCCCATGAACAGCGCGGTAATCTGGTGCACCTCGAACCCGTAGCGTTCGACCATCATGAAGCCCGCGAAGACGACGAAGATCTGCCGCCGCGCGCCCGACATGAATTGCAGCGCGTAATAGAGCCAGTAGCGCTTGCGCAGGACCATCTTCTTGGTCTGGGGATTGGGGCTTTCGAATTGCGGGAAGGCGATGAAGCAGAACAGCGCAATGGCCGCCGTGGTCCCGCCCGCGACCCAGTAGACCAGATCGTAGCTGAGGTCGTAGGCCCGCCAGGTCAGAACGATCAGCGCATAGGCCACCAGCGTCGCCCCCGACCCGATGGACAAGAGCCAGCCCAAGGTTTGCGGGGCCTTCTTCTTGTCGATCCATTGCAACTGGAGGGACTGGTTCACCGTCTCGTAATAGTGGAACCCGATGGAGCTGAGCAGCGTCACGATCAGCAACCCGCCGAGCGAGGGGAACTGCGCCGTCATCGCCGTGGCGAGGCCCAACAGCATCAGGGAAATCAGTCCCAGCACCTGTTCGCGGATGAAGATTATCAGCAGGATCACCCCGATGGCCAGGAAACCCGGGATCTCGCGCACCGTGTGCAACCAGCCGATATCCGAACCGTCGAAACCCGCCATCTCGATGACGAAGTTGTTCAAAAGCGCCGACCAGGTCGCGAAGGCGATGGGCATGGCAAAAGCCATGACCGCCAAGAGGGCCACGGGCCGCCGCCAGATCGGCAGCGCCTCCGCCTCGGACAGAGACAGGGTTCTGAGGGTATCGCCAAGTGCCATGCCCGTGCAGATACGCCGAAAGACTGCGGCTGACGAGGGGTTTGTCTGTGCGCTGGCGCAGAGTGGAACGGGCCGCGTCGACGGGCCGGGAAGCGAAAGCGGCAGGATCAGCGGGCGGGGCGCATCGCACCGGCCCCGCGCAGGAATTGCTGCGGGTGGACATGATGAAAAACTCGATGTGGGAAAACGTCGAGACTCACCATGGCAGGGAAAAGTGAACATCTCGTTAAGGGCGACCGGGAAAAACGCAGGCCCGGGAAAAGTGCCCCGCAGGAGGGGCAGTTGCTGGCTGTCGGTTCATGGCGCACGTTCATGTTTTCCGCATCGAACGGCTGGAAGGAGAGTGTTCGCCATCTTCTGGCTTGGGCTTTGGTACTGCGCCCTATTGTAATCGACCGGCCTGTGGCCCCAACGCTACGACTTGCGTGGAAACATGTGTCGAAACTCAGGGACAATTAGGGAAATTGGGCAGCAGACTCTATATTTTACTGACTGATCGGGCCCGCTTGAACGAGGCGCGACGAGGCAGGAGCTTGGCGGGTGGCGAATATAAACGTCACATCGAATGGGTCTGTTGTCACGGGTGACAACGACATCATTAACCTTAACATCTCCGGTGGCGGGGATGTGACCATTACCGCTGACCCCGGCGATGATGTCGATTTCTTCAAGATCAAGTTCCTGGACGATACCGAGGCCGATAGCGTCACGGTGGACCTATCCACGTTCTCGCAGGACGGCTTGAGGATCGACATCCTGCAATACGATCCCAACGATTCCATCGGGTTCATCGGCGGCTTCGACTTCTACGTTGACCCCGACAACGTCGATGAAATCCACTTCAGCTACATCGGCGCGGACGGCAATACCTATACCGGCGTCATCCGGGCGATGGACGGCGGCGAGAAGGACTTTACCGATCCGTTCCAGCCCATCACGGTCATCTGCTTTGCCGATGGCACATTGATCGACACACCCGAGGGACCGGTGCCTGTTGAGACTCTGCGCCCCGGCGACATGGTCATGACGCGCGACTCCGGGGCTCTGCCGTTGCGATGGGTGGGGCGGCGCGAACTGTCGGCAGATGTGTTGCGGACACAGCCCGGTCTGTGCCCGATTGAAGTCGCGCGCGACACATTTGGCCCCGGTCAGCCATCGCGCGATCTGGTTTTGTCACCGAACCATCGCTTGATGCTGAGCGATTGGCGGGTCGAGATGTTGTTCGGCGAATTCGATGTGTTGGCCGCCGTTCGGATGCTGAAGGACTGCCCTGGCATCACCCCCGCCAAGGCGCCCAAAGGCATTGCCTACAATCACCTGCTGTTTGATCGCCATGAAATCGTGGTCGCCAACGGGATGCCGTGCGAAAGCCTGTTCCCCGGCCCCGAAGCACTGGGCGCGCTGGACGACTGCGCCTTGTCAGAGATCCGCGCGATTTTCCCCGAAGCGATAGACGAGACGGTGGATGTCGGCCCGCCCGCCCGCCGCATTCTGCGTGCGTTTGAAGCCCACGCCCTCGCGTCGGCGATGATCTCAGGGCGCACGGTAGCCAGCGTGGCGGCGTGACGCCGCCTCGTGCCAACGAATCCACGACGTTGACGCCATTGTTAACCAGGAAAGCCCTGGCGAAGCCGCCGCAAGGGTCGCCAAGGTCCGGCAGGGTTTGACGCGGTCACTGCACCCCGTGCCATGAACGGCGGCCAAGTTCGCTGAAGCGACCCACGCGCCGCTCTCAGAAAACGTCCCCGCCCCCAAGCGAAAGAGATTGCTCGACAGCGGCAGCAGTTGCAATCCTGGGGCCAAAGGCCGTAGTGCGGGTGGTGACTTGGGATGGGGCTTGTCGCGGCCGGTTGCGGCCGCGCTCCATCGAAAACCACTGCAAGGATTGGCACGCTCCCCTTGACCACGCCCGAAATCGCCGCCGAGAACGGCCTCCTCGAAAACCTGCAAGTCGTGCTCTTGCTGATGGCGACCTTGCTGTTCCTTGTTCGGACCTACGCGCTCTCCAAGGCCAACAACCTCGCGCTGCTGTCCTATGGCCTGTTCGTCTCGACCTTCCCTTTCATCGGTGTCGGCCGAGAGGTGAGCTTTGGGTCAGCCGTGGGGGCAAGCGCGCAAGGCGTGTTGGCCGTTCAGGTCGTGATGGGCGCGGTCGTCGGCGTGGTTCTTGTTGCCGCGCTCGTGGTTTTTGTCCGCTTCGTGGACTCGAAACTGGCGACGATCCGGCGCCTTTTGGTACATCCGACAAGCTTGTCCATTTACCTGGCCATCCTCGTTTTCGGCGTGTCGAGCGTTTTCGAACAGGGCGCTTTCGGACTCTCCAAGAGTGCCCTGCTTGAAGAGCTGGTAGAATTGCTCGCCTTCGCGCTGTTGGTCAGGGCGGCCTGGGTTTTGAGATAAGCGCGCAAGAGATCGCCAGGGACGCCGTCCGTGTGACGGCCAGGGACACGTCTTGCCTGCCGCACTTGCCCCTGCGCGCAAGCCGCGCGCACCACCGCACCGCGACCGGCCCGATACCACGGACGCCCAAACGAAAAGGGCCGCCCAAGCAGGCGGCCCTTCGCAAATCGGATCGGCGCGAAGCTTAGTTCTGCGCGTAGTATTCGATGACGAGGTTCGGTTCCATCTGGACCGGGTACGGCACGTCGGCGAGGCCGGGGGTGCGCACGAAGGTCGCGGTCATCTTGGAGTGGTCGACATCGAGGTAGTCGGGCACGTCACGCTCGGGCAACTGGCTGGCTTCGAGGACCAGGGCCATCTGCTTGGACTTCTCGCGGACCTCGACAACGTCGCCTTCCTGCACGCGGTAGGAGGGGATGTTGACGCGCTTGCCGTTCACCAGCACGTGGCCGTGGTTGACGAACTGGCGGGCGGCGAAGACGGTCGGCACGAACTTGGCGCGGTAGACGACGGCGTCGAGGCGGCGCTCGAGCAGGCCGATCAGCTGTTCACCGGTGTCGCCGCGCAGACGCTCGGCCTCGGAATAGATGCGGCGGAACTGCTTTTCGGTCAGGTCGCCGTAATAGCCCTTGAGCTTCTGCTTGGCGCGCAGCTGCAGGCCGAAGTCGGACATCTTGCCCTTGCGGCGCTGGCCGTGCTGGCCCGGGCCGTATTCGCGGCGGTTCACCGGCGACTTGGGGCGGCCCCAGATGTTTTCGCCCATGCGGCGGTCGATCTTGTACTTGGCAGAGGTGCGTTTGGTCACCGTCTGATCTCCTTCGTTGCGGTGCCCCGGAAGCGGGGCGGTGAAGGGCGTTGTCCTTTGGACTTATCCGGAGGTTGTCCGGGGCCCGACAGGCATCCCCTCGCGGGGGCCACCAACACCAAATGAATACCCCGGCCTGATCGACCGGGGAATGAGCCGCGCTTCTACAGCACGGGACGCGGGTGTCAATGGGGGGGACGACCGCTGCGGTTGGATCAAATCGCAAGGCTGCGCGGCATTCGGGCGGGTGCGGCCGCCATCCAGCATGATCGCCGCCTCGGCCCGGTTGAGCATCCGCCGCGCGGGCGCGCCGTAGGCGTGGGGATCACGCTCCAACTCGGGGCGCAGTTCGAAGAGATAGTCGCGATGCAACCGGCTGAGATGGTCGAGCCCCATATAGCCGGGATGGAAACTTTCGACCTGCAAGCCGTTGGCCCAGACCACCTGGTGCCGCTCCAGCATGAGGTGGATGTAGTAGGTCTCGCGCAGGGAGTGATCGACGCTGATCTGTGCATCGCCCACGAGGTCGGCGGCGCGCACCAGCACCTCGGCCTCGCCGAACAGGTCGCGCGAGGCAGCCCCCCCGATCAGGACGCGGTGTTCGGGGCTGACCACGAGGTCGGCATCGGGCCGGTCCACCCCGAGCGCGCAGGCGCGCAGGCGGATCGGGCGCTGCTCGGGCATGGCAAAGAGGCGCGCGCCCGACATGCGGCGATTGCCGGACCAGATGACCTCTTGCGGGCCGTCGTCGCGGGTCAGGATGCGGTCGCCGGGGCCGAGATCCTCGATCGCGACATCGCCGTCTTCGGTGCGCAGGCGCGTTCCGGGCGTGAAACAGATGACGGCGGGGGCGTCGCTGTCGGGATCGCGCAGGAAGCGGTCGGAACAGGCGATGATGGTGTGCTCTCGATCCGGGGCCGGCAGACCATCCGAGAACAGCAGGATCGGCGTCGCGCCCTCTTCCACCGGGATCGGCACGGCACGGAAGAAGCCGACACCATCCGACACGATGAAGCCGCCGGAAAACAGCGGGTCGTCATCGTCGAGAACAGGATCGGCGGGGCCGCGCGCAGGGCCTTGGAGGAGTTTATCCACCACCCGCGCCGCGCGGGACCGGAGCTCTTCGTGATCCCGGCTGGCGGAGAGTATGAGGGCGGCGCCGTCACCTTCCAGCGGCAGGGCGCGACCGTGCCAGCGCCATGTCATCCCCTCGGCCAGTTCTTGATTTGGTTCTGCCGGTAATCCCTCGATACAGGTTTGCGTCCATGACAACATGAACGCGCCCCGCAAGCCCGTGCCCATAGCCCCGCCTCATAGGTTGTATGCTTCGCCGGTTTTCCGACGTTATGTATCAAAAGATAGCACGGGTGATTCGGCCTGTGAAGCCGTTGATTCGGCTGTGATTCGGGATGTGGCCTAGAAGCGGAGATCGATCGAGAGCGTGCCCACCACCTGCCCGGCGGGCTGGTTCACGAATTCCTCGGACAAGTAGGTGACGCCGTAGAAGAAATTGCTGTCGCCCACGCCGTAATTCACGCCTGCGCGCAGGCGGTGGCGCATCTCTTCGACCTCGACCCCGCGATCCTCGGGCAGAAAGACCGAATCCGTGACATAGGCCACGTCACCGCCAAGCAGGAAGGACCAGCCCCCCAACGCTTCGAGAGAGTTGAGCCCGGCGATGCGCTGGCCCGTCACCTCGTCGCGCAGCCGCAGGCCGTTGGCGCCGAGATTGCCGAAGGTCAGGTCGATACCGGTGCGCGCGAAGGTTTCCACCCCGCCCTGCACCTCGACAAAGGGACGGGCGGACCAACTGTCGAATTCGAATTCGCGGGCGACCTCCAGACGGCCATGGAGGTAGATCCCGTCGTCGATCTCGTAATCTTCCAGCCGGACGGGGTTGTTGCCGAAAAACTCGTGCACGGCGCTGTGGAGCTGCATCAGCCCGGTCTGCTGACCGGTGATGACCACGTCCGCCCCGGCGGTCACGTCAAAGCCCTGCCACCCGAAATGCGTGGCCGCGCCCAGCCACCAGGACGAGGCATAGGGACGGTCGCCCGGGTCCGGCACAGCGAGGTTGTCGGGCGCGATGATCTGACCGCGCACACGGTATTCCATCAGTTGAAACGGCCGCTCCGGCAGCGCGTCCTGCCATTCGTGCCCGTGCAGGATGGAGACGGCGAAACTGCCGGTCTGCCAGCGGTCATAGCGGTCGCCAACCGGGATGCCGTACCAGTCATTGTCGAAAATACGCGTCACGCCGAGGATGCGCCGCCCTTCGGGCATCGGCACGGGCGGCGCGATGGTGAGCGGGTCGACATGGGGAAAGTCGGTCTCGGGGCCGTTGGCCCAGCCCGCGCCGGTCAGCCCGACCACGGCCATTGCACAGAGAAAAGGGGCCGCCCAGGGGCTGTAACTTGCCATAACCATGCCTCGTCGTTTTTTCTTTCCGCTCGTCCTGGCGGTGGATTGTGGCGAAAATAGAGACGGCGGCGCAGAAAATGCAAGAAAAGCCGTTGCCTTTGAAACAGTGCAGCCGCGCCTGTGCGGTATTTGACACCCCATCGCGGCCGCCCTTGACCCGGATCAACGCCGCGCGCCACGGTCACGATACCCTCGGACCCGAACGCCGGAACAGGACGCAGGCGATGCACCACGGTCTCAGCGACAAATCCGTGCCCGACCTGCGGGCGCAGCACGGCTGGAACGAACTGCCCGAACCGCCACGGGCCTCGCCGCTGACCTTGCTGGCCAAACAGGTGATGAACCTGTTGGTGCTGTTGCTGATCGCGGCGGCGGGGATTTCCCTTCTTCTGGGGGAGATCGGGGATTTCATCGCCATCATCGCGGTCGTCGTGCTGAACGCGATCCTCGGCTTCGTGCAGGAATGGCGCGCCGAGACCACGATGCAGGCCTTGCGCAAGATGCTGTCGCCCGCGGCGGTCGTGGTGCGCGATGGCCTGCGCCGCACCATCCCCGCGCGAGAGCTTTTGCCCGGCGACCTCGTGATCCTGGCCGAGGGCGACCGGGTTCCGGCGGATGCCGACATCCTGCACGAGGCCGGGCTTCTGATCGACGAAAGCGTGCTGACGGGCGAGTCGGTGCCCGTCTCGCGCGCCGCCGGAGAGTCCGTCGCCTCGGGCACGACGGTCCTGCGCGGCCATGCCGAGGTCTGCGTCACCGCCATCGGCCAGCAGACACGGTTCGGCAAGATCGCCACGCTGACGGCCACCGTCAGCGATGCGCAGACCCAGTTGCAACGCGAGTTGCAGGGTCTCGCGCGGCAATTGGGCCTGCTGGCCGTCGGCGTGGCCGGTGTGGTCGCCATCGCCGCGCTTTTGACGGACCGGCCTTTGGCCGATGTCTTCATGCTGGGCCTGTCGCTGGCCGTGGCGATGGTCCCCGAAGGCTTGCCGGCGGTCGTCACCGTGACCCTTGCGCTCGGCGCTGGCGCGATGGCGCGCCGCAACGCGCTGGTGCGCAACCTGCAAGCCATCGAAACGCTGGGGGCGGCGAGCGTCATTTGCACCGACAAGACCGGCACGCTGACCGAGAACAAGATGACCGCCCGCGTCATCCGCACCGCCGAGGCGCGCTACGAGGTGACCGGCAGCGGCTACGACCCGGCCGGGCACATCGCCCGCGACGGGCAGAAAATCAGGGCCGAGGACGACCCCGTTCTGGCGCGACTGTCCCAGACCGCGCAGCTCTGCTCTCATGCCCGGCTGGTCCGGCGCGGCGACCAGTGGGACATGGTCGGCGAACCCACCGAAGGCGCGCTTGCGACGCTGGCGGCCAAGGCCTGGGCCGACTCGGTGGACCGCGACAGCATCGTCGAGGAACTGCCCTTCAGCAGCGACCGCAAGCGCATGAGCGTGCTGGAGCGGACGGGCGCTGGCATGGTGCTGCACTGCAAGGGCGCGCCGGAACAGATCCTGGCCATTTGCGACCGGATCGACCGGGCAGAGGGCCCTGCCCCGATGAGTTCCGCCGAACGGGCCGAGATCGCGGCAGAGGTCGAGGCGATGGCCGGGCGCGGATTGCGCACCATCGCGCTGGCCTACAGCCCCGGGGCGTCCGAGCCGATCGTCGAAGAGGGGCTGGTGTTCCTGGGCCTCGCCGGCCTCGTCGACCCGCCCCGCCCCGAGGTGCGCGACGCGGTCGCCCTCGCCGCGCGCGCGGGCATCCGAACCGTGATGATCACCGGCGACCATCCGGCCACCGCCATGAACATCGCGCAGAAACTGGCCATCCCCGGCGATCGCGTTCTGACGAGCGATGATCTGGCCGGCATGGAGGACGCCGCCCTGGCCGAGGCGCTGCGGGAAAACGTCGTCTTCGCGCGCGTCCAGCCCGAGGACAAGTTGCGCATCGTGGCCGCCTTGCAGGACGGGGGCGCCATCGTCGCCATGACCGGCGACGGGGTCAACGACGCGCCGGCGCTCAAACGCGCCGATATCGGCCTTGCCATGGGCATTCGCGGCACCGAGGTCGCCAAGGATGCGTCCGATCTCGTGGTGCTCGACGACAATTACGCGACCATCGTCGGCGCCGTGGCCGAGGGCCGCCGCCAGTTCGAGAACATCCGCAAGTTCGTGCGCTACCTGCTGGCCTCGAATACCGGCGAGGTTCTTGCGCTGCTGGTCAACCTCAGTCTTGGCGGGCCGCTGATCTTCCTGCCGACGCAGATCCTCTGGATGAACCTGATCACCGATGGCGTGACGGCGATTTCCCTGGGGTTGGAAAAACCCGAGCCCGGGCAGATGCGGGTGCCGCCGCGCGATCCGCGCATGCATCTGCTCGGCCTGTCCGCGTTGCCCGTCATCCTGGCCTTCGGCCTCTACACGGCGGGGGCCAGCCTGTGGCTGTTCTATTCGCTGCTCGACCAGGGGGTCGAGGTGGCGCGGACAGCCGCCTTCACGGGGATGGTCCTGTTCGAGAAAACCAGCGTCTTCGCCTTCCGCTCGCTTCGAACGCCCTGCTGGCGCCTCGGCTGGACCTCGAACCCGGCGCTGTGGATGGCCTTTTCCGCGATGGTGCTGGCGCAGATCGCGGCCGTCTACTGGCCGCCGTTACAGACCCTGCTACACACCGCGCCGCTCAGCCTCGACCACTGGGGCAGCATCCTGGTGCTGGCGCTGCCCCTGCTGGTCGTGCCGGAACTGGTCAAGAGCGTAAGATCACACTGAGGTTGTGAATCGGCCCAAACTGAACCGTTAAAACCATTGAACTTTCCCCCCCATGCCCGATCTGCGGCCAGGTCAATGGGTCCAGGGCCAAATCGCAAGAAGCGGCGCTTTCCTCAAGCGGATCGGATCACAGGCTAAGTGGTTGCACGGACGATGGCTCACGCAAGAGATCCGCGATCACGCTCAGGCCCTTCTCGACGCGCGCCTCATTTGGTTCGTGGCTAAGGCACAGTCTGACAGCTTCAGGTGCCCGCGATGCATCGACCGCGAAGCTTCGCGCCTCCGTCACCAACACGTCTCGTCTTGCGCAGGCCAGACAAAAGCTGTCGGCGCGCATGCCCTCGGGAAGAGGAAGCCACAGATGCAGCCCGCTCGGATCGGCGCGCCCGGTTGTGTCGCCGAGAACCGCGCGCGCAAGTGCCTTCCGCTGTGTCGCGAGGCCGCGCTGCTGCATCGCAAGGGTCGAAGCCGTGCCGCCGTGGATCAGGCGTGACGCAACTTCGAGTGTCAGAGGCGGCGCCATCCAGGCCGTGAGGTTGACCGCATGGCGCAAGGCGGGCGCGCAGCGGGCCGGGGCGCGCACGAAACCCACGCGCAGCCCGGGCGCCACCGCCTTTGACAGGCTGGTGATGTAAAGTGTTTTCTCCGGCGCCCGCGTGGCGATCGGTGCGGGCCGATCCGGCTTGAGTGGGCCGAAGACGTCGTCCTCGATCAACAACAGGTCGTGGCGCAAAGCGATCTCCGCAAGCGCCACGCGCCGTTCGTCGGGCAGGGTTATCGTGGTCGGTGCCTGCAAGGTGGGTGAAAGGTACAGAGCGCGCGGACGCGCGGTCTTGCAGAGCGCCTCAACACTCTCGGGAAGGATGCCGCCGTCGTCCGTCTCTACCTGCGCGGTATACAGGCCCAGCCTTTCGGCCATCGCAAGGACCGGCATGTAGGTCAGCGACTCTGTCAACAGCAGGTCGCCCCGTTTGAGCAGCCCGGAAAGGACGATGAACAGGGCGTGTTGCGCCCCGACCGTCGCCACCACCTCCTCTGGCGACGCCGGTACGCCGCACTGCGCCAGCCACGCGCAACCCGCCTCTGCATGGCCCCCGAGGTCTGTTTCGTTCTGATAGTCGAGCAAGGCGGATAACGCCGGTCCGCTCGATATCTCGCCGAGGACGTGACGGATATGTGGCTCTGCGAAGCCGGGGAAGGGCAGGTTGCGCGAAAGATCTATCGGGCCTTCGCATTTGCGTAAGAGCGTGTTCGCGGAGTCGCCCGGTGCCTGCGCCTCCAATCCGCGCACGTAGGTGCCGCGTCCGACTTCGCCGCGCAGAAGCCCGCGGCGTACAGCCTCTGCATAGGCTCGGCTCGTTGTATTGGCCGAGACCCCCAGTTGATAGGCAAGTTCGCGATGGGGCGGCAGGCGTTCCCCGGGCGCGAGAGCGCCCCTCGAGATGCTGTCGGCCATCGCCTCGACAATCCTCAGGTATTGAGGGCCGCTCCGGGCACCAAGGTCAGGTTTCCACATTGCTATCGTATCAATAATTCAATTGCACCCATCCAAGTACGGCGCAATAGCTGCAATCGTCAATGCACTTTTCAGGAACTGCACCATGGCTTTCTCCCCGTCTGCCGGCAAAGGCATCGCCCTCTCTTTCCTCAGTCTCACGCTCCTTGGCGTCATGCCGATCATCGCGAACTTGCGCCCCACCGCGCTGGATGCGCTCAGCTTTGCGCTTGCCCTGTCCGTCTGGCAGGTCGTCTTTGCGCTGCCGGTCTTTGCAATGGAATACGGGCGGGGGGTGCGCGGCATCTTCGGTGCGGAACTGACTGTGAGGGCGCGACGCCGCGTGGGGCTGGTCGCGCTTTTTACAGGCGCGCTTTTTGGGCTTTCGACGTATCTCTACGTTCTCGGTGTCGAACAGGCAGGCGCTACGAATGCGGCAATCGCCATCCAAGCCTATCCATTGTTTGCGATCCTGTGGGAAAGCCTCTTTCTCAAGCGTCGGAAAACGCCCGTTGAGCTTGCTCTGACAGCGATCCTGCTCGCCGCACTGTATTACCTGGGCACCGGTGGCACCTTCCGCATGTCTGGTCTGTCACCGTGGTTCCTGGTTTCGCTCGGCGTTCCATTCCTCTGGAGCATTGCCCATGTGATCATCAAGGAGGAACTAAGCCATACACCTGTCACGCCCGCGCAGGTGACGTTCTTTCGCGTGTCAATCTCGGCGGCATTCTTGGCGGCAGTTGTCATTCTGATCTTTCCGGCCGGGCTGTCGGCGGCTGGAGCGGCCATTTGGCAACCGATGTCGGCGCTGATGGGACTGGTCTACTTCCTCGAACTTATCGTTTGGTTCTATGCGGTGCGCCATATCGACGTGTCGCTGGCAAGTTCGATCACCACGCCCTGGCCAGCGCTCACCATGGTTTTGGCGGTGCCGTTCCTCGGGGATGCGATCGCGTCATACCAGGTGCTCGCCTTGGCTGTCGTCGTTGCCTGCATCTACGGCCTGACCTTGGCCAGCTTGCGGAAAGCCCATCTATCCGAAAACGCAATGGAGCGGTGACATGCTGCAGATTCTCGCACAAGCCATGTCCGTCGCAACACGGGCGGAGATCTTGGTTCAAGCGACGCCGCCGTCCGTGCCCCCCGCCGAAAATGCGCCGCGTCCGACGCTCCCGCCCCTTGAAGCGGGCCGCGGGGGTGGTCCGTATCCGTCAGAGTTGAGAAGCGCCATTCCCTAGACGTATCGAAAGACCGGTGCACCAGGTGCGTTCAGCGTCTCGAACCTCAAGACCTTGGTGTCATTCGGTGCGAGACGATCACCATCGGCCACGCTGCCGGCCATCTGCTCGGCAGCCTGTTCGAGCTTGAGCCGCATGATGACGGCTTGACGTATCAAAACGGCGTGCAGACCGGCGGGCCAGACCCCGCCCCGTCAACCGGGCAAGCGGGCCGGGTCGTTGGCGCCGAACAGGACGCAGGCCTTTTGCCAGACGAGCGCTGCGGCGTTCGGACCTGCGCATCGTGGCGTGGGTCTCGTTGCAGTTGAATGTCTCAGCCGCCAGTCCAGCGCCGCGCCGGTGATCTGGCCGCGCCAGACGCACGCGAGTCCGGCGGCACCCTCACGCATGGCAAACATGGCGACCGAGTGGATGGCCCTTTCGCAGGTCATCCACTCGGCCGCCATGGTGGTGTGGCACTTGTCAGTGTCCGCTAAGTGGCACCTCCGCCACGGATCTGGCCAGCGAAGACATTAACCGTGTGACGTCACCGGCTTTCGGCGCAGGCGGCCTGTCATGCGCATGCCTGCACGGATATTTGCACCGATCAGCGCCAGATTAAGTGCCCCCGCAATCAACTCGAGCGCCTGCACCGCGTAGAACCATGAGTCGAACACGCCAGCGCTGGCCCTGCTGGCGAGGAAAAACGCAGATGGCAGCAGAACAATCAGGCCGTTGGCCGCGATGATCGGCATTCTGCGCCGCTTCCGGTCCAACAGACCGCTCCGACGCCCGTCGGCCAGGGAAAAACCCGACGCCCCTGTGATCATCAGCGACGGGATCAATACCGTCATCAACCAAAGGATCGCGGTCTTGACCGTGGCAATGGATTCTTGAGATCCGGACAGTTCCGAGATGACGGTTGACGTCCAGAACCCGGCGATCAGCAGGAAAGCCAGCCCGCCTGCGATCCGATGTGCGTTTCGTTTCATTGCATGCTCCTTCATGACGCACCGGACCGCCCGGCGCTCTATTGTTCGCGGGCCTCGTTGCGCGCCCTCAGCAGTTGGAGAACCCGAACGGTCGTTGAGAGCGCGCCAGGCTCCATGCCATCTGCGAGGTCTCGGGCCCAAGCGATCTGTCGAGTGTCGGCCTCGGCATAGGCGGCTTCGCCAGCCTCTGTCAGCGCCACCAGTTTCGCGCGCTTGTGGTCGGGATTGTCTTCGAACCGGACCAGCTGCACCGCCTCAAGGTCAGAGACCACGCGCTGCACCGACTGGCGCGTCAGGCCCATGCGCCGGGCGATCTGCGCAACGGTCAGCGGACGGTCCTCCAGAATGACGGCGCCCAAGACCTGCCACCTGGCACTGGTTAGGCCGAGATCGGCCACCAAGGCATCGCCTGCGGCCAGAAGTGTCCCGTTCAACCGGAAAGTCTCGAGCATGATGTCAGTCACCAAGGCACTCTTTTCATCGTGTTCGCTCATACTGTAGCATATCCCCATTTTGACAGCAAGCTGTCCATTGTGAAGTGTGCATCTATTTTGGAGGTGAAGCGGAGCAATGGAAAGCGGAAACCAATCGGCCTATCGCGAGCTTCCAGACAGATCGGCGGTCAGCCCGCCGGGATGAGGGGCTTAGGGGGCCAAACCCTTCAGGCGCGGCGCAGCAGCGCAACACCTTGGCGTTCAGAAATATCATGCAAGACAGCACGCGCGGGGCGTCAATCCGAGGCTTGCCAGGCGCCGTTACAAAGCCGGGCGAGGCACGCCGCCTATATCTCGGCGATCCAGAAAAGAGGCTCGTGTCTCCGCTCGCTTATCGAGCGGCAAACCCGAGGCATGGAGCCTTGTCATTGGGTCCTGACCCCGAACGAGCGGATGCGAACCCATTCAAGGGCATTGGGGCCGCTTCAAGCGGCCCCAATGTGTCATTTCACAGATCCACCGAACAGCCATCCCAGCCCCATTCGCCGCATAATGCCATCCCGGCGGACGAACTGATGCCACAATGCTGCGCCGATATGGAACGTCAGGAGAGCGAGCAAAAGAGACGCGCCAAACCCGTGTGCCGCACGCGGGGGCAGCGTTTCGAAGCGTGGAAGATCGCCTTCTCCGCCGAAAATCACCGGGGCAGCGTCGGACACCGCGACCATGGCAACACCACTGATGACCATACCCAGCGGTACGATATAAAGAAGGATGTGCGTGGTGCGTGCGACCACTGACTCCAGCACAACCGGGTGAGATACGGGCGCGGGCCGCCGATCGAAGGTAAGCCATGCTGCAAGGCGTAGGATCGTCAAGGCTCCGACGCTTAGACCGAAGGCCAGATGGGCGCGAAGCGCCCCTGAGCTTTCCGGCATTGAGGCACTATCGGCCGCAAAACCACTGAGAAACACGAAGGTCAACACGGTCGCGACCGTCCAATGTAGAGTTTTGGCCAGCATCGTATACGCGGTCGGCAACGCATGGGCGTTCGGAGAGATGCTCATTTCATTCGGCCCCTTCGATCACGCGATACAGTGCCGGGTTGACCCCGAGCCCCTCGACCTCAGGAAAAAGGTCGTTCTCGGCCATGGCGCGCGACGCGGCCATGAAGTCGTCCACGCTTCTCCAGATTGCGACATTGACAAGTGCAAAGCGCGCGTCCTCGGCGAGGGCCCGGTGAAGTTCCGTGGACACATATCCTGGCTGTTCTTCGAGGTAGTCGCGCGCAGCTTCCCAAGCGGAGATGGTTTCGCTCAGGCGGCCCTCCGGCACCTCGAAGACATTTATCAACGTCACATCCGCGAGTGCAGGAGCACCTGCACACAGAGAAAAACCGAGAGCGAGCGCCGCCTTGGCGCGACGAAAACCTGGTTCTGGTGTCGAAGGGGCGAGCATGATTTCCTCCAAGGTCGCAATGACGCACTTATACCATTATGACAGAATTCTGTCTATTCGACAGATGGCTACCAATTTCTAGGTTTGGAGGTGGAAGCTAACGGGTTGTCGACGTGATCCCTGGGGACCTCGGCTTCAGAAAGGCGTCTTGTTCAAGAGGTTCAGCATTGTCTCGATATGGGCCGCTCGCAGGCTTTCCAGGCTCGTGATTCATTGCTTCCGGGCCGGACCAAGTCGGTGGCTGCGCGCGCGCTTCCTGAGAGGAATAGGGCCGGGGATCTGTCGCAACGGGCGGCGACGCGACGCCGGTCCTTCCGGCGCCCGAACATGATCCCGCTCGGCACAGGCCGATCAAAAACCCGCGGTGTGCTGCGGGACCGGCCAAGAAGGGCGCCGGACACGCCCTTGGCAGATCTTTCAGTCAGAAGAGATCAGACATGTCCACTTCTCGATTTCGGTCGGTGAGTCACGTCGGTTTTAATAGTAGCGATGTGCGCGGCCCTTGCACCAAAGACCGATTACGCCTGCCCTGTTCGGCTGAGAGGCTTGCGGAGCGACGGTTCACTCCCCGTCGACCGCCGCCATGGCGCCATCGGGTCCCAGTGTCACGAAGGGATTGAAGGCGATCTCCCAAAGAAATCCATCGGGATCGGCCATATAACCGGAGATGCCGCCCCATTCTCTCTGCGTCGGCCCCATCACCACCCGGCCACCGGCCGCCGAGGCAAGACGAAGGATGGGCTGGATTTCGGCCTCGTCTCGGACAAGATAGGCCAGTGTCACCGGTGGTACCTTTACGGCCTCCATCGTGACGCCAGCGTCGGCGGCGAGATCGCCGCGCGCGAAAAGCGCCAACATCATGCCGGGCATCTGGATGAACGCAATGTTCTCGTTGGAATGCGGCGCGAGAGGCCAGCGCAAGCCATCTACGTAAAAGCGCCGCGCCCTGTCGAGAGACTGGACGCCAAGAGTGACGATCGAGAGACGGGGCTGCAAAGATTCGCTCATGGCGTGGAGGTTAGATGCCTGCAACTGCTCCGACAATCCACGATGGGCACACTATACCGGCAGGATCGCCGGCAAGCGATATCAGTCCGATGCCGCTACGCCCATTCCGGGAACTGGCCAGCCCAAACCGGTCATGCATGACGGCCAGCAGCGGTGTACCGCAGCGTCATCGAACCAGACACCCTGCCCCCACAGCAACATGAGGTGGTCGAAACTCTGCGGCGTGGACCGAAGCTGACGGTCCCGTCCTCATGGACTGGTTGTTGCCCGAGACATATCATCGGCTCGACCATTCAGGCTGGAAGCCCTTCGATCCTTTGGATGGAGGCAAGATCGTTGTCCCAATCCGCGCGACTGGACCAACAGATATGCGCGTTGGGCCGTATGTCGATCCGGCTGTCGAGCGACCCTGCCGGCACCACAAGCAAACCAACCTCCGGCTGGGAAACTGGCAGCGCGGACCCGCAGTCGGAGCAAAAGCACTTCACGTGGCGCGTACCGGACAGCTGGAATGTCTTGACGCTTTCCGCACCTGACACCCAGGTCAGACTGGCAGTGGACGAAAACAAGTTTGCGGAATGAGCCGAACCGCTGTCCTTGCGGCAGCGGGAGCAGTGACACAGGAAAAAGGCCTGGAATTCTCCCGATATGCGGAATTTCACAGCGCCACAAAGGCATTGCCCGGTGATTGGATTATCGTTCATTCGTACTCCTCTAGACAGACAAGCCGTTTTCCGCCAGTCGAATGTATTCTCATTGATCTCAGGTAACTGCGGGTTGGATCGACGAGGACAACGCGATGGCGCTCGGCCAGACTTTCGGCACGTTAGGGAGCGCAGTTCCGCATCTGGCCCATCAGCCCGTGGATCAGCACGATCGCCGTCCCTTCGCCGCGATCCACGGGTTGCAGGCGCGTGCCGCCCACCGCTTTCAGGGTCCTGATCTGCGGATGGGCGCTTCGATCCACGCCCGGGCGATCCGGGTCGCAGGAGCCAAAGGCAGGTCGATGCGAGGACGGCTGCCGCGGCGCATCTGCGGCACCTCACAGTCATTCCCTGCCGGGTTCCCGCGCGCCATCGCGCTTCTCGGCGCGCAGGATGCGACGCGCGATATCCTCGGGCGGGAGGACCAGAATGAGGCGCGAGCGCCCCCCCCTCGAACATGCCGGTGTGGATGTACTAGGGCAGCACCGTCGTGACGCGCACCCCGGTGCCGCTGCGTTCCACCTCCCGCCGCAGGGACTCCGACCAGCCGGTCGCGGCCCATTTGCCGGCGGCGCGGACGCTCATGTTCGGGTTTGACACGAGCGCGGCCGCAGAAGCGATGTTGACAGCATGGCCCCTGCCCCGCGCTGTCATGCCCGGAAGGATTGCGCGCGTCAGGTGCATCAAAGCGCCCGCGTTGATCGCCGGCGCCCGGTCGAACGTGACGGCGCCCAGGGGATCGAGAACGGCCCGCGCCGCCTCTGTTTCGGGCGCGCTCGCGTCCCAAACGATCAGGCGCTTCGCGCCCTTTTCGAGCAGCCCCTGCCCCATCGGGAGCCCAATTCGCGAAGCGCCCCCGGTGATCAGCGCCCTGCGTCCCGCGCATTCCGTGATGGCTGTCCCGTCAGCGGCCGAAGGTCCGGATGGCAAATTCGGCAAACCGCCCAAAAGGCGGGCGCAGAAGGGCAAAGGCGTCGATCGGCCCGGGCCGGAAGACCGAGCGCGCATGGCTCAGTCGCCGAAAGCCGTCGCGCCCGTGGTAGGCACCCATGCCGCTTGCGCCAACACCACCAAAGGGAAGGTTCTCCTGCGCGATATGGGCAATCGTACCGTTGAGCGTCACGCCGCCCGAGATCGCACCATCAAGGATGCGCCGCTGCGTGGTCCGGTCCCTTGCGAACGCATAGAGCGCAAGCGGCCGATCGCGGCGGTTCACGAAGGTGAGCGCGTCGTCAAGATCGCCGTAGGGCACGATGGGCAGCACGGGGCCGAAGATTTCCTCGGTCATCAGCACGCCCTGGTCGGGCGCACCGATCACCACGGTCGGCGGCATCCGCCCGCCCCAGGCGCCCTGGGCGCGCAGGACGCGCGCGCCGGCCTGTTCGGCTTCGGCGACGGCATTCTCCAGCCGGGTGCGATGCCGCTCAGTGATGATGCTCGCATAGTCGCGCGCGGCAAAATAGGCGGGATAGCTCTTCTCCGCGGCGGCGAGCACCGCGCGGGCCAGCGCCTCTTCCTGACCGACCGGCACGAGCGCGTAGTCGGGTGCGATGCAGATCTGTCCGGCATTCAGGAACTTGCCCTGCGCGATGGCCTGCGCCGCGTCGTCCAGCGAATAGCCTTCGGTCACGATGGCGGGCGACTTGCCGCCCAGTTCCAGCGTCACCGGCGTCAGGTTCTCGGCCGCCGCGCGCATGACGTGGCGCCCTACCGTGGTTGAGCCGGTGAACACGAGGTGATCGAAGGGCAGCGCGGTGAACGCGCGTGCCACATCCACATCGCCCTTGATCACCGCCACTTCATCCGGCGCGAATGCCTGGTCGATGAGGTCAGCAAGCAGTTCGGAAAAACGCGGCGTCAGCTCCGATGGCTTGATCATGGCGCGGTTCCCGGCCGCAAGCGCGTCCACCAGCGGGCCGAGGCAGAGATAAAGGGGGAAGTTCCAGGGCGAAACGATACCGACAACGCCAAGCGGCTCGTGCCGCACCCAGGCGCGCCCGCCCCGGAAGGCGAGAGACGGCGCGCGCCGCTCGTCCCGCATCCAGCGGGCGACATGGGACCGCGCGTGCCGGATCGCGCCCAGAACGGGAACGACCTCGAGGATCTCGGTCTCCTGCGCGGGCCGGCCACCGAAATCCGCGTCGATCGCACGGGCGATCTCGTCGCGGTGCTCCTTTACCATGCGGCGGAGTGCGTCGAGCCGTCCCCGGCGCGTGGCGGCGTCCGGAATGCGCTCGGCCAATGCCGCCTTGCGCATGAGGGCCAGTGTGTTCTCCATGGGTGTCGCTCCACATCACGTCGTGGCGTCGCCTTCCGTGAACGGGACGCGCCGCTCGAGCAAACCTGACAGGTCTCTCGAATTTTTTTCAAGCCCCACGCCATCTACGCCGCGCACGATCGTCGCGGTCATTTAAGCGGCCGCTTGGGAAGTGGACGGCCCGGGCCGCTCATCCGGTTGCGGGATGGTTTCGAGACCCATCGCGAAGATCATCCGGGCGACGAGATCAAGCTCTTGTGCCGACAGCGCGCGACCATCAACGCGGGGTTGACCTTGGGACTTTGGGAAGAAGGCCTAAAGACGCGCCATTTGCGCGTCGGTCAGCCGGAAGAGACCAGACATGTTCACCGCTCGTTTTTCGAACCGTGCATCACGTCATCCCTGGGAAACTGTTCGGTGCTGACCCCGGGGTCAGTCGACAGCAGACCCGCGATCAATCGGCTTGACCGCGCACCTGCGCGACCAACGTCTGCAGTTGCTCCTGTTCAACGAGGCCCGGGACGAGCGCCTCCCCGATAACGAAGGACGGAGTACCGTTGAACCCCAGAGCCTCGCTAAGGCGCATCGAGGTTTCGATATGCTCTTCGATCTCGGGCGCCGCCATGTCCCGACGAAGTTGCGCGAGATCGAGCCCGACTTCTTCGGCCACCCGCATGACGGATGCTTCCTCCGCCCGGCCGTTCATCCCCATCAGAGCCCAGTGGAACTCCTCGTAGAGGTCCTGCTCGCGTGCGGCGAGTGCCGCCCGCGCGGCGAAAACGGACCCCTCGCCCAGAATGGGCCACTCGCGGTAGACGAGTCGAACGTTTGGATCAGCGGCCAGCAAAGCCTCGATCTCGGGTTTCACCCGCCTGCAGTAGGGGCAGTTGTAGTCGAAGAACTCGACGATGGTGACGTCGCCATCCGGATTTCCGAGTACGGGCGCGTTCGGATCCTGCTCAAGCAGGTCGCGTTGCTCTTCCAGGACCTGCGCTTGTGCCTGGGCCTGCGCATCCGCGTGCCTGCGTTCCAGGATGGCGACGGCCTCCATCACGATTTCCGGGTTCTCGCGAATGGTCTCGAGGACCAGTTCACGTACCCGATCCTCCGAAAGGTCGTCCGCGAACGCTGCGACTGGCAGAAAGACAGCCAAAACCGTGGCGGAGAAAATGGATTTCTTCATTGGGTCAACTCCCTTCGTTGGCGAGGCTCGCGTCCGTACGGGCGGCCTGCGCGGCACGCGCGCGCTCCGGCCACGTCGATAGGATGTAGGCGAGAACGGTCCAGATTTCCCGATCGCTCAGCTGCCCGGAGAAGCCGGGCATGCCGCTGTCGAACTCGATGCCCTGAAAGGCCAGCGCCTCACGGCCGCCAAGCTTCGTGTATTGAAACAGGACGCTGTCGGGGTGGTGCCATGTATGCCCGGTCTCGTCATGAGGGGGCGCCGGCAACCGGCCGTCAGGCCCCAAGCTTTGCCAGTCAGGCTGCCCTTCCAGGTTCGCGCCGTGACAGGACGCGCAGTACTCGCCGTAGAGCACCTCGCCTTGTGCCAGGTCGAGACCTTCTGGCATGACCAGCGCAGCGTCCGACTCCGAGCCGCCGCCCGTCCACCGGAAAGTAACCAGCGCAACGGAGACGACGGAGGCGACAGCGACCGCGACGACACTCCTCCGCATCAGGTCACCCTGACCCAGGTCATCATCCCTGACGCGGCATGGGAAAGCATGTGGCAGTGAAACAGCCAGTCGCCGGGATTATGCGCCGAGAACGCGATCTCGCGCGTCTCGCCCCCGAATGTCAGGATGGTATCCCGGAGCGGTCCGAGCGTACCGTCCGCCGCGATCTCGCGGAAGTGCATACCGTGGAGGTGCATGGCATGCGGAAAGGAGGTGTCATTGACGATTTCAAGACGGACCGGCTCATCGCGTGCCAGATTGGCCAGTGGTTCGTCTGTCATGCCGATGACGTCATTGAAGGCCCAGAACTGGTTGGCATCCACCAGTTGGCGAAAGGTTCTCCGCTCACCGTTGAATTGGGCCGACTGCAAGCGGCCCATCGCGCCTCCACCCATGTGGAGGCGCACACGCCGGGCTTGTGAGAGATCCGGCGGAGCCATGTTGGAGTTTGGGGGCAAGGCCTGGGGAGCATCCCGGCGCGCACCGGACGATACCCCGATCACCGGGAAGGCCGACTGAACGAACCCCTCCCCATTGTCGACACGTACCAGATAGGCCGTCTCACCTTGTTCCGCCACGACGTCCACAAGAAGATCAGCCCGCTGCCCCGGTCCGAGCAAAACCGTCTCGGACACGCGCTGCGGCGCCTCCAGTGGCATGCCGTCGAGCGCCACCACCCAGCCCTCGAGGCCAGCTAGTGCTAGGTCGAAGATCCGGGCATTTGCCGCGTTCACAAGGCGAAGCCGCAGCCGCTCATGGCGGCGCACATCGAGGCTGTGCCCGTACTGCCCGTTCGTCGCTATAAAGTTCCCGACCCGGCCCGCGTGGCTGCGATCGTGGCGCGAGGTGAAATCCGGATCGATCTGCGCAGTGTCAGGGTTCAGGAGCCAATCGTCGAGGATCAGGACCTCGTCGCGATCCACGTCGGGCCCCTCCGGTTCTTCGACCACAAGCGCGCCGTAGAGACCGCGCGCGACCTGTTCCACGGAGCGGTTGTGGGCGTGGTACCAGTAGGTGCCGGCATCGGGCGCGACGAAATCGATGTCGAAGGACGCGCCGGGGGCGACGGCCTCCTGCGTCAGGCCCGCGACACCGTCCATCGCGTTATCAATACGGACGCCGTGCCAGTGGAGCGACGTGGCCTGCGGCAATTCATTGACCAGCCGGCGCATGACGCGAGCGCCCTGCCGGACCCGGATTACCGGCCCCGGCATCGAGCCGTCAAAGCCCCAGATGGCGGTCTCGGGATAGTCCGGCGGCGCCAGTTGCATGCTGGCTTCACGGGCCGTCAGCGCCACGGCCGAGTTGCTCTGCGCGAGCAGGTGGGACGACGTGGTCGAGGCGAGCCCCGCGGCCACACCGATCTTCAGGATATCGCGTCTTGAGTAGGTCATGTCATATTCCTCGGTGGCTCAAGCCAGGATCGGATCGCGCCATATCAGTCGGCCTCGCCTTCCGTCGCATTCACACCTGCAGCACCTGCCATCTCGATCCCGGCGACATCGCTGTCGAGCAGGTATGTCGCCATCGCTTCGAGATCCGCGGGTGTGAGGAAGCTCGTCCCGTACATGACGACCTCTCCCATCGAGCCTCCGAAAGCGTCGCCGGATGGCGTGATGCCAGTTCTGAAAGCGTAGGCGAGGCTGGAGACGGTCCAGCCGCCCGCAATCAGGTCGCGAGGCCTGATCGACGGAGCTTCGTTGCCGCCGGGAAGCGCATCGTTGCCGGCGAACACGGCGTCGAGCACGCGCGCACCGGCAAGGTTCCGCCCCGTATGGCAGGCGCCGCAGTGCGTCGCGCCCCGAACCAGTTCCCGGCCCCGGTTCCACATGTCGCTCTGCCCATAGACCGGCTCCGTCTCCGGGTCATCGAGATAGGCCGCCCGCCAAAGCTTCAGGCCCCAGCGCCGATCGAAGGGAAACCCCACCTCATGCGGCGGGGCGCTCTCGGCCACCGGAGGAACGGTCTGGAACGCCGCCCACAGGTCGGCGATGTCCTGGTCCGAGAAATCGGCATAAAACGGATAGGTGAAGGTCGGATAGTAGGGCGCGCCATCCGGCCCGATGCCTTGCCGCACTGCGCGTGCGAAGTCCTCGACAGTCCACGCTCCGATGCCAAAGTCGGGATCAGTGGTGATGTTCGGCGGATAGAACGTGCCGAAGTCGGTGGGAAGCGGGGCGCCGCCGGCGAGCGGCGCGCCTCCGTCCTCGAAGTTGGTGTGACAGGCAATGCAGCCGCTGGCGCGGGCCAGATAGGCCCCACGCCCGACATCACCGACCAGTTCGATCGGTTCCGGCTCCACGCCAACCGGCCATGCGGCCAGCGCAGCGACGGTGGCTATACCGAGCACCGCGGCCGCTGCGCCGAATTTCAGGACCGGTCGCATCGTCACTCGTCCTCGGCGCGAAACCGGGTGTGACAGGCCAAACAGACCTGGCTCGTCATCGCGAAGGCCGCATCCGCAGGCATGGCGCCGATATCTGTGGCCGTCATGCCACCCGCCATGCCGCCGCCCATCATGGTGCTACCGTTTCCACCCGTCATGCCGCCGCCCATCATGGCGCCCGCAGACATCCCACCTTGCTCATGAGCGAGGCCGTTATCTGCGGCCATGGCGAGACCGCGTGCGGCCACCTGCATCTGCTCAGCGAGAGCGGCGAACCTGTCCCACTCCTCCCAGATCAGATCGCGGGCCTCGGAGGGGGCGCCATAGCTGCCTTCGGGGAACAGGTCCGTCATGGCGCTGCCGGAATGCGCCTCGATGGTTTCCGCCGCGCTCCTCAAGGCATCTGCATCGTATTCGCGTTCGCCGCGCATCATGGGGGCGACGGCTTGCACCGCATCGCCCATAGCCTGCATGCCGTCCATGCGCTCCAGGACGACGCCGGTGGCGCCCGTATGCGCCAGCGCCGCCGCACCGGCGACAACACTCGCAAGAGCAATGCTCGTCAGTCTGATGTTCATGGGGTTTCTCCTCGTCTCCGGGGGGCGAAATTCTTGAAAGGTTCACGACCCATTTCAGGGAGGCGGTAGATCGAAAGGTATCGTCACGCTTTGGCCATCGCTTCTGGTCAAAGCAAAGCGATGGCCGAATTCCGCAATTCGGATTTCGAGCCGGGGATTATTCAGAAACACGGTTACGGTCTGGCAATCGAGCCCCGGATGACAATGCCGGTCCAGCGCTGCATATTCATCCTCGGCATGACCCCGATGAGCGTCCGCATGGTCGTGCACGTCTACTCGTTCGGACACTCCGCCCATTGCCTCAGCGGAATCGGGCAAAGAGGAAAGGGCCATCGACAGCATGACGCAGACGACAGGAATAGCTTGGGCCAAGGTGCGATGCCCGGTTCGCATCAATTGATCCCGTTCGCACGTTGCAGTTCACGGACATACGCTGTGATTGCCATGACATCGGCGCGCGTAACGCCTTCGACCGGCGGCATGTTCCCGAAATTCCAGTGATGCGCCCTCACGCCGTTCTGGGCGGCCAGTAGGAACGCGGCATCTGCATGGTGGCTGGGTTCATAGATGCGGTGGACCAGCGGCGGCGCCACGCCGTTGCGGCCGGCGGCGTTCCCACCATGACACTCTGCGCATAGGGCTTCGAAACCGACCTGCCCGATCTGTGCTTGCGCCGAGAATGAGTCCGGTAACCGCACCTCGGTCATCGGCGAACCTTCTGCAATCGCCACAGCGCCGGACCCAACGACCGAACTCTGCTGAATCTCCTTTGAAGAAAACAACCACCAGCCAGTTCCGATTGCACCAACAACGATTGCGATCGCGATCGCGACAGATCTGGTATTCATTTTGCACTCACATCTCGTCACGTGCTCAGTTTGCTGCCTGAAGTTTCTATCTGCTTCTTGCGCGCCATCAATCTGACAAGGCGGAGATTTTTGTATCGGAATGTATCCGCGACCGCACGAACGACGTAATGGGTATCTGCATTGGACCTGCGGTTTGGTCCTTTCCGTTCCGAAAGACCTTTGCAGGATCTCTCGGGAGCGGTGACCGGTTCCAATGAGGTCGCTGTAAGCGCTGCCTCCCTCTTTTCGGATTCACCTGAGCCGCCCTTTGCTGCCGCGACCTCGGCCGTGGATCTGCCAGCGCTGATCAGGTTGGCGCTACCGCAGTTCCAGAAAGGCCCACTCTCAACCTGGTGCCCTTTGTGTTGCAGTAAAGCGACCCAAGCCGAGTGCGGATTTGCGGCTGCGTGGCAAGGACTGGCTCTTGTTAAAAGGGCAATTACCTCGCCGTGGGCCTGGTGGCATTCGTGTGCGGATTGGGAGCCATTAATATAATGTTACACGAAGTCGGCGTCATGGTGCCTCAGGGCCCGAAATTCGAGTTCCGGCCTTCCTTTCAATGACGGCCCTCGTCCCCAGAGTCCCAACAGGCGCCCTTGCGGGCGCGCCCGTAAAGGCGCCGTCTATCGGTCGAGGGCATCGGAGGGTATCGTTCTGCCGGACCTGTTGACAGCCGATGCAGTCATGGACGCGCTCGATGGGGCCGGACCCCGCGAGGTCAGCCGGACCGGGTGACGGGCCCGAGGGAGTGATGATTCAGCGCTCCAGCGCTTTCTTCCGGCTTTCGAATTCCTCTTCGTCGATTTCACCGGTGGCAAATCGTTCGCGCAGGATGTCGATCGCGTCGCGCCCTTCACGGTTGCCGCCGGCCTGGTTGCCAGTGAACCATTTCACAGCCAGGACGACCAGTAAGATGACGACGCCCCAGAAAAGAAGCATCATCAGGCCACCCACCATTCCGTAGCCGCTGCCCCACATCATGTGATCATACCTCCCCTGCCAATCCGCCGGAGGATCGGCGGTCACCGCCGTCGGAAGCATGGCGAACGTCGCCACTGTCGCTATCGATCTCAGCATTCTCCCACTCCTCTCTCATCGTTGACGTCTTGTGAGACAGCCTGCCCGCGAGCGGGACGACCATACGCGCCACGAGTCCGCCGTCCCTCCGGTTCGCGAGATGGATCTCGCCGCCATGCGCGCGGACGATGGATCGGGCAATGGAAAGCCCCAGACCATGCCCGCCGGTCTCGAGGGAGCGCGAGCCTTCGAGCCGGTAAAACGGGTCGAAGACCTGCTCGAGCTTGTCAGGCGGGATGCCAGGACCCTCGTCGCGTATCTCGATGACGAAAGTATCGCCTTCGGCGCGCCAGGCGATCTCGGCGTTTCCTCCGTAGCGGAGGGCATTCTCCGCGACGTTTCGCACCGCACGGCGAAACGAGACCGGGCGCAGGCGCGCATGGACGTCGGGGCCACAGAGGATCTTCGGCGGGTCCGGCATGTCGGATGCCAGGTCGTGAAGAAACGTACCGATATCGACCTCTCGCGGCTCTTCGGTGCCGGTCAGGTTCTCGGCGAAGCTCAACGTCGCCTCCGCCATGGATTGCATTTCCTCGATCGACTCGATCAGGCTTTCTCGGGTCTCTTTGTCGTCCACCATCTCGGCGCGCACCCTGAGCGCTGTGAGCGGCGAGCGCAGATCATGGCCCACGGCGGCAAGAACACGCGTCCTGTCGGCGACGTATCTGGTCAGGCGTTCCTGCATCAGATTGAACGCCAGCGTCAGGTCCCCGACCTCCGCGGGGCCGACCAGCGGTAGCGGGACCGCGTCCTCGCCACGACCAAACCGTTCGGCCGCGCCTGCCAGTTTGCGCAATGGTCCGGTCAGGCGCGTCACCAGAAACCAGCACACCGTAACGAGGATGAGTGCCGCCGTCGTCGCGAAGGTCAAGGTAGAGAACAGGGGCCATTGCAGCGGCGGCCGCTCGAACCGGGTCCCGACGTTCAGCCACTGCCCACCG
Source organism: [Roseibacterium] beibuensis (assembly GCF_039542305.1). Lineage (NCBI taxonomy): Bacteria > Pseudomonadati > Pseudomonadota > Alphaproteobacteria > Rhodobacterales > Roseobacteraceae > Roseicyclus > [Roseibacterium] beibuensis. The sequence continues at coordinate 195,227 of NZ_BAABHW010000001.1, read as the reverse complement.
GCGAGCGCAATGGACAGCGTCATCTCCAGCGCCGCCAACTCGCCCCGCATCATGGAACGGTGCATCTCCGCCATCTCGGGCGAGAGGTTCGGCAGCGGCAGGACCGGCGTCTCGATATCATCGAGTCGGACGCGAATATCGCGGCTGTAGCTGTCGCCAAGAAGGGCTCGCACGCGGGCTTCCACGGGCGCCGCATGGTGGTGGTCAGGCTCGGTCACGCTCGGTGCGTCGGACAGTTCGAAACGGACGAGCGGCGAGTTTGCGGCACGGAGGATCGAGGCCTGAAGGTCGGGCGGCGCTTCTTCCAGGAGCCGGGCGACGTTAGCGGCCCGGCCGGCGGCCTCGAAGCCAAGCGCCGCGCGGATGGCCAGGCTGCGCTCGTCCACGAAGAGCCACAGGCTGATGGCCTGCGCGACGACGAGCGCGGCGACGATCAGTATCACGAGTTGAGCGCGCAGGCTGCGAAACGGCTGTCTCATTCGATGACCTCGACATCCGTTGCGAGGCAGTAGCCCCCGTTTCGGACCGTCGTGATGATCTTCGGCCGCAGGGGATCGGGCTCGATCTTGCGCCTGAGCCTGCTGATCTGGTTGTCGATGGTCCGGTCCATGGGGCCCGCGGCCCGGCCCGAGGTCAGGTCGAGCAGCTGATCCCGGCTCAGAACCTTCCTGGGGCGCTCAAGAAGGACCGTCAGCAGGCGAAAATCGGCGGTCGTCAGCGGCAGACGTTCCCCGCCGGTCGTCTCGATCGCCTGTCCATCCGTGTCCAGCGTCATGCCGGCGAAGCGCACGCGTTTTCCTGCGAGTCCCCCGGCGTGGTTCTCGGCGGATGAACTCCTGCGCAGCACCGCCTTGATACGCGCCAGCAGCTCGCGGGGGTTGAAGGGCTTCGGCAGGTAGTCGTCCGCGCCGAGTTCCAGGCCGACGATCCGGTCCGTCTCCTTGCCAAGGGCCGTCAACATGATGATCGGGAGGCTCGATTGCCCCGCAAGCCTGCGGCAGACGGAAAGACCGTCCTCACCCGGCATCATCACGTCCAGCACCAGCAGATCGTAATGGCCCGAGGCCAGTTGGGCATCCATTTCGACCGCGTCCCTGGCCGCGGTTGCGCGCATGCCGTTCTTTTCCAGGAACCGCGTGACCGACTCCCGGATCTGCCTGTGGTCATCCACGACCAGGATATGAGGGCTGGTGGGCATCATTTTCTTTTTTACCGAACCGGCTTTCCACGGTCAGAGGCTGTTTTGTCTCCATTTGTATCAGATCGGCTGGCTGCGACACGCGGATACAAATCCCTGAATGACGCCCGTTCCGGTTTGCGTTGTGACTACCGACATGAGGCCTGCAACCCAAAACGGAGGATAATCGAATGATGTTGCGTGGAACGATAGCAGCTTCCGCGGTGGCAGTCCTGTTGGCGGCAGGAGCGGCAATGGCGGACAGCGGGCCGCATCATAGGGATGCGCGCGGAGCCGGCATCGGCGGCGAACACGACATGATGGCGATGATGATGCGCATGCACGGCATGATGGGCGCCGATGGCGCAATGCCGGGCATGAGGATGACGGGCATGCCTGGCGGCATGGGCATGATGGGTCCCGGCGGCCCCATGGTGGGCGGCATGACAGCGTTTCCCGGCATGGGCATGATGGCGGATCTCGATGCGGATGGCGACGGTGTGGTGACGCCCGAAGAGGCGCAGTCCGGGCTCGGAAGCCTCCTGTCGGACTACGATGCGGACGGCGATGGCACACTCTCCATCGCCGAGTTCGAGACGCTGCACAGCGCCCTTATCCGCGCGACGATGGTCGACCGGTTCCAGCATCTCGACGCGGACGGCGACGGCCGGATCACCGCAGAAGAGATGCAGGCACCTGCCGCGCAGATGCAACGCATGCAAGCCCTGCGAGAGCGGATGATGAACGCCGGTGGATATGCTCCGGGCCAGATGATGCCCGGCCAGGGACGCATGATGGAGGAAGGAGGCCCGCGCATGCAGGGCAACTGACAGTCTCGTCACGCGTTGTCGAGAATGAGGGCCGGAGCGAACCTCCGGCCCATACCCATTGAAGAAGAAGGAGGCACCCCGAGATGCCCTACACTCATGATCGCCTGCTCGCCGACACCAGCCTCGAGGAAGCGGAGCGGCGCGTGCGCGAGGCGCTGACGACCGAAGGCTTCGGCGTCCTGACCGAGATCGACGTGAAGGCCACGATGAAGAAGAAGATCGACGCCGATATGGATGGGTATCTGATCCTCGGCGCCTGCAACCCGCGAATGGCCTGGGAGGCCATCGGCCTCGAACCGCGGATCGGCGCGATGCTGCCGTGCAACGTCATCCTTCGCAGCGTCGATGGCGGCACCGAGGTGAGCGCCATCGACCCCGTCGCCTCGATGGCGGCTGTGGAAAACCCAAACCTGCACGCGGTCGCCGGTCAGGTCCGCAACATGCTCGTGCGCGCGATGGATGCGGCCTGAGGGAGACAACGATGACAATGGCACACCATCGGCGCGTCTTCGTTCTTGGGTTGGCGGCAGCGCCCGCCACCCTCATCACGTCTCCCCTGACCGCACAGGCCCGGACAATCTGGTCGGTGGACGAGGCCTACGACGCCCTTCTCGCAGACAATGCGCGTGTGATCGATGTGAGGTCGCGCGAGGAATGGCTGGAAACCGGCGTCGGGGCCGGGGTCTGGCCGATCAGCATGCACGAGGACCGTTTTCCGGATCGTCTGTTTGCGGCGAAGGCGCTGGCCGGACCCCGAAACGTCGGCCTGATCTGCGCGACCGGGGGGCGTTCGGCGTCCCTGCTCCGTGCGCTCCGGCAGGCTCGCTACGAAGGCTACGTGGACATCTCCGAGGGAATGCTGGGATCTCGCCGGGGCCCCGGCTGGCTTGCTGCCGGTCTGCCCTTGGTTGCGCTGGACGCAGCGCTTGCCTCGATGCCGGAGGAGCTTGCCTGACGTGTCCGACGAGAGCGCCTCAAAGAGGAATGACTCCTTGTCTCTCGGGAAAACTGCCGCCCTTGTCGTCGGCGCCGTCCTTGGGCTGGGCCTCGTCGGCTGGGCCGCCGGATGGTGGTCGTTCGACCTGGGCCGGGCGACGGTCGAGACGTGGGTCGCACGCGCCGGACCTTTGGGGCCGCTCGCGGTAGTCTTTCTCATGACTGTCGCGGTCGTTGCCAGCCCCATTCCAAGCGCGCCTGTCGCGCTGGCCTCGGGGGCCGCTTATGGCCATTACGCCGGCACCCTATATGTCGCCCTCGGATCCGAGATCGGTGCGGTTGCGGCCTTCCTCATCGCTCGCGGGCTCGGACGCAGACCGGTCGAGCGCCTTCTCGGCGAAAAGGCCGACTACGGTCTGCTGGGCTCGCAGAACGCGCTGACGCTTACCGTTTTCTTGAGCCGTCTGCTGCCCTTCGTCTCGTTCGACGCGATGAGCTATGCCGCTGGTCTCAGTCGGCTCCACTTCTGGCGCTTCGCCCTCGCCACGATGGCTGGCATCCTGCCCGCGAGTTTCCTGCTCGCGCATTTCGGCAGCGCAGCGATGGAGGGCACCTTCGGCAGCGCGGAATGGATCGCCCTTGGACTGGGCCTCATGACGGGCCTTCCCCTCCTGCTGGTTGCGCTTCGGCGTGGTGCCGCTTCGACGAAGGACAGACCCAGGAAGGCCATTGCGGAGGCCGGTCGATCATGAGTTCCGATTACCGGCAGAACAGCCTCAACCTGCCCGACGCCGTGGCGATGGGAACGGGCGTGATGATCGGCGCCGGCATCCTTGCCCTGACCGGGCAGATTGCCGAACTAGCGGGCCCGATGTTCCCATTGGCGTTCGTCGCGGGCGCCGTCGTGACCGCATTCAGCGCCTACACCTACATCAAGATGTCGAATGCCTGGCCGTCCGCGGGCGGCATCGGGATGATCCTCAGGAAGGCCTATGGGCCGACAACGGTTGCCGCTGGCGCGGCACTCCTGATGGCCCTTTCGATGGTCATCAACGAAAGCCTCGTCGCACGGACTTTCGCCACCTACCTGATGCGCGGGCTGGGAATGGAGCCGGGCGGCTGGCTTGTTCCGACGATTGGCGTCGGCCTCATCGTCTGCGCCTACCTTGTGAATGCCTCCGGCAACAGATCGGTCGGCTTCCTGTCGCAGGTCATGGCGATCCTCAAGGTCGGAGGGATCGCGCTCTTTGGCATCGCGGCGCTTTGGGCGGGTGGCATCTCGTTCGAGGCGACAGGCGGCGGGGAAACGGGCGCCGCCGGTTTCGTCGCATCGCTCGCCCTCACGATCCTCGCCTTCAAGGGCTTCACGACGATCACGAATTCCGGCGCCGAGATCACGGACCCGCACCGCAACGTCGGCCGCGCCATCGTCATCTCCATCGCGATCTGCGTGGTGGTCTATCTGCTCGTGGCCTTCGCCGTGGGTTCGAGCCTGCCGCTCGACCGGATCATCGCCGCGAAAGACTACGCGCTCGCCGAAGCGGCGGAGCCGGCGCTCGGCCGGATCGGATTCTACCTGACGGTGGCGCTGGCGCTCGTCGCGACGGCCTCGGGCGTGATCGCAAGCATTTTCGCGGTGTCCCGCATGCTCGCCATGCTGACCGACATGAGGATGATCCCGCATAGTCATTTCGGGATGCCGGGCACGATCCGGGATCATACTCTTGTCTACACGGTCGTGATCGCCGGCGTTCTCACGGTCTTTTTCGATCTCAGTCGCATCGCGTCCCTCGGAGCTTTCTTCTACCTCGTGATGGACATGCTGATCCATTGGGGCGTCTGGCGTCACCTGAGGGAAGAGATCGGCGCGCAAGGGTGGATCCTCCTCACCGCCGTCGGTCTTGACGCCGTCGTGCTCGGAGCCTTCACCGTGAGCAAATGGCAAAGCGACCCAAAGATCGTTCTGATCGCGCTGGCCGCCATGGCCGTCGTCTTTGCGTTCGAGCATGTCTTCCTGAAACTCAACCCGCCCATGGACGGCGCGCATGACCACGGGCCAGCAGGCACCATTGAAACAGAGAAATCATCCCCTTGACCTTCCAGCCGTTGGAAGCCCCACATTGAGGTGCGAAAGGGAAATCCCGATGTCCGAACACGCCCATCATCATTACGACGCTCCGCCGTCTGGCGCGAAGACCGCGACGGATCCCGTCTGCGGCATGCAAGTCGAAATGCGCCAGGACGCCCGATCGCGCGAGTATGGCGGCGAAACCTTCTGGTTCTGTTCCGAAGGCTGCCAGACGAAATTCGATGCCGATCCCTATTTCTACGCGTCGGGGAACGCGGAGACGACCGATCGGAAAACCCAACCCGGCACACAGTGGACTTGCCCCATGCATCCCGAGATCGTCCGCGACGAACCGGGGAGTTGCCCAATCTGCGGCATGGCGCTCGAACCGATGCTGCCCTCGGACGAACCCAGCGAAGAACTCGCGGACTTCACCCGACGTATGTGGATCAGTGCTGCGGCAGCGGTGCCGCTGGTCGTGATCACCATGGGCGAGCTTGCAGGCCTCGACGTGCGGGGCTGGATGGGCCACCAGCCGTCCATCTACGCCGAGTTCGTGCTTGCGACCCCGGTCATACTGTGGGCAGCCCTACCTTTCTTTCGGCGGGGCCTCGACTCCTTCCGAAACCTCTCTCCCAACATGTGGACGCTGATCTCTCTCGGCGTCGGCGCGGCATATGTCTATTCGCTCGCGGCTACCTTCACACCCGGTCTCTTTCCCGAGGAATACCGGATGGGGCACGGCGTCGGGACGTATTACGAGGCGGCCGTCGTCATCGTCGCACTCGTCTTCGTGGGTCAGGTTCTGGAGCTTCGAGCCCGGGAACGCACCGGTGACGCGATCCGTGCGCTTCTCGACCTCGCACCAAAGACCGCGCGGCGTATCCTCGAGGACGGGTCGGAGTACGACGCGCCGCTCGAGAATATTGTCGAGGGAGACCTCCTGCGCGTCCGGCCGGGCGACAGCGTCCCGGTGGACGGCGACGTGGTGGAGGGCCGATCCTCCATCGACGAAAGCATGATCACCGGCGAGCCGGTTCCCGTCGAGAAGACCGAAGGCGACCGGGTGACCGGAGGAACCATCAACAAGAACGGAACGCTGGCGATCCGGGCGACACAGGTCGGCGCCGACACGGTGCTTGCCCAGATCGTCGAGATGGTCGCCGGCGCGCGGCGCTCCCGCGCTCCGATCCAGGGGCTGGCGGACCGGGTATCGTCGATCTTCGCCCCGACGGTCGTTGCGATAGCGATCGCGGCATTCTTCGCCTGGCTTGCGTTCGGTCCCGAACCGGCGCTGGCCTTCGCCATCGCCTCTGCCGTCTCCGTCCTGATCATCGCCTGTCCCTGCGCCCTCGGGCTCGCAACACCGATCTCGATCACCACGGCTGCGGGGCGCGGCGCACAGGCGGGCGTGCTGATCAAGGACGCGGAGGCGCTGGAACGGATGGCGCGTGTGGACACGGTGATCGTGGACAAGACCGGCACGCTGACCGAAGGCAGGCCGAAGCTCACGGATGTCGTGGCGCTCGAAGGTCACGACGAGATCGAGGTGCTGTCGCTCGCCGCGGCGCTCGAGCGTGGGTCCGAGCATCCGCTCGCCGAAGCCATCGTCGAAGGCGCTCGAGATCGCGGCGCGGAGATCGGTCGTTCGGGCGACTTCGACGCCGTGACCGGCAAGGGTGTGCGTGGCACGGTCGGGGAGCGGCCGGTCGCGCTTGGCAACAGTGTCATGATGATCGACCTCGACATCGCGACTGACGGCGCGGAAGAGGCCGCCGACGGACTGCGAACCGAAGGCAAGACGGCGATGTTCGTGGCCGTCGATGGCGAACTGGCGGGGATCGTCGCCGTGGCCGACCCGATCAAGGAAACCACGGAAAGCGCGATCCGCGACCTTCACGCCCTGGGGCTGACCGTGATCATGGCCACCGGGGACAACCAGCGCACTGCCGAAGCCGTCGCGCGCAAGCTGGGGATCGACGAGGTGCGCGCCGGTGTTCTTCCCGAAGACAAGAAGTCGCTTGTCGAGGAGCTAAGGGCCAAGGGTGCCCGGATCGCCATGGCGGGCGACGGGGTGAACGACGCCCCGGCGCTTGCGGCGGCTGATGTCGGCATCGCCATGAGCACGGGCGCCGATGTCGCCGTTGAAAGCGCCGGGATCACCCTGATGCGCGGCGATCTCGTGGGGCTCGTGCGCGCGCGCAAACTCGCGACAGGCACCCTGCGTAACATCAAGCAGAACCTGTTCTTCGCCTTCGCCTACAACGCGGCCGGCGTGCCCATCGCGGCGGGGATCCTCTATCCGTTCGTCGGCTTGCTGCTTTCGCCGATGATTGCGGCAGCGGCAATGAGCCTGTCGTCGGTCTCGGTCATCTCGAACGCGCTGCGGCTGCGGCGTCTCGAACTCTGAGAGTTGCGACTTGCCCGTCCGGCTCTTGCCGCCAATTCGGGAAACCGGAAACCGGGAGCACCGCCCGGTCCGCGCAAGGGGACAAAACAGCCTTCGGCTGTCCGCCAGCAGGCCGCCCCCAAAGACTCGAAATGAAATGAAGCTTCACGTCCCGAACATGAGCTGTGGCCATTGCACAGCCGCGATCGACAAGGCGCTGAAGGCGAGCGATCGGGATGCCGCGGTCGATACCGACCGGTCATCGAAGACCGTGGCGATCGGTTCTGCCAAGGACCCCGCTTAAATACAGGCTGCCATGAAAGAGGCCGGTTATCCCGCCGTACCGGCCTGACGCAGTTGATGTGAAGGCTCGGGCAAACGGAAACTCAGACCATCGTCGCGAGCGGCATGCTTCGGGTCAGCAACCTGGAGATGATCGCGAGTGTCATCATGCGCCGAACACCGTCAGCGCCATCGCATTCCACCTTGGCGGTCTATTCGACGAGCCGAAGCCGAAAGAGCCCTTGGATCGACATGGGCTGCCTACTCGGTGGGAGGGAGACGGGTGTCGGCCACGATGTACAGAGAGGTCACGAACGCACGCAAAAACCTATCGCCGCGACAGGCCGGGTCAGCAGCTTATCGGGCCGGCGGAAGTGTTGAACATGAGCCGCTAGATGACGAGCGGATCGGTCGGGATCAAGTAGGTGCAGACCCACCGTCCCCGCCGTCCGGCTCGCGTTTCTTGTTGAAAACGGCGCCGTATTGCCGCGCACACGCGCCCGTTTTCAGCGAAACACCACGATCCCACGCAAGCATCTGTTTTTACGCTCTTTTCCAAAGGCCGCCACCAGAAATGGTCATTTGCAGCGTGCCGGAATGGACACTATCTCCGTGTCTCTACACAAGAGCCTGTCGCGCGCGGCTTAGCCGCATTTCGAATAGCCGCAACTGGCGCAGGTCAGGCAGCCTTCGACCATGCGCATGTCGTACTGGCCGCAATGCGGGCAGGCCGGTCCTGGGCGTTGGCCGAGATTGACCACCTCGGCCTGCGGGTCGGATTTCAGGCCCATCCCCTCCCCCTCGATGAACCCGATGGAGATCAGGTGCCGCTCGATCACGCCGCCTATGGCCGCAAGGATCGAGGGCACGTATTTGCCCTGCATCCACGCGCCGCCGCGCGGGTCGAAGACGGCCTTCAACTCCTCGACGACGAAGCTGACGTCGCCGCCGCGCCGGAACACCGCCGAGATCATACGCGTCAGCGCAACGGTCCAGGCGTAATGCTCCATGTTCTTGGAGTTGATGAACACCTCGAAGGGGCGGCGATGCCCGCTCAGCACGATATCGTTGATCGTGATATAAAGCGCGTGCTCGCTGTCGGGCCATTTCAGCTTGTAGGTGTGCCCCTCAAGGCTTTGCGGCCGGTCGAGCGGTTCGGACATGTAGACGATCTCGCCCGAGGCGGCTTCGACCGCGCGCGCGCCCTCGTCCTTGCTGTCGGTTTCGGACACGCTCAGCACGCTTCCCGTCACGTCGTTGGGGCGGTAGGTGGTGCAACCCTTGCAGCCGGTCTCGTAGGCTTCGAGGTAGACGTCCTTGAAGCTCTGGAAATCGATATCGGCGGGGACGTTGATCGTCTTGGAAATCGAGCTGTCGATCCAGGGCTGGGCCGCGGCCTGCATGCGGACATGCTCCAGCGGGGCGAGATCCTGCGCGGTGACGAAATGATCCGGCAGGGGTGCGTCGCCCTTCAGGTCGCGCCACAGAGCGACGGCGTAATCGACGACCTCTTCCTCGGTGCGGGTGCCGTCGGGTTGCAGCACCTTTCGCGTGTAGGAATTGGCGAAGATCGGTTCGATCCCGCTGGAGACATTGCCCGCGAACAGGCTGATCGTGCCCGTGGGCGCGATCGAGGTCAGAAGCGCGTTGCGCAGCCCGTGCTCGGCGATCAGCGCCTGCACCTCCGGGTCGAGCCGCGTGACCATCGGGGCCTTGGCATAGGCCTCCGCCTCGTAGAGCGGGAAAGTGCCCTTTTCCTTCGCCAGCAGGGCCGAGGCGCGGTAGCTGGCATTGGCGATGGCCTGCATCCAGCGGCCGGTTTGCGCCGCGCCCTCTTCCGATCCGTAGCGCAAACCAACCATGGCCAGCGCATCGGCAAGGCCGGTCACGCCAAGCCCGATCCGGCGTTTCGCCTGCGCCTCCTGCGCCTGAGCCTCCAGCGGGAAGCGCGAGGCATCGACCACGTTGTCCATCATGCGGATGGCGGTGGCCACAAGGTCATCCAGCGCGGCATCGGGGATCTCGGCCCCCGCCTCGAACGGGCGGTCCACCAGCCGCGCGAGGTTGACGGACCCCAGAAGGCAGGCGCCATAGGGCGGCAAGGGTTGCTCGCCGCACGGGTTCGTCGCCGCGATCTCCTCGGCATAGGACAGGTTGTTCTCGGCATTGATGCGGTCGATGAAGATCACGCCCGGTTCGGCGTAGTCATAGGTCGCGCGCATGATCCGGTTCCACAGGTCGCGGGCCTGCACGGTGTGATAGACCTTGCCGTCGAATTGCAATTCCCACGAGCCGTCGGCCTTCACCGCCTCCATGAACGGGTCGGTGACCAGCACGGACATGTTGAACATGCGCAGGCGGGCGGGGTCGGACTTGGCCGCGATGAACTCCTCGATATCGGGGTGGTCGCAGCGCATCGTCGCCATCATCGCCCCGCGCCGGCTGCCTGCCGACATGATGGTGCGGCACATCGCGTCCCAGACATCCATGAACGAGAGCGGCCCCGAGGCATCGGCGGCCACGCCCGTCACCGGCGCGCCCTTGGGCCGAATGGTCGAGAAATCGTAGCCGATCCCCCCGCCCTGCTGCATGGTCAGCGCGGCTTCTTTCAGCGCGTCGAAGATACCCGACATGGAATCGGGGATGGTGCCCATGACGAAGCAGTTGAACAGCGTCACCGACCGCCCCGTGCCCGCGCCCGCCACGATCCGGCCTGCCGGCAGGTACTTGAAGTCCTCCAGCGCGTCGTAAAAGGCCCCCTCGCACCCGGCGGGCTGATCCTCGACGCTGGCCAGCGCCCGCGCGATGCGGCGCCACGTATCCTCGACCGTCTGGTCGACGGGCGCGCCATCGGCGGATTTCATGCGGTATTTCATGTCCCAGATCTGCTCGGCGATCGGGGCGGCAAAGCGAGTCATGACAACATCCTGATGCATCGGGGGTCGGGCACCGCAAGATAGATGCACTGCCCCTACCGGTCAACGACCGGCGCGGATCTTAGGGGCGGATCGGAACAGTTCCCCCGACGGGCAGCACGATCGTCGGCATGTCAGCCGCCTGCGCCGCGGTGACGAAACGGTCGACGACCGGGCCGTGCGACACCCGGATCACCGGGAACATGCCCCAATGGATCGGCATCGCCCGGCGCGCGCGCAGCCGGGTGGCGATGGTGACGGCATCCTCGGGGCTGGCATGCATGTGCCCGAAGACCGAGGCCGGATCCCCCGAGGCGATGGGCACCATGGCAAGGTCGAAGGGGCCCAGTCGTGCCCCGATCTCGTTGAAGACCGGGCCAAGCCCCGTGTCCCCCGCCGCAAGCACCGCGCGCCCACCCCCGCGCAAGGCGTAGCCAAGCGCGAGGGACCGCGGCCCCACACCCGCGAAGACGGGCGAGCTTCCGTGGTGAACGACAGGCAGGGCGGTGACGTGCAGGGCGCCGATGCGCAGGTCCTGCCACGGATCGACCCGCGCGACCGACGCGAAGGGCAGCGCCGCGCGCAGGGCGGCATCGCGCGGCAGGATCAGCCGCGCCTCGGGAAAGCGGGCGGCCAGCATCGCCAAACTAGAGATGTCGAAATGGTCGCGGTGATCGTGGGTGATCAGCACTGCATCCAGCCGATCCAGGCCCGACAGATCCGCCGGGGCACCGACCCGCCGCAGCAGCGCGATCCAGCCCTCGTCGGACGTGTCCAGAACCGGGTCGATCAGGATGGACTGCCCGGCTTGCCGCACCAGAAGGCTCGCATGGCCGAGCCATGTGACCGTGCCGTCGCGCCATGCCATCGGCGAAACCTCGACCGCGGCAGGCCTCTGCGCGGGGCCGGGTGGGGCAAGACTGCTGCGCGCCGCGCTGACGACAAGGGCCGTTTCGCGGAACGGCGACAGGAGGCGCGGTGCGTCCTCGGGCGTGGTCCCCGGCGTGACCAGACCGCAGCCCGCGACGGCCAGCAAAAGAAGGCAAGCCAATCGCAGCCGGATGCGCGAAACGCAAAGTGACATGTCTTGGCCGCCCCACCCGGCCCGGCACCTTCCCCTTTTCCCGTGCTTACCGGACACCAGCCGGGTCGCGGCGGCAACACACCGGATTGTCGCGCCCAGGACCGCCCCGCCCCTTTTCCCGTCGCTGCGGGCGCGCTAGGTATTGGGTCAGGAGGCTGCCGTGACCGTTCATCTTGTGAAACTCTGCGTTGGCGCCGAGCGCGTCGAGGATTTGACCGCATGGCAGGCCACCGCCCGCGCCAAGGGACCGGACGGGCTGCCGCGCCATGTCACGCGCATGTGGCCCAAGCGCGCCGAGGAGGTTCTGGACGGCGGGTCGCTCTATTGGGTGTTCAAGGGGCTGATCCTGTGCCGCCAACCGATCCTGCGGCTCGACCCGGTGGATCGTGGCGACGGAATCTCGCGCTGCGGCATCGTTCTGGACCCGGCGACGGTTCGCGTGGCCTCGACCCCGAAACGCCCGTTCCAGGGCTGGCGCTACCTGCGCCCCGAAGATGCGCCGCGCGACCTGCCCCCGGGCCGCGATCAGGAAGAGGCCCTGCCGCCCGAATTGGAAAACGCCCTGGCCGAGATCGGTGTCCTCTGAACGGGAATGACCGGCCCCGAGAGGCCGGCCACGTGATTGCGTTGCGCTTGCGCGGTCAGATCAGAAGGACTGGACCAGCGCCGCAATAGCCGAGCGATAGTCGCCGCGGGCCGTACCCGTGTTGGTATTGAGCGGCTGCGAGGAGCCACCACCCAGCGGGATCGTGACGCCGAGCGCGAAGCGGTCGATCTCGGGGTCGATGCCGAGGCCGCCCAGATCCACCGTCGTGCGCGAGTATTCCGCGTTCAGCACCACGGGAACCGAACCCATGCCGGACAGGTCGTAAGACATGCCAAGCGTCATGCCGGTCGCGTCGAAGTCACCCAGAGGACCCAGATCAATATCCAGCAGGCCAACCGATCCGTAGACGGCTAGGCCGTTGCCGAACCCGTAATCCGCGCCGATCGAATAGGCGGTCAGGGCAAGGTCGGCACCGCCCGCGTCGATATCGGTCCGCAGGATCGAGCCGAACACGTCGAAGTCGGGGTTGATGTCATAGGACGCGGCGATGCCGTAATCCATGATGTCGATGCCCCCGCCAGGGATTTCCGGCTCGCCGTCCGACGTGCCGATGAAGGCTTCGACCCAAATCGGGCCGTCTTCGTAGCCACCGAAAAGACCGTAGCTTTCGGTATCCACGCCGATGTTGATCGGGCCAAAAATATCACCGATGGAAAGATCCAGATCGCCCATTCGGTAGTAGACACCGGCATAGGCGCCGTTGCCGAACTGGTACACCGGTTCGATCGCGAGGCTCATCAGGTCAATGTCGATATCCGTGCCGGCCACGTCGACGGTATTCGCCGAAAGGCCGAAGTCGAGGCCCACGGAGAAGGCGTCGGTCAGGCCGATATCGGTGTCGAGCTCGAGCGTCATGCCGGAGAGGTCGAAGTCGCCGATAGGGTCGAGATCGACATTCGACATCGAGAACCCGAGCGACACGGTACCGTCAAAAGTGACTGCGGATTGAGCGGTCGCGACTGCGGGCATAAAAACCACCGCAGCGCCCGCGAGGAGCAGACGTTTCATTTTACAAATCCCTTCAGGCTGCGCCGGCGAATTGCACGGCGGCCACCTCGTGGTAGCGCGCAAAATCTACCGCACAAACCGTGCGAGGTTTAGGTAGGGGAATCCACCTGCCAAAATATGTGGCATATTTAATACACGAAAAACGGCAAGAAATGATCCGTCTACATCCTTAGTCAAGGCCGAGCCGCGAAAAAAACTCCGACAGGGCCTGCCGCTCGTGGGCTTTCCACTCTGCCCCGCGCGCCCGGAACAGGGTCGCTTCGGAGCGGTGGATCAGCCCATCTTCGAGAATTTTCAGGTTGTTGGCGCGCAAGGTCTCTCCGGTCGAGGTGATGTCGGCGATCGCCTCGGCCGTTCCATGGGCCACCGTGCCCTCGGTCGCGCCCTGGCTGTCGACCAGCCGGTAATCGGCCACGCCCGCTTCGCGCAGGAAATCGCGGACCAGCCGGTGATACTTGGTGGCGATGCGCAGACGATACCCGTGCCGCTGGCGGAACTGCGCCGCGACCGCATCCAGATCGTCGAGGGTCGAGACATCGACCCAGCAGGTCGGCACCGCCACGATCAGGTCGGCATGGCCGAAGCCCATTTCCGCAACGACTTCGACCGCCTGCTCCCAGGCCGGGATGCGTTCCTGCACGAGGTCGCTGCCGGTCACGCCCAGATGGATGCGCCCCGAGGCCAGTTCGCGCGGAATCTCGCCCGCCGACAGAAGCCGCAGGTCGATATCCGCGCCCGCGACCTCGGCGGCGTATTCGCGCTCGGACCCGGTGCGGCGCATCTCGATCCCGCGCTCGGCGAACCAGGCAAAGGTCTTGTCCATCAGCCGCCCCTTCGAGGGGACACCCAGCCGGATGCTCATGCCGCGCCCTCCCCGGTTTTCAACTGGTGCACCAGTTCGGGGCGGATCACGCCGCCCACCGCCGGGATCGCGCGGCCATCGCCCAGGATCGCGGTCAGCGCATCGTAGCGCCCACCCGTGGCGACGGGGGGCAGATCGGGACGGCCATCGGCGAGGAAGCCAAAGACGAAGCCGTCGTAATATTCCATCGTGGTGCGCCCGTAGCTGGCCTCGAACGGCAGGCTGGCCGGGTCCAGCCCCGCGCCTGCCAGCGCCTCGTTCCGCGCGGCGAAGCGTTCGACGGCCTGGGTAAGGCCGGGCAGGTCCACGGTCATGTCCCACAAACGGTCGCAGGCCTGCGGAAGCGGCGCGCGCAGGCTGAGGATCTCGGACAGGACCTCGGCCTCGGCGGTGCCGATGGGGGGCGTGTCAGCATCGGCGAGCAGGCGTTCGACCCGTTCGGCGATTTCCGGCGTCCCGCGCAGCCCGACGGCGGGGCCGGCCCCGGCGATTACCGCCTCGACACCGTGCTTGCGCACGGCCTTCAGCAGCGCCGCGCGCCCGGCGGGCGGATCGGCCCGACCGGTGTACCGGTCGAGCAGCGCGCGGAACCGGCGCGGGCGCCAGACATGACGGCGCAACGCGGCCTTGCGCGGTTCGGTGGTGGAAAGCGTTTCGATCGCGGCCAGCAGGATGCCGATATCCCCGGTCACGGCGCGCAGGCCAAGGCCGTCGAGCGCCTTGGAGAACAGGGCGAAGACCTCGGCATCGGCGCGTGCCGGGTCCGTCCGGTCGAACAACTCGTACCCCAATTGCAGGTATTCCGTGGGGCGGCCCGACCCGGCGGGCTGCTTGCGAAACACCTCGCCCAGGTAGGTGTAGCGCGCGGGCTCGGCCCCGTTTTCCATGTGGCTTTGCACCACCGGAACGGTGAAATCCGGGCGCAGCATCATCTCGCCCCGGTCGGGGTCGTCGGTGGTGTAGGCGCGCGCGCGGATATCCTCGCCATAGAGGTCGAGAAGCGTGTCCGCCGACAGCATCAGCGGCGCCTCGACGGGCACCGCGCCCGCCTCGGAAAAGACCGAGGCCAGCGCCTCGGCCTCGGCGCGAATGGCGGCCTTGTCCCTCACCCGTGACGCTCCATCATGGCGCGGACTTCTTGCACAAGATCGGCGCGGGAAACCTCGGTCTGGGCGGGCTGGCTTTTCCATTCCTCCAGCGTGGCGTCCTGCGCCAGCTTCGCGCCGAGGATCAGGTCCTTGAGCTGCACCACGCCGCGGTCCTTCTCGTCCGAGCCCTGGATCACGGCGACGGGGCTTTCGCGTTTGTCGGCGTATTTCAACTGGTTGCCGAAATTCTTGGGGTTGCCCAGATAGACCTCGGCCCGGATGCCCGCCGCGCGCAAGTCGCTGGCCATCGCCTGGTAGTCGGCCATGCGGTCGCGATCCATCACGGTCACGATGACCGGCCCCTGCCGGGTGCCGTGGATGCGGCCCTTGGCGCGCAGCGCGGC
This sequence comes from [Roseibacterium] beibuensis, assembly GCF_039542305.1. Lineage (NCBI taxonomy): Bacteria > Pseudomonadati > Pseudomonadota > Alphaproteobacteria > Rhodobacterales > Roseobacteraceae > Roseicyclus > [Roseibacterium] beibuensis. Next base: position 179,577 of record NZ_BAABHW010000001.1, on the reverse strand, counting down.
CAGCAGACGGTCGACCCCGATGGAGACGCCGGTTGCCGGCACCTCCTGCCCCGTGAAGCGTTTGACGAGGTCGTCATAACGCCCGCCGCCCGCCACGCTGCCGAACTGGCGCGGGCGGCCTTTTTCGTCGGTGATTTCAAAGGTCAACTCGGCCTCGTAGACCGGGCCGGTATAGTAGCCGAGGCCGCGCACGACGGAGGGGTCGATGACGATGCGGTCAGGGCCATAGCCTTGGGCGGCGAGAAGATCGGCGATTTGCCGAAGCTCGTTGACGCCTTCAGTGCCCTCTACGGAACCAGCTACTGCCAATTCTAAGTTGCGTAAGGTCACCGCGCTGACCAAGGAAGACGTGCCGAAACCGTCATCGCCATTTTCGCGTTCAAAATCTAATACTTGGCCGACAGAAGAAACCACGTTCACCCGATCATCGTCTTCCGCAATTGCTTTAAAGCGCCCCGCGATATCGTCGCTCGCAGTGGCGCGAGCATTAAGAAATTGGAAGATCGCTTCGACTTGTTCAGCTCTCAGCCCTGCGCCCTTGGTGAAGTCGCCCGACTCGTCCATCCGGCCTTCACCCAGCAACAACCGCACGCCGTCTGGGCCGAACTTGTCGAGCTTGTCGATGGCGCGCAGGACGATGCCGCGCTCGTGCTCCTTGTCATCACCGGACAGGCCCGCGACCTCGAGCACACCGTTCAGAACCTTGCGGTTATTGACGCGCACGATGTAGTCGCCGCGCGGGATGCCGACGGCCTCGAGCGTGTCGGCGAGCATGGCGCAGATCTCGGCATCCGCGGCCACGCTGGCCGCGCCGACCGTATCCGCATCGCATTGATAAAACTGCCGAAACCGGCCCGGCCCTGGCTTTTCATTGCGCCAGACGGGGCCCATCGTGTAGCGGCGATAGGGGTTCGGCAGGTCGTTGCGGAACTGCGCCGCGACGCGGGCCAAGGGCGCGGTCATGTCATAGCGCAGGGCCAGCCAGGTGCCGTCATCCGAGCCCCCGTCTTCCTGGAACGCGAAGACGCCCGCGTTGGGGCGGTCCACGTCGGGCAGGAACTTGCCCAGGGCTTCGACCGTCTCGACCGCGCTGGTCTCCAACGGGTCGAATCCATAGCGGTCATAGACCTCGGCGATCTGGCGCAGCATCTCCTGCCGCTCGGTCACCTCGGCGCCGAAATAGTCGCGGAAGCCCTTGGGCGTTTCCGCCTTGGGGCGGGGCTGTTTCTTTTGCTTGGCCATGCTGGATCGCGGAGGTTTTTCAGGGTCGCGCCCCCTCTATCCGAGGGGCGGCGGATGGGCAAGGCGAGTGCGGCGGCCAGGCCGCGACAGTGCGCGAAACGATGCAAAATCGCCGTGCACAGGGCGTACACATCCCGTACACACCCCGTGCATACGCAAGGGTGGCGCAACGGCAGGAGGTTGGGCGATGGCGGAGACGGACAAGCTGGAAGAAGCGCTGGCGCATCTGACCCGCGTGGTCGACGAGTTGTCCGAGGTGGTGGCGCGGCAGGATGCCGAGATCACCCGGCTGTCCCGGCGGGTCGGCATGCTGATGGAGCGTGAGGCCGAGCGGGAGTTGGACCAGGGCGGCACCGTGCCGCTGGCCGACCAGAAGCCGCCGCATTGGTGAGCGGCCGATTTGGGGGCTCTGCCCCCAAGCCCCCGGCATTTTCAGGGGATAAAGATGGGCAGGGCCGCGCGCGTTAACCTTAACGGGCGTCAGGCGGCGGCCATGGCCGGTCTGCGCGGGCGGGAGCGGATCAGGATGCCCAGCATGATCGCGACGTTGAGCGCGTTGAAAGCGATGCCGTTGAGAAACGCCCAGCGATAGCTGCCGGTCAGATCGTAGATCCAGCCCGACATCCAGCCGCCCAGCGCCATGCCCAGGATCGTCGCCATGATGACGAAGCCGACCCGAGCGCCGGCCTCTTTCGGGGGGAGGTATTCGCGCACGATCAGCGCGTAGGAGGGCACGATGCCGCCCTGCGCCAGGCCGAAGACGAGGCTGACGATGTAGAGCGGCATCAGGCCGGTCGTCGGCAGGTAGAGGAAGAGCGCCAGCATTTGCAGGGTCGATCCGATCAGCAGGGTCAGCACCCCGCCGAGCCTGTCCGCGAGAAGGCCCGACACCAGCCGCGAGCCGACCCCGCCCAGAAGCATCAGGCTGAGCATCTCCGCGCCCACGGCGGGGCCGTAGCCGAGATCGACGCAATAGGCGACGATATGGACCTGCGGCATGGACATGGCCACGCAGCAGCCGATCCCCGCCGCCGCCAGCGCCCAGGTCAGCATGCGCGGCGAGAGGCCGCTGGTGCGGGCGCGAAGGGCCGCGGCCGTCTCCGAGGCGCGCATGGCCTCCTCGGGGAGCGGTTTGCGCAAGGCCCATGTCATCGGCAGCATGACCGCCAGCGCGGTGGCCGCGATGACCAGATAGGCCGCGCGCCAGCCCGGTCCGGCCAGGATATCGGCCAGGATCAGCGGCCAGAACGCGCCGGACAGGTAGTTGCCGCTGGCGATGATGGCGACGGCGATGCCGCGCCGTTTCAGGAACCATTGGCTGACATCGGCGATCAGCGGGCCAAAGCTGGCCGCCGTGGCGAAACCGATCACCGCCTGCACCGCGCTGAGGGTCCACAGGTTCGGGGCGAGCGCCGCCGCGCCGAAACTGCCCGCGATCATCAGCGCCGAGACGGCGAGCGCACGCGAGACGCCCCAGCGGTCCACCCAGCCGCCGATCAGGAAATTGCCCAGCGCAAAGCCCAGCATGGTCAGGGTGTAGGGGATCGAGGCATCCGCGCGGTCCAGCCCGAATTCGGCCTGCACCGCCGGCAGGATCACGATGATCGCCCACATCCCCACATTGCCGATCAGCGACAGGGCGAGGCTGAGGGCAAGGCGGGTCCAGGAGGTGCGGCTGTCGAGGGTCTGGCTCATGGCGGCGACGGTAGGGCGTCGCCCCGTGAATGGGAAGCGCGGTGAGCGGGTGTCGCTGCCTGCCTGATTTTCCCCGCCACGGCCCATCCTGCAAGGTTGACAGGGCGTTGCGACACCGCCTTACCTCGGCCCCATGAAAAAGTCCGTCTTCTCCCCCGCCCTCGCCCTGCCTGTCCTGGCAGCCCTCGCCCTTCCCGCCGCGGCGCAACCGGTCTGTTCCGCCGGGGAATACGTCGCCGAGGCGCATCTGACCTTGCCCGAGATGGCCCCGGTCGAGATCGCCACGCAATTCGCCTGGGATGGCGCGGACGGGATCGTCGAGGTGTGCAACCTTCTGTCGAGCACCGGCGATTTCGCGGAATTCTGGTACCTGTTCTCGGGCGAGATCAGCGAGGCCCATGGCGGCATCTGCATCCGCCTGACCGGGGAGGACGGGGCCGAGATGTTCTCTTGCGCGACGCCCGAGGTGGTCGCGGCCGCCTATGCCGCGACGCCCGGCACCGAGGAGTCGATCCTGCGCTTCGAGGACTGGCAGGCGGAGGTGATGGCGAACATCACCGAGTGAGGCCGTCACACGATCATCGCCTTGAGCGATAGGGCGGGCGGGCTGAGAACAGCCCATGGTGCGGACAGGTTTCCGCGCCCGCAGATCCAGCCGCTGTCGTGGAGAACTCGAACGGTGTTTGCACGCGGTTCAGGCCGATGGCCTGCGCCGTCAGGGCAAGAATTTGCTTTATTCGATCAACTATTCGTGCAGGGTAAAGAAGGAACGTGCGTTCTTTTTACTGCTGGAGATCGAAATGCACCGTTTTTTTCTTTCCATTCTTGCTTTTGGAATTGCCGCCTTCGTGGCTGTGACCCCGGCCGACGCATCGCCCAGGTGTTCCGCCGGGAGTGCCGTCGGCTGGGCGCGCGTGAATGCACCGTCCGGGTTCGGACCCATTGTCGCCATTCGTCAATACGCGTGGGATGGCGGCTCAAGTGTGGTTCAGGTCTGCAATTTGACCGGCAACACGGTATCCATCGGATACTGGCAGCTCTACAGCGGCGAGATTGACAGTAGCTACCCGGGCATCTGTGTATCGGTGGTAGGGACCAATGGCAGTGAGCTTTTCTCCTGTGCGACGCCGAACGCGGTGCAACGTGCGTTCAGTGCCAGAAACCAGCCGCGCAATGTCCTGCGTTTCTTTGAATGGCAGGCAGGTTTGGCTCCGAACCTGACCCGGTGAAAGACGCCGTTTAAACCTCTTCGACCGTCACCACCCCTTCGAGGCTGCGCAGGGCGCCCTTGATCTGGGGAAAGACGGGGAAGTCGTCGCCAAGCAGAACCTCGACCTCGCCCGGCAGGTCGGGGTGCAGCAGGCACATGTGGATCGGCCCCTTGGCCGAGCGCATCGCCTCGTCCCGGGCACGTTCGAGAAGGGTCGAGACGGTTTCGACGCCGCGCGGGTCCTCGATGAAGACGCGCAGGCCGCCCGCTTCGGCGGCGATCCCGTCATCGACGGGCTGCACGGCGGCGGCGAGGAGTTTCAGCTGGTCGCTTTCGAGTTCCGCCTTGACCTGCAGGATGACGTTCGAGCCGGTTTCGAGATGATGGCGGCTGGCCTCGAGCACGTCGGAGAAGACGGTGACCTCGTACAGGCCTGTGGGGTCCGACAGCGAGACGAAGGCGAAGCGGTTGCCGCGCTGGCTTTTGCGTTCCTGCCGGACCGAGACGGCGCCTGCCATCTTGGTGACGAAGGCGCCGCCCTGCACGCGCTGTTCGACCTCGGCCAGGGTCAGCACCCCGCGCCGTTTCAGGGCGGGCAGGTAATCGTCCAGCGGGTGGCCGGAGAAGTAGAAGCCAACGGCCTGGTGTTCGTTGGCGAGCCTCTCGTTCGGGAGCCAGTCGGTCGGATCGGGCAGGCGCGGTTCGGGCAGGTCCTCGCCCGCTTCGCCGAACAGGCTGACCTGATTGCTGGCCTTCTGCTCGTGGATTGCGGCGGAATAGGCCGTCAGCGCATCGAGCGCGGCGAAGACGCGCGCGCGGTTGCGGTCGAGATCGTCGAAGGCCCCGGCACGGGCAAGCATTTCCAGCGAGCGTTTGCCGACGCGCTTGAGATCAACGCGGCGGGCGAAATCGAATAGCGTGGCAAAGGGTTTCTCGCCGCGCTCGGTCTGGCGCGCCTCGACGATCATGCGCATCGCCTCGACGCCGACGTTCTTCAGCGCGCCGAGCGCGTAGAGGATCTTGCCGTCCTTCACCGTGAAGGTCGCGGCCGAGCGGTTGACGCAGGGCGGCACGGTTTCGATGCCGAGGCGGTCGACCTCCTGCTTGTAGATGCCCAGCTTGTCGGTGAGGTGGATATCGCAATTCATGACGGCGGCCATGAACTCGACCGGGTGGTTCGCCTTGAGCCACGCGGTCTGGTAGCTGACCACGGCATAGGCGGCGGCGTGGGACTTGTTGAAGCCGTAATTGGCGAATTTCTCGAGCAGGTTCCAGACTTCGAGCGCCTTGGCCTCGTCCACCCCGTTCTTGGCGGAGCCTTCGAGGAACTTGGGGCGTTCGGCGTCCATCGCCTCCTTGATCTTCTTGCCCATGGCGCGGCGCAGCAGGTCGGCGCCGCCGAGGCTGTAGCCCGCCATTTCCTGCGCGATCTGCATCACCTGTTCCTGGTAGACGATGATGCCCTGCGTCTCGTCGAGGATATGGTCGATCAGCGGATGCAGGCGGTCGCGATCGGAAATGCCGTTCTTCACCTCGCAGTATTTCGGGATGTTCTCCATCGGGCCGGGGCGGTAGAGCGCCACGAGCGCGACGATATCCTCGATACAGGTGGGCTTCATGCGCCGCAGCGCATCCATCATGCCCGAGCTTTCCACCTGGAACACGGCGACCGTCTTGGCGCTGGCGTAAAGGGCGTAGGTGGCGGGGTCATCCAGCGGGATGGCGTTGATCTGGTTCTCGGCGCCTTCGGGCGGCTGGTAGATGGTGCTGCCGTCCGGCGCCTCGTGCAACTGCCGCCCCGAGGCGTGGATCAGGTCGATGGCGTTCTGCACCACGGTCAGGGTCTTGAGACCGAGGAAGTCGAATTTCACAAGGCCCGCAGGTTCGACCCATTTCATGTTGAACTGCGTGGCCGGCATGTCGGAGCGCGGATCGCGGTAGAGCGGCACAAGCTCGTCCAGCGGGCGGTCGCCGATCACGACGCCGGCCGCGTGGGTCGAAGCGTTGCGCAGCAGGCCCTCGATCTTCTCGGCGTAATCCATCAGGCGGCGCGTGGGGTTCACGCGGCCATCGCGCTTGTCCTGCTCGGTCTCGCGCATTTCCTCGATGAAACGCGGCTCGTCCTTGATGGCCTGCGCGATCGAGACGGGCTTCACCCCTTCGACCGGGATCATCTTGGACAGGCGGTCGACCTGGCCGAAGGGCATTTGCAACACGCGGCCCACGTCGCGCACGGCGGCCTTGGACAGAAGCGCGCCGAAGGTGATGATCTGGCCCACCCGGTCGCGACCGTATTTCTCCTGCACGTAGCGGATGACCTCTTCGCGGCGGTCCATGCAGAAGTCGATGTCGAAGTCGGGCATCGACACGCGTTCGGGGTTCAGGAAGCGTTCGAAGAGCAGGCTGTAGCGCAGGGGGTCGAGGTCGGTGATCGTCAGCGCATAGGCGACGAGGCTGCCCGCCCCCGAGCCGCGCCCCGGCCCGACGGGGATATCGTGATCCTTGGCCCATTTGATGAAATCGGCCACGATCAGGAAGTAGCCGGGGAAGCCCATCCCCTCGATGATGCCCAGCTCGAATTCGAGCCGTTTTTCATAGGCCTCGACGGTATCCGCGTGGGGAATGACAGCAAGGCGGGCGTGCAGGCCTTCATGCGCCTGGCGGCGCAATTCCTCGACCTCGTCATCGGCGAAGCGCGGCAGGATCGGCGGATGGGTGCGGGCGCGAAACGCGCAGCGCCGCGCGATCTCGACGGTGTTTTCCAGCGCCTCGGGGAGGTCGGCGAAGAGCGCGGCCATCTCCTCGGGCGTCTTGAAATGGTGCTGCGGGGTCAGGCGGCGGCGCGGCTCGGACTGGTCGATATAGGCGCCTTCGGCGATGCAGATCAGCGCGTCATGCGCCTCGTACATCTCGGCCTTGGGGAAATAGACGTCGTTCGTGGCGACCAGCGGCAGGTTCAACTCGTAGGCCAGTTCGACATGGCCGCGCTCGGTCTGCGCCTCGGTCTCGGGCAGGCCGCCCTCGCCCGGGTGGCGCTGCAATTCGACGTAGAGCCGGTCGGGATAGATCGAGGCCATCCGTTCCAACAGCGCCCGCGCCCGCCCCGTGTTGCCGACCCGCAGGAATTGACCCACCGGCCCCTCGGGCCCGCCGGAGAGGCAGATCAGCCCCTCGCCATGCTGTGCCAGTTCCTCCAGCGTCACATGCGGAAAGCTGCCATCGCCGCGCAGGTAGAGCGCGGAGTTCAGCTTCATCAGGTTCTTGTAGCCGGCCTCGTTCTGGGCCAGCAGGACGATGGTGGCGGGCGGATTGGGACGTTCACCGGGCTGAACAGGCGCATAGTCCACGTCCAACTGGCAGCCGATGATGGGCTGCACCCCGGCCTTGGCCGCCGTTTCGGAAAACTCCAGCGCGCAGAACATGTTGTTCGTGTCGGTCACCGCGACGGCGGGCATGCCGGCATCCGCGACCATGCCGGGCAGTTTCTTGACCCGCATCGCGCCTTCCAGCAGCGAATACTCGGTGTGCAATCGGAGATGAATGAATCGGGGATCGGCCATGCGATCAAGCTATCCAAAGCCCGCCCGCGAGGGAACCGCCAAACCACATCATCTGGTGGCGAGGCTGTGGATAACCCCGAGGGGTCGCGTCACCGGACCATTTCGTAGCCGGTGATGCGCCCGCGCCAATAGGCGTGGTAGCCATCGTCATAGATATAGCCCACCTCGGCCGAGAGCGGCATGCGCCGACCGCCGATCTCGCCATACTCGCGGAACTCTCCGCGCCAGGGCCGCAGGATCACGGTGCCGTCCTGCGTGCGCTCGGGGCGGTCGGCCTCGACCGCCACGATGTCGCCCACCGCATCGAGGTGGAAGCGGACCCAGGCGACGGACCCGCCCACGGCCAGCCCGGCCTCGATGCTGCCATCCGGCCCGTCGCGCCAGCGGATATCGGGATTGCCGAGGACCGCGTCGGGCGCCCAGGGCAGTTCGGCGAGGTAGCGCATCGCCTCGGCCCGGTCCATTTCAGGGCCGGAGGCATCGGCCACGGTGACCGCGCCCAACAGGGCGGCCCGCAACCGCCCGCGCCCGCCTGCATAGGCATCCACCACCACGATCTTCGGAACGGGGCCACGGCCCTGTTTGGCTTGCCAGACAAAGCCCGGCTGCCCGAGTCCGATCACCTGCTCGGCCGTGATCGCGGCCCAGGGCTTGTCGGGACCGAGCCGCATCTCGGCCTCCTGCGTCAGGCGGGCGGCGCGCCAGGTGCCGCCTGCCCCGTTCCCCTCGGCGCGCATGCGCAGGATGGCGGGCGGGTCGCCGCGCCCGACCGTGCGCCCGCGCAGCACACGCTCGCCCAGCGCCTTGGCATCGCCGGCGAAGCGACGGGCCTGCCATTGCTGGAGCCCGACGCCCAGCGCCAGACCGATCAGAACCGCCCCCAGACCCCACATGACGAGTCAGTCCACCCCGCTGGATTGCGCGAACACCTGAGACCATGATTGCCCATTTCGCGCGCAATCGCACGTCAGAAGGGCAACCGAACCGACGCAAGGCTTGCATTGCCCGCCCCGCCCCGGTTTTCTACCATCTGGTAAACGCACGGACGGGGCCGCCCTCTACGCCGCATCGAGGGCCGGACAACCACCCCATCAGGGTAGCGCGGCGGAAGACATCCATGGCGATCCGCTTTCTGCTGAACGGCGAGGCACAGGTGGTCGAGGCCGCCCCCACGGTGACGCTTCTGGATTGGCTGCGCGAAGAGCGGCACCTGACCGGCACGAAGGAGGGCTGCAACGAGGGCGATTGCGGCGCCTGCACGGTGATGGTGACGGATGCGGACGGGGCGCGCGCGCTGAACGCCTGTATCCTGTTTCTGCCGCAACTGGACGGCAAGGCCGTGCGCACGGTCGAAGGGCTCTCGGGGCCCGATGGCGACCTGCACCCGGTGCAACAGGCGATGATCGCGCATCACGGGTCGCAATGCGGGTTCTGCACGCCGGGTTTCGTCGTCTCGATGGCGACCGCGCATCTGAACGGGCGGACGGATCATGACGATCAGCTGGCGGGGAACCTGTGCCGCTGCACGGGCTATGCGCCGATCATCCGCGCCGCCGAGGCCACCGAGGGCGCGCCGGTGCCCGCTTGGCTGCACGAAGACCTGGCCGCGCTGCCGGATGCGCCCGCGCCGGAAACGCCCTTCATTCCCCGGACCTCGGACGACCTGGCCGAGTGGTACGCGGCCAACCCCGACGCCACGCTGATTGCCGGGGCGACCGATGTGGGGCTGTGGGTGACCAAGGGGCTACGCGACCTGTCGCCCGTCGCATTCCTGAACCAATGCGCCGACCTGAAGGGGATTGTTGCCAACGGCGAAACAATCCGCGTCGGGGCAATGACCAATGTGGCCGAGTTCGGAGCGTTCATCGCCGACCGGCATCCGTCCCTGGCCGAAATGATCCGCCGATACGGCTCGGTCCAGGTCCGCAATGCGGCGACGGTGGGGGGCAACATCGCCAATGGCTCGCCCATCGGGGACAGCCCGCCGGCGCTGATCGCGCTGGGGGCGACGCTGCACCTGCGCAAAGGCGCGGCACGGCGTAGCCTGCCGCTGGAAGAGTTCTTTATCGATTACGGCAAGCAGGACCGCGCGCCGGGGGAATTCGTCGAAGCGGTCAGCATCCCGGTCCAGCCCGACACGCTGCGGGTCTACAAGCTTTCGAAACGGTTCGATCAGGATATCTCGGCCGTCTGCGGTGCGTTCAACATCGCGGTCGAAGGGGGCACGGTGACCTCGGCCCGCATCGCCTTCGGCGGCATGGCGGGGACGCCGAAACGCGCCAGCCATGTGGAGGCCGCACTGACCGGCCGACCCTGGACCGAGGCGACGATCGCCGCCGCGCTGCCCGCCTTCGCGCAGGATTACACCCCGATGAGCGACATGCGCGCCTCGGCCGCCTACCGGCTGGAGACGGCGCAGAACATGCTGTGGCGGACCTTCCACGACAGCGCGGGCGTGCCCACCTCGGCGCTGGAGGTGCGGCCATGAGCGTGCACAAGCCCCTGCCCCACGACGCCGCCCGCCTGCATGTGACGGGCGCGGCGCGCTATGTCGATGACATCCCGACGCCTGCCGATTGCCTGCACCTGGCCTTTGGCCTGTCCACCGTGGCGAAGGGGCGGATCACGGCGCTGAACCTCGACGCGGTGCGGAGCGCCGAAGGGGTGGTCGCGGTCCTGTCTGCCGAGGACCTGAGCCCCAACCCCGATTGCAGCCCGTCCAACCATGACGAACCGCTGCTGTCCGACGGCACGATCCATTACGCGGGGCAACCGATCTTCCTTGTCGCGGCGAGCTCTCACCTGCTGGCGCGCAAGGCGGCGGCGAAGGCGCGTGTCGAAATCGCGGAAGAGGCCCCCATCCTGACCATCGACGCGGCCATGGCCGCCGACAGCCGGTTCGAGGACGGGTCGCGCGTCTATGCCAAGGGCGATGTCGAAGCCGCACTCGCCCGCGCCGTTCATGTCATCGAAGGCCGGATCGAGATGGGCGGGCAGGAGCATTTCTACCTCGAAGGGCAATCCGCCCTCGCCCTGCCGCAGGAAGGGGGCGACATGATCGTGCACTCTTCCTCGCAACACCCGACGGAAATCCAGCACAAGGTGGCGGATGCGTTGGGGGTGCCGATGCATGGCGTGAGGGTCGAGGTGCGGCGCATGGGCGGCGGCTTTGGCGGCAAGGAAAGCCAGGGGAATCACCTCGCCATCGCCTGCGCGCTGGTGGCCGCGCGCACCGGGCGGCCCGCCAAGATGCGCTATGACCGCGACGACGATTTCGTCGTGACCGGCAAGCGGCATGATGCGCGGATCGACTATCGCGCGGGGGTGGATGCCGAGGGGAAGATCACGGGGATCGACTTTACCCAGTATATCCGCTGCGGCTGGGCCATGGACCTGTCGCTGCCGGTGGCCGACCGCGCGATGCTCCATGCCGATAACGCTTACCTGTTGCTGGCGGCGCGGATCACCTCGCACCGGCTGAAGACCAACACGCAAAGCGCCACGGCGTTTCGGGGGTTCGGCGGGCCGCAGGGGATGGTGGGCATTGAGCGGGTGATGGACCATATCGCCCACAGCCTCGGGATGGACCCGTTGGAGCTGCGCCGCCTGAATTACTATGCGCCGGCCAAGGGCAGTGCAGAGGACGGCGAGGCCGTCGTTGCGACGCCCGGCGGGCGGCTGGAGACCGCCGATCTGGCCGGGCGCGGCTCGGTCAAGGTCGAGACCGGCGCGGGGCATGCCAAGCGCTTTGGCGGGGCGCATTCGCCGGTGCCCAGCAGCGAGTTTGGCAATACCACGCCTTATGGGATGGAGGTCGAGGATTTCATCCTGCACCCGATGACCGAGGCGCTGGCCGAGGCGTGCGATTACGAGGGGCGCCGCGCCCGGGTCGCCGCGTGGAACGCCGGGAACCCGGTGCTCAAGCGCGGGATCGCGATGACGCCGGTGAAATTCGGCATCTCCTTCACGCTGACCCATCTGAACCAGGCGGGCGCGCTGGTGCATGTCTACCAGGACGGCTCGATCCACATGAACCACGGCGGGACCGAGATGGGCCAAGGCCTGTTCCAGAAGGTGGCGCAGGTCGGCGCCGACCGGTTCGGCGTGGGGATCGACCGGGTCAAGATCACCGCGACCGATACGGGCAAGGTGCCCAACACCTCCGCCACGGCGGCCAGTTCCGGCAGCGATTTGAACGGCATGGCGGTCAAGGCCGCCTGCGACGAGATCCGGGGGCGCATCGCCAGTGTGGTGGCGGAAGAGTTGCAAGCCGACCCGGCCAGCGTGGTGTTCGAAGACGGGCAGGTGATCGCGGGCGGGGCCTCGATGCCGTTCGACGAGGCGGTGAAGCGCACCTACATGGCGCGCGTCAGCCTGTCGGCGACGGGGTTCTACAAGACTCCCAAGATCGCGTGGGACCGGATCAAGGGACAGGGGCGGCCGTTCTTCTATTTCGCCTATGGCGTCGCCTGTTCCGAGGTGGTGATCGACACGCTGACGGGCGAGAACCGGGTGCTGCGCACCGATATCCTGCATGACGCAGGCGCCTCGCTGAACCCGGCGCTGGATATCGGGCAGATCGAAGGCGGCTTCGTGCAGGGCGCAGGCTGGCTGACGATGGAGGAACTGGTGTGGGATGACGCGGGGCGGCTGCGTACCCACGCGCCCTCGACCTACAAGATCCCCGCCTGTTCCGACCGGCCCGGGGTTTTCAACGTCGCGCTCTGGCAGGATGAGAACCGCGAGGACACGATCTATCGCTCGAAGGCCGTGGGCGAGCCGCCCTTCATGCTGGGGATCAGCGTGTTTTCGGCCCTGGGCAACGCCTGTGCCGCCTGCGGCCCGAACTTCCCCGACCTGCAAGCCCCCGCCACGCCCGAGGCCGTTCTGGCCGCCGTCAAGCGGGCCAAGGGCACGGCGTGAGCGGCATCCGCGTCACGGTGACGGGCACGCGCGGGTCCGCCCCGCGCGAGGCGGGGGCGGCGATGCTGGTCTTCGCGGACCGGACCCTTGGCACCATCGGCGGCGGTGCGCTGGAATGGGAGGCGATGGAGACTGCCCGGCGCATGATCGCGGCGGGCGAGGTGCAGGCAGAGCGCACCATCGCGCTTGGCCCCGCGCTGGGGCAATGCTGCGGCGGGGCGGTGACGCTGCGCTTCGAGGCGGCCGAGGGGATCGCGCGGCCCCAAGGCACGCCGCTCTGGGTCTGGGGCGCGGGGCATGTAGGGCGCGCCATCGTCACGACGCTCGCCCCCCTGCCCGGTTTCAGCCTCACCTGGATCGACACCGCGCCCGACCGCTTTCCCGATGACCTGCCCGACGGCGTCACGCGCCTGATCGCCGCCGAGCCGCCGCGGGCGATGGCGCATGCCCCGACCGGCGCGCATCACCTGATCCTGACCTACAGCCACGAAATCGACCTTGCGCTGTGCCATGCCGCGCTGACCCACGGGTTCGCAAGTTGCGGGTTGATCGGGTCGGCCACCAAATGGGCGCGCTTTCGCTCGCGGCTTGCCGCGCTGGGGCACGAAGGTGCTGAAATTTCGCGCATTACCTGCCCGATTGGCGACCCGAGCCTTGGGAAACACCCCCAAGCCATTGCCGTTGGGGTCGCTGCAAGGCTACTGAAAGGGCAAATGCACAAGGATTCGGCAGAACTGCCGGACGGGGGACATCAGGGGACATGAAGGGACGCCACCTTTGAGCGCACTCCTTGAGATCAAGGGGCTGACCAAGGCCTATCCCGGCGTCGTCGCGAATGACGACGTGTCCTTTGCGATTCAACCGGGCGAGGTGCATGCGCTTCTGGGCGAGAACGGCGCGGGAAAATCCACGTTGGTCAAGATGATCTACGGCCTGGTGCGGCCCGATGCCGGAACGATGGTGCTGAACGGGGCGGAGTACACGCCGAGCGAACCGCGCGCCGCCCGCGCCTCGGGCGTGGCGATGGTGTTCCAGCATTTCAGCCTGTTCGAGGCGCTGAGCGTCGCCGAGAACATCGCCCTTGGCATGGAAAACCCGCCCAAGCCGCGCGATCTGGCGCAGCGCATCCATGATGTCAGCCGGACCTATGGCCTGCCCCTCGACCCCGCGCGGCTGGTGGGCGACCTGAGCGCGGGCGAACGTCAGCGGGTCGAGATCATCCGCTGCCTGTTGCAGGACCCGAAACTCCTGATCATGGACGAGCCGACCAGCGTGCTGACGCCGCAGGAGGTGGAAATCCTGTTTCACACCCTGCGCAAGCTGTCGGCCGAGGGGACGGCGATCCTTTATATCAGCCACAAGCTGGAAGAGATCCGCACGCTTTGCGATGCCGCCACGATCCTGCGACTGGGCAAGGTGGTGGGCGAATGCACCCCGCGCGAGGTGTCGGCGGCCCAGATGGCCGAGATGATGGTGGGCAAGTCGCTGAGCCAGCCCGCACGCGACGAGGCCGAGCCGGGCGAGGTTTTGCTGACCGTGGCGGGTCTGTCGATGGAACCCGCCAGCCCCTTCGGCACGCCGCTGCGCCATGTCGGGCTGGAGGTGCGCGCGGGCGAGGTGCTGGGCATTGGCGGTGTCGCGGGCAACGGGCAGGACGAATTGCTGGCCGCGCTGTCGGGCGAGCGCCGCAGCGCGCCGGGTGCGATCGAGTTCAAGGGCGCGCCCATCGGCGACACCGCCCCCGAGGCGCGGCGCAAGCTGGGGCTGCTTTGCGCCCCCGAGGAACGGCTGGGCCACGCCGCCGCCCCGGACATGAGCCTGACGGAAAACGCCGTTCTGACGGGGCGGGTGCGCAAGGGGCTGGACCAAAACGGCTTCGTCGGCTGGGGCAAGGCCAAGGGCTTTGCCGAGGAGATCATCGCGCGGTTCGACGTGCGCACCCCTGGCCCCAACGTGGCCGCGCGCGCGCTGTCGGGCGGCAACCTTCAGAAATACGTCATCGGACGCGAGATCCTGCAGGACCCCGACGTGCTGGTGGTGAACCAGCCCACCTGGGGTGTGGACGCCAGCGCCGCCGCCGCGATCCGGCAGGCGCTGCTGGACCTGGCGCAGAATGGTGCTGCGGTGATCGTCATCAGCCAGGACCTCGACGAGTTGCTGGAGATCTCGGACCGGTTCTGCGCGTTGAACGAAGGGCGGCTGTCGGCCCCGCGCCCGGCGCGTGGCCTGTCGATGGAAGAGATCGGCCTGATGCTGGGCGGCGCCCATGACATGCACGAGGTGGAGGCCGCCCAATGATCCGCCTTGAAAAACGCCCCATGCCCTCGCGCTTCTGGTCTCTGTCGACGCCGGTCATCGCGGTGGTCCTGACCATGATCGCGGGCGGGCTGATGTTTGCCGCGCTCGGTCAGGACCCGGTCGAGGCGATCCGCGTGATCTTCTGGGACCCGTTGTTCCACCCGCAATTCGCCAGCTACTCGCGCCCGCAACTTCTGGTGAAGGCAGGGCCGCTGATCCTGATCGCCATCGGCCTGTCGCTGGGGTTCCGCGCGGGCATCTGGAACATCGGGGCCGAGGGGCAATATATCATCGGCGCGATCTGCGGTGCGGCCTTCGGCCTTGCGCTTTACCCGTCCGAGAACATCCTGATCTTTCCCGGCATGGTGATCGTGGGCGCGCTTGGCGGGTGGGCCTGGGCGATGATCCCCGGCATCCTGAAAACGCGGTTTCGCACCAATGAAATCCTCGTGTCGCTTTTGCTGGTCTACGTCGCAGAGGCCATCCTTGCCTCGGCCGCGACGAACTGGCTGCGCAACCCCGAGGCGCGGGGCTTTCCCGGCAGCCGGAACCTCGCCCGTCATCCCGGCACAGACAATCCCGAGCTGATCGCGGGAACCGGGATGCACTGGGGCGTTGTCGCGGCCTTCATCGCCGTGATCGCGGCTTACGTGCTGCTGAACCGTCACGTGCTGGGCTACCAGATCAAGCTGGCGGGCCAAGCCCCGCGCGCCGCGCGCTTCGCCGGGGTGGAGCCGACGCGGCTTGTGCTTTTGTGCCTCGGCGTCTCGGGTGCGCTGGCCGGAATGGCGGGCCTGTTCGAAGTGTCCGGCCCCGCGGGGCAGATCAGCATCGACTTCAATTCGGGCTACGGGTTCACCGCGATCATCGTGGCCTTCCTGGGCCGCCTGCATCCCGTGGGCATCCTGTTGGCGGGCCTGCTGATGGCGCTGACCTATATCGGCGGAGAACTGGCGCAGCTGATGCTGGGCGTGCCCGCCCCGGCGATCCAGGCCTTCCAGGGGATGCTCCTGTTCTTCCTGCTCGCGCTCGACGTCTTGTCGAATTTCCGCATCCGGTTCGGCACGGGGAGGGCCGCGGCATGAGTATCGACCTCGTCGCCCTGACCGTGGCGTTGATCACCGTCTCCACCCCCGTCCTGCTGGCCGCGATCGGCGAGTTGGTGGTCGAGAAATCGGGTGTCCTGAACCTCGGCGTCGAGGGGATGATGATCACCGGGGCGGTCGTGGGCTTCGTCACGGCGGTCGAGACCGGGTCGCCCACCCTGGCCTTCCTTGCCGGGATGGGCGGGGGCATGGCCCTGTCGCTGATCTTCGCCGTTCTGACGCAACTGTTGCTGTCGAACCAGGTGGCGACGGGCCTGGCGCTGACGCTGTTCGGCCTCGGCCTATCGGCGCTTCTGGGCGTGGGCTATCCCGGCCAGACCCCGCCGGTTGTGACCGATCCGTTCCCGGCTGCACTGGCCGAGATCCCGGTCGTGGGCCCGATCCTGTTCGGCCATTCGCTTGTCACCTACCTCTCCGTCCTGCTGGTCGCCGCCGTCTGGTACGTGCTGGCCTTCACCCGCACCGGCCTGATCCTGCGCGCGGTGGGTGAAAGCCACGAGGCGGCGCACGCGCTCGGCTACAAGGTCGTGCGCATCCGCATCCTCGCCATCCTGTTCGGTGGCGCCTGCGCGGGCCTTGGCGGGGCGTTCCTGTCGGTCGTCCGCGTGCAGAACTGGATCGAGGGGATGACGGCGGGCGCGGGCTGGATCGCGCTGGCGCTGGTCGTCTTTGCCAGCTGGAAACCGTGGCGCGTGCTGTTCGGCGCCTACCTGTTCGGCGGCATCGCGGCCCTGCAACTGCGCCTGCAAGCGGCCGAGATCGGCGTGCCCGTGGCGCTGCTGGATGCCTCGCCCTACCTCGTGACGATCATCGTCCTCGTCCTCATCTCGTCGGACCGCTCGCGTGCGGCGCTCAACGCGCCCGCAGCCCTGGGGCGCGTCTTTCACGCAAGCAGTTGACCGCGCAGATGGCGATCGTCTCTCCGAAAACGCGTTTGGTCTATTACGACGTGACGAAGGTCGGCAGCACCTCGATCAAGGAGTTGTTCTACCGGATCGAAACCGGCACGCCCTTCGTTCCAAGGCCCAACAAACTGCTCAAGCGTTTGCGCCAGCGCTTTCGCGGTCAGGCCCCGATGTCGGCCTGGACAAATGTGCACAAGGTACCCTTCCTGCGGACGCACCCGTTCGACCCCGACCCCGAGGGCGCGGAGGGCTTTCACAAGTTCGCGGTTGTGCGCGACCCGATCGGGCGCTTTGTGTCGGCGTGGCGGGGCAAGATCGCGAACCGGGTTCACGGCAAGGCCCATCCCGAACGGGCCGCGTTCCAGAAACTGGGGTTGCCCGCGGCACCCGATCTCGGAACGCTGATCGACCATATCGACAGCTATCGCGAGGTGAGCCCCAACATCTTCATCCACACCACCCCCTTCGCCTGGCACCTCGGCCCCAGTCTCGGGTTCTTCGACTCGATCCATCGGATCGACGCCATCGCCCCGCTCGAACGGCTGATCAGTGACCGGTTCGGCACGCCGGTGACGATGCCGACCGCGAACAGTTCGCGCCCCCCGGCAAGCGATGCGCGGCTGACCCGGGCACAGATTGACCGATTGTGCCAGATTACCGAAGGCGACTACGTTCTGCTGCAAGACCATTACCGCGTCGAGGATGCGATCGACCGGCTGGAGTTGAAAACTTGACCTCCGCGATACCAAGAGGCACGTCGTCATGAACGGGAGGCCGACCCGGAGCGCCCATGCACCGCAGCGACATCATCGAGATCCTCGACGGCACGCATCCGCGTGTCGGTCGCCGCGTCGCGCTGGCCCTTTACGCGCTGATCGTGATTTCGGGCGTGGTCATCGCGCTGGAAACCCTGCCTGCCCTGCCGCCCGAGCTGCGGCAGGCCCTGCGCTGGGGCGAGGCCGTGATCCTCGCGCTTTTCGCGGTGGAATATGTCACGCGGCTGATCTGTTCGCCGCGCCCGCTGCATTACGCGGTCAGCCCGTGGGGCATCATCGACTTCATCGCCATCGTCCCGGCGGTGGTGTTCCTGTTTCCCGATCTGGTCACGGTCCGCTCGCTGCGCCTGTTGCGCCTGGTGCGGCTGCTCAAGCTTTTCAAGGCGAACCGGGCGCTCGACCGCATCGCGCGCGCCTTCGAGCAGACCAAGGCCGAGCTACTGATCTTCAGCTTCATCTCGACCGTGATCCTGTACCTGGCCGCCGTCGGCATCTACCATTTCGAGCGCGAGGCGCAGCCCGAGTTCTTCGGCTCGATTCCCGCAAGCCTGTGGTGGGCGCTGTCGACGCTGACCACGGTGGGTTATGGCGATGTCTACCCCGTCACGACGGGCGGGCGGATCTTCACGGGCTGCGTCCTGCTGGTCGGCCTTGGCGTCGTGGCCGTGCCCGCGGGCCTGATCACCGTCGCCCTGATCGAACAGACGCACGAGGAACGGGCGGCGCAGCCGTCCGAGACACGTCACACCGAAACCCCGCAATCCAACACGGAGGATGATCTGACATGAAAACCACCACCAAGCTCCTGGCCAGCGCAGCGCTGGCCACCGCGACCCTTGCGGGCGCGGCCACCGCACAGGACGACCCGTTCCAGGTCGGCTTCATCTATGTCGGCTCGGTCGGCGATCTGGGCTGGACCTACGAACACAACCAGGGCCGCCTGGCCGTCGAGGAGCATTTCGGCGACGCCGTCGAAACCGTCTATCTCGAGAACGTGCCCGAAGGTGCGGATGCCGAGCGCGCCATCACCCAGATGATCCTCGGTGGCGCCGACATGGTCTTCACCACCTCCTTCGGCTACATGGACCCGACCAACGCGGTCGCGGCCCAGTTCCCCGATGTCTATTTCGAGCACGCCACCGGCTACCGCCGTGACACGCCGAACGTTTCGACCTACTCGGCCCGCTTCTACGAGGGGCGCGCGGTGATCGGCCATATCGCCGGCCACATGACCGAAAGCAACATCATCGGCTACATCGGCTCCTACCCGATCCCCGAGGTCATCCGCGGCATCAACTCGGCCTTCCTGCATGCGCGCGAAGTGAACCCCGATGTCGAAATGCGCGTCGTCTGGGCCTATACCTGGTTCGACCCCGCCGCCGAGGCCGACGCGGCCCAGGCGCTGATCGACGCGGGCGTGGATGTCCTGATGCAGCACACCGACTCGACCGCGCCGCAGACCATCGCGCAAGAGGCGGGCATCATCTCCTTCGGGCAGGCGTCTGACATGTACCAGTTCGCCCCCGCCCCGCGGGTGTCTTCGATCATCGACAACTGGGCGCCCTACTACATCGCCCGCGTCGAAGCGGCGATGAACGGCACCTGGGAATCGATGGACACCTGGGACGGCATCGGCCCGGGCATGGTCGAAATCGGCGAGATGACCGACGCCATCCCCGAAGAGGTCCGCGCCTCGGCCACCGAGCTGATGGAGGCGATCGCGGCAGGCGAGTACCACCCCTTCACCGGCCCGATCAATCGCCAGGACGGCACCGCGTGGCTGGCCGAGGGCGAAGTGGCCGATGACGGCACGCTGGCCGGCATGGATTTCTACGTCGAAGGCCTGACGGGCGAGATCCCGAACTGATCGCTGACGCGAAGCGACACGATCCGAAAGGCCCGCGCCCGACGCGGGCCTTTCCCGTTTCCGGGGTTGCGTCCCACCCCCCGATCCGCCCCCGCCAAGCCCCATCTTTATCCTTCAAATATGCATCGGCGCGACAGCGCCGGCGCCACGAGGGGCTCGATGCCCTGCGTGGCGCCCCCCTGCCCCTTGCAACGGCGCACGACCCGTGCAACCAAACCGAAATGATTTATGATTTCATCGTTATCGGCGGCGGTATTGCCGGCACCTCGGCCGGCGCGCGCCTCTCGGAATTCGGTCGTGTCCTCCTGCTCGAAGCAGAGACGGCACTCGCCTACCATGCCTCTGGTCGGTCGGCCGCCCTCTACGAGGCGAATTACGGGCATCCCGTCACCATCGCACTCAACGAGGCCTCGCGCCACGACCACCAGACACTCGATGGCGGGCTGCTTTCGCCGCGCGGGCTGATGCTCCTGGCCGGACCCGGAGAAGAGGGACGCTTCGAACGCGATCGCGAGACGATGGAATTGCCGGAGATCGCGGTGGACAAGGCCTGCGAGATGGTTCCGATCCTCGACCCGTCCCATGTGCGGCGCGCCGCCCATCACACGGAGGCCTGGGATGTCGATACCGACCGGATGATCCAGGTTTTTGCCCGCCAGATCCGCGCCAACGGGGGCACGGTCCAGACCGGTGCGCGCGTCAGCGCCATCGCCCGCGTCCGCAGGACCTGGCAGGTCAGCGTGGGCGACACGGTCCACGAGGGCAGGAAGCTCGTGAACGCCGCCGGGGCCTGGGCCGACCAGGTCGCCACCATGGCCGGGATCGGGCCCATCGGGCTGAAACCGCTGCGCCGCTCGATGGCGCGCATGCCTGCGCCGGGCGGCCACGATGTCTCGGGCTGGCCGATGCTGCTGGGGACCGGCGAAAGCTGGTACGCCAAGCCGGATGCCGGCGCGTGGATCGTCTCGCCCGGCGAGGAAGACCCGGTGGACGAGCCCCATGACGCCTGGCCCGACGACATGGTGTTGGCCGAGGGCATCGCCCGCTATCAACCTTTCGTCACCGAGGAGGTCACGCGCCTGTCCTCGAGCTGGGCGGGCCTGCGCACCTTCGCGCCCGACCGCTGCCTGGTAATCGGGCCGGAGCCCGGACGCCACGATTTCCTTTGGTTTGCAGGGCAAGGCGGCTACGGCTTCCAGACGGCGCCCGCCGCCAGCCGCCTGCTCTCGGAACTGGTTTCGGGCAGCACGCCCAGCCTCGGGCCCGAACTTGTCGCGGCCCTTTCCCCGGCAAGATTGCGCCCGGTCGGGAATCCCCGCGCTTGAAGACCGCCCCCAAGCGGATACCTTTGCCCGTGACATCCGACTCAAGGGAGACACCCATGACCACCCGCCTGATCCTCGCCTCGGCCGTTGCCCTGGCCCTGCCCATGGCCGCCAGTGCCCAATCCGCGCTGGAGCGGATGGAGGCCATGTCGGAAACCATGACCGAGATGACCTATACCGCGCTGGTCGCCGAGATCCCGGCGCTGCAAGGCAACCTGCCCACGGCCGAATGGGATGACGAGATGCGGGCAGCGGGCGAATGCATCCTCGACGGCGTCGAGGACGAGGTGGGCGAAGACGGCGTCAACGAGATGCTCGACAACATGGAGGCCGCCATGGCCAGCGCCACGCCCGAGGGCCTGATGCAGGGCACGTTCCAGCCGGCGCTGCCCGACGGCATCACGGACCAGCAGATGCAGGCGATCTCGAACGAGTGCGGCATGGTCGAGATCATGATGATGCGCATGGCCGAATCCGGCGCCATGTCGATCATGATGGAAAGCGGTCAGTAAGACCGACCCATGACCAGCGAAAGCAATGCACCGGGCGAACAGCCCGGTGCCGCAGGCACGGGCGATGCGCGGCTGTCCGCCCCCTCGGCGCTGCGCAACCGGGATGCGATCCTCGACCACCTGCCACGCTTCGCACCGGAGCGCGGCCGCGCCCTGGAGATCGCCTCGGGCACGGGCGAGCATATCGTGCGCTTCGCCGCCGCGACCCCCGGCCTGACATGGCAACCGACCGAACCCGACGCGGCCCGGCGGGCCTCGATCACGGCCTGGGCCGAGGCAGAGAGCGTGGCGAACATTCTGCCGCCCCTCGACCTTGATGCCGCGCGCCCCGGCTGGGGGGCCGAGATCGGGCCGGTCGACTTCCTGTTCCTGTCGAACCTTCTGCACCTGATCTCGACCGAAGCGGCGGAAGCTGTGCTGACCGGCATCGCCGAGGCCCTGCGCCCCAGCGGCGTCGCGCTGATCTACGGCCCCTTCCTGCGCGATGGTGAAGCCACCAGCGAGGGCGATGCCGCCTTCGACGCGCAACTGCGGGCGCAGGATCCGGCCATCGGCTACAAGGACGTGCTTTGGGTGCTGTCGCATCTGGTCGATCGCGGGTTGCGCGTGATCGAGACGGTGCGGATGCCCGCCAACAACCTGCTTCTGGCGGTCGAACGCGTTTGACACTGGTCAAAGTTGACGGGGCAACGGGCTGTTAAAGCGCGGCCATCCTTATCCTTTTGTGATGGAGTCCCCCAAGATGACATGGACCGACAAGGCCAAAGACATGCGCAACGACCTGCGCGCGCTGAACCGCACGATCCCCGAGGCGACCAAGGGGTTCGGCACCCTGTCCAAGGCGGTCAAGGACGGTGGCGTTCTCGACATCAAGACCAAGGAATTCGTGGCGCTTGGCATCTCGATCGCGGTGCGCTGCGAGCCCTGCATCATTTTCCATGTCGAGGCGGCGATCAACGCGGGCACGACGCGCGAGGAACTGGGCGACGTCCTGGCCATGGCGGTGCAGATGGGCGGCGGCCCGTCGCTCATGTATGCCGCCAAGGCCCTGTCGGTCTATGACGAGATGACGGGCGCCGAGTGAGGCGACCGGCCTGCCCGGGCCGCGGGGGGAGGCGGCCACGAGGCGGGACGTAAAGCAAGGAAACCGTTCGCATTTACCGGCGCGTCCCGTATGGTCGCGCCGGAATTGTTGCTTGATGGATTTTCAGCATGACCGGGTCCGAACCGTTTGCCCCCGAAGGCTTATTCTCCGTTCTCGAAGGCGCGGACGCGCTGGCGCGTCTTGAGCGAGAGGCGGTGCCGCGTGGCACGCGCCTGATCGCCGAAGGCACAGACGCAGACGCGATGTACCTCGTTGAAACCGGGCGCTTCCGCGTCTCGCGCGAAGGGGTGGACCTGGCCGAGATCGGCGCAGGCGGTGTGCTGGGCGAGATCGCGTTCTTCACCGGCCAGCCGCGCAGCGCCGATGTCATCGCCGCCCGCGACTCGGTCGTCGTGCGGGTCAGCCGCGCGGCCTATGACGCGCTCTGCTCCGAGACACCCGGCCTGCAAAATGCGATCAGCGCGGAACTGGCCCAGCGTCTGGCAGCGACCTCGACGCGGGTCGTGCCCGATCCGGGGCGACCGCCCGCGCGCACCTTCTGCATCGTGCCCTCGGCCCATGCACCGCTGCCCGACCGTTTCGTACCCGACCTTGCCGCCGCCATCGGGCGGTTCCACAAGGTCGCCACGGTGACCGAGGCCGAGTTCACCGCCGCGTTCGGGCCGGGGGCCGACCCCGCCAGCCCGGAGGCCATCGCTTGGCTCAACGCGCAGGAACGGGCGGCGGACCTTGTCCTTTTCGTCGCCTCGCCCGAGGCCGAGGCCTGGTCCCGCGCCGCCGTGAAACAGGCCGATCAGGTGATCTTCGTCGCGCAGGCCATCCGCTTCCAGGGCCCGTCCGAGCTGGAGGCGCTGGCGCTGGAGCTGTTGCCCGAAGCGCAGCGCCGGCTGGTCCTGATCCATCCGCACCGGTCGCAAAGCGCCAAGGGCACCGGGCGGTGGTTGGATTCGCGCCCTGTCTTCCTGCACCACCATGTCGCGCTGACGGGCGACGGCGAAGACCTGCGGCGGCTGGCGCGGTTTCTTGCCGGTCAGGCCATCGGCATGGTCCTGTCGGGAGGCGGCGCCTTTGGCGTGGCGCATGTGGGCATCTGGCGCGCCATGCGCGAGATCGGTCTGCCCGTCGATATCGTTGGCGGCACCTCGATCGGGTCGGCCATGGCAGGCGCCATCGCGCTTGGGGTTCCGCCCGAGGATATCGGGCCGCGGGTCGAGGATATCTTCGTCAAGTCCGGCGCCATGCGCCGCGTGACCGTGCCGAGATACGCGTTCCTCGATCACAAGGTGCTGGATGCCGCCCTGCAGGAGCATTACGGCAACGAGCCGATCGAAGACCTCTGGCTGCCCTATTACGCCGTGGCCGCCGATCTGTCGGCCATGGACAAGATCGACATCCGCCGCGGCCCCTTGTGGGAGGCGGTGCGCGCCTCGTCGGCCATTCCCGGCGTGCTGCCTGCATTTTTCAATGCCGAGGGCCAGATGCTGGTCGATGGCGGCTGCATCGACAACATGCCGTTCCGAACGATGCATTCGCTCAAGACCGGCCCGAATATCGTGTCGAACGTGCAAAAGGAAACCGGCACGCGCTACCACGTCGACTACGCGAAACTGCCGGGGCGCGCGGAACTGGTGAAGCGCACGGTGAACCCGTTTTCCAAAAGGGGCGCACCGCGCGCGCCCGGCGTGATCTCGACCGTGATGCGCAGCCTTCTGGTGGGTCAGGCCGATATGCTCAAGGCGATGAACCCCACCGACCTGATGATCCGGCCGCCCGGCCTGAAAGGCGCGGGCTTTTTGGCGTGGAACCAGCACAGGCTGTTCTACGAGATGGCCTACAAGCACGCCGTCGAAACCTTCGCGGCGCTCGACAAGGACGGCAACCCGGCCTTTGCCGCGTTGAAGGCGGCCGCAGGCTGAGCCGGGTCAGACGAGGAAGAAAAGAAGCCCGCAGCTGATCGTCAGGACCAGGGTCAGGGGAATGCCCTGGCGACGTTCGGCGCGGCTGCTGCTGAGGGCATTCGCCACGAAGGACATCGCGAAGAGGACGGCGAACGCCCCAAGCGCCGGGCGCAGCACCACCTGCGGCAGGCTCATCTGGGCGATGTCACCCACTTGCAGGGCGACCGCGACCCCGAACACCGCCAAGAGCGCGACAATCATGCTGCCGATGCGCAGCGCGGGCGGGAGCACGCGATGCGTTCCGCCCCAGGCCATGTTGCCCCAAGGCGTGCCCAGGGCCAGCGCGATCTGGAACAGCGCCAGCCAGCCAAAGCCCGCAAGGGCGAAATACGCGATGATCGTCACCATCCCGCCCGCTTAGCACGGGCGGCATGGGCGCAACATGCGACCGTCAGCCGTCCTTGCGGATCGTGGCGTTGGTCGGGTCATAGGGGCTGTCCTCGACCACCTCGGCATTCCACAGCTGATCGAACATCCGCACTCGCAGTTTGGTGCCGACCTCTGCGAGGTCCGGCTGGACATAGCCCATGCCGATGGATTTGCCGAAGGCCACCGAATACCCGCCCGAGGTCAGGCGGCCCACCTTGGTGTCACCGTCGTAAAGCGCCTCGCGCCCCCACGGGTCGGCATCCTCGGGTCCGTCGATCAGGAGCGTGACGCATTTCGAGCGGATGCCCTTGTCCAGCATCGCGGCCTTGCCGTTGAACTCCTTGTCGAGGTCGACGAAGCGATCCAGCCCGGCTTCGAGCGGCGTGGCGTCCCGGCCCAGTTCGGTGCCGAAGGCGCGGTAGGATTTTTCCTGCCGCAGCCAGTTCTGCGCGCGGGCGCCCACGGGTTTCAGCCCATGCTTCTCCCCGGCCAGCATCAGCTGGTCCCACAGGTAATTCTGCATCTCGATCGGGTGGTGAAGCTCCCACCCCAATTCGCCGGTATAGGCGACGCGGATGGCGCGGACCGGGCACATGCCCAGCTCGATATTGCGCATGGACAGCCACGGGAAGCGCTTGTTCGACAGCACGGTGTCCGGCTGCGCATCCTTGACCAACTCGTTCAGGACGTCGCGCGTTTTCGGACCGGCGATGGCGAAGACGCCCCATTGGGTGGTGACGTCGTGGATATCGACCCAGCCGCCGCCCGCACCCACGAAATCCTCGGCCGCCTTCTTGAGGAAATCGGCGTCATAGGCCGTCCATGCGCCCGCCGACACGCAGTAATATTCATTCTCGGCCAGACGGACGATGGTGTATTCGGTGCGCGTGGTGCCCGCATCCGTCAGCGCGTAGGTCAGGTTGATCCGCCCGACCTTGGGCAGCTTGTTGCAGGTGAAGCGGTCAAGGAACTCTGTCGCGCCGGGGCCGCGCACGAGGTGCTTGGTGAAGGCGGTCGCGTCGATCAGGCCGACACCATTGCGGATCGCCTCGGCCTCGGACTTGGCATAATCCCACCAGCCGCCGCGACGGAAGCTGCGCGTGTCGTGATCGAAGCCCTTGGGCGCATCCTTGGGACCATAGTAATTGGGCCGTTCCCAGCCGTTCACGCACCCGAACTGCGCGCCCATCGCGCGCTGGCGGTCATAGGCCGGCGCGGTACGCAGCGGGCGGCAGGCCTCGCGCTCCTCGTCGGGGTGGTGGAGGATGTAGACGTGTTCGTAGGCTTCCTCGTTCTTGCGCGCGCCATACTCGGTCGTCATCCAGTCGCCGTAGCGCTTGGGATCGAGGCTGGCCATGTCGATCTCGGCCTCGCCCTCGACCATCATCTGGGCAAGGTAGTAGCCGGTGCCGCCGGCCGCCGTGATGCCAAAGCTGAACCCTTCGGCCAGCCACATGTTGCGCAACCCCGGCGCGGGGCCGACCAGCGGGTTGCCGTCAGGGGTGTAGCAGATCGGGCCGTTATAGTCGTCCTTCAGACCCACCTCTTCCGAGGACGGCAGGCGGTGGATCATGCTCATGTATTCCTCTTCGATCCGCTCTAGGTCGAGCGGGAAGAGATCGGCGCGGAAACTGTCGGGCACCTCGTAGAGGAAGCGCGCGGGCGCGTTGCGCTCGTAGGGGCCGAGGATCCAGCCGCCGCGTTCCTCGCGCACGTACCACTTGGCGTCGGCATCGCGCAGAACCGGGTGTTCGGGGTTGCCGTCCTTGCGGTAGGCGACCAGCGCCGGGTCGGGTTCGGTCACGATGAACTGGTGCTCGACCGGGATCGCGGGGATCTTGATGCCCAGCATCCGCGCGGTCCGCTGCGCGTGGTTGCCGGTGGCGGTGACGACATGCTCGGCCTCGATCACGACGGTTTCTTCGGTCGAAATCAGGTTGCCGCCCTTCTCGCCCATCTTGGTGCAGGTGACCTTCCAGTGATCGCCCGCCCACGCGTAGCCATCGACCTGCCACTTGCGCTCAATCATCACGCCGCGCTGGCGCGCGCCCTTGGCCATGGCCATGGTCACGTCGGCGGGATTTATGTAGCCGTCCGTCGGGTGATAGATCGCGCCCTTCAGATCCTCGGTGCGGACCAGCGGCCAGCGCTCCTTGATCTGGGCGGGGGTCATCCACTCGTAGGGGATGCCGACCGTCTCGGCGGTCGAGGCATAGAGCATGTATTCGTCCATGCGCTCGTGCGTCTGCGCCATGCGCAGGTTGCCCACCACGGCAAAGCCCGCGTTCAGGCCGGTTTCCTCCTCCAGCGTCTTGTAGAATTTGACGCTGTAATCGTGGATGTGGCTGGTCGCGTAGGACATGTTGAACAGCGGCAGAAGCCCCGCGGCATGCCAGGTGCTGCCGGAGGTCAGCTCGTCGCGTTCCAGAAGCATCACGTCGTCCCACCCCGCGCGGGCGAGGTGATAGGCGATCGAGGTGCCGACGGCACCGCCGCCGACGACAAGGGCTTTGACTTGGGTCTTCATTCTGGGCCGCTCCGAGCAGGGATTCCGCGTCTGACCTTACCTGCCCGAGCGCGCAAGAAAACGCCTCGCCCAATCGACACAATGTCGCGCGAAAGCGACATGCGCGCGGGCGTCATGCGGATCAGGCCAGCCATGAGGTCATCAAGCGGCGTTAATTGTGGATGAGAGACGGCTGTGGAGCAGCCGCGGCCTCACAGCATGCTCGGCACGACCATGTCGGGCGGGCGGTGCCCGTCGGCGAAGGTCTTGATGTTGATAATGACCTTCTCGCCCATCTCGGCGCGCCCCTCGCGGGTGGCCGAGCCCATATGCGGCAAGAGCACCACGTTGGGCAGTTCCCGCAGGCGGGGGTTCACCTCGCGGCCCTTTTCGAACACGTCGAGGCCCGCGCCCGCGATCTCGCCCGAACGCAGCATGCGCGTGAGCGCGTTCTCGTCGATCACCTCGCCGCGCGAGGTGTTCACGATCACCGCCTCGGGCTTCATCAGCTTCAGCCGCCGCGCGTTCATCAGGTGGAAGGTCGAGGGCGTATGCGGGCAGTTGACCGAGATCACGTCCATCCGCGCGATCATCTGGTCGAGGCTTTCCCAATAGGTCGCCTCAAGATTGCTCTCGATCTCCTCGTGGAGGCGGCGGCGATTGTGGTAATGCACCTGCATCCCGAAGACCGCTGCACGGCGCGCCACCGCCTGCCCGATCCGGCCCATCCCGAGAATGCCGAGGCGCTTGCCCGCGACCCGTCCGCCCATGAAGGCGGTGGGCGACCAGCCCTGCCAATTGCCCGACTGCATCACCGCCATGCCCTCGGGCACGCGGCGCAGGACCGACAGGATCAGCGCCATCACCATGTCGGCGGTGTCATCGGTCATCACGCCGGGCGTGTTCGACACCAGGATGCCGCGCTGGCGCGCCGTGGCCACGTCGATATGGTCCACGCCAGCGCCGTAATTCGCGATCATCTTCAGCCGTTCGCCCGCCTGCCCCAGCATTCCGCCGTCGATGCGGTCAGCGATGCAAGGCACCAGGATATCGGCCCGGTTCATGGCCGAGACCAGCTCGGCCTTGCTCATCGGGTGGTCGTCCTCGTTCAACTCGACGTCGAACAATTCCTTCATCCGCGTCTCGACTGCCTCGGGCAACCGTCGCGTAACGACAACACTCAAGCGCTGACCTGGCATTCGATCCCTTCCTTCGCTGGCAATCCGCCCTGTCCCGTGACACTCTCCGATCCATCGGAACGGCGCAAGGCGTCAGCCCGGCACCGCGACAAAAGCGGCAAGAAAAAATACGATGGAACGGTGCGGAACCCGCAACAGAACGGGTCCGCGCATTGGAGGCAGAGCGTGGCAGGATTTCCCAAGAAGGCCGTGATGGGCCTTGTCTTTCTGTTGAGCCTTACCGCCGGCGCCGTGTCGCTGGCCCAGCAATCGGGTGAGGGAGAGGCGCGCCGCCTGCCGCCCGCGCTGCACCCCGCCCCCCGCCCCGAGATCGTCCAGGCCGCCGCCGAGGCCACCGCCCCCGCCGCGCGCGCCACGCCGCAGCGGACCGGACCTGTCACCGGCTTTCCCCTGCCCCGCTTCGTGTCCATGCGTGCCTCCGAGGGCAATGCGCGGCGCGGCCCATCGCGCAGCCATCGTATCGACTGGGTTTTCCAGCGCCGCGACATGCCGGTGATGATCGTGGCCGAACATGGCCATTGGCGCCGCGTGGTGGATCGCGACGGGGCCGGCGGCTGGATGCATTACTCGCTTCTGTCGGGCGTGCGCACCGCGATCGTCGAGGAAGACATGCTGCCGCTTTACGCCCGCCCCGATCCGGCCAGCCCCGTGCGCGCCCGCGCCGAGCTTGGCGTGATCGGACGTCTGCGCGAGTGCCAGCCCAACTGGTGCCTGATGGAAGTGGCCGGCTATCGCGGCTGGGTTCGCAGCGCGGCGCTTTGGGGAGTCGAGCCGGGCGAGACCTTTGAATGACGACCGCGACACGGCGGCGTTCACAACCGCGTCAACCCGTCTCGACTTTGGCCGCCTGTTTAGCCACGTGGAGGCCATGACGACACTCCGTGCGCTCCTCATTATGGCTCTGGCCGTGCTTCTCTTGCCGTGGGGGGCCTATACGGGCGTGGCCGCTGAACAAGGGCGCGACGTTGTGGTCGCAGCAAGCGCCGGGCCCGAGACATTCCCTGCCGCGGTCGCCTCGCTGACATCGACGAAACACTGCCGCGCGGCGGTTCTGCCCGGCGCGCCCTGCGCGTCCGATATCCTGCCTGGCGACGACATCGTGCTGAGCGATGATCCGTCGCGCGCCGAAAGCCCTGACCTCGGGGATGGCCCGACGATCAAGGGCCGCAGCATGTCGCCCCCACGGTCCCCGCCCCGCCCGTCCTGATCCGACCGCCGGCGCGCCGCGCCTGTTTCCGTCAGATCGAAGGACCACATCATGTTGACCCGTCGAAGCTTCACGTTTCTCTCCTTGGCGAGCGGCCTGACTGCCTGTGTGCAACCGCAGGACAACGCCGTCACCCGCGCCGAAAGCGTCTCGGCCGTGCCACCACCGCCGCCTATGCCCGAATTCTACGGCGCCATCACCGACGAGCCTTTCCCCATCCCCGCAATCCCGCCCGGCAGCGTGCGGCCCGAGCTATGGCGCCAGGAGGTCGCGAACCCCTGGCCCGAACGTGTACGCGGCACGATCGTCGTCGATCCGGATGCAAGGTTGCTGTTCTTTCTCCAAAGCCCAGACCGCGCGATGCGCTACGGTGTCAGCGTGGGGGCGCAGGGCTTTTCCTGGAGCGGCACGGCCCGGCTGCAATTCCGCCGCGAATGGCCACGCTGGAAGGTGCCCGACAGCATGATCGAGCGACAGCCCGAGCTGGAGCCCTACTCGGTGGCGAATGGCGGCATGGACCCCGGCCCCGGCAACCCGATGGGGGCCCGCGCCCTCTACCTGTTCCAGAACGGAGAGGACACGCTTTACCGCATCCACGGCGGCGCCACACCCGAGGGCTTGGGCCGCGCCGTGTCCTCGGGCTGTATCCGCATGCTGGACCAGGACGCGATCGACCTGCATGACCGCGCCATACACGGCGCGGACGTGATCGTCTTTCCCTCGATACAGGCCAGCGACGCCCCGCCGCTCTACTGACGCGGTCCCGCCCCGATCTGTCGGTCGGGGCGGCGCGATCCTCAGGCCGCGTCCAGCAGACCCCGCCCCTTGAGCAGGGCCTCGACCCCCGGCATCCGACCGCGGAACGCGGTATAGAGCGCATCTGCCTCGGCCGAGCCGCCGGCGGACAGGACATGCTGTTCCAGTTTGGCCGCGAGGGTTGCGTCGAACGGGTCGCCGACCTCTTCGAAGGCGGCGAAGGCGTCGGCATCCATCACCTCGGACCACATGTAGCTGTAATATCCCGAGGAATAGCCGTCGCCCGCGAAGACATGGGCGAAATGCGGCGTGGCGTGACGCATTCCAATTGCGTGCGGCATCCCGATCCGCGCAAGGGTTTCGGCCTGCGCCGCCATCGGGTCGGCGGGCGCGGCGCCGTCGTGGAAATCGAGATCGACCAGCGCGCTGGCGACATACTCGACCGTCTGGAACCCCATGTCATAGGTCTGCGCCGCCAGCAGGCGATCCAGCAACTCCCGCGGCATCGCCTCACCGGTCCTGGCGTGGCGGGCGTGTTTTTCCAGCACTTCGGGCACTTCCAGCCAGTGTTCGTAAAGCTGGCTGGGCAATTCCACGAAATCGCGCGCGACGCTGGTGCCGCTGATCGAGGCATAGGTCACGTCCGACAGCATCTGGTGCAGCGCGTGGCCGAACTCGTGGAACAGCGTGCGCGCGTCGTCATAGGACAGAAGCGCCGGGTCGCCCTTGGCGAAGTTGCACACGTTCACCACGATGGGCCGCACCTCGCCGCCCAGTTTCTTCTGGCTGCGCATGGCCGAGCACCACGCGCCCGAGCGCTTGGAGCCGCGCGCGAAATAGTCGCCGATGAAAACGGCCATGTGCCGCCCGTCGCGTGTCACCTCCCAGGCCCGTGCATCGGGGTGATAGAGCGTGACGTCGAGCGGGCGGAACTCCAGCCCGAACAGGCGGTTCGCGCAATCGAAGGCGGCGTCGATCATCGCGTCGAGTTGGAAATAGGGCTTCAACTCCGCCTCATCGAGGTCATGCTCGGCCAGTCGCCGTTTCTCGGCGTAGTAGCGCCAATCCCACGGCTCCAGCGGGCCGTTCACGCCCTCCTCGGCCATCATCTTCGCCAGCACATCCGCATCGGCCTCGGCCGCCGCCTTGGCGGGCGACCAGACGGCCATCAACAGGTCGCGCACCGCCTCGGGCGTGCCGGCCATCTCGGTTTCCAGCTTGTAGGCCGCGAAGCTCTCGTAGCCGAGCAGTTTGGCGCGTTCGTCGCGCAGGGCCAGAACCTCGGTCGCGATGTCCCGGTTGTCGGTCTCGCCGCCGTTCATCCCGCGCGCGGCCCAGGCGCGATAGGCCGTCTCGCGCAGGTCGCGGCGGGGCGAGAATTGCAGGAACGGCACGATCAGCGACCGCGACAGCGTCACGACCGGGCCATTCGCGCCCTTCTCGTCGCCCGCCTCGCGCGCGGCGCTGACCACGAAATCGGGCAGGCCTTCGAGGTCTTCTTCGGCAAGCTCCATGAACCATCCCGCCTCGTCGGCCAAGAGGTTCTGTGTGAACTCGGTCCCCAGCACGGACAGGCGGCTTTTGACCTCGGTCAGCCGCTCCCGCGCCGCGCCTTCCAGCGCGGCGCCCGAACGAACAAATCCGCGATGAGTCAGGTAGAGCACGCGCATCTGCTCGTCAGTCAGGCCCAGGGTATCGCGCCGCTGCCAGAGGTCGTCGATCCGTCGAAACAACGCCTCGTTATTCACGATCTCCGAGGAATAGGCCGAGAGTTTCGGCGCGAACGCGCGCTGCAATTCCTGGCGTTTGGGATTCGAATCCGACCCGGCGAGGTTGAAGAACACCCCCGCCACCCGGTCGAGCGTTGCATCCGCCAGTTCCAGCGCCTCGATCGTGTTGGCGAAGGTGGGCGGCTCGGGGGCCTCGGCAATCGCGCGGATCGCGGCGCGCCCGTCCTCCAGCGCAGCCTCCATGGCCGGGCCGAAATGCGCATCCTCGATCTTGTCGAAGGGCGGCAGGTCGAACGGCGTGTTCCAGGTTTCGAGCAGCGGGTTGGTCATCGGGGCAAACTCCTTTGCCCCGATAGATAGGCCAGCCCAAGGCTGGCGACGAGGGGTTATTCCACCGTGATCGTGATCTGATCGCTGGTGACCGGCGGCGAATGCGGCACGTGGTTCATGTCGCCCAAGACCAGTTGCAGCCTGTGCTGCCCCGGTTCGAGATCCAGTGTCACTTCGGTCTGGCCCGCGCCGAAATGGCGGTGGTTGTCATCGGCGGGCAGCGAAGAAAGCAACTCGTCTGCGCCATCCGGCCCTTCGCCCAAAGGCGCGCGGTCCACAAGCAGGTGATGGTGCCCGGTATGCTCGGCCTCGGTGCCCGCGGGGGCCACGCCCATGCCGCTCAGGCCGAAGCGAACGGTAAGGGGTGACGTGGCAGTCGCACCGTCCTCCAACCCGATGAAATAGACCTCTGCCCCCTCGGGCGCGGCCATTCCCTGACCAAACGCGGGGCTGGCGATGGCGAACAGTGATGCAACAAGAATTTGTTTCATGGCTATACCTCCCTTTACGTAAGGTAAGGTAGCGGCCACGGACACCAAGTCACGTTATCCGTCGGTCCTTTGCCCCTGCGCGCGCAACCGCCGCTCCAACCGGCGCAGCAGCAGCGACAGGGTCACCGTCATCGTCAGGTAGATCAGCGCGACCACGTTGTAGGTCTCGAAATAGCGAAAGTTCGACGCCGCCGTGACCTTGCCCAGTTGCGTCACGTCGAGGACGCCCAGGACCGAGACCAGTGAACTGTCCTTCACCATGGCGACGAAATCATTGCCCAGCGGCGGCAGGATCGTGCGGATCGCCTGCGGAAAGACGATATGCCGGAACCGCTGCCAGCGGTTCAGGCCAAGCGCCTGTGCGGCCTCGATCTGGCCGGGGTCGACCGATTGCAGGCCCGCGCGGAATACCTCGGCGATGAAGGCGGAGTAGCCGATCGCAAGGGCGATGATCGCCCGCCAGAGCAGCGGGAAATCCCGCGTGCGGATCGTGGCCCAACCGATCTCCTCGGCCAGCCGGTTATAGCCCGCCACCAGCGCAGGCGCGAAAACGAAGGCGACGTACAGCAGCAGAACCAGGATAGGGATACCGCGGACCACCTCGATGTAGAACCGCGCCACCTGCCGGAACAGGAGCGCCCGCGACAGGCTCATCACCGCCAGCAAAAGGCCCATGGCCGAGGCCATCGCGAACCCCACCAACGTCACCATGACGGTGATCAGGATGCCCCGCCGCAGCGTGTCCAGCACCTGCAGGTACATCTCGTCGGTCGCGATGCGCCACGCAGCCACGCCGCCCAGCAACACAAGGGCCACCAGCCACCACGGGAAGTCACGGTCGGGGGGAGAGGTCGGGATCATCGGGCAATGAAAACGCCGGTCCGCGCGGGACCGGCGCCTCGGTCATGGAGCGTTGCTTATTCGCCCAGCACGTACTCGACGAACCAGCGCTGGTCCAGTTCCTCCAGCGTGCCGTCGGCGCGCATCGACTCGATGGCGGCGTTGAAAGGCTCGACCAAGTCCGAGCCGTTGGGAAAGATGAAACCGAATTCCTCGGTGCCCAGCGGCTCGCCCACCACCATCAGCGCATCGGGATTGGCATTGATATAGCCCTGCCCGCCCGCGCTGTCGGACAGCACCATGTCCACATCGCCCGCGATCAGGGCCTGAATGGCAGCGGGGATGGTTTCGAACAGGACAAGGCGCGGGTTGGCCTCGTTGCCGTCCAGCACGTCATAGACGCCCACGTAGAAGGGTGTCGTGCCCGCTTGCGTGCCAAGCAGCAGGTCCTCGTCGGCGGCGAACCCGGCGGCATCCTCGAACCGGTCCTCGTCCGCGCGCACCAGCATGCGCATCTGGCTGACCATGTAGGGCGCGCTGAAATCGACCAGTTCGTCACGGTCTTCGCGGATCGTGATGCCGGTCATGCCCATGTCGTACTGCCCCTCGGCCACGGCCGGGATCATCGCTTCCCAACTGATGTTCTCGATGAGGGGCGTGATGTTGATCCGCTCGGCGATGATGGCCAGCGCGTCGTATTCCCAGCCGATTTCATGGCCCGAGGCCGGGTCGATGAATTGCAGCGGCGGATAGGCGTTCTCGGTCACGACGACCACCTCGCGCCCTTCAAGGTCGGGCAGGCCCTGTGCGGCGGCGGCAACGGGGGTAAGCAGGCCGAACGCGGTCAGCGCGGCAAGGAAACGGAACATGGCGGAACTCCCTGGCTGGTTTTGGCCCGAGTATGCCCGCCCGCGCGGCCCGGGCAAGGGAAAGCGCGCCTAGAGGTCGCTACAGACCGGGCAATCGGCCCTGCGCTGCATCCGAACCGTGCGGGTCTCGGCGTGCAGTGCATCGTAAATCAGCATCCGCCCCCGAAGGCCGTCGCCCGCGCCGCAGATCTCCTTCACCGCCTCCAGCGCCATCATGGAGCCGACAACCCCCGGCAGGGCGCCGATGACGCCGGTCTCGGCGCAGGTCGCCGCAAGGCCCGGTGCCGGCGCCTCGGGGAAGACGCAGGCCATGCAGGGGGCGCCCCCTGCCGGATCGTAGAGGGTCACCTGCCCCTCCCACGCGGAGATCGCCCCCGCGATCACCGGGCGGCCTGCGGCCACCGCCGCGCGGTTGACCAGCGCGCGCACCTCGAAACTGTCGGTGCCGTCGAGGATCAGGTCATACTCGCCGAACAGCTCCTCGGCGATCTCCTCGGTCAGTTGGCGATTGTAGGGCCGCACGTCGATGCGCGGGTTGAGCGCCTTCATCGCGATCTCGGCGGAAAACACCTTGGGCATATCCTGCCGCGCGTCGGTATGGATCACCTGCCGCTGCAGGTTCGACAGGCTGACGACATCGTGGTCGATCACGCCGATGCGGCCCACGCCCGCCGCCGCGAGGTAGAGCAAAGCGGGCGAGCCAAGGCCACCGGCGCCGACGACCAGAACCTTGGCGTTCTTCAGCGCCAGTTGTCCGCCGCCGCCGATATCGGGCAGCGTGATGTGGCGGGCGTAGCGTTCCAGTTCCTCGCCCGTGAAGGGGCCAGAGGGGTCCTGCGCCGTGCCGTCATTGCGCGCGGCCTCGACCGCTTCGGCGCGGCCCCGAAGGCGGGACAACCCGGCGCGGTAGATCAGGATCAGCACGAACGCCCCGCCCAGAAGCAGCCACAGGGCGGGCGAGCCGCCCGTCATCTCGCGCAAGGGATGGCCAGCCGGCAGCGCCGCCTGCACGCCCAGAACCGCCACATAGAGAAGCCCGACCATGTAGAGCCGCGCCTGAACCGGGGTCTTCATCAAGGCCCCGAGGCCCCAGAGCGCCCCTGCGAGAAGAAAGACGAACAGCATCAGCCGACCCCGGTCGACCCGAAGCCGCCAGCGCCGCGGTCGGTATCGGGCAAGGCGTCCACCACGTCAAAGCGCGCCTGGGCGACCGGCGCGATCACAGCCTGTGCGATCCGGTCGCCATGGCCGATCCGGAAGGACTCGTCCCCGAGGTTGATCAGGATCACCCCCAGCGGGCCGCGATAATCAGCGTCGATCGTGCCCGGCGAGTTGACCAGCGTCACGCCATGTTTCAGCGCAAGGCCCGAGCGTGGACGAACCTGCATCTCGTAGCCTTCGGGGATGGCGACCCGCAGACCGGTCGGCACCAGCGCGCGCGCCATGGGGGCAAGGGTCAGCCCCGCGTCCCGCCGCCCGGCTTCGAAATTCGCGCGCAAATCGGCCCCGGCCGCGCCCGCCGTCGCATAGTCCGGCAGCGCGATGTCCGGATCGGCCCAATCCTCGCGCATGATATCGACCGTAACGCTCACCCGTGACCTCCGTCTTCGGTGTTCAGTCGCCCCAACGGACGCGAACACGCCGCCCTAGTCCAACGCCTCGGCGATACGTAGGGCCAGACGGCGCGCTGTCTCGTGTTTCGTCAGGCGCGGCCAGGTTTCGGCCCCGTTGGCGGTGATCAGGGTCACCGCATTCTCGGCCCCGCCCATGATCCCTGTCCCGGGCGAGACATCGTTGGCGACGATCCAGTCACAGCCCTTGCGCGCGCGTTTCTCGGTTGCGTGGCGTTCCACGTCATGGGTTTCGGCGGCGAACCCGACCACCAGCTTGGGGCGGCCGGCCTGCAACTGGCTGACACTGGCGAGGATGTCGGGATTCTCGGCAAATTCCAGCGTGGGCAGGCTGCCGCTCCCGTCCTTTTTCATCTTTTGCCCGGCGGCATTGGCCACCCGCCAATCGGCGACGGCGGCGGCGAAGACGGCGGCATCGGCGGGCAGGACCGAGTTGACGGCTTCGGCCATTTCCTGCGCGGTTTGCACCGGGATCACCTCGACGCCCGCCGGCGGTGGAACGTCGGCAGGCCCGGTCACGAAACTGACCCGCGCGCCCAGATCGCGCAGCGCGGCGGCAATCGCCGTGCCCTGCGCACCGGAGGACCGGTTGGCGATATAGCGCACGGGGTCGATGGGCTCATGCGTCGGGCCAGAGGTCACCAGCACATGCCTGCCCTTGAGCGGCCCAGTGCCCAGCGCCGCCTCGACGGCCTCGACGATCTCGGGCACCTCGGCCATGCGGCCCGGTCCGAACTCGCCACAGGCCATGTTGCCCTCGTTTGGGCCGACGACGAGGATGCCGTCGCCCTCCAGCGTCGCGAGGTTGCGCCGGGTCGCCGGATGTTCCCACATGCGCAGGTTCATCGCGGGCGCGATCAGCACGCGCTTGTCGGTCGCCATCAGAACGGTCGAGGCAAGGTCGTTGGCAAGGCCCCCGGCCATCTTGCCCATCAGGTCGGCCGTGGCCGGCGCGACCACCACCAGATCGGCGGCGCGGCTGAGTTCGATATGGCCCATCTCCGCCTCGTCCGTCAGGTCGAACAGGTCGCGATAGACCTTTTCGCCAGCCAGCGCCGAGGCCGACAAAGGGGTGACGAAATGCTCGGCGGCGGGCGTCAGAACCGGGACGACCGAGGCCCCGCGCTCCCTTAGCCGCCGGATCAGGTCGAGCGATTTGAAGGCCGCGATACCGCCGCCGATGATCAGGAGAATTCGCTTGTCCGTCAGCATGATCCCGTCCCCGTCTGCCGCGCGGCAGGTTAGGTGGCGGCCCCGACCGGGGCAATGCCGAATTGCGGCACCAGTGGACAGGCCCCGTCCGCGCCCATTTCGTTCCGCAGGGCCAGCAGCGCATCCAGATCACCGGCCAGCCGCTCCAGGGCCAGCGTGACGCAGACCCGTTCCTGCGGGTAGCTTCCAAAAGCCTCTCGCGGCAGGGGACGCCCTTGGCTTGCCCGGGCCACCATGTCGGGCGTGGCCGGACCCAGCGCGACATAGTCGGCAAATCCCTCGTTGATCCAGCGCGGGATGCGCGGCACGGCGAAGCGGCCTGCGTAGCGCGACAATTGCAGATGCGTCGCCTCGTGCACGATGTAGTAGCTGAGCGTGCGGGGCGGCGGCAGCGCCTGACCCGCGCGCACCAGCCGGTTCCGGTCGAAATCCGCGTGACGCAAGAAGATGTTGTCGAGCGACGCCACCGGGTAGGTCAGGCCAGAGGCACGCGGGGACCCTGCGAAAAAGAGCCGCAGCGCCAGACCGTCCTCGACCAGCCAGACATGAACCTCTTCGGGCGGACCAAGGGGCGAGGCCGCCAAGAGCGCCGTCACCTCCCGGCCCATGACCTCGGCCGAGGGCGGCAGCGGGACGTCCGAGTGGAAGGTCAACGCCCCACCCGTTCGCTCATGCGAGAACAGCGGCGCAGGCCATGCGATCAACGCGATCATCGCGGCATAAATCGCGAGGACCGTGGCAAATCCGATCAGGCTTAGCCGGAAAAGGCCCTGGACAAAGCGCGCATAGCTCATCCGACCGAAATGGCGACGTCGCGGGCGCAGAACAAGTCAGCGAAACGCCGCGCAGGGGTCGGGCCGCTCGACCGGGTCCGCAACGGCCCAGAGGTCAAACGGGATATCGCCCTGAGGCGTCTCTTCAAACTGCCCGAGGCTGACCACGTTCAGGTCAGCGGCCGCAACGGAAAGGATCGAAGGGATGCCCCAATCGCGCCGGGCATGGCCATTGCCGGTGATGACGACAACAGGCCCGCCATGCGCCTCCAATGCCTCCAGCGTGGCCGCGGCAAGGGCCGCGTCGCGCAAACGCTGCGCCTCGACAAATCCGGGCAGAATCTCTTCCGGCAGGGCGTCGCAATGCGCCGCCATCTGTTCGGCCTCGCGCGTGGCCTGTTCTTCCTCGGTCAAGGCGGTGGTCAGGCCATAGCGCCCGGCGTCCGGGCCGAATGCCGCTGCCGCGCCATCCGCAAAGGCCGCCTGCGCCGCCTCTCGCCCAACCTGCGCGCCGTAGATGGGACCGGTTTGGGCAAAGGCGATCAGGGGATAGTAATACGAGAAATCCGGCCAACCGCTTTCAGCCCAGTTCAGCGCCTCTTCCAGGGCCGCGGCGTCACCGGCCAGTTCCGGGGTCACGCTGGCCGCTGCCGCTTCGGTCAGCTGCTCGAACACCAGGGCGGTCGGGCCGATGGCGGCAACCGCATCGGCTTGCAAGGCGTGATGGTGGGGATTGTCATGCACCTCGCCCAGGATGATCACGTCGGCACCCTGCGCCGCCTCGGACAGGGCGACCGCGTCCGCAACCTCCGATGCCGCGACGGGCAGGGCGGATGTGGCCATCAGGATCGGAAAAACAAAGCGAAACATGTGCGGCTCCCGTCAAAGGCTTGGAATGGGTGAGCTTTTGGCACATGCGCCATGGTCGGTCGCCCGGCAAGGCCGCGCGACCATCTGTCTGCCTGGTCCTAGTCGAACATCGCCATCTGGCGGATCGGCTGCGGGGCGATACCCCCTTGAGCCGCCTCTGCCGCGATCCCCGTCGGACCAGCATCCAACCCTCCCTGCGGCGCCAACCACAGGAAGGATCCGGCGAACAGTCCGGCAATCAGCGCCAAGGGTGCGTGGAGCATCAGGCGGCGAAAAACGACAGAACCTCCTTCGACTGCGCTTCGAGGTTCTTGCGCATCTTGCCGAAGGCGGCGGCCTCGAGCTGGCGCACGCGTTCCTTCGACAGGCCAAGCTCGTTGCCGAGGCTTTCCAGCGTCCGCGGCTCCTCGCGCAGCTTGCGCTCGCGGACGATGAACCGTTCGCGTTCGTTCAGGGCCTGCATCGCAGTGATCAGCCACTCGCGCAGTTGTTCGTTGTCATGCGTGTCCTGCACAAGGTCGGCCGCCTGGGCGCTGTCATCTTCCAGCGCATCGATCCATTCGCGCCCCTCGTCCTCGACGGATTGGGTGGCGTTCAGCGAGAAATCGGAGCCGGCAAGGCGACCTTCCATCATCTCGACGTCATGCAGCGGCACGCCCACTTCGGTGGCGATCATCTGACGCATCTGGTGCTTGTCGAGGTTCTCCCCCCGCGCCAGCGCTTCCCGCTCCAGCCGGGCCTGAACCCGGCGCATGTTGAAGAACAGCGATTTCTGAGACGAGGTCGAGCCGGTGCGCACCATCGACCAGTTGCGCATCACGTAATCTTGAATGGAGGCCTTGATCCACCACACCGCGTAGGTCGAGAAGCGCACGCCGCGATCCGGGTCGAACTTGTCGGCCGCTTTCATCAGGCCAAGCCCGGCTTCCTGGATCAGGTCGTTCATCGGCGCGCCGTAGCGTTTGAACTTGGCCGCCATCGAGATCGCCAACCGCATGTAGGCCGTCACCAGCCGATGCAGCGCCTGTTCGTCGCGGTGGTCGCGCCACGCGTAGGCCAGTTGCAATTCCGTCTCCGCGTCCAGCAACTCCGCCTTCATGGCGCGCCGTGACAGAGATTGGTCTCCACCCATGTCGAAAGCCATCGTCAGAACCCCCCGGTTCGTTGCTTTTGCTGTTTCGCTCGCAAGCCGCGATCATTCCTGTTACGCAACGTCTTCGCGTCCGGATCACTTCTCGGGAAAGAAAATTGCAGCTTCCCCCCATCACACTTGCCATTGGAGGCGCGGCCTCGGGCAAATCCGCCTTTGCAGAAAGGCTTGTGCGCCGCTCGGGCCTAGCCAAGGTCTATTTCGCCACGGCCCAAGCCGATGATGCGGATCTGGCGGCGCGGATCGACGTGCACCGCACCCGCCGCTCCGGGCAGGGCTGGCGTACCGTCGAAGCGCCGCGCGACCTTGCCCGGGCGCTCGCTCAGATCGAGGTCGAAGAGGTCGCGCTGGTCGATTGTGTGACCTACTGGCTGTCGAACCAGATACGAAGCGACACCGACATCGAGGAAGAGGCCGCTCTGCTTGAAGACGTGCTCGACCAACTGCCCGCGCCCGTCGTTCTGGTCACGAACGATGTCACCGGAGGGGTCGCACCGGACGGAGACCCGGGGCGCCAATTTCAACAGGCCCTGGGGCGATTGAACCAGCAACTCGCCGCGCAGGCCGATCTGGTGGTCCAGGTCACCGCCGGCCTGCCCTTGGTCCTGAAGGGCGGGGCACCCTTGCCCGACATGGAGACACCGACGCCATGGTGAGGCGGCTCTGCTGGGTCCGACACGGGCCGACCCACCAAGTCACCATGACCGGGTGGCGCGATGTGCCCGCCGACCTGTCGGATCGACAGGCGCTTGCGCGGCTGGACGCCTATCTGCCCCGGACGGCCACGGTCGTCTCCTCCGATCTCCGGCGCGCGGTCGCCACGGCCGATGCCATCATGGCCGAGCGTGTTCGCCTGCCCCATGACCCGGCCCTGCGCGAGTTTGATTTCGGCCTGTGGGACGGGATGCAGTTCGACGACGTTTCCGCCCGCGACCCGGACCTGTCCCGCACCTTCTGGGAACAGCCGGGCGACACCGCCCCACCCGGGGGCGAAAGCTGGAACGCCGTTGCCGCGCGGGTCTCCTCCGCGATCGACAGGCTGATCGGACAGGTGGAGGGCGACCTGATCGCGGTCAGCCATTTCGGCGCCATCCTCACCCATCTCAGCCGCGCGGGCGGCCTTGCGCCCGAAAAGGCGCTCTCGCACCGGATCGACACGCTGTCGGTCACCGAACTTCATCTCGGCGACGACGGCTGGCGCATTGCCGCCATCAATCACCTTCCCTGATCGGCACGATCAGCGAATGGCGATTGACGCCGACGCGCGCCCCTGCGCCTATGCCGCCATGGCTTATGCACTCCTGATCGGCCAGCGCAGCTATTCCTCCTGGTCCCTGCGCGGATGGCTCCCTTTCGCGGCCTTTGGCATTCCCGTCGATCTGTCTTCCACCGTCATCTATTCCGACGCTTTCGCGTCAGAGGTCGCGGCGTTTGGCGGCGGGGGGACCGTTCCGGTTCTGCGCACGCCCGAAGGCGGCATCCTGACCGACAGCCTCGCCATCGCCTGGCACCTTGCCGAAACCTTCCCCGAGAAGGGATTGCTGCCGGATGACCCGATCGCGCGGGCCGAGGCGCAAAGCCTGATCGCCGAGATGCATTCCGGTTTCACGGCCCTGCGCAACGCCTGCCCGATGAATTTGCGCACGGCATGGGACGGGTTCGAGGTCAGCGCCGCGGTGCAGGCCGATCTCGACCGGCTGCAAGCCCTGTGGTCCGAGGCATTGGCGCGCTCGGGCGGGCCTTACCTCTATGGCGACTATTCCCTTGCCGATGTCTTTTTCGCCCCCGTCGCCATCCGGATCGCGGGCTATGGCCTGCCGGTCGATCCGCTGACACAGAGCTACGTGACCACGCAACTGGCCCACCCCGCTATTATCGAATGGCGCGAGGCGGGACTGGTCGAGGATGACGAAGTCGCGAAATACGATATGGGTCTGCCGCGCCTGCCCTTCCCGATACCAGGCTGAGCCGACACCCGGGGCGCGACCGGAAAACTCGAGTTTTCCGGGCCGTTTTCCTTGAGGAAAACGTGTCGCGCCGATGGTGGTGTTAATCATTTCCTAACCAAGCCGGGCGAAGACTGTCGCCATGTTCGACAGTCCCAGCCCCGAGGCGCTTGCGCGCTGCCATACCGTCGCCTTCGAAGGGCTGGACGCCCGCCGGGTCGAGGTGCAATGCGCGGTCACCGCCGGGCTGCCGGGCTTTGCCGTGGTGGGCCTGCCCGACAAGGCCGTGTCCGAGGCGCGCGAACGGGTGCGCACCGCGCTGCAGGCCATGGCCATCGCGCTGCCATCCAAGCGGATCACGGTGAACCTGTCGCCGGCCGACCTGCCCAAGGAAGGCTCGCATTTCGACCTGCCGATCGCACTGGCGCTGCTCGCCGCCCTCGGCATCCTGCCTCCCGACCGGGTCGAGGAGGCCGTGGCCCTTGGAGAATTGTCGCTGGACGGGCGCCTCGTGCCCGTCATCGGGGCGCTGCCGACGGCGCTGGCCGCCGGCGAAGACGACCGCGTCCTGCTCTGCCCCGCCGCCTGCGGGGCCGAGGCGGCCTGGGTCGGCGCCACGCCGGTCTTTGCCGCCAAAAGCCTCGCCGACCTGATCGCCCATCTGACCGACCGTGCGCCGCTGGACCCGGCCCGCCCCGGCGAGATCCGTGATGATCCAACCACGGGCTGCCTGTCAGAGGTCCGCGGACAGGAGCGCGCCAAACGCGCCTTGGAGATCGCCGCCGCCGGGCGCCACCACATGCTGATGGTCGGCTCGCCGGGATCGGGCAAATCCATGCTGGCCGCGCGCCTGCCCGGGATTTTGCCGCCGCTCTCGGCCCCCGAGGCACTGGAAACCTCGATGATCCAGTCGCTTGCGGGGCTGCTCGACGAGGGCGGCATTTCCCGCACGCGGCCCTACCGCGCGCCGCATCACACGGCCTCGATGGCCGCGGTGGTGGGGGGCGGGCGT
This sequence comes from [Roseibacterium] beibuensis, assembly GCF_039542305.1. NCBI lineage: Bacteria > Pseudomonadati > Pseudomonadota > Alphaproteobacteria > Rhodobacterales > Roseobacteraceae > Roseicyclus > [Roseibacterium] beibuensis. The sequence continues at coordinate 136,204 of NZ_BAABHW010000001.1, read as the reverse complement.
GGCGCGAAACCCGGCGAGATCAGCCTGGCCCATAACGGCGTGCTGTTTCTTGACGAGTTTCCGGAATACGCCCGGGCCGTTCTGGAAACCCTGCGCCAACCGATTGAAACCGGCGAGGTCGTGGTCGCCCGCGCCAATGCCCATGTCACCTATCCCTGCCGCTTCCTGTTGATCGCCGCCGCCAACCCGTGCCGCTGCGGGCAACTCTACGACGCGGGCCAGGCCTGTGGCCGCGCGCCGCAATGCGGGGCGGAGTACATGGGAAAGATCTCGGGGCCGCTGATGGACCGGTTCGACCTGCGGCTGGAGGTGCCGCCGGTCAGCTATGCCGATCTCGACCTGCCGCCCTCGGGCGACACGTCGGCCGAGATCGCGAAACGCGTCGCCGCGGCGCGCGACATCCAAAGCGCGCGATTTGCCGAGATCGGCGTCACCGCCCGCGTGAATGCCGATGCCGAAGGCGCGCTTCTTGACCGGATCGCAACTCCGGACAAGGCGGGCAAGGACCTGCTGCTCAAGGCGGCCGAGAAGTTCCGCCTGACCGCCCGGGGCTATCACCGCGTGCTGCGGCTGGCCCGGACCATTGCGGATCTCGACGGGGCCGAGACGGTCGGACAGCCCCATATCGCCGAGGCGGTCGGCTACCGGCTGATCGGGGCGCCGTCGATGTGACCGCTCACCCGGCGAGGCGTGCTTCGATCGCCTCCCAGATCTGGCCGGCCACATTGACCCCGTCGAAGCGTTCGAGTTCCTGTATGCCGGTGGGCGAGGTCACGTTGATCTCGGTCAGGTAGCCGCCGATCACGTCGATGCCGACGAAAACCTGCCCCATCTCCTTCAGGCGCGGCCCGATGATTGCGCAGATCTCGCGCTCCCGCTCGGTCAGGTCGGTTTTCTCGGGGCGGCCGCCGACATGCATGTTCGACCGGGTCTCGCCCTTGGCGGGCACGCGGTTGATCCCACCGACCGGTTCACCGTCCACCAAGATGATGCGTTTGTCGCCAGCCGAGACGTCGGGCAGGAATTTCTGGACGATCAAGGGCTCGCGGCTCATGCCGGTGAAAAGCTCGTGCAGCGAGGTCAGGTTCCGGTCGTTCGGGTCGAGGCGGAACACGCCCGCCCCGCCATTGCCATAGAGCGGTTTGAGGATGATATCGCCGTGCTTTTCCTTGAACTCGCGCAACACTTCGATGTCGCGGGCGATGGCGGTGGGCGGGGTCAGATCGGGGAAATCCAGCACCAGCAGTTTTTCCGGCGAGTTGCGCACCCAGAACGGGTCGTTCACCACCAGCGCCTGCCCCTTGAGCCGGTCCAGCAGGTGCGTCGTGGTGATGTAACCCATGTCGAAAGGCGGGTCCTGCCGCAGCCAGACCACGTCCATCTCGCCCAGATCGATATCGGCAACCGGCCCGAGGTCGGCATGATCGCCCTGCACGCGCTGGACCCGCAGGCTCTGGGCGCGCGCCATGACGCGGCCCTCGCGGTAGGAAAGGTGATCGGGCGTGTAGACCCACATCTCGTGGCCGCGCGCCTGCGCTTCTTCGGCGAGGCGGAACGTGCTGTCCGCGTTGATGTCGACGGATCCGATCGGATCCATCTGGAATGCCACTTTCATTGTCACCCTCCGACGGCCGTGTCGGCGCCATACATGGCGCGCTGCACCCCGAGAGGCAATGGCGCGCCATCATGTCATCAACGCGTTGGGCAGAATTTCCATGCGCCCGGAGCGATCCACCAAGGCCACGTCGAACCGCATCGGCGTAAGCGAACCCGTCGGCAAGGCCCCGATGTAGTGTTCGGCGCTCCGCAGCAGGCGGTCGATCTGGCGCCGCGTCAGCGACTGCGCCGCCGTCGAGAAATCCGCCGCCGATTTCACCTCGACGAAGACGGTTTCCCCGTCCTTCTCGGCAATGAGGTCGATCTCGCCCAAAGGCCCCCGCCAGCGTCGCGAAAGGATACGGTGCCCATCCCGCTCGTAGCGGCGCGCGACCTGTTCCTCGGCGGCCTGTCCGGCGTGGAAATTCCGTTGGCCGCGCTCGATCCGTTTCGCATTCGCCATTGCCCGTTCCTTTCGGTCCCGGGCGACCTGCGCCCGAGCTAGTCTTTCTCTCTCAACGCCAGCGCACGCTGGTAGACATCGCGCCTGGGCAGGCCAAGACGCTCGGCCACCTCGGCGGCGGCATCCTTGACCCGAAGCCGCGACAAGGCGTCATGCAAGGCGGCGTCCAGATCCTCTTCGCTCGTCTCCGCCGCACCTGCGCGATCCAGCACAAGCACGATCTCGCCCTTGGGCGGCACGGCCCCGACGCTGTCTCGCAACTCGGCCAGCGTGCCGCGCCGCGCCTCTTCGAATCGTTTGGTCAGTTCCCGACACAGCGCCGCCTGACGATCCTCGCCCAGAGACTCGCACAATTCCCCTAACAAACGATGAATCCGCTTGGGGCTTTCGAACAGGATCACCGTCGCGCCTGACGCATCCAGCCCGGCGATCCAGCTTTTGCGCGCCCCGGCCTGCGGCGGGGGGAAGCCCGCGAACAGGAACCGGTCCGAGGGCAAGCCAGAAATCGTCAGCGCGGCCAGCGCCGCCGATGGCCCCGGTGCCGCCGTCACCGGCAGCCCCGCCTCGATCGCCGCGCGGGCAAGTTGATAGCCCGGATCGGCCACCAGCGGCGTGCCCGCATCCGAGACATAGGCCACGCGCTTGCCCTCCGTCAGCGCCCGGATCAGGCGCGGCCGCATCTCGGCCCCGTTGTGATCGTGGTAGGGCAACAGCGGTCGCCCCCCGAGGGGGATGCCGTGAATTTCCATCAGGCGGCGCGCAGTCCGGGTATCTTCCGCCGCGATCACATCCGCCACGCGCAGCGTGTCGAGCGCCCTGAGCGTGATGTCGCGCGCCGTCCCGATCGGGGTCGCCACGAAATGCAGCCCGGCGGCAAGCGCGGCCGCCGCGACCGGCACCTCTCCGCCGCCCGGATCGGTTTTTTGCAACTGGTGCTTGCTTTCGCCCTCGCCCATGGGCCATGACCCCTTCCAACCGCCTCGTGCAAGCGGCGTTTACTTGCGCAACCGGAGAAACTAGCCTGCCACAGGGTGGCATCCGGTTGCCTTTCAATGTTTTTCGCGCCTCACGGAGGACAAGTTTCGATGATTTCCGCTTTCCGCGCGCTCCGCAACCCGGCCCGAGTGCTGGGCCTTCTGGTCGTTACCGCCTTTCTTGCCGCCTGTCAGGTCGGCGGCGGCCTCGGCGGTGGCTCCGGCCCGCGCGTGAGCGGACAGACGGTGCAGGTTGCCATGCTGCTGCCGATGAGCTCCACCCAGGGCGGCGACGCGATCGTGTCGCGCGGGCTGGAGAACGCCGCGCGTCTGGCCGCCGCCGAACTGTCGGGCGTGACCGTGGAAATCAGCGTTTACGACACCGCCGGTCAGGCCGCGACCGCCGCCAACGTGGCGCGCGAGGCCGTTCGCGATGGGGCGGATGTCATCCTCGGGCCGCTGCGCTCGGACGCCGCCGCCGCCGTCGGCGTGGCCGTTGCCGGTTCCAATGTCAGCGTGCTGAGCTTCTCGAACAACACCGAGGTCGCGGGCGGCAATGTCTTTGTCCTTGGCCACACCTTCGCCAATACCGCGACCCGCATGGTCAGCTACGCGGCCCAGCGGGGCAGCGGCAACATCGTGCTGGTGCATGCCTCGAACCTTGCCGGTGAGGTCGCGCGTGACTCGGTGCGCAGCGCGGCCGCCCGGTCGGGCGCGACTATCGCGGCGACCATCCCCTACGAATTCTCGCAGACCGGCGTCATCAACGTGGTGCCGCAGGTCGTCGCGGCCGTGCGCGAGAACGGATCGAACGGGTTGATCCTTACCTCGGATTCGGCGGGTGCCCTGCCCTTCTTCGCACAGCTTCTGCCCGAAAACGGGCTCGACACCGACGCGGTGCAGGTCATGGGCCTGACCCGGTGGGATATCCCGCCGCAAACGCTGGAATTCGCGGGCCTCCAGGGCGGCTGGTTCGCCCTGCCCGACCCGTCGGCCACCGCCGATTTCGAAGCCCGCTACCAGGGCCGCTACGGCGAAGCGCCGCATAACCTTGCGGCCTTGGGATACGACGCGGTCCGCGCGGCAGGGGAAACCGCGGCCAGTGCCGGACGCCTTGGCGCAGCAGACCTGACCGCAGGAGAATTCCAGGGCGCGAACGGCGTCTTCCGCCTGCTGGCCGATGGCACGATCTCGCGCGCCATGGCCATCGCCCAGATCACCGACAACCAGGTGGCCATCATTGACCCCGCCCCAAGACGCCTTAGCGCTCCCGGTTTCTGACCGGAACCCGCGCCTTCCCATCCCGTCCGCACCGGGGGAACTGATCCTCCCCGAAACGGCCATCTTCGACCCCGCCGCGATCCGCGCGCGGGTCGATGCCGCTGTCGAGAAGGCCGCCGACGCCTCGGCCGCGCGCAGCGCCGCGGTCAAGGTCCTGCAACAGGCGCAGGACGCGGGCCGCGCGGCCATCGCGGCGGCCATCGACACCTCTCCGCTCGCGGCGCGGCGGGCGACGCGGGCCTATGCGCATCTCACCGACCAGCTGGTGCGCGAGGTTCTGCACATTGTCCAAACCCACCTGCACCCCAACGCCCTGCCCGGGGACTCGGACCGCATGGCGGTGATGGCCGTGGGTGGCTACGGGCGCGGCGAGATGGCGCCCTATTCGGACGTGGACCTTCTCTTTGTCACGCCGTGGAAGATGACGCCCGCCATCGAAACGATGATCGAGGCGACGCTTTACATGTTGTGGGACCTTCGCATGAAGGTCGGGCATGCCAGCCGGACGGTGAAAGAATGCCTGCGCCTCGGCAGGGACGACATCACCATTCGCACTTCGCTTCTGGAGATGCGGTTCATCTGCGGCGAGGAGGCGATCGCGGACGAGTTGCAAACGGCCCTGCGCGAGCAGCTCTTTGCCAGCACGCTCGGCGAATTCGTCGAGGCCAAGCTGGAGGAACGCAGCACGCGCCACCGCAAGCAGGGCGGCCAGCGCTACATGCTGGAACCCAACGTGAAAGAGGGCAAGGGCGGGCTGCGCGACCTGCAGACGCTTTACTGGATCGCCAAATACCAGCACGGGGTCGAGCGGGCGTCCGAGCTGGTGAAAATCGGCGTCTTCCATCCCGAGGAATTCGCGGCCTTCGACGCGGCCGAACGGTTCCTGTGGGCCGTGCGCTGCCATTTGCACCTGATCGCGGGGCGGGCGCAGGACCAGTTGACCTTCGACAACCAGGTCGCCGTGGCCGAAAGGCTTGGCTATACCGACCATTCCGGGCGCCGCGCGGTCGAGCATTTCATGCAGGATTACTTCCGGCACGGCACGAAGGTCGGGGAACTGACCCGCATCTTCCTGACCGCGTTGGAAGCCGCCCATGTCAAACAGGAACCCGGCATCCTGGGATTTCTGCGCGGGCGGTCGCGACGCAAGAAGCTGAAGCCGGGCTACGGGCTCAAGCAGAACCGCCTGACGGTCGAGGATGACGAGGCGTTCTTCGCCGACAAGCTGAATATCCTGCGCCTGTTCGAGGAAGCGCTGCGGACGGGCTACCTGATCCACCCCGACGCCATGCGCGAGGTCTCCGCGCGGCTCGATCAGATCGACGACAGCATGCGCCGCGACCCCGAGGCGTGCCGCATCTTCCTCGATCTGCTGCTGAAACACGGCAACCCGGAACGCGCGCTGCGGCGCATGAACGAGCTGGGCGTTCTGGCGACCTTCATCCCGGAATTCGCGCCCGTGGTCGCGATGATGCAGTTCAACATGTATCACAGCTACACGGTGGACGAGCACACGATCCAGGTGATCTCGCACCTGGCCCAGATCGAACGCGGCGAATTGGTCGAGGAACTGCCCGTCGCCTCCGGCATCCTGGAGCGCGGGGTGAACCGCAAGGTGCTCTACGTTGCCTGCCTGCTGCACGATATCGGCAAGGGTCGGAAAGAAGATCACTCCATCGTCGGCGCGCGGATCGCCCGCTCGGTTTGCCCGCGATTGGGCCTGAAACCCGCCGAATGCGAGACGGTCGAATGGCTGGTGCGCTATCACCTGCTGATGTCCGACATGGCGCAGAAACGTGACATCGCCGATCCGCGCACGGTGCGCGACTTCGCCAAGGCGGTGAAGACACGCGACCGGCTGGACCTGCTGACCGTGCTGACGGTCTGCGACATCCGCGGCGTCGGCCCCGGTGTCTGGAACAATTGGAAGGCCACGCTTCTGCGCGGGCTCTACCGGGCGACGGCCTCGGCGCTGGAGACGGGGCTGGAGGATCTCAACCGCGAGAACCTCGAAGGCGAGGCCAAACGCGCCTTGCGCGCCGCGCTGTCCGACGAGTGGAGCAAGGCCGAGGTCAAGACCGAGATCGACCGCCATTACGGACCCTACTGGCAGGGCCTCGACCTCGCCACGCAGGTCGATTTCGCGCATATGCTGCGCGGCCTCGATCCCGATGAAATCCGAATCGACACGAAAGAAGACGAAGATCGCGACGCCACGCGCGTCTGCTTTGCCCTGTCCGATCATCCGGGCATCTTTTCGAGGCTCGCCGGGGCGCTGAGCCTTGTCGGGGCCAACGTCGTGGACGCCCGCACCTATACGACCAAGGACGGCTACGCGACCGCCGTATTCTGGGTGCAGGATGCCGAAGGCAGCCCCTACGAGGCCGCGCGACTGCCGCGCCTGAAAGGCATGATCGGCAAGATCCTCAAGGGCGAGGTCGTAACCTCAAAGGCGCTGGAAGGCCGCGACAAGATCAAGAAGCGCGAACGCCCCTTCGACGTGCCCACCAACATCGCCTTCGACAACGAAGGCTCCGAGATCTACACGATCATCGAGGTGGATACGCGCGACCGGCCCGGCCTGCTGTATGACCTGACCAAGACGCTAGCGAACAACAACATCTACATCGCCCATGCCGTGATCGCGACTTACGGGGTGCAGGTGGTCGATACCTTCTACGTCAAGGACATGTTCGGCCTGAAACTCTACACCAAGTCCAAGCAGGAAAGCCTTGAGCGCAAGCTGCGCGACGCCATTGCGCGCGTGGCCGAACGGGCGGGGGCCTGAGCATGAGCCCCGGGCCGCGCCCGATCCGTCTGATCGCCGGTTTCATCACCGTGGGTGGCTGGACCCTCGGCAGCCGCGTCCTCGGCTTCGTGCGCGACATCCTGATCGCGGCTTTCATGGGCGTCGGGCCGGTCTCGGAGGCGTTCTTCGTCGCCTTTGCGCTGCCAAACCTCTTCCGACGTTTCTTTGCCGAGGGCGCGTTCAACACCGCCTTCGTGCCAATGTTCTCGAAAAAGCTGGAGGGGGAGGAAGACCCCAAGCGCTTCGCCCGCGATGCCTTTTCGCTTTTGGCGACGGTGCTGATTGCCCTGACGCTGATCGCGCAAGTGGCGATGCCGTGGTTCGTCCTGGGCATGGCCTCGGGCTTTGCGGGGGATGTGCGGTTCGACCTCGCCGTCGATTTCGGACGCATCGCCTTCGGCTATATCATCTTCATCTCGCTTGCCGCCCTGCTGTCAGGGCTGCTGAACTCCACCGGCCGGTTCGCCGCGGCTGCGGCGGCACCGATCCTGCTGAACGTCATCCTGATCGGCCTGCTGCTTGCCACGGATCAGGGGTGGTTGTCCGGCGTCACGGTCGATGTCGAGGGCGCAGGGCAGGATGCGGAGCTGATCGGCCTGAATTACGGCACCGTGCTGGTCTGGGGCATCCTCTTTGCGGGCGTCGCGCAGATGGCGCTGGTCTGGGTCGCTGCCGCGCGGGCCGGCTATCGCCTTCTGCCGCATTGGCCGCGCCTCACGCCGGACATGAAGAAGCTGGCCGTGATCATGCTGCCCGCGATGCTGGCGGGCGGGGTCGTGCAGATCAACCTGCTTGTGGGCCGCCAGGTGGCGAGTTTCTCGGCAGAGGGGGCGATTTCCTGGCTCAGTTTCGCTGACCGGCTGTATCAATTGCCCCTGGGCGTGGTCGCAATCGCGATCGGCATCGTGCTTTTGCCCGACCTGTCGCGCCGCCTGCGAGCCGGCGACGCCGAGGGAGGCCGCCACGCGCTCAGCCGGGCGGGAGAGATCTGCCTTGCGCTGACCGTGCCCGCAGCCGTGGCGCTGGTCGTCGTGCCCGTGCCGCTTGTCTCCGTCCTGTTCGAACGCGGAGCATTCGAGGCCGACGATACCGCGGCAACCGCCCTGGCGCTGGCGGCCTATGGCCTCGGCCTGCCGGCCTTCGTTCTGCAAAAGGTGCTGCAACCGCTCTATTTCGCGCGCGAGGACACCCGCACACCGTTCCGCTATGCCTTGGTCGCGATGGTCGTGAACGCGGTCGCGGCCGTGGGCCTTGCCATGGTCATCGGCTTCGTCGGCGCCGCGCTTGGCACCACGCTGGCGGCCTGGGCGATGGTCTGGCTTTTGTTGCGCGGCAAGAACGGCATGGGCGATGTCGCCCGGTTCGACGACCGCTTCCGCGCACGGATGCCCCGCATCGTCGTTGCGTCATTGCTGATGGGCGTGGCGCTCTGGATTGCCGCCCTTGTCCTCGGCCCGCTGCTTGGCACGCCGGGGTGGCGGTACATCGGGCTCGCCATTCTCGTCATTGGCGGCGTGGTGATCTATTTCGCGATCGGCCAGTGGCTTGGCGCGTTCCGGCTGGCCGAGTTCCGCACGGCGCTGCGCCGCTCCTAACGCTGGCGGAGCTTTCCGAGCACGCGGTGCCAGCCTCCGGGGCTGACCACGAAGGACAGCAGGAACCCGGCGGCAAAGCCCGTCAGGTCGGCAACGACATTCCCGAAATCGCCCTGGAGCACACCGAAGATCAGCTGGATCGCCAGAAGCATCCCGATCAGCCCGAAGGCGCGGGCACGGTTGCCGCCCCGGTGGGTCAGGTCCACCCACATCAGGAACGTGAACGCCCCGATCAGGCCGTAAACGCCGGGATAGCCGCCAACCAGTGGATAGGGGCTGTTGAGGAAGGCCACGTAAGCCAGGGCCCCGGCCATGGCCGACAGCCAGAAGATCACCACGAAGGCCAGGGGCGAAAAGACCTCGGCCACCATCTTGCCGATGGCAAGGATGAAGACGACCACGAAAGCCGCATGGACAAAGCCGCCATGGATCAGCGGATAGGTGAGAAAGCGCAGCATGTGCTCGGGCGGGAAGCTTCGGTTCTCCCACATCCAGTCGGCGACCTGGTCCAGAACGGCATAGTCCTGCATCGCCGCGATGCGCCAGCCGACACCGCCCTGCCCGCCGAGAAACCCGGCACTCGCGGCCTGGAACAGGAGTTCCAGCCCCCCGATCACCACGGCCAAAGCCACCACGACGGGCGGCAAGGCGTTGAAAGGGGAAACATTGTGGTCTTCCATCGCGGCACGGCCTTCGGTTGACGCCATCTGCCCCCGTGGGTAAGCGATGCCGCGGCGCTTGGCCAGAGGATCGGGCGCCGCGTCCGCACAACAAAGAGCGTCCCATGTCCGAGCCCCAGTTCACCCCGCGCGTTTTCTCCGGCATCCAGCCCTCTGGCGGGCTTACGCTGGGCAACTATCTCGGCGCGATGAAACGCTTCGTGACGATGCAGAACGAAGGCACGCACGAGACGATCTACTGCATGGTCGACCTGCACGCGATCACCGCCAAGCGCCTCGATCCGAATGAATTGCGCAACAATACGCGCGAGCTGTGTGCAGGTTTCATTGCCGCCGGGATCGATCCGGAGAAAAGCGTGCTCTTCAACCAGAGCCAGGTGGCCGAGCACACCCAACTGGCCTGGATCCTCAACTGCGTCGCGCGCATGGGCTGGATGGGCCGCATGACCCAGTGGAAGGACAAGGCCGGCAAGAATGCCGAGAATGCCTCGCTCGGGTTGTTCGCCTACCCCGCGCTGATGGCCGCCGATATCCTTATCTACCACGCGACCCATGTGCCCGTGGGCGAGGACCAGAAGCAGCACCTGGAATTGACGCGCGACATCGCCGCCAAGTTCAACCATGACTACGGCGTCGAGTTCTTCCCCATCACCGAACCGGTGATCGGCGGGGCAGCAACCCGCGTGATGAACCTGCAGGACGGCACCAAGAAGATGTCCAAGTCCGACCCGTCGGACAAGACGCGCATCAACCTGACCGACGGCGCCGACGCGATCGCCAAGAAGATCCGCAAGGCCAAGACCGACCCCGACCCCCTGCCCGACACGGTGGACGGGCTGGAGGGACGCCCCGACGCGCGCAACCTCGTCAATATCTACGCCGCGCTGGCCGATATCACGCAGCAAGAGGTTCTGGACCAGCATGCCGGCGCACTCTTCGGACATTTCAAGGTCGCGCTGGCCGATGTCGCGGTGGACCAGCTCGCCCCGATCTCGACCGAGATGGCGCGGCTGATGAACGACCCGGCCGAGATTGACCGCATCCTCGGACGCGGCGCCGAGCGCGCGCGAGAAATCGCCGGCCCGATCCTCGACCGGACCTACGACATCGTGGGCATGCTGCGCAGCTAAGGGCGCGCGTCGCGCTGCACGGATGCACAAATCCGGTGCGCTTGCGTCTGTTTCATTTCGCATCTGCACAATGCATATCTCCGCTCGAAAGAACGGAGATATGCGATGTCCTACACAGCCCATCCCGAGACCCGCGTGGGTCACGTCCACCTCAAGGTGTCCGACCTCGACCGCTCGATCGCCTTTTATCGCGAGGTTCTCGGGCTTGAGCTCATACAGAAGTTCGGCCATCAAGCCGCCTTCCTGTCCGCGGGCGGCTACCATCACCATCTTGGCCTGAACACCTGGGAAAGCCGTGGCGGCACCCCGCCCGCCCCCGGCACGACCGGCTTGTATCACCTCGCGCTCCTCTACCCCGACCGCCCGGCCTTGGCGCAGGCGCTGAAACAGGTGCTGGGGTCCGGCGTGCGCCTGGACGGCGCCGCCGATCACGGCGTGTCCGAGGCCGTCTATTTCCGCGACCCCGACCAGAACGGGATCGAGCTTTATGTCGACCGCGCGCCGGAAGACTGGCCGCGCGATTCCGACGGAAACATCGAGATGTTCAATGCGCCGTTGGACATACCCGCCCTTCTGGCCGAGGCGTGACGTAACGTCTTTGCGGCATTGCAGCGTTAGCGCCACCGCTGTCATTTGACTTTTACAAACGGATGGTTATGTTTCGCCTATCCTGAAATCGACGATCCTTTTGGGGAGAACCGCCATGAGCACCCACGTGCCTACCGGTCGCCGTTCGGCTGACCGCGTCATGACCCGCCCCACCCGGACCGCCGCCCTTGATGCGCGCGCCGGTGTGGCCCGTGTCCAATCCCGTCCGGTAAAACGCCCGGCCACCAAGACAGAGGCGCATAGCAGCGGTGCGTCCATGGAATACCAGCAGGGTTTCACCTCTGGACCTTCCGCCTGATCCGGGCCTAGTCTCGCCCTCGAAATTCGGAGGGCGAGATGGCTACGGGTACGAACATCAAGACATTTTTCGAAGGCGCTTGGCATGATGCGGATGTTCCGATCATGCGGGCAGCCGACCACGGGTCGTGGCTGGGCACCACTGTCTTCGATGGCGCGCGCTATGTCGACGGCCTTGCCCCCGACCTGATGGCCCATTGCGAGCGTGTCGTGAACTCGGCCCGCGCGCTGATGCTTCACCCGGCCCAAACCCCGCAGGAAATCTTCGACATCGTCTGGGAAGGCGTGAAGCGCTACCCCGAGGACGCCGCGGTGTATATCCGCCCGATGTTCTGGGGCATCGACGGCGGTGCGCTCGGCATCCTGCCGGCCGAGTCGCCCGCGGGCTTCTGCGTGTCGCTGGAAGAGATCCCGATGGCCGATCCCAACAAGACCGTCCGCCTGACCACCACGCAGTTCCGCCGCCCCGTCCTGGCCGACAACGTCTGCAATGCCAAGGCAGGCTGCCTTTACCCGAACAACGCCCGGATGCTGGCCGAGGCCATGTCGAAAGGGTACGACAACGCGCTTGTCGCCGACGCCATGGGCAATGTCGCCGAAAGCGCCAGCGCCAATGTTTTCATGGTGCGCGACGGCGTCATCTACACCCCCATTCCGAACGGCACCTTCCTGCCGGGCATCACGCGCAAACGGCATATGGAACTGCTGCGCGCAGACGGGGTCGAGGTGGTAGAAACCGTCCTGACCTTTGACGATTTCCGCACCGCCGACGAGGTTTTCCTGACCGGTAACCTCAACAAAGTCACGCCGGTCTCGGAATTCGACGGCACCCATTACCAGCATGGTCCCGTCGCCAAGCGCGCCTACGACCTCTACTGGGAGTGGGCACGCGCCACCGCCTGATCACGGCAACAAGGCCGTTGCAACACCCCCGCTCCCGCGCCATGCTCGGGGGTGGGAAGGGATGGACCGATGCGCAAGTTTCTCGTCGTGCTCGACGACACCCGCGAATGCCTCAATGCCATGCGCTTCGCCGCCATGCGGGCCGCCAATACCGGGGCCGGAGTCGAGATCCTGTCGGTGATCCCGCCCGATGAATTCAACCATTGGATCGGTGTCGGAGAGGTCATGCGCGCCGAGGCCCGCGAACGCATCGAGGCGCATTTCAACGTCTTCGCCAAGTGGATGCGCGACAAGCAGCACGTCGATCCCACTCTGGTCATCCGCGAGGGCGAACCGGTGGACGAGATCCTGGCCCATATCCGCGAAACACCCGAGATCGGCGTGCTGGTGCTGGGCGCCGGAACGGATAAGGGCGGGCCGGGGCCATTGGTGACAAAACTCACCAAGACCGCCGGTAGCCTGCCGGTGCCAATCACCATCGTCCCGGTCGAGTTGAGCAAGGAACAACTGGAACAGATCACCTGAGGGGGCCTGCAGATGCCGATGCCGTGGACATACCGCCATAGCGAAACCGAATGGCGCCGGTTCCTCGCCGATATCCGCGACGTGATGGGCACAGCTTCGGACAACGTGGCCTATACAACGGCAGAAGGCGCGTTTCGTGCCTTTCGCGGCCGGTTGACGGTCGAGGAGACCGCAGACTTCGCTCAGATCCTGCCGGCGATGCCCCGTGCGTTGTTTTTCGAGGGGTGGAGGCCCGCGCCCCCGCGGCCTTGGGCCGATGTGTCGACCTATGTTTCCGAAATCAAGGCGCTGCGAGCCGACCACAACTTCGCCACCGGCGGCGCGCTGGAGGCCGTTTCGGTGGCGCTGCACCGGGCTGTGGGGCCAACTCCGTTGGCCCGCGCCCTTGCGGCAATCGGCCCGGAGGCCGAGGTCTTCTGGTCCGTCGAAGGATATTCCGCCGAGGCGCTTGCCGCGCACGGGTTCTGACTGCGGGCCGATTTTAGAACGATTCCAAACCTTGACTTCGCGCCGCCGCATCCGCATATCTGACGAAACCGATAAGGATCTCGTCCCATGTTCATTCAGACCGAATCCACTCCCAACCCGGCGACGTTGAAATTCCTGCCCGGACAGTCCGTGCTGGAGTCAGGCACCGCGGATTTCCCGTCGGCCGATGCGGCTGGCTCCTCGCCGCTTGCGCGGCGGATCTTCGCTGTCTCGGGTGTGACGGGCGTGTTCTTCGGCACCGATTTCGTGACGGTGACCAAGGCCGAGGGAACGGACTGGGATCACGTGAAACCCGCCATCCTCGGCGCCATCATGGAGCATTTCCAATCCGGCGCGCCGGTGATGGAAGGCGAAGGCCAGGCCGCCGGTGGCCATGCCGATCATGATGGCGAAGACGCCGAAATCGTGGGCCAGATCAAGACGCTCCTCGACACCCGCGTGCGTCCTGCCGTGGCGCAGGATGGCGGCGATATCACCTTCCACGGGTTCGACCGTGGCGTGGTCTACCTGCACATGCAGGGGGCCTGTGCGGGATGCCCCTCGTCCACGCTGACGCTCAAGATGGGGATCGAGAACCTGCTGCGGCACTACATCCCCGAAGTGGTCGAGGTGCGCCCTGTCACCGTCTGACCCGCTGATCCTGGGCTTCGACACATCGGCCGCGCATTGCGCGGCCGCTTTGCTGTCGGGCAATCGTGTCATCTCGGCGGCCCATGAAGAGATGGGCAAGGGGCAGGCCGAACGGCTGATGCCGCTGATCCAGGATGTGCTGGACGAGGCGGGCGTAGCACTTCGCGATCTCGATGCAATCGGTGTCGGGATCGGCCCCGGCAATTTCACCGGCATCCGCATCTCGGTCTCTGCCGCGCGCGGTCTGGGTTTGGCCCTGGGCATTCCGGCGGTGGGTGTCACGCTCCTCGATGCGCTTGCGCTTGACGGGCCGCGCCCGATGCTGGCTTGTCTCGATGCGCGCAGGGACAACCTCTATTTGCAACGCTTCGCCGACGGCGCCGAACGGGGACCGGACCTCGTGCCGCTGTCCGAAGCGCGGGATTGGGCCCTGCCCGGGATTACCGTTGTCGGTCAGCGCAGCGACGAGGTCGCGCAGTCAATTGGCGCGGCACACGCCCCGGCCGCCCACGCCCCCGCATCCGCCATCGCCCGCCTCGCGGCGAAGCACTGGCAGGACCCGGACCTTCCGCGCCCCGCGCCGCTCTATATCCGCCCTGCCGATGCCGCGCCGTCGCGCGAAACCGGCCCCGTGATCCTTCCGGGGTGACCATGACGCCCGAGGTCATGTCAGCGCTCTACTCGGCGGCATTTCCCGACAGCCGCCCGTGGACGGCGACGGAAATCGCCGCCCTGCTTAACCGGCCCACCACCCATGCCATCACCGCACCGCATGGGTTCGCCCTGATCCAGGTCATCGCGCCCGAGGCCGAACTGCTGACAATCGTCATCGACCCGGCCCAACAGGGCCAAGGCCTGGGACGCGCGCTTCTGGACAAGACGCTGGACCGTGCCGCGACACTTGGCGCGTCCTGCCTCTTTCTCGAGGTAGACATGACGAACGCGCCGGCCCTTGCGCTGTATGGTTCGGCAGGCTTCGAGCAGGCCGGCCATCGCGCGAACTACTACGTAAAACCTGACGGATCTCGCAGCGATGCCCTCCTGCTGTGCAAAGCGCTGTCGGCCGCCGCCTGACGCGGCGCTCCTCCTGCGATGCGTCGATCCTATCGGCGCCACATGGCAGAATCCGGTTGACCCTTCCCCGTCCCTTTGCCCTTAATTCACGCCGAGGATCGTGACGATCTTTGATGCGAGAGGGCTGCCTGCCTCAATGTGCAGCCCGCACCAACCGGGAGATACACATGAGCATGATGAAGTCCTTCCTCGGCGCGGCCGCCGCGCTGGCAATCACTGCCACGGGCGCGCTGGCCGAACCGGCCCTCGTCTTCGACCTCGGCGGCAAGTTCGACCGCTCCTTCAACGAGGCCGCCTTCAACGGCGCCGAGATGTGGGCCGAGGAAACCGGCGAAACCTATCGCGAGATCGAGCTTCAGAACGACGCCCAGCGCGAACAGGCGCTGCGCCGCCTGGCCGAGGCCGGGTCGAACCCGATCGTCATGGCCGGTTTCGCCTTTGGCTCGACCCTTGACGTGATCGCGCCGGAATACCCCGATACCAGCTTCGTGATCATCGACGCCGAGGTGGACCAGCCCAACGTGCAGTCGATCATCTTCCAGGAGCATGAAGGCTCCTACCTCGTCGGCATGCTGGCCGCGATGGCCTCGGAAAGCGGCACGGTCGGTTTCGTCGGCGGCATGGACATCCCGCTGATCTCGCGCTTCGCCTGCGGCTATGCCCAGGGCGCCGTGGCCGCCAACCCCGACGCAACCGTTCTGGCCAACATGACCGGCACCACGCCGGCGGCCTGGAACGACCCGGTGCGCGGCGGTGAACTGGCCCGCGGCCAGATCGAGCGTGGCGCCGACGTGATCTATGCCGCCGCCGGCGGCACCGGTATCGGTGTTCTTCAGGCCGCCGCCGACGCGGGCGTGTTCGGCATCGGCGTCGACTCGAACCAGAACTACCTGCACCCGGGTTCCATGCTGACCTCGATGCTCAAGCGCGTCGACGTGGCCGTCTACAACGCCTTCACCGCCGGTGAAGAAATCGAGCCGGGCCTGATGGTTCTGGGCCTTGCCGAAGAGGGCGTGGGCTACGCCCTCGACGAGTATAACGAAGAACTGATCACCGAAGAGATGATGGCCGCCGTGGACGAAGCGCGGGCCGCTATCATCGCCGGCGAGATCGAAGTGCACGACATCTACGAGGACAGCACCTGCCCGGTGCAGATGCAATAAGGCGGGTGTGACGCATCGGCAGGGCTTGCCCCCGCCGGTGCATGCGCCGAAAAACAGGACCGGGCCGCGGCATCACACGCCCGCGGCCCGTTTCCCATCAGGACACGCCCCCATCCGCCAAAGGGTCGCCCATGACCAACACACCCCCCGCCATCGAGCTTCGCGGCATCTCCAAGGCCTTCGGCCCTGTGCAGGCCAACAAGGACATCTCGATCTCCGTCCAGCCGGGCACGATCCACGGCATCGTGGGCGAGAACGGCGCGGGAAAATCCACGCTGATGTCCATCCTCTACGGGTTCTACAAGGCCGATAAGGGCGAGATTTGCATCAACGGACAACTGACCCCGATCCCCGACAGCCAGGCCGCCATCCGCGCCGGTATCGGGATGGTCCACCAGCATTTCAAGCTGGTCGAGAATTTCACCGTGGTCGAGAACGTCATCCTAGGGGCCGAGGACGGCGCGATGCTGCAGCCCTCGATCTCCAAGGCGCGCAAGCTTCTGACCGACCTCGCTGCCGAATACGGGCTGGAGGTCAACCCCGACACGAGGATCGAGGATCTGTCCGTCGGTCACCAGCAACGCGTCGAGATCCTCAAACAGCTCTACCGCCAGGCCGAAATCCTGATCCTTGACGAGCCGACCGGCGTTCTGACCCCGGCCGAAGCCGACCAGCTGTTCCGCATCCTCGAACGGCTGAAGGAAGAGGGGAAGACCATCATCCTGATCACGCACAAGTTGCGCGAGATCATGGAGGTGACCGATACCGTGTCGGTCATGCGGCGCGGGCAGATGACGGCCACCGTCAAGACGTCCGACACCTCTCCTGCCGAACTGGCCGAGTTGATGGTGGGCCGCAAGGTGCTGCTGCGGGTCGACAAGGCCCCGGCCAAACCCGGCAAGACCGTGCTGGAGGTCGACAACCTGCGCGTGCGCGATCACGGTGTCGACAAGCTCAAGGGCATCTCCTTCCAGATCCGTGCAGGCGAGATCCTTGGCATCGCCGGCGTTGCGGGCAACGGGCAATCCGAATTGCTGGAGGTGCTGGGCGGCATGATCCCGGCACAGGGCGGAACCGTGCGCATGAACGGCGACGAGATCGACCTGACCGGCGCGAAGTCCGACGGTCAGTCCCGCCGCGCCCGTGGCATCGCCCATGTGCCCGAGGACCGGCAGTCGGAAGGCCTGATCATGCCCTACGAGGCGTGGGAGAACATGGCCTTCGGCTATCATCACGACCCGGCCTACCAGGCCAATCGCTTCTTGATGAACAACGCCGCGATCAAGGCCGACACCGCCAAGAAGATGGAGCGATACGACGTCCGCCCGCGCAACCCGCGCCTGCCGGCGCGCAATTTCTCGGGCGGCAACCAGCAAAAAATCGTCGTCGCCCGCGAGATGGAGCGCAACCCCGACCTGTTGCTGGTCGGACAGCCGACCCGCGGCGTCGATATCGGCGCGATCGAGTTCATTCACCGCCAGATCATCGCGCTGCGCGATCAGGGCAAGGCGATCTTGCTGGTCTCAGTCGAGTTGGACGAGATCATGGGCCTCAGCGACCGGATCGCGGTCATGTTCGACGGCAAGATCATGGGCGAACGCCTGCCCGACCAAACAGATGAAAACGAGCTTGGCCTGATGATGGCCGGCATGACCAAAGGGGCCGCGTAACCCATGGACAAGATGCCAAAATGGGCCGATGTCATCCTGATCCCGTTGATCAGCGTTATCCTGGCGCTTCTGGTGTCAGGCCTTGTCGTGATCTTCATCGGCGAAAGCCCGATCGAGGCGATGCAGATCATGGTCCGTGGCGCCTTCGGCAACGCCTATGGCTGGGGCTACACGCTCTTTTACACCACGAATTTCATTTTCACCGGGCTGGCCGTGGCCGTCGCCTTCCATGCCAAGATGTTCAACATCGGGGGCGAGGGGCAGGCCGCGCTCGGGGGCCTCGGCGTCGCGATCATTTGCCTGACGATCCCTTGGCCACACTGGTCCGTCGCGCTGCTGGCCGCCGTGATCGGGTCTGCGGTTTTAGGGGCGGCCTGGGCGGCGATCCCGGCCTATCTGCAGGCAAAACGGGGCAGCCATATCGTGATCACCACGATCATGTTCAACTTCATCGCCTCGGCCTTGCTGGTCTACTTGCTGGTGAACGTGTTCCGCGTGCCGGGCTCCATGGCGCCCGAAACCGCCCGCTTCCCCGAGGCCGTGCACCTGCCCAACGCGTCGCAATTCGCGGGTTTCCTCGGCTTCCGCCCCTCGACGCCGCTCAACGTGTCCTTCTTCGTGGCGCTTCTTGCCTGCGTCTTCGTCTGGCTGCTGATCTGGCGCACCCGGCTGGGTTACGAGATCCGCGCCTTCGGCCATTCCGAAACCGCCGCCGTCTATGCCGGTATCCACCCGGTGAAGATCGTAATGATCTCGATGCTGATCTCGGGCGGGCTGGCCGGCATGATGGCGACCAACAGCGTCATGGGCGAGGCCGAGCGGCTGGTCATCGACAACGTGCAGGGCGCGGGCTTCGTCGGCATCGCCGTGGCGCTGATGGGCCGGTCGCATCCGGTGGGCGTGTTCCTCGCCGCGCTGCTGTTCGGGGCGCTCTACCAGGGCGGGGCCGAACTGGAATTCGAGATGCCCGCCGTCAGCCGCGAGATGATCGTGGTCATCCAGGCGCTGGTGATCCTGTTCACCGGTGCGCTGGACAACATGGTGCGGATGCCGATGGAGGCCTTCTTCCTCGCCCGTCACCGCCGGCAAGAGGCGGCGGCCGCCGCCGCGGCGCCAAACCCCAAGCCCGACGCGGCCCATACCGGCGCACCCGCCGCCCAACGCGAGGAGTGATCCAATGGATTTCCTGACCATCCTCCAGATCCTCGACTCGACGGTGCGACTGGCCACGCCGCTCTTGCTGGCCTGCCTTGCGGGGCTGTTCTCGGAACGCTCGGGGATTTTCGATATCGGGCTCGAGGGCAAGATGCTGGCCGCGGCCTTCGCCTCGGCGTCCATCGCCTTCGTCACCGGCAGCGCCTGGGCGGGGCTGGCGGCGGGCATCGGGGCCTCGATGATCCTTGCGCTGTTGCATGGGGTGGCCTCCATCACGTTCCGCGGCAACCAGCTGATTTCCGGTGTGGCGATCAACTTCCTGGCCGCTGGCCTGTCGGTCGTCATCGCACAAACCGCGTTCCGACAGGGCGGCCGTACACCTGCGCTGACCGGCAATGCCCGGTTCACCGAGATCACCCTGCCCTTCGCAGACGCGGTCGCGGATGTCCCGGTGATCGGGCCGATCTACGCCAACCTGATCTCGGGCCACTCGATTCTTGTCTATGTCGCGCTGCTGATCGTGCCGCTGACATGGTGGGTGCTGTTCCGCACGCGCTTTGGCCTGCGCCTGCGCGCCGTGGGCGAGAACCCCGCCGCCGTCGACACCGCCGGTATCTCGGTCGTCGGCCTGCGCTATGCGGCCGTGCTGATCTGCGGCGTTCTGTGCGGGATCGCGGGGGCCTACCTTGCCACGTCGCTGTCCGCCGGATTCGTGAAGGACATGAGCGCGGGGCGCGGCTTCATCGCGCTGGCGGCGCTGATCTTCTCAAAGTGGCGGCCCTGGTACGCATTGATGGCCTGCCTGCTCTTTGGTCTGCTCGACGCGGTGGGCAACCGCTACCAGAACATCCAGTTGGGCGATTTCGTGATCCCGGTCCAGTTCATGCAGGCGCTGCCTTACATCCTGACCGTCATCATCCTTGCCGGGTTCGTGGGCCGGGCCATTCCGCCGCGTGCGGGCGGTGAGCCTTACGTGAAAGAGCGCTGACCGTTCCGCGTTGCGCCTGCGAAAGGCGGGAGGCTTCCCGCCTTTCCGAGCTTTCGCGGTGTGAGCAGTCTAGCCACAGGTATGGCCCCGCGTTACATCTGTAAGGGCGCAGAACGGGAAGCCGCCCATGCAAATCTACCTGCCCATTGCCGAGGTCAGCGTAAACGCGTTTCTGCTGCTTGGCCTTGGCGGGCTGGTGGGCATCCTGTCCGGCATGTTCGGCGTGGGCGGCGGGTTCCTTCTGACGCCCTTGCTGTTTTTCATCGGCATCCCGCCCGCCGTTGCAGTGGCGACCCAGTCGAACCAGATCGTCGCGTCCTCGATCTCGGGCGTTCTGGCGCATTTCCGACGAAAGACCGTGGATCTGAAAATGGGCGTGGTGCTGCTGATCGGCGGCCTTGTCGGGGCCGGCGCGGGCGTGCAGATCTTCGCGCTGCTCACCCGGTTGGGCCAGGTCGATCTGGCGGTGCAGCTTTGCTACGTCGTCTTTCTTGGGGTGATCGGCGGGCTGATGCTGATCGAAAGCTTGAAGGCCCTGAAACGGTCCCGGATTCCCGGTGGAGCACCGCCGCCCAAACGCAGGCATATCGGCTGGATCCATGGGCTGCCCTTCAAGATGCGGTTCCGCACCTCCGGCCTCTATATCTCCGCGATCCCGCCGCTGCTGGTGGGCCTTTTGGTCGGCATCCTCGCCGCTGTCATGGGCGTGGGTGGCGGCTTCATCATGGTCCCGGCGATGATCTACCTGCTGGGGATGCCGACCAAGGTCGTGGTCGGTACCTCGCTCTTCCAGATCATCTTTGTCACCGGCTTTGCGACGATCATGCACGCCACGACGAACTACACCGTCGATATGGTGCTGGCGCTTCTTCTGATCGTGGGCGGGGTGATCGGCGCCCAGATCGGCACAAGGATCGGCGTGAAGATGAAGGCCGAGCAGTTGCGCATCCTTCTAGCACTGATGGTTTTGGGGGTCTGCGGCAAGATCGCGCTGGACCTGCTGCTCTATCCCAATGACCTCTATTCGCTGGCCGAGGTGGTCCAATGATCCGGCGCCTCGCGATCCTGCTTGCGGCGATGGTCGCTTGCACCACGCCTGCCATGGCCGAACGGGTTGTCGCCGGCCTCAGCCGCGATGCGATCTCGATCACCACGAATTTCGAAGGCTCCGAGATCCTGATTTTCGGCGCGGTCAGCCGAGAGGCCCCCGCCCCCGAAGGCGCGCCGCTGGAGGTCATCATCACGGTCGAGGGGCCAAGCCGCCCCGTGACCGTCCGCCGCAAGGAGCGCCGCTTCGGCATCTGGGTGAACACGGACGCGGCGGACGTGGACTCGGCCCCGACCTTTTACGCCGTGGCCAGCACCTCGCCCATGGCGATCGCGCTGACGCAGACCGAGGATTTGCGCCACCGCATCTCGATCCCGCGGGCGATCCGCGCCGTCGGCGTCGATGTGGGCGATCTGTCGAATTTCACGGACGCGCTGATCCGGCTGCGCATGAACGAGCGGCTTTACCAGTTGAACGAGGGCGCGGTGACGCTCCGCGACGACACCTTGTTCGACACCTCGATCCGGCTGCCTGCGAACCTGACCGAGGGCGATTACCGCACCCGGATTTTCCTGACCCGGGACGGCGAGGTGATCGACGCGTTCGAGACCGACATCGCCGTGCGCAAGGTCGGGCTGGAGCGGCTGATTTATAACCTCGCCCACCAGCAGCCCCTGGTCTATGGCATCCTGTCACTGATTATCGCAATCGCCGCCGGCTGGGGCGCTTCGGCAGCCTTCCGCTTTCTGCGCAGCTGAGCGACCCGCGGGGGCTCTGCCCCCGCATCCCCGGAGTTTTGCAGCCAAGATGAAGGGGTGGGGTGGATCTATCCGCGCCCGACATAGGGCATTTTCGTCGCCATGATCGTCTGGAACAGGACATTGGCCGAGAGCGGCAGGCCAGCCATGCCCAGAACCGCGTCGGCCACGTGGTCTACGTCCATCATCGGTGGCGGGGCCTTGCCCGCTGCGACAGCAGCCTCGGCGATGCCGCGCAGAAGGTCGGTTTCAGCGTTGCCTATATCGATCTGCCCGCAGGCGATATCGAAGGGGCGGCCATCGAGCGCGATCTGCCGGGTCAGGCCGGTGACGCCATGTTTCGTCGCGGTGTAGGGGGCCGCGCCTTCGCGCGGGACATGGGCGGAAATCGATCCGTTGTTGATGATGCGCCCGCCCTGCGGGGCCTGCCTGCGCATCAGGCGAAAGGCCATGCGCGCGCAGAGGAACATGCCCGTCAGGTTCACGTCGACCGCACGTTTCCAATCGTCGACGGCGATTTCGTCGATCGGGGCCGCCGAGGTGAAGATGCCCGCGTTGTTGAAAAGCAGGTCGAGGCGCCCCTGCCCTTCGACGAAGTCGTGAAAAGCAACCTGCACGGCATCGGGGTCGGCCACGTCGCAGGGCAGCGCCACGGCGCGGTCATGGCTGGCGGCGATGGCTTCGAGCGGATCGGCACGCCGCGCGATCAGACCGACGGTCCACCCCGCGCCGAGGAGCTTTTCGGCCACGGCGCGGCCAATCCCGGCGCTGGCCCCGGTGACGATGGCGGTTTTCATGGGGTCTCCTCCTGGGCTTCGAGGGCGAGGGGCGCGGCGGGCGCGACAAGATCGTCTGTGCGCAACGCGGCCTTGGGGCGCGACAGGCGGTAGCGTGTGACCCAGATCAGGCGTTCCTCGGCGCGGGTGATGGCGACATAGGCCAACCGTTTCCACAGCGCCTGACCGGCTTCCATCCGGCCCGCGCGCGAGGCGGCATAGAGATCGGGCGCGAAAACCTGCACCTCGGGCCATTGCGAACCCTGCGCCTTGTGGATCGTCACCGCTGCCCCATGCAGAAAGGCCGCGCCCATGCGGGCGGCATAGGGGATGAAAGGTTCTTCCTCGTCGGGTTTCTCGATCTTGACGATGGAGGCGGCGGAGAAGCGCGGGTTCTCGGCCCCGATCACGTGCAGCCGTGAAAAGCCGGGCTTGGAGCCGGGGCCGAGATAGATCACCGGGGCGCCCTTGATCAGGCCGCGCGCTTCGAGGTCGATGCGTTTCTTGCGGTGCTTGAGCGGCAGTTCGATCCCGTCGCAGATCAGGGGTTCGCCCGGCAGAAGCGCGTCCTCGGGCGCACCATGGGCCGCGCGGAAGGCCGCGATGAGGCGGATGCGGGTCGCGTTGCGCCAGACGAGCACGGGGCTGCGGGCCATCATGTCGCTGTCGACGCGCGGCGCCACCTGCACGCGGTCGTCCCGGGCGGCGGCGTCCTCGACCATGCGTTCGAACCGCTCGAAACTGAGGTCCGGGTCGCCGAGCGCATGCGCCAGATCGAGGATCGGATTGTCGGCGTCCTGCCGGTGGATGCGGCGCAGTTCCAGCTTCTTCTCGGGGCCGAAGCGGTCAAACACCATCTGGCCGGACTGACCCACCGGGGCCAACTGCGCCGGGTCGCCGAAGAGAACCAGCATCGGGAAGATCTCGCACAGATCCTCGAACTGCTTTTCATCCAGCATCGAGGATTCGTCGATCAGACCGATATCAAGCGGGTCGTCGCGCCGTTTCCAGCCGGTGATGAAATCGGACCCGCGCAGCCCGGCGGCGGCCAGCGCGGCGGGCACGGATTTATGCACCTCGTAGACGGCCTTGGCGCGATCCAGTGCCTCGTCGGTCAGCGCCTCGATCTCGGGGCGGTCGCCCTGCCCCGCAAGCCATTCCGCGACCTTCTCATATTCCGGGTCATAGACCGGCGTGTAGAGGATGCGGTGGATCGTGGTCGCGGGCACGCCGCGCAGGCGCAAGACGCTTGCGGCCTTGTTGGTGGGGGCCAGAACGGCGACGGTACGGCGATCCTTGCGGCGTTTTCCCTCCCAATCGCCCGACACGATATCGACGCCGGCGGCCTCCAGGCTTTTGACGAGTTCCGCCAAGAGCAGCGTCTTGCCCGATCCGGCCTTGCCGACGACGGCGAGAACGGTCGACTTCCCCTCGACCGCCGGGGTGAGCGTTTCGTGGTCGAGGTCCACGCCCATCCCGCGCAGCGCCTCGGCGATGCGGTCATGGGCGTGGGCTTGATCGTCGGAAAAGGGCATGGGCACGGTCATGGACGGACCCTACCCAAGCCCGACCACGGGCGCGAGGGCGAAACGCGTCGCGGGTCAGCTCACTTGACGTTCAACTCGCGCGGCAGGGAGGAAAAACACTCGTGCCCCTGCTCGGTGATGAGGATCGGTTCGGTGATCTCGATCCCGCCATCATCGAGCCAGAGCGCGGGCATGAAGTGGAAAGTCATGCCCGCTTCCAGAACGGTCTTGTCGCCACGGCGGAAACTCATGGTCCGCTCGCCCCAGTCGGGCGGATAGCTGAGGCCGATGGCATAGCCGCAGCGCCCGTCCTTCTCGAAGCCCAGCTTGTTCAGCGTGGTGTTGAAGGCGATCGCGATGTCCTCGCAGGTGTTGCCGGGTTTGGCGGCCTCCAACGCCATTTCGGTCGCCTCGACCACGGCCTTTTCGGCCTCGCGGAACTTGTCGGGGATGTGGCCCAGGAACAGCGTGCGCGATTGAGGGCAATGGTAGCGGCGATAGCAGCCGGCGATCTCGAAAAAGGTCGACTCGCCCTCGCGCATGGGCTGTTCGTCCCATGTCAGGTGGGGTGCCGTCGCGTCGATGCCCGAAGGCGTCATGGGCACGATGGCCGGATAGTCGCCCCAGTGCCCCTCGGCCCCCTCGACACCGGCGCGGTAGATCTCGGCCACCAGCCGGTTCTTGGGCAGACCCGGTTCGGCCACCTCCAGGATGGTGCGGTGCATATGCTCGACGATCCGGGCGGCGCGGCGCATGTACTCGATCTCGGCCGGGGATTTAACGGCGCGCTGCCAGTTCACGAGGCCGGTGGCGTCGATCAACTCGGCCTCGGGCAGTTCCTTCACCAGTACCTGATGGGCGGCGGCAGAGTAGTAGTAGTTATCCAGTTCCACGCCGATCCGCCCCTTGGTCCCGCCCTGTTGGCGGATCAGCTCGGCCAGCGTCTCATGCGGGTGCTTCTCGGGGTTCTGCACAAAGGTGTCGTCGTAGCCGTGAACGGCCTCGTCCTCCATCCAGACCGTGCGCAGCGCCCCGCGTGTGTCGATCCCGCGCCCCCACCAGAACGGATCGCCCGACAAGCCCAGCAACACCGCCTGGTGCACGTAGAAGGACCAGCCGTCATAGCCCGAGAGCCACGCCATGTTCGACGGGTCGGTGACGATGATCCAGTCGAGCCCTCGCTTTTCCATCTCGGCGCGGGTGCGCGCGATGCGGATCTGGTATTCTTCGGTCGGGAAGTTGTAGATGCGAGAGACCATCGGCGCGTCTTTCAGGTTCGTGAACAGGGCTCGGCCACGTCACCGCGGAACGCTATCCGGTGCAATGCCAAAGCCGACCGCCCCACGCAAATGCGCGACCTTTCAGTCGGATACCGGGCAGTATGCCCGTTCTGCGGGCGGCCTGCCAATACCGTGCCTCTCCTGCGGCAGATGCACCGCCCCGGGTTGCGTTTTGCCCCGCCCTCACGTTTGACTGCGCGCAAATCGAAAAGGAGTCTCCCGAATGCTGACCAATGACGAACTCGCGAAATGGGATCGTGAAAGCTTCATGCACCCCTCGACGCACCTTGCGCAGCACGCGCGGGGCGAGGCACCGGGCAAGATCATCAAGACAGCCGAAGGCTGTTTCATCACCGATCGTGACGGCAACCGGATGCTGGACGCCTTTGCCGGGCTTTACTGCGTGAATATCGGCTATGGACGGCAGGAAGTGGCCGAGGCCATCGCCGATCAGGCGCGCGAACTGGCCTATTACCACGCCTATGTCGGCCACGGCACCGAGGCCTCGGTCACGCTGGCGCATATGGTGATGGAGCGTGCGCCGGATCACATGTCCAAGGTCTATTTCGGCCTTGGCGGATCGGACGCCAACGAGACCAACATCAAGCTGGTTTGGTACTACAACAACATCCGCGGCCTGCCGCAGAAGAAAAAGATCATCTCGCGCTGGCGCGGCTATCACGGCTCGGGGTTGATGTCGGGGTCGCTGACGGGCCTGACGCTGTTCCACCAGAAATTCGACCTGCCGCTCGACACGGTGCTGCACACCACCTCGCCCTATTACTACCGGCGCGATGACCTGTCCCTGTCCGAGGAGCAGTTCACCGCGAAATGCGCCGCCGACCTAGAAGAGATGATCGAGCGCGAGGGCGCCGACACCATCGCCGCTTTCATCGCCGAGCCGATGCTGGGCACGGGCGGGATCGTGCCGCCGCCCGCCGGCTACTGGCAGGCCATCGAGCCGATCCTGCGCAAGCACGATATCCTGCTGATCGCGGACGAGGTCGTGACCGGCTTTGGGCGTCTGGGGTCGATGTTCGGCAGCCCGCATTACGGCATCACGCCCGACATCATGACCATCGCCAAGGGCCTGACCAGCGCCTATGCGCCGCTGTCGGGGTCGATCCTGTCGGACAAGGTCTGGAAGGTGCTGGAACAGGGCACGGATGAAAACGGCCCCATTGGCCACGGCTGGACCTACTCGGCGCACCCGATCGGCGCGGCGGCCGGTGTCGCCAACCTGAAATTGGTCGACAGCCTGAACCTTGTGCAGAACGCGGCCGAGGTCGGCCCCTACCTGACCGCGCAAATGGCCGAGGCCATTGGTGAACACGCCAATGTTGGCGAGGTGCGTGGCGAAGGGATGCTGACCGCCGTCGAACTGGTCAAGGATCGCGACAGCCGCACCTTCTTTGACGCCGCCGACAAGATCACCCCGCAGGTGGTCGCGGCGATGGGCCGTCGCGGCGTCGTGGCCCGCGCCATGCCGCAGGGCGATATCATCGGCTACGCCCCGCCCCTGTGCCTCTCGCGCGAGGAAGCCGACACGGTGGTTCAGGCCACCGCCGACGCGATCAAGGAAGTGCTGGGCTAACCACAGGCCGCACCGGGGAAGGCGCCCACAGCCTTCCCCCTTTACCCCTTTCCCCCGGCGCGGTTACATGACCGCGCTTTTCTTTTCCGATTTCGATCCCGTCACGACTGCCTATGCCCGACCCTGCCCTGACCTGCCCGAATTGCGGCTATGGCTTTCCCGAGCTTCGGCGCTCCACACGCATGTTCGATTGCCCATCCTGCGGCACGACCCTCTTTCGCGGGCAGGACGCGCTTGCCCCGATGGGCGACCACGGAGTGATGCACGAAACCCCGATGCTGTTCGGGATCGGCGACGCGGTCTGGGCCGATGGGATGCAATTCGAGATCGTGGGCCATGCCCAGTTCGACTATGGCCGCGGCTTCTGGGACGAGATGTGGGCGCTCGATGGCAACGGCGATGGCGCATGGCTGTCCATCGACGAAGGCGATGTGGTGCTGCAACGCGCCTTTCCGCCAGGGTCCGGCCCGCGCCAACCCGACCCGCTGCCCGTTGGCCATGACTTCACGTACCAAGGCCGAAAATACACCGTGACCGAGGCCGATCAGGCCAAATGCGTGGCGATCCGGGGCGAGTTTCCCGAAGTTCTGGAAATCGGGGAGCAACACCTCTTCATCAACGCCTCTGGCCGCGACGGGGAGGTGCTGTCTGGCGAGTTCTGGGACGGCGTCCATCAATGGTTCGAAGGCGTCTGGCTTGATCCCTTCACCCTCACGGTGCGGTCGGGCGCATGACACGGGCAGACGCGCTTTCCTCGATCAACTGCACGCAATGCGGGGCCGGCCTCTCGGTTCTGGGCGGCGGGCGCGTCCTGTCGCATGTCTGCGGCTATTGCGGCGCGGTCCTGGATACGCAGGATAATTACAAGATCCTGACCTCGATCGGGAAACGCGACCATCCCGACAGCCCGGTCAAGATCGGCATGAGCCTGACATACCGGGACATACCCTTCTCCGTGATCGGCACGCTCGGCATGAGTGAAACCTATCGCGGACGCACATGGCGTTGGGTCGAACACCAGCTTTTCTCACCCACCCATGGCTACGCCTGGTTGAGTTGGGAGGACGGCAATGTCCTGTTCACCCGCAAGACCCGCGATTTCAACATGGACCATTGGCTGAGTTCCGGCACCGTGGAACGGGCCGAGACTCCACCGACGCGCCAGTATGCGGGCGAGCGCTACAAGTATTACGAGACGACGGTCGCGCAGATCGACTTCATGGAAGGCGAATTCAACTGGGTGCCGCGGATCGGCGAGACCACCGAAACGATCACCCTGTTGGGCCCTTCGGCCATGCTGTCGCTCACCCGCAGCGAGACCGAGCGCGAGGTGGAACTTACGACACTGATGGACCGTGACACGGTTCTTTCGGAACTCGGCCTGGATGCGGCGGCCATCGGTCCGGCCCTGCGCCACCCCCTGACCCCCTACAAGCCGATGCGAGAGGAAGGGTTCCTGCGCCGGTCCTTGCTGGCCTCCGCCGTCGGAGCCGTTGTGCTTGCCGTCACGCTCTCCGGCGGCAGCGGATCGGTCGTGATGCCGCCCACGCGCGTTCCCGTCGACAGCCTTCCCAAGAATTTCAGCTTCGACGTGACGAACGCCTCGCAACTCAGCATCATCAGCTTGCAGGGCAATGCGGATAACGGGTGGTCTGCCTTCTCCGCCGAAGTCGCTGGCCCAAGCGGGGAACCCCTTACCGCCGGTGTGGGCGTGGTCGAATACTACCAGGGGATCGAGGACGGCGAGCGCTGGAGCGAAGGCTCGAACAGCGACAGGATCCGGTTCCGCCCCGCCGAGACGGGAACACACACGATCACGCTGGCCCTCGAAGAAGACGGCACCGAAGGCTTGCGCGGGCGCCCGGCCAGCACCGTCACGCTCAGCGTGGAAGAGGGCAAGATCAGCGCGTTCTGGCTGATCATCGCGGCCGCGCTGTTCGGGCTTGGCTGGATAGCCGTCACCGCGCGGCGCTCTGTCTACCACGCGCGCCGGTTTGCCGGATCGGACTGGTCGGACTAGGAGTGACGCCATGACCCCGTTCCGCCTTGTCATCATCCTGGGCTGCGCCGCCTTCCTGTCGGGGGCCACCTATCTCTCGTGGTTCGGCGTCGCGCGCGAAAGCGGCGATCTGGCCGCCAGTGCCGCCTCCATTCGCGCCGGGTCCGGCACCGGCGGCGGCTATTCTTCATTCGGACGGGTCAAATGAACGGAAAGGATGCGTGATGCTTGACGCAATTGTCTGGGCCGAGGTCGTCTCGACCATTTTTTACACGGCGCTTGGGCTGATCTTGCTGTGGGGCAGCTGGAAGGTGATCCAGCTGATGTCGCCCTTCTCGATCATCAAGGAGATCGAGGAAGACCAGAACACCTCGCTGGCCGTGCTGATCGCGTCGGTCTTCATCTCCATGTCGATCATCATCGCCGCCGTCATCCTGTCTTGAGCGTTTCGGACCAGAGCGGGGCAAGCCAGCCGGGACCGGATCTGAAGGTTGTCTGGCTGCTGGCCGCGACCTTTTTCGTCGCGGTCGCGGGCCTGATCTACGAGCTGATCGCGGCAACGATCTCCAGCTACCTGCTCGGGGATTCCATCCGGCAATTCAGCTTCGTGATCGGCGTGTTCCTGACGGCGATGGGGGCCGGCGCGTGGCTGTCGCGCTTCGCGGGCGATGCGCTGTCGGGCTTCGTGCGCACCCAGATCGCGCTTGGCGTCATTGGCGGGGCTGCCGGACCGCTCCTGTTCTTTGCCTACGCGATCTACGGCGCGGTGAGCCTGCCGCTTTACGCGATCCTGATGGCCATCGGCATCCTGTCGGGCATGGAAATCCCGCTCATTACGCGGGTGTTGAAAGAGATCGGGGCCGCTGAATTCCGCTTCGAGAATGTCCTGACCGCCGACTATATCGGGGCGCTGGCGGCCTCTCTCGCCTTTCCGCTTCTGATCGTGCCGAACCTGTCGCTGATGGCGGCGTCGCTGTCCTTCGGCGTGATGAACCTCGCCGTCGCCGGGTTTTCGCTGTGGCTGTTCCGCGACCGGTTGCCCAGGGGGCTGTGGCTGCCTTGGGCGGCCTTCCTTCTGGCGGCGCTGACCGCGCTGGTCCTGTCGGAACGGCTGGTCGCCAGCGTCGATGCGCGCCTGTTCCAGGACGAGGTCATCTTCCGCGAAGAGACGCCCTATCAATCCATCACAATCACCCGCTTCGACGAACGCTACCGCCTGTTCCTCGACCACTCCATCCAGTTCGACAGCCTTGATGAGCACCGCTACCACGAGATGCTGGTGCATCCCGCCATGGGCCTCGCCCCGCGCCGCGCGCATGTCCTGATCCTCGGCGGCGGCGACGGAATGGCCGCGCGCGAGGTGCTGCGCCATGATGGCGTCGAGCGGGTCACGCTGGTAGACCTCGACCCGCGCGTGACCGAGATCTTTGCGGCCAACCCCGACCTGGCCGCGCTGAACAACGGCGCGCTG
Organism: [Roseibacterium] beibuensis; assembly: GCF_039542305.1. NCBI lineage: Bacteria > Pseudomonadati > Pseudomonadota > Alphaproteobacteria > Rhodobacterales > Roseobacteraceae > Roseicyclus > [Roseibacterium] beibuensis. The sequence continues at coordinate 105,721 of NZ_BAABHW010000001.1, read as the reverse complement.
ACTGACCCGAGGGTCGAGATCGTATCCGCCGATGCGTGGACCTTCATCGCCGAAGATGACGCGCTTTACGACGTGGTCATCGCCGACCTGCCGGACCCCAAGACCATCGCTCTGTCGAAGCTCTATTCGATCGAGTTCTACAACATGCTAGCCGAGCGGCTGACAGCCCAAGGGCTGATCGTCACGCAATCCGGGTCGCCGACCTTCGCGCGCAACGCCTTCTGGACGGTCGCCGCAACGCTGGATGCGGCCAGAAATCCCTTCGCGCCGGACAGCACCTTGGAGACGCTGGCCTACCACGCCTATGTGCCAAGTTTCGGAGATTGGGGGTTCGTGATGGCAGGCCCGGCCCTCCCCGCCGAGGGGCGTGCACCGGAGTTGCCCGACGGCTTGCGCTTTCTGACCGCGGCGCAATGGTACGCCGCGCAGGTCTTTCCCGCCGATACCGGCCCGGTCGAGGTCGAGGTGAACTCGATACAGGGCCATCCGCTCGTGGCCCTGTATCAACGCGGATGGGATTACTGGTTCCGCTAGGCCCCGTTCAGGTGGGCCCGCATCGCGGTGATGCCCGCGTCGGTGATGCCGTGTCCCGGCCCCGGCGCCACGTGCAGTCGCGCCCGCGCGCCCAAATGTTCGAAGACCGCGAGGCTTTCTTGCCCCCGCGCCAACGGAATATGCGGGTCCTCTTCATGCACCGTGATCTCGACCGGCGTGCCGGAAAGGTCCGTGTCGTAGTCGAAGGCCTTGGCGGCAAACCCGTAAAGCGCCGGCTGCGGCCCACCGGCCATGGCGTCCCGCGTGCCGACCAACCCCGCCGACAGGCCGAACACCGCCGCCAGCCCGCCTTTGCGCGCCGCGTATTCCAGCGCAAGGCATCCGCCTTGGCTGAACCCCGCCAGCGCGATCTTTTCGCGCGGCAGGCCCCCTTCGACCAAGGCGTCGATGGCCGCATCGACGGCAGCCAGGCCACGGTCGACATGCGGGTTCATCTGCCCCATCGGCGCAAGGAACGAGGTCGGCCACCAACTCCGCCCGGGGGCTTCGGGGGCAATGGTCGCAATATCGGGCAGCGCCAGCGCCTCGCCCAAACCGAGGATATCGGCAGCCGAGCCACCCCGACCATGCACGAGGACAAGCCCCATGCGGGCCATGGCGGGGTTAACCCCGCCGACACGCAGCGGGGTTTCTTGATCCACGGCCATCATGCTACCTTCAGGGGCGGCAGAACCGCCTCGATCCGGTCGCGCATGGATTCGTATTGCGGCGGCAGTTTCAGGTCCTGCCCCATCGTCTCTTGCGGCTCGTCCACGGCAAAGCCCGGCGGATCGGTGGCGATTTCGAACAGAACGCCGCCCGGCTCGCGGAAGTAGATCGCGTTGAAATACTGCCGATCGATCTGCGGCGTAACATCGAACCCGGCCGAGGCCACCGCTTCGCGCCAAGCCATCTGCGTGTCGTCATCCTCGGCTCGGAAGGCCACGTGATGGATGGTCCCGGCCCCTTGCCGACCGATCGACGGCGCGTCCGAGCGCATCAGGTCCACCACCGTGCCGCGGGCATCGCCCGGAACGGCGAAGCGCAGGCGCTCGCCCCCATCGATGGTCTCGTGCCCCTGCTCTTGATAACCGAAGATATCGGTCAAGAGCTTCGCGGTCGGCGCAAGGTCGCGCTCCCACAGGGTGACGGAGTGGAACCCGTCCAACGCGTCCGCGCTCTCGCGCTCCGTTTCGATCAACTCGACCGGTGCGCCATCGGGGTCGCGCAGGGTGATGACGCGCTGGCCGAACCGCTCCACCGGGCCTTCGAAATCGACGGCGTCGGAGGCCAGCTTTTCCATCCACGCATCAAACCCACCCTTCGGAACGGCATAGGCATAGGCACTTGCCATCCCTGCACCGGCCCGACCGGGGCCCGCATTGGCGAAGGGAAAGAAGGTCAGGATGGTGCCGGGCGACCCGGCGTCGTCGCCGTAATAGAGGTGGTAGGTGTCGGGCGCATCGAAATTCACGGTCTTCTTGACCAGCCGCTGACCCAGCAGGCCGGTGAAGAAATCGACATTGGGCTGCGGCGGCCCGGAAATGGCCGTCACGTGGTGGATGCCGGGAATGGTCTTGGGCATTTCGCTCCTCCTTGAATGGCTCATCGGCGGTTTGGCCGGTGTCTGGCGGTAAAATGGTCGTAATCTCCTCTGCCTCAATGCACATGCGCGCATGGGGTCTGTGCGTAATCTCAGAGGTGACGGGTGCCGCCCGCCCCGGCCTTTCGGTTTGCTCCGCCCGATCATTCCGCGCATCATCCTGCCCGAAACGAAGCCACGCTGCGCCATGCCAGCCGCAAAAAGACGAAACGGACATCATGGACCTTCAGACTCACTTCGCGACATCCTCGGATGGCACCCGGATCGCTTACGCCACCGCCGGTGATCCGGCGGCGCCGTCGATCCTTTTGATCCACGGCTGGTCGCAGCAATACATCTGCTGGACGCCGACCATCTCGCGGCTGGCCGACCGGTTTCACCTCGTCGCGATGGACCTGCGCGGGCATGGCGGATCGGACAAACCCGAGGCGGACGCGGCCTATACGGACACCCGGCTTTGGGGCGACGACGTAAAGGCGGTGATCGAGGCTGCCAGCCTCGACAAACCGGTCCTGGTCGGCTGGTCCTACGGCTCGCGCGTGATCGCGGCGCATATCGCCACGCATGGCGACGCGCATCTGGGCGGCATCGTGCTGGCCGGTGGGATCGTGGCCATCGGCAAGGCGCGCGAAGACTGGATGGTCGGCAGCGCCAGCCCGGGCCTCGACCGCGACCTCTATACCGAGGACATCCCCCGGCGGCTTGCGGCGACGGCCCGGTTCGTCGACGCCTGCACGGCAGAGCCCGTAGACCGGCGCGTCTATGCCGAGCTTGTCGGCGCCAACATGCTCTGCCCCGCCCATGTCCGGCGCGCGCTTTTCGCGGCGAACCTCGACTTTCGCCCGGTCTATGGCGCGCTCTCCTGCCCCGGTCTGGTGATCCATGGCGCCGCCGATACGGTGGTTTCGCCCGCTACGGGGGAACACGCAGCCGAGATCATGCCAAAGGGTCGGTTCATTGCGTATGAGGGCGTCGGGCACGTCCCGTTCCTCGAAGCACCCGATCGATTTGCCGAAGACCTCGCCACCTTTGTCACAGACTGCCGGACCCAGGAATAAATCATGTATAAGAAAGGCGAGATTTCCTACGAACCGCTTCCCCTGCCCGATCGTGTCCAGAAACCGGACGCGGAGGCGTTGCAGGCGGTGGAGGCGTTTCGCGACTACATGCGCAAGCGCCATTCCGTGCGCGACTATTCGGGCCGTCCCGTGCCGCGAGAGATCATCACGGCCTGCATCGAGGCCGCCGTCACGGCGCCCTCGGGCGCGAACCACCAGCCATGGCATTTCGTGGCCATCGCGAACCCCGAGATGAAGGCCACGATCCGCGCCGCGGCCGAGGAGGAAGAGCGGGAGTTCTACGCAGGCGGCGCGGGCGACGAATGGCTGGCCGCGCTGGAGCCGATCGGAACGGGCGTGTCAAAACCGCACCTGACCAAAGCGCCCTGGCTGATCGTCGTCTTCGCGCAACGCTATGGCCTGACCGAGGACAACCAGCGCTACAAGAACTATTACGTGCCCGAAAGCGTGGGCATCGCCACAGGTATGCTGATCACGGCGATTCACCAGGCCGGCCTCGTCTGCCTGGAACACACGCCGAACCCGATGAAATTCCTGCCCGAGCTTTGCGGCCGCCCGGCGCATGAAAAGGCGGTGATGATCATACCCGTGGGCTGGCCGGCGGAGGATGCCACCGTGCCAGCCGCCGCCAAACGCAAGAAACCCATGGACGAGGTCATGTCCGTCTTTGACTGACCCGTCTTGGCCGTGCGGCCGGACCCAAGCCCGGATCAGATGACGGTGACGCTCAGGGCTCCGACGCCTTCGATCTCGGCCTCCATCACGTCACCGCGTTCGACGGCCGCCACACCTGCGGGCGTGCCGGACATGATCACGTCCCCGGGCGCAAGTTCGAAATACTCGGACAGGTAGGAGATCATTTCAGGCACCTTCCAGATCATCTGGTTCAGGTCGCCCTCCTGCCTCAGGTCACCGTTCACTTTCAGCGCAACGCGACCGTGGTCGGGATGGCCAATCTCCGAGACCGGGCGCACCGGGCCGACGGGAGCCGACCGCTCGAACGCCTTTCCGATTTCCCATGGGCGCCCCATCTTCTTGGCCTGCCCCTGCAGATCGCGCCGCGTCATGTCGAGGCAGACACCGTAGCCCCAGACATGCTCCAACGCCTTGTCCAACGGGATGTTCGTGCCGCCGCTTTTCAGAGCGACCAACAGCTCGATCTCGTGATGCACGTCGGAACTGTTGGGCGGGTAGGGAAACGCGCCCGACGGATCGAGGTTGTCGGGGTTTTTCTGGAAGAAGAAGGGCGGTTCACGGTCGGGGTCATGGCCCATCTCGACCGCGTGCGCGGCATAGTTCCGGCCGATGCAATAGACCCGCCGGACCGGAAAGGCGCCTTCGCCAGTCGTGGGAATGCTGTGCACCTCGGGTGCGGGGATAACGGTATTCGGCATGCTCTTCCTCTTGCTTTGCAGGACCGGATCGATGGGCCCGGTCCCCTTGGCCCGACAGCGGCGTGTAGACGGCCCACGGGGGCGAGCGGTGGGTTTCAGACATTGCCCGGTCAGAGATGTGGCGTGCAAACCTCAATCGAAACCGTCCGATCGGCAAGAGCCGTTTTAGCGCGTCGAAGCCGCATATCCCGCACCTCCAACGATCCGCAGCCTTCCCTTTCGAAAAGCACCGAAAGTTCAAGGAGGTCGGAGCGCAAAACGCCCGGATTCCGAGGGCACAGGAGGGATCCCACGATGCGGTCAGCTTCAAACACGCTGGTCCGTCGAGACTTTTTCCTCAGGAATGGCGCGGGTTCGTACTATTTTCTCCACGACACGTCGCGTCAAAGACCAAGACTGACGCTGGCGCGACCTAAAAAGGGAGGGGCTGAAATGCTGGCGAAGATACTTGTTCCCGTGCGCGGCGATGGCATGGGGAAAACGGTCATGCGGCACGCGGCTGCCTTGGCGCATCTGCACAAGGCGCATGTCACCGTGGCCCATTGCCGGGCGAAACCGGAAGACATGTTTCCCTACAGCACCCTGCTGCCCGCCTTCGCAAGCGAAACCATCAAGGCCCAGGCGGCAGAACTGGCCGATCAGGAAGAAGAGGCGCTGCGCGAAGCGATCCACGAGACGGCCCGGGCGCTGGACCTGGTCGAGACCGAAACCCCGGATGGCACCAGCGCAAGCGTCCAGTTCATCGAAGAATTCGGGCGCATGGGAGATATCATCAAGCATCACGGACGCCTCGCCGATCTTGTCGTGACGCCCAAGCCGAACCGCGACCGGAACCTTGGGACGAATGCGCTGAAATCGGCCCTGTTCCAAACGGGCCGTCCGGTTCTGATGTGTCCGCCGTCGGATGAGGTCGCGCCGGATTTCAGCACACATGTCGCCATTGGCTGGAATGGATCGCTCGAGGCCGCCCGCACCGTCGCCCTGACCATGGATATCGTGGCCAAGGCGGACCGTGTGAGCATTCTCGCGGTTGGCAGCGGGGAGCCGCACGGGGCCACCGCCGAAGAACTCGTCCAGTACTACCGCCTGCGTGGCAAATCGGCGGATGTGCACAGGTTCGACTCCCGCAAACCGGGCACCGCCCTGCTCGAGAAGTCCGAGGCAATCGGGGCCGGTTTGCTCATCATGGGGGCGTATGGCCACAGTCACGAGCGCGAGACGCTTTTCGGCGGCAACACGCAAACCGTTGTAGATCAAGCGAAAATCCCTGTCGTTTTGGCGCATTGATTGAATACGATGGTACGCAATTAAATTTCCCTTGAACTGATAGTCACGCAAGATAATTACCTTCCTATATGCCGACGAAGACTCTCCGAAAGGGGGGAGCTTTCCTGAGGGGTCTGCGCGGCGAGGGTCTTTATCATGGGAGGAAAAGACATGACGGTTTCCAAGCGGGTTTTGTTGCAATTGGGGTGTGCGGCAATCGTCGCCCTGGCCCCGCTGCCATCGGCAGCGCAGGAGTGGGAGCCGAGGCGCCCAATCGACTTCACGATCATGGCTGGCCCGGGTGGTGGCGCCGACCAGATCGCCCGGTTCATTCAGTCGGTGGCCGAAGAATACGACATGACCAACCGCCCGCTGGTTCCAAGCAACCGGGGTGGTGGCTCGGGCGCCGAGGCGCTGATCCACGTCGCGAATGCCTCCGATCCCGATCACACGATCCTGGTAACCCTGAATTCGTTCTTCACCACACCTCTGCGGCAGTCCGAGTTGGGGATCGACATCCAGACCTTCACGCCGGTCGCGATGATGGGGGTCGATCCCTTCGTGCTGTGGGTTCATACCGAGTCCGGCATCACCACCTTCGACCAGTTCGTCGAACAGGTGCAGTCCATGAACGGCGAATTCGTCATGGGCGGGACCGGTGCCGGCCAGGAAGACTCGATCGTGATCGCCTTCATGTCGGCGGCTTACGACCTCGACATCAACTACATCCCCTATGATGGCGGCGGCGCCGTGGCCCGCGATCTTGCCGGTCAGCAAATCATGGCGACGGTCAACAACCCGGCAGAAGCCAAGGGCTTTTACGAGGCGGGCGATTTCGTGCCTTTGCTGGCTTTCTCGGACGAGCGCTTGCCGGCCTATCCCGACGTGCCGACCATCCGGGAACTCGGTCACGACTTCTCGTACTACAACCAGCGGGCCGTTGTCGGCGCGCCGGGTATGTCGGACGAGGCGGCGGCCTATTACCAGGACCTCTTCGCCCGCATCTACCAGTCCGAGGAGTGGCAGTCCTACCTGGAGTCCGAAAGCCTCGCACCGCTTTGGATGGATGCCGACGAACAGCGCGCCTACTGGGCAACGCAGGTCGAAAACCACCGCGAACTGCTCGAAGCACTTGGCGAGTAATCGCTTGTCCTGACGGCACTTTGAGCAAGGCAGACCAGCGATGCGCAATGGCGAGATCATAACCGCCGGGGTCTTGGCGCTCTTTTCCATCTACCTGATGTGGAAGAGTGCCGAGCTCCCCATCGGCTACATCCCCGACCGCGGGCCCGGGGGCGGCTTCTGGCCGTTCTGGCTATCGGCCATCATGCTGGCCTGCTGCGGCCTGATCGCATTCAACTGGTGGCGGCGAACTTCGCCGCCATCGCGCTCGGAAGAGCCGTTTCTCGACAGCTATGGCTGGCGAATGGTGGCCCTTGTGGGCGGAGGCGTGGTCGTGTTCGTCGCCCTGATCAACATCATTTCGATGTACGGGGCGATCGCCGTTTTCCTGTTCTACTACCTGCGTTTCCTCGGCCGCCACTCCTGGGGCCTGAGCATCTCGCTCGCAGTCGCGACGCCCTTGATTTTCTTCTTCTTCTTCGAGGGCGCCATGCAGATCACCATGCCGTCGGGCATGTCTTTCACCGATCCGGTGTTCGATCTGCTGTACGAAATCATCTACTAGGCGGCGCTGCGCATGGAAATCCTTTCCCTTCTTGGCGACGGCATGCTGCTGGCCGTCCAACCCCAGAACCTCCTGCTGATCGTGATCGGGGTCACGGTGGGCCTGTTCATCGGCGCCATGCCCGGGCTTGGCTCGGTGAACGGGGTCGCAATCCTGTTGCCCATCACGTTCCTCGTGCCCCCGAGCGGCGCGATCATCTTCCTCGCCGCGATCTACTACGGCGCGATGTATGGCGGCGCGATTTCATCCGTGACACTTGGCATTCCGGGGGCATCGACCGCCGTGGCCACCACCTTCGACGGCAGGCCACTTGCCCGACAGGGGCGCGCCAGTCTTGCGCTGGTCACGGCAGCGCTGGCCTCCTTCGTGGGCGGCACCGTAGCCAACGTGTTCTTCACCGCTTTCGCGCCGCTGCTTGCCGACGTGGCCCTATCCTTCGGCCCGCCAGAGATCTTTGCGCTGATGCTTCTGGCCTTTGCCACCTTCGTGGGACTGGGTGGGGATGACATTCCCAAGACCATTTTCTCGATCTGTTTTGGCCTCGTTTTGGGGGCGATCGGCTTCGACCAGATCTCGGGCGCGCCCCGGTTGGTGCTGTTCGATATCACCGGTTTCCTGCAGGGCATCGGCTTCCTTGTGCTTGCCATCGGCGTCTACGGCATCGGCGAGATGCTCTGGACGATCGAGCAATCGCGCGGCGACGTCGAAAGCACGAACCCGAAAATGACCATGCGCGGCATGGCGGCGGACACGGCCGAAGCCACGCGGCGCGGCTGGAAAGGAACGGCCATCGGATCGGTGCTCGGGTTCTTCGTCGGCATCCTGCCTGCGGCGGGTGCAACGCCTGCGTCCCTCATGTCCTATGGCGTGGCCAAGATGATCTCGCGCGTTCCGCATGAATTTGGCCGGGGCAACCCGGACGGCGTCGCCGCGCCAGAGGCCGCCAACAACTCGGCCTCGACCGGATCCATGCTGCCGATGCTGACGCTTGGCATCCCCGGCTCGCCCACGACCGCCATCCTGCTCGGCGGTATGGTGATCTGGGGGCTCGTACCCGGACCGCTATTGTTCGTGCAGGAAACCGAGTTCGTGTGGGGCCTGATCGGTTCGTTCTACATCTCGAACGTCGCGGCGGTTCTGATCAACCTGGCCTTCATCCCGGTCTTCATCTGGATGCTGCGCATGCCCTTCACGATCCTCGCGCCGATGATCTTCGTGCTGTCCATCGCAGGCGGGTTTGCCGCGACACGGGACATGTTCGACATCTGGCTAATCGTGATTTTCGGGCTGGGCGCCTTCGTCCTGCGCCGCTTCGACTACCCGCTCGCCCCGGCGGTGCTGGCCATCGTGCTTGGCCCGATCGCCGAGCCGACATTGCGCCAGTCGCTGCTGCTGTCTTCGGGGGATCCGTCGATCTTCTTCACCCGCCCCGTGGCCGCGCCGATTACGATCATAGCGCTGATCCTGCTGTTCCTGCCGGCGGTCAAACTGCTCCGGCGCGGGCGTGGAAAAAGTGGGGCAGAGCCGTCCTGACCGGCTCTCCCCTTCAGCTATACAATCCCGCGACCCGCGCCCGGAGGCGTGTCAGGCCAAGCACCGTGTCGATAGTCGGGGTTTCCGTCTGGGTGACGCGGCCAAGCTCCTGCACGGACCCCAAGAGCGCGTCGATTTCCATGGGGCGACCAGCATCAAGATCCTGCAACATGGAGGTGCGATGCGCGCCCACGGCAGCGCCGCCATCGATGCGGCGGTCGACGTCAATGGGGAACTTCACGCCCAGCTTCTCGGCGATCTCCTGCGCCTCGAGCATCATGTTGCGGGCCACGGCGCGGGTGCCGGGATCGGTGCAGAGCACGTCCAGCGTGGCATGGGTCAGCGCCGAAATCGGGTTGAAGGACAGGTTGCCCCAAAGCTTGACCCAGATCTCGTCGCGCAAGCGGGGACGCACCGGCGCCTTGAGCCCCGCCGCGCCGAGCGCCTTTGACAGCGCCATCGCACGCTCCGATTTCGAGCCGTCCGGCTCACCCAGGGAAAAGCGGTTGCCCTCGATATGCTTGATCACGCCGGGTTCCGAGACCTCGGCGGCGGGGTAAACGACACATCCCAACACGCGGTCGGGGCCAAACCCGTCCCATTGCGCATTGCCGGGATCGACGGTTTCCAGCCGGGTCCCCTCAAGCGGGCCGCCGATCTTGTGGAAATACCACCAGGGCACACCGTTCACGCCCGAGACGATGGTCGTGTCAGGCCCGATGAGCGGCTGCATCTTGTCGACCACAGGCGGGACCGAATGCGCCTTGAGCGTCACGATGACGTAGTCCTGCGGCCCCAGATCTGCGGGGTTGTCCGAGGCGGTGACGGACACGGTGCTGGTGCCGCTCTCCTCGATCAGGGTCAGCCCGTTTTCCTTCATCGCGGCCAAATGCGGGCCGCGCGCGACCAAACTGACATCCGCCCCGGCCTGCGCCAGCTTGACGCCCATGTAACCGCCGATCGCGCCGGCGCCAAAGATGCAGATTTTCATGGATCAGCCTCCTGCCCGCGCGGGAGGGCGGGCGCGTAAGTCGATGGGGGGGCCGTGCGGCGCCGGGGCCGCACGGCCATGACGGTGTCAGGCCACGAGGCCCAGTTTCTCGGCCAGGCCGATGCGCTGCAGCTTGCCGGTGGCGCCTTTCGGGATCTCGTCGAGGATCAGAACCTTGCGCGGCACCTTGAAGGCGGCCAGCCGCTCACCCGCAAAGGCCCGGATCGCGGCCTCGTCGGCCTCGGCGCCTTCACGCAGCACGACGGCGGCGGCCACCTCTTCACCCAGCTTGGGATGGGGCAAAGCAAAGGTGACGACCTGCGCGATGGCCGGGTGCGCCGAGAGCACACCGTCAACCTCGAGCGGGCTGACCTTTTCGCCGCCCCGGTTGATGATCTCTTTCAGGCGGCCGGTCAGCGTCAGGTAGCCCTCGTCGTCGAATTGCCCCTGGTCGCCGGTGCGGAACCAGCGTTTGCCCTCGGCCTCGAAGAAGGACTTGGCATTGGCCTCGGGGTTGCCCTCGTAGCCCGGGGTGACGTTCGGCCCCGAGATCACGACCTCTCCGGTGCCCTCGATCAGGCGGTCCTCCACCTCGTGCGCGATGCGCACCAGAGGGCCGGCCTCGATGCCGACCGAACCGGGCTTTTGCGCGCGCGGCGGCAGCGGGTTCGAGGCCATCTGGTGCGTAGCCTCGGTCATGCCGTAGCCCTCGATCACCGGGGCGTTGAAGGTCTTGGCCAGCTGTTCCATGACCGGACCGGGCAGCGAGGCCGAGGAGGACCGCAAGAAGCGCAGCGGCACCTCGGCGATGGTCTCGGCGTTGCGGCCCGCGCGGGCCAGGATCGCCTGGTGCATGGTCGGCACCGCCGTATACCAGGTCGGGTGCACCTCTTTCATCCAGCCGAAGAATTTCATCGCGTCGAAACCCGGCGCGCACCAGACCGAGCCGCCCGCCGCCAGTGTGGACGAGACCGCGGCGATCAGACCGTGAATGTGGAAAAGCGGCATCACGTTCAGGCAGCGATCCTCCGGGGTCAGCGCCAGCGACACTCCGATGTTGCGCGCCGAGGCAGCGAGGTTCGACTGCAGCAGTGGCACGATCTTGGGGCGCGAGGTCGTGCCCGAGGTATGCAGGATCAACGCGACATCATCGGCCCCGGGGGCGGCGGTGTCGGCGGTTCCTGCGCTGCGCTCGGGCGTCAGGGTGAATTGTCCCGCCGCGCCGGTCGCGTTCGGCGTCAGGCGAATGACCGCCAGGTCCAACTTGCGCGCGGCGGCCAGGGCCGGGCCCTCTTCGCTGTCCAGCAGAACGATGGCCTTGGCCTTGAGATCCTCGAGGTAGAAGGCGAACTCGTCTTCCTTGTAGGCCGGGTTCAGGGGGCAGGTGGTCGCCACCTGCGCCACCGTCACGAAAGCCGCCGCCATTTCCGGACCATTCGGCAACACGATCGCTACCCTGTCCCCGCGCCCGACACCCGCCGCATGCAGCGCACCGGCCACCGACTGCGACAAGTCCCGCAAACCGCCATAGCTCAGCCAGTCACGACCAGGAGCGCCGATCGCAGGCGTTTCCCCCGGATGCCCCGCAATCAAGTCAGCCAGCAAGCCCGTCATTTCTTCCTCCCCAAGCGAAATCCGATCCGCGCAACAATAGGTCGCAAAATGCTGTCAGCAATGCCAATTGTGATCTTGTTCAGGCATCTGGGCGCGTTTTGTTGCGGATTGGTTGCGCATTCGTGGTCACCAGACTCCGGGTACGGATTGAGCCAGACCGGTCGCCCTCACCCAGACGGGCAGTGCCCGCGAAACGGCCTCCGCTGGCTTGTGTCAGCCCCCCACAATGGCCTGCGACCCCGGAACCTCTTGGATCCAACTGCTATGCCCGAAGATCGTGAGGCGGTCTTGGGTTTTCAGATCGCCTTTGAAGAACTGATCGACAAACCGTTCCACCTCATCTTTGTGGATATAGGCTGAGGACGAGATGCGCTGTTCGAGGTCGTAGATTTGCTTCACGCCCCTGCGTTCTTCCAGTGCGGTCGCCCCAAAGACGAGCGTGAGCGCCTTTGATACAAGGTTTCGAGTACTGAGTGCCTGCCCCGTAACTGGCACCCAAGCGGACCAGCAGACGTCAGCCCGGTTACCGCTGTGGCAGCTTGCGTTCCAAGCATCCGCTGTAGAAGCGAAGACAGTGCAAACAGGACCTCATCCACCCCAGGCTTTGCTGCCGTCAGGTTGCCCAATGCAAGCGCCTTGCCGCCAATTTCTGCGAGAGGCCTCGGGTCAGGACTTCGTCTATGGTCCCTGCCCCAGCCAGACTTCGTTCCAGCGGTGGGCGTTTGGTTCCAACTGGGATGGCAAAATCTGAGCAAGACAGGACACGCGCAGTGCGGCAGAACCGTATCGGGCAGCTCAATGCGAGCCTATAATTGGCCAACCGGCAGCGGGAGTTGATCTGACATCATAGCGGGTTTTCCTTCGATTAAGATTGGCTATTTTGCGCAGTGAACTAAACGGTTCACATCGGGGTCGGCCCGATGTTGGGTCTATCGAAGGAAAGTCACGATGCGTCTGCAAATCGGCCTTGCCACTGTTGCCATTTTTCTGGCCGCAGGCGGCTACATCCTCTGGACGGAAACGAATGGCGACGGATTTCCGGCCGATATCGCTTACGGCAATGGCCAGATCGAAGCCGTGCAGGTCGACATTGCATCCATGGTCGCCGGTCGCATCGAAACCGTGATGGTGCGCGAGGGCGACATGGTCACGCCCGATCAGGTTGTGGCCATCGTCGACGCCGAGATCATCGAGGCGCAGCTCTCCCAAGCCGAGGCGCAGATCGCCGCAGCCGAGGCCGAACGCGCCGCCGCCGAGGCCCGGATCGGCCAGATGGAGGCGCTGCTTGCCCTCGCCCAGGACGAAGAGAACCGCAGCCGCGCCCTTGTCGAACGCGGCACCTCGCCGCAATCGAACCTCGACACGCTCAGCACCAATGTCGCGGTGGCCGAAGCCAATCTGGAGGCCGCGCGCGCCGCCCTGCTGGCCCACGAACGCGCGGTCGATGCCGCCCGCGCCGCAGCCGACCAGATCGCGACCAATCTCGAGGATACCGAGCTGACTGCACCCACGATCGGGCGCATCCTTTATCGTCTGGTCGAGCCGGGCGAAATCATCACAGGAGGCACGCGGGTGATGACCATGGTCGACCTGAGCGAAGTCTACCTCGAGTTCTACCTGCCTGCGACGCAGGCGCACCGGCTGGCCATTGGGGACGAAGCGCGCATCAGGCTTGACGTCGTGGATGCCGTGGTGCCGGCCACTGTCACCTTCGTCTCCCCGGTGTCGCAATTCACGCCGCGCACGGTCGAAACAGCGGATGAGCGTCAGAACCTCGTCTTCCGCATCCGCGCCCGCGTGCCGCAAGAACTGGTCGAGGCCTATATCGACTACGTGCGCACCGGCATTCGCGGCGTGGCTTACGTGCGCCTTGCCCCGGAGCCGGGGCAGACCCCGTCCGACTGGCCCGAAGAGTTGCAACTTGCCGATTTCTCCGACCTACCCTTGCCGCGAAACTGAGGGGGGCGCGCCATGGCCGGCCAACCCATCGTCACCGCGCAGGGTCTGACCCAAAGCTACGGCCAGACCGTCGCCTTGGCTGACGTGTCAGTGGAGATTCCGGCTGGACGCATGGTCGGCCTGCTGGGGCCGGACGGCGTCGGGAAATCCACCCTGCTCGACCTGATTGCGGGCGCGCGGATGATGCAGCAAGGCACCTTGCAGGTGCTGGGCGGCGACATGCGCGATGCCCGCCATCGTCGCATTGCCGGGCCGCGCATCGCCTACATGCCGCAGGGGTTAGGCAAGAACCTGTATCACGCGCTGTCGGTGGCCGAGAACCTCGCCTTTTTCGGCACGCTGTTCGAACTGGACCGCGCCGCGCGGCAGGCGAGGGCCGATCGGCTGACGCGCGCAACCGGTCTGCACCCGTTCATGGATCGCCCCGCCGGGAAGCTTTCGGGCGGAATGAAGCAGAAACTGGGCCTGTGCTGCTCACTGCTGCATGACCCCGACCTGTTGATCCTGGATGAACCGACAACCGGGGTCGACCCGCTGTCGCGGCGGCAGTTCTGGGATCTGATCGAGACAATCCGCGCAGACCGGCCCGGCATGTCGGTTCTGGTCTCGACCGCGTATATGGACGAGGCCGAGCGCTTTGACTGGCTGGTGGCGATGGATGCCGGGCGCGTGCTGGCCACGGGCAGCCCGGCCGAGCTGAAGGACCGCAGCGGCGCGCCGGATCTTGAGCGCGCTTTCGTGCAACTGCTGCCCGAGGACAAGCGCGGCGACGGCACAACCCTGCAAATCCCGCCGCTGGCCGACAGCGGGGGGAAACCGGCCATCGCGGCGCGTGGCCTGACCAAGCGGTTCGGCGATTTCACCGCCGTCTCGGATGTCAGTTTCGACATTCGACCCGGCGAGATCTTTGGCTTTCTCGGCTCGAACGGCTGCGGCAAGACCACGACAATGAAAATGCTGACCGGCCTGTTGCCCATCACCGAGGGCGAGGCCGACCTGTTCGGCAAGCCGGTGGATGCCAGCGATCTGACCGCCCGCAAGCGCGTGGGGTTCATGAGCCAGGCATTTTCGCTCTATGGCGAATTGACCGTGCGCCAGAACCTCGATTTGCATGCGCGCCTGTTCGAATTGCCCGCCGATCATGCGACGGCCCGCATCGACACGCTGGCCACCCGGTTCGACCTTGGCCCGTACATGAACGCGCGGGCCGGAACCTTGCCGCTTGGGCTGCGTCAGCGCCTGTCGCTGGCGGTGGCCGTCCTGCACGAGCCCGAAGTGCTGATCCTGGACGAGCCGACCTCGGGCGTCGACCCGGTGGCGCGCGACGAATTCTGGGATCTGCTGGTGGAGCTGTCGCGCGGCGACGGCGTGACGATCTTCATCTCGACCCATTTCATGAACGAGGCGATGCGCTGCGACCGCATTTCGCTGATGCATGCAGGGCAGGTCATGGTGGTTGGCGCCCCTGACGAAATCGCGGCAAGCAGCCCCTCAGGCACGTTGGAAGAGGCCTTTGTGCAGCAGATCGAAGGCGCCATCGCCGCGCGCGCCACCGGCACCGCGCCAGACCTTGCGCCGCCGCGAATGCCCGCCGCGCCACCTGCCGATGCACCCGCACGCCCGTCGCGGTTCAGCATGACCCGCCTGTCGGCCATCGGGCTGCGCGAATGGCGCGAATTGATCCGCGACCCGATCCGGCTGGCCTTTGCGTTTTTCGGCTCGGTCTTTCTGACCATCGTCATCGCGCTGGGGATTTCGATGGATATCGAGGACATCACCATCGCCGCGCTGGATCACGACCAGACCCCGGCCAGCCGTCAGTATCTACAGGCGTTCTACAGTTCGAACACCTTTCTCGAACAGCCCGAAATTCTGACCCGAGACGAGATGGTCACCCGCATGAGTTCGGGCGATCTGACCGTCGCGATCGAGATCCCGCCGGGCTTTGGCCGTGACCTGCAACAGGGCCACGAGGTCAGCGTCTCGACCTGGCTTGACGGGGCCAACACCACGCGCGCGGGCACGATCGAGGCCTATGTCGAGGCCGCCCACTACGGCGCGCTCGAAGATGCCTATCGCCGCGCGGGCTATGACCCGGACGACTTGGCGACGTTCAACATAGAAAACCGCTATCGCTACAACCCCGCTTTTGAAAGCATCCGCGCCATCGGGCCGGCGGTGCCCGCGATCCTGCTGATGATGTTCCCCGCGATCCTGATGGCACTGTCGGTCGCACGCGAAAAGGAAATCGGGACCATCACCAATTTCTACGTCACCCCGACCAGCCGGATCGAGTTCCTGGTGGGCAAGCAACTGCCCTATGTCGCGATCACACTGGCCAATGGCGTGACCCTGTTGGCAGTGGTCAGCCTTGGGCTTGGGGTTGCGTTCGAGGGCAGCTTTGCGGCTCTGGTTGTCGGCTCGCTGCTGTATGGCGCGGCCGTCACGTCCTACGGGTTGCTGATCTCCAGCGCGACGCGCACGCAGGTTGCCGCCATTTTCGCCGCCGCCATCCTGTCGATGATGCCCACGGTGCAATTCTCGGGGATGATCCAGCCGATCTCGACCCTCGACGGGATCGGCCGGCTGATCGGTGAGGTCTGGCCCGCCAGCTATTTAATGCACCTGTCCGTGGGGGCCTACACCAAGGGGCTGAGTTTCGTGCAACTGCTGCCCGACATGCTGGCATTGGCCGCGTTCATCCCCGTCTTCCTGATCCCCGCGCTGCTGTTGCTGCGCAAGCAGGAGCGTTAGGCCATGGGCGCGTTGAAACACATCTTCTGGCTGGGCACCAAGGAACTGCGCGCGGTTCTGGGCGACGCGATGATGGTGGGGCTGATCCTGTTCACCTTCACGGGCATGGTCTACATGCAGGCCACCGCCCTGCCGGAAAACGTCAACCACGCCTCGATCGCCATCGTCGACGAAGACAACTCCACCCTTTCGCGTCAGATCGCCAACGCCTTCTACCCGCCCTACTTCCAAACCCCTGAGCAGATCGAGGCGGGCATGGTCGATACTGCGCTGGATGCCGGTGCCTACCTGTTCGTCATCAGCATCCCCAGCGGGTTCGAGGCCGACCTGCGCCGCGGCCATCAACCCGAGATCCAGCTTGATATCGACGCCACGGCGGTGATGCAGGCCGGGCTGGGCGATTCTTATATCCAGAACATCGTGAATGACGAGGTGACGCGCTACCTGTCGCGCGCCGATCTGGAGACAGATCTCGCCATCGGCAACGAGATCCACCGCGCCTTCAACCCCAATGGCACGATGAGCTGGTTCAACGCGCTGACCGGCATCCTCGATTTCCTCAACATCATCATCATCATGCTGACCGGCGCGGCGCTGGTCCGAGAGCGCGAGCATGGCACGATCGAACACCTGATGGTCATGCCCCTGCACGCGGTCGAGATCGCGCTGGCCAAGATCTGGGCCAACGGGTTGATCGTTCTGGTGGCCTTTGGCCTGTCGATGTCCCTGGTGGTCGAAGGACTGCTGGATGTCCCGGTGGCCGGGTCGCACTGGGTCTTGATGCTGGGGGCCACGCTATATTTGTTCGCAGCCAGCGCAATCGGCATCCTGCTGGGTACGGTGGCGCGCAGCATGGCGCAGTTCGCGCTGCTGGTGCTATTGGTGGTGATCCCGATGATGCTGCTGTCCGGTGGCATCAGCCCGGTCGAAAGCCAGCCCGATATGCTGCAACCATTCACCGCGCTGCTGCCCTCGCGCCACTACATGGCGTTTTCGCAGGCGGTGGTGTTTCGCGGTGCCGGGTTGGACGTGGTGTGGCCCGACCTGCTGCGCATCGCCGGGATGGGGGTGGTGTTCCTGTTGTCCGCCCTGCTGGTCTTTCGCCGGTCATTGAGTGTTGCAAGCTGAGCTTTCGGTCGTGCCTCGGCAGCTATACGACCTGTCCGGCCTAAACCGCATGCACCACGACAGTGAGGCCAAGTCCGGTGGAGGTACCGGTGACGAGAACCATCCTTGTCATGGATTGATCCTTTCGATCAGTGGTTTGCGGCGGGTAGCCAGACCCGTTCGAAAGCCTGCTCTGTAGGGGTTTTGGAACTCGGTTTCTCGGTGAGCATCGCGCTGCGGGCGAGTTGCGTGACTGGGGCCACCCGTGGAAGAGTCAGGAGGCCGGGGTCGAGATCGGCCACATAATCAAGCCTGACCTCTCCGAAGGTCGGCGGTCCTACACCATGCCTTGGGACATTTTCGATGCGTCGGGCCGAGAGCGCAGCAGTCCCAATGTTTCGGCTGGTTCTGCGCCAGAAAGGATGCGGCCGGACAACTCCTTTGTGATTTGTGGCGACAGGATTGAACCGCCGACCACGAGGAACTTGTCGATTAGTTCCTCATCGGTCGGGGCGTGAACCGGTTCCCCCCACGGTGCATCAACCTGTGCGGCGAATGTCCCGAGAGCGCTTATCACTGTAACGCGTGACGGTGTCTTAGCGGGAAACGCGTCATTCATCGCATCGCTGACATGCAGGGACACCTTCTTCGCGAAGGCTTCCGTTGCCTGGTGGTGCAGCACACGCGCAGTCATCGGCATCAGGCAGGATTCCCCCTGAACGGCTGCGATTGCCATCGCGTAGGGGACGCTGAACTGGGCATCGATCAACGTGTCTGGCTCATGCCGATTATTGAGGCTGGCCGCCTGCGTGAAGGTCTGAACCTCAACTCTTTCGATCTGATCATGGGTGAGGGCGAGATCCGACATGATGCTCAAGAGTCCCTCGACAGACGCATGCATCCAACGACAACACGAGTATCGTTTGAAGTAGGTATTCAGAATGAGATGGGTCTGTCCAAGACCTTGGAGCATTGCATCCCTGTTGAAGCGCTCCTCGATGTCGAGGGCGTCCCGGTTGCCAAGAAAACCCTTTCCAGCCAACTCTCCCGCACTGATCCCCACAACCACCGACCATGGCAGGCTTTCCTTGACGTCGCTGCCCATTTCACAGCTCAGCGTCAGATCTGAAACGCGAGGTCCGTAATAGGCACAGATTCCGAGCGCATGGGCGATCTGATCCTGCGAAAGCCCCATCAGACAGGCCGCTGCCGCGGTTACTCCGAAAGATGTGTAGTTGGCGGAATGGTAGGAAGGCCGTTGTTCAGCCCTTCCAACGCGCACTGCGACTTCGTAGCCGATCACGATCGCTTTTTGGATGGCGCACCAGTCTGCACCGAGCGTTTCCGCAAGGGCAAGAACCGCAGGCACCACCCCGGCACCCGGATGGCCCATGGCCTGCCTGTTTCCGTCATCCATATCGAGGACCATCGCGGCTGTCGCGTTGACCATGCCGGCGGCGACGGGGCCCAGTGACATCCCACGAAACCAGACCGAGGCAGATCCAGCGGCATAGAGCGACTGGGCTGCCTTTAGGCAGGCCGTAACGGCCGGGGCGTCCTGTCCTGCACTTGCACAGGCCACGACATCAAGGATGCACCGGTTGGCTTGGTGTGCGACCTTTGGTGGCAAGGGCGCCGCCATGGTTTCGTTGCACCATTGCGCAAGGTCTTGTGTTGCGAAGTCAGTCATCAAGACAGTCCTTCTGTGACCGCAGGCTAAGGAGGCCACAGTGTTCAATTGGTGGAAGAGAACGAGCTATGCTGCGGAGAAACTTTGGCTTTCACTGGAAAAGGACAGAGGGAAGCCACAGGGCGATATCCGGGAAAAGCGTTAGCAACAGTACTCCAAGACACATGAGGGCGAAGAAAGGCAGTGCGGCGGAGGCCACGCGCAGGATCGGAACACCACTCATGCCCTGAAGGATGAACAGGTTGAACCCCACAGGCGGGGTCATCTGGCCCAGCTCGACCATGATCACCAAAAAGACGCCGAACCAGATCGGATCGATCCCGGCTGCCAAGATAAGTGGCAAGATGATCGGAAGCGTCATCACGGTGATAGAGATTCCGTCCAACAACAGCCCGAGAAGCACGTAAAACACGGCAAGCAGCAACAGCAGCTGTGCGGCCGACAGGTTCAGGCCACCGATCAGGCGTGCAATGTCCTGCGGAATATGGAGAAACCCCATGGCCGTGGACAGGAAGGCAGCCGCCACAAGGATGCTACAGATCATGCAAGAGATCGGAACCGCAGCAATCAGCGACTCCCGGATCAGTTTGAATGACAACTCACCATGGATTGCTGTCAGTGCAAGCGCTGTCGCCACACCGATGGCCGCGCTTTCGGAGGGCGTCGCCCACCCGGTGTAGATCGAGCCGAGCACAACGATGATGAGGACCACGATCGGCCACAGATCTAGGATCGCCCGACCGGACACCTCAGGTACGCCGTCCCGCGGCGCGAGTTGGGGTTTCACGATACAGCGTGCGGCGACGTAACCCGAATAAATCGTTGCAATCAGAAACCCAGGCAACAGGCCGGCTGCAAACAATTGGATGATCGAGACGTTTGCCAGCAGACCGTAGATGATCATCACGATCGATGGCGGGATTAGCAGGCCAAGAGTTCCAGCCCCCGCAAGCGAGCCGACGGACAGTCGCTCGTCGTAACCGCGGTCGCGCAGCTCTCCGAGCGTGATCTTGCCAACGGTCGCCGTTGTGGCCGCGGACGAACCGGAGACTGCAGCGAACAGGGCGCAGCCGATAACATTGGTGTGCAGCAGCCCGCCAGGGAGGCGCCCCACCACCGGGCTTAGACCACGAAACATCTTGCTTATGAGCGATGATCGAAACACGATCTCACCCATCCAGACGAAGAGCGGTATCGCCGAAAGTTCCCATGAGCTTGAGGATCGGATCATGATCCGGGTCAGGGTTGCGCCGAGCCGATGCGCATCGAAGTCCAGAAAGGCCGCCAGGCTGATTAGCGACACGCAGATGATGCTGACGAAAATAACCGTGCCCGTGGCAAGGTATCCAACCAGAAGCAGCAGCACGAGCAAAGAGATCGAACCGGCATCCATCAGACGGTTTCCTCGGATTGGGGCGTTCTAAAGATCAAGCCGATCAGACCTGCAAGAGCCTGCAGCACAAAGATCGCGAGCCCGAATAGAACCAGAGCCTCGGGAATCCAGAGCGGTATCTGGGCAATAGACGCGCTCGTCGTCCCACGCTCGAACTGGCGTAAAACCGAAACGCCGACAAACCAAAGCGCAAATGACCCAACCGAGAGCGCCGACGCCATGGCAAACATCTCCAAGACGCGTTTCGCGCTGTCTGGAACACTATCATGCAACAGTGAGACACGGATGAGAGTGCCGGTACGCAACGCTTCTCCGAGTGCGAGGAAAGTCAGAGCCGAAACCGCGTGCCCGACGAATTCGTCAAGTACGAAAGTACTTGTATGAAAGAGATTCCTGAGAGTGATTTCCAGGATGATATGGCCGAACATGAACACCAACGCGAGGATGGCGGCGCCATTTCCAATCCGGCTCAGGTTTTTTGCCAGTGTAATCACGGGACCGTACTCACCTCCCCTTGGGATCTGTTCAGGCAGTGCGCAGGCAAGCCCCCTGCGCACCGCGAAAGCTCAATAAGAGCGGCCCACGGATTCGCCGTAGGCGGACAGAACGGCCGCCCCTGCGTCACCGGTCTGTTCGAGCCAATCCTCAAGAACCACCGAGGCTGCATCTGCCAAGTGGGCCTGCAATTCAGGAGTGATCTCCTCGACAATGATCACACCCTGACCGCGCAGCGTTTCGTAATTTAGAGACACCCGGTCGGCGAGGGCCTGCCAATTGCGGGCGTCCGTTGCGGCAGCAGCGTCGACAATGGCCTGTTGACCCTCGGGCGGCAGAGCCTCGAAGGCATCCCGGTTCATGTGGACGAAGTTCAGTGGCATCGCATAGTTGATCTCGGTGAAATGCGACAGATGCTCGTGGAAGCTGGCGTTGACTCCACCCTCGGCCGAGGTCAGGACGCCCTCGATGCCACCGGTTGCCAACTGCGGCACCACGTCGGCCCAGCTGAGCTGAATGGGCGAAGCCCCCGCTGCGATCAGCGTGCGTGTACCGTTAACGTCATAGGTGCGCATCGTCAGGCCTGCCAGAGCTTCAACTGTGTCAACGACTTCGTTTGCCCAAAGGCCCGACGATGGCCAGGGAGACGCATAGAGGAGCATCTGGCCGTGCTCTTCAAAGAAAGCCTCGTAGTAAGGCCGGGCCGCTTCGTAAAGCGCGCGGGCTTCTTCGGGGTTGGCCGCGACAAAGGGCAGCGAGCCTACAAGAAAGATGGGGTCTGACCCGGCGAGAACACCGCCGAGCGTATCTGCGATCGGCACGACACCGTCGCCCACCGCATCAAGATTGTCCGCGGACCGGAACCCAAGCGCGCCGCCCAGGTGCAGGGTGATTTCGACCCCTGCGCCGCTGTTGTTGACCTGTTCTGCAAAAAACTGGTCACCTTGGCCGTGGATGGAATTCGGCTCGTATTCGTTGGTCATGTCGAGGGCGGTTTGCGCATGCCCCATGCTGACCGACGCCGCGACTACGGCACCGGCAATGAGAAGCTTATTGAACATAGGGACCTCCTTGTTTGGTCATGGTTTGATTGGTTTGGGTGTGTCCATTCGGGCGCAAAGCAGTTTCCCGCTGCTTGCGCGTGGCCTCTTCATCGACGCAAAGGGCGCCATTGAAACTCGTTATGACAACAAGGTAGTCACGCAGCGCACCCTCGATGGTCACTTTGCCAAGTCGCACGTCGCGCTGCACGTTGAGCGGATCCCGTTCCATCGCATCACCAAAGCCTCCACCCGAGGCCATCACGTGTGAAAACACATCACCCCGTTTCATGCGCACCGGTGAATCCAAAAGAACCGGCAAAACGCGCTCGCCCGTGTCGGAGAGGATGCGATTCATCGAGGGATTGCCCTCGGCGCCGCCCTCCAGGCCGTGTGGTGGGAAGCGACGCTTGTCCGAACGCACATTTAGGTTGGCCGTTTCGCAAAGCACCCGGTAGTCTCTCCGAATGGCCAGCCCGCCCCGCGTTCGACCCGGCCCGCCGCTGTCAGCCACGAACTCATAGCGTTCAATGCGCAATGGGTATGTTTTTTCGATCATTTCAACGGGAACGTTTGACTGGTTCGCACCGATATGTGGCATGCCTTCCTGTCCATCATTGGAGCGGCTTGCACCCCATGTGCCCATGAAGGTTTCGCAGAAGACGAATACCTCCCCGTTCACGGTTCCTGATATCGTCGGCAGCGTTGATCCGCCCGAGCCATCGGCCGTCACCCTGTCAGGTGCTGCTTGCGCCAGCGCACCGAACAGACAGTCGATCATCCGGTAACCAGTAATGCCGCGCGCGCCACAAGGCGCAGGAGCAACGGGCCGCACGACACTTCCCTCTTCAGCGCGCACCTCGATTGCTTCGGTAAAGCCATGGCAGTTGGGAACATCCGCGGACATCAGAGACCGGATGGCGGCATATGCACAGGCCTTGGTGAACGGGAACGTGGAATTGATCCCACCCTCGATCTGCTTGCTGGTGCCGGCCCAGTCCACGATAGCTCTGGTACCCTCGATGGTGACCTTCACCGTCAATGTCACCGGCTCCGGTTTTTCACCGATTCCGTCGATATGATCGACAAAGGCGTAGGTTCCGTCGGGGATATCTGCAATCTCGGCCTGCGCCAGCCGGAGCGCATAGGCGTTCAGGTCTTCCATCGCTTGTTCGAGGATCGCAGCACCATAGCGTTCATAGAGATTGATCAATCCACGTGCGCCGATGGCACAGGCTGCGATCTGGGCTTGCAGGTCGCCAAGCACCATCTTCGGGGTCCGCACGTTGAGGGCGATCATATCCCAGAGCGTCTGGTTGCGCTGGCCCCGATCAATGAGCTTCAAGACCGGGATACGCAGGCCCTCCTGCCAGATTTCCGTCGCCCCTAACGCGTTCGACCCGGCAACGATGCCGCCCACGTCCGAATGGTGTGCAAGGGTTGCGGACCAACCGCGCAGTATGCCCTCGAAGAAGATGGGCTGAACGACATAAATGTCCGGCAGGTGCTGGCCGAGGGCAGCATAGGGGTCGTTCATGATGTAGACGTCATTGGGGTGTATGTCATCCCCGCGAACATCCAACATGTTGCGCAGCGCGTCGTGAAAGGCCCCCAGATGCATCGGTGTGCAGACCCCTTGCGCCAGCGTCCGCCCCTGCGCGTCACAAAGAGCTGTCGAGAAGTCCAGACTGTCGCGCACGATCTGGCTGTAGGCCGTGCGCACGATGGTCAGGGTGATCTCCTCTGCAATCGAGTCGAATGCATATCGCAGCACTTCAAGAAGGAACGGGTCAGTCTTCTGCGTCAGGCTCATGCCTTGGCCTCCAGGTCGACGATGATGTTGCTGTTCTTGTCGATCGAGACACGCGCATCAGGGGGAACCACTGTGGTTCCCTCATATTCCTCGATGATCAGAGGACCCTGCTCTCCATCCGTGGTCAGGGCCTGGCGGCCAACCACACGCGTTTGCATCAGCCCATGATCTGGCCCGAACCACACATCCCGCACGTCTTCCTGCAAGGAACATTGCGGAAGTTGCAGGGTAGTGGCTCTCGTTTGGGTGGTATCCGTTGCAGTCAGCTTGAGCGAAACGACCTCGACGGATTCGTCGTCGCCGAAGGCATGACCGAAGCGTTGGCCATATTCTGAAGCGAACCGTTTCCGCAGCTGCACAAAATCGACTTCCCTGAATCGCTCGGCGCCCAGATCGACGGTAAGCTCGAAGGCTTGGCCCACGCCGCGCATTTCTACCTGAAGATGGTAGGCCGCCTTTTCTCCGTCGATGTCCAGCAACCGGTTGGCTTCGGACCTCAGAGCGTCATAGACCTCGTCCGCTGCTGCTGGGTCGATGCCATCCAGCGGTGCTGCGAAGGCCCTGAGGACGGACACAGACTTATCCGCAAGAAGCAGGCCGACCGCGCTGAACACACCCGCAGCTGGCGGAATTATCACTCTACGGATATCAAGGTTGCGCGCGATTCCGACGCCATGCACGCCACCGTTCCCGCCAAAGGCAACGAGGGCGAACTCTCTTGGGTCCCGTCCGCGATAGGTGGTCACCGCCTTGATCGCGCGCACCATCGTAGCATTCGCCACTTCATGCACGCCGTGCGCCGCGGCGAGCAGATCGAGCTTCAGCGGATCGGCAATCGTTTCCTTCAACGCGGCCTTCGACAGGTGCGCATCGATCGGAACCGTGCCTCCGGCCAGCGACGACTGGTTCAGATACCCGAGAGTCACGTTTGCATCTGTCACGGTCGGTCTATTGCCGCCCGTGTTGTAGCAGGCAGGCCCGGGCACGGCCCCGGCGCTTTCCGGCCCCACCTTGATGGCGCCTGCCCGATCCAGCCAGACATAGGATCCGCCACCGGCGCCGACTTCCGATATGTCGATGACGGGCAGTCGCAATGAGTATCCACCGCCACCGGCAATTGCGCCCGCCGTGCTCATGCTATCGCCAACCTCGTAGTCCTCAGCGTAGATCAGGCCGCCATTCTCGATCATGGAGCCTTTGGCCGTGGTCCCGCCCATGTCGAACGTGATAATGTTGTCGATGCCGAGCGACCGGGCCAGCCAGGCGGCGCCAACAACGCCCGCGGCGGGGCCGCATTCCACTATCTGTGCCGGCTTTTCCTTCACCGCTTCCGCGTCGACCACGCCCCCCGAAGACTGCATCATCGACACGCGCGCTCCGCAGCCTGCTTCAATGAGGTCGGCCTCCATGCCGTCCAGGTAGGATTTCACCGGGGGACCGACGTAGGCATTGACCACGGTTGTCGAGGTCCGCTCGTATTCCCGCATCTGAGGAAGGGTGTCGACAGAAAGAGTGATGAAGGTATCCGGCATTTCCTCCCGTAGAATTTCACCAGCCATCCGTTCATGTATCGGGTTGGCATAGGAGTGCAGAAAGCAGACGGCCACGGCCTCGACGCCTGCGGCTACCATCTCCCGCGCGATTTTCCGCACGCGGTCGGTATCCAGCTGTGTCACGACGCGGCCTGATGCGTCCATGCGTTCGGCTACTTCGAACCGCAAGTCCCTCGGCGACAGTGGAGCTGGCTTGACGTAGAGCGGTTCATAGAGGCGCGGCACCCGTATGCGGCGCAGTTCCAGCACATCGCGGAACCCCTCTGTTGTTAGCAGCGCCGTGCGCGCGCCTTTGCCTTCGAGGATCGCATTTGTTGCAACCGTACAGCCATGCACCATTTCCGAAAGATTTCTGAGGGCAAGAGAAATGCCGTCGGCCAGTATTGAAACCCCGTGGACCACCCCGCGCCCGTAGTTTGGCGGGGTCGAAGGCACCTTGGCAGTCGATAGCGTGCCATCTTCGGCGATAAACGCGACATCAGTGAAGGTTCCACCAATATCGGATCCAAGTCTCCAGCCCATGAGTTCCTCATGCCTTTTGGGTTTTGGCAAGAGCAACAGACCTGCATCACAAAAAAAGCGTAAATATTTTATGCGCCTTGATAGGTAAAGTTTATGAAGCTTGAGGGGCCGCGGCGCTTCATGAACTCCATAGCACCGTCTGCGATGGCTTCGACCAGACGCCTATGGGGACCATCGAGGTAGCAGACACTGAAGTGAAGCGTCTGCGTTTTCAACGGAATTTCAAGGAGTTGTAGCCGTCCTGTCGCAAGATCCTTTTCTACAGCAACAAGCGGAACATATCCGATCCCCAGCCCTTTCCTTGTTAGGATGGAGATGGAGTGTAACGCTGAGATGGGACTCGTCTTGGCTAGGATCCCGACCTCCTTCAGGTTCTGCCTCAGGTGTTGATAAGGAACCGTACACTTTTCAAAAGTGAGGAAATTTTGGTCACGAAGCTCATGAGTTGTTAGTTCTCGACCGTGAAGTCCGAGGGACGGGGCCGCGACAAAACCCATGTCAGCAGTGCAGAAGTCCTTGCATAGGACACGAGGGGCTGAGATCGGACCCAAAAGAAAAGCCAGGTCGACGGCCTGATTCATCAAGTCATCATGAAGAAGGGGAGACGCGCCAACGAACATTTCAACGCTGATCCCGGGTTGCCTTTCCTTGAGCTCCAAAAGGAAATCCGGCAGCCAGCTGGCAACCATGGTGTCAGATGCACCGATACGCACCACGCCACTGAGATCCTTAGAATTTCGGACTTCAAGCATGGCATTTGTCTGAAGCTCCAGCAGCTTTTCGGCGTAGGGTAGGAACCTGCGTCCTTCCGGGGTGAGCGACACGCGGTAACCACTGCGATCGAATAGGCGTGTGTTCAAAGTGGTCTCAAGTGAGGCAATGCGTGCCGAAATCGCGGGCTGGGTCGCGTGAAGACGCTCTGCTGCCGCCTGATAGGTGCCGAGCTGAGCGACAAGGTAGAAACTATGTATTTGATTGAAGTTCACGCTGGATCTCTTTTGATTCTTCGTAATCGGTGCTCTGAACACGCGTTTCCGGGCCAGATCCGGGCACTCTGCGCCCAAGCTGGCACCGACGGAAGCTGGATTTTTCAGACTGTTTCACGATGGCCGGCCGGTGACGCCATTTTGACTATGCATAGCAATCTCGACGACGTCATGTCCGAACATGCTGCGTGGCCTGCCATCGTTTTAGTGCCCACGCTAAAGGTCTGCGAACTGCCGCGCGCCGCGTCTTCAACGCGCCCCACCATAGGTATCGCATTCATTGGACAGGCAACACGCTGGCCCATGCGGCGCTCTCCATCTGCCGAGTAGCTTTCCAATGGGGGAAACTTTCTTGCACATTTTGCATAACAGCCACGAACGTTCAATTTCGGGCGAGCTTTCTGGATCAGGACAAACCGATCCAATGAAGAGAGTCGCCTTTCTGCTGCAGGATAGATGCGCGCTGATGTCGACGGCATTGGCGCTCGAACCTTTGCGTGCGGCGAACCTGTTTTCGGGCACAGAGGCGTTTCGCGTGACGCTGCTGAGCCTGCATGGCCCGCAGGCTGTGGCCTCGGTCGGCGCACACTTCAACACCATGAAATGCAATAAAAAAACCACTCTATGACCTAGTATTTTTCATTGCATGGTACGACCAGGGCAGATCAACGACCCGGCGCTATTCGCGTGCCTGCGGCAGGCGGATCGCAATGGCGTGGCTTCGGGCGGCACATCCGGCGGGGCGGTTTTGCTGGCCAGGACGGGGCTATTGTAGGGACGACGCTACCCATCCATTGGCACCATCACGGCGATTTCGACCGGATGCCGGGCCCGTGGCTGCTGTGTGGGCGTTTGCAGGATGCGGCGGGAGAGACCACTGCTTCAGTCACCTCACAGCGCGATCGTGGGGCCTAGGGTCGCGTGCCATAGCCACCGCCCCCTGGCGTTCGCATCAAAATGACATCTCCAATCTGCACATGGGTCTGGTCGTTGCCTTTGAGGTGTTGGACCCGATCATCTGTCCGGATCACGATGTTCTCTCCGGTCTCGCCCGGCGCGCCGCCTGCCGTGCCATGGGGCGGGACCGAGCGATGCGAGGACAGGATCGTGACCGTCATCTCCTCAAGGAAGCGCAGCTTTCGGGTGATGCCGTCGCCGCCCTGCCAGCGCCCATCCCCGCCTGATCCGCGACGGATGGAAAACTCTTCGACCCGAACGGGGAAGCGGGTTTCCAGAACCTCGGGGTCGGTCAGGCGGGTGTTGGTCATATGGCTGTGCACGGCACTGGTGCCATCGAAGCCGTTCCCGGCACCGGTGCCGCCGCAGATGGTTTCGTAGTTCTGAAGCCGCTCGTTCCCGTAGACGAAGTTGTTCATCGTGCCCTGGCTGCCCGCAATGACCCCGAGCGCACCGTAAAGTGCATCGGCGATGGACTGGCTGACCTCGGTATTGCCGGAAATCACGGCCGCCGGCGGGCGCGGGTTAATCATCGAGCCTTCGGGAACATGGATCTCAAGGGGTTTAAGACAGCCCTCGTTCATCGGGATGTCGGCCCCTACCAGCGTTCGGAAGACGTAGAGCACTACCGCCCGGCAGATCGAAAGCGGGGCGTTGTAGTTCAGCCGGTCCTGCGGCGAGGTGCCGGTGAAATCCACCACCGCGCTGCGGCTGGCGTGATCCACGGTGATGGCTACCTCGATCCGGGCGCCGCTGTCCATTTCATAGCTGAAGCGTCCATCCCTCAGCACGTCGAGTACTCGACGCACGCTTTCCTCGGCGTTGTCCTGCACATGGCCCATGTAGGCCTGCACGACGGGCAGCCCGAACTGGCGCGTGATCTTCTGCAACTCGGCCACCCCGGTCGCATTCGCCGCGACCTGCGCGGCGAGATCGGCCATGTTTTCATCGATATTGCGGCAGGGGTAGCGGCCGGAGGTCAAGAGCGCGCGGGTTTCCGCCTCTCGCAACTGGCCCTGGTCAACCAGCAGAAAATTGTCGATCAGCACGCCTTCCTCCTCAATATGGGTGCTGTCAGGCGGGGCGGATCCGGGCGTCTTGCCGCCGATATCGGCGTGATGCCCCCGCGAAGCGGTGAGGAAGATGATCTGCTCTCCAGCATCGTCGAACACTGGCGTGACGACGGTCACATCCGGCAGATGGGTGCCGCCATTGAACGGATTGTTCATCATTAAGACATCGCCGGGGCGGATCTTGCCCGCGTTCTCGCGCAGGACGGTGCGCACACTCTCGCTCATCGATCCCAGATGCACGGGAACATGCGGGGCGTTTGCCACCAAGTCACCGTTTTCATCGAAGATCGCGCAGGAAAAATCAAAGCGTTCCTTGATGTTCACCGAGTATGCGGTGTTGGCCAGCGTGGCACCCATCTGGTCGGCGATGGACATGAAGAGGTTGTTGAAGACTTCCAGCATCACAGGGTCGACGCTGGTGCCGATCGCCTCCTGTCGCTTCACCGGCACGATGCGGCGCAGGACGAGCGCGCCGCCGGGCTGACCCTCAGCCTGCCAGCCGTTTTCCACGATATTGGTGCCGGTGGGATCCGTCAGGATCGCGGGACCAGGCAGGGTGTCGCCGGGACGCAGGGTGATGCGATCCACCAGAGGAACGTCATGCCACGCCCCGCCTGTAAACATGCGGGCGGTTCCCGGAGGGGGGTCGGAAGGCTCCGGGTTGGGCAGGGTGCCGGATTCACCGGTAGCGCCCACGGCTTCGGCTGTCAGCAGGTCAATGATCAGGTCGTCATAGGCGGGGACGAAGCCGAAGCGTTGCCGGTGCGCCGCGTCGAAGCCTGCGCGCATGGCCGCAGCGCCGCCGAAGGCCACCGGCAGGGCCTGATGCGAACCAGGTGTGCGGATATGGGCGGTTTCGATCAGCGTAATGCAATCCGGCGCGATGCCCTGACCGGCGACCTCGTTCCGTGCCTCGGCGCCGATCCGGTCCAATGCGGCACGCGCCGCGCCGGTGTCAGCAAGTGACCGGGCGAACTGATGTTCGCGGATCGCCCGGATATCAGCGAGCCCCATGCCGAAAGCCGAAAGGACCCCTGCAAACGGGTGGATGTAGATTCTGGTGATCCCCAGCACATCGGCCACCTGGCAGGCATGCTGCCCGCCCGCACCGCCGAAGCAATTCATGGTGTAGCCGGTCACATCATAGCCGCGCTGCACGCTGATCTTCTTGATGGCGTTGGCCATGTTCTCGACCGCTATGCGCAGGAAGCCCTCAGCCAAATCTTCGGGGCTGCGGGGGGCTTCGCCCGTCTCGCGGGCAATCCGCGCGGCCATTTCCATGAACTTCACGCGCGCCGCGGCGGGGTCGAGTGGCGCATTCCCCTCCGGCCCGAAGACATGGGGGAAATGATCGGCTTGTATCTTGCCCAGAACCACGTTGCAGTCCGTCACTGCCAGCGGCCCGCCGCGCCGGTAAGAGGCCGGTCCGGGATTGGCGCCCGCACTTTCGGGACCCACCTGCAAGCGGCCCTGCGCGTAGGACAGGATTGAACCGCCGCCCGCGGCCACGGTGTGAATACTCATCATCGGCGCGCGCATGCGTACGCCCGCGACTTCGGTCTCGAAAGATCGCTCGTAGGTCCCGGCATAGTGGCAGACATCCGTGGACGTCCCGCCCATGTCGAAACCGATCAACTTGTCGAAACCTGCCGCACCCGCGCTTTGCACCATGCCGACCACACCGCCAGCAGGACCGGAAAGGATCGCATCCTTGCCCTGGAAGAGCCGCGCATCGGTCAGACCGCCGTTCGACTGCATGAACATGAGCGAGCGGCACCCGCCACGATCGGTGCCGAGCGCGTCGCTGACCTGCCGAACATAGCGGCGCAGGATGGGAGAAAGGTAAGCATCGACCACGGTCGTATCCCCGCGCGAGACGAGCTTGATCAAAGGGCTGACTTCATGGGACAGCGAGACCTGAGAAAAGCCGATCGCGCGCGCGATGGTGCCGATGCGGGCCTCGTGATCAGGGAAGCGATAGGCGTGCATCAGCGCCACTGCGACCGAGCGGTAGCCTTCTGCGAACGCATCCTCCAGCGCTGCGCGCACGCCGTCTTCATCCAGCGGGACGATCACAGCGCCGTCGGCCGACAGGCGTTCACCCACCTCGACGGCCTCGGCATAGAGCAATTCCGGCAGCACGATATTCAGATCGAACAGGCGCGGTCGGTTCTGGTAGCCGATGCGCAAGAGGTCCTTCATCCCTTGGGTGATCAAGAGAAGCGTGCGTTCTCCCTTCCGTTCCAGCAGTGCGTTGGTGGCCACGGTCGTGCCCATCTTGACAGCTTCGATCGCGCTTTCGGGGATCGGCTCGTCCGTCTCCAACCCCATCAGGTCGCGGATGCCCTGAACCGCCGCATCTTGGTAGCGTTCCGGGTTCTCGGACAGCAGCTTGTGCGTGACCAGCCCACCCCCGGGCCTACGGGCGACGATATCGGTAAAGGTGCCGCCACGGTCCACCCAGAATTGCCACATCAGACGTGCCTCCGTTTGGGGCCAAATCTTTTTTCGCCCGCTGAATATCCTTTTCAAACCATGAGCTGACTCCGATCCGCTGCTGATCATCATCCCCGCCTTTGAACCGATCGGCATCTGGCGTCTCATTTGCATGTCGAAGGAATGATCTCGCTTTTGTCACCGCCTTCACATGACCGGGATCCTCTCAGGCCTCGGAAACATCGAAGGCAACCTTGATAAAGTCCAATTCATTATTCTTTGAAAGCTTAATAGAATTTGTTTATTTTTTGCGGACGCCTTGTTGCATAAATCAGGTTTTGAACGGTGCTCCCCTTGCTGGCATAGTCCGAGAGCGCGGCCGTGACCGCCTGCCATCCGGTGACGGCAGTCTCGGTTGCCGGCTCTGCCGCAGCGGCGGCCGCTCCGGCCGCAGCACCTACACCCGTGACGGCGCGCCGGCATCGCCGAGCGCCGCCCGCAGCGGCTCGGCAGCACCCGTGGCCTCGACCAGCGCATCGGCACTGGCCTCGTCGGTCCCGCGCACCGCATTGCGCAGCGCTTGCCAGCTTTCCAGCGGCGCGCGGCCCCCCTCAGCCAGATCGCGCGCCACGCCCCGATAGTGGTTGGCAGACTCGAGCGCGCGGTTCGCCGCCTCGGTCAGACCGAGATCGGGCACGGTGAGCGGGTTGTCCTCAAAGGCCCGGTCGAAGGCCGCCTGCGCGGCGGTAGTGGCGGCCGTCGCGGCCCCCTCAAACCGGTTCTCGATCTGGCCAAGCTCAAGATCAGGGATAATCGAGATGCGTCGCTCGGAGCCAAGTGCTTCAAGCCCCTGATTGATGCCGCCGATGAAGCCGTTGATGCGTGAGACCGCGCCGTTCAGCATCGCCTCGACGCCGTCGACGAGGCTGTTGGCCGCCTGGAACGCCAGATCGCCGATGGCGGCGGGCAGCAGACCCCAGATCGCCTTGATCGCCTCAAAGGCGCCTTCGAACGTGTTCGCCGCAGCATTCCCGAAACCGACCACGCTCTCGATGGCGCTCTGCATGCCCGACGCGGCGTCCGCCTTCAGGTCGAAGAACATCGCCGTGGCGGCAGCGGCGGCGGCGGCCACGGCAGCGGCAGCCGCGACCCGCACCCGCCGCGAGAAAGCCGCGAGCCGGGCGTTCGCCGCTTCCATCTCGCGGCTCAGCCGTCCGAAGCCGCGCGACCCGGCCTCACCGACACCTTCCAGTTCGGCGCGCACCTGTCGCCCGCCCACGGCCGCGAGGCGGACGCTGACCCTCTTCTCAGCCATGGGAGTGATCCATCTGTTCGTTGAGCTTGGTGACCATCACCGCTTCGATGACGGGCAGCAGTTCGGCCATGGCGAGCGGTGGCACGCCGAGGGCGGTACAGAGCGCCAGCGCCGCTGACATGTCCCAGCCGACCACCGCGCCGGGCAGCACGCGCAGCTGACCGCCGAGTCGGCCGACAAGGTCCCAGACCTGCCAACCCTCAAGGGTGAGCGGCCGGTTCAGCCGCGCCGAGCAGTCCGGGCAGGCTTGCGCACAGGCTTTGCAGTAGCGCTCGCCCCCGCCGAAGGACCATTCGGCGAGAGCGCGGAGACGTTTTTTTCCTGCTCCAAGAGCAGGCCCTTCGAGACGTAGGTCAGCTGGAAGGCCTCGAAGATCGGCCAGATGTCGAGCAGCGCGTCGATGGCCTCGGGGCTCGGGTCGATGGCGTTGCCGTCCGCGTCGCCCACGCCTTCCCAGACAAGCACCGCGCGGCGCGCCAGCGCCTTGGCGAAGGCGACGGCGCGTTCCTCGTCCGATGCGCCTTCGGACACCGCCTCGACGGCGGGATCGCTGCGCGTCGCCACCATCAGCGCGGTGGTCAGCGGGCGAAGTTGCGCCCGGACACCGGGGGCGAGGTCGTGCCAGCGCGGCGCGTTCGTCAGGTCGAGCGTCAGCATCAATAGGTCTCCACAGCGTTCACGAGGGTGGCGGTGCACATCCGGCCGACGACGCTGTCGCGGGCGGCCTGCCAGTCGAAGGTGGCCTGGACGCCCTGCGGCCCGGAAATCTCGATGCGCGGGCGCGGCAGGTAGACGGCGTGCGCGGTGAACGTGAAGCTCTCGCCGGACGGCAGGACGTAGACGAATTCCATCTCGCAGGCCTCGCCGTTGATCGCCTGCGTCACCAGCGTCTGGTCGGCGAAGCGCACCTCGATCCGGCCGGTGAG
Source organism: [Roseibacterium] beibuensis (assembly GCF_039542305.1). Taxonomy (NCBI): domain Bacteria; kingdom Pseudomonadati; phylum Pseudomonadota; class Alphaproteobacteria; order Rhodobacterales; family Roseobacteraceae; genus Roseicyclus; species [Roseibacterium] beibuensis. The sequence continues at coordinate 72,001 of NZ_BAABHW010000001.1, read as the reverse complement.
CCCCGCGATGGATGGGTCGGCACCGTCGATGCGCCCATCCGAGCGGATGGTCTCGATCCGGTCGAGATTGTTGGCATAGGTGATGTCGGCCGAGACCACGTTGCCGAGCGCCGTCCCACCGCGGGTGGGCGGCCGCGATCTCGCCTGCGATGGGCGTGCCTGCGAAGACGAGGTCGTGGCGGTTGACGATGCCGGGGCAGCGAACCACGGCGGCGGCCGGCGCATCACCACCGGACGCATCCGCCTTGCACCAGAGCACGGCGACGGCGGTCTCGGTGCCGACGACGGCCGCCGGATCGTGCGCGGCGTACTTGCCCGAGGCGGTGATTTTGCCCTGCACGGCGCCGGGCTCCAGCGTGCCCGGGGCGACGGTGATCGTCTCGCGGGTGACGTAGCGGAAGGCTTGCCAGACGAGGAATGCCGGAGGCACGATGTATCGAAGCACCCGACGAGATGGATACGATGGAACCCTCTGCTCAAGTCGCCACTTTGAACACCTAGTGCAATTCTGGACGGAGATGGGGTGGGTCGAAGTTTATCCCGGCTTCCGCCACTACGGTGAATTCGACGGAGGTGTGACCGTGGAAATTGCCAAGGCCCGTCGATTGAGGGCCACGCAGTCGTTTCTGGGGCTAGCTGAGGAGCATCAAATATATCCGGATACGCCTATTCAGCATTTCCGAAAGGACCATGCCGTCACCTCTCCGGTAGAGGTCAAGACCAGCAGCATCCGCAATGCCAGAGGGAAGAAGGTTTCGAAGAAAATGAAGCCGCCTCAAAGTCCGAAGCTGCGAATGGCTATGGAACAGGTCCGAGAAATCAACGCCTTCATGGAGCAGCATAGCTTCTCATTGGAGCAGGTCCCCCAGTTCAAACGCGTCTTCAACAAGGGAGACGAGCCAAGTTTTGACTACGACTTGGGGGGGCGTCTCTACTGCATTGCTGCCGGCACTGGATAGTCGGATGGCAGACCTCGCACGACGCTGTAGAACAGTGCGTCCGATGAAGTGTCCCATCTTGCATCTGCTCAGGTATAGAACGTCTTTGCGTGAACCCAACAAGCAGAGCGGAAAGCTGACAGTAACCTCGCATCAGCAAATCATCAGCATGCGACCAAAGCAGCCGAGCACCTTGTCTAGGTCACACGACAAAATTGCGCTAGTTTCTTGACAGTCCCAAACCGAAATCAGCGAGATCGACAAAAAGGAGCACCAAGCAACGATTGCCAATCACAACATTTCATGCCTACCTCAAGGCCAATCCACATCGAAGCGAAAGTTTGAAATCTGTAAATGTCCAACTCGAAACGTAGCGAAAATTTCATTGCGTCCCACTCATTAGCTCTCCTTCGTAAATTCACTAAGCCACGCCGCAACGAAATTCGTGGTGCTATTTCACATATTCGCCAAAAAGGGATAACTACTCGCTCCGAAGACATCATAAGGTGTAACACCTGTGTTGCTGATATGGCCGTCGCAGCGAGCCTACTCGAAGGTCCTTATGGCCTTAAAGGGCGCACTGTAACAGGTTTGTCGCAGAAAGATGTCTGGTTAGGTTACGAAACGCAAGATCGTGATTTCGAACTGGAACTGGCCTACCTATGTGGTTTTCTAAACTCTTGGCCGGAAGAAACAGCCAAAGCCATAGGAACCATTGAAATAATCTCAGGAATTTGGAACGCCGATCATCTTGATGCCGCTGGCGCGCTACTAGCGTGCGCAAACGAATGGGGCGCTTCAAACTATCTTGCCTTCAAGATAGCTTACCTAAAACATGTGTCGACAGGAGATGACAAAACGCTTTCAGTTCTGAATAAAATTGACTCAATTGTCGAGCACCGAGAAAGCCCGCAATTACAATTTAGCGCAATGGAGCATATGAAGGAAAGCCTCTCCATTTTCTCGATAGCTCGAAGACACACCAACACACTCCGCCAAATGTATGCCGGGAACTTTCGGAGAAGCCTTAGCTTAAGCAACCTTGTCTCAACACCCTTTTCCAACGCTGACGGAGCTGCGTTCATACATAGAGCAGTAGAATCGAGCTTATTTGATGGCGTACATGTACTTTGGATCCTATGGGGTCTACAAGATCGCTTTCCAAGTCTGGAAAGGATTGCAAAAAGAATTCTCAATGACGACATTTTAAGGCAGCTTGAGCTGGCCAGAACTCGATTGGGAGCATCGACAATCCCTGACCTGAAGAACAAGCTCCGATCAATTGACGAGCAAGATCGCTCTCTGGAATACTACAAGAAAAGTTCTGCATTTTTGGAGTTTCCAGCGCTGGCGCGATTCCGAAACGATATAGATCGAGTAATAGGCTATCGGTTTGTGATTGCTTTACTTCCAAACGGCACGGATTGGCCAACGAATCCTTATTGCAACCTGAACAATCTAATGCAACCCAATTCAACTTTTGACTTGGCTTTGCACAATCACGAAACTATCCAGATAGACACCTTCTACCGAACATACCTCTTTCTCCGCTATATCCAAGACAAAGGTCAACTTGCACTTCTTAATGAATACGAGGTAAAGTATCTTTTCAATAACACCGTCGGCCTCGACTCACTTTTGACCGAGGCCGAGCTTCAGACAATGCATATGAACGCCTCTGAAGAAACTAGGGCGTTGGTCTCTGTTCTGGCGCTGGCTCTGTTCAGAGGCCGTTCTTCAGATCCAGATGTAGATTTCGAATATCGCCTCAAACTCGAAGACTATATAATTGACGAATTTGACGGGAAAATCCCCGATTTCATTGAAGATCTCACATTAGAGAATCCACAGATTGCCAGCTACCTGTCATCATCGCTTGATGAGTCAACACTGCAAAAAATGTATCGTCTCATAAACTCTGCTCAGCAAGCAGGTGAAGTAAGGAAGCAAATTTTAACGTCTGTCGGCTTGGCATTAAATAGAATCGATTACATAATTGAAGCGGAGGCAATTGAAACTAGAGCGAAAGTCTCAGGGTTGCGCAAATATTTTGACGGAAGCCGAATGTTCGTAGACTCTGTTGCAATGAGTGATTGGCTCGCTGCAAACCCTTCTGCATACACCCAACATTATAAAGAACTTCTTCCACAGCTGGTGACACGGCTCACTGCCATTGCTGATTACAAAGACACTCGAACAGGCGAGACTCACAGAATCCCCGTTGTGGAAGTTTCAAATACAATCGACCACATTGTAAAACAAATTGTTCAGGAGGCATTCCGAGAATTTTGCACCAACGCTGAGTTCGGCATCGAATCATACCTTGGAAGGCGGATTCGGCATAATACACTGCACGGAGTTATGCTTGATCCGGTAGATGCGGTGATTGCGAAGCCCTTGTTTCACCCTTTACTTACCCAAACGAGATTTGGGGAGGCAATTTCCGATTGGAAATCCTCATATCGCATTTATATCGACCGAATGAGAAAGGAATTCCTCCAGTTCAAGCGTGACGGAAAACCATCAGCATTGTTTGACCCGGAATTGGACTTCCGCGAATCGGCTACAAAAAGAAGCATCGAAAACCTGACGCAGATCTTAAAAATATCCGGACCGGAGATGCTGCCAGACCTCGTTATCGCATTTTGCTGGGAGCAGATCTCTCCACAGTTGGACAACGCTTCGCGAGAAATCAGGATAAAGATGTCTGGGGATGTAAAACAGTCATTAGAGGCTTTAGCTGGAAAGTTCACAGCACCGGAACAGCAGCGCGTTCTACTAGAACTAAACGAAGCCATCGACACAGTATTCTCGCGAGTGGCTAGCTGGTTTCGGCGACCGGATACCGGCTTTGTGGCTGCTTCTCTACACGATATTTGTCGAATTATCGATATGGAGATTGGGCGGGCAGAATCTCCATCAATCGTAACCGGAAATCGGCTGGAAACCAAATATTATGGAATTAGTGTTCATCGAATTTATGATTGCCTAGCGGTTGTCCTGCAAAATGCGGTCCGTCATGGAACCTTTCATGAGGACATCAAAATAGCCGCAATATCCAATCCAATAGAAGGAACGAACCTACACCATCTAAAAATTTCTGTTATCTCAAAAATTGACACCGAAGAAGTTGAAAGTTCAATCGAACGAATTCAAGCAGCGTTAGACGCCGCCGAGACCGGCAGGGATATGGTAACCGAGGGTTACTCTGGTTTGAAAAAGTTGAAGTATTTGACTAAACTCAACTTGGGTGAAAGCAGTGTAGACTTCGCATCTGTTGGCGATGAGGTGGAAATTAGTTTTTCGTTAAAGGTTGAGATCTCGTCTGAGGAGGCCAGTTGTGGTGAAAGTTCTTCTGATTGAGGATGAGCCACACAAGAGAGATGAGCTCTCTGGCCATCTGATGCGCTACTTTGGCAGTCGCCTTGAACTTGAGATTGCCGATAGCGTAAAATCGGCCATCGACCGGGTAGCACTTAATGATTACGGACTCATCGTTCTTGATATGGCTCTTCCTACGTTTTCTATTGGAGAAGCTTCGAGCGATGGCGGTCTTGATCAAGCCCTCGGTGGCGTTGAGATCTTGCGCTCCTTGCGCGCCCATAATAAATCGCAGCGTATAATAATCGTTACTCAATACCCAGATATACTCTTGAGTGGTCGAAGGGTTAAGATTGCGAAAGCTCAGCTTGCACTCGAGAAAAAGTACAGGCAGAAAATAATCGGGGCGGTGCTCTACAAGTATAGATCACCAACGAATCGATCCAAGATTGAAACACTTCTGAGGCGGGTACATTGAAGATCCTTATTACCGAAGATGATGCAGAAAAGCTTGCGCAGCTCGTCGAGTTTCTTGATGAAGAAGGAGTATCCAAAAGCGAGCTTCTGATTGCAGACAATCTTGTCGATTTTGGGCAGATGCTCAGCAGCGAAATTGACATTTGTATTATTGATATCAGGATTCCTGCTTTCTCGGGCGGCACTCCAGATGTTAATGGTTTAGGGATTTTGCAGCGTCTTGCCAGCCACTCTAGTGGTCAAATTAAGTCGCTTGCTATTAGCTCGTATCCTGAAGAATTTGAGAATATTAGGGGTAAGTTTGAGAGCCAAGGCTGTATTCTAGCTAATTACCACGAGCCTGACACTTGGAAAGGGGCATTGAGAGTATTATTGCTTCAATGCGCTGCTAGAGAGCGATTTGACTTTCTCATTTTCACGGCACTTAGCGAGGAGCGTGCACCATTCTCCACGTTGGGAGATGGAGAGGTTGTTCCATCAACGAGAGGAGGAGTGACCCGTTTTGATATAGTTATTAAAGGAAGACGTGGCGCGATTATTGAGCTTCCCAGAATGGGCCTAGTTGATGCTGCAATTACAGCCGGAAAATGCATCCAACTTTACTCGCCAAAGATTGTAGCAATGTCTGGAATCTGCGGAGGGTTTTCTAATAATGCAGCGCTGGGCCAGCTTCTTATTGCCAATCCGGTCTATGAGTATCAAAGTGGAAAATGGTCCGATGACGGATTCAAAGCGGAGCCTTATCAAGTTCCCTTGCCTGAGAAATTGAGAGCGTTGATTTGGGGCAGCATAGAATCGAACAATATGTTAGCGGATCTCGAAGCTGGATGGTGTGGAGATAGGCCGCAGAAGTTTTCGAAGCCATGCATTGCTCCGTTTACGAGCGGCTCGGCAGTAATTGCAAGTGAGTCCTATATCAATAGCGTTTCCCAGTTTCATCGAAAAGTTGCTGGTTTGGACATGGAAACCTATGCCATTTACCGCGCGGCATATCTTGCTGGGGATAACATAGCCGTCTTCTCTGCCAAGGTAGTTGTTGACTTAGCTGATGGCGAAAAAAATGATACTTTGCATAAGTATGGATCTCACATTTCGGCGAAATTTGTGACGAAAATTATTGAAAATTTTTTTTCCGAACCAGGTGCTTGATTCTATAAATAACTTAGCTCTTTTTGTTGTCATGATATGGAATAAGTGTAATGCGCTTTTTTCATTAGATAGCCTGTGCAATCTTTCACGCATGCGACAGCGAACAATAGTCTTCTGACGAACCAGCTTTTGCCAACTGTTCCAATATATTTTCACGTGTAGAATCTCTTGCGCTCACAGTTGTCTGAAGCTGCGTGCCTCTCGAGCGCCCCCAAATGACCGTTGCGTCTTCTCTTGCGGCCTGTTGCGATAGCAACCCTGCAAAGACCGTTCTCTGACTACGTTAGGCCTTCGAGTTGATGGAACCATAAACCTGCGACCGTCCCTCCGACGACCTTGGCGCTCAACGTAGCCAGCCGAATACCCAGACTGACCTAAAGCCACTCAGTGATCTCCAGCAATTCTTCACGAGTTCGAGAGGGACTCTGGAGGGACACAACAATAACAAGTGTTTTTAACCCCCCATTTTTTGAAGTCGACTTTGTTGGCCCCCTACCCCCTTCCCAAAACGCACAAACGTTGCCGTGCCATGGCCGCACCGGAAATCTTTCGGGTTTCGCTCAAGCCGTGCAAGTCGCATGTCCTCGGTGCTTTGGCCATAACCTAACACGGCTCAGCACTGATATATGTCACTAGACCAAGGTCCCGTGTCAGCCCGTCAGTTGTGGCGGGATTGCTGCCTAGTGGATGGGTATCTGCATTTTGGCAGATGCCCATCCGCAACTCTTAGACATCATTGGCAGACAAGGAGGGCATCACCATGCTCATCGGATACGCTCGCACCTCCACACTGGAGCAGAAGGCGGGCCTAGAGGCTCAGATTGAGTCACTGAAAGCCATCGGCTGCGAGAAGGTCTACACAGAGCAGACAAGCTCCGTGGCCGTCAGAGAGGCTCTCAAGGCCTCTATGGAGTTCTCCAGAGAGGGAGACACCATCGTCGTCACCAAGCTGGATCGTCTGGCCCGCTCCGTGCGGCACCTAGGAGAAATCCTAGAATAGCTGGAGGCGAAGAAGGTTGGCCTCAGGGTCCTCGACTTGGGGCTGGATACATCCACTGCAACAGGGAAGCTGATGCTCAATGTGCTTGGCTCTGTGGCTCAGTTCGAAAGGGAAATGATGCTCGAACGGCAACGTGAAGGCATCGCCAAGGCGAAGGCTGAGGGACGCTACAAGGGCAGGAAACCAACGGCTCGGATGAAGGCTCAGGAAGCGCAAGCACTCTTGGCCGAGGGCATCACCAAGAGAGCCGTTGCCCAGCGCCTCGGCATCTCAGAACGCTCAGTCTATCGCATAGCAGCCCATCGCTCCTGCCAACATGAGGCAAGCGGCAACGCTATCGCAGGGTGAAGGGGGAAATCGAATGCTTCGGACCATCATCGCAGTCTACAAGGCTTCGTTCCTCGCCAGCTGCGCCATTGCGCTAGTGGGTATCCTGTTCTCGGGCCTTGTTGGCTTGATCGTAGGAGCAACACCTGAAGAACGTTGGTTCGGCCTCAGCTTCATGCTCGGAGGAACGCTCGTCGTGATCGTGTTGGCTGGGAGCCTCGCCCTGCAACTCGAAAACAACGCGTTGTTGAGGCAGATCGCCAGCAACACCTCAAGCACCCAACGACCACAGGAGCGGTCAGGTGGGTCAGCTGAGAAACGCCAAGCACCACCACTCACGTCATCAAGGACGCATGAAGCCCTAACAGAATGACGACACTGAACGCCGGGATGAGCCTTGCTTGTCCCGGCATTTTTTCCTCACATTGCAACACATATGGGCGGAATCGAAGGTCACCACACAACATCTTGTTGGATCAAGCAGACCCCAAAAGAACCTTCGAATGTAGATTCCTTGATGATGAAGCAACCACAGTTGGCTTGATCGAACTGCGTGGAAAAGAGGTGTGGTAAACAGGTGTGGTAAAATTCCACGCCATCTGGCAACCATATGATAATTATTGATTTTTTCGCCAAAAGGTTGACTGGCGGAGACGAAGGGATTCGAACCCTCGAGACGGTTTCCCGCCTACTCCCTTAGCAGGGGAGCGCCTTCGACCACTCGGCCACGTCTCCGCCGACCCGTTTAGTGGGCATGGCCGGGAGGGGCAAGGGGGAAAGGGCCACCTTGGGCGCCCTATTCCTTACGCGTTGAACAGGAAATGCAGGACGTCGCCGTCCTTGACCTCGTAGCCCTTGCCTTCGACCCGCATCTTGCCGGCATCCTTGGCGGCCTGTTCGCCGCCCAGGCTGACGAAATCGTCGTAGGCGATGGTTTCGGCCCGGATGAAGCCGCGCTCGAAATCGCCGTGGATGACGCCAGCGGCCTGCGGGGCGCGGGTGCCGCGGCGGATGGTCCAGGCGCGGGCCTCTTTCGGGCCGACGGTGAAATAGGTCTCGAGCCCCAAAAGGTCGTAGCCCGCGCGGATCAGCCGGTCGAGGCCCGCCTCGTGCAGGCCCAGTTCCTCAAGGAACATCTGCGCCTCGTCGGCATCGAGCTGGCTGATCTCTTCCTCGATCTTGGCCGAGATCACGACCTGCCCGGCCCCCTGTTCGGCGGCCATCTGCGCCACCTTGTCCGACAGCGCATTCCCGGTCGCGGCCTCGCCCTCGTCGACATTGCAGACGTAGAGCACGGGCTTGCTGGTCAAAAGCTGCAGCCCCTTCCACGCCTTGGCGTCATCCTCGGACACCTCGACCATGCGGGCGGGCTTGCCCTCTTCCAGCATGGCCTTGGCCTCTTTCATCAGACGCTCCTGCTGGACGGCTTCCTTGTCGCCGCCACGCACCTTGCGCACGATATTCTGCAAGCGCTTCTCGATCGACTCCAGATCGGCCAGCATCAGTTCCGTTTCGATCGTGTCGGCATCCTCGACCGGGTCGACGCGGCCTTCGACATGGGTGACGTCATCATCCTCGAAACAGCGCAGCACATGGGCGATGGCATCGACCTCGCGGATATTGGCGAGGAACTGATTGCCGAGGCCTTCGCCCTTTGACGCGCCCTTCACCAGGCCAGCGATATCCACGAAGGTCATGCGCGCCGGGATGATCTGCTTGGAGCCGGCGATGCCGGCCAGCGTGTCCAGCCGCGCATCGGGCACGGCGACCTCGCCCACGTTCGGCTCGATCGTGCAGAAGGGAAAATTGGCGGCCTGCGCGGCGGCCGTTTTGGTCAGCGCGTTGAAGAGGGTGGACTTGCCCACATTCGGCAGCCCCACGATCCCGACCTTGAACCCCATGTTTCGCCCTCGTGCCTTGGAAATTCGCCGCCTTCTACGGTGCGCACGCGCAAGGGGCAACCGAATGTGCTAGGGTGGCGCCCTCAACCGGAGGCTCAGCATGCACATCACACCCTATCTCTTCTTCGACGGCACCTGTGAAGCGGCCCTGACCTTCTATGCCAAGTTGCTCGGGGCGCCCGCGCCGGAGATCCTGCGTTTCGCCGACATGCCCGAAGCCGACCGTGCACAGATGGCAGGCATGGCGGACGATGCGGTGATGAACGCCACGCTGCGCCACGGCGGCATTGAAATCCTGGCCTCGGACAGCGCCCCCGGCGACGAGGCCGGAATGGCCGGCGCGTCCCTGCATCTGGCGCTGGACAGCGTGGCCGAAGCGCACCGGGTCTTCGCCGGGCTGGCCGAGGGCGGCGAGGTCGGCATGCCGATGAGCGAAACCTTCTGGACGCCCGCCTTCGGAACGGTGCGCGACCGGTTCGGCATCCGTTGGATGGTGTCCGTCGAAGACGGCGTCGCGGCCTGATCCCTCGCGCCCCATTGATTTCCCCGCCCCTTTGGCCCAAACCCTGCGGCGGAGATTTTGACGGGGGAGCCCATGACACGCATCGACGACACCTTCGCACGCCTGCGGGCCGAGGGGAAAAAGGCCTTCGTCGCCTATGTCATGGCGGGCGACCCCGATTACGAGACCTCGCTCGAGGTGGTGCGCGGCCTGCCCGGCGCGGGCGTCGACATCATCGAGTTGGGCATGCCCTTTACCGACCCGATGGCCGATGGCCCGACGATCCAGCTGGCCGGCCAGCGTGCGCTGGAAGGCGGGCAGACGCTGGAAAAGACCCTCCAGATCGCGCGCGAGCTGCGCAAGGAGGACGACACCACCCCGATCGTGATGATGGGCTATTACAACCCGATCTATTCGCGTGGCGTGGACCGGTTCCTTTCCGATGCGAAAGAGGCCGGGATCGACGGGTTGATCGTGGTGGACCTGCCACCCGAGGAAGACGAGGAATTGTGCATCCCGGCGCAGAAGGCGGGGCTCAACTTCATCCGACTGGCCACGCCCACGACCGATGACAAGCGTCTGCCGAAGGTGCTCCAGAACACCAGCGGGTTCGTCTACTACGTGTCGATCACCGGCATCACCGGCGCGGCCGAGGCGCAGACCGGTGACGTCGCCCCCGAGGTGGCCCGGATCAAGGCGCAAACCGACCTTCCCGTCATCGTGGGCTTCGGCATCAAGACCCCGCACGCCGCCGAGGCCATTGCAGGCGTCGCCGATGGCTGCGTCGTCGGCTCGGCCATCGTGGGCGAAATCGCGGCGGGCCGTACACCCGTGGACGTGCTGGCCTTCGTCAAGGGATTGGCCGACGGCGCCCATCGTGCCTGAGCGCGCGGATCGCGGTGGCGGAACGCCACAATGGACAGGGTGAGAGACAGGCGGTAAGAAAAACATACCAATTTCTGCGGACAGGGGGAGGCTGCCATGCCCGTCATCACCGAAATCGAAGACCTGCGCCGCATCTACCGCCGCCGCGTGCCCAAGATGTTCTACGACTACGCGGAATCGGGCAGCTGGACGGAACAGACCTTCCGCGAAAACTCATCCGATTTCGACGAAATCCGCCTGCGTCAGCGCATCGCCGTGGACATGGCGGGCCGCACGACCGCCTCGCAACTGGTGGGGCAGGACGTGGCGATGCCGGTCGCCCTGGCCCCGGTGGGCCTGTTGGGCATGCAATCGGCCGATGGAGAAATCAAGGCCGCCCGCGCCGCCGAGAAATTCGGCGTGCCGTTCACGCTCTCGACCATGTCGATCTGCTCGATAGAGGATGTGGCCAGCCACACCTCGAAACCGTTCTGGTTCCAGGTCTACACGCTCAAGGACGACGACTTCATGAAGCGTCTGTTCGACCGCGCGAAAGAGGCGAAGTGCTCGGCGCTGGTCATTACCGTGGACTTGCAGATCATGGGCCAGCGTCACAAGGACCTGAAAAACGGCCTCTCCGCTCCGCCGAAACTGACTCCCGCCTCCCTCGCCAACCTCGCCACCAAGGTGCCTTGGGGGCTGGAGATGCTACAAACCAAGCGGCGGTTCTTCGGCAATATCGTCGGCCACGCAAAGGGCGTGAAAGATCCCACGTCGCTCGGCTCATGGACGGCCGAGGCCTTCGACCCCTCGCTTGACTGGGCGCGGATCAAACAGTTCCGCGATTGGTGGGACGGCCCCGTGATCCTCAAGGGCATCCTCGACGAGGAGGACGCGAAACAGGCAATCAACGTGGGTGCCGATGCCATCGTCGTGTCGAACCACGGCGGGCGGCAACTGGACGGCGCGCTCAGCTCGATCCGCATGCTGCCGCGCATCATGGATGCGGTGGGCGACAAGATCGAGGTGCATCTCGACAGCGGCATCCGCTCGGGCCAGGACATCCTCAAGGCGCTCGCGCTTGGGGCCACGGGCACGATGGTGGGCCGCGCCTTTGTCTATGGCCTCGGGGCCATGGGACAGGAGGGCGTGAAGAAATCGCTCGAAGTGCTGCACAAGGAACTCGACACGACCATGGCACTCTGCGGCGAACGGGACGTGAAGAACCTGGGGCGTCACAACCTGCTGTTGCCCGAGGATTTCGAAACGCGCTGGCGCTGAGGTCTCAGACCACCCGTTCGGCGGCGCGCATCCGCGGCAACAGCAGCAACGGCACGACCAGCAGCATCGCCGCCCCCGTCGCAAAGGCGATGCGAAGGCCGACGGCCTCGGACAAAAAGCCCATCAGGGGCGGCCCGATGAAAAAGCCGAAATAGCCGATCATCGCGGCGCGCGACACGGCCAGCGTGCGCCGTTCGGGCTCCGCATGGACGCCGGTCAACGCCAGCGCCAGCGGCGCCACCACCGACACGCCCAGCCCCAGCAACCCGAAGCCGAGATAGGCGAGGATCGGCACAGGGGCCGAGGCCGCGATGATCAGCCCCGCCGCCGCGATCAGCGCCGCGAAGCGCAGAACGGTCATCTCGGACCCGCGAAACGTGACCATCTGGCCCAGCAGGCGGCCGATGCCCATGGTCAGGCCCAGCATGGCCGGGCCAAGCGCGCCCTCGGCCGCACCGCCGCCCAGCGTGCGTTCGACATGCAGCGCGGACCACCCTTCGGTCGCGTTCTCGACGAAAAAAGCGATCAGCACGACGCACCCCGCGATCCAGGCATATCGTCCCACATGCCCCCGGCTGGCTTGCGGCGCGTCCCCCTCGGCCTGCGAGGACATGCGGGGCCAGGTGAACGACGCAAGCGCCAGCGTCACCGCCGCGATCAGCACGAACCACAGGGCGGGCGAAAGCGCCGCCTCGCGCGCGATCCCGGTCAGGGCGGCACTGGCCGCGTAGGCAAAGGAATAGCAGGCGTGGTTGAGGTTCATCAGCGCCGTATTGTGCCGCGCCTCCAACCGCGCCACCCGCGCATTGGCAAGGATATCGGCCATGCCGGTGGTCATCCCCACCGCGACCATCACAATGCTGAAAAGCGCCACGCTCGCCGCCCATCCCAAAGGCGCCGCCGCCGCCGCCATGGCCACGACCGACAGCGTCAGGGCCGCACGCGGCAGCCGCGCCTCGACCCGCGGTGAGATCGCCATGGCGATCAAGGCCCCGCCGGAAGACGCCAGCAGGATCATCCCGAACAGCGCGTCCCCTGCCCCGATCCGCGCCTTGAGATCCGGGATGTAAGCCGCCGTGCCGCCCCAGAAGACGCCGATGGCGGCCAGGGCGGCGATGGGCGCGCGCGACAGGATCGCCGCGGTCAGGAGGTCGGAAAGGCGTTGCATATCCCGCCGCTATCCCGCCCGCGCCGGGTGGGCAAGCCCCACCAACCGCCGTGATACCCCCGACGGCTCTTTTTCCTCTGGTCAAATGGGGGATTCGCGGCTAATTGAGCGCCTTCATCGGGGCCGACACCCTTGGAGGCGGCCCCTCTAACCTATGGAGATATAGCTATGGCTGGTGAGATTCCTGATCTTATCGCCGAGGCACGGACGGGGACAGGCAAGGGGGCCGCTCGTCAAGCTCGCCGTGAAGGCAAGGTGCCCGGTATCGTGTACGGCGGCGGTGTTGACCCGCTTCCCATTCAGATCCCCTTCAACGCGTTGCTGAAGCGCCTCAAGGATGGCCGCTTCCTCTCGACCCTCTTCAACCTGAAGGTCGAAGGCCAGGACGACGTGCGCGTGATCTGCCGCAATGTCCAGCGCGACGTGGTCAAGGACCTGCCGACGCATGTGGACTTTATGCGCCTGCGCCGCACCTCGAAGGTCAACCTCTTCATCCCCGTCGAAGTGACCGGCGAGGAACAGGCCCCCGGCCTGAAGAAGGGTGGCGTTCTGACGATGGTCCGCCCCGAAGTCGAACTGATCGTGACCGCGGGCGATATTCCCGATCACATCACGATCGACGTCTCGGGCCGTCAGATCGGCGATGTCATCCACATCTCGGACGTGACCCTGCCCGAGGGCGCGAAGCCGACGATCGACCGTGACTTCGTGATCGCCAACATCACCGCCCCGTCCGGCCTTGTCAGCGCCGAGAACGAAGCGGACGACGAGGCAGCGGGCGACGCCGCGGAAGCCGCCGAAGAGGCGTGATCCGGACGCGCTGCGCGCCGTCTTGCAATGACTTGAAAACGCCGTCCCCCGGGGCGGCGTTTTTCATTCCGCCTCGTCCGATCCCCAGACCTTGCGAAACCCGAGGATCTTGCGGCTGGACACGACCGGATCATAGGTCATGCCCATCGCCGACATGGTATCGACGATCTTCTTGATGACACTGGGCCCGTATTGCCTGGGGTGCAGTTCCATCGCGCAAAACCGCAGCGGGCACTTCCAGTGACGGTCGAAGAACCCTGCCTCGGCCCCTTCGACATCCATCAGGACGACATGGGGACGATGCGCGCGGATCAACTCGTGAAACCCGATCAGCGGCACCTCGACCTGCCGCCCCCCCTGCGCACCCAGCCGTGACCCGGTGAACCCGTTCGAGATATGGAAGCTGGCGGTTTCGCCCTCCTCGGCCGCGCCGGACACGGCCCCATGCAGCAGGGTGACGCCGTTGCAGCCGTTGCGCGCGAGGTTGGCTTCGATCACCGGCAGAAGCGCCGGGTTCGCCTCGACCGACAGCACGTTTTCCGGCGCGGTCCTCTGTGCGGCCAGCGTCGTGACATACCCCAGCCCCGCGCCCAGTTCGAGCACGCGAAACCCCGGCTTCACACAGCGGTCAGCGGCGCGCGCCTCGTCCGCCTCATAGGTGCCGGTGCTCAGTTTCTCGATGATTTCGGGCGTGGCCAACCCCTCCGGGACATGCAGGTCGACGCCGTTGATCCGAAAGGCGGTGGCTGTGCGTGGGTCATTTGAAGAGGATTTCGGGGCCATGCCGTGCATCATGGCCCGCGCCCTACCCCGTGACCATGGCAAAAACGCGGCACCTCCGGCTTGGCAAAGGCGCGACGGGCTGGCATCACCGCGGGAAGACAGGAGGATGCGCCATGAAACTCTGGGTCGGGCTGGGCAATCCGGGGCCGAAATACGCGGGCAACCGACACAATATCGGCTGGATGGCTGTCGAACGCATCGCCGAGGATCACGGGTTTGCGCCGTGGCGGTCCAAGTTCCAGGGCAGCCTGACCGAGGGTAGCCTCAAGGGCGAAAAGGTCCTGCTGCTGAAACCCGAAACCTTCATGAACCTTTCCGGCCAGTCGGTGGGCGAGGCCATGCGCTTCTACAAGCTGAGCCCCGCCGACGTGACCGTCTTCCATGACGAATTGGACCTCGCCCCCGGCAAGGTCCGGGTGAAACAGGGCGGCGGGCATGCGGGCCATAACGGGCTGCGGTCGATCCACCAGCATATCGGCGAGGCCTACCAGCGTATCCGGCTTGGCATCGGGCATCCCGGCCACAAGGATCGCGTGGCGGGCTACGTCCTGTCGGATTTCGCCAAGGCCGACCAGGATTGGCTGGACGATGTGCTGCGCGGCGTGTCGGACGGGGCCCCTGCCCTTGCCAGCGACGACACGGGCCGGTTCCAGAACGCCGTCGCCTTGCGCACCGCGCCGCCCCGATCTTCGGAAAAAGCCAGTGAAACGAAGATTCCGATCGATAAAGCGAAGATCAACCGCGCAGAACAGAATACAACCGAAGACACACGTAGCCCGCTGCAAAAACTCGTGGACCGGTTCAAATGAGCGCCGAGACCATACGCGCGGCGTTTCGCGACCAGGGGAAAAGCTGCGCGATGCTTGGCTCGCCCTTCATGGGGCGGCTCATGTCGCTGATGGCCGACCGGCTGACCTCGGACAGCACCGTGGGTGCACGGGTTCTGGCGTGGCAGGGCGATGTCAGTTCAGCCGGCCAGTCGATCCCCCTGCGCTTGGCCGGGGCGTTGCATGGCCTGATCCTCGACGGGCTGGATGCCAAGTTGACCGCCGCCTACCCGCCCAACACCGTATCGGACGAAGCGCTTTGGGCCGCGGTGGACGGGGCATTCACCCGCCACGAGGCGCGTTTGATGGAATGGCTGGACCAGTTCCCCCAAACCAACGAGGTGCGCCGCGCCAGCGCCCTGCTTCCGGCGTTGTGGCATCTCGATGAGATCTACGGCCTGCCCCTTGTCCTGTCCGAATTGGGGGCGAGCGCGGGGCTGAACCTGTCGCTTGGCCGTTTTGCCCTGCACGCGCCCGGCGGCATCGGCGGCCCTGCCGACAGCCCGGTGCAGTTGCAACCCGATTGGCGCGGGGATGCGCCCCCTGCCCCGCGGACCCTGGCCGTGGCCGAGGCGGCAGGCGTCGATCGCAACCCGCTCGATCCGCATGACCCGGTGCATGCCTTGCGGCTGACGGCCTATCTCTGGCCCGATCAGCCGCATCGCCTCGCCCTCACGCGCGGGGCGATCTGGCTGGCCGGGGCCCCGCCCGATGCCGGGGACGCCGCGCCGTGGCTCGCCGCGCGTCTGGCCGAACCCCATCCCGGCCACCTGCATGTCGTCTTCACCACCGTGGCCTGGCAGTATTTCCCACCCGAGACACAGGCCGCCGCCACCGCCGCGCTCGAGGCCGCCGGCGCCAAGGCGACCCGCGCCGCCCCGCTGGCGCATGTGTCGCTTGAGGCCGACGGCCGGCCCGAGGGTGCCGCCCTGACCCTGCGGCATTGGCCCGACGCGCCCGAGCCGCACTGCCTTGGACGCGCGGATTTCCACGGTCGTTGGGTAGATTGGCGCGGATAGCCCGCGTTCCCCTTGACTTGTCCTGTGGCCGTGACATGTGAATCGTCAAGCGCACAGGACAGAGACGGCAACATGTCATTTGAAATGGACCCTTCGGTCAATGTCCGCGGCGGGCCGCTGCAAAGCTGCTCGCGCGATCCCATGACCGGCTTCTTCCGCAGCGGCGCCTGTGACACCTGCGCCGAAGATGCCGGGCACCACACGGTCTGCGCCGTGATGACGGACGAGTTCCTCGCCTTTTCGAAATACGTCGGCAACGACCTGTCGACCCCGCGCCCGGAATACGACTTCCCGGGGCTGAAGGCGGGGGATCGATGGTGTGTGTGCGCCAGCCGCTTTCTTCAGGCCCATGACGGCGGCTGCGCGCCGCGCGTGCACATGGACGCGACCCACGAACGCACGCTGGACGTGGTGCCCTTTGAGGTGCTGGAAACCTACGCGCTCGACGCGGAGGACCCGCTGGTCTGACCCTCTTCGCCCCGCGTGACGGTCGCAACGGGCATGCCCTCGCCCATCAGGTCATCGACGAACAGTGACAGAAGCTGCGGACGCCCGCTGACCCCGGCCTTGCGATAGATGGCGTTGGTCTGGGCCTTGACGGTGCCCTGCGAGGTGTCGCGCAACTGTGCGATCTCGGCAATCGACATGCCCTTCAACGCGAACAGGGCCACGTCGCGCTCGGCCGGGGTCAGGCCCCATTCCTCGAAGCGATCCGCGACGACCTCCATGAACGCCCCAGACGCGGCGCGCAGAGCCTCTTCGGCGGCCCGGGTCCGCCGCAGGGAGGCGCGCAGCAACATGGCCCCAAGGACCACGCCAAGGACCAGACCCAGGGCAGCCGCGATTTCCATGGCCTCGCGATAGGTCCACGGGATCGGTGAGATCGGGACCCCCAGAACAGACAACAGGATATCCGACACGAAGAAGATCCCGCAAAGGGATTGGATCACGAGGATCGCGCCGAAGAGCCATGGGTGCTTCAGCACAGGCGGCACCGCTGGCGGCGTTGAGCGTCCCCCGTGTCAGTCATCGTCATCATCGTCCCCGCCGTCATCGTCGCCGCCGTCATCATCGTCGTCGTCATCATCATCGTCGTCGTCATCATCGTCGTCGTCGTCATCCCCGCCGGGGCCGGCGCCGTCACCATCATCGCCCTGGTACGAAAACTGCGGCTCGACCGACCCGTCGCCGGATGTATAGTCCCGCAGGATCGCGCCGTTGCGCGGGTCGAAAACGATCTCGCGCATAAGGTTGCCGCGCCGCGCCACCACGCGCACACGGCCAAGCAAGGTCCGACGGATTTCCAGCACGGTGAACCCCTGCGCCTCGAGTTGACGCTGAACCGATTGCGTCGCGGCATCCTGCGCAAGCGCGGGCGCAGCACCGGCCGCAGTGGCCAGCAGCCCTGCGAGTATCGCGCGTCGCGTCATCATCGCCTTGTCCTTTCGAGACAAACCCCGCCGACAGAGGCACCGCCGGCGGGGGTGAGAAAATCCGTCATGCCAATATGGCCGACATCAACGGGTCAGTCATCGTCGTCGTCATCGTCATCATCGTCATCATCATCGTCATCATCGTCGTCATCATCGTCGTCGTCGTCGTCATCGTCGTCATCATCATCGTCGTCGTCGTCGTCATCATCATCGTCGTCGTCGTCGTCGTCATCATCGTCGTCGTCTTCATCGTCATCATCGTCGTCGTCTTCATCGTCTTCATCGTCATCGTCTTCATCGTCGTCGTCATCCTCTTCGACGAAAGACGTCAGCATCTCACCATCTTCGGAGTAGAAGAACTCGCCTTCCAGCCCGTTGCCATAGGCCTCGACCTCGTAGCCGTCATCCTCGACGTCGATCTCGATCCGTTCGTAGCCCTGCGCGGCGAGGTCCGCGACGATGGCATCGATCACCTCCTGGTCGACGGCAAAGGCCGAACCGGCACCAAGGACAAGCGCGGCGGCGGACACGGTAAACATATGCTTGCGGTTCATGAGGGTATCTCCCGTTCTGTCAGTTTGGTTCTGGCGAACCTGAATGGCCCGCTCCTCGTCAGACTGACCGGCGGCACCTCCCCCAGCCATTGCCACGGGGTTTAGACCCGGTGCCATAAACCCCGGCGCTATGCCCATATACCTTGGGTTTACGGGCTGCGTTTTCCTGAAAAACAAGGCCCCCGCATCGCCATGAACGCGGGGGCCTTTGACAGCCTACAGATATGGGCGGGATCAGCCGCCCTCGATGTCCCAGCCCAGCGCGCGGGCGACGGTGAAGATATCCTTGTCGCCCCGGCCGCACATGTTCATCACGATCAGGTGGTCCTTGGGCAGATCCGGCGCGATCTTGGCGACATGGGCCAGCGCGTGGCTGGGCTCCAACGCCGGGATGATCCCCTCGGTCTCACAGGACAGTTGGAACGCCTCCAGCGCTTCCTTGTCGGTGATCGAGACATACTCCGCGCGCCCGATCTCGTGCAGCCAGGAATGCTCCGGCCCGATACCGGGGTAATCGAGACCCGCCGAGATGGAATGGCCTTCGAGGATCTGTCCGTCCTCGTCCTGCAACAGGTAGGTGCGGTTGCCGTGCAGCACGCCCGGACGCCCACCGGTCAGTGACGCGCAATGCTCCATCTTCTCGTTCACACCGTGGCCCCCGGCCTCGACGCCGATGATGTTGACCGACTTGTCGTCGAGGAACGGGTAGAACAGCCCCATCGCGTTCGAGCCGCCGCCGATGGCCGCGATGATCGTGTCGGGCAGGCGGCCCTCGGCCTCGGTGATCTGTTCCCTGGTTTCCTTGCCGATGATCGCCTGGAAATCACGGACCATCGCCGGATAGGGGTGCGGGCCGGCCACCGTGCCGATGCAATAGAACGTGTCGCGCACATTGGTCACCCAGTCGCGCAGGGCATCATTCATCGCATCCTTCAACGTGCCGCGGCCAGAGGTCACCGGCACCACCTCGGCCCCCAGCAGCTTCATGCGGAACACGTTGGGGGCCTGACGCTCCACATCCGTGGCGCCCATGTAGACAATGCATTTCAGCCCGAACTTCGCGCAAACCGTTGCCGTGGCCACACCGTGCTGGCCCGCGCCGGTTTCGGCGATGATCCGGGTCTTGCCCATGCGGCGGGCCAGGATGATCTGGCCCAGCACGTTGTTGATCTTGTGCGCGCCGGTGTGGTTCAGCTCGTCGCGTTTGAAATAGATCTTCGCCCCGCCCAGCCGTTCGGTCAGGCGTTCCGCGAAATACAGCGGACTGGGACGGCCGACATAGTGCTTCCACAGGAAATCCATCTCGTCCCAGAAGCTCTGGTCGGTCTTGGCGTGCTCGTATTGCTGCTCCAGTTCCAGGATCAGCGGCATCAACGTCTCGGAGACGAACCGCCCCCCGAAATCGCCGAAGCGCCCCTTCTCGTCGGGCCCGGTCATGAAGGAGTTGGGAAGGTCGTTGGCCATGTCGGTCCTCAATATCGGTGTTGACCATGTTCTAGGGCAGTCATGCGGGGTTTGCCATGGGCCCCGTCGTCGTTCCGGTTCATTCCGGCGCTTGCCGGGTCGCCGTCCAGAGCCGGGCAAGCTTGCGGCGCAGACTTTGCGCCGGCGCGCGGCGTCGAGATGCGGCACGACACAGCAAGGCATGTGGGTCGAACCCCAAATGCTCGGCATAGGCCAGCACATCAGCTTCGGTGTTAAACACGATGGCATCCTCGGGCGGGCGATAGGCGGGAAGCGGGCGCCCCACCCGGTCTTCCATCCAGGCCAGGTCAGCCGCGTGTGCGGCAATGACCTCTCGGCAACCGTCGGGCGCGAATTCGAAATCTCGCCCTTTGACCTGCATAAGATCAGCCAGCGCACGGCGCATATCGGCATCGCTGACATCAGTCGGGGCTTCGGTTTCCCGGAACTTTCGCAGCGCGTAGAACAGGGCGAATGCCTCTGCCGACAATGATGGGTTTGCTTCCACACGTTCCGGCACGGCGCGCGCCCCGATCCGATTGGCAAAATCGGTCAACAAATCGCCCCCTGCGAAACTCGCACGGTCGAAGATCGCATAGCTGATCGCATCACGGCCCAGTGCCTCTTCCCAAGGCGCCAGACGGGTGCGAAAGCGCGGATAGTAATACGCGGGGTCCATCCGCAACTTGCCGTTTCGCTTGATGCCCTGCTGCAAAACGCTGCGCATGTAGGAGATCGGTTCCCGCACATAGACCAAGGCGCGAACATCCTCTACGCGGCGCCGAAAATCGGCGACCATGTCGGCCGGCGACGCGTGGCTTAACCGGGGTGCCGACAGGAACTCGGCCGAGATCACAAGTGTGCCCGGCTTCGGGTCGTCGAGCGCGTCGAGTAATGTTTGCAACCCAACTTCCGGCGCCAAAGGGACATCGCGCTCTGCCAGCGGCTCAAGCGGTTGCCCGCTCAGGTGCCGTCCGTAGTTGATCATCAGGCGGGAATGGTTCGGTGCACCGGCATCGAGGTAAAGCAAGCCGGGTTCGTCGAGGGATTGGAAACTACGCTGGATACTCGTCGTCCCGGTCTTGTTCAGGCCAAGATGGAGGATCAGCCTGCTCGTCATGGGGACGTGCCTTCACCCTGCACGTGCTGGATGAACCGCGCGATCTTGCCTGCATCCTTCACGCCGGGGGCCGCCTCGACCCCGGAGGACACGTCCACCTGCTGCGCCCCGGTCAGGCGCGCCGCCTCGGCGGCGTTCTCGGGCGTCAGGCCACCGGCCAGCATCCACGGCACCGTCCAGTATTTGCGCCCAGCCAGAAGCCGCCAGTCAAAGGCCAGCCCATTGCCGCCGGGCAGGTCGGCCCCCTCGGGCGGTTTCGCGTCGATCAGAAGCTGGTCGGCCACGGACGCGTAGCGGTCGATCTCGGCCAGATCGGTCGTATCCCGAATGCCGATGGCCTTCATCACGGGCAGGCCATGGCGCGCGCGCAACTCGGCCACCCGCTCGGGGCTTTCGTGCCCATGCAATTGCAGCATGTCCAGCGGCACGCGCGCGACGATCTCGTCCAGCACCGAGTCATCGGCATCGACTGTCAGCGCCACCTTGGCCACGCCCGGCGGCACGCCGAGCGCCAGCGCCCGCGCCTGCTCGACCGAGACATGGCGCGGGGATTTCGCAAAGAACACGAAGCCGACGTAACGCGCGCCCGCCTTGGCGGCGGACGCCACGTCTTCGGGCCGCGTCAGGCCGCAGATCTTGACGGAAACCGACATGGCGCGTGGATCAGCGGGCGGGGCTCGCGTCCTCGATGAGGGCCAGCACCTCGTCCTTGTGCTCGTTCTTCTGGCCCTTGAGCGTCTCGACCTCGCGTTCCAGCTTGCGCGCCTCGCGCTTGTTGGTGGCCGCAGCCGCCCGGTGGCGATGCTCGCGCAGCCATTCCCAGATAAAGCCGACCAGCGCGCCGGTCACGAAACCGCCGAGGATCACGAGAAACAGCGGCAGCTCGATCGCGTAATCGACCCCGGTCCATAACGCCAACTCACTTGGCAGGATCGTCAGGGAGACCGGATCGCGGTTCGCCATCGCCAGAACGACGAGGCCGATCGCGACCACGATGAGAAACAGGTACTTCATGTAGCGGATAAGTTTCATGCCCACCCCCGGGTTGCAGTAGTCACGCGTCCTGGCCGTTCAGCCTGTCGCGTAGCAGCTTCCCGGCCTTGAAGAAAGGTACGTGTTTTTCCTCGACCTCGACACTCTCGCCGGTGCGAGGGTTGCGGCCCACGCGCGCGTCGCGTTTCTTGACCGAAAACGCCCCGAACCCGCGCAATTCGACGCGGTTTCCATTTGCCATCGCCTCGATGATTTCCTCGAAGATCGCATTCACGATGCGTTCGACGTCCCGCTGGTAGAGATGCGGGTTTTCGTCGGCCAGCTTCTGAATCAGTTCCGAGCGTATCATGTTGTTTCCTCCCGGCTTGGCAGCGCCGCTAAGGCAGCACTATACGTCGACAGCGTGCGATTTGATACTGTGAAAGCTGCCCGAAAACGAGCCAAGCGGCTGTTTCAACGCCCTCTTTCTGACCTTTGCCCCTGCGAAACGGGCTCCTGTGGCGCTGTGGCCTGCCTTCGTTGAAGGGCGATTCGCGCAACGTTCGACCTCGGTGGCGATCTCCGCTTCACCGTCGCCATCGCGCCGACAGCGCTTCGCGATGCGATGTTTTGAAAGAGGATGACGCTATTGCTGTCCATCGGCAGGTGCAGGAACGCCACGGAACCGCTTCACGCGACTTTGGCGGGGGCTTGCAGACTGCCCCTTTCGTGTTGCGTGTCTTCCAGCCGATCGAAATCCAGGAAAAAGGTCGTCCCGACACCCAGTTCGCTCACGTAGTCGATAGAGGCATCGTGACGCTCAACGATCTGCTTGGCGATGTTGAGCCCCAGGCCTGTACCGCCGACCTTGCGGATATCGGACGAGTCGACCTGGGTGAACTTGCCGAACACGCGTTCTTTTGCACCTTCGGGGATACCAACGCCGGTGTCTTCCACCGAAACGCGGATGCGGCTCCCAAGGGTTTCCACACGCACATTCACCGTGCTCCCCGCCTCTGAAAATTTGAGGGCGTTCGACAGCAGGTTGTTCATCACCTGGATCAAGCGGCTTGGATCGCCGTTGATGCGGCCATCTTCGACACAAGGCGTTATCGTGACCTGGATCCCCAGCTTGGCGGCGAAATCGGCCGTGGATTCGACAGCTTCGGTTACGAGGTCGTTCACGTTCACCGGTTTGAACCTGAACTTCATCTCGCCAGCTTCGATTCTCTGCAGATCGAGCAGGTCGTCGATCAGGACGGCAAGGGTTTCTCCGTTCTTGGCCGCAATGCCAATCGCGCGTTTCAAATGTTCGGGGACTTCCCCGAGGGCGCCCTTGTTCACCAGGTCGAGCGATGCCTTGAGTGAGGTCAGGGGCGTGCGCAACTCGTGGCTGACCGTGGACAGGAACTGCGATTTGATCTCGTAGGCGGCCTTCGTGCGTTCGTTTTCCTCGCGTATCAATTTCAGCTGTTCCAGCTGCTTCTGGTAGTTCTGATAGAACTTCAAAGAGATATCGGCCAAGAAATAGAGCACCAACATGATTGTGAAAAAGTCCAACCACACGTGAGAGTCGAGCGGTGGAAAGAACCGGATGATATCGAGAAAGGCGATAACAAGAAAGGCGACGCCATAGATCGAGAGGCGCAGCAACAGGACGCTCATCATCTGGCTATTGTACATCGCCGCGAATAGCGATGCCGAGAACAGGAAGAAGAGTGGCGTGAAATGCCCGCCGGATGTCTGTTGGAGCGCCAAGCTGATGACGAAAATGCTGATGGCCGTAGCGCTCAAGGCGGTGTTTCGGCCAATACGCCTGAGGATCGAATCTCCCACAGAAGAGTCCACACCATCCCACGCCGCAGACTCGCGCCCCAGCCTCTCATCCAGAACTTCGGTCAGTGCAATAAGAATGTAGCACGCTGCCGCCAGAACGGGATCGTAGTAGAAGGCCGCCAATGCTGCTACGGTCAGAAAGCTCGCGTGCCGCTTCCAGACAAGCTGATTGGTCAGGGTCATGTAATCCTTGATGTGCCGCTCTCGGCCTGCCGAGGAAAACCACTGCGACCGGGCTGACCATAGCGCCTTCAAGTCCATCATTTCTGTTGCTTTCGCTTCATTCCATGGACCCTGGTTTACTGCAAATCAGAAGATCACTGTAACCGCGATAAACCGGTTGCTGCCGGTGGATCTGTAAACCTGCGGACGTGACGAGGGATGCGAACTCGGCTTCGGAATGGGTCCAGTAGATACCCTTTTTCTGAGCCGTGAGGATGGCTTTGTTTTGCCTGGCGATCTGGCGCGCGTGCCAAGCGATCCGAAGCGCGTTGAAGAGACCGTGTTCCTTTTTCAGGTGGTCGAACAGGTAGCACCGCCATTCCGCCACATCGAGGTAACGGCCCAAGTCGATCAGGTAGAGCCAGCCACCGGGGCGAAGCAAATGCGCAAGATCCCTGAGACGTTGCTCGGGGCGGGGCATGGCATAGAGCGCATGCACGCAGATCACGAGATCGGCCGTACCGGCCGCATCCATCGCTTCGAACGGACGTCCGTCGAAGGTGATGTTCGGATGGCCTGCAAGTTTGGATCGCGCCGCTGACATCATGCCATCGTCCGGCTCGACAAAGCGGATCTCGCTTGCCGGGCAGGACCGGACGGCGACCTGTGTGTAATTTCCGGTGCCGCCGCCGATGTCGTAGATAAGGCCCGGCGCTTCGATCGCCGAAAGGAACGCGGCGAAATCCTGCACGAGTTCTTGGTAGGCTGGGTTGTACTCGGCAAGCATGTCATAGGCCGTTGCGTAGGCGCTCCAATTGGTTGGTGCCGACGCCTGGGCCGAGTTCGGCCGACCTGATGTCAAACGTGCGATGGCCCCGGCAAGAGCGTCTGAAGGCATGCGCCATAACTCCACAGCTTAAGTGTGAACGTTCCTCAGCCGTGTCAGGCCCGTCTCTTCAGCGGCGGAAGAACTTGATCCGCGTTAAGGAATGACCCCGGAATCGGCCTTTTCTTGGGCAGGAAGGGTCTGTTTCTTTGCACAATTCAAGGCAAGGCCCCGGAATCCGGGCCTGGCCGCATACACTCTGGCGACCGCCAGCAAACGCGGAGCGCGTGCATTCGGGTGCAAGAAAGGTTGACGTGCCTCGGTCAGGCTGCGCTCGACCGACCCACCTTGGAGGAAACGCCGGGAAGCTTGGGGAAATCGACGTTGGAGTCCGGGAAGTCCTCCAACGGACCAAAGACCGGCGTGCGCGCCAGAACAGCATCGCGCTGTTCACGCTTGGCGATCAGAAGTTCGATGCGCTTGGCCAATCCCGGGTAAACACGCGGTTCAAGAACGGGTTTATGACCGAGGTAGCGGCGATAGAAAGCGCTGTGTTCCGGCCTGACGGGGGCCAGTGCAATATCCACGTCGTAGAAGATCGTGGCCAGAACCGGCACGCGAAGTGTCAGGAAGTTCAGCGGCACGCGCTGCTGGCGCGCCATGGGGTCCACGACGAACCGCGTCGGGTCGAGGATTATTTCGCCGCGCTCCAGGTTCTCCTTGAGTTCGGGAAAGACTTCCACCGTCGGCGAGATCGGCGAAGCCGCCGACACGATGTGAAGGCGCACAGCCGAGAGGATTTTGCCGTCCATCTCGACCGCGACCTGGACGCAGTTCTCGGTCTCGTCGAACGGGTCGGTCATGATCCCGCGCTCGTCCTCGGCGATCGAATTCTCGGCGCGATAGCACTTATAGCGCAGGCGATAGACCTCCTTCAGACTCTCACTGTCAGTCAGAACCCTGTAGCGGGAGTGCTTCAGTGCCTTGATGACCTGCTCGTTCATGAGAGCTCCTTGCGCATGGGCGCGATTATGGCGTGATGCGACACACAAGGCGGTCGCGACCATCGCAACCAACGGGTTGCTGTGTCAGGATCTTGAAACCGGCCGCAGTGGCATCGGATCGCAATGTCCATTTGGGCTGGCGAGGCCAGTCGGTAACAAGTTGAACGGGCGCATCGGTGCAAGCCGGTGACGGTATGCTTGCCACGACCCGTCGCTTTCGGCGAATGGCTTGAGTTGCATAGATTACCGTCTTATCAACGTGTTACACTGCGACGTTACCATTGCAAGTGGTTTTATCCACAATGCACAAATAAGCCGCTGACTGTTTCCATTTTGAACACAATAAAGGCAGTTTTGAGTGGCCTCGACCGCGAACCTGGCGGAAAAACGCCAGCCGCTCTTGGATGCGTTGCCGCTACAAAATGTGGTCGGACCGGGCGTTCATTCGTCCAAGTGTATCTCTGGTGGATTGGTTTGCGGTTCGGTTTCGACGTTGCGAAGCCGGGTTGAGCATAGCTTGAAGGTCGGTTTCGCGGCCATCCGAGGAGGCGGAGGAACGGCACAAGGAAAAGTGTCATTCCAAAGGCGAAAACGGCAAACTCCCGCGGCAAACGTCTCTTCTCCGACAAAAATCAGCCCAAATCATTAGCGACAAAAGAAGACTTCGGTGGGGGCCGATGATTCGGAGACGTGATGAAGGTTATGTTGGTTGATGACGATCCGATTGCATTGGATCTCGTCGCACACTTTCTCGGTATTGCGACGCACCACAACGTCAACGCTGCCCCTTCGGCAGTCGCGGCGCTTGAAGCGATCTCCGATGCAGAGGACCCCTACGACTGCTTCTTGTGCGACATCAAGATGCCGGACATGGACGGGATCGCCCTCGTTCGGCAGATCCGCCAATCGCCGGGGCATGAACATACGCCGATCGTCATGATGACGGCCTCGCAGGAGATGCAGGAAATCGACCAAGCGTTTTCGGCAGGGGCGACTGACTATGTCAGCAAACCGATTGACCTGAACGATCTGCCTCGGCGGCTGCAGGCGGCCCAACGGCTTGCCTTGGACAAGGCATGGCAAAGTCAGCAGGCGAGCCGGTTCGGCGAGGCCAGAAACGATGCCAATGATACGGGGAAGAACTGGTTCCGGGACCCCGTCCCGGTGCATGGCGTCGAGGGTTTGATCGACTACGTCGAATTTGAGAACTGCCTCCGCCAGCTCGTGCGAACGCCTAGGGCGCGGCTCTCGACCGTCGCGGTTCGGATCGCCGATGAAGATCGGCTTTCTGCCATGCGATCCTTGTCAGAGTTCGAGGCCGCGCTGACCCTTGCCGGCGATGCCATTCGCGGCGCCCTTCTGGCAGACGGGGGGGTGATGTCCTACCGCGGTGACGGCACGTTTCTTTGCATCTTGGAAAGGCGGATGAAGCTGTGGCCGAGTGCCGATCGTGAGACGACCCTGAACACGCTTTGCCAGGACCTCGCGGAAGAGCGATCGCAGACGCCCGTTCTTCTGCTGGTTGGCCAGGAAGTCCCACTTGGCCAAGGGGCCTATGCAGATGCGCTTGATGCGCTTGCCACGGCGGTCTTGAGCGCCGAGGCGCGCAGCGTCGCCCATGGCGACGTTTACGGCCAGGACATGCACGCAAGGCAACAGCGGCCCCGATCGCTCATGCGGCGTCACCCCGAGGAGGCACGTCTGGAAAAAAGCGCCTACTCGGACCTGCTGACGTCGCTCATGGATGATCGCAACGACGATCGCTGGCCCAAGCGACCCTATAGCCGCGTTCAGAACGAGTAAGGATGCCTCACATGGATATGGAGATCCTTGCTGTCGACGACGAACTTCTCTTCTGCGAACTGCTGTCTGCAGCGCTAAGGGAAATCGGCTATACAAACGCGAAATACACCACCTCTGCAAAGCAGGCGCTGGAGTTCCTGAGCGTTCCCGGAAACAACTTCGATTGCTTTCTGGTCGACATCCAGATGGCACCGATGAACGGCATCGAGCTTGTCCGTCGCATCCGTGCCATCGAACGGTTCCGATACACGCCGATCATCATGATCACGGCAAATGCGGAAAAAGCGTCGATCGATAACGCGTTTCTTGCCGGCGCCAACGACTACATCACCAAACCGCTCAAACCCGTCGAGCTGCAAGCGCGCCTCTCCATGGCCCAAAGCCTCGCGGAAGCGAGGCGGCAGACGCAGCTTCTAAACCAAAGCGTGGTCGACGCCGATGCCGGTCAGTCGGTGTCCTTCGCCTTTGACAAGCCTTACCTGATCGATGAACCGGATTGCCTGACCAGCGTGATGGCAATCGAAAACTACCTTCTCAAACTGGGGAACATTCGCCTGAAATCCAGTGCGGCCGTTGGGTTCCGCGTCGCCAACGCCCGCGCGCTTCTGGATGAACTCGGGGGTTTGGATTTTTCGGATATCATGGCCGATACGGCAACTGTGATCAGCAGCGCGCTTGGGCGGACACCGCATTTGCTGGCTTACACCGGCAGTGGCCTTTTCGTGGCGGTCACAAACGCGAAGACCGCGGACGAGTGGGAAAACGTTCGTTGGGAGATCGCAGACATGATATCCCAACTTGATCCGGTGTATGAGGGTGCCGGGTTGCGTCTGCCTGACGTCGTCATGGGCAAACCGGCCACCGTGAGGTTGTTGAGTCTGGAGAAGCCGACGAAAATGATCACACGGGCTATTGCGTCGGCCAGGAAAGCTAACTTTTCGGACAGTAACAAGTTAGAACAGTCAGTACATGGAAGTGTGAGAAAATATGCAGGTGTCATTGGATAGTGCGAAGTACAAGCTGGTCGAAGAACATCTAGCGCGCCTCAGAGACGAGTTCCGGAAAAACCTTGACGAGCGTATCATCAAAATCGAAACCTGCTGGATTGCTGCCAAAGACCCAGAACAGGCCGAAAACGCTTTGGCGGTCGTGATCCATGAAGTTCATCGCCTTGCAGGCACTGCCGCATCGTTTGGCTTTCACGCCATCGGAGAGGAAGCCGCGCAACTGGACGCGCGCTTACAGAACGCACTCCAACACAGCTTTTCCTGGAGGATGTTCGAGGAATTCGATTCAAGGATCGAATACCTGCTGGACCTGCTTGAAGCGGAGTTGCCCTGAACCAAACAGAGGCCAATCCACCCGCTGCGCCTTGAAAACAACCAACATCCGACGCCCATGACCTTTGATTGCCGGGCCCCAGGCTTCTTTCGGGCCGATCCGGTGTTACGCGAGCAGCCACACCCCTGTGCGAGGATGCAGCGGCGCACATCGCGCAGTCGTTCAACCAACGCCGACCGGCGAAAAGGTCAACCGGCTTCGGCTTGCGGCTGGATGAAAGCCCAGCGGCAGGTCGACTGGACGTGGCTACGATGAAGGATCCGGTCGGAAATAGCAGGAGCCACCGCACACGCCCGCACCGCTCCGCGAGATCGACGCGCCGCGCGTCGTCGGGCGATTGCTCAATCTTCCCGATCGGAGTAGTATCACTTGGGTTTGGGTCGCGGCTGGATGAAGGTTCCGTGGCAAGGCACCGCCGCACCGATTTCTTCGAGTATCTGTTTTCGGAGGTGACCAACGGTTTGGCAGGGGGTAGAGCCTCTACCGGCCACGGTCGCTATCGCGCGACGGTCTTAGCCATCTCATCTTTGCGGTCGCATACTGAACGGACCAAAGAGTGTCTTTGAGGGCCGGCGCAGCAGTTTCTCTCACGAGGAACTCACCGACTGGAATTTTCGAAGAGCAGATGTGTAACGAGTGTTCGAGTCCCCGAAGCTCAACCTTAAGCCATTGATTCTCAGGGAATAACATGGCCGAAGAACTGAAACGCATCCTGCACGTCGACGATGACGAGGATATTCGCGCCATCGTCCAGCTTGCGCTTGAAATCGTAGACAGTTTCGAACTGCTGCAATGCGCGTCAGGGCAAGAGGCGTTGGAGAAAGCCTCTGATTTCCGGCCCCAACTCATCCTTCTGGACGTGATGATGCCAGGCATGTCAGGCCAAACCTTGGCCACCGAACTGGCAAAGGAAGGGGCACTCACGCATGTCCCGGTCGTGTTCGTCACGGCAAAAGCAGAATCTGAGTTTACCGAACAGCTCGTGGCCGAAGGTGCAACCGCTGTCATCACAAAGCCGTTCGATCCCATGACGTTAGGAAGCGAAATCAAAAGCATCTGGGGCGATAGCCAGCGTTAAGGAATGACCGGCTGCGCCGATCCGCCAGCGTCTCCAGGCTCATGCATGCCAGAGCCCCCCGCATGCGTTTCCCCGGCATGCGTGAGGCGCGGCCGCGTGAGACTCGCCGAATTTATTCTCCTCAGAGAGTTTTGCCCTGCGCTCACGAATTGGAGCGATATGGTCCTGAAGAATAGCTTCCCGCCGCGCTGTGACCTTGCCGTCGCCAAGTCCGCTACGGTGATGGTGTGCCTTGAGTTCGGCAAGCCCGTCCTGAACGGGGTCGAAGGCGTCGAATTGGGTGAAAACCAAATTGCCCTCGATACAGCCGCGGCGTTCAACACGCAGGTGGTTAGGATCTGAAACACCTCTCTGACAGACCTGCGGATTTCCACGGGCGGCCCGGACAAGGCAATGGCTTTGCCACCGGATTTCGACATCCTGGCCTTGCCATCGATGCCCGGCAACCGGCCCGTTTTGGGGATGATCGCCCAAGATTCGTGCAACACGACGCGGCTTGCGGTTGCGTTGATGGACGGCACGACCTCGTTCGGTTGCTCCCTCAGCGCCGCCCGAGGCGCCCCAGCCCATGATTCAAGCGATGTCCGGCATCCGGACGGCGGCGGCCTGACGTCGGTCAGGCCAGCGCGCGCACCTTTTCAAGGAGGGTCGCATTGACCGCAACGCCTTCCGCTTCGGCCCGTGCTCGGAACGCGCGACGGGCATCGCCCGGTAGGCGCGCGCCATCCTGATCTTGAAAGGATGCAATCAGATCGCTCAAACGAGCCTGATACGCGCCATCAGATGTTGCCTCGGGATTGATGGCAATAAAGAATTGCCCAGTGCGCGGCGGGCCACCTGCCGTACCGGAAAACGGGCTGGCAACCGAGCCCAAAGTCGCCCCAGTCATCGTGGCGGCCATCATCTCGACCATCAGGGCGATGCCGACCCCTTTATAGCCGCCCGAGGGCACCATGGACCCTTTCAGCCCCGATTCAGGATCGGTGGTGGGATGTCCGTCGGCATCCAGCACCCAACCTTCAGGCACCGACTTGCCCTCGCGCGCGTATTTCATGACCTCGCTTTTGGCGATGGTGCTGGCGGATTGGTCGATCAGCACGGCGGCAGAACCGTCGGTGCCAGGAGCCGCGACCGATATCGGGTTGGTCCCGACCACCGGTTTTTTGCCCCCCGCAGGTGCAATCGAAGCGGGCGCATTGGTAAAGCCGATGCCAAGCAAACCTGCCTCGGCCAAGCGGCGCGTATGCACGCCCAACACGCCGCAGTTGTAAGAGTTATGGATTGCCAGAACACCGACACCCAAGTCGCGCGCCATCGGCACCAAGGCGTCAAATCCCATATCAATGGCCGGATGTGCAAAGCCGGTCGCCGCATCGACGCGGATCACGGCGGCGCTAGGGCGGCTGAGCGTGGGCTTGGCCCGACCGTCGACCTTGCCGCATTGAACGTGCTGGGCGTAGATCGGGATATAGGCCAAGCCATGCGAAGCGATGCCATCGGCCTCGGTCATCGCGGTCGCGGCGGCGAGCGGGCGGGCATTCTCGGGGGTTGTGCCGGCCTTCACCAATGCGCGAAAGGCAAGGTCCTCGATCTCGGTGAGGCTGAGGGTTTCTGTGTCAGTCATGTCAGGTTCCTTCCAATCCCCAACTGGCGCGATTGCGCGCGGCAGCCGTGGGTCAATCGTTGTCATCGACCCCTGCGCCAGCGCCGAGCAGGCGGCTGAGTTCCGTCGCGGGGGCAAAGGTTCTGTGGGCGAATGCGGCAAGCCGGTCCCACGTGGCGGCGGAGACATGCGCGCGCACCACGGGTTCCAGATGACCTTTCATTTCGGCGGGGGCCCTGAACACCACCTTCGCGGCCATCTTGACCCGAAGGGCCGCGCCCTCCCCCTGCAAACACAGTCGCCGTCCATCTGTGGCGATCCGTGCCCCGCGCCATTCGGCAGCAACGGGATGGCCCAGCCGCAACGCCGCGCCCCCCATGAACGGCACGCTCAGCAGCGGGACGCAGACGTTTTCCATGGAAATCTCGCCGCGCTCCATCAATGTTACGGCGCAATCGCTGAGCGAGGCCCCGGCGATCAGCGGGTTCATGCGGTGTGCCGGCGCATGCCAGACTGCATCGCGCAGCGACACCGGTGACAGGTCTATGGGCGGCAGCCGGTCGTTCATTTCAAGCAGATCAGCCAGCAGATCGGCCCCCGGCAAATCGTATGACGATAGCCAGCGCGTACCCTTGGCGGCCTCTTCCGCAAGGCCCCAGGACAAGCCGGCTCCGCGCGCGGCGCGTTTGCTCATGGCCTCGATCTCGTTGAGGGAATGGGTCATGCCATGGTGTCCTTCAGGTCGGGATATACCCAAAGATCGGCAGTGTCGCGCGACAGGTCCTTGGGCAGAGGGGCGTTGCGATACATGCAGATGCGCACCCAGCGATCCGATCTGGGGTCGAACTGGGTCGCGCCGAAAAACGCCAGTTTGCAGCGCAGCATGTCGATGGGCATAACCGCGCCGGATATGGTGTTGTCGCGAATCTCGGCATAAGGCGCGCGGCCGACAATCTGAGTGCGGCGCACGATGTGGCGGTGTTCGGGATGACGCAGAAGGAATTCGGCCACCGGCGCATCGTCCGGCCAATGGCGCAGCGCGGCATGAAGCGCGGCGGCGTCACGCCCCGGCGCAAGGGGTTGCTCATATTCCTCGATCGGTTCCTCGAACCGCTCGCCCAGTCGGGGTTCCAGCTTTTCCTCTGAAACATACCACGCTCGGGCCCGGTTGGCCGGGTCTGTCCAGTCGATGTCGATTGCCCATGCATAGATGTGGCGCAGCAGGGTGCGCAGATCTTCGATGCGCATGGCGCCCGCGATGCGAAAGGTCGCCGTGTTGTCGGCGGACATGGTCTGGGCCAGATCATCGACAAGCGTACCGTAGGGTTCAAGCATCAGTGAGACGATCCATTCCTGCCCTTCCAGCGACAGGGTCTCTTCGGCCCAATTGTAAAGCGCATCCCATGCATAGGGCGCGGACAGGCTGATCCTTTGCAGGTAGCTTGCGATCAGGTTGGTATCA
This sequence comes from [Roseibacterium] beibuensis, assembly GCF_039542305.1. NCBI lineage: Bacteria > Pseudomonadati > Pseudomonadota > Alphaproteobacteria > Rhodobacterales > Roseobacteraceae > Roseicyclus > [Roseibacterium] beibuensis. Next base: position 38,976 of record NZ_BAABHW010000001.1, on the reverse strand, counting down.
TTGTGCAGCGCGGACAGTTTCGCGACCTGCACCGGGTGGTCCGAGTGCCACATGTCGACCAGTATTCGGGCGCGGTCGAACAGCGTGCGAAAACGGGAAACCTCGTCGGGGGTGGCTTGCGCGATGCTGCGCACGCGGCTCAGCGCGGTTTCGCGGGCTGCGATCCAGTTGTGAAACAAAACGGGGTGATTCAGCAGGAAGGGCGCCATGCCAAGGCCTGTGGAATTGCCGATTCCGATAGACCGCGCAATGGCGGGCTCCAACGTTGCTGCCGTCGCGCCGCGTTCGGCGGCCCGGCAGTGCGCCATGTGCTGAACAAGGTCGATGACAAACCAGCGCGTCAGGAAAACCGACAGCATCTCGACCTGAAAGGGCACGCTGAATTCGGGACGTTCCGCGATCATTTCGCGATCCGCCGCGCCCAGTTTTCCCGACCCGTAGACGGCGGTGGTGCGCATCAGGTAACCCACCGCGTCGATCTGGTCGCGCGCGGGCTGTTGCCCGGCAGACAGGCGGCTGACCACGTGTTCCCATAGCCGGACCGACCGGTTGGCGCGCGAGACAGACAGTTCCGTGCTTGTCACGCGGCCTGCCTCTTGCAGAGGGATGTTCCGTGCGAGGCGGTCGATATCCTCGGCATCGGGGATGCCATCGAACAGGGTAAAGGTTGCATCCCAGGCCTCGGCGATGACACGGTCCGAGCGTTTCTCGGCAGGCAGGTCATGGGCAAAGGCGATCAGCGAATACGCGCGATCCGGGGTGTGGGCGGTATAGACCGCATGACCGATACCGCGGTCGTCGATCTCGAAGCAGGTCTGCTCGAACCGCCAGCCTTCGCGGGCCATACGGCGGGTGAGGATACGCATGAAGGACAGGCGCGATTGGTGCAGCGACCCAAGGCGGGCAAGGCGCATCACCAGATCGGGTTCGCGGATGGGGATCTCGGTCATGCGGTCGGACCTTTGCTGTCTTGAGGCGCAGGGCGTGTCGGTGTTGGTAGGTGTCTTGGGTCGGGCAGGATAGTGGGCGCGGGCGCAGGGGTCTGCGCCCGCGCGGGCCTTACTGGACCTTGCCTTTGGCCAGCGTGATCCGCAGCGCATCCCAAAGCGAGGGCAGCAACAGCAGCGATACCGGCACGGCGGTCACGACGATGAAGCTTTGCAGTTTGGATACTCCGCCCGACCCGACCGAGATCAGGATCAGGGCCATGACACCCATGGCCACGCCCCAGAATACGCGGATGGCGGCGGGCGGCGTTTCCGCGGTGCTCATGGTCGAGGCGATCATGTAACTCATCGAGTCACCCGTCGTGGCCACGAAGATGGTGGTCAGCACCAAGAACAGCAGCGACACAAGAAAGCCCATCGGCAGGTTCGACGTGATCGCCAACAGGGCTGCCGGCAGGTTGAACCCCTCGAACGCGGTCGAGATGCTGCCCGGGTCGGCCAGTTCCATCGCGATGCCCGTGCCGCCCACGATCGTGAACCAGAAATTCGTCACGATGGGCGCCACGATGGACAGCATGATGATGATCGACCGGATGGACCGCCCCCGCGACACACGTGCGATGAACATTGCCATCAGCGGGCCGTAGCCCATGAACCAGCCCCAGAAAAAGACCGTCCACCAGCCAAGCCAGCCGGGATCGCCGAAAACGCCCGCCTCGCCACGATACAGCGCCATCTGGAAGAAATTGGCGAGGTAGGTGCCAAAGCCCGAAAAGAACGAGCCAAAGATGAACCCGGTCGGACCGGCGATCAGTACGAACAGCAACAGCAATCCGGCCAGCAGGACGTTCAGTTTCGACAGCAGTTGGATGCCGCGCGACAGGCCGGTCATGGCCGAGATCGTGTAGACCGCGACAAGACCTGCAATCACCACGAACTGCGTGGCGAAGACGTTGGGAATACCGAACAGGTCGGCCAGTCCGTAGCTGACCTGCAACCCAAGAAAGCCGATTGGCCCGACAGTGCCCGCGACCACGGCAATGATCGAGCATGCATCCGCGATCAGGCCGATTGGCCCGTTGATCGCGCGGTCCCCGAACACGGGATAAAGCAGCGTACGCGGGGCCAGCGGCAGCCCCTTTTCATAGTGGTAATGCATCAGCATCACGGTGGACAGCGAGCCCAGGATTGCCCATGCGAGAAAGCCCCAATGCATGAAGCTTTGGGCGATGGCGGGGTTCACCGCGGCGGGTGTCGCGCCCTCTGCCCCGTAGAGCGGCGGGGAATACAGGAAATGCGCAATCGGCTCACCCGCGGCCCAGAAAACGCCGCCCCCCGCAAGCAGGGTGCACATGATCATCGAGCCCCATTGGAACATGGTGAATTCGGGTGTGGCCAACCCGCCCATGATGGCGCGCCCGCCGGGCAGAACGCACAGCAGCAGACCGATCAGGAAGGTCGCCAGCAGCAATACCTGCCAGTAAAGTCCGAAATAGGTCGCGGCGATGTTGAAGCCCCAATCGACAGCGCCAGAAAGCGCATCCAGATCGATCAGGGCCGCAAGGCCGAACAGGGCGATGAAGCCGCCGGAGATCAGGAAAAGTGGCATATTCACCTTCCTGTCCCGCAGGGGCTGTTGAAGGGTCGTGTCGTTCATGTGTCACTCCTGTTGGGGTCGGCATGGGGCTGCCATGCCGTGTTGGGGTCCCTCGGCTAGTTGTCTGGGTTTGTTTGTGGGCCGAAGTTTTCTGCAAAAAAGCGGTACCAGTTCCCGCCCATGATCCCTTGCACCTCAGCCTCACTCAGGCCGGTGGCGCGCAGGCCGTTCTCGATATTTCCAAAGTCGCGATTGTCCTTGAACCAGCTCGGCATGGGCGGAAAGCCCGCGTCCGATTTGGACCCTTCGCCATAGTCGATCTGCTTGGTCCAGCGACCGACGCGCATCCATTCCACGATGCTGTCGGGCTGGTCCTGGCAAAGGTCCGTGCCGATACCCAGGTGCTCCGCACCGTAGCGTTCGGCGGTGCGCGCGATCATCTCGCAGAAATCCTCGAGCGTGCAGGCAGACTTGTTGCGCAGATGGTGCGGGTAGACGGAAAACCCCAGCATCCCCCCGTGCGAGGTGACGGCGCGGATCACGTCATCGCGCTTGTTGCGCAAGGCCGGGGCCCAGTCATGCGGGTTGGCGTGGCTGACCACGATGGGCCGTTCGGACACCTCGGCCGCCTCGATCGTCGAGCGGTCGGCCGAATGGCTCATGTCCACCACGAGACCCACACGGTTCATTTCGCGCACGACCTGTTTGCCCATACGGGTCAGGCCCGCATCCTCGGTCTCGTAGCAGCCGGTCGCCAGAAGCGACTGGTTGTTATAGGTCAGCTGCATGAAACGCGCGCCAAGGGTGTGTACGATCTCGACCAAGCCGATATCGTCCTCGATCGGGCTGGGGTTCTGAAAGCCGAAGAAGACCGCCGTGCGCCCCGTCGCCCGCGCAACGTCGATATCGGCTGCAGTCAGACCTTTCATGATCAGGTCAGGGTATTGTTCGAACCAGCGGTTCCATTTCTCGAAGTTCAGGACGGTTTCACGGAAATTCTCGTGGTAGGCGATGGTGACATGGATCGCGTCCACACCGCCCTCGCGCAGTTGGCGAAAGATCTTTTCCGACCAGTTGGCGTATTGCAGTCCGTCGATCCGCATCAGACTGGCCCCGCGCTGATATAGGCCGTCTTGACGGTGGTGTAGAACTCGGCCGCGGCCTTGCCCTGTTCGCGCGGCCCGTAGGAGCTGTCGCCCCGGCCGCCGAAAGGCACGTGATAATCGGTGCCCGCGGTGGGCAGGTTGACCGTCACAACCCCGGTGCGGGCGTTTCGGCGGAAATGGGTCGCGCGCGCCAGCGAGCGTGTCACGATCCCCGAGGTCAGGCCGAACCGGGTGTCGTTGACCACTGACAGCGCCTCGTCATAGCTTCCCACCTTGATGACCGAGGTCAGGGGCGCGAACATCTCTTCGCGGTTGATGCGCATATCGTTCGTGGTGTTCAAGAACACGCCGGGCGACATGTAGAACCCGTCATGGGGCATCTCCAGCCGTTCGCCACCACAGGCCAACTCGGCCCCTTCGGACAGGCCAAGCTGCACGTAGGACAGGTTTTCAGTCAGTTGCTGTTCGCTGACAACAGGTCCCATCTGGGTGCCGGCCTCGAGCGCGTGGCCGACTTTCATCGCTTTGGCACCGGTGACCAGTTTCTCGACAAAGGCGTCGTGAATCGCCGCGTGTACCACCAGCCTGGAGGAGGCGGTGCATTTCTGCCCCGTGCCGCCAAAGGCCCCTCCAAGGGCCAGCATGACCGCCAGGTCCAGATCCGCGTCATCCATCACCGCCAGCGCGTTCTTGGAGCCCATCTCCATCTGCACCTTGGTCAGGTTGGTGATGGCGGCGGCGGCGATCCCCTTGCCCACGGGCACCGAGCCGGTGAAGGAAATCGCGTCGATCTCGGGGCTTTCGACAAGGCGCTGACCGACGCTGCGACCGGCCCCCATGACAAGGCTGAACAGGCCCTTCGGGATATCCTGACGGCTGATGATCTCGGTCAGGGCGACGGCAGAGGCGGGCGTCAGGTTGGCGGGTTTCCACACCACGGCGTTGCCGTAGCACAGGGCCGGGGCGATCTTCCACGAGGCGGTGGCCGTCGGGAAATTCCATGGGCTGATGATGGCCACGGTGCCCACCGGTTCGCGGCGAATGTCGACTTCGACCCCTTCGCGGACCGAGTCGGCGTTCTCTCCCAACTGCCGCAGGCATTCGGCCGCGTAATAGGTAAAGAACTGTCCGGCGCGGTAGACTTCGCCCTTGCCCTCGGCCAGCGGCTTGCCCTCTTCGCGCGACAACAGGGTGCCCAATTCCTCGGCGCGGGCCATCAACTCGGTTCCGATGGCGTTCAGAACGGCCTGCTTGCGCTCCATCCCGTAGGCGGCCCATTCGCGCTGCGCCACGCGCGCCTGCGCCAGCGTGGCGTCCAACTGGTCGCTGCTGGCCTGCGCGTAGCGGCCCACCAGATCCGACAGGTCGGACGGATTGCGGTTTTCGATGTCGCCTTCGCCAGCCTGCCATTCGCCGGCAATCAGGTTCTTTTGAATCTCGCTCATGCTTCGTCGCCTTCCGGAAAGTGGATTCGGGCGGACTATGGACATGGTGAGTTGTTTCAGACAAACTCAAACTTCTTAACGGTATTTCAGAAATTCTGAAATTGAGGTCGAATGCTGAAGATCGAAACCTTGCGTGGCTTTGCCGCCGTTGCGCAGTGCGGAAACCTGCGTGATGCAGCGGCAACGCTGGGGCGGACCCCATCCGCCGTCTCAATGATGCTCAAACAGCTTGAAACCCATCTGGGCGAGCCATTGTTCGAGACGGACCGCAAGAACCGCCTGACCGCCCTGGGTCGGTTCGTCCTGGACCAGGCCGAGCGGGAGTTGCACCAGTTTGACACGACCGTGCGCGCGATCGAGGGCTACGCCAAGGCTGTCTATGGTTCGGTGCGGATCGCGACCGTTCCGTCAATCGCAGGCACGATCATGCCACAGGTCATAGCCCGCCATTTCGGAACGTTCGACCAGGTCGATATCGAGCTGCGCGACATCGACTCCAACTCGATCCTGCGCGAGGTGTTGCGCAACCGCGTGGATATCGGGATCGCAACCATCGGCCAGAACCGGGCCGGGCTACACAGTCAGTTGTTGATGACCGATGCCTTTGGCGTGGTCTGCGCCCGCAGCCACCCGCTGGCCAAAGAGGACGGACCCATCGAGTGGGAGACGTTGAAGACCGAGCGCATCATCGCCAACAGCCTGTCGGAAAGCATCGACGCCATTCCATCGCGGGACCTGCACGAGACGTCGCGGCTGAAAGCGCATAACGTGGCCTCGATCCTGGGTATGGTGCGGGCGAATATCGGCATCAGCCTCTTGCCGAAAATGACCATCTTGGCCTTTGGGTCCGATGCGTTGGTGTTTCGTCCACTGGTCGACCAGACCGCGCGGCGCGAGTTGCACATCCTGCGCCGCGCCGACGCGACCCTGCCGCCGGCAGCGCGCCTGCTAGAGGAACGTATCCGCGACACGGTGGCGTCCATCACGCAGGACATGTGAACCTGCACCGGTGCATTGCATCTGGATGTGTTACCCGAAACAAAGCTTGGACAAGGGCGCCAGCCGGTTGCAGCTTACCACTAGGAACACCACCCCTTAGCCCAGCCAGAGCGAGCGCCATGAAGATAACTCTCGTTCAACTCCGCGCCTTTGTTGCCGTCGCGCGCGAACGGTCCTTCACGCGGGCCGCCAAGGTGCTGGATACCTCGCAACCCTCTGTCACCACGGCGATCAAGCAATTGGAAACGGGTCTCGGGTTAAAGCTCTTCGATCGATCAACCAAGGTTCTTTCGCTGACCAAGGCCAGCGCCGCGTTCCTGCCCGGTGTCGAGCGGATCCTGGAGGATCTCGATGCCACGCTGGCCGATTTTCAGGCCGCCGCCGATGGCACGCAGGGTAGCGTCGCGGTAGCGGTGCTGCCCTCGGTGGCCACCGTTGTCCTGCCCGATACGGTCAAGAGCTTTTCAGCAGCCTTTCCCAAAACCCGGATTTCGCTGCGCGACGACAATTCCTCGGGCGTGTGTGAACGGGTCTTGAGTGGTGAGGTCGATCTGGGTGTCGCGGGGCGCACGGATCACATTGCAGGGGTCCAGTTCGATCCATTGATCCGCGACCCGTTCGGCGCGGTCGCCCATAAATCCCACCCGCTTGCGCAAGAGCAGGGGCCGATTTCATGGGATGAACTCGATGGCTACCCGTTCATTTCCTTCGCCGCCGATACCGGGCTGAGGCCCATCCTCGACACGTTGACCGACATTCCCGAGAACGTGAAATCGCCGTGGATCGAAGTGTCGAACATCGCCACCGTTCTGTCACTTCTCAAGACCAATCTTGGCATTGCTGCGCTGCCCAAGATGTCGGTGAACCCGATCGAAAACGACGTGGTGTTTCGCACCCTGCTGAACCCGCCTTTGTTCCGCGAACTGGGTTTGATCACCCGGCCGGGGCGGTCCCTGTCGCCGGCGGCCCAGAACTTTGTCGATCACATGAAGGTCACGTTGCGTCCCAAATGGGAACGGTAGAACCGGGCAACACGCATAACGCGGCCCTATCTTATCATTAGAAAAGTTAATAAGTGACAAATTTTTATTCGATTTGGCCATAATATTTTTGGCGCGATGAGAAAATCTGTGCCCCGATGATCTGATCTGAACCGAGAGGGAACGCCATGACACACTCGATCAATCGCCGCGCCATTCTGGCCTTTAGCGGTGCGCTTGCTGCTTCACTGTCCTTCGCCACGCCATCCTTCGCCGAAGATCCGGATTTTCTCAATATCGGCGGCGGACCCAGCGGGGGTACGTTCAACGTCGTGGCCACGGGCCTCGGCGATCTGTTGCGCGGGGAATTCTCGGACAGCATCATCGGTGTTCAGCCGGGTGGCTCTGGCCCTAATCTCTTGCGCGTGGCCTCGGGCGATGTCGATCTTGGCATCACCTCGGCCAGCAATGCCGCCGATGCGTGGGCCGGTCGCGACCCTGCCACGCCCGACGCGCCGATCCGGAACGTGCGCGGGTTGATGACCTTCTTCCCCAGCGCGATCCAGATCTGGGTCGATGCCGACTCGGACATCCACTCTGTCGAGGATCTCGTGGGCCGCCAGATCAGCGCGGGCCAGCCCGGTCAGACCTCGTGGCTGGCCTTTAACAACCTGCTATCCGTCTATGACATGAGCATCGAGGATCTCGAGGCCGACGGCGGACAGGTGCATCACCTCAGCTGGGCCGAGTCGCAGGCCGCCTTGCGTGACGGCCAACTGGACGCGGTGATGTGGGTCGCGCTTTACCCGCACTCGACCGTACTGGCGACGGAAACCGCCCGCGAGATCCGCGTGCTGCCGCTGGATGAGGACCGTGTCGCGGAATATCTCGAATTGTACGGCGCGGGTTTTTCGGCCGTGACCTTGCCCGCGGGCCTTTACCAGGGCCACAGCGAGCCAACGCTTTCGGTCGGCACAACCACCTTCCTGTTCGGCTCGGACGAGATGAGCGACGACACGGCTTATCGCGTCACCTCGGCGATCTGGAACCAGCTTGATCGGTTCCAGCAGACCCACGCGCTGCTGCAATTCATCGACGAGGATACCGCCGGTCGCGGCATGTTCGTGCCGATCCACCCCGGTGCGGCCCGCTTCTACGAAGAGCAGGGCATCGCGATGGATGAGCCTCAGTTGAACTGAGCCTCGCCCTCGCGGACGGGCGCCTCTCCCCGTCCGTCCGCGCCCCTTACCCTTATTTCCCGTAACCAGATTTGTGCGCCGCAGCGGCCGGAGCCCGCTGCCCGCGAGAGGTGGACATCATGCCCTTCACACTGGACAGGACGGTGACCGCGCTGGCCGTTTCCATGGCGCTGTTTCACCTTTTCGTTGCGTCGCCCTTCACCCTACTGCCCGATCTGGTCGTGCGCGGCACACATCTGCTGCTCGCGCTTGTGATTGGGTTCCTGGTCTATGGGATGAAGGGCGGCCGCGTACAAAAGGCCATCGATCTGGCATTGATCGCGCTGTCGATCATATGTCTGGGCTATCTGATCGTTTTTCATTCCTCGATCGTGGTGCGCCCCCCTTGGACCCGCGACGCTACACCAATGGAGCTCTTCGTGGCCCTTGGCACTGTGGTTGTCGTGTTGGAATTGACGCGCCGTGCGCTGGGTTTGGCGATCACCGGGCTGTGCCTGATCTTTGTTCTTTACGGTTTTTTCGGCCCCGACTTGCGTCATGTCGATTTCCTGCGCCCGCTGGCCCATAGCGGCGTCGATCTGAACGAATTCGTCGACCAGATGTACTTCAGTTTCGAAGGGATCTTTGGCGTAGCGCTTGGTGTATCGACCAACTTCATTTTTCTCTTCGTGGTCTTCGGCGCGTTGTTGCAGGTGATCGGGGGCGGCGATTTCTTTGTCAACGTCACCAAGGCCGCGACCGGATCGACGCGCGGTGGCCCTGCCAAGATGGCCGTGGTCGCCAGTGCGCTGATGGGCACCATGTCGGGCAGTTCGGTGGCCAATGTCGCGACCACGGGTGCGATCACCATCCCGATGATGCGCAAACTGGGCTATCCCCGCAACTTCGCCGGCGCGGTCGAGGCCGTCGCCTCGACCGGGGGGCAGATCACACCGCCGATCATGGGGGCCGCGGCCTTTCTGATGGCCGCGATCCTGGGCATCACCTACCAAGAGGTCATCACCGCCGCCGCCCTTCCCGCGATCCTGTTCTTTTCGTCCCTTCTGGTCGCGGTCCATTGGGAGGCCCTGAAACACGGCCTGCAACCGCTCGATCGCAGCGAAAAGGGCGCGACCTGGCGCGAATTCAAGGCAGGTTGGACATTCCTGCTGCCCCTTGTCGTGATCATGACCTTCCTGATGATGGGATATACCCCCAGCCTGTCGGCCTTTTGGGGCGTGGTCGCCACGCTGGTCACGCCGTTCCTGCGCCGCTCGACATGGGTATCGCTGGCGGTTCTGGCGGATGGCTTGAACCTTGGCGCGCGGGCCGCCGTGACAGTGGCGATCGCCTGTGCCTCGGCGGGCATTATCGTCGGCATCGTGCAGATCTCGGGGCTTGGCTTCCGCTTCAGCAGCCTTGTCATCGCCTTTGCCGACGGCAACCTTTATGCGGCGCTGTTTCTAGCGATGATCGCGGCCTTTATCTTTGGCATGGGGATGCCCACGACACCGGCCTACATCATTCAGGCGACGCTCGTGGCGCCCGCGCTGGTCGATCTGGGCGCAACGCCGCTGTCGGCGCATCTGTTCGTCTTTTACTACGCCGTTCTTGGCCAGATCACGCCCCCCGTGGCCGTGGCGGCCTTTGCCGCCGCGCCTATCGCGGGGGCCACATCCACCTCTGTCGGGTGGCGGGCCTTTGCATTGGGTATCCCCGCCTACGTGATCCCGTTCCTCTTTGTCGCCAACCCGGTCCTGCTGGGGCAAGGCGAGCTTGTGGATCTGTTGATCGTGCTGTCGCGGTCCGCCGCCGCGATCGTGTGCCTGTCCATCATGCTGACCGGATGGTTGGGCGGACGTCCCCTTGCATGGGTCAGCCGGGGCACCCTGCTGATCGCCGCCGCCCTGCTGATCGCCCCGAACCACATTCTGAGCGCGGTGGCCGTCGTCGCGATCGTCTGTGTCTGGTCGATACAGCGGTCGGGATTGACCCTGCCGCGCCTGAAAGGAGAAAGCCGTGACTGAACTCTGCGATCCCAGCCAAGAGGTCCTGCCCACAGATCGCGCCGCGTTCGCCGAAGTCGCGCGCCGCTTGCCCAGCCCCGAGGGCACGAAATATCCCTATGACCTTGTGGTGATCGACGGGCGAACGGCCTACTTGGCCGGGCAAATCCCGAAACGGGATGGCCAGCTTGCGCTGGCAGGCAAGGTGGGGCGCGAGGTGAGCGTCGCAGATGCCGCCGCCGCCGCCCGCATCTGCGCCGAGCAGGCGATGGCGTGGTTGAACCATTCCGCCGGAGGGCTCGAGAACCTGCGCCGCATCCTGCGTTTGACCTGCTACGTCGCGCATGACGACGGGTTCGAGGATATCTCGGCGGTTGCGGATGGCGCCTCGACATGCCTGATTGAGATGCTCGGCGATCCGGGCCGCCATGCGCGGTCAGTGATCGGCGTGCGCAGCCTGCCGCGCAACGCCCCGGTGCTGGTCGAGGTCACGGCCTCCCTGCTGGCCCCGCCTGCGCCGCAGGGCGGCTGACGGCTGCGCCCCCGTGGCAGGGCAGGCAGGTCAACCACTCCGCCGACGCCTGCGATCAACCGTGGACACGGCCCTGACTGCCTCAACCTCCTGCGGCATGCGCCGCAGAGGTTGTTCAGGCCGCCGCCAAGGGATTGGGCACCTGGGCTTCGCCCGCCGCAGTCTTCGCACGTAAGCATGGCGTCCCATTCGGCATCGCGAAGACGCTGCCGCAGCCGGCCGTTGCCGCACCTGACATAGACCCGCAACTCACCGAAAAGGCTCTCGAGGATGAGCAACCATACCGGCCCTCAGCAAAAACCGAAGGCCTTCAGGTCCGTCGGCTCCGATCCGAGGGGCGCGGGGGGCTTTGCGAGGATGAGTTCATAGGTCCTGGCCATTCGGTCGATCTTTCCAGGGTTTGGTATGGTGATTGCGCCATCTGCGCGAGGAGTGCCCCCTTGGCCGGGCCGTATACGGTCCTTTCGCCATATCGGGTTGCGAAGCTGATCCCCACGCGGCTTACTGGCCTGCTGTTCGGTCTCGTGTTTCGCCGGCCGCTTGCGGTGTTTGGCGCCTTGTGGACGGCACGGCGCTGTTTCGGACCCACGGGACGGGCGGGCCCGTCGCCGCACAGGCGCAACTGGCACGTGCTGCAATCTGGTCACGGGTCTTCCCCAACAGCGCGGGCTGGCTGCATCTTTGGCTGCCGGGGGACAAAGCCGTGCCGGCGCGACTGGAGGCAGCCCTATCGGGCAGCGAAGAGTAAACCGTCCACGTCGAGATGCGCCTCGAGATGGGCGGCGAGTGCGTCGAGCGTCTCCTCCACTCCGGACTCGTAGCCTGTATTGGAGGAGACCACGCCAAAGTCCGACAAAAACGCCGCACGAAACGCGTCATCGCGGAACATGCCGTGCAGGTAGCTTCCCGCGATGCGCCGGTTGCCGCTGACCGCGCCTTCCGGGGCATCGTCCACATGGGCAAAGGGCCGGGCGCGGTCGGGGCCGTCCGTCTCGCCGATATGGATCTCGTAGCCGCGAAACTGCGTGCCGCTTGACACATGGATCGCCCCAACCTTGGTCAGCCGCTTTTTCGGGGTCATGACCGTCGACACATCGAGCAATCCGAGCCCAGGATCGGCCCCCGCCGGTCCCTCGATCCCCTCCGGATCCGCCACCTCGCGCCCCAGCATCTGGTAGCCTCCGCAGATGCCCAGCACATGCCCCCCGCGCCGGACATGGGCGGCAAGGTCCACATCCCAGCCCTGCGCACGCAGAAAGGCCAGATCGCCCCGCGTCGATTTCGTGCCCGGCAGGATCACCAGGTCCGCGTCGCCCGGGATCGCGCGGCCGGGGCCGAGCATCGTCAGCCGCACGCCGGGTTCCTGCGCCAGCGGGTCGAGATCGTCGAAATTCGCGATCCGGCTGAGCGACAGACACACGACGTGAAGCCCCGTCTCGCGCCGGGGTGCAGAGAGATCCAGCGCGTCCTCGGCCGGCAACTTCCAGGCGTCGGGGAACCAGGGGCAGACACCGTAGCCGCGCCAGCCGGTCAAGCCCTCGATCGCCCGGTAGCCGTCGTCGAACAGCGACGGGTCACCCCGGAAGCGGTTGATGAGGAAGCCCGCGATCATCGCGGCATCGGCAGGGTCGATCACCACCTGCGTGCCGACGATCTGCGCGATCACGCCGCCCCGATCGATGTCGCCTGCCAGGATCACGGGGACGTCCGCCGCCCGCGCAAAGCCCATGTTGGCGATGTCGCCTGCGCGCAGGTTGACCTCGGCCGGGCTACCCGCGCCCTCAACGAGCACAAGGTCATGGGCGGATTTGAGACGGTGGAAGCTTTCCAGCACCTTGTCGCGAAGCTGTGGCTTCAGGCACTGGTAGTCCCGCGCCTTCGCGGTGGTGAGCCGCCGCCCCTGCACGATCACCTGCGCGCCGACATCCGTTTCGGGCTTCAGCAGCACCGGGTTCATGTCGGTATGAAGCGGCAGGCCCGACGCCAAAGCCTGCAATGCCTGCGCCCGCCCGATCTCGCCGCCATCGGCGGTAACAGCGGCATTGTTCGACATGTTCTGCGGCTTGAAGGGCGCGATTGAAAGGCCGCGGTTTCTCGCCGTGCGACAGAGGCCGGCGACGAGGAGCGACTTGCCGACGTTGCTGCCGGTGCCCTGGATCATCAGCGCGCGGGGCATCGCTTCAACCGGAATAGAAGAGCGCGGACAGAACGTAGCCCTTCGGCAGCGGCACAGTCGGCGGCGTATCGAAGCCCTGCGCGATGCGGTCCGGGAGCAGGTGGGTGTGCGGGCCGTCGGGTGCGGTGCCACCGGCAAGCGGGATGATCGCATCGACCTCGGCCCGCAGCCAGGGTGCCTCGATCACGCGGACGGGCTTCGGGCACAGCACCATAGACGCCCGCGACGAAGGTGCCCGAGGACCCGGCGAAGCGCGCCTCGACTTCGTCGAGAAGGCGCTCACCCTGCCAGTCGAGACGCCGGACCGATAGGCCCATGGTCGCCGCGCGCGCGTCCAGCGCCGCCCAGACGCCCGCGCGATCGTCGTCGCTGGCACCACTCCAGACGGCGATCTCGTCCAGCGCGCGAACGCAGCCGGTGCAAAGGCGTTTTGCTTCGTCGGTCGCGCGGACGCCGGTACAGGGGCTTGCCGGAGGGCGCCTGGCTGCCATGTTCATTAGAATTCCACACCCTTTTGAGGCTTGATACCATCCCGAAACGGATGCTTCACCAACGTCATCTCGGTCACCAGATCTGCCACCTCTAGCAATTCGGGTTTGGCGTTGCGGCCCGTCAGGCAGACATGGGTCATGTGGGGTTTCTGCTCTAGAAGGAATTCAACCACCTCGTGGACATCGAGGTAGTCGTAGCGCAATGCAATGTTGATCTCGTCCAGCAGCACGAATTGGATCTCGGGGTCGAGGATCTGTTCCTTAGCGATCTGCCAGCCGTTCCGGGCGGCTGCGATGTCGCGCTCCCTATCTTGCGTTTCCCAAGTGAAACCTTCACCGGAAACGAAGAATTTGCATTCGCTGGCGAACCGATCGCGCAGGAACGTCTTCTCGCCAATCTCGCGATCGCCTTTGATGAACTGGACGACCGCGCAGGGCATGCCATGGGCGATGCAGCGCATGACCATTCCGAAACCAGAGGATGACTTACCCTTTCCCGGCCCGGTAAGGACGATGACCAGGCCCTTTTCTTTGTTTTTTTCCTTCATCATTTTGTCGCGCGCGGCCTTGATCCGCTTTTTCTTCTCGTTGTGGCGACGGGTTACATCTTCCATGGGAACTCCTGGCAGCTTGACACGAGTGGACAGGCCTGAGCATCTGACCATGCTGGTGCCTGACCTATCAGGTGAAAAGGGAATGTGCGAGGTCCGCAAGAATGGACCGAACCGCAGCCGCCCCCGCGACCGTGACCGGAGAGGTCGCCCGAAAGCCACTGACCTGTGACAGGTCGGGAAGGCCGGGCGACCGACAGGGTAACACCTGACATCCGCAAGCCGGGAGACCTGCCAGCGCGAAGACTGAACCCGGGCGGGGTGCTCCGGTGTCGGACTGACGGCGTGTTGGCCGTTCTTCCGCTCCGTGCCCGCGTCCGCCCAACAAGTGGAAGTATGCATGGCGCACCCGTCATCCCGAGTGGAACTCCTCGTCTGTATCCGCTGCCGTCAGGGGCACGACGTGCCGGAAGAGGCCGAGCGCCCCGGCGCGACACTCTTTCGTCGACTGAGCGAGTCAGGCCTTGATGGCGTGACCACCAGACCGGTCGAATGCCTGTCGAATTGTTCGCAGGGCTGCACCATCGCGCTCCGTGGACCTGGGCGCTGGACCTACGTCTATGGGAACATCGACCCACTGGATCATCCGGACACGATTCAGGACGGCGCCCAGAAATACGCCGCCACGCTGGACGGTCTCGTGCCGTGGCGCGAACGCCCCGAACACTTCCGCAAGAACTGCATTGCGCGCATCCCGCCCCTCGACCCTCCCGCGTGCAACCTCGGAGAGACCTGACATGGCCAGCCCCAAAAGCAATCTCGAAAAACTCCCCGTCACCGTGATCACCGGCTTCCTTGGCTCCGGCAAGACGACGCTGATCACTCAGCTGATGAAGAACCCGGGCGGCAAGCGTCTTGCCGTCGTCGTGAACGAGTTCGGCGAAGTAGGTGTGGATGGCGAGATCCTGAAAGGGTGTGCAATCCCCGATTGTCCGGCGGAAAACATTATGGAGCTAGCCAACGGCTGCATCTGCTGCACCGTGGCCGACGATTTCATCCCGACGATCGAGGCGCTGATGGCGCTTGATCCGCGCCCCGATCACATCCTGATCGAGACCTCGGGCCTGGCGCTGCCGAAGCCGCTGCTAAAGGCGTTCGACTGGCCCGACATCCGCTCGAAGATCACGGTGGACGGGGTCATCGCGCTGGCCGATGCCGAGGCCGTCGCGGCGGGTCGCTTCGCGCCCAATGTCGCGGCGGTAGAGGTGCAGCGCTTCGCGGACGAGAGCATCGACCACGAAACGCCTTTGTCGGAGGTGTTCGAGGACCAGATCTCCTGCGCCGACATCGTGCTTCTGACCAAGCCCGACCTCGCCGGACCCGAGGGCGTGGCCAAAGCCCGCGCCGTGATCGAGGCCGAGGCACCGCGCCCCCTGCCGGTCATCGAGGTGGCCGAGGGCGCCGTCGATCCGCGGGTGATCCTCGGGCTGGAAGCGGCCGCCGAAGACGACATGGACGCGCGGCCCAGCCATCACGACGACCACGACGACCACGAGCACGACGATTTTGACAGCGTCGTAATCGACATCCCCGAAATCGCGGCCCCCGTGGACCTGGTCGCGCGAATCGAGGCGCTGGCCGAGCGCCGGAACATCCTGCGGGTCAAGGGTTACGCGGCGGTCGCGGGCAAGCCCATGCGCCTTCTGGTGCAGGCGGTGGGCGCGCGGGTGCGCCACCAGTACGACCGGCCCTGGGCGACCGGCGAAGGGCGGCGCGGGCGGCTTGTGGTCATCGCCGAACATCACGATATCGACGCCGACGCGATCCGGGGTCTTCTCGTGTCCGGCGCGCAAGCCGCGGAGTAACGCGAGGCACCGGCCTGAATGCATGTCATCTTCCGCGAAAGCCATGGGTTGGAGGAAACCGAAACGCCAACCGATCTGGGGCAGTCGCCCGCGGATCTCGTCGTGTTGTCGTTTTCCGACAGCGACCTCGGGGCCTTCGCGGCGGGGTGGCATCGGGGCGGCGGCCCGGACGGCTGCCTGCCGACGCTGCGGCTCGCCAATATCGCCGCGCTGAAGCATCCACTGTCGGTCGATACCTATGTCGAGCGGACGCTCGAGGGGGCCAAGGGCATCCTGATCCGCCTTATCGGCGGCGTGCCCTACTGGCTCTATGGGTTGCAACAGATCGAGGCGCTGGCCCGGGCCAAGCGTATCGCGCTGGCAGTGCTGCCCGCCGACGGGCGCCCCGATGCGCGGCTCGATGCGGTCTCGACCGTGCCTGCGTCGACGCTGCGCCGCCTGGCGCATCTCTGCGACACCGGCGGCGCGGTGGCGGCTCAGGCTGCGCTGGCGCAGATGGCGCTCGCGGCGGGCCTCTATGCCGGGCCGGTGCCGGGGGCGAAAACCCTGCCGCAGGTGGGGGCCTGGACGCCGGAGGATGGCGTCTGCTGCCCGGCCCCAATCCGCTTCACGGATGGCGCACCGCTGGTGCTGGTTGTCTTCTACCGCTCCTATTTGGTCGCGGCGGACCTCGCGCCGATAGAAGCATTGTTCGCGGCGTTGCGCGACCGTGGGCTCCGCGCGCTCGGCCTCTTCGCATCGTCGCTCAAGGCAGCCGGCGCGCGGGAATGGCTGGAGGGTCAGGTGCGCGCACTCGGCCCCGCGGCCATCGTCAACGCAACCTCCTTCTCGGGGCGCGGCGATGCGGGCAGGTCACCCCTCGATGCGGCAGGCGCGCCGGTGTTTCAGGTCGCGCTGGCAACCTCGACTCGCGAGGCCTGGACGGAGGCGGAGCGCGGCTTGTCCCCTGCCGATCTCGCCATGCACGTGGTCTTGCCTGAAATAGACGGAAGGCTTTTTGCCGGCGTCGCCTCGTTCAAGGAACCTGAAGTGCGCGACGCGCATCTGCAATTCGCTCGATACGCCCATGCCCCCGAGGCGGGCCGGATCGCCGCCATCGCGGATCGTGTGGTCGCCTGGCATCGGCTGTCGACCACCGCTCCCGGCGACCGGCGTGTGGCACTCGTGCTTTCGACCTATCCAGGTCGCGGCTGGAACATGGCCCATGCCGTGGGGCTCGACGCGCTGGCATCGGCCGAGGCAATCCTCGGCGACCTTGCGGGAACAGGGTACGCGGTTGCGCCCGGCAAGGAGCTGCACGAGGCGCTTGCTACCCAGCACATTCACTGGCCGATGGAAGAATACCGCGCCGCGCTTGCCCATCTGCCGCCAAGCCTCCGCGACGATCTGAACGCCGCCTGGGGGACGCCCGAAGACGATGCCGATGCGGGCCCCGACGGCTTTGCCTTTGCCGCGGTTCGGCGCGGCAACGCGGTTGTGGCGCTGCAACCCGAACGCGGAACACCGAAGACCCGCGATGCAGACTACCACGATCTCGCTCGCGTGCCGCGGCACGCCTACGTTGCCTTCTACCTCTGGCTTCGGGAGCAGACTGACGCGCTGATCCATATCGGTGCGCACGGCACACTGGAGTGGCTGCCGGGCAAGGCGGTGGCCTTGTCCGAAGCCTGCTGGCCCGAGGCGCTGATCCGCGATCTCCCGGTGATCTATCCTTTCATCGTCAACGACCCGGGCGAGGCCGCGCAGGCCAAGCGGCGCATCGGTGCGGTGACCATCGGACACGTTCCGCCGCCATTGAAGGCTTCAGGCACGCCGCAGCGCCTTGCCCGGCTCGAAGCGTTGCTCGACGAATTCTCCAATGCGGACGGGCTCGACCCCCGTCGCCGCGACGGGCTGATCGCCGATATCCGCGACGAGGCGCGGGCCCTCGGCGTCGAGAGCGATCTGGGGATCGAGGCCGCATCCTGTCCAGCCGAGGCCATTACCCGGATCGACCGCTTCGTCTGCGACGTCAAGGAAAGCCAGTTCGGCGACGGGCTGCATGTCTGGGGGCGGGCACCGACCGGACAAGGTGCCTTCGACACCGCGGCCTCGGCCAATGCCGAGCGGCAGGCGCTCCTCGACGCGTTGGCGGGTCGTAGGATCGAGCCGGGGCCGTCGGGCTCTCCCTATCGCGGTCGGACAGACGTACTGCCGACCGGTCGCAACCTCTATACCACCGACCCGCGCAGCGTGCCCACGCGCGCCGCGTTCCGACAGGGCGCGGTACTGGCAGACGAGCTGATCCGCCGCCATCTGCAGGACGAGGGCGACTGGCCGCGGGCGCTGGTTGTCGATCTCTGGGGATCGGCCACGATGCGCACGGCTGGCGAGGAATTCGCCATGGCGCTGGCACTGCTGGGCATACGCCCGGTCTGGGAGGACGGATCGGAACGCGTGTCGGGCATCGAGGTCGTGCCGATTGCGGAACTCGACCGCCCGCGCGTCGATGTGACACTTCGCGTGTCGGGCCTCTTCCGCGACGTGTTTCCGACGCTCTCCGCGCTGTTCCAACAGGCGGTGCGGGTGCTCAGTGCCCGTGACGAGGCGCCCGACTGGAACCCTTATACCGGACAGGAGCAGGCGCGCGTCTATGGCCCCGCGCCGGGCAGGTTCGGGCTCGGAATGGGGCCGTCGATGGGCGAGTATTCCGAGGACGGACGTCGGGCTGCGGGCGAGGCGTGGCTGGCGGCTTCGGCCTGGGCACTCGACGGCCAACGGCAGGTGCACGATGCCAGCGGCATCCGAGATCGCGTGGCCAAAGCCGACGCCTTTGTCCACCTCCAGGACCTGCCCGAGACCGATCTCCTCCTGGCCGAGGACTATGCCAGCCACGAGGCGGGTTTTGCCGCAGCGCAAGCGATCACGGGCGGCGCCGCGCGGCTTTACCATTTCGACAACACCGACCCGTCGCGCCCTCGCGCCCGCGCGCTGACCGAGGAGATCGCCCGTGTCGTGCAGGCCCGCGCGGCGAATCCCGCCTGGATCGCGGGCATGCGCCGCCACGGGTTCCGCGGCGCCGCCGAGATCGCCGCGACGCTGGAGAACATGGCCGCCTTCGCGCATCTCGCGGGCGTCGTCGGGCCGCATATTTTCGACCAGTTCTGGGACGCAACGCTGGGCGATGCGGACGTGACCGGGTTCCTGGAGAGAGCGAACCCCGAAGCACTCGCCGCCATGCGCGCGCGCTTCGCCGGATTGCATGCCGCAGGCCTTTGGCAGTCGCGGCGCAACTCGATCCTGGCAGAGTTGGAGACCGGGTCATGACCGACCCCGCCATCCGCGGCTGATGCCCCGGCGCGCACCGGCCGATGGAGTCGGGCGATGGGCTTGTCGTTCGCATACGTCCAGCGCTCGGGCAGCTTGTTCCGGGCCACGCCCATGGGCTTGCCGCTGCCGTTCGCGATTTCGGGAATCGACCTGACGAACCGGGCGAACCTGCAACTCTGCGGCGTGACCGAGGCAAGCACGCACCGCTTCCGGACGCTTTGGCGCGCCTTGATCTTCTGGACGATGACCCGTCGGCAGAAGCGCGCCGTAGCATCGCCGTCGATCCCTTGAGGAGCTTGGACAACGATGATCCCGGGACGCAGATCGCATCCGATCTTGCCGCGGGGCTGCGCGCGCCGGAGGTCGTGGCTCTTCTTTCGCAATCCGGGTTTGTTGTGGATACCGGGTCGGAACGTCAGCTCTCGGAGGTGAGCGGCGATATCCGCATCGAGGCTTCGGAAGACCGCCTGATCGTGCGCGCGGACGGCCTTGGCACCGGGCGTGAGGCGCAAGGCGCGTGCGAAACGGCTGACTTCGCCCTCAAACTTGCCGGCTGGTTCATCGCGTCCGGTGGTGTCGGTCGCGACGGGCGCGGGCGTGTGGTGGGCGCTTTGCGAACGGAAACGCGCTGCCGCCCGGCCCGGCTGCAACCCTGGCACCCAATCCGGCTTCACCGTCACCGCAGCCGGGCCCGGTTCCGGGCGGGCTTCTTGTCGCGGCGGCCTTCGGCCAATTGGGCCCCGCCGACCTCGAGGCACTGGCAGACCTTGGTTGTCCGGTGCTCCGCATCTCACCCTGGCGCATGGTCTTCCTTCCCGGGGGGGGGGGCGTGATCCGGCGGCACTTGCAGGCCACCAGACCCTGCTGACCGATCCCTTCGACCCGCCCCTGCGGGTGAACGCCCGCATCGATGCGCAGGCTTGCCCGCAAGCCCTGGGACAGGGCACTCATACATGACGAGCGGTGTCACCGGATTGCTGGTTCGCTTTTGGCAAAGAGGAGAACAGCATGTCCCAGCGTCGCTGCGATCTGACCGATACCGAGTGGTCGATCATCGCACCGCTTCTGCCGAACAAGCCGCGCGGGGTGCCGCGGGTCGATGACCGGCGGGTCTTGAACGGCCATTACTGGCGGCTGAGGACCGGGTCGCCCTGGGCCGACGGCGGGGGCGCTGGCCGCGGCGCTCGGGCTTTGGCCGTCGGATGACCCGGTCGAGACCGCGCATGATCACCCCGACCTGTCCCCTGACGATCCCCATGTGCGGGGTGGGCACCGGCACGTGCGCCCCTTCACCATCGACGATCTGCACCCGTCTTGGCCGACCAGCGGCTGGACGTCAGACTGGCGCCAGCCGTCCCTCCGACAGGTGCAGCGCGCGGGGGGCGACGGCGTCGCGAAAGGCCGGGTCGTGGCTGACCAGAAGGACCGCCTGCGGCAGCGCATTCACGATCTCGACCAGCCGCGCCCAGTTGTCCACGTCGAGTGCATTGGTCGGCTCGTCGAGCAGTAGCACCTCGGGCGACATCGCAAGGACAGTTGCGAGCGTCACCAGGCGCTTTTCCCCGCCGGACAGGTGGTGTGTAATCCGATCCCGCAGCCGCATCAGGTCGAGCCGCGTCAGAACGTCATCGACGATGGCCAGCGCCTCGTCCCGGCTGCGACCGAGGTTCAGGGGGCCGAAGGCGATGTCCTCGGCCACGGTGGGGCAGAACAGCTGATCGTCGGCATCCTGGAAGACGAGGCCGACACGGCGGCGGACCTCCTCGAAATCGGGCTCGTCGCGGCGGGCCTCGCCGAAAACGCGGATCGTGCCGGCCCGGGGCGTCAGCAGGCCGACAATGAGCTTCAGGAGCGTCGATTTGCCCGCACCGTTCGCCCCGGTGATCGACAGCCGGTCGCCTGTGCCAAGCGATAGCGAGGCGTCAATCAGGACCGGTGCGGCGTTCGTGTAGCCGAAGCTTATGCCTTCCAACTCGATCAGCGCCATGGACCCAAATCCAGCAGGAGTAGCACCGCCATGGCCGCAACTGCGGCCAATCCGAAGCTCAGATCGCTGCGCGTCGCCTCGAACCGGTGCAGCATCACGATCCGACCCGAGAAGCCCCGGCATTTCATCGCGCCGAGGATGCGTTCGGAGCGCTCCACGGCCCGCACCAGCATCATGCCGACCAGATAGCCATAGCTGCGATAGGTGTGCCAATTGGTGCCGGGCCGGAAACCGCGGACCTTCATCGCGGTGCGAAGGCGAAGGTATTCCTCGCGCAAGGTGCCGATGTAGCGGATAGAGAACATCAACAGATGGACCAGCCGCTCGGGCATCCCCAGTGCATGGAGCGCATGGCCGAGTGTCACCGGCTCCAGTGTCCCTACAAGCACCAGCAGCGCAAGCACCACGGCGTTGGCGGTCAACGCAATCTCGACAGCATGGAGCACCCCTTGCCAACTGGCCGTGAAACCCCAAACGGCAAAGATCGGATCGCCGGGCACGGTGAAGGGCAGCAGGACCAGCATGAAGAGGATGAAGCCGTCCATGGCGGCCATGCGCTTGAGGGTTCGGGTGATGAGCAAACGCGAGGCCAGGAGCAGCGCGACGGAGAGTGCGAAGGCGAGCGCGAGCACCTCGATCCGGGAGCAAGCCACCACCACCACGGCATAAACGACGGCCACGATGATACGCGCACGCGGGTCAACACCGCCAAGCCAGCCAGGCACATCGCCGTTCGGCCCCAGCGCGGCGGCCTGTGGCGTGAGGATTGTCGCCAAGGGTCAGGCCGCCAGCTTGCGGCGGGCGGCAAGGTAGAACCCAAGACCGAAGAGACCGATGATATAGCCGATCCCGCCCAGGATGGTCTGGAAATCGTTGTGGTTCTTGTAGGCCGTGATCTCTTGGCGCAGCGGTCGCATTTCCGTGCGCACAGCTTCCGCAATGGCGGCGCGTTCCTCGTCTGTCAGCGAGGTCACCATGATCCCCCCGCCTGCCGGTGCGTCCGGGCCAGCTTGGGCCACCGCTTCGGTTTCCGGTGCGGCGACGCCCATGATCGCGGCGACATCTTCCGCAGCCATCTCCATTTCGGCAATGTGGCCCGCGCCCAGATCGGCGCGGAAAACATGGGTGACGGCCTCGGTGGGCGTGTAGAGGAAGAAACCGTCCCCGTCCGTGATGACCTCACCCAGCTTGCTTCCCTCTGCGTCGAAGACTTCGACCAGCCGATTGCCGGCCATCTCGCCATTGGAGAACCCGATCTCCCCTTCGATCTCGCGGCCCGCCGGAAAGACGGATGAAATGACATTATGGGCCAGCGCGGCAAAGGGGGCTGCAACCAGGACGAGTGCCAAAATGAGAGCGCGCATCATGCCTTGGCTCCTTTCATGGTCGTGAAGAGATCGGGCTTCACCTGCCGGGCAAGGTAGACCGCCGCTCCGGCAAGCAGCGCTTCGATCCCCATGACGGGGATATGCGCAAAGAAAACGAATTGTGCGGCAGCGACGAACTCGTCTCCTGACAGCATCAGGGAGGCAGCCACCAGCAGCGTTGTGGCGGCGATGGCAAAGGCACCGCCGATCCCGGCCCAGACCGCGCCCATCGCGGGCGAGGCCCGCGCAATCACCGGACCAACGAGGATACCGACCAGAACGGCCGGCAGGGCGATGTTCAGCGTATTCACCCCCAGCACCGTCAATCCGCCGAAGCCAAAGAAGACGGCCTGCAACAAGACCCCCACGAACAGCGCGGGAAAAGCGGCCCAGCCGAGGACAAGCCCGGCCAGACCATTGAGGATCAGATGCACCGAAGAGGGGCCGATCGGAACGTGGATCAGCGAGGCCACGAAAAACGTGGCCGACAAAACGCCCGCCGCCGGAATTTTTTCCAGCGGCAGCTTTTTCAGCCCCAGCGCGATCCCGCCAGCGGCAACGACGGCCCCGCCGAGGACAACCTCGTTCGCAAGCGCCCCGTCAACAATGTGCATGATCTCACTCCAACTCGGTCGCGTGAATCCAGATCACGGCATCTTGCGACAACTCGCGGCCGTCGAACCCGGTCTCCGGTCCGACACCAAGCGCGGCAAAACCCCACCACCCGGCCGTCGGGATGCCGAAGGTGAAATAACCGTTTGCATCGCTGATCGCGATCAGCGTGCCGCCCGCGGGCGCGGCAACCGTCGGTTCGGTCGTGGCACTGACCGCGATGTCGGGCTCGGAGGCCATGTATTCGATCTCGATCTCGGCCCCGGCGACCGGTTCGCCATTTGACAGCACGCGGCCCGTAAAGGTCGAACCGACGAGCACGTTGTAGGGACGGTTCAGGGGCTGGATCTCGGCCGGAAGCCCCATGATGCCGTCCCAATCAGTCGGCAGGCCGTTGCGGTTCAGGAAGACGCGCGCGATCTGCTGAATGTAGATGTCCTCGCTTTCCTCATAGTAGGGCTCGGGCACTGTCACCAAGACGTAGTCGCCCGACCGGCGGATCGGGACCGAGCCACGGAAGGCCTCGCCCGTGTTCTCTGCCCCCTGAAATACTGCGGGTTCGAGCGTATCGAGCAAGTCCGTGCGCTCACCGTTGTGGATCATGTAGAACTCGCGCGGCATAGCGAGGTCCATGACTTGGCCGTTGTCCATCGGGTGCCAGAAGATCAGCTTGACCGGAATTTCACCGGGTGTCTCGATCACCGCCTGTTCGGTGAAATTCAGCAGGAAATGCGCCGATGCCGCCATCGGCAGGGCGGCAGCGACACCAGCCGCGAAGATTGTCGTGCGAAGGGTCATCTACGTCCTCTTTCTGTCGTGCGGCTGAGAAGCCGCGCTTGGAAAGGACGGACGGGGAGATTTGGCGGGAGCGCGCAACCGGAGTGACGCGCCCATGCCCGACGCGTTTCCCCGGCGTCCAGGTGGCCGCGTCCCGGTGGGGACACGCATGACCGGCAGGTCTCCTGGCTCGCGGGTCAATGCTCTGGCTGGCCTTCCCGGATCGCTCCAGTGGCGTTGTCAGCCGAACTCGCCGCTCACAGTTGCGGGGACAGCCGCGGGTTCGGTGTGACCTCACACCCCACCGCGTTCCCTCTTGCCTCCACCCCAGAACGGGGCGGAACCGATCACACCAACCTGATGCCCCACGCCCCGTGTCCGGTCAATAGACGACTCATGGGGCGGAGGAGCGAGTGCCGCGACCATTTGACAATTCCGGGTGTTGATCTCGGCAGCCAAACCATGCCGCCTCGTTTGTCATGTCGACCTATGCGCTGAGCGACGGTGCTCTGGATCGGCTTGAGGCTGCCGCACGTGGCGCAACGTCCCGGCCAGCCCAGCCGGGTCCAGCCCCTTGGCATGCCGTTTCCCGAAGGCCTCCTGACCTGGCTTCCCGGCGCCATGGGGGATTGCCGCAGCGTGGGGCAGAACGCGGACACCAGGCTCGAGACCGGCCCCGATCCCGTGCGAGGCTCCGGCGCGTGCATCGTTTTCACCGTAGGCGACCCTGCCGTACAGCCGGTATGGCCTCCCAGCCCGGCCGGGCCGCGATCGGACCCGGCAGCCCCTCGGCCTTGGCTGAAACATCCGAGATCCGCTCCTCTTAGTGGTCGGCGAGACGGGTGTCCGCCTAATGGGGACTGCAGGTTGGAACGGTTTCCCCGAAATCGAGGATTTCGACGCTGTCTCGTTTGCCGCCTTTTGTGGGCTACGCTCTGGATCCGCTCTACGAAACGGTAGAGCGACGCCCTGCCCCTCACCGCGCTGGCCCGGACACCGCACGGCTTGCGCGGGGATGGCTCAGGGCGAGGCAGCATCAGGAATCTTTTTAAGTTGAAGTATCGATCGCATGCCCCGGCGATCGGAAATTTCGTACGGCGGAAAACCTCAAGGCGGCTGGGACTTTCCTGTCCACCTATTAGTTATATTTTTTAACAAGCCCTTAGCTGAATTCTGGCCGAGAAGGGCGAAAAATCCTTGACAGGGCGTGCATCAAAAACATCCGTTTTGTGCATACATATGCCCCATCCAAATTCGCTGTGGATGGGGCATATGTATGCACGCTCAGGTGATTCGAAATCAAACCTCTCCCCTCCAATATAATGAAATAAAACAATAAAATAAAGCTTCATCGAAATCTGATGGCATAAGCATGCACGTTCGAACCATAACCATGCACACCTCACATTGCTGAAAACAAAAAAGGCCCGCGCGAGGCGGGCCGTCCATCTATGAAAAAGCCAAGTGGTCAGTTCTTCCGGGGCATCTTCTTTCGTCGGGTCGTCTCGTAGGCGTCGAGCAAATTGTGCTGTTTGAAACCCTCTCGGTAGTTCGGCATAGTGAAGGGCGAGTAGCCAAATGGCAAACCTGTGCGGCGCGAAAACCCTTCGGCGAAATGGTCAATAGTGCAGATCTTTTCATTGGCACTAAGGGTGACCGTCAAAGCTTCGATCAACAGCTCGATCACCAGCCCCCATCGTTGGCATCCCGCGAAAACCAAGCGGTCGAGGAAGTCGTCCAACTCGAAGTCATCGAACTCAAGCTGCGCCTTGTCACAGTAGCTGAAGATAAGATGAAGGAGCTCGTCTTTGTCGGTTGTGCTCGCGAGATCGATGCCGGAAAAATTCACGGTGCGCAGGAGCCTGTAGAGCTGCTCTTCCTTCTGAATCTGGGCGGCGAGGCTGGGCACTCCGGAGAAGATCAGCATCAGCGGCCATTGATGATCCTTCAAAAGGGATTTGAAGCTATCCAGAAATTTCTGGTTGGTCAGGCTGTCGTTTTCCGTGAACACGTGCTGGCACTCATCAAAGTGAATGCCAACCACGCCCTGAAGCTCCGCATACTTTCTGACCTTGGAGCAAATCTCGCTTTGCGAGTGCCGCCCTCGCAGCGGGTATCCGAGGACTTCGAGAATTTCGACGCCGAGATCTTTCCAGGTGACCTTGCCGGACAGAAGGCATGAAATGACCCGAGCCGGACGCCCATCGGGCATGGTGGTTGATCCATCGTTAAGGCGCCTCAACATGGCATCGATTTCGGTCGACTTTCCTTGCCGGGAGTCACCGATCACCAAAATCCCGGAGGCTTCAAAACGACCGCCAATCGAGGCTTTGATATAGTATTCCGTGACGCACATAGTCATGGCCTCGGCCAGGTCCTGCGCTCGGTTAAACGGAAAGCGGGCCTCCATCAGGGGCTTTCGAACGTCGACCACCGCCTCGTTGACGAATGACATTACTTCAACTCCTTGAGGTTGGAAGGACGCGCAGATTTCATGGACTGCGACTTGCGTGTGCGAGACGTATTTCCCTTGGAGGGAGGTGGGTTGCTCGCCGAAGTGCCCTGAGATTTTTCCTCCTGTGTCCCATGGTCAGTGGGCTGCTCGTCCGACGACGGCTCGGAGGTTCCGGGCACCTCTTCAGCCGTCCCTTCAATGATCGAGGGTTCTTCACCGATGGCGAAAACCCCGTCGCTTTGCGCCAAGTTGGTGACATCGTCTGGAGAGGTTGTGCTGTTTAGCTGCTTTGTGCGGGGAACCCGGGCGCCTGCGAAGACCGCCCTGGCAAGTGCCTTGCACTCCTCGATGGTCGAATAGCTGCGGGGCAGGTCGTGTTCGACACCGATGGACGAGATGTCAGCGTAACGCCGTGTCCGCGCTTCCATAAGGCGATCATGATAAAGTTCAGTGACGTGCGGATCCTCGCGACGATACTCGGCGACCAACTGCAAGACCTCGCCCAAGGTCATGTCTGCGAATGCGGTCGTCTGAAGGGTGACTTCGATCGGATCCGGCACGCCCGCCATGAGGACCGTGGCAATGTTCAAATTGTCGGGGTCGACAAAGACCTCGACTTTCCCTTTGAAGAACTGCTCTTCGCGGGCCAGCTGCAGATCGTCCGAGTTGAACCAAATACCCTCGAACACGCGCACACCTTCATCGGAAGGTGTGGTGCTGACCTGCCAGCCGAGATGAATGCGCCGGGTGTGGGGGTCGATCACCCCAGCCATCCCGCGGGTATCGTTGAGCTCTTTATAGACATCCCAAGGACGGCGGCCGAACATGCCAACGCCGTAGTGCTTTTGAAAAGGGTATTCGTCCACGAGGTAGCGGGTCAGCATGGCATACAAAAGCTCAACACTCACAACCCCATTTTTGATTGCGTCGTAGCCGGGGATATCTCCCGGGCGGCGTCCCGTGTATCCCGGCATGACCTTGAAAAAACACGACTCCACTGTTCCAAAAAACCGTTCATCATGAGCTCGGTCTGTTGGAGAGTACGTTCGGGTGGTTTCGTTGATCGTTCCAATTCCCATCAATGATGCAATGACGGGTGAACTTCGCAGCCCAGTCCCGTTATCGTTGCGCAAACGGTGAATGCTGCATCCTTTAGCGGGATCATTCTTACACCCGTACCGGGTCTTTTCGCGGGTCTTGTCACGGGTCGCCATGCGCAGAAGAGCAAGAGTAGCCTCTGCATTCGGGTTTTCGGCAATAATCCAAGCCAAAGGCATGCGGCTGGCAACATCAAATAGGACGATAATGTGAAGCCGTTTTCGAATAAACTCATCCGCCTCTTCATAGGCCCTTTTCGTTTCGTCCGAGAGGGTGTGCCAGAAGCCTTTCTCTTTTGCAGACGTCACGAGCGACATTTTCTGCTCATCCATGCCGCAGAGCTCACCAACCATGAACCCCCGGATGTCGGTGCTGCCCCGCCCTTGCCTTCGGCGGGTTTCTCGAACTCCATCTACGGCAATCGCATATTCGGTTGGAGTGACGAGGCGATCACGGTGCTCCCGAAGCGTCTTCTGTGATGGCACAGCGAGTTTTGGCAACTCGTTCAAGATGCGGCGCTTGTTCTCCTCGTGAACGAGCGTCTCAAGGTATTGGTGAACATTCGCGATCGAATGTCCCCTTAGGTCGAAGCCAAATTCGCCCCAGGCTTTGGTCATCAAATCGCGGAGTGGTACGGAAATACGCGGCGACCTGTTGCCACGTAGGTGCGTCAATGGAACGAGGGCCTCGGCCACGCCCTCACCATTGTCGAGTTTCATATAGTTTTTGTAGTATTTCAGGATTGTGCGGCCTTGGTAGAGAATGCGCGCTTTGGTTTTCTCTCCTCCACGAGGCGGCGCGGTTCGAACAGGCTCTTTCAACAGCAGTGTCGTTTGTTCAGCGATAAACCGGCGGGCGCTCAATGTGCTCAGGTTCCGGACGGTCGGGCGAAAACGCGGATTGTCCTGTCGTCGCAAAGCAACAAAAATATCCACGGCCTGGCACATGGCCACGTGAAATCGTCCCAGAGCCTGCTGATCTTTGTTCTTCAGGGACATGATCGACTCGTGGCGGCTTTGTTGCGCAAAGACCGTAAAGCCCGGACTTCCCCTTTCCCCGGACGCACTTATCCCACAGGCTCTGTGAAGGGTATGCCGAGCGCGGTGTAGCCGTTCAGCACGGCGGCTCGGATCTGGAGTTCTGCGACTTGACGATCGAAGTCGCGCGCCATGAGGCTTTGCCCCAGCAGCTTCACGCAATGCATCTTCGTTTCGGCGCGGCTTCGGCGGTGGTATCCGGTCCACCTTCGCCAAAGCGCGCGGCCGAGGTATTTCGAGGCGCGCAGGGCCTCGTTTCGCGCGCCGGCGCCGGCGGTCGACGGCTTCCACGGCTTGGCGTTCTTGCGCGGCGGCATGACGGCATGGGCGCCCCGGTTGGCGATGGCGTCATGGCACTTGCGCGTGTCGTATGCCCCGTCTGCGGTGACCCAGCCGATCTCCACATCCGCGGGGATTTGGTCAAGAAGCTCGGGCAGCATGGGCGCATCCCCGACGTTGCTGCCGGTGACTTCTATGGCGCGGATCTCCAGCGTCTGTTCGTCGACGCCGATGTGGATCTTGCGCCAGACGCGCCGTTTCGCGCCGCCATGCTTGCAGGCGTGCCAATCGCCTTCACCCTCTGCCTTGATGCCGGTGCTGTCGATCAGCAGGTTCAGCGCCCCTGCGAGCCACGGTAGGGGATGGTGACGGCAAGCGTCTTCTGTCGTCGGCTCAATGTGCTGAAATCCGGCACCGTCCAGTCGAGGCCAACCAGCCGCAGAAGGCTCTCGACGAAGCCTGTGGTCTGCCTGAGGGCCATGCCGAAGAGGACTTTCATCGTGAGGCAGGTCTGGATCGTGGCGTCGCTATACAACGGCTGCCGGCCTCGCTTGCCGGTCGGCGGCGGCTCCCAGACCATGTCCGGATCGAACCAGATCGTCAGGGAACCACGCTGTTTCAGCGCTTCGTTGTAGGTCGGCCAGTTCTTGGTCTTGTAGCTCGGCGGGATCGGTCTGCTCATGCAGGACAGCTACCACGCTGGATTCACGAGATGAATCCCTAACCCAACCTTTGCGCAACAAAGCCGCATGCTGCCATCAACGGACAGTCGCCCAAATCGCATTGAACGATCTCTTGTGAACACGGTGTGACAAAACCCGGATTGGGCCGGTCTCACGCTCCGCTTTCGGATTTCCCAGCACGCGATAGGATGTATTCCGCCTGCATTTGCACAGGCTTGTCGATCATTTTTCCATCCAGTCTTGCAGCGCCTTTCCCTTCATCGGCTGCTGCCCGCATCGTTTCCATAACGGTTCTTGCCCAAGCGATCTCATTTTCGGGCGGCGCAAAACCCCGGTTCAATGCGGGGACAGCATCAGGGTGAACGGCCGTCGCACCGGAAAAGCCAAATCGTCGAGCCTCGTGTGCAAGATCCTCAATGGAGGTGCTGTCCAACACTGCGACGGAATCCAACAATCCCAAGGGAACGATGTTGGCGGCGCGGGCCGCATAGACGATTTGCTGCTTCGCACCGAGCAGGCTATCTCGTGAAGGCGTCATTCGACAGGCGGCGGCGAAATCTTCGCTTCCCAAGAGGAGGGCTTGAACTCTTGGGTGAGCCATTGCGATGGCGTTGACCTGTGCCAAGCCACCCGGGGTTTCCACCAGAGCAATGATCGCGACAGATCCGGCCTCGATGCCGCGTTCCGCCTCCAGGTCATCCAGGACCTCAGCAATGGCGATAGGTTTGCCAGGGTGCTCGCACTTCGGAAGAACGATCGCGCTGATTCCGAGATGAAGCAAGGCTTCCAGATCACGGATTCCGGCCCGCATACCGCCGTTTATGCGTATCGCAAGCGCCGAGGGACCAAGGGACAGACCCGGTAAATGCTCCTCCAACATGTTGCGCGCCGCCTGCTTTTCGCCATCCGGCACGCTGTCCTCCAGATCCAGGATCAATGCATCTGCTCCGCGCGACTGCGCCTTGGACAGGAATTTCGCGTTATTGCCGGGCACGTATAAAAGGCTGCGCCAGGTCGTGAGGTCGCTCATGGCTGATGCTCCGGCACAACTCCGGCGGTTTGAAGATCCTTGATGTCCTCGGCGCCAAGGCCCGCCTCCTCGAGAATGGCTTCGCTATGTTCGCCAAGCCGCGGGGCGGGCATGCGGAAGCCGCCGGGTGTCACAGACAGACGTGGAACAGGGCTATGCATCGTAGCCTGACCCAGATCCTCATCCGGGAGATCAACGAAAATCTCGCGGTCGCGGAAATGATCATCCTCCACGATATCTTCAATCGAATAGAGGGGGGCGGCCGTGATCCCCTCGCGTTGCGCTATCTCCATCACCTCGTCACGGCTGCGGCTACCGATCCACTCGGACAAGATCGCGTCAACTTCAGGCTTGTGCGCGACGCGGGCCTCATTGGTCGCGTAGCGCGGGTCTTCGTTCATATCCGCGCGCCCGATCGCCGCAAAGAGACGCGTGGCGGTGCTTTGGATGGATGCCGAAATCGCGATGTAATGGCCATCCGAACTACGATAGACATTGCGGGGACAGGACGTGTTCGACCCATTGCCAACGCGAGGTTTCGCTTCCCCTGTGAGGGCGTAATCCAATGGTTCCGGTCCCAAAACCGAGACCATGGAATCGAGGAGCGCAAGGTCGATGATCTGCCCACGGCCGGTTTTGTCCCGCGCTTGCAGGGCCATCAACACGGCGTTCGAGCCGTAAAGCCCCGAGATCATATCCGCGAGGGCCAAAGGCGGCAGAAGTGGGCCGCTCCCGGCCTCGCCGTTGCGATGAGCAAACCCTGACATGGCCTCGACCAGAGTGCCAAAACCCGGACGCGGACTGTAGGGGCCAGTCTGCCCGAAGCCCGAGACGCGCAGCACGATCAGGCGCGGATTGTCTTCCAACAACAGTTCAGGCGCCAAGCCCATACGTTCCAGCGTTCCGGGTCGAAAGTTCTCGACCAGAACATCCGCTGTTGAAAGCAACCGGCGCAGGAGAGCGATTGCACCCTCCGCGCGAAAATCGACGCCGAGGCTGCGCTTGTTTCGAGCGTACGCTTTCCAGAAACTGGGTTGTCCCGCTTGTTTCCATGCGCGGAGCGGATCACCCTTCGGCAGAGGCTCGACCTTGATCACATCCGCTCCGAAGTCCGCGAACTGAAGCGTTGCCATGTTCCCGGCAACCAGCCGGGAGAGATCAAGAACTCGGATGCCTTCCAAGGGGCCAGGAGGGGCCTCCGGTTGATAAGAAGCTTGGTGCCATTGGCTCTTTTTTGTCATTCCTGCCTCCTTCATTGCCCTGCGGTGTCGGCTTGCGCGCGGCGGCGCGACATCACTCGCTTGGCAAAAAGCGTGCCGATCCCGATCAGGACCATCGCGGCAATGAGGGCTACCGAGATCGGGCGTTCAAGAAAGATCCCGGCATCTCCCTGGCCCATCATAATCGACCGGCGGAAGTAGCCTTCGGCCAATGGCCCCAAGACAACCGCAAGGATGAACGGACCGGTGGGATAGTCGTTCTTGCGCATCAGGTAGCCGATGACGCCGAAGATCAATGCGATCCAGATGTTGAATTCCGAATAGGACAGTGAGAACGCCCCCACCACGCACAGAGCAATCACAACGCTTGCCAGATTGCCCTGAACAAGGCGCAAGAGGTTCACGAATACCGGGATGAGCAACACGTTCGAGGCCAAGAGGAAGACATTCGCCAGAACCAGTCCTGCGATCATAGCCCACATGACGTCGCCCGAGTTGACCATCATCAGAGGTCCGGGCTGCAGGCCGAACATGATCAGGGCGCCCAGCATGATTGCCGTACCGCCCGAACCAGGGATACCGAGCGTGATCAGCGGGATCAGGGCGCCGGGAACAGACGCGTTGTTGGTTGCCTCGGGTCCTGCAAGTCCAGGGAT
Source organism: [Roseibacterium] beibuensis (assembly GCF_039542305.1). Lineage (NCBI taxonomy): Bacteria > Pseudomonadati > Pseudomonadota > Alphaproteobacteria > Rhodobacterales > Roseobacteraceae > Roseicyclus > [Roseibacterium] beibuensis. The sequence continues at coordinate 6,593 of NZ_BAABHW010000001.1, read as the reverse complement.
GGATCCTTTGCCGAATTCTTCGGGATTTCGCGCGATCCTCTTCTCCAATGCATAATCGAGGAAGGTCGCGACTGTCGCACCCGCGCCTGGGACAATGCCGATGACCGTTCCCATCAGCGAACCTCTCAGGGTGGCCGGTGCCGCTTCGCGCAGCGATCCACCAGATGGCACGAAATCGGCGATCCGAAGGCTCGGCTTGCCGAGGTTCAAGCGGACCCGCTCTTCGAGGTTGTAGAAGACTTCTCCCAAACCGTAGAGGCCGATGATGATCGCTACGAAGTCTATTCCTTCGATGAGTTCGACCGTCCATACGAACCGCATTCGGCCGGACACGTAGTCAGCGCCGATGGTCCCGACGAGAATTCCGAAACAGGCGACGATCAGCGCTTTGAGAACGTTTCCTCCAGCCAGGAGGATGATCGTGGAAAGCCCCAGCGCCATCAGCAGAAAGTACTCAGGCGCGCCGAGATGAATGGCATAGTCGGCCAATACAGGCGCGAAGAAGATGAGCACCACCAAACCGAACAAGCCGCCGACAAAGGAAGAGATCGCCGAAATGCCAAGCGCAAGTCCTCCGCGCCCTTGCTGCATCATCGGATAGCCTTCCATGGCCGTGATGATGGCCGGTGCATCGCCTGGTGTGTTGATGAGGATCGAGGTGATCCGCCCACCATACATCGTGCCCATGTAAACCCCGGTCAGCAAGCAAAGGCCGGACACATGAGGCATGCCGAAGGTCAGGGGCAACATCAGCGCGATGCCGGCCGAGGGGCCCAGTCCAGGCAGCGCGCCGACTACGGTGCCAATCATGGCGGCCGCGAAAATAACCAGGAGGTTGTAGGGGGTCAGCACCTCGGCGAACCCGCCGCCAAGGCTGTTAAGAATATCTATCATGTCAGGGCCTTAGGTAACGGGGATGTTCAGCCAAAGACTGAAGATCGCGTATATGACGGCAAGAGTGGCTGCTGTGAGCAGGACGGAACGGACCCAACCATGCCCTAGTAGCAAAGCCGAAATCACCGTCATCGCAACGGCAAGCGGGCCCAGGACCGAGCCAAAGCTCGCCGCCGCCGTGGCCAGCAGCAATAGCGCTATGGCACCGATTGCTGGCAAAGCGCGCGCGAGGTCCAACGCCATTTCGCCGGACCGAAGACCTGCCACTACAGCGCGGACCAAAAGCAGGCCGCAAAGCGCAAGGGTCGCAATTGCCATGTTCAACGGGATGAAGCCAGGCCCGAAGGCCTGACTTGATCTGTAAGGCATATCAAGGCTGTCGTGCAGAATGACCCCCGCGAAACAGGCGAGGCCAGCCAAAAGGATGAGTTCGGACCATTTCATCGGGAGTTCCTCCACATTCCTGAGACAGTTCAGTCGATCAGACCGAGATCCATCAGAACTTCGCGATAAACCTGCTGCGTTTCGGCGAGGTAGGCCTCGAATTCTTCACCTGTGAGCAATCCCGGAACAACCGAGTTCGGCTCGAGGTATTCGGTCCGCCAAGCGTCGTTTTCGTTCAGATCCGTCATGAGCGTGACCAGCCATTCCTCGGCCTCCGGCGAAATATCGGCCGGCGCGGTCACCCCGCGGAACAGGCTGAGGACGATGTCGATACCCTGCTCCGAGAAGGTCGGAAGCTCGGGATAGGCCTCGATCCGTTCTTCGGTCGAAATTGCGAGCGCTGCGAGGTCACCGGTCTCGATGAAATCTGAAACCGGGCCCGGATTGGTGATAGCGAAATCGACCTGGTTCGACAGCAAGGCGGCAACAACTTCACCATCGCCATCGAAGGGGATGAAGTTCAGCTCGATACCCGCTTCGCGTGCCAGCAGCACCGTGACGATGTGTTCGATAGATCCCGAAGCAGTACCACCGACATTCAGCATTCGATCGGCACCGAGGATCGCGTCCATGCTCGCGAAATCGCCATCGGGATTCACCACAAGGACCTCGGGGTCGATGCCCAACCGTGCGATTGGCGTAAAGCTCGAGTAGTCGAGAGGAAGATCGGTGTTCAGCGGCGTCGTGATGTGCGACGAGGTAACGGACATCAGGTAATGACCGTCGCCAGCCATGCCGTTGAGATAGCCCATCGCGACCGCCGAACTGCCACCGTCCTTGTTCACGACGTTAAGGGGCACCTCGACCAAGCCTTCTTCGGTCAAGACACGCGCCATGGTGCGAAGCATCGTGTCATGCCCACCGCCGGGACCATAGCCCGCCACGAGTTCGATCCCACGTTCAGGAAAATCCTGGGCCAGCGCCGGGCCGGCAAGGAGTGCAGCTGTACAAGCTGCGGTAAAAATCTTCAGCGAAGTTGTCATTGAGGTCTCCTCCATTTCAATGATCAGGTTGGGGATCGCGACACGCAGCAGCGCATCGCACGGCTGTCTCAGCTGCTTAGTCCACGCGCCTCCGCCAGAACGGCGCTACACCGTTCGGCATGCGCGACAGTGAGATCGATTATTTTTTCGAGTGATCCGGATATGCGATCTGCAGGGCCGGCTATGTTGAGCGCTGCAACCATTCTCCCGTTTCGATCGAGGATTGGTGCAGCGACACCTGCAGCGCCTTCGACAACACCCATCGGGTTTGCGTGATAGCCGAGGCGTTGAGCCTCGCGGACCTCGCTTAACAGGACGGCGGGCTCGATTGTTGCGCCTTCTGTTGAAGACAAAACGTCAAGGTAAGCTGCAAGATCGGCCTCAGAAAGACCGGCCAGTAGCACGATCCCACTTGAGACCTGCCACGCACGGCGCGCCACCGAAATGTCGCGGTCGTAGCGGATTTCTCGCTCAGGCATGACCTTATTGAGATACCGAACCGTCTTCTCAGGCTCGAGCACCGCAAGAAACCCGGACTCCCCAGTATCTGATACGGCCTGCGCAAGAGAGCTTTGCAACAGGCGCAGCAGGCTCCCCCAAGCGGGATTTTCATTCGTGGCTTCGCCCGGAAGCCGGACCAATCGATAATGGGTTGCGTCAGTGCGTTCGGCATACCCGAGATCGACGAGCATCCGTAGCAATCCGAGAGCAGAGCTTTTTGGCAGATTCAATGCCGCAACTGTTTGCGCGAGACTCACTGGCTCAGCGCAACCGGCCATCCATTCAACGAGCAGGAGACTTCTTTCGGCACCGCGACCGCTCATTTTATTGTCCTCCCCCTATTTGTTCATTATAATGAACGTGTTCGATTTGCTGAACATATGTATAGGAGGGCTATACCGGCCTGCGGTCAAGGCATGAAAATCACGCCTGTGTTTTTGTTTTCTCACAAAGACTTAACGTGATTGAATCGCTTTCACGCACGGACGCCAAGCCACTGCAGCCAGCCCGAATCACGCCGCATCCAAGGAATTGGATCTTGAGCATCCCCCCGAGGTTAAGAGCGACGGGGCGTAGCCTCTCGGCACTTCAGAAGCATGCCCGAAGTCTTCCTGTCAGCCATCGCCCTCGCAGCACTCGTCATCTACTGGCTGTGAGTCCTGACCCTAATGACGGGCCGCAGCTTCACCGGTCCGGACATACATGCAAGCCACGGCATCACGGCAAAGCCGAGTGTCAGCTGCGCGGGTGAAGCTGACGGTCCCGTCCTCATGGTCTGGTTGTTGCCCGAGACACATCATCGGTTCGACCATTCATCCTGGAAGCCCTTCGATCCTTTGGATGGAGGCAAGATCGTTGTCCCAATCCGCGCGACTGGACCAACAGATATGCGCGTTGGGCCGTATGTGGATCTGGCTGTCGAGCGACCCTGCCGGCACCACAAGCAAACCAACCTCCGGCTGGGAAACTGGCAGCGCGGACCCGCAGTCGGAGCAAAAGCACTTCACGTGGCGTGTACCGGACAGCTGGAATGTCTTGATGCTTTCCGCCCCCGACACCCAGGTCAGACTGGCAGTGGACGAGAACAAGTTTGCAGAATGGGCCGACCCGCTGTCCTTGCGGCAGCGGGAGCAGTGACACAGGAAAAAGGCTTGGAATTCTCCCGATATGCGGAATTTCACAGCGCCACAAAGGCATTGCCCGGTGATTGGATTATCGTTCATTCGTACTCCTCTAGACAGACAAGCCGTTTTCCGCCAGTCGAACGCAGTCTCATTGATCTCAGGTATCCGCGGGTTGGAAAATGTCGAAAAAGAGGGTCAAGACTTGCCCTGCAAACTCTCGGCCCCAAAGCGGACAGTCACGAAATATCCGGCAGATGCCTGCTCTGGCCCATAAATCGGATATTGTTTGCCTGACGCAAGACTTTCTCAGCTTCGCAGGCCCGCGGCAGCGAGAGAGCTTGCGGCATCGACAGCTGTGACCAAGACAACACACAAGCCATTGTTTTCCCAAGATATAGCAATATGCGCTTTCACGATCGACCCAAAAAACAGAACTTGCCGCTGCTTGAGAAGTTCCGGTGCTACAGGCCTCACCGGTAAGATGTCGGCTTTTGAGAAGATCTGAAGACGCGTTTTCGCGCCTTCCCGTCGCAAGCAACTGGCCCAATGAACGTGATGCAGTTGGCTGACTGCGTCGCCATTGGGGTATGTTGTTTGTTCTTCATGCCCCTGACTTGCGGGGAATGCATGAGGAAGAAAATCTGTGTACAACGCTGTCTGAAACACATCGCGCTGGCTCTTGCCACGTTGTGGTGCATCACAGCGTTCGCTGAGGAAGCCAGGGCGCAGGCGACAGACACCACGCCGCCACGCATCCAGTCGATCACACGTTTTGATCCTGTGGACCAGTATACCAGCGAGACTGAACTGGAATGGGAAGTGACCTTCACCGAAGACGTCACCAGTGTCAGTCTGGGTGGGGATTTTCAAATTGACGGAAATGTTCGCGTTGGCTCTCTTGCGGTACTCGGCGCGGTCCAGGTTACACCGAGCGTCTATCGGTTCAGGCTGCGGTTCTCTTTCGTTGTGTCCGATGGCACCGGGACTATTAGGCTCGAGCCTAGAACCGATGCCGTCATCATGGACATGGCTGGCAACGCCATGACGGATTTCAGTGTCATCGGTGCATATGAGGGTTATAATCCGGACAGCGTTGCGCCGACGCTGTCGATCACCTCTTCGGCATCTTTCCCGACCAACAGTTCCGTGATCCCGCTCACGTTCACATTTTCCGAAATCGTGACCGATTTCGATGCAAGCGATCTGACCCTGACGCAGGGGACCGGCTCTTTCTCGAATTTCAGGGGCAGCGGCAGCACCTATACGGCGGATCTGACCCTCAGCTCGGCGGGCGCGTTTGAGGTCGCCGTAGCGGATGCAGCTGCCGTTGACCGGGCCGGCAATCCCGGCACTGGCGCAACACTCAGCGGCACGCGGGATGTAACGGCGCCGACCGCTGTACTCTCCGCGATCCCTTCCGAGGTGAACGGCCCCTTCGATGTGACCGTGACCTTCGATGAAGACATGACTGGATTTGCGCTTGGCGATTTCACCGTGGTGAATGGCACGGCATCGAACCTTCAAGCCGTCTCCTTGCGGGTCTATTCGGCCACGATCACGCCCGACGGTGATGGCATAGTCACCGTGTCGGTGGGGACAGATGCGGCGACCGATGTGGCGGGTAATGGCAATACGGCGTCCAACTCGGAGAGCACCACGGCGGATGTGGCCCGTCCGACAGTGACGCTCGGCGTACCGAGCGGTTCGGTGAGCGCGCCTTTCTCATTGACGATGACCTTCTCCGAGGAGGTGACGGGCATAGCTCTGGGCGACATCGTGGTGAGCAATGGCGCGGCCACGAATTTGCAACCAACCAGCCCGACCGTCTACACGGCGACCATCACGCCGGCATCGGACGGGACCGTAACAGTCAATTTCCCCGAGAACAGCGTCAGGGACGCATTCGGCAATGACAACGAGGCTGCAGACCAGGTCTCGGTCACCTATGATGCAACCGCACCGACAGCGATCTTGGTCAGCCTCGCCTCCGACAGCGCGACCCCCAATATCGCCGGGACCGGGGACACGATCACCCTGTCCCTGACCGTCGACGAGGACGTGGTCGAGCCGACCGTGACCATCCAGGGCGAAACGGCATCCGTGTCGGGCAGCGGCTCGAACTGGACGGCAACCCTGACCGTTGGCTCGTCGACGACAAAGGGCGACGTGTCCTTCACCGTGTCCGGGATCGAGGACTTGACCGGCAACACAGCCACCGACATTACGTCCACCACGGATGGCAGTTTCGTGCGTATTGGCGATCCGCCGAGCTTCTCGGCTGTCTTCTCGCCCGATGCGATCATCCAGGGCGAAACCAGCACGCTGACCTTCACCGTCGATAACTCGGCAAATGCCATCGCGGCGACCGCCCTCGATTTCACGAACAACCTGCCGACGGGGCTGGAGGTTGCCAACCCGACCAATGCCTCGACGACCTGCACCGGCGGGACGTTGACCGCAATCTCGGGCGCGGGAACTCTCAGCTATACCGGCGGAACAGTCTCGGCGGGGGCCACCTGCACCGTGTCTGCCGATGTCCTGTCAACGGCGGGCGGCAACTTCGTGAACGCCTCAGGCGACCTGACGTCCTCGCTGGGCAATTCCGGGTCGGCAAGCGATACGCTTGAGGTGACCGCCGACACGGTTG